>NZ_QYZD01000019.1:0-114035 GCF_003591545.1 Paenibacillus thiaminolyticus
TCTCGTATGTCGTCTTCTCCTTCAGCATGCCATCCTGGTGAATGCCCGATTCATGGGCGAACGCATTGGCGCCGACGATCGCCTTGTTCCCCGGCACGATCATCCCCGTCAGCTTGCTGACCAGGCGGCTCGTGCGCGCAATCTCGCTCAGGACAAGCGACGTCTTCGCCTGATAGAAGTCTTGCCGCGTCTCGAGCGCCAAGGCCACCTCTTCCAGGGCCGTATTGCCCGCACGCTCGCCGATGCCGTTGATCGTGCCTTCGATCTGTTCGGCCCCATTCAGCACCGCCGCGAGGGCATTCGCCGTCGCCATGCCGAGATCGTCATGGCAATGCGCGCTAAGCTGAATCTTCTCGATGCCCGGAACATTCTCCTTCAGCGTCTTGAAGATGTTGCCGTACTCATACGGCGTCAAATAACCGACTGTATCCGGAATGTTGACGACCGTCGCGCCGGCGCGAATCGCCATCTCGGTCACTTGGCAGAGGAAGTCGAGCTCGGTCCGCCCGGCGTCCTCCGGTGAGAACTCTACCTTCGGGAAATATTTCTTCGCGTAACGAATCGCCGCCTCGGCCGTCTCCAGCACCTGCTCCTTCTCCATGCGCAGCTTATGCTTGCGGTGAATCGGCGAAGAAGCAAGGAACAGGTGCAGACACGGATCCTGCGCGTTCTTCAATGCTTTGTAGGCCGCATCGATGTCCTGCGTCCGCGCCCGCGACAGCCCGATGATCGTCGCATTCTTCACTGCGGCGGCGACGGCTCCCACCGCGGCCGAATCACCCGGAGATGCCGCAGGAAACCCCGCTTCGATGCGGTCGACACCGAGGCGCTCCAATTGGTAGGCGATCTCGAGCTTCTCCTTCGTATTCAAGTTCACGCCCGGAGATTGCTCCCCGTCTCTTAACGTCGTGTCAAAAATATAAATTTTACGCATCGCTGCACCTCCGTTAGTCTCTCGCCATATTACTATTCCAGTGTATGCACATAAAAGAACAGCGCCCCACCCCGCCTTGACGACGGGCGGGCGCTGTGCGATATCGCCTTCCAGCCTATATAGTCCGCGGCCTGCCGCATGTCCGGCCCGGCTGGCGCAATTCACATGATTACTTCTTGATCCAGTGCATCATCTCGCGAAGCTGGCCACCGACCACTTCGATCGGATGGTTCGCTTCGTTGCGGCGGGTCGCTGTCAGGAACGGACGATCCGCTTTATTCTCCAGGATGAAGTCGCGCGCGAATTTGCCCTGCTGAATATCGGACAATACTTCCTTCATCGCTTTCTTCGTCTCGTCGGTCACGATGCGAGGTCCGGTTACATAGTCACCGTATTCCGCCGTGTTGCTGATGGAATCGCGCATCGTCGCAAAACCTCCTTCATAGATCAGATCGACGATGAGCTTCATTTCATGCAAGCACTCGAAGTACGCCATCTCCGGGGAATAGCCCGCTTCAACGAGCGTCTCGAAGCCGGCTTTGATCAGCGCGCTGACGCCGCCGCACAATACCGCTTGCTCGCCAAACAGGTCCGTCTCGGTCTCTTCCTTGAAGGAAGTCTCGATTACGCCTGCGCGTGTGCAGCCAATGCCTTTGGCATAGGCCAGACCGATAGCCTTCGCATTGCCTGTCGCATCTTGCTCGATCGCGATGAGGCCCGGTACGCCGAAGCCTTCGACATACGTGCGGCGAACGAGATGTCCTGGCGACTTCGGAGCCACGAGGAGCACGTCATTCTCCTTCGGCGCGACGATTTGGCCAAAGTGTACGTTGAAGCCGTGGGAGAACATCAAGGCAGCGCCTTTTTTCAGATTCGGCGCGATTTCCGCATGGTATACGGCCGCCTGCGTCTCATCCGGCATGAGGATTTGCACGAGATCCGCGCGGCTGGTCGCCTCGCCAACGCTCAACACTTCGAAGCCGTCGTTGCGCGCTTTGTCGGCCGATTTGCCTTCACGAAGCCCGATGACAACCTGAAGTCCGCTGTCGCGCAGGTTTTGCGCTTGAGCATGCCCTTGGCTGCCGTAGCCGATAACTGCAATCGTCTTGCCCTGCAATACACTTTGATCTGCGTCTTGTTCGTAATACATAGTAACTGCCATTAGTATGAGTCCTCCTCTTTCTTCCTATTAATAAAGTGAGATAATAATCAACCCCGAATGAATGAGGGTATTTCAAGGGACAATTGCTCGTTCCGGTTCTGCCTGACTTATCCCCTGAGAGACCCCCTCATTCGGGGAATGTCCGGGGCCGGCGCATGGCCGGCCCGATGCTGCACAGCGGTACCGGTTACTTCCCGTCTGTCGTCTGCCCGCGAACCATCGCCGTCACGCCGGTGCGGCTGATCTCGCGGATGCCGTAAGGCCTCAGCAGCTCGACCATCGCTTCGATTTTCTGGGACTCGCCCACGACTTGAACGATGATCGTGCCCGGTCCGATATCGACCACCGTCGCGCGGAACGTCTCGACGATGCCGAGAATCTCCGGACGCTCCCGCGGCTCCGCCTTGACCTTGATCAAGGCCAGTTCGCGGGACACCATCGGTTGAGAGCTCAAATCGACAACTTTGATAACATCGATAATCTTATACAACTGCTTCTCTACTTGCTCCAGCGTATGCTCGTCGCCCGTCGTCACGATGACCATGCGGGAGAGGCCTTCTTCCTCCGAGGCTCCTACCGTAATGCTGTCAATGTTGAATCCGCGACGGCCGAACAAGCCGGACACGCGCTGCAATACGCCAGGCTGATCGTTGACGATGACGGCGATGGTGTGCTTCATCGGTTTCATTCGCAATCCCCCATTATCATTTGGTCAATGGTGCAGCCCTGGGTTACCATCGGGTAGACGTTCTCGTACTTGCGTACGACGAATTCGACGACGGCCGGCCCAGGCGTATTCAACGCCTCCGTCCAGGCTTGCTCCGCTTCTTCCTTCGTCGTGGCCCGGAAGCCGCGCACGCCGTATGCTTCCGCCAGCTTGACGAAATCCGGACTGCCTGCCAAATCGATATGGCTGTACCGGTTATCGTAGATGAGCTCCTGCCATTGACGCACCATGCCGAGCACCCGGTTGTTGATGATGGCCACCTTGACCGGGATGTTGTGGATGGCGCAAATGGCGAGCTCCTGCGCGCACATCTGCATCCCCCCGTCGCCATTGATCGAGACGACGGTCCGATCCGGGCACGCCATCTGCGCGCCGATCGCGGACGGGAAGCCGAAGCCCATCGTGCCGAGGCCGCCGGATGTAATCCAGGAGCGCGGGTGGTTGAAGCGATAGTACTGAGCTGTCCACATCTGATGCTGGCCGACGTCCGTCGTCACGATCGCATTGCCTTGGGTCGTATCATTGATCATCTGGATGACCCATTGCGGCTTCAGCTCCGCATCGGAGTCGATGAACGCCAGCGGCTTCTCCGCCTTCCATTTCTGTACCTGCTCGCGCCACGCATCTGCTTTATCGTTGTGAACCGCCGTAGCATTAGCCAATTGAAGTGTCGACTTAATATCGCCCACAATCGGAATGTCTGTCGGCACATTTTTGCCAATCTCGGCCGGGTCGATGTCAATATGCACAATCTTCGCCTTCGGAGCGAATCCATTCAGCTTCATCGTTACGCGGTCATCGAAGCGGGCGCCGATATTGATTAGCAGGTCCGCTTGCTGTATCGCCATGTTCGACGTGTACGTTCCATGCATGCCGGGCATGCCCATCCACAATTCGTTCCCGCTCGGGAAGCCGCCGAGTCCGAGCAAAGTCGTCGTCACCGGAATCTTCGTCTTGGTTACGAACTCAAGCAATTCCTCATGCGCGCCGGAATGGATGACGCCGGCTCCGGCCAGAATGACGGGCGCCTCCGCTTCCGCGATGGCCTTCAGCATCTTATCCACCTGATACTTGTTCGGCTGGACGGTCGGGTGATACCCGCGAATATTCACTTCCGTCACCGGCTGGAACAAGGTTGTGGCTGCGGATACGTCCTTCGGAATATCGATAAGCACCGGCCCCTTGCGGCCTGTATTCGCGATGTGGAACGCTTCATGAATGACCCGCGGCAGGTCCTCCACATTCCGCACCAGATAGCTGTGCTTCGTAATCGGCATCGTGATGCCGGTAATATCCGCCTCCTGGAAGGCGTCTGTTCCGATAAACGTCGTCGCTACATTGCCGGTAATGACGACGAGCGGAACCGAATCCATATATGCCGTAGCGATGCCTGTGACCAGGTTCGTTGCACCGGGACCCGATGTCGCGATGCAGACGCCGACCTTGCCGCTTGCCCGCGCATAACCGTCGGCGGCGTGAATGGCGCCTTGCTCATGCCGGGTCAGGACATGATGGAAATCCTCGCGGCCGTGCATCGCGTCGTAGATGTAGAGCACGGCACCGCCCGGATAGCCGAATACGCACTCCACACCTTCCAACAACAAGCTGCGAAGCAAAATTTCGGAGCCTGTAATCACTTCAGGCTTCATCCATTTTTCTTTTAATTCATCGGTTGAGCGCATTGTCGCTTGATGTGTGCTCATTTGCCATCCTCCTTACGCATCCTTGTCGATTTCCAATCGGGCTTGGTTGTCATGGTGTGTTGTGCCTGGCCAGGCTTGTAATACAACAAAAAAACCTTCCGCCCCCGCAGCTTGCCAGCTGCCTAAGGGACGAAAGGTTGTGCTTCCGTGGTACCACCCATGTTCATTCCACATCTCGCGATGTGAAATCTCTGCAAGTATACGCCGATACCGTTATCCATGACGGGTACGGACAGCGCATACTCTGGACGCCTAACGCGCGCCTGACGATTCCCCCTACTGACATATCCGGCCATGGCCTGATATCCGTTCAGAAGAACAGCTCCGAGGTGAGCTCGCCTATAAGGGATTATGGCGCCGGTCTCAGCAAGACTTCCATGCGCTCTCTGTTCATAAGGGCCCTTATGCTTCGTCCTCTTCATTGCCGTTCTAAAATATGGTCAATGTCTTTCAAATGTTTAGAAACATTATATTCCTACGATATGCAGGAGTCAAGAGGCGGGATCAAAAAATTTTGGAAAGCGGTCATCCGGCAAAATGACAGCACAGCTTGATAAAATCCCTAAAATCGGCAGAAACCTCGGCTTTTTTCCGTACTATAACGTTTTTGAACCGTTGCTTCATTCGTAGTTCTGCGAGGGCTCGGAAGGGATTCGAAATCGGCACCGGAAACGAGGGCGGCACATATAATACATCATTCGCGATGCAGCAAAGGAGGAATCGGGCATGAACATCCGGCTTCGGCGTCCCGCTTCCGATGACCGCATCATCCGACGCCTTATTTTGGAGGAATTAGTCCCCCATTCCAACCTCGCCTGGGAAGAGAGCCAGGTGCTGAAGGATATTCCGGTTCGGCTTCGGAACGGCGTCACCTATGTCGCAACGAACCGCAGAAATCAGGCCGTCGGCTTCATACTGGTCCTAGCCAAGAACGACATCCTGCTGATTGATCTGCTCGCCGTCAGCAGCGCCGCCCAAGGCAAAGGATGCGGCTCCGCACTTCTGGAACGGGCGGAACGGTACGGGCGCATGCAGCGCTGCCGCCTCTCCCGCGTCTATGTAGATCAAGGCAACGGGGCCGCGCAGCGCTTCTATGAACGGCATGGCTACAGAATCAAACAGTATATTCAGCTGATCTCCTGCCACGAGATGGAGAAGCCGCTGGACAGGCGCTGAGACGCTTCCAATCCGTCCGGCGGCAGCATGAAAGCCTGGGGTCCCCCCAGGCTCTCCGCTCCCATATCCTCATGTGGCCCGCTCGTCTTGGATGTGATGGTTGGTTGGCCGGATTCGATTACCAGAAGCGACCGTACGGATAGCCTCCAAACCCGTATCCTCCGTAACCTCCGTATCCCCCGTAAGGGAATCCCCCAAAAGCGAATGGGGCCGTGCCAATAGCCAAAAGGTCGAACAGAACTAACGGAATGATTGCTTTCGTTCTTACTTTCTTGCCCTTCGGTTGCGCCATTATAAGCCGGTTGCCGGAAATGCGAATCAGTTTGCCGGACACGACAGAGCCGTTTTTGTGCAGCGCATATATCCGTTTCCCGACAAGCTTGGAAGCCTGAGCTTTCGTAACACCATGCATGCGAATCCCTCCTTCACGTTTGATTCCATACAAGGTATTCTAACCAGCCCCTTCCCGTCTGTATGATGGCCCTTCCTTCTCAAATCTGGGTCTCGCAAGCTCTTAATCTGCTCTTCATCTTGCGCTGTCACCAGCCGCGAATCTACTCTTCCTCGTTATAGAAAACTTTATAGTAATGCATGCCCCGCTCTTCATCGAAGCCCTTCTCCACGTAAGCGAAGCTGTCGCTCTTCAGCTTCAGCTCGACTCCCGTATCGGTCCGGATATTATTTTTATACGTTCGCTTCGCCTTTTTCAAGGCAGCCTGGGAGATCGGAAATTCATTCAGCGGAGGCAGCTCATTCGCTTCCTCGTAGGTCTCCTTGTACGCCTTGAAGATCGGCACGATCTCCGGCTGCACGATAACCTCCTCGGCAAAGGCTTCCTCCTCGAACTGCTCGTGCTTGGCGAAGTACTCCATCGTATGGTGAATGAACTCCAGCTTTTCTTTCTTTTCCGGCGGTTCCTCCGCCGAGGCGGCGATGACATCCTCGTAGAAATGCGTGCACATTTCGATATATTTATCCGTCAAATAATGCTCGTCCTCCAGCAGCCGCACATTCAAAAAATCTTCCTGCCAATAGCGGGCCGCTTCGTTGTTCTTGCCTGCCGAAGTATCGACGATGCCGACAGAATAGCCCGCTTCCGCGCGCACGTTGAGAATGAGACAGCCCTTGTCTAGCTTGCGTATGTTCGTTCCTTCCTGGATGCTGACCTGAAGCTCTTCCGGATTGCTCTCCTGCACCTGCAAAAAGATATCCTTATGCTCCGATTTCATGATACCGATGGCGTCGATGCTGAAGTTGTTGTACAAAATGTTGTTCAAATGAACGACATACAGTTCCCCCGGCTTAATCTGCGGATGGGAGGATTGCTCGTACAGATGATTCAGCAAATGAACGGACTGCTCGTGAAAGGAGTTCGCCTGCTGAAACATGCGGCTCACGTAGGTGTATACCTCATTCAACGGCAGCTCGGCCTCATGATGGAAGCGGTAGAAGGCGTCGAATTTGAAGCCGGAAATGAAGTACTTCATCAGCGTCGCCTTCACTTCGTCGCTCGGCACGTCATACAGCGCGTGAGAGACGCGAACCCCCTCTTCGCGGGCTTTGCTTCCGACCTGATGGACAACCATTTGCTGGATTTCCGCTTTGGATAAATCGATCATTACATTCCCTCTTTTCTCGAAGTCGCATCTCTCTATTGTATCGAAAATACGCGCCGATGAAAACCGAAACCGAAGGCAATCCTCCATGGCATGCCGCCGCATTTTCTCTTGTCGCGCCAGACCAGACCTAGGGCTCTGATCCGCCTCGGGATACGGGTGTTTGCCTTGGCATTGAGTTGGCTTATCCCCCGCTCTGGAGTACAATAAGTAGGATGAGAAGCGGCAGCCGTCCAGGCTGCCCCGCATTCGTGCGGAAGAGCTGTTGCATGGAAAGGACGATTGAGTGTGAAGAAAGCTGATACGGATGTTCATCAATCCGGACTTGCCCCTAAGCTATGCCGTGAATCCCGCGTGTTCAAGACGAGCCGCGTATTTCCGAACGATGTCAATAACCATGATTCCCTCTTCGGCGGCAAGCTGATGAGCGCCATCGACGAATTGGCCTCCATCTCGGCCGTGCGGCATTGCCGGTACAACGTCATAACCGCTTCGACCGATTCGGTTGATTTCCTGCGTCCGATACTACAGTCCGATTCCGTCTGTCTGGAATCGTATGTCACCTGGACGGGACGAACAAGCATGGAAGTATTCGTCAAGGTCGTCTCGGAGAATCTGTTCTCCGGCGAGCGCGCCATCGCGGCGACCTCCTTCCTGACATTCGTGGCGGTGGATGAGCATGGCACGCCGTTGATCGTGCCGCCTGTCATCCCCGACTCCGAGGAAGAGAAGCTGCTTCACGAATCGGCGCAGGAGCGGGCAGAGCTGCGGAAGAAGAGACGGGCGGGAAGCAAGCAGCTCGCCAGCCAGCTGTCGACCCGCAAATATTGGGAATAGCTCCATGGCAAAAAGCCCCGGTTGCTCGCAACCAGGGCTTGTCTTATAACGAACGCCGCACTACCGTTCCCGGCGATGCGGCGCTTTATATGAATCCAGCTTACGCGTTTACTTTTTCTTTGGCTACCGCTGCAAGAGAGCTGAATGCATTGGCATCGTTAACTGCCATGTCAGCCAGCATTTTGCGGTTGATGTCCACGCCTGCCAGCTTCAAGCCGTGCATCATTTTGCTGTAGGACAGTCCGTTCATGCGAGCAGCCGCGTTGATGCGGGCGATCCACAGCTTACGGAAGTCACGTTTCCGTTGACGGCGATCGCGGTATGCATACAGCAACGATTTCATCACTTGCTCGTTCGCTGTTTTGAAGATGCGGTGTTTGGAACCGAAGTATCCCTTTGCCAGTTTCAATACTTTCTTATGACGACGACGTGTCGTAAATCCGCCTTTTACTCGTGCCATTTCGTATTAACCTCCCGATTCGATGTCTCCGAATTGCTTATTTCAAGTTTTTCAATTGCTGCTTCATGCGGTTAACGTCGCCTGCTGCCATCACTGGGCTTGTTGCCAGGTTGCGCTTTTGGCGTTGCGATTTATGGGAAAGCAAATGGTTGCGGTACGCTTTGTAGCGACGCACTTTACCAGTACCCGTAATTTTGAAGCGGCCCTTCAAGCTGCTATGCGTTTTCATCTTAGGCATAATCAATTATCCTCCTCAAGTTCGGTGTTCATCCATCCCGCCGCCTTCTCCAGCGCGGCAGGTCGCTTAGGTGCTCTTCGGCGCCAAAATCATAATCATGCTGCGGCCTTCCAGCTTCGGAACGCGTTCTACGATGCACAGTTCGTTCGCCTCGACGAGAACACGGTCAAGAACCTTCTTGCCGATAGCGGCGTGAGCAATCTCACGGCCGCGGAAGCGGACCGAGCATTTAACCTTATCGCCTTCACGCAGGAACTTCAAGACGTTGCGCAGCTTCGTCTGGAAATCATGCTCGTCAATGTTCGCGCGGAACCAGACTTCCTTGATATCGACCGTCTTCTGATTCTTGCGCGCTTCTTTCTCTTTCTTCTGCTGCTCATAGCGGAACTTGCCGTAGTCCATAATCCGGCATACGGGCGGCTTCGCCTGCGGAGCCACATTCACTAGGTCCATGTTCGCATCGTAAGCCATCTGCAGCGCTTCGCGGTACGGCTTGATGCCGATCTGCTCGCCTTCCGGGCCGACTAGTCGAACTTCCTTCGCACGAATCTCCTCGTTAACCAAATGATCTTTGCTAATGGTGTGCCACCTCCATAATCGAATTCCCACTTCGCTCTTGCAAACTTCTATTGTATGCAAAAAGGGATGCGGGCTCAAGAGCCCACATCCCTCACATAGATAATTATCATCATGTGAAACACTGCCAACGCGGCAAATCGTCAGAACCAGCCAACCTACGTCGGACAGGTGAGAAGCGGGCGCTCCTGCTTAATCAAAATCATATGCAATTTGAACACTCAATTACTATATCACTCTTGCGGATTCATTGTCAAGACATTCTTTCCGCTCCAGGATAATCCCGAATCAGGATACCTGCTTGCCCTGCATTTCCTCCAAGCGCACGACCCGCGTATGCTCGGTATGGCTCCATACTTTGTTGTTCTGCGTGAAGAATGCATAGAACGTAATCGGCCACCAGGACAGCAGATAAATAGGGAACGTAATGAGCGACGCGTAGATGCGCCATGACTTGACACCCTCCAGTACGAGCGCCAGCACGAACACGCTGCACGTCAGCACCAACGACACCACCGTCACCCATGACGGCAAATATTCAAAGAACGTAGCTACATTCGGCCCGTTGAAAATCGCCGCATCCACCCACAAGAAAGCGGTCATAAGAAACGTCAGCAGCACAGTGTATACCGTAATCGTATAGAGCGCCATATCGAACTTCGCCATATTGCGCTCCTTGATGCTCTTCCAGAGCAGCGGGAAGAAATAGCGGCGCGCCACCGTAAAGTGGCCCTGCATCCAGCGAAGACGCTGGCGTGCCGACGCCTTGAACGTCAACGGCTTCTCGTCGAATACGCGCGCATTGTAATTCAACACCGGATTGATGCCGTTCATGACGCAGCGCGCCGTGAATTCCAGGTCCTCGACCAGGCTTGTCGCGCCCCAGCCCATATCCTTCAGCAGCTGGCTCTCGAAGCACATACCGGTTCCGCCGAGGAAGTTCGCCAGCTTCAGATTTTTGCGGGACAGCTGCCACAGCCGGTTGCAGTACCAGTAAGTGACCCCATAAGCGGCCGTAATCCACGAGTCATGCGGGTTCTTTGTATCGATATAGCCCTGGATGACGCGCGCGCCGGAGCAGAGATCATTGTTCATTTCGAGCAGGAAGTCCATGCTGACCAGATTGTCCGCGTCGAGCATGACGACCGCATCGTATTGGCGCGGCATCTCCCACAGATTATTCAGCATCCATTCAATGGCATAGCCTTTGCCTCGCTGATGAGGATTGTGGCGCTCGCATGCCGTCACGCCATGCTCTCTTACGATGTCCGCCGTGTTGTCGGTACAGTTATCGCAAATGACAAAGATGTCATACATTTCCTCCGGATAGTCAAGCTGCTTCAAGTTCTCGACCAGCGCTCCAATTACCGCTTCCTCGTTATGTGCGGCCACAATGACGGCGAACGATTTCTGCGGGTCGTAGGCTTGTCGTTTCTTTTCTCGGTAAATGCCGAACAGCGACAAGGTGAATTGATACACCCCGAGCGCGGCCAACAACACCTGCAAGCCGATAAATAACTTATCCACCATGTTGGTGTCCCCCTTTTAACCCCTGATGATATTTCACTTTTTCTGTAAGCACGCCTTTTCTTTGTTTTTCATGGCATGCCTCTGTCATGTTTACCCCGGCAGAAAACGGTCGATCCCGATTTTCTAACGTTTGCATCCGTTTGTCAAAAGCCTATTATTGGCTTTCATACGTTATTTGCTTCATTTTCATGCAAGAATGAACATGAAATGGCAGGCGTTCGGGCTCTAACGGGGTATTTTCTTTATTTTCGTCCAAATGCTAAGAAATTATGGCTTTGGACCCCCATTTCGTCAAAAAAAGATAACGAACCCGACCATAGAGGCATTCCGCCTTCCCTTGGACCGCATGGGCATACGCCTCCATCATATAATAACGTAACCGCCCGCGCAAAGGTTGCTGTCCAAAATCAACCTGCCAAGGCTGACATGCAACTATCACCATGTTACCCTTAGCGTTCGAAAGTGAAACATCCGTCAGGCGCTGCCGCCGCAATCAGGAGAAACGTCCTACGGACAGAAAAGACGGAACGGGAGGATGGAACATCTTTCGTCAAGCTTCGCCGTTGGTCTGTACGCGTCTTCCCAAATGAGATTGAAATCATGCACAAATATAAATATGATTAAGTATGTTTGTCAGTCCCAGGGAAGGGCACATCAAAAATTCACAAATTCCTTATCTTCTGTTAATGTAAAGTTGTTACGATTGCATCAAAATCTATCGCATAACGGAGGGGTAACATGTTGACCCGTGTTATCGCGTGGCTTGGATACCGTGAACGGCAGTTGTTTCTGTGGATTAATCAGCGTCTTCATCATCACTGGATGAACTTGGTGCTCTATACAATGACTCATCTCGGAGGAGCGACATTCACGATCGCATTCTCGCTTATCCTCGGCCTGTTCGCGCCTGACCCTTGGAGCCGGATTGGCTGGCAGTGTCTGGTTGCGCTGGCTGTAAGCCATATTCCTGTTTTCCTTATTAAAAAATGGTACCCGCGGGTTCGCCCCCATCTGGCGCTGCCCGGTATACGAACATTTCGCAAGCCGCTCATCGACCATTCATTCCCGTCGGGACATACGACGGCCATCTTTTCGATCGTTATGCCGATTATGATGGCTTTTCCGATTCTAACCTGGGCACTGCTTCCCGTCGCCTTGATCGTGGCGATGTCCCGGATGTATCTTGGCCTTCATTATCCTTCTGATTGCCTGGCCGGGGCCTTGCTCGGAACCGGGGCGGCCATAGGCACGGTTTCCTTCTGGACATAATGGAGGCGGGTTCGTCAACCAAGCAGTAACACTACTTAGGATAGAAGGGTGACCAACATGGAGGAACCTGTCACATGGTCCGTACCGGCAGGCTTCGCTTTTACGCACGATAACGAAGGCAAGAAGCGGATTCTCGTCCTGTCGGAGCGCTTCGGAGCCGGGCACACTCAGGCCGCGCACGCCCTGGCCGTCAGTCTCCGGAAGCTGTCCCCGCATGTGCAGACGCGCGTGATTGAGCTGGGCAGCTTTTTGAATCCGCGGACGGCTCCGCTCATTATCGAGGCTTACCGCAAGACCGTCACCGTGCAGCCTAGACTGGTCGGCTTCATGTACAGGACCCAATATAACAAATCATTGAACCGGCTGACCACGATGGCGCTTCATCGCGTCTTCTATACGCAGGCGATGACGGTCATGCGCCAGCTGAGGCCGGATATGATCGTATGCACGCATCCGATTCCGAATGCCGTCATCTCGCGGCTGCGCCGGCTGGGCCTGAATGTGCCGCTCTGCACGGTCATCACCGATTATGATGCGCATGCTACCTGGGTCAGCCCCGGGGTATGCCGTTATCTCGTATCGACACCCGAAGTGCAGGCGAAGCTGGAATCCCATGGCGTTCCGGCCGAACGCATCCAGGTGACCGGCATCCCCGTTCATCCGAAGTTCTGGGAGACGCATGACCGGAAGACGAAGGCGGCCATCCGCCGGCGCTTCGGCCTGAAGGAGATCCCGACCGTCCTCGTCATGGGCGGCGGTTGGGGACTCATTGACCCGAGCTGCTCCAGCGAACTTCTGACCCGTTGGCGCAATGACATCCAGTTCCTGTTCTGCATCGGCGACAATGAGAAGCTCCGCCAGCGCCTGCTGGACACCCCGAGATTCCGCCATGAGAACATCCGTCTCATCGGCTACACGCAACAAATCGATCAACTGATGGACGTATCCGACCTGCTCATCACGAAGCCGGGCGGAATGACCTGCACCGAAGCGATGGCGAAGGGCATTCCGATGCTGTTCTACGAACCGTTGCCAGGCCAAGAAGAAGTGAATTTGCATTATTTTGCAGAAAAAGGATACGGTGAACCGATCGAGAGCGCCCATACGATAACGAACTGGATGAACAAGCTGGCCTATCACTATGAGGAGGTCGCCTCGCGCCGGCGCGAATTCGAGCTGAACGCCTCGCGGTATCATCCGAAGGCGTGCGCCGACGCCATATTGAGGATGCTATACGAGCAGCCGCCCACCGGCAGCTCCTCAGCCTGACTTGTCATTTCTTAATTGAATACACTTATTCCCCGCCCGGGTCTGAACTCGCGTCCAGGACCGGGCTTTGTGCTGGGGCCGGACATGACAAAGCCGCCGGCTTCCGGGCATCGCCCAAGCCGTCGGCTAACCTGACTCCTTATTGCTGCGGGACAGGCTGTCCTCCCTTGCCATACGGCAGCGAAGCCCGGTACTGCTCGTAAGCCTCGCGCCCCACCAGAACTTCCACGCGATGAATGTTCATGCCTTTGCCCGAGAACTTCTCCTCATATTCCGTCATGACATGATCCGGATGGGGACCGCCCCGGTGCAGGTCGAGCGAGATATTCCGCATCTGAAGACCGACCTCGGCGTAGGAATTCAAGGAGTATTCGAACAGCGTCACCGAGTCTGTCTTCTGGTGGATCTCTCCGCGTTCATTCAGAACGTGCTTATATTTCTCGATAAATCGGGGATGAGTCAAGCGCCGGCGCGCATGGCGCTTCTTCGGCCACGGATCGCTGAAATTCAGAAAAATGCGCTCGATCTCGCCCTCCGCAAATATCGATTCCAAGTATTCAATGTTCGCCCGCACCAGCCTCAAGTTCGCATCGGTGTCCACGCCCAGCTCGCCGCGGATCGTCTCGGCCTTCTCGCAGGCGCGCGCGATTAATTCATCGTACATATCGATGCCGATGAAGTTCACATCCGGGTGCCGACGGCTCATTGCGCTGATGAACTGGCCTTTGCCCATGCCCAGCTCCACATGGATCGGACGGCCGTTGCCGAAAATATCATGCCAGCGGCCTCGTGCCGATTGAGGGTCCAGGATCGCAATCTTCGATTGCTCCAGCAGCTCCGGAGCCCCTTTTTTACCTCGTAAACGCATCTGTTTTCCTCCAACCTCAGTATGCTCTAATCCTCTATTCTGCATGACCGGCACGCAATTGTAAAGAGCCGCCTGCCACCGCCCGGCCTTGCGCTTCCCTGAACATCAGCAGGACGCCTTATCGTTCAAACATTAACACGAAATTATCAGCCTCTCGGCTCCCCTCCGTCCCTCTTCCGCTTCCCCCGCGGGCGGTGCCCTATCTTCGCTTTTCAAGCGAGATCTGCTACAATAAAACCACGGCCGCCTGCCGCTCGCCAAGCGCGCTGCGGCAGGCTGGCGGCGGGTTGCAGGCGCAACCGGCCGCCACGGACTGCCGGAAGCCGCCGCTTCCCTCCGAGGCCGACTTAGATGAGGAAAGGGCTTGTCATCATTGAAATATCCGAAGCTCGAACGGCCGCCTGTCCCCCTCGATTGGGGAGACAAGCGGTTCCATACATGGAACGCCGAGATGCGCCGCCAGTTCGGGGGCAAAGTCTTCAAGGTGATGCTGGATGCCGGCTTCACCTGCCCGAACCGGGACGGACGCATCGCCATCGGGGGCTGCACCTTCTGCAGCTCGCGGGGCTCCGGCGATTTCGCGGGCTCCCGCCGCAACGATCTCGTTACCCAATTCAACACGATTCGCGACCGCCAGCATGAGAAATGGCCGAATGCAAGCTATATCGGCTACTTCCAGGCCTACACGAATACGTATGCGCCGGTCGACACGTTGCGCGAGTATTTCGAGGTCATCCTGGAGCAGCCGGGGGTGGTCGGCCTGTCCATCGCCACTCGTCCCGACTGCTTGCCGGACGATGTCGTCGAGTATTTGGCCGAGCTGAACGAGCGCACGTATCTCTGGCTGGAGATGGGCCTGCAGACGATTCACGAATCGACCTCGACGCTCATTAACCGGGCGCATGACACCGCTTGCTATGAGGAGGCGGTCGCGAAGCTGCGCAAGCACAATATCCGCATCTGCACCCATATCATATATGGACTTCCGCAGGAAACGCATGAGATGATGATGGAGACGGCCGCAGCGGTCGCCCGCATGGATGTGCAGGGCATCAAGCTCCATCTGCTCCATCTCATGCGCAAGACGCCGATGGTGAAGCAATATGAGGCGGGTATGCTCCGCTTCCTGGAGATGGACGAATACGTGAAGCTCATCGTCGACACGCTGGAGATTCTGCCGCCCGAGATGATCGTGCACCGCGTGACGGGCGATGCCCCGCGCGACCTCTTGATTGGGCCGACGTGGAGCCTGCGCAAGTGGGAAGTGCTGAACGCGATCGATGCCGAGCTGCGCCGCCGCGATACGTGGCAGGGCAAGCTGTGGAGGGAGAGTTAACATGGGCTTCCTCTCCGTACTCAGCTTCGCGCAGCAGGCCGTGAAGGAGCGCGTGCAGCCGGGCGACCGCGCCGTGGACGCGACGATGGGCACCGGCGTAGACACGCTCTTCCTCGCCCGGCTCGTCGGGCCGCGCGGGTCGGTCGCGGCCTTCGATATCCAGGCGGCGGCGCTCGAGCTGACCCGCCGCCGCCTGGACGATGCCTTCGGCACGGACGGCGGCGCGCAGGTCGAGCTGCTGCAGCACAGCCATGCAGCGATGACCCGAGCGCTGCCCCCGGCATGGCACGGAACGACGGCAGCCGTCATGTTCAACCTCGGCTATCTGCCGACGGTTGACGCGGACAAGCGCGTCATGACGGAGCCGTCCACGACGCTGACGGCGCTGGAGGACGCCCTGACGCTGCTGCGTCCGGGCGGGGTGCTGACCGCCGTCGTGTACCCGGGCCATGCCGGGGGCGACCGCGAAGCGGACGCCGTCCGCGCCTGGGCGGAGGCGCTGCCCGCCGCCAGAGGCCAGGCGGTCGTCTACCGCATGCTCCAGCGGCCGGAGGCGCCTTACGTCATCGCGGTCGAGAAGGCACGCTCCCGAAGCGCGGAGCAGTAAACATAGAAGACAGGGCGGTTCAGGCGCGGCGACGCGGGGAACCGCCGCAAGGAGATGACCGAGATGGCCGTCCGCAAGATTGAGCATACTGGTATTATGGTCACACAGCTAGAGACGTCGATCCGCTTCTATGAAGAAGTACTCGGCATGAAGCTGACAGATACGCTGACCCATACGAACGGCGTCCTTCGCCTCGCTTTTCTCGGCTTCCCGGGCGCGGATGAACCCGAGATCGAGTTAATCGAAGGCTACCGTGATGCGCTCCCGGCCGAAGGACTCGTTCATCATATCGCCTTCACCGTTGACGATATCGATGCCGAATTCGCCCGCATTCAGTCGCTCGGCTCCGTCGAGCTTATTGATCAGGAAATCGTCACTTTGCCGAACGGCAGCCGCTACTTTTTCTTCAAGGGGCCGGACGGCGAGTGGCTTGAATTTTTCCATACGACCACCAAATAGAGATAACGGGAGTGAGAGACATCATGACAACACCATACCCACTGAAGTTTCAACCTGAGTTCAAGGAACGCGTTTGGGGCGGCCGCGCCCTGACCCAATTCGGCCTGGATCTGCCGGAAGGGCATATCGGCGAAGGCTGGATGATCGGAGACCATCCGAACGGAACGACGAAGGTCATCAACGGCGAGCTGGCCGGCCAAGGCCTCGATCAAGTGCGCGAGCAATACGGCAAGGAATGGTTCGGCGTGAAGGGCTTCTCCGAGAAAAACGGCCGCTTCCCGTTGCTGATCAAGCTGCTCGATTGCAACGACGATCTGTCGGTGCAGGTGCATCCGACCGACGATTATGAAGGGCTGCCGACAGGCGAGCTGGGCAAGACCGAGATGTGGTATGTGCTCGATGCCAAGCCAGGGGCCAAGATCATCTATGGCCTGAAGGATGGAATCGACCGCGAGGCGCTGGCGGCAGCAATCGCGGAAGGCCGCATCATGGAGGCGCTGCAGGAGGTTCCCGTCCAAGCCGGCGATTCCTTCTACATCCCGGCCGGCACGGTGCATGCGCTGTGCGCCGGCGTCGTCGTCGCCGAGGTGCAGCAGAACTCCGACACGACATACCGCCTGTATGACTATAACCGTCCGGGCCTCGACGGCAAGCCGCGCGAGCTGCACATCGAGGATTCCTTGAATGTCATCGCCTATGAAGGCGCTGGCGCGACCCGGATGAAGACCGACAACGCGAAGCCGAATGAATGGCTGACGCTGGCGGAATCGCCATACTTCCGGGTAGAAAAAGGCATCGTCAAGCAGCCGTGGAGCCTGTCCACGACGACGGACAGCTTCGTCATCCTCGTCGTATGCGAAGGCACGGGCACGCTGCGCTGGGCCGATCAAGAGCTGACGCTGGCGGCCGGAGAATGCTTCCTTCTCCCGGCGAACCTCGGCGCGTACACGCTGGAAGGCGACTGCACAGTGCTCCGTTCCGTTGCCCCTTAATGCGATAAGAACCGTCCTCTCTTCTCTTGCGAGCGGAACGGACAATAGATGGACTTACAGCAAGAAGCCGGGAAATCCCCGGCTTCTTGTCCTATTCACCGCTTGGAACTCGCCGCCGGGATGGCGTTCCCCCCGAGCCGCCCCCCAGCAGTCCGGCCTCGCGCCCGACATTCGCAGCCGACTAGCGATCGCGGACGCCAAGCTTATTCGTATGGTCACAGACACGATATTCCTCACTATGACTGCATTTCCGATTGTAGTATGCTGTTCCTGCAAACAAAAGTAATAACTTTGGAGGAATGCACATGTTTCCACGAATGAATGACAAAATAAAAGCACTTACCTATGCCGCAATCGTGCTGCTGCTCTTCCCGCTCATTCTCTTCGCCACGTTCCTCGGAAATATCGTGACGACCTCGCTGGGCGAAGAATTAGGCTGACCAGCGTCGATCCAATTTGTGGATGCTGCAACCTATTCTCTGCTTTGCCCGTCTACAATTTTGCATATACGAAAACATCAATACGACCTTAGAAGAAAGAGGGGATCAAGAATGAGAAAATGGCTAGCGGTTATGATCATACTGGCGATTGCTGTCGCCGGATGCACCACGAAAAAAGAAGAGGCCGTTCAAGTGCCTGTGGCCGATATTATGGCGAAATTAAAGGAAAGCGCGGAGTTCCCTCCAATGGCTGAGGAGATTGATCTGAAAGCCGATGCGGATATGGCCGGAAAGCTTCATATCGATCCTGCCCAATTGGCCGAGGGACGGATGCTGAAGGCGATGCTCAACGTCAAAGCAGACGAAATCATCGTGCTCAAAGCAGCAGACGAGAAATATATCGCAGACCTGAAAAAAGCGTTGGAAGAGGAAGGCGCGACGCAGGAAAATCTATGGAGCACCTACCTTCCCGATCAGTACGAGATTGTCAAAAATCGGATTATCAAGCAGGAAGGAACTTATTTGGCGTTGATCATTTCGGAAAAAGCGGAAGATGTCGAGAAAGCATTCATGGCAGCGCTGAAGCCGGACGGCAAGTAATGTTCCCGCCTTGCGCGTATCGGCAGACTTGGAGGGGAGGAACAGCCAGTGGTATTTAGCTCGGTCGTCTTTCTGTTTACGTTTCTCCCCGCAGCGCTGCTGCTTTACTATGCGTCTCCCCGGCGGGGGAAGAACGCGGCCCTATTGCTGATCAGCCTCCTGTTCTATGCTTGGGGCGAGCCGGTATATATTGTGCTGCTGCTGTTCTCTGCGGTCACCGACTACGTGAACGGGCTGCTGATCGAACGGTTCCGGGGCAGAACAGCGCTGCAGCGCCTCACGCTCATCTTCTCCCTCGGGGTGAATGTGGGCGTGCTTTGCTTTTTCAAATATGCCGATTTCCTGATTGATTCGCTGAACGGCGCATTCGGGACAACCATTGCCCCGCTTGACCTGCCGCTTCCGATCGGCATCTCATTCTATACGTTCCAGACAATGTCCTACACGATTGACGTCTACCGCGGCCGCTGCAAGGCGCAGCGGAGCTTTATCGATTTTGCCGCCTTCGTGTCGATGTTCCCCCAGCTTGTCGCCGGGCCTATCGTGCGCTACGACGAGGTGGAGAAGCAGCTGTCCGAGCGAAGCATCACGCTGGAGCAGATCGGATACGGGGTAAGGCGCTTTATTATCGGACTGGGCAAAAAGGTGCTGCTTGCCAACAATATCGGCATGCTGTGGGATATGAGCCGCAGCGGAGTCGATGATCTGACGACGGCGGGCGCATGGATAGGCATCATAGCTTTTGCGTTCCAGATTTATTTCGACTTCAGCGGGTATTCCGATATGGCCATCGGACTGGGAAGCATGCTCGGCTTCCGCTTTCCGGAGAACTTCAACTATCCGTACATTTCCGCGAGCGCTTCGGAATTTTGGCGCCGCTGGCATATGACGCTTGGCTCCTGGTTCCGGGACTATGTTTATTTCCCGTTGGGCGGAAGCCGCACCAGCAAGCCGAGGCTCGTATTAAATCTGTTCGTCGTCTGGTTCCTGACCGGGCTATGGCATGGCGCGAGCTGGAATTTTATCTTATGGGGACTCTATTTCGGACTGCTGATCGGATTGGAAAAGCTGTTCCTGGGCTCATGGCTGGAACGGCTGTGGCGGCCCGTCCGGCATGCCTACCTGATCGCGGCGGCCCTGTTCGGCTGGGTGCTGTTCGGACTCGACGATATCGCCTCGATCACGAACTATATGGGGAAGATGCTCGGGCTCGGGGACAGCGGTTTCCTCAGCGGAACGGATATGTACAATCTGCGGAATTACGGCTTGCTGCTGATCATCCTTGTCATCAGCGCGACGCCTCTCGCCGCCCGGGTAAGCGCCCTGCTGCAGCGCAGGCCTGCACTCCAAGCTGCCGTCTCGTTTGCCGATTACGGGCTGTTAGCCGGAATGCTGTTCGCCAGTACCGCTTATTTGATTGACGGAACGTATAATCCCTTTCTCTATTTCCGGTTCTAGTAGCGAGGCGTACCCCGATCATTTCAGGAAGGAGAATGGAACATGACCAACAGACGCGCCGCCTGGCTAACGGCCGGCTTTGTCGCCTATATCGCCGCGCTGAGCCTGTGGAGCATCGCGCAGCCGGACCGCAAGCTATCCGAGTTCGAGAACCGGGTGCTGCAGCAGTTCCCTTCCTTCTCCGCCGCGAAGCTCTGGGATGGGCGCTATACGGAGCAGCTAGGGAATTATTTCGCAGATCAATTCGCGGCCCGAGACGCTTGGGTCGGCATCAAGTCGGATCTGGAGCGCCTGAGTGGCAAGACGGAGAACCGCCAAGTCTTTTTCGGCAAAGACGATTATTTATTCGAGCGCTTCCAGACGCCCGGGGCACAGTACGAAGCGAACTTGAACGAGATCCGCCGGTTCGCTGCCCGGCATGCCGGCACCCCGATGCATATGCTGCTTGTCCCTTACTCGCAGGCCATACACGCCGACAAGCTTCCGGCATACGCCGAGGCGACGAGCTATGATACCGCGGAATTCATTCGCGGCACGTATGATGCAATGGGCAGTGCCGTGACGCCCGTGTCCGTGTTGGATGCACTGAAGCGGCACAAGTCTGATTCGGTCTTCTTCCGAACCGACCATCATTGGACGATGCGCGGCGCTTATTATGGGTATGCGGAATTCGCCCGCGCGGCCGGCTTCGAGCCGGTTCCGCTGGAGAGCGTGCCATCCCGCGTTATCAGCAGCAGCTTTTACGGAACCTATTACACAAAGGCGAACAACCGCCATCTTCTCCCAGACAAGCTGGAACTGCTGGAACAGTCCCTCCCGCCCTATAAGGTCTGCTATTCCGATGGCTCCGCATGCTCGGATTCCTTCTATCATATGGAGGCGCTGTCCGTCCGCGATCAGTATAAGGTGTTCTTCAACGGCAACCACGCATGGACGACGATAGAGACGGGAGCCGGGACCGGCCGCAGCATCGTCATATTCAAAGATTCGTATGCCAACGCGTTCGTTCCGCTGCTCGCGCAGCACTATTCCAGCATCCATATGATTGACCTGCGTTTTTTCCATGAATCGGTAGACGATTATCTGTCCAAGCATAACTTCGATCACATTCTGTTCCTGTATGGCCTGAAGACGATTGCGGAAGAGGATATTTTCAAATGGCTCAATTGATCGAAGCTTATCATCCCCCCGGCTTTTGATTGCATCGCGGAAATGAGTTATATTGGAAACATAGGTCCATTTTCAAATCGAGGAGGATTCCGATGACTGCAGCAACATTCGAACAGAATTTGAAGAAATATGCCAACCTCATCGTCAAGGTGGGCGTCAACGTGCAGCCGGGACAGGAAGTGTATGTGTCGGCTACTACCGAGGTCGCGCCGCTGGCCCGCCTGGTAGCACGCGAAGCGTATGAAGCTGGCGCTTCCAACGTCCATGTCGATTGGATCGACGAAGAACTGTCCCGCTTGAAATATGAAAAGGCCGCTGACGAGATGTTCACGGAGTACCCGGAATACGAGGCTTTGAAGCGGAATACCTTCGTTGACAAGCGCGCCGCGTTCATCGCTATCGTCTCATCCAACCCGGATCTGCTCAAAGGAATCGATCCGAAGCGCATCGGCAGCTTCCAGAAGGCTTCCGGCCAGGCGTTGGACCATTACCGCAAGGCAGTGCAGTCGGACAAGGTCAGTTGGACGGTCGTCGGCGCAGCCAGCGCAGACTGGGCAGCCAAAGTATTCCCGGATGCAGGCCGCGAAAAAGCTGTAGAGAAGCTATGGGACGCGATTTTCGCTTCCGTGCGTCTCCATGCGGACGATCCGGTGCAAGCCTGGGAAGAGCATAATGCCACCTTACATAAAAAGGTCGATATTTTGAACGGCCACCATTTCCACAAGCTGCATTACCGCGCTCCGGGAACCGACCTGACTATCGAGCTTCCGGAAAAGCATCTGTGGGTAGGCGCAGGCAGCACAAACGAGCAGGAGATCCCGTTCATGGCGAACATGCCGACGGAGGAAGTGTTCACCGTGCCGCAGAAGGAAGGCGTCAACGGATATGTGTCCAGCACGAAGCCGCTCAGCTACGGCGGCAATCTGATCGACAACTTCAAGATCACGTTCGAGAACGGCCGCATCGTCAAAGTCGAGGCCGAGCAAGGTCAGGAAATTTTACAGCATCTGGTCGATACAGACGAAGGCTCGCATTATTTGGGCGAAGTGGCGCTTGTGCCGCATCATTCGCCGATCTCGGAGTCTAATATTTTGTTCTACAATACGCTGTTCGACGAAAATGCCTCCAACCACCTGGCCATCGGCAGCGGCTATGCCTTCAACATCGAAGGCGGCAAAAAAATGTCACGCGAAGAGCTGGATGCGAACGGCGTCAACAACAGCATTACACATGTTGACTTCATGATCGGCTCCGCCGAGATGGACATCGACGGCATCCTCAAGGATGGCACCGTTGTTCCGGTGTTCCGCAACGGGAACTGGGCCATCTAATCGCTCCGCGAATCTCGCGATTCACGCACAGCGCCCCTGCGTCCGGGCGGTCTGGAGACGTTCTCCGGCCGCCCGGACGCAGGGGCGTTGTATTTCTTTGCGTTATTCTAGATCGTCTGCAAATCAGAGAGAAGGTGCTTCAGCCCCTCTTCGCCGTCTACATGACGGGCCAGCTCCTCTGCCCTCATTTTGTATCCGGCCGCGTCTTCGGCCTTGTTCATCAGACTGGAGGCTCGCGCCAGCGCTTCATACGCATAGGCGGTGTCGAACGCCCCCAAGCTGAACTTGCGGCAAATATCTATGCAGCGTCTCGCATGATACATGGACGCTTCCGCTATCCCCGCGACGGCATAAACGCGGGAGATCTGCCACTCCCCGCGGGCGAACTGGAGCTCACGTCCAACGACGCCCCAATGGTACCGCGATGCATGCGCCGCATGGATCATCATATCCGTCTCCTCCGGCGTGCGATCCGTCTTCTCCATCCATTCCCATACCTTGTTGAATAATTGATTTGCGCTTTGCTCATGGCTGTCCGGATCGGTTTGCGCCGGGTAGTTCATCATGGAGGTCATGGACATTGCTCCTTCTTCTATTTAAGTTGTCATGATTGACATGCTTTATCCTGATTCGATTACGTTGCCGGCGGAGGCGGCGTATAGTTGTCCCGCACCGACTCGTTCTGCATCTCGTTCTGCATCCCGTTCTGTGCCTCGGCCGGTTCTTCCTGTTCTTTTTCTTGCCTGTAGTAAGACGCCATACGCCGACTATCGCCGCGACATTGACGATCCAGAACTTCTTCAACAGGGCCAGAAATCCAAGCTTCTTGGCCACCGCCAATCCGGCTCCGCCCAGCACGAGTCCGGTCAATCCGTACTCTGCTTTTTTGTCCGTTGATTTGTCGAAGTCCTCATACCGCTTGCCCGCCGTAACCTGGAAGGTAGATAGCACCCGCTTCTCCAGTTCCTTCCGTTCGGCCTGCAGATGCTCCGGCTCGGATACGAGGATAATCGATATATAACCAGTCCGCGTCATACGTTGGCTTGACATCCCAATCATCGACGAACAGATGCATGCTCGAATCCTTTTCCTTATTCTCTTCTGCCGTTCCTTCCTTATAACTGTCAAGAAGAGCATCCGCGTGAATATTGTCTTTCTCGCTGTCTTCGATATATCCGGAATCTGTATATTCGAAGATGGCAATCCAGGTCGAGTCCTCGTCATCCGGAATGACTGTGCCGATTTCTTCTCCGCTTGGCACCGACTGGATCTGCTTTTTCCAAGCCCTCGTATTATTGCCGTCCAAGAAAATCAAGCCCTCATCCAGCTTAAATGAAGCGATTCCGGTATCCAACTGAACTTGCTCTCCCTCGCCATCAACCTATTGGACTTCTTCCTCCTCTGCCGGAGGCATGGCTCCGCCAAGGAGCATCACGAGGGCAATCAGGGCCGCCGCGCTTTATGAATTCATCGTTTCAACTTACTTACCTCCCAGAACATGGTATTATGTATTTTTCCAAATACATACTATACAGGATTGGATACACCTTGAATATCCTCTGTTCGCAAATTGTTCCTATTGACGCAGGTGTAGCAGCACGGATTCCAGATAAAGCATGACTAAATAACCAAGTCTTTGGAACCATTATGAACAAAAGGAGCTAGCCTAGGGCAGAAAAGCGCAAGGCAATCCATGCCTCCCTTCTTTACGTCAATCTCCCGATGGCTCAGGTTCGTACTTCCACATTCGCGGCCTCCATTCTCCCTCCGAGCCAAGATACCCTCGTCTGCCCTTTGCACCACTCTCCCATTGAGTCAGGACCGATCCTTTTTATTTTCAACCACATATTTCTCCTCACTAGCGTTGTTCAAGCTCCCTTGCCCTACTGACGTCGCAACGGGCAACCTATCAACAATGAAGCTAACGCGCTGTACCTAATGTCTGTGTGGTTGGGAGAATCCTTGTAAGGAGGACAACATATGCTCATTCCCTGACTAGTGGGGATTTTGCCTGTAAGGATGCAGCACAGATGCCCATTCCTGAATAGCGGGGATACTGGATATACGGGCACAGCACATTTGCTCATTCCTGAATAGTGGGGATAGCGCCTGTAAGGACGCAGTACATATTCTCATTCCTGAACAGTGGGGATACTGGATATACGGGCACAGCACATTTGCTCTTTCCTGAACAGCGGGGATACTGGCTAGAAGGACGCAGCACATATGCCCATTCCTGAACAGTGGGGAGCCTGCCTGGAAGGACGTAATACATATGCTCGTTCCTGAACAGTCGGGATCCTGCCTGGAAGGACGTAGTACATATGCTCGTTCCTGAACAGTGGGGATACTGATAGAAGGACGCAGCACATATGCCCATTCCTGAACAGTGGGGATCCATCCTCATCACAACAACAAATGGAGCGGCAACCCGCCCCACCCGTATATCCATCCTAAGGCTCGCGATAAGCATCGGGAGCGCAGGAAGCACGTCCTGACGCTGTTGGAATTGATCATCATCCGATCTCTCCAGATTGTCGAGCGGCACTCTCAACTCCTGATCGATATCTTCGTTATACTCCCTCCCGATGAAGCATCCTTAGTCCCTATGCGGCGGCTGCAGGCCGCACAGCGTCTCTATCATTTCCCGGAAGGAACTGAACAGTTCTCTCTCCCAAGGCTGCACCTGTTCCCGGATCCGGCTCTGTTCCGCTCCCAGTTCATGCAAATGGTCGTGGAAAAACCAGACGACAGGGTAATCCCCGCTGTCATCGATCCGGGTCAAATCGAAGCAGACCGGCCCCTGACTGTCTTCCGCTTCCGTGAAGGGAAGGTAGCCGGCCGCGAGCAGCGGTTCCCATGCCTGAATAATATCCCGATAGCGGGTCAGCCTGTCCTGGGAGGACATCGGGGGCAGCTCAATGAACTGGCAATCTCCCCTGTGCCCCGTCTCATCCTCAACATTGTTAAAATGCAAATCCACATAATGATATGTACGGAATAGAGCTCTCATCATTGGCGGAAAGGAGATGGAGAATTCGTTCTCAAGTTCCCCGATCTCCTCTTCGGTAATGGTCGAAGGGATGCATTTCCAGCATACCAAGCCATCCTCGTTAATGTTGCCGTCTCTCATCTCCGCGGGAACCCCTTCGGCTACCGACTGGAACAACACCGGATGGACATGCGCGAGAAACAGGTCCAACTGCCTTGTGATGAAATCGATGTCCTCCTTCATTAGCAACATGTCTCCTTTCTCACCTGCTAGATTATGTCTATTATTATAGTAGTTCTGTCCAAAGACAACAAACCCAGCGCCGCATGGCACTGGGTCTGCCCGTTCATTCACTCGTCAGGGACGGACGGCTTCCACTTGATCGATAAGAAGCTTATCCGCCAAAATCATTACCGTTTCCTCAACCTGTACCTCTATCAGTTCTTCCAGGCTGTCGCTATACTGTCCGGAGATGTGAATCCGATAGCGCCCATCCGCCTCTGTCTTGCTCGACTTCAGACCGAAATGAATCGAGGACAGAACGCCGAACGATTCCTGCTCTTTGAAGGAATAGTTTCCTTCAGAGCCCGCTTGAAAATACGAATCGAACAAGCGCTTGGCCTGCTCTTCGCTGTAATAGCGGCCCACGGCAGTCAGAAAAGCTGTTTTGTCCTCTTCACTCAAGGTCAGGCGCTGCGAGTAGCGAAGCAGTCTGTTCGTCCATGTCTCCGCATCGCGCAGCCATAGAAAAAGCGGGATAGCGGAACTGTGTTCCATCGTCTCCTTCGTCAACGACGGGGGCGCGGTCTCCTCCATCACCTGCAGGACCGTCTGAACCGTTACCTTCTTGCCTTCTTTCCCCGGAGAAGAAGGCGACGTGCATGCTGTTAACAACAAGATGACGGAGATGAGTGCCAGCACAGTTTTTTTCATCGGTTAACTCCTCTGTCTGTAATATGTTCCCCTAGAGTATCGCTATTCTAACGGAATTCCCTTCGATAACCGCTCATTAGCGGTCATGTCCAGAATCTCCTCCACGCTGTAGAAGATGTCATCCAGTATATCATCGACATGCTCCGGATCTGTCTCTCCAAGCACAATCGATTTTGGAACTTTGCCCGCATGTTCAGGAAAGAAATTCGTGTTGGGTTGACCGGATTGGAGGAGTTGTCTGTTTTGCAGGCGCCCGTGCATTTTCTTGTCTCGAAATGAAGATGGACTCCCGTCGCATCTCCCGTCTTGCCCATATACCCGAGATGGCCCCTTTTCCTACCTTCTGGTTGGTAGACACGGCAGGCGTCTTATTCATATGAGCGTAGCGGGATTGATAGTTGGCGCTGTTGATGACATGATGAACATAGACGACCCAGCCATAGCTGTCGGACCAGCCTGATCGGGATACGGTACCGTCATAGTAGGCGACGATCCGATTGCCAGCTACGCCGGCCGTCTTCGCCCCAATGTCGATTCCTTTGTGCGTGCTGCTGTTGAAGCCTTGGGTAATTCGCGTGGAGTCGGGTACGGGCCAGGTGTATTTACTGTTAGCGGAAGCAATCGTGGAGAGCGAGGCAATGCATAAAGCAACGACGGATAACATCGTTACCAACCTCTTCATTACTCCAATCATCCCCTTTTTCAGGTAAATACACTCTTACCATAACACATTTTTTCCACTTGTAAATATATGAAATTATTTACATTAAATGTCCCCTTTTCCCTATGGAGCTTCCGTCCTGCAGCTGGCAAACGGAAAATAACATTTATAGATGTAAAGTTGGTTTGCGGAACGTTTGCCCGATCTCGGTACGGTCAGACGGAACCAAGACAATAGCACAGCTCCATAAAAAACAGACCGTCATATGAACGATCTGCCATGAGAGCAGCGAGCCTCTTCCCGCTCTGTCGGGTATAGATGACGATATCTAGTCGATTAGGCTCTGCAAATGATGCAGAACAAACGTAAAATAAGCCGGCTCATGGGGGACGATATTGGTCATTGTCAGATTTATCCCCGTACCGCGTTCGTCATGTCCCCGACTGAACTCCTCTGCGGCAGCGAAGTCCGCTTCGCCAAGGCAAAGCTTGCGGAATGCTTCCGCTTCGACCCGGACGATGGACTCGACCTCATCTTCCTGCAGGCGAAAATCGGAGATTGCTCCATCATGTCGATAGAAATAGACATGGCAGAACTCATTATCGATCATGTCCGGCTGCATGATGGAGTCGGCAATAACGCCGGCATAGACCAGCTTCCCCGGTTCCGGTTCGATGCCCAGCTCTTCGCGCAGCTCTCGCACGCCGTCCTGCGGCGTCTCCCCCGCTTCCAGATGACCTGCCGACGTAATATCCAGCATGCTAGGATAATCCTTCTTATGTACATGTCTCCGCTGCAACAGAAGATAGGCCGTATTCTGCTCCTGCATCCATAGCCAGCAGTGGAACGTCTGATGCCACAGCCCCTCGGTATGAACCTCATGTCTTGTTCTCACGCCGGCCGGCTTCCTGGCGTCCGTAAACGTGTCGATATACTCGATGTCTTCCGGCTTGCTCTTCTGCATTGGGGGGCGCGCGCCGTCCTGCATATCATATGCAATAAGCCAGCAATCGCGCATCTCGCCCTCATGATATTCATGCTTCGGCAGCAGGGCCAGCTTGCGGAAGCCGCATTTCTCATACACATGGAGCGCGCGCTCATTCCACGTCTGCGGATCCATCATGATCCGGACCGCTTGATGTTGCGCGATCAAGTAATTCACCATCGTCTTAATCAGCTTCGTGCCGATGCCCTTGCCCCAATAGGCGGTCTCCCCGATAAATTGATCCATGCCGAACACACGGTTCATCGTGGGCTTGATGCCGAATTGGGCTTGATCCTCATGCGACAGCGGGTAGAACTGGAGATAGCCGATTGCCTCTCCCTCGTACAGAATGAGGCACGGTGTTATCTCCTCCCGCTCCTCATAGAAATGCTTTCTTACCATCTCCATGTCATGCGGACGATCCCGGCCTTCGTAATAGCGAAGCACCTCCGGATCGGACAGCCAACGGACGAGGAAGGGGGCATCGGCAGCCAGGAGCCTCCGAACCGCGAGCTTACCGCTCTTGAACACGGGTCATCTCCCCTTCCTCCGCTTGCAGACCGCGATCACCTCCCGGGATTGGCCCTGCATACTCGTATCGAAGCAGGACACCAGCTCCCATCCGTCCAGTCCGAGCCGATTCAGTTCCTCCTCGAATTCCTGTTCGTCAACCTTTCCTCCCAGAAAACCTCCGGTTTTGATTTTAAGCGTCTTGTATTCCCATTGTTCCATAATGTCTCCTCCTTGCAGCCAGCAATCTTCACTCCATGTATCTTACGTCCGGATGATCGCTTCTGTCCATGCCCGCCTCTCAATCTCACGGACCGTCTCTTCCGGCGTCAGGTCGGACGTGTCGAGCCACATGACGACCCGAGGCGAATTCTGGCGCAGAGTGCGATCGAACTCGTCCACGGCGAACAGGCTTGGATGCGTCGGTGCAGCAATTGGATTCGGGTCGATAGTAGACCTCCTGCCTATGGAATGGCTGGCTCACCGTTGAATGAAAATAAAGCATCTGGATACACTACCTCCAACTACTTGGTTTCGTTGATGTGATGGAGGCAGAAATGAAGCATTCTATTCCAAGCTATTCATACCGTGCCCTTATGATTGCCATGGCGGTCTTCCTGCTGAGTCTGACTCCGGGGATACATCATATCTCTGCTTACGCCTCCCAGCCGGAGGATCCGCTTCCGATCGTCGCCGACCAAGGCTTGTATTCGATAGACATTTATCCGGATCGTCATAAGCTGATCGTACGGGCACAGGGTGAAAAATTCAAGACCTATACCGTCGCCGTCGGCAACCCGTCAACCCCTACTCCCGTCGGAGAATACAAAATCATATATAAAGGCAAGGATTGGGGCCCTTCCTTCGGTCCCCGCTGGCTCGGATTAAATGTCCCTTGGGGATATTACGGCATTCATGGGACGAACAAGCCTTATTCCATCGGGCAGCATCTGAGTCATGGCTGTGTCCGGATGCGCAATCGGGATGTCATCGAGCTGTTCGATCTCGTTCCTGTCGGTACGAAGGTGACGATTCATGGGCATGTGTTGGGCGGGTTGAAGCATGATCCGAGAGTCGTAGCCGAAGGTGACGTGGGCGGAGATGTGCAGCTGGTCCAGTCCCGGTTGAAAAGCGCCGGCTACTTCAAGGGCGTGTGCAACGGGAAATTCCGCGCCGATACAACCTATGCGGTCAAGCGGTTCCAGCGCGACCGGCAATTGCCGGAGGACGGAGTCGTAACCATTCGAGTCTATGAGGAACTGGGGCTGTATGAGTAAAAAGAGAAGAAGGAATCGGCCGGAGCAAGCGCAACAGCGCTGCCGCAGTCCATTCCTTCTTCCCTGGTGCGGCTCCGTGCAGGCCGCATATGGTTGTGCCGTTATACCCCCGCGGAAGCCAACGCTTTGGCGGAGGATAACCGATAACGCATGATCATCTCCTGAATCTCGATCGGCATGCCCTGACTTAACCGGGACTCCTCCGCCGCGAACGCCATCATATGGCTCTGTAGGGAGCCGCGCAGTGATTCTAGTGCATGGGGGTTGTCCGGTTCGGCGGCAAGCTGGCAGAATTCCCGCATCAACTGAGTGCAGCCTTCACTGCCTTCATCATGAACCCGAACATTCCGCTCCGTCCCGCTGACGAAGTCGTAGACGGTGAACGACTGATCGGTCATATTGCCCCGAATCTCTCCGCGCGTTCCCGAGATATGGACGGTGCGCGTGCTGTCATGCGTGAAGGCCGAGAGCGTGAACGAAGCGGTCGCTCCGTTCGCGAACTCCATGTTGATGACTTGATGGTCGACAACGTCGTTGTCGCATTGGTAGACGCAGCGGCCAAAAGGCGTGCTCCGGATCCTCTCCCGGATGCTCTCGTCCGATCCGTCCTGCGTAAAGTGCAGCGCGCGGCGGCGTCCTTCTCCCAAATAAAAACGCAAATCGGAATAGCAGCAATTGTCCGCGTGAATGCAGCCGTCCGTACAATATTCGGTCGCGCCCTCCGGCATATTCTCCTTTTTGAAATGAAAGAGGGAACCGAATGACGTCAGCCGTCTGCAATCCTGGTTCATCAGCCACAGGATGATGTCCAGATCGTGGCATGACTTAGCCAGCACAAGCGGGCTCGACTCCGCCGTATTGCGCCATGGGCCCCGCACATAGCTGTGCGCCATATGGCCGAAGCCGATATTTTCGCGCAGCTGGATGTTCACGACCTTCCCGATACCGCCCTGCTCAATGACTTGACGTATTCCGGACCAGAACGGCGTATACCGGAGAACATAGCATATGGTCAGCACCCGCTGATTGCGGCGGGCGGCAGCTTCAATCTCAATGCATTCGGTCGGAGAAGGCGACATCGGCTTCTCCAGCAGCACATGGTAACCTTGCTCCAGAGCTGCCATTGCGGCTTCGTAGTGCATTCGATCCTGCATGCAAATCAATACCGCATCGGCAAAGCGCGGCCGTTCGAACACTCCCCGCCAATCTCCATACGTTTGTCCGGCATCGATATGATGCAAGCGCGCAAACGCCTCTCGTTTCTCCACATCCGGCTCCGCGACGGCGACGAATTCCAGTTCTTCCGGGTACTGCAGCGCATGCTTGGCATATACCTCCGCGCCCCGGATACCTGCCCCGAGCAAGATTGCCTTTATACTCATTGCGTCAACACCTCTTTGCAGGCTATCTGCGTTGTCAATTGGTAAGGAACTTCGGTTGAAGTATCTCTACCATAACAAATGATTCGGATCGGTACTATAATTATCTTCCGAAATATTTGCACAAACAGCCTGTCGCGGAGCTTCGTTGCGTAAGCGCATGCATAGCTGTCCCGACTGGCGGGGCGTCCCGTTAGAGCGTAACGCGAATCATGCGCTCCGTGGACGTGATCGCCTTGCCATTCCATTCCACGGTCACGCTCAGTCCCTGCTCATTGTTCACGCTGGCCTGCAGTTCGCCCGCCTCTTGGCGAAGCTCTACATCGAGCCACGCCGCGCCGATGCGGATTCGCTTCAAGGCAACACGCTTGCCCTGCCATGCCTGCGGCAGATCCGGTGCGATCCGCACCTCGTTCCGGTGGGCATCCGGCTGAATGCCGATCAGATGCTTCACTATCGGCACGGCCAGCGCATAAATGGTCCATGCCTGCACCGCGCAGCCGTAATCCGGCGACATCTCGCTCATCGAGCCCGGCAGGGCCAGCGAAAACGTGTTCATCATGCGCTCCAGCAGATCGAGCGCCGCGTCCGGATTGCCGTACGCCGCTTCCGCCACGGCATGCGCCCCGGTCGAGATCGTCATCGTGCCCTGCCGGTACATCCCGGACAAGTAGGTTCCGTAAGGTCCGATGAATTCGGGGGTCCGCATGCGCTCAAGGGCCAGCTTCCCCTTCTCCCGGTCGGCTATGCCTGCTTCCATCGGCGTCACGATGACCCAGTTCTTGTTCAGCAGCCAGCCTCTGTCTTCCTGGTCATCCCCGGCCGCCTGAAGCAGCTTGTCCACATAGTCACGGTAATGTTCGACACTGTGCTTGGCCGCCATCGCCACCATGAAGTCGGCCTTCGGCTCGACATCCTTCTTCGGCGCCACCGCATCGGCATACAGTCCTTCCTGCTCGCACCAATAGACCCGGTTGATCGCTTCCGCCAATTGCTCCGCCTTGGCCGCATAGCGATCCGCTTCCGCTTCGTAGCCGAGCACCCGGCTCATCGCGGCCAAGGCCGCTGCCGCCTGTGCCGTATATACGGCCGAATCGATCAGTTCCATATTCAAGCCGGCGATCTCGATGATGCCGTAGCCGGAAGGGAACCCGTCGCCGTCCGGATCCATCTCGCCAAGCAGCCATGCCATCCCCAGCGCGCATAACGCATAATGCTCCGCCAGCCATTGCTTGTCCCCGAGCCAGCGGAACACGTCCCAGATGAGCGCGATATAATGCGCGGTCTCCTGCGTATTGCCCGGATTGGACACCGCCCCCATCGTCGTCACCTCATGGATGATGCGCCCATTGCCGTTCGTCTCCAGCGAAGTGTCTCGGATCAGCTTCAGCGTGTCCCGCACCAGCTCGAAGTCTCCGATCGCGGCGACGCCCTGCAGGGCGTAGGAGTTGTCGCACCCGAACCACCACGGATAATGGGGCGATCCCGCCGTCAACCCTCTGCCGATACCGTCGACGCGCTGCACAAGCCATTGATTGTTCCATTTCGTCCACGCAAAAATATCATTGAGGCGGGACTCGCCCTCAATCTGCAGCTGCGCCTGTCCCTCGATGCGCGCGTACAGGCGCTGCTTGGCCGCCAGCAGCTCCGCGTGCGACGTTACCAATCGTTCGTACGTCGCCTCGCACTCCGCCCGCGATGCGTATGAGCCCGCGACATATACCTGGAAGCGCAGCCGCTCGTCCGGCTTGAGGACGACATCAGTCGTCATCGACACGCCTGCGCCGTTCCCGCTCGTCCATTCCGGACCGATAAGTCCGCGTTCGAAGCGGACCTCCGGCTTTGTCCAATCGGTGCCGACCATGACGTACCAGTCATGATCGCAGTCCTTGGCCAGACAGGCGGAAGCCGACACTTGCTGCCATTCGTCCTGTTCCCCGTCATGAATGCCGATCTCGTCCGAGAACCAGACCGGCCGCAGATCGGAACGCGCGACCCACTCCAGTTCCAGGGCGGTGTCTTCACTGGCGTAATTGCAGATTTCATAGCTGACGACGAGGCCTTTTTCCTGCTCCGGCGCGAACTGGACCCGGCGAATCGATACCGGGATATGGCCGAGGCCATGATCGTAGCGGAACTCGTTCCCCCACGGATGAGTGATGAATTCATCCGCCTTGGTCCATACGGCAATGCCGCGCCGCGTATCCGTCACGCGCAGCCAGAAGCCGTCCAGCAGCTTAATCGGATGCAGCCAGACGCCGCCCATCTCATTCGCGACATGATGGCCGAAGTCGGGAAAATGCCCGTCCTGCGTTCCGATCGCTTTCATATATTCGCCAGCGGTCACATAGATCGGAAAAGGACGCTGGTTGCCCACGCTTTTTGTCATATTCGTTCGCCTCGGTTCTCCATAGGATGCAGCATCATCCCTTCATCGCAGAAGAGAGGGAGATGCCTTCGATGAAATATTTCTGCGCGAAGAAAAATACAATCAGGGCCGGCAGCATAATGAGCACGGTCGCGGCCATCAGCATATTCCACTCGACGTTATACAAGCCCTTGAACATGGATAAGCCTAGCGCCAATGTATATTTTTCCGTCGTATTCAAGTAAATCAACGGCCCCTGAAAGTCGTTCCATACTCCCATAAAGGTGAAAATGGAGACTGCGATCAGCGGCGGCTTGCACAGCGGCAGCATCACGCGCGTGAAGATCGTCCAACGATTGGCCCCATCCACAAAAGCAGCCTCATCCAAATCCCGCGGGATGCCGCGCATGAACTGGCGGATTAAGAAGATGTTGAAGGCCCCCCCGCCGAAAAAGGCCGGGATGATGAGCGGCAGGAAGGTATCGACCCAGCCCAGCTCTTTGAACAGGATGAACATCGGGATCATTGTTACTTGACCCGGCAGCATCATCGTCGTCAGCAGAATGAGGAAGAGAATCTTCTTCCCCTTGAACCGGAAGCGGGCGAATCCATAGGCGCATAACGCCGCGGAAAAGACCGTTCCGATCATGACGGGAACCAAAATGATTAGCGTGTTTGTCAAGAACAGGAAAAAGGGAATGGCGCTAACCGCGCTGGCATAATTGTCCCATTTCCATTGCTTCGGCAAAAACGAATCCATAAACACTTCGGCAGGCGTCTTCAAGGAAGTAGATATCGTCCAAAGAAGCGGCACCAGTACGATCGCCGCACCGACGATGAGCAGAACTAAGGATAGAAGACGTGAGATGTCGGTTTTGTGGCGTAAGGCTTGCATATTCTTATTCCCCTCCTTAATCCCGCTCGTCGTCGCCATGGTAGTACACCCACATGGAAGAGCTTCGGATAACAATCAATGTAAATATGAGAATGATGGCAAACAAGATCCACGATAAGGCGGAGGCGTATCCCATCTCATAGCTGACGAATGCTTTGTTATACAGATACAAGTTATAGAACAGCGTCGAGTTCAGCGGACCGCCGTTCGTCATCACGAAGGCCTGGGTAAAGTATTGGAACCCGCCGATGATGCCCATAATCAGGTTGAAGAAGATCGTCGGAGAAATCATCGGAATCGTGACGCTGGCGAACCGGCGGAGCCGCCCGGCCCCATCCAGCTCGGCCGCTTCATACAATTCCTCGGGCACCCCCTGCAAGCCGGACAAATAAATGATGATCGTATTACCGATTCCCCAGATGCCCATCACGATAAGGGCGCCAAGGGCATACTTCGGATCCTGCAGCCAGGCTGGTCCCTCGATGCCGAACCAGGCCAGCGCGCGGTTCAAGATCCCGTACTCAGGGTTGAAGATCATAATCCACATCATCGATACCGCCACCGCCGGAATGACCGATGGCATAAAAAAGATCAAGCGGAAAAACTTCATCCCGCGCGCTCTCATATTGAGCAGCATCGCAATCAGCAGCGACATGATCTGATATAACGGCACCGAGACGAGCGCAAAGATAAAGGTGACTTTTAAAGACTGATAGAACAGCTCATCCTGGAAGATCGCTTTGAAATTATCAAGCCCGACAAATTCAATCGATTGGATCCCGGTAATGATATCCCACTTGCTGAACGAGAGGACGAACGAAAATAACATCGGCCCCAGTGTAAACAGGAGCAAACCTAAAAACCAGGGAAGAATGAATAAATACCCTGCCTTCTCCGAGCGTAAATTGCGCATAGCGACCTCCTTGGCGATCAGAAATGGGCGCGCTGCCGGGAGTGGCCATTTCCGTTAATGAATAAGCGCAGTCTTTTTCATGAATGTTCGTTATCATTGCTTACTCACGAAAGGGAAGGTGAGGCATCGTTCTCCAAGCCCCACCTGCGTTGATTATTTGCTGATTTTACTGTCCACTTCCTTGGCGGCCTGATCTAGCGCATCCTTAACTGTCGCGTCGCCGAGTAAAATGCGTTCGACGGCTTTGTTGAACTGCTCCGTGAAGATAGGCGCGTTGGCTGATCGCATCGAGATTGGCTTTTTGGCGAAATCCATCATTTCAATGACTGGCTTATCCACCACTTCTGTTTTCTTCACTTCATCCAATTCCTTGACGGTCGCCGGAAGAACCTTGCCGCCTTCCGAGCGCGCCTTTTGCGCTTCCGTTCCGGACAGCCATTTCATCAGCTCATACGCTTCCTTCTTATGCTTGCCGTTGGCGTTCATCGCCCAGCCCGCCGCAGCAATGATGCTTGCTCGCTCCCCGTCAGGACCTGTCGGAATCAAGGCCGAGCCATACTGCACATCCGATTTGTCCAGATCGGACTTCACCCAGCGGCCGGTAATCATCATCGCCAGCTTGTCCGTCATGAACATAGAGGAGTCTCCGCCCATGGTCTCGGTATCCTGCGGCGTTGGCGACACGCGGTCATCGCCCTTGGATAGAGCGATATAGCTCTCCATCGCGGCAATCGTCTTGGCGCTGTTCATGTAGCCTTCCGCCTTCGTTCCATCCTCGTTGCCGATATCCGCCCCATGCAGCCACAGATAGATGTAAATCGGATATTCCCATTTCGTCGCATTGAAGCCGAATTCTTTGATTTTGCCTTTATCGTCTTTTTGCGTTAATTGCTTCGCGGTGTTGATCATGTCATCCCATGTCCAGTCGTTCGTCGGATAAGGGATGTTCGCTTCGTCGAACATACGCTTGTTGTACCAGAGCGCCAGCGGATTGAAATCCTTCGGCAAATAATAGAGCTTACCGTTGATGTTCCCCATACTCAACAAATCCGGCTGGAAGATATCCGTATTGAATGCGCTGTCAGCTTGAATGTACTCGTCCAGCGGCTCAACGACGCCTTTATCCACATATTTAAAGTAATCGCCTTCCCCGATCAGGAATACGTCCGGCGCTTGCCCCGAAGCCAGCGAGGTCGTTAGCTTGGTGGCATAGCCGTCACCCGGAACCGGCTCGAACGTAACCTTGATGTTCGGATGGGTGTTGTTGAATTCCTCGGCCAGCTTCGCTTCCACCGAATCGCTGTTCAGTTCGCCCCAGGTCGTGAACTTCAGCTCAACGACATCCGCGGCCTTGCCTCCGTCCGCTCCCTGGGTGGAGCTGCCCCCGCCTGACGAGCAGGCGCTTGCTAACAGGCTGACAATCAAAGTAAGTACGAGAGCTGCAGACCATTTTTTCATTTTCTGTGACCTCCCTAGTCATGACAAGGTATATATTGATGATGCAACCTTAGAAATGAAGTTCAAGCTGGTTCACGAAGCTCGTTGCTGTACCGCGGATGATCAGGGTCAATTCCTCATTCGCGTCGGTGGAGATCCGCAGCGCATCATGCGTAATGTCCACCTCCAGGCGCGCATTTTTCCAATACAGCGGGAAGGTTAAGCGCTCCCAATCCTGCGGCAGCTTCGGATTCAGATGCAGCTGGCCGTCCAACATCCGAATGCCGGCGAAGCCCATCACGACGCATTGCCATACCCCGCCCAGCGAAGCGGAATGGATGCCCGCATCGGAGGAATGCATATGGGTGCCCAGGTCAATCTCGGCCGCCTTGCGGAACAGCTCATAGGCAAGCTGGCTGTCATCGAAGTCGTTGGCCAGAATGCAGTGCGTGGAATACGACAGCGAAGAGTCGTGCAGCGTCTTCGGCTCATAATAATTGTAATTGGTACGCTTCAAATGTGCGGAAAATCTATTTTCCAGCAAGTAAAAGAGCATCATGATATCCGCTTGCTTCGAGACCTGAATCTCGTTGACCTGATCCAGATTGTAATCTTCGAACAGCGTCCCGACCTTCTGCTGCGCCTTATACTTCGTCAAATCGATCAATTGCTTCTGCAAATACGTATCGTCCTGCGGAATGACGCCGTCTTCGTTCGGCTGCGGCAAATAAATTCCCCCGATCTTATGCTTCCAGTCCGCATAGGCGCGTTCCAGATCGAGTTGCTCATTCAGACGCCGGAATAATTCAGGCTGCTCCCGCTGCAAAAGCTCGTAATATTGTATCGCCAGTTCCATATTGAAGTGGGCCATATAGTTCGTAAAAGCGTTGTTATCGACATGCTCCTTGTACTCATCCGGCCCGATCACTTCATTAATCTCGTAGCGGTCGAAGGCTTCATTCCACTCCAGACGGCTGGCCCAGAACTTCGCCGTATCCAAAATCATCTCGTAGCCGCAGCGATCCATGAAGTCCCGATCGCCGGTCGCCTGAACATAATGCCAGACGGCATATGCGATATCCGAGGTGATATGCTGCTCGATGAAGCCGGACCATATCTTCGTCTGCTTCCCGGTCACGATGTCCACGGCGCCCCATACTGGCGTCACCTCCCCGTCGGTTGGCCAAGCGGCCTCCCATGGATACATCGCGCCTTCGTAGCCGTTCTCCTTCGCTTTGCGCCGGGCGCCTTCCAGCCCTTGATATCGATATTCCAGCAGCTTGCGCGCCACGTCCGGACGGCTGTAAATGTAGAACGGCAAAATGAAGATCTCCGTGTCCCAGAACGAGTGCCCCTTATACCCTTCGCCGCTCAGCCCCTTCGCTCCGATTCCCATCCGGTTGTCATGAGCCGGAGTCATGACAACGAGATGATAGACGGCGAAGCGGAGCGCCAGCAGGTCGAAGTCATGCTTCGATTCAATCCGGAAGCGGTACTTGTTCCACACCTCCGCCCAGGCTTGCCGATGGCGCTCGAACAAGGCATCATACCCTGCGTCAAGCGCCAGCCGGATCTCTTCGCGGGCTTGCTCACGCATGACGGACAAATCATAGTCCATGGCATGCTCGGCATCTCTGCTCGTATGCACGCTCGCCAGCTTCTGCAGCTCGAAGGTCTGGCCGGCCTTGATACCGCATCCGTACTGCATCGCCATTTTGCGGCGTTCGATCTCCATCCTGGGCTCGATTGGGAGCGGCTGTCCATCCAGGCTGAAGCGGTGGGCGGCATGGATGACGAAGTCCACCTTGGATTCCGTCGTCGTCTGGCTCAGCTGCATCACCGTCTTATCGAAGATGCGTTTCTCCCCTTCATGGAAATGCTGGCTGCCCGAATTGCCAAGCTGGGCATCGATGCCGGATACGGCGCGGAACGAGATATCCGCATCAAGCGGCGTCACCTCCACCTTCATGCCGATAAGATGCAAATTATCGAGCGAGACGAAGCGGTAAAAGGCAAAGCGCACCCGCTTGCCTGCCCGGTTCTCCCAAACGAACGATCGGGTCAGTTCGGCGTCGCGCATATTCAGACTGCGGGCGTATTCCGCCGTCTTGCCTGTGTCGAGGCTAAAGCGCTCGCCATCGATATAAATGTCGAGCCGGGTGACATCCGCCGCATTCGGCAGCTCGGTCACCTCGAACTCGTCGAACCGGTTGAACGTTCCGTTGACGAACAGGTTGCGGGTCTGGCCGATGTATGCTTCCTCCGTCGCGGAACGAAGCCCCATATATCCATTCCCAAGCGACATAATCGATTCGCACTTGCCTTGAGCCAGCGGGTTGAATTCTGTCTCGGTGAAGCTCCATTGCGTCAAGTCCGGTCGCGATGTGTTGTCGTACGCAAGCATTGTCTTCTCTCCTCGTTGTAATCTCTATTTATCTCGTTGTCAAGCCGGAACCGAAATCGTTTTCGATAGCAGGTAAAAAAATCGAAATCGTTTTCGATTTCGTGGAAAATAATAAGGCTTGCAGAAAGCGCTTTCGGGTCGATTATAGCATCCTGACCGATTCTCTGTCAATTCGCTCAAATGAAATCGTGATATGCTTTCCTTGCTCCTTGTGTTCGATAATTTGCACGGCATGATCGAAGGCCGCCATCGCACTGCCTTTGAAATTTTGGCGTATCGTCGACAGCCGCGGTGTTGTATAGTCCGACAGCACAATATCATCGAAGCCGATTACGGACAGATCTTCCGGAATGCGGATGCCCAATTCGCGGCAGCGCTTCATGAATCCGATGGCCATCAAGTCGCTCGCGCAGAAAACCGCCGTCATCTCCGGGTTATCCTTCACGTAACTGCCGGCAATGTCGTAAGCGATACTCTCCGAATAATCCGCATGGACAACCAACGCCGGATCGTACGGAATTCCATTGGCCTCCAGCGCCAGGCCATATCCTTCGTGCCGCTGCTTGCTGACGACAGCGAAGTCGTGGCCGTTGATCATGCCGATCCGCCGGTGCCCGCAATCGATCAAATGCTGTACCGCATGCCGGGCCGCCTTCACGTTGTCCGTCATTATCGAGCCCGTATACTCTCCCACGATATCCGCATCGATGACGACACAAGGGAAGTTGCTGTCCACAATTTCGAGGAAATAGGGGTCCGTCGTCTTCAGACCGGTAATGATTGCGCCGGACAGCTTATGCTCCTTGCAAAATTGCCAATATGACTTGTCCTGCTGCTCCGATAGACTGCGCGTATAGATGACGACCTCATACTTATAGTTCATCGCCGCTTCGTAGATGCCGCTCATAATTTGAAAAATGACGCCATCCTTGCCGCTGGAGCGCTCGAAGTTGGAGAAGATCAGCGCAATCGATTTCGTTACCTTTTGCTTTAAATTTTTGGCCACCATATTCGGGGAATAGTTCAATTCCTCCACGGCCTTCATCACTTTCTTCTTCGTTTCCTCACTAACATCGGAATATCCGTTCAATGTCTTCGACACGACGGTCACCGATACGTTCGCATGCCTTGCCACATCTTTAATTGACACCACGTTATCACCCAGTCTCCTGTTCCTTCTTATTCCCGCCGACAAGCGGCATTCCTATCATATCGTAAAAAGGTATGCGCTGCCATTGAAAATCTCCAAGCTGCCTGATGATCAATTCAAAGATGTTCCGTTCGACTCAGGCTCAAGCAGCATCGTTTCCTTCACACGTTCAAGCTGTGCGGCATCAAGCCCGGTGATGCGGCTAATGAATGTCGTCTCCAGCCCTTCCCTCAGCATGTTTAGTGCCGTTTGATATATTCCTTGTTCAAAACCTTGCTCAATCCCCTGGTCAATCCCTTCCTGAAACCCGGCCGTACGCGCATCCTGCAAGAGGCTGGCGTGATCATGCGAGGCCTTTTCCCGCAAGGCATAGCGCCGGCGCGTCTCTGCGTCGCTAGCCAGGCGGGCTAGACGATCCTCGGCTTCCTTGAATACCTTATCCAACATCATCAACTCCTCCAATTGTTCGGCAGTGGCCTTCTGTTCCAAAAACCGCAGCCAGCGATGCAGCGGATCATGGAGGTCAAAGGGCAACTGCCGGAATTTCGGCATTCGATAAAATGGAGCTCCAATATATCTGTCAGCATATAATGGCGCTCGTCGTCTTCATATAAATGAAAGGTGCTGTGATATTTCTTCAGCGGAAGATAGTAGTGGTCGAGAATATTGATTCCAATAGAGCGCTGCATGCGGTCATAAGGTTCGCCATAGTGAAGCGACTCGGTCAGCAGAGTAAGCTAATAAGGAGTTTTTTACCTTCCTCCTCGCCAAAAAGGCGCTTGAACAAAAAATCATTTTTGGGGTTAAGTCTTTCCGTCTGCTGTATATTAGCGGCTCTCACCTGATTTCCTCCTCATTGTATCATATTTGAGTGCTCTTTCCATGCGAATCCAAACATGTAAAAAAGCACGCGCTATCCACAGCTCCTGGCTATAAGGAGATGCGGACAACGCGTGCTTCGCCGTTGTCGTTCATCTATGATGTTTAATTCAAAAGTCGGGATCTTAATCGGTTTATATTTCCAGTATATCACATATGAGGCGTTGAGGCGAATCCCAATAACACCGAAAGCATGTATAGACCTGTAAAATATATCCTTGTCGTTCGCCCAAGATCGACCGCATAATGGTAGGTAAACTCTCAAAATGTTGAACTACCTTAAAAGCGCTTCCAGGAAGGAGTTTCTCTCCCATGCGTATATGGCATGATTTCCACGTATTTGTCAAAATTCCGGGGGCTTGGCTGCTCGTGCTCACCCTCTTCTGGTACGGAATCGGAACCGGGATTCTCGCTCCGATGAACGCTGTTTATCTGCAGGAATCGGTGCAGTTAGGCAAGATCGAAATCGTCTCGATCTTCGCCATCTCGCTCTTCCTCAATATGGTGCTGACGATTACGGTCGGCATCGTGAGCGACCGCATCAAGCGGAAGAAGACGATTCCGATGATCGCGTCCCTGCTGTGCATCGGCGGCCTGCTCATCTATATGAATGCGGACGGCTATGCCACGGCCCTCACCGGGATGGCGCTCGCTACCGCGCCTTCGGGCATGATTATGGGCCAATTGTTCGCTATGGCGCGCAATCACTTCACGCGCCTTGCGCCCGACGTCGTGGAGATTGCACAGATCTGGCTGCGCGCCACGTACAGCGTCGGCTTCTTCACCGGCCTGCTGCTTGGCGCCAATCTGTATCTGGCCGCTACGTTCCAGGGCGTCCTGTGGGGCAATCTGGCCGGCTATGCCGCCCTATTCCTGCTGCTGCTGTTCTACCGCGAGATTACAGCCTCGCCGCTGACGGCGAAGCAGTCCAGCACGGGGGAGCCATTCTCGCTCATCATGCTGTTCGCCATCCTGCTGCTCTCCTGCGCGGACGCGATCCGGGGCTTGTATCTCCCGCTCGTCGTGCACGAGCTGTTCGGCGATCCCCGGCTCATGTCCTACATCTGGAGCACGCAGGCCGTCTTCGAGCTGCTATTCATGACGATGGCCGGCTACTGGGCGGCCAAATACGGCAGCAAGCGGATTCTGCTGCTCGGCAGCGCATTCGCGCTGATGACGTATTTGACGTACAGCATGAGCGGATCGCTGCCTGTCTTTTTCCTGGTGCAGCCGCTCTATTCCTTCTTCGTCTCGGTGCTGTACGGCGTCGGAATGGGCTATGTGCAGCGCATGTTCATCCATCGGGCGGGCTTCGGCGCCAGTCTCTATGTGTTCATCTCGCAGACCGCTTCCTTGATCGGATATTTCCTGCCGCTCCTGATCGAAGGAGTGTCGCCAACGATTTTCTGGATTCCGTCGCTGCTCATCGCCGCCTCAATGGGGCTGATGATCAAGGTGCTGTATACGGATCGCGGAGTAGGCCGGCGGAATTTTACAGTATGAGGCATGGATAAGGGCGGAGGGCAAAATCGAATGTGCGTTGGTTCGAGGCTGGGTGGAATCCCCGCAATGCAGCCGGGACACCCGGCCGCGACGCCTGCCGGACGTGGCTGTCAGTTACCCCCGGCATGTTTTCGTCAAAAACCGCTGCAGGACGATAGCCTGATTATACTGCTCGTCTTTGGCGGCATACAGCAGCGTCACATCGCTCTCCTCAGCCCAGGAGATCAATTGCCGGATATCGTCCTGCATCGCTGCCCTCGTCAATTCGGCTTCATACCGGCGCTGGAATTCCGGGAATTTCGCAGGAATATGGTTGAACCATTTGCGCAGCTCAGTGCTAGGAGCAATGTCTTTCATCCACGCCGTCAGATGCGCGTTTTCTTTCGACATTCCTCGGGGCCAGATCCGATCCACCAGTACGCGGATGCCATCGCGGCTGTCTGCCTGCTCATAGATCCGTTTGATTTTGAATGTATGCATAACCAACTTCCTCCCTGTCCGAACCTAAGCGGGCTGACCTTATAATCCGGTCCGAATACTTGTTGCCAGCTTCGTTATCAAACTAATAAAAGGGCTGAAAAATGAGGAGGGGCAAGACGGAACAGCGGCGAATGGCAGAGGCGGGGACAACAGGGAGATGCGACGAATGTGGGGTGTGGAGACGGCCGCGGGACGAGCCGCGGAAGAGGGGGAGGCTGCGAATCCTGCATATGTGCAGGAATTTACACGATTTCAGCAGCGATCTGATGCCATTGCTGCAAAAACGCATCATTCTCACTGATTTTTGCTTTGAATCCATTGGTATAGCTGAAATTCCTGCGGTATTGCAGGAATTCCTTCCACGGAGGAAACTTCACAAGGGAAAACTGTAATTTCGCAGTTTTTTTGGCAGGTCGAGTTGTGAGAAGCAAGTGGGGTTGTCTCCGTGTAGCTAAAAAACTACTTATCGGACAACCCCTACATGCTTGGAACTCGCTGCTCATCACTTGAACGGCATACCGATATGTTCGCGTCTGGCGAAATCGACAAATCTGAATTTATCGGGCCGATGCCGCGACTCGGTATACTGTAACAAGGCGGCATCATTCAAATAGACATGATTCCTGACGACAACGACATACGTATGTTCACCTAAATCCATGTATTCGCGATCGGCCTCGGTCGCTTGCTCCACCGTGATTTCTTTTTTGGCGAAGCTGATGACAAGTCCCAGTTGCGACTCGAAATACGCGTAAAGCGAGTGCTCCACAATATCCTTCGTAATCGTGGGGACAAATTCTTTATTGACGTAATCGATATCTAAAATAATTCGCTCGCCGGCGATTTCTCTCGATCGGACAATTTTCCATACTTCCACTTTATTGCTGATTTTAAGCTCCTTCTGAATAAAGCTATCCGGCCTGGCAAGGACCAGTTCATGGACAATCGTACGCCATTCCTTCCTTGAACGGTTAGCGATTTCCTTGAAGCTGACCAACCCCGAGATTGGAAAATTGAATTTCTCGATATCCAGGACGACAGAGCCTTTTCCTCTTACCTTGTGGATATAGCCGTTCTGCGACAATTGGTTCAACGCCTTGCGAATCGTCTCGCGAGAAGCATCGTACATCTTGGCTAATTCATGCTCCGAAGGCAGCAAACTATTGGATTTTATTTCGCCGGACTGAATTTTTGTGGCGAGATCATGATAAATCCCGGAAAATTTATTGTTTCTCATTCCATTCTCACCATTTCTCCAATAGCATAGTCAACATTATAAGCATATATCCTTTTATTCCATTAAGCAACGGATGACGCTTGGGAGAGCGGTTGCCGTCCTGTCTAAGCCGAAGCTTGCTTCGGGTTGGCCTTACTCCCCTCTCCAATAATAAACGATGGATTCGTAAGACCGCAGTTGAAGAGCCCGGAAATCTTCCGGTGAGTCGGCATAATTGGATAGTAAAATGCCGCCTTTCCCGTACTTAGGTGACATTCCAATCTCGTCGGCTGTGAGCGTAACCGGTTCGCGGTAAAAGTTGTTGACGACGAGAATCGTCTCATTTTGCCACTGTCGCGCATAAGCGAATACCTGTTCATGCTCCGCAAGCAGCAGCCGATAATCTCCATAGGTGATAATGTCATATTGTTTGCGCAGTTGTATTAGTTTTTGATAATGATAAAAAATCGATTCCCGATCTTGTAACGCAGCCTCCACGTTAATCTCCGGATAATTCGGAGCCGCTTGAATCCAAGGCGTGCCGTTCGTGAATCCCCCGTGGGCGCTGCGATTCCATTGCATCGGCGTTCTCGAATTATCCCGTGATTTCTGCTTTAATATGTCCATAATCATGTCATGGCTTTTTCCCTGTTCGCGCAGCATGTTATACATATTTAGCGATTCGACATCACGATAATCCGCAAGATGATTGAATTCCGGATTCGTCATCCCGATTTCTTCGCCCTGGTATATAAAAGGCGTCCCTTGCATCATATGAATCGTTGTTCCCAGCATTTTCGCGGCTTCCACCCGATGCTTGCCGCTGTCGCCGAATCGCGATACAATGCGCGGCTGATCATGATTACACCAGAACAACGCATTCCAGCCTCCGCCATCATGCATGCGAAGTTGCCATTCCGACAAGATTTGCTTCAATTTGATAAAATCAAAATCGGCTTTCGCCCATTTCTCGCCACCCGGATAATCGACCTTGAGATGGTGAAAGTTAAAGGTCATATTTAATTCCTGCCGCTCGGGATTCGTATACTTGATGCATTCCTCGATCGAGGTGGAAGACATCTCCCCAACCGTCATCGTGTCGTGCCGGGCAAATACTTCCCGGTTCATTTCATGTAAATACTCATGAATGCGAGGTCCATCCGTATAAAATTTGCGGCCGTCCGCCTGCGCATGCTCGCCGCTGTCATTCGGAAAATTCTGATCTTTCGAAAGCAGATTAACGACATCCAAACGGAAGCCGTCGACTCCTTTGGCGAGCCAAAAATTCATCATTTGATACACTTCCTGACGCACGTCCGTGTTTTCCCAGTTGAGATCCGCCTGAGTGACGTCAAAAAGATGCAAATAATACTGCTTCGTCTTGTCATCGTATTTCCACGCGCTTCCACCGAATTTCGACTGCCAATTGTTCGGCGGTTCCTGCCCGTTAGTCGGTTCTCTCCATATATAGTAATCCCGGTATGGATTATCGAGGGAGGAGCCTGACTGTTGAAACCACGAATGCTCCGTCGAGGTATGGTTCACTACAATGTCCATGATCACCTTAATTCCCCTGCGGTGAGCTTCGTCTAATAGCTTGTCGAAGTCCTCCATCGTTCCATATTGCGGGTTAATCGCGTAATAATCGCTGATATCATAGCCATTATCTTTTTCAGGCGACGCATAAATCGGGGTTAACCAGATCACATCCACGCCCAACTCGTGAAGATAATCCAATTTGGCGATAATCCCGTTAATATCTCCAAGACCGTTGCCTGTCGTATCCAGAAAACTTTTCGGATAGATTTGATAGACGGCCGCTCTTTTCCACCAAGGTTCTTGCATCGTTACACTCCTCTACTGTAAATCCGCTCCAATGCCTGCATGAATGCCCGCGCACACGCCCATTCTTGCCTGACTCTTACTTTCCGGTTCCTTTTACTTTGGCAAACAGAAGGGTCAGCACAAACGGGACGGCAACGGCGATGCCCATAGCTATAAAATAAATGCCCCAATAGTCAGTGAAGATAGACAAAAATGCCGGAATGCCGCCAATTCCGATCGAAGAAGCCGTGATATGCTTCCAGGCGACCAGCATGCCCGCACAAGCCGCGCCGATCATAGCGCTGATAAAAGGAAACTTAAAGCGTATATTCACGCCGAACATCGCAGGTTCCGTCACGCCCAGGAAGGCGGAAATGCCCGAGGTGAGCGCCGTCCCTCGCAATTTGTCGTCTTTGCTGGCGAACATCATCGCAAGCGCCGCCGCTCCTTGCGCGATATTGGACATGACAATCACCGGCCACAGGTAGGTTGTGCCGATACTCGAAATCAACTGCAAATCAAGCGCCAGGAACGTATGGTGCATCCCCGTCATGACAAGCAATGCGCCGATTCCGGCATAGATAAACCCTGCCAGCCAGCCGAAGTGATGGAACATCGCGACGACGGCATCGCTAATGGCGTTGCCGATCTGAAACGTAACCGGCCCGATAACCGCAAATGTAATAAATCCGGTAACGAGCAGCGCAATGGGCGCCACCAGCAGCAATTGAATCGAATCAGGAATGCGTTTTCGTAACAAGAGTTCAATTCGGGCAAGCAAATAGGATGAGAGCAAGACAGGAATGACTTGACCCTGATAACCGATTTTATTGATAGACAATCCAAACAGATCCCAGCGAGGAATGTCTCCGCTGCTTAACGCATCGCTGGCAGGGGCGAGACTCGGGTGAATGAGCATCAACCCCAGCACAATCCCGAGCAGCGGGCTTCCGCCGAAGCGCTTCACTGCAGACCATCCAATCAGTCCCGGCAAAAAGGTAAATGCCGTGCTTGCAATCAAGCTGACAATGTCGGCGAATCCTTCCCAGGCCGGATAAACTTCAATCAACGACTTTTCCGCGTAAAAAATACCCGGTCCCACCAGCAAATTATTGAGTCCAAGCAGCAAACCGGATGTGACAATGGCGGGAAGGAGCGGAATAAAAATATCTCCCAGCACCTTTACGAATCGTTGCAGCGGATTTATTTTTCTCGCTTCGCCGGCTTGGGCTGTCCCCTGTGCCGGAGCGGGTGCGGAAGTCCCGGCCATTCCTGCGATGTGCACCAATTCCTTATGCACTTTATCCACGATTCCCTGGCCAATGACAACTTGGAACTGACCATTCGTGGAAAAGCTGCCTTTCACTAAGTCATTCCGGTCGAGCGCTTCTTTATTGACTTTCCCCTCATCCTTCAAGGAAAATCGCAGTCTGGTAATACAGTGTATAACATCTGAAATATTGTCCGAGCCTCCAACAGCCTCAATAATCTGTTCCACGGACTTTCTCTTTATTGCCATCGCTAGCTCCTCCAAAACTCTATGATGCGGTATATATATTGCTGCAAAAATATCCAACTGTCCAATTTGGAGCATCGTTTTTTCATCGTTATCGCTTCCGCGATCTTACGTGAATCATTTCACTTCCCTTGCCTCACTCTGTCTTCCATTTTTCACTCACATCATCTCATCTATCCCCCTAGTAACGCTTACAATCTCTTCTCTCAGCAAAACTTGTATATACAAATTACAGGGAAATGATATCATGTATATACATGTTGGTCAACCGCTGAATCGGAGTCTGCCTTCAAAAAAAGCTTCCGCTATGGGTAGCTGGAAGCTGGTCGTCTATCGCCGGTCATCCTTCCCGAACCGCGTTCCGGTACTGGATCGGGGTCAGGCCTGCGCTATTTTTGAATTTTCGAAGAAACTTCGTAACGGTTAGGCAACGATGGACACGTTTTGCAATAACGCTGTAGTGACGCGGCTTTGCGAGATAGGAGGCATATATGAAAAAGCATTTATACGTAGTTATTGGATCAGTGCGGGAAATGATCTCGGATTTTATCACAAAAGAGCCGTGAGATTCTTTTAACGGCTCGTTTTTCGTGCGTTAGTTATAAAACTATCTTTTTAAGACATTTAAAGCCGCTCTTAATTTTCTGGCAAAAGCAACAGGGTTCTCGATTGTTTCAAGATGCAGGTACATTAAGCGTGGCTTGTCAAATAACCAGTGGTTGTGTATAGCGGTGATTTTGAAGCCCCTTTGCGAGCGGCATTGATAAAGCGCTGGACTTCCGATTGGAGCAGTGTAATTTCCCCGGTATTAAGCGTTGTTCCATTTTTCAGCGATTGAATCGTGATTTCATGCTCCGTCTCATATCTTCTCCCAAGGATTCTTGCATTTAATTTTCGCTCGACCATAATGGTACAACTCTTCCCATCGGACATTCCCTTTCCACCTAGGATCTTTGCAAGGCGGTTACAAAGCGACTCGGAAATTTTCATGTTGGGGTCTCCTTTCTCGTAGATGATACATAATTTGAAAGATTGAAAAGAGATGAAACAAGCATTGTCCTTTAATTATAAAAATGTGTATTGTGACGTCCTGAGCGGTCATTTGTTTTCTCAGTATGTCAGTTTGCTTTTCCATGGACCAAAAAAGGAGCCCTGCACGTCTACCTGCAATAATTTCTTCGTCGGCTTTTTTTGCGATTTGAAGCCATGGGTGTGCGCAGTATCATTGACGCCTCCGGCGACAGGCGCATAAGTCCGCCTGTGGAAAAAAATTAATTGTTGTGTTCCTCCTTCAAGGTTACTATAATGGTAGTAACTTTTTTAATCCTGTAGATTGGAGTTGTTTCCTTTGAATTTCCGGGTATACATGTTGGCGGTCGCCGCCTTCGTCGTCGGTACGGTGGAGCTGATTATCGGAGGGCTGCTTGACCAGATCGCAACCGACCTGGGCATTACGGTCAGTGCCGCAGGCCAGTTAATCACGATCTTCTCCGTCGCCTTCGCCGTATCCGCGCCGATATTGATGAACGTGACCGCGCGGTTCGAACGGAAGAAGCTGTACTTAATCTTTTTGCTCGTCTTTCTGCTGTCTAATCTGATCGTCGCGTTCAGTTCCGATTACGGGGCGTTGATGGCCGCGCGGGCGCTGTCCGCCGCCAGCGGATCGCTCATTATCGTCCTCTCGGTCACAATCGCGTCGAAGCTGGTGAAGCCCGAGTATAAGGGCCGGGCGATCGGAATTATCTATATGGGCGTCAGCGGCTCGCTCGTGCTGGGCGTCCCGATCGGCATGGTTATCGGTCATGCTTACGGCTGGAGAGCGCCGTTCCTGTTCGTCGCGCTGCTCACGGTCGTCGCCATGATTGCGATTTTCTTCTCGCTGCAGCCTGTCGCGCCGTCGCCGGCGGCGCCGCTTCGCGCCCAGTTCGCCTCGCTGAAGAACGCCAAGCTGGTAAGCGGGCATCTGCTGGCCTATTTCATGCTGACCGGCCATCTGACCTTGTATGCGTACTTGACGCCATACCTCCAGGCAACCTATCAATTGAGTCCGGAGATGACGAGCGTCGCCTACTTCCTGTTCGGCATCGCCGCCGTCGCCGGCGGGGGAATCGGGGGCTGGATCGCGGACAAATGGGGCACGAAGCGCTCCATCCTGACCGTCGTAGCCAGCTTCGCCTGCATCATGTTCATCCTGCCCTTCGCGGCCCATCTGCCGTTCTACCTGTTCATGGCCGTGGTCATGATGTGGAGCGCGCTGAGCTGGGCGCTGACTCCGGGGCAGCAGAGCTACCTGATGCAGTGCGCGCCCGATACCGCAGACATCCAGCTGAGCCTCAGCTCCTCGGTGCTGCATATGGGCATCGCGACCGGCTCGGTCGTCGGCGGGATTGTGATCGAGAAGAGCGCCGTCACCTACAACGCCTGGGTCGGCTGCTCCATCGTTCTGATAGCGCTGGCCGTGGCCGTCTATTCTTTGACCCGCCCGTTCCGCGGCAAGGCGGCGGCCGCTCATCAAGCAAGCGCCGGCGCTTCCGTGCCATTAGCTGAATCGTAATCAGAAGCCGCCCCGGGGCAGTAAGCCTCGGGGCGGTGTTGTGTTTAGGGGGCATATTCACCTGCAGAACAATGAAACCATATTGCTCTCTATAAATCATATATGATATGATATATGAAAACGATTACGAATAGAACTGAGGAGAAGCACATGGTCAATGCAATGATTAAGCTATGCGGCATGCAACAGTGGGCGGAGGCATTGGTATATCCGGAGAATAATACGGTCGAACAAAATGGTAAGCGCATTCACTCCTCCAAGCTGGCGTTGGATACTCCCGTAACTGGCATGATTTACGGAACGCTGCTCAATTACAAGGGAGTGCTTGAAGCACTGGGGAATGCGGTGAATGAATCGCCTTATAACGCGCCCCCTATCGGCCCGGTCCTGTATATAAAGCCCGCGAACACAAACATCGGGTACGGCTCGGCCATTCCTCTTCCCGCAGATGCCGAACAGGTAGCCATCGGCGCCGCGTTAGGCGTCGTCATCGGCCGCACCGCAACCCGGGTAAGCGAATCCGAAGCGCTTGATTATGTGGCAGGCTACACGATCGTGAATGATGTCCAGATCCCGCATCAGCATCTGTTCCGGCCCGCTATCCGCCACCTGTCGCGAGATGGCTTCTGCCCCGCAGGTCCTTGGGTAATGAAGCCGGAAGCGATCGGCGACCCGCATAATCTGAAGATCCGCGTATATGTGAATGGAGTACTGAAGCAAGAACATAGGACGGCCCATCTGATTCGCCATATCCCCCGCTTGCTTGCGGAGGTTACGGATTTTATGACGTTGAACGCAGGGGATATGCTGCATGTCGGCATTCCCGAGAACCCGCCGCTCGCTGCAGCGGGAGATGATGTTCGGATTGCAATCGATGGAATCGGCTGCCTGGACAATCCCGTTGTGCCTGAGCAGGGGAGAGCCGAAGGAGGAGAAGCGATATGAGACATGCGCGCGTCGCTTATTCAGGATCGATTCATCACGCGATAGACATGGACGGACGGCTGAAGCTTGATGACGGACGAGAAGTTAGCAAGTCTGACGTCGTATGGCTTCCACCGCTGCAGCCCCGTACGATATTCGCGCTCGGCTTGAATTATGCGGATCATGCCAGAGAACTCTCCTTTGCCGCTCCGGCTGAACCGCTTGTGTTCCTGAAGGGACCCAACACATTAATCGGTCATCGCGGGCATACTCGCCGTCCCGCTGACGCCGCTTATATGCACTATGAGTGCGAACTTGCCGTCGTGATCGGCCGCACTGCACGCGCCGTGAAGCAAGAAGAAGCCTACGATTATGTAGCTGGATATACGGTAGCCAATGATTATGCCATCCGCGATTATCTGGAGAACTATTATCGGCCGAATCTGAGGGTTAAGAACCGGGATACATGCACCCCAATCGGCCCTTGGCTCGTTGATGCAGGCGATGTGCCCGATCCGATGAATTTGACTCTTCGCACCTACGTGAACGGCACCTTGACCCAAGAAGGCTCTACCGCCGACATGATCTTCAGAATTCCTGCACTTATCGAATATTTGAGCAGCTTCATGACGCTGAAGCAAGGCGATATCATCCTGACCGGCACCCCCGAGGGCTTGGTCAACACCGAGATTGGGGATGAAGTGGTGACCGAGATCGAAGGCATTGGCCGGCTAGTGAATACGATAGCAGGCGATGATGTTTTTCATATACGGGCCTGATCCCGATGGACAACGCTTGGAGGAGGTAGCGTATGCCGCACATTATCGTGGAATATACGAGTAACATTAAAGAGGTAGCCAATATTCCATCCCTATTACAAACGATCCACCATGTGCTCCTCGCACGGCGCGATAGTTTCCCTATCGGAGGGATTCGTTCGCGGGCGATCGAGCTGCATGATTACCTCGTTGCCGATGGCGCGGAAGATGACGCCTTCGTTCACATCACCTTAAAAATTGGCTCCGGCCGTTCGGAACAGGTCAAGAGAAACACATGCGACGCGCTGTTCGATGCGATCAAGACCCATTTTGCCCCGCTGTTCGACCAACGATATTTGGCGCTGTCGCTGGAACTAGCGGAATTTAGCGAAGTCGGCACCTACAAGCATAATAATATTCACGCAAGATATGCAACATAGCCTGGCTCGGCCAATCAAAAGAGGGTGTCTCATAGGCATTGCATCATGATTGGGGGTAACGGGTCAACAGAGAATAGGGGTGGTATAAAGTGGTATGAGGCAAAGCGCTGGAAGATGGATGAGGCAAAGCCGTGGAGCGAATGAGGCAGTGAAATGCTGCGCCAGTACAGCAATTCCTGCTCTTTAAGCCGTTATTTTACAAAATTACTGCAATAGTACATTATTTTCATCGATTTTTGTCTTTTCTCTATTTGATAGTCTGAAATTGAGGCCGTTTTGCAGGATTCCCTGTAGGCAGAGTACACGTCATAAAGGAAAGGTGCATTTTTGCAGTTTTTCGGCGAGTCGAGCGTTGAGAATCAGGGGGGCTGTCTCACTGTAGTGAAAGACTACTTGTGGGACACCCCCTTTCTCGTTCGGCCTTGGAGACTCTACTTCGGATTTGGAGACTTTCCTTCAGCTTACCCTGTTAAATCCGTCCCCTGTTGCGTAAGTTTACTTTACTTCTTCCAGACGACAAGCTTCATTTCTGTCATCTCTTCTATGGCATATTTAATTCCTTCACGACCGATCCCGCTCTCCTTCACGCCGCCATACGGCATATGATCAACGCGGAAGCTCGGGATGTCGTTAATCATGACGCCGCCGACATGCAGTTGGTCAGCAGAATGCAGCGCTGTATGCACATGTTCCGTATATATGCCGGCTTGCAGGCCGAAGCGGGATTCATTCACCTGTTGAATCGCCTCGTCAACCGACTTCACCTGATTGATCACGACAATCGGTCCGAACACTTCCTGGCAAGAGACCTTCAGCTTAGACCCCGCCTCCAGAATCACCGTCGGATGCAGCACATTGCCGTCGGCATAGCCGCCAGCCGCAATCGTCGCTCCGGCCTGCCTTGCTTCTTCAATCCAATCCAGCAATCGCCGGACATCTTCAGGCGAGATCACGGCCGATACATCCGTAGCAGGATCAAGCGGATCGCCAATCTGCAGCTGCCGCGTTCGCTGAATGAATTTGTCCACAAATTCATCATGCACCTCTTCATGGACATACACACGCTGCAACGAAATACATACTTGGCCCTGATAAGCAAAAGCGCCTGTGACGAACGCTCGATCATATCGTCTATCCGAACGCCTTTGTCGACAATAAGCGCCGAATTGGAGCCAAGCTCCAGGGTTACGCGCTTGAGACCGGCCTGATTGCGAATCCCGATGCCAACCGCCGGACTGCCGGTGAACGTAATCATCCGAATCCTGTCGTCTGTCACGATTGCTCGCCAATAAGGCGGCCGCTCCCGGTCACGACGTTCAAAGCGGCCGGCAGTCCGGCCTCCTGCAGCAACTCGGCGATGAACAGGCTCGACAGGGGCGATTGCGATGCAGGCTTGAGCACGATCGCATTGCCCGCTGCGATCGCCGGGCCTACTTTATGAGCGACCAGATTCATGGGGAAGTTGAACGGGGTGATCGCCCCTATCACTCCAAGAGGTTCTCGCAGCGTATAGGCCAATCTCCCCTCGCCGCTCTTCGATGCGTCCAGCGGCAGTGTTTCCCCGTGTATCCGCTTCGCCTCTTCCGCCGCGAACCGATACGTCTCAATCGTACGCTCCACTTCAAGCATGGCGGTCCTGATCGGCTTGGCCACCTCGAGCGCGAGAAGCCGGGCTGCCTCGCCCGCGCGTGCTTCGATCAAGCTTGACAAGCGGTCAAGTATTGCCGCGCGCTGATGTGCAGGCATCCTGGCCATGACGATTCCGGCTTCATAAGCAGCTTGGATAGCCTGCTCGATGTCTTCTTCCCCGGCGACGGGAATCTCCGCAATCACTTCGCCTGAATAGGGAGAACGCAGCATACTGTAATGCTGCGTGTCCACCCATGCACCGTTAATGAACAGTCTTCTCTTCATCTTCGTCACCTGACTATCCTTAGATCAGATGCTGCGGCTGCCGGGAAGGCAGCGCCGCCGTCAGCAGCTCAGCATGCTCGCCGGTCCGGATATCGACGAATGGGGTTCCTTCATTGAACCAGGATTCCGGTGTCGCGCTTCCCCAGAACGTCTGCCGTCTCGGATCGTGGATGTCCCATTTAATAGGCCCCAGATCAGGATCGCTTGTTAAATAATCTCCATTATACAGTTCAATCCGGATGCCATCGGGATCTCGCAAATAGAGGAAGAAGGCATTAGATAATCCATGCCTGCCGGGTCCGCGCTCAATGCTGCCCTGATAACCAAGCGATGCCAGCACATCGCACGCATGAATCAACGCCAACGGATCCGGAAGCCAGAAGCCAACATGATGCAGTCTTGGACCCGGTCCATTCATGAAGGCTTGATCATGTACATTCTGCTTGCGGTGCAGCCAAGCTGCGTACAAACTGTCATCTTCGAGCGCCGTATATTCGGAGCAGGCGAAGCCCAGTTCATTGACGAAAAAATCATAGGCCCGGGCCACATCGGGAACAAAGCAATTGACATGGTCAATGCGCTGGATTCGCGCCCCCGTATAAAGATCATACCGTTGCAGCAATCTTTCCACCTTATCCATCTCCGCGTAGAACTGCAGCGGAAGTCCGCTGACATCCTGCACATGCAAAGCCCGGCCCATCGCATGCAGCGTCCCTGGCGGTATCCATCGGGTCGGAAGGTCCCGGGACGCAAATAGCCTTTCCAGTGCTTCCAGGTCGCTTTCCCGCATGACTTTGTAGCCTAGAGCGACGATTCCCGGCTTGTCCGCTTTGACCAGATGCAAGCAGTGATGGTTATGCTCTTCCAGACCGCGGAGATATAAGTTGTTTTCGTCGCTTTCCGTTTCAATGAAGCCCAAGGCATCCACATAAAATTTCCGCGACTGTTCCAGATCCGTAACATTCATAATCACATTTCCGATTCGAATAATGGAGAAATCCAAATCTATCGCCTCCTCACCTGAATGGATTAATGAGTAACAAGCTGCTCGGAACGCTCCAGAAACTCCTTGACCCGATCGACATATTCCTGCTTATCGTAGCCATTGTATAACGCTCCGGCCATTCTTACCGGATCGCCGAAGAAGTACCGTTCATACAAGGTTTGGCGGCTTCCAAAGGCGCTCATGCACACGTCCCATGCCAGCCGGTACAGCTTGACGCGATGGTATGCGTCCTGATTCGCAGCCTGCAAGTATTTGTCCAGATCCGGCCGAAGCACAGATCGAAAATCCGCCTCGTTCGGAAGCGCCATGAGCCCGCTTGCGCCAAGAAGCTGCATAATCTCTGAAAAACGAGGGTACATCCTCGGAAAATAGTTCCGCGCGGCATTAAGAGGCCCAAAGTCAGGGGTCATCACGCCCCAACGATCGAGCTTGGCGTTGGCCTCCGAAGCGGTTACGAACGCTTTTAATGTTTCCAAGGCAATAATGACTTCCGCCATTTTCTCCTGCACATGCTGGTATTGGCCGATATTAATAGTCTCCACCATCAGCTGAAGGATGCCAAGAATGAATTCTGTTTTCGCTACGTTCTTCGAGACGACCTGGTGAGTCATATGAACCGCGGCGTTGCTGTCCGCATATGCGCGGTTGCAAATATCGGTATTGCCCAGGGCAAAGATTCGATTCCATAGCACCGTCACATCATCAAAGACAACGATCGCGTCCATTTCTTCAAAACGTGAACCGAGCGGGTGATCAAAAGGTGATTTGCCGTAATCGAACGATTCCCGGCATATAAATTTCAATCCCGGCGTGTTGTTCGGAATCGAGAATGCAAACGCATACGGATTCTCCTCTTCCGATTGCTTCAATACCGTTGACGGAAATACCATAATTTCATCCGTAATCCCGCCCTGGGTCGCAAGCAGACGGGCGCCGCGAATCACTACGCCATCGTCATTCTTCCTTACGATTCGAGCCGCGATATAAGGATCGGACAACTGATGAGTCTGAACTCCCCGGTTCACTTGCGGCTGAATTAACGTATGGGTAAGCGACAGATCGTTTTCACGAATGTATTCAAAATATTGCCGCATATTGTCGGCATACATCGTATCTTGTGCACCGAATATATCTGCTGCCGCGCCATAGGCCATCATCCCTGAATTGATGTAGTCAGGAGAGCGTCCCATCATTCCGCCATTGAACCTGGCCCACTCCTGTATCATGTTTCTTCGTTTCTCCAGATCTTCTCTGGTGCTTGGCTGGAGGAAGGATGTTCCTACCCGCTCCCCTGTTGTTGGCGATACGCAGGTCATGATCTCAATCTTGCCAGGGTCGAATTGCATATCATACAGAGCGGCCTGACTTCTCATCACCCCCCGGAACGCCGGGTGCTCGGACACTTTTCCTTGGACTTGCTGTCCGTCGATCCAGACATTGGATTTCGCTGCATCAATACGGTCAATATATTGTTGACCTGTCTTGGCTGGCATAGAATGACCTCCTTGGCTTCATTCCGATCAGGCAATCTACCTGTCAGATAACTATCTGGCTGCCTTCTTGCCGAAAGCAGGGATATGCTGTTCATCAAGCGCGACGTGAATGATCTGGGTTTCCGTATAGAAGTCGAACCCGTAGTGGCCCCCTTCCCTGCCGATTCCGCTTGCTTTGGTCCCGCCGAACGGCGTGCGCAAATCCCGCACATTTTGGGAGTTGACCCAGACCATCCCGCACTCCAGCTGCTGTGCCATCCGGTGTCCGCGCTTCATATCGTTCGTCCATACATAACCGGCCAGCCCGTATTTGGAATCATTGGCCATTCTGAGCGCTTCCTCCTCGGTGGAGAAGGGAATGACGGTGAGCACGGGGCCGAATATTTCCTCTTGGGCCACCGTCATATGATTGTTGGCGTTCAGAATAAGGGTGGGCGCTACATAATTGCCTGCGCTCAGCCCGGAAGGGATCGAAGCGGAGATGACTTCTGCGCCCTCATTCCGCGCTGTGTCGATATACTGGTTGACATGGTTATAGTGTTCGCGGTGAATCAGCGGACCCACTTCCGTAGCCGGATCTTGCGGATCGCCGACGATAATGCTCCGCAATCTGTCCTTCAGCCTATCGACAAACGGATCATGAATGGATTCATGAATAAGCAGTCTCGAATTGGCGGTGCACCGCTCTCCGTTGAAGGAGAAAATCTGCCATACGACCGCATCTAATGCCGTATCCAGATCGGCATCCTCGAATACGATGGCCGGTGACTTGCCGCCCAGTTCCATCGAGACGCGCTTCAGCGTATCTGAACCGTTCTTAATAATTGCCGAACCGGTCGTCGTCTCCCCCGTGAAAGAAATCAGTTGGACGTCAGGGTGAGCGACTAACGGCGCGCCGCAAGTCTCGCCATATCCATGGACGACATTGAATACGCCTGGAGGCAACCCGGCTTCATGAATAATCTCGGCCAGCTTGTTCGCCGTAAGCGGAGACCACTCGGCCGGCTTCAATACACAAGTATTTCCGGTCGCTAGGGTTGGAGCCACTTTCCAGGTGGCCAGCATGAACGGCGCATTCCATGGTGTAATCAAGCCCGCAACACCGACCGGCTTATGAATCGTGTAGTTAATAAACGAGTTGTCCACTTGATACGATTCGCCGACAAGACGCGTCCTGACCATCTCTGCATAGAAGCGGAAATTGGAGGCCGCGCGTTCGGCCTGCTTCTTCGTCTGTGCAATCGGCAAGCCGCTATCCAGCGATTCCAGACACGAGATATCGTCCGCATATTTCTCTATCAGTTCGGCAATTTTGATGATATATTTCATACGTTCGTTAACGCGCATCGTCCGCCATGGCCCTTCATCGAACGCTCGGCGCGCTGCCGCCACAGCAAGACCGATATCCTCGGCGAATCCTTCTGCCACTTCATTGATCGGCTCATTGTTGAACGGATTGAGGTTGCTGAATGCGCGGCCAGACGCGCTCTCTACGAATTGGCCGTTAATATAATGCAAGACGTTGCCGATATGGGTCTGTGACTGCTTCATGTCTTCTCTCCTTCCTCTCCGAATCTCTTACTATGAAGACGCATTCATTTGCTTGGTTAAGATCCCGTATTGAACAAGCGTGTCCTCTATTTCCTGGCGAAGAGCTTCGGATGGCGGTCCAAGCGGAAGCCGTACTGCCGGATTGATTTTCCTCATCATGCCCAATGCCGTCTTGACAGGTACCGGATTCGTATCCTTGAATAGAACGTCATTCAGCGTCATCAAATGGTAATGAAGCTCCACGGCGCCTTCGACATCCCCCGCAGTCCAGCGATTATACAGCTCGGCGACTTCCTTCGGCGCTACGTTCGCTGTGGCGGCAACATGGCCTGCCCCGCCGATCGCCAGCATCGGGTAACACAACAACTCAATCCCTGAATACAGCAGGAAATCCCTTCCGCAGCGATGAAGAACCCGGTTCACATGTTCGAAATCTTTGTTGGACTCTTTGATTCCGACAATGTTATCGCAATCTTCTACCAGACGGGCCAGTGTGCTTACCTCCAAATTCACGCCTGTTCGGCCCGGGATATTATACAGAATGATCGAAATATCCACGGAATCGGCAATCGTTCTGAAATGTTGATATAATGCTTGCTGGTTCGGACGATTATAATACGGCACGATGACAAGCGCCGCATCTGCCCCCATCTCTTGGGCAAGCTTCGTCAAGTGCAGCGCTTCCTCATGATTCGTTGATCCCGTGCCCGGAACAACAGGAACGCGTTGATTGACCGTACGAATGACATGCTCCATAATCATCTCGCGTTCCACAAGCGTGAGCGAGCTTGGCTCTCCGGTCGTTCCGGTAACTGAAATTCCGTGAGTTCCGGATTCGAGATGCCATTCAATCAAGCCGCTCATCGCCTGCAAATCCACTTGATTGTTGCTGTCAAACGGAGTTACAATCGGCGAGATCGAACCTCTCAATCGTTGCTTCATTTCTTTCGCGTTGATCATTTTGCCAACATCCTTTCGTTCTGTATTGGGATTGATTCCACTTCCGCCGCCCTGCTTTTGCCGAAATACGCGCTTCGAACATTGGGGTGATCCATGATCTCCGCCGCTGCTCCGTGCAATGCGATCTCTCCCCGCTCAATGACGCACGCATAATCTGCAACGCCTAGCGCTGCCTTCACATTCTGTTCGACGAGAATGATCGTTGTCCCGATTTCTTGCTTGAGCTGTACAAAAATGTTCATCATGTCTGTGACGATCAGCGGCGCAAGTCCAAGCGAGGGTTCGTCCAGCAACATTAGAGCGGGGCGGGACATTAAGCCTCGGCCAATCGCCAGCATCTGCTGTTCACCGCCGCTCAACAGGCCTCCCGGACGCCTAAGCATCGTCTTCAGCTTCGGGAACAACTCGATCACCTGCTCATAGTCTTGCTGGATTCGGCGCTTGTCCTTCCTTCTGCGGTGGTACGCACCCAGCAACAGATTGTCCTTTACCGAGAGGGAGTCAAAGATTTGCCGACGTTCAGGCACGAGACAAATCCCCTTCGCGACCACCTGCTCCACGGAGAGCCGCGTAATATCAGCGCCCTCGAACATAATCCTTCCTGCCCTTGGTTGGAGCATTCCTGCCAAGGTTCCCAACAACGTGCTCTTTCCGGCTCCATTCGATCCGACGATGGCAAGCAGTTCTCCCTTCCTGACTGTGAATGAAATCCCTTTAAGAGCATGTAAATGGCCATAATACGTATGCAAGCCCGTTACTTCCAGCATCAGAGCGCGATCTCCTCATCTCCCAAATAAGCGGTTATAACCGCAGGGTTATTGTAGATTTCTTCCGGCGTGCCTTCTGCAATGTTCTTGCCAAAATCAAGCACAACGATATGATCCGCCATCGACATCACGGTTTCCATGTCATGCTCAACAAACAGAAATGTCATACCTTCCGCCCGCATTCGTTCGATTGTCGTTACCAGCTTCTTGGATTCTTGCGGATTTAAGCCAGCCATCGGCTCATCAAGCAAGATCAGCTTGGGGGCCGATGCCGCAGCCCGGGCGATTTCAAGAAGCCGTTGATTGCCGTAAGGAAGCTTGTCTGCTTCTTCATAGGCATATTCAAGCAATCCCACATTCTCCAATAGCTTCAGAGCATTCTCGTGCGCCCTTCTTTCCTCGCGGCTTACCGCAGGCGGCCGGAATGCCGACCGTATCATCCCCGTCTTGAGCTGCGTATGCGCGCCTGTCATCACATTCTCCACAACGGACATATTCCCGAAGATTTGCAGGTTCTGAAATGTTCTCGTTATTCCTAACCTCGCAATTTGCGGAGCTTTCATCCCGGTAATCTCGGTATTCTCCAAAAAGATACGGCCATTTGTCAGCGGGAGAATGGCCGTAATCAAATTGAAGAGGGTCGTCTTGCCCGCACCGTTCGGACCAATGACTGCCGTGATTTGCCCTGGATACACGTCAAAGGAAACCGCTTCGACCGCGGCGACTCCACCGAACCATTTCGTTACATTACACATCCGAAGAAGGGGCGCTCGCGCTGCCATGTCCACTCTCACCTCCCGAAGAACCCGCCAGATGGTCTCGTCCGGCTTGCTTCTTCGCTGCCGGTCTCAGCTTCCTCATCTTCTTCCCAATGACAGGCGCCAACCCGTCAGGCATGTAGATTAATATCGCAACAAGCAGCATCCCGAAAAATATAATGTTGAATTCATCACTGACATTCGGCAGGAAGAACGGGACGGTATCCTTCAACGCTTCGCCGAGCGTTACATAAGCGAGAGCGCCAACAAACCCGCCCCATATACTTGTCCCTCCGCCCAGAACCGACATGATCAGAAATTGAATAGAGGCGTTGGAATGAAAGAGCATCGGGTTAATAAACGAAATATAATGGGCATATACGCTTCCGGCAATCGAGGCAAAAACGGCACTCATCACAAACACTTGCAATTTGTATTTTTGGGTATCAATGCCAATCGAAGCGGATGCAATTTCACTGCTCTCAATCCCACGCAGTGCGCGGCCGACACGGGAATGAATCATGTTCCGAGCAGCCAGAATACCGAGAAGCGCCAAGCACCAGACGACGTAATAATATTGAACATCCGTATCAATCACTAGACCGAATAGGGATAATGACGGTATATTTAGAAACCCGTCCAGCCCTCCAGTGATCCCCTTGAGCTGCTTGAACAAGGCAAACATAATCATTCCGAACCCGAGCGTGGCGAGCGCCAAGTAATGACCGGTTAACCGGAGTGTAGGGATGCCGACGATATAAGCAATGAGCGCTGCCAGCAATATGCCGACCGCCATGCCTGGCAGCGGCGGCATGCCCAGCTTTACCGTAACGAAAGCAGATGAATAGGCGCCGACTCCATAAAACGCGGCGTGACTCAATGAGATTTGACCTGCATACCCCATCAGCATGCCGAGACCCGTGCCCACCAAAGAATAAAGCCCGATGATGACCAAAGTGCTTAGAATATAGGCTGACGGAGAGAAGAGCGGAATGATCGCCAACAGCAAGGCAACAACGGCAATTCCCGTCAAACTCCGATTATATACATTACCTATTCCCGATTTGATCATGAGGGCCTCCTATACTCGCTTACCTGACATTTTGGCAAACAGGCCGTTAGGCAAAATGAATAACACGAGCAGCAACACCCCAAAAATGACGAGGTCTTTGTAACCGCTGGACCACAACCCCTCCGTGAACGATTCAAGCAGACCGACGATCAAGGCGCCGACAATCGCTGCCGGAGCGTTCGTCAGACCGCCGATCACAGCGGCAATGAACGCCTTCATCCCGAGCATAAGGCCCATCTCGTAAGAGGCGCCGGAGATAGGGGCTATAATAATGCCGCCGATCGCTCCGAGCGCGGCGCTTGCGCTGATCGACAACAACGACATCTTCTCCGGCTTGATTCCCATTAACCGGGCTGCAAAGCGATTGATTACACAGGCGGTTACCGCTTTGCCCATAAATGTTCGCTCAAAGAAAATATACATCGCGATTAAGCTAATCATGGCTACCCCGATAGCCCAGAGACTCTGCAATTGAACGACGGCCCCGAACAGGTTGAACGGTTCACCCGGAGTAAAAGGAGGCAGCATCTTCGGATCGGTCCCCCAGATGAAGAGCGCAATCCCGCGGACGGCAATCGCAACGCCGATCGTAATAATAATCATAGCCGAGCCTGTGGAATGTCTGGCTGGGTGAATCGCTGCCCGCTCGAACAGCGCGCCGCTAACCAGTACAATCAGAATGGCCATGATAAATGCCGGCATGTAGGACAGCCCTGCAGCAACGAGCGAATTGGCGATCATGGCCCCGAGCATGGCAAACTCCCCTTGAGCAAAATTCAAGACACCAGTAATGTTGTACGTAATGACGAATCCTGTCGCGATTAACGCATAGATACTGCCAATCGTTAATCCCGAAATGATTAATTGAATGATTTGCTCATGGAACCCCATTCGTCATGTCCTCCCCCCAAATCATGTTCGTCCCCTACTGTGTCAATATCCATTTCTTATCTTTGATCTCGATCATCGACAGCGCATCCGGCTTCAGTCCATTATGATTATTGGCCGACATGGTAAAGATTCCGCTCACACCTACAAGGTCCTTCGTCCCGCTTTCCAACTCATCCCGCAGTGCAACCGGGTCCGTGCCTGCCGTCTCAGCCGCTCGCTTAATCATTTCAAATGCATCCCAGACATGACCGCCAAAGGTGCTCGTCTCATATCCGAATTTGTCTTCAAATTGCTTCTTATACTGCTCCAGCACGTTCTTCTGTGCATTGTCATCTGCTAGCTGACTGGATACGAGCAGGCTGCCAGCCGGAAACACGATACCTTCTGCAGCATCGCCCGCAAGCTCAATGAATTGGGAATTCGCAATACCATGGGACTCAATAATAGGCAAGTCAATCCGAAGCTCACGCACATTCTTCGTTACGATGGCCGACTCCTGCGCCGTGCCCCAGATGATAATGGCTTGCGGATTGGCATTCTTCACACGTGTCAGCATCGGCTTCGCATCGTTCACCGATGGTTCAAACACATCCTCGATGACAATCGTAATCCCGGCTTCAGACGCCATATTCTTGAATTCTTCATGCGCGCTGGAACCGAAGGAGTTGTCCACATTGATCCAGGCAATCTTGGTCAGGTTATGTTCTCTGGCATATTGAATGACACGCGGGACGACCAGATCATCACCCTGGGCTGTTTTGAAGACAAACGGTTTCGTCGGGACATTAATGTTTTTGCTCGCTGCTACGGCGATGAGGGGAACCTTAGCCTTTTCCGCAAGGGGAATGATGGCCAGCGCATTGCCGGATATGGTGCCCCCGATCACAACCGATACGTTGTCTTGCTCCAGCAATTTCTTCATATTCAGGACGGCTTCGTTCTGATCCGATTTATCATCATACGTATACAGCTCGATCATCCTGCCGCCAATGCCTCCGGACGCATTGGCTTCTTCAACTAGCATTTTGAGTGTATCCATTTGAGGCTTGCCAAGGGTGGAGGCTCCTCCCGACACGGAGAACAAGCCGCCGATTTTAATCGTGTCTGAATCCTTTGTCGAGGAATCCGATGGCGAATTGTCTGCAGAAGATGTCCGATTGGCATCCCCTCCCCCGCAACCAGACAGAACGAATACAAGCAGCAGCAAACTGATGAATATGGACCAACTCTTCTTCATAGAAATCCTCCCATATTCCGGATTGCGAGCGGATACTTTTCTCGACATCAACATCTCGTCATCGGTCGCATAGCTCTCGAAGTTAGCAGCCACTCGATAGTATAAGCTTATTGGTAGATTGCGGTTGATGCGTAACAAGCTGAACGAAACTGTAGTTGTGGTGGTCGTTCTAGATGAGGGAGACTTACAAAGGTGGGGCGGCCATTGAGTTTAGAGCGATGAGGCCTGCAGCATTCGATAATTGCCGCCAAAAAATAATAAGGGTTCAAGCTCATATGTCGTTATATGATTAACCTTCCCGATAAATAAAGTGTGGTCGCCGGCGACATGCGCATCATACACGTCACAGACAAGCGCCGCCAGAGAATTAGGCAGGACGGGCATATCGTTCACCCACGTAAATTCGATTTCCCGCCGCTCTTTCGCCTGACCCGCAAAATATACCGACATTTCTTTCTGTTCCTGACTCAGGACACTAACGGCAAATGCTCCGGATTCTTTCATCGTTTCAAGCATTTTGGCGTTCTTGCTTATCGACACCAAAATCAACCTGGGATCCAAAGATACCGAGACGAAAGCGTTTGCAGTCATGCCGTGAACTTCCCCTTGCAAGCATGTCGTGATGACGGTAACGCCCGTGGCGAACTTGCCCATGGCCCTTCGAAAAGCTTTATCGTCCATTCCAAAACCTCCCATACTTTAGAATGAGTTCATTCTACAATAAATCATATATGATTTCAACCAATATACTATATTTTATTTTATATTTTAATATATTATATAATTAGTTGATCATATATCAATTGATGTGTGATGCTTAATCTCGCACCCTTCCATGCCGATCCAAATATTTTCTCCTGATAGAAAAAAAAGGAGTGCTGATTAAGCACCCCTAAAGGTCCTGCGGCTACGTATCCAGTACGATATCCGAATCTTTGCGCTCCTTAAAAGCTTTGACGGTATTGAGCTTATGCTGACGCACGAATTGTTCATCAAGGTTCTGTTCCTTGATCATCGCGATCATCTGTTCATGCTCTTTTATCGATTCCTTGGCACGCTTGGGCATAAAGGGAAAACCGGATTTGCGAACTCGGCCGAGGCGATCCCAGCAATGACGTATTTGTTCCTTCAAATACTTATTCTCGCAATTGTCGATCAGGACATCATGGAATTTACGATTCAATTCACTGAATTGTTCAAACTCAAATTCATACAATGCATCGCTCATGCTGTGGTTAATCTGTTCCAGAAGCCGAATGCCACCCGGATTCATTCGCTTGGCACTGAGTGAAGACGCATATCCTTCAAGGACTGCCAACACGGCCAATGTCTCCATATATTCTTCTTCGTTGATTTTACTGACTATCGCGCCGCTGTATGGCTTGTATTGGATTAAGCCATCGGCTTCGAGCTGGCGAATCGCTTCCCGAACGGGGATAATGCTAAGTTTAAGCTCTTTGGCAATCTGATCAATCACGATGCGATAGCCGGATCCGAACACGCCGTTCACAATTTGCGAGCGAATGTAATCATAAGCTAACTGTTTCTTATTTACACTTGGTTTTGTCGTTTTCATATGATAATCATAAATAATATCATATATGATTTCAAGTGCTTTGTATAAGGTAAGCGCCACATCGCCCCGCTTTGCACCAGGAGAGAGCTGCGTTAAGCTGGATTCAATGAGTTGTAATTTATGGTTTCATATGGTAAATATGTATGTAGAACATAATATCTTTGCCGCCACACCACGTTATACCGACCCGCCATGCATACTCGCATCAGGAGTTCCATTGATGTCTTCATGAATCCAGCAGCAGTGCAGCAGAAGATGAGAAGGAAATTTGCCAACAACCCCATTGAAAGCGATTACAATGCGAAGGAGGCTGTTTATGATCCGCAAACTGTCACTTTATGTGGCGCTCTTTTTTCTTCTATTCTACTCTATTTTTCTTGTCGGCTTGCCGTCTGCCCGCGCACAGGCCACGCATGCCAACAATGATTACCCCATCGTGCTCGTCCATGGATTTGGCGGCTGGGGAAGAGACGAGATGTTTGGTTTTAAATACTGGGGCGGCTTCGGCGATATTCAAGAGAAGCTGCGTACAGACGGGTATTCCGTCTTCACGGCCACGGTAGGAACGGTATCGAGCAATTGGGACCGCGCCTGCGAGTTATATGCGCAGATTAAGGGAGGCACCGTGGATTACGGCAAAGCCCACTCGGAAATGTACGGTCATGCGCGATATGGAAGAACGTATGAAGGGCTGTACCCGGAGTGGGGAGAAATCGATCCGGATACGGGGCAGCCGAGGAAGATTCATCTGATCGGCCATAGCATGGGGGGACAAACCGCACGGATACTGGTCCATCTGCTGGAGAACGGAGACGCCGCCGAGCGCGATGCTGCCGCTTCATCCGAGCTATCGCCATTATTTAGCGATCGGCCGCTGCCGCATGTAAGCAGCCTCGTGTCCATCGCCACGCCGCATGACGGCACCAGCTTCACGCACTTTGTTGAAGGAGTCGCTCCCTATACTCATCAGTTGATAGGGGTGGTTGCCGCAGCAGTCGGCAACTTTGAACACCCTCTATATGATTTCAAATTGGATCAATGGGGGCTGAAGCGATTGCCCGATGAATCATGGCTCCATTATTCCAAACGCGTCATAAACAGCGAATTCTGGACGCTATCGAAGGACAGCTCGCAATGGGATTTAAGCCCTGACGGGGCCAAAGAATTGAACAAGCGGGTACGGGCGCAGCCCCGCGTCTACTATTTCTCAATTGCGGCCAACAGCTCCTATCGGGTTCCGATCTTGGGCTGGCATGTGCCGAAAACGTTTATGAATCCGTTTTTACTGCCGTCCAGCTTTTTTGTCGGCTCCTTTACCTATCATGCCCCGGGACATGTCACCATCGATCGGACATGGTGGCCGAATGATGGCCTGGTCAACACGATCTCCATGGACGGGCCGAAAAACGGGTCAACCGATCACATCGTGGCTTATCGCGGAAAGCCACAGCCCGGCAAATGGAACTATATGGGCCTCATGGATTCCTGGGATCATCTCGACGTGGTGGGACTGGGGATAAAGCGAACGGATGATTTTTTTCAGAACGTAGCGAAAATGGTTGCGGGTTTGCCTGTTGGGGATTGAGGGAGCCCAAAACAAAAACCTTGATCGGCGCAAAGCCAATCAAGGTCCATGAACAAGTAACAATTAAGGCCGCTATTCATCTTCAAATAATTCCCATAAATATAGCCGTAACGACGAGAATAATACTGATTCCCCATATCCAGAACAGCGAATAACGGATATGGCGGCCCATCTCCAGGCCCGCTAACCCGAGCGCCAGCCATAAGGCCGGGGACAGCGGGCTCACGAACGTGCCGACGATATTGCCGATCACCATCGCGTACGCCGTGGACAGCGAAGCGACGCCGAAGCCGGAAGCAATCTGATCGACGACAGGCAGCAGGGCGAAGTAATACGCATCCGTGCTCAAGATTAAATCGAACGGCACGCCCAGCAAGCCGACGATAATATGCAGGTATGGCGCGATGCTGCCTGGAAGTATCGTCACGGCATCATTCGCGATGGCTGTAAGCATGCCGGTTCCGTTAAGTATCCCCAAAAATAAGCCGGCCGCAAGAATGATCGAAGCCATCGTGAGCGCATTGGGCGCATGGGCGCGCAACCGTTCCATCTGATCCTTCACCTTGAAGAAGTTAAGCGGCAAGGCGATGCTTACCCCAATCATGAAGGCTAGGCCCGCCGGGATAATTCCGGCCACGAGCACGCCCACGACCGCGACAGCCAGGCAAGCATTGACCCACAGCAATCTAGGACGAGCGAGACCATTCGCTGGTCCGGTCTGGACGGAAGCGGAAGCATCCGGCCCTGCAGCTGTCGCTTCAAGCGTGGCGGCAACCTCCAAGGAGCCGTACTTGCGGATGATTCTCCGCTTCTCCCTGATGCCGAGAAGTACGGCCAGTCCAATCATGAGCACCATGCCGATGATCTGGATAGGAATGAGCGGCTGCCATAATTCCGTGACATCCGCTTCCAGGACAGTAGCCGTTCGTCCCAGAGGACCGGCCCACGGAATCATATTCATAATACTTGCGCTTCCCCCAACTAACAGGAGCAGCAAATACGGGTTCATTTGTAAGCGCTTGTAAACAGGTAAAAGCGCAGGAATCGTAATTAAAAAGGTCGAAGCTCCCGACCCGTCTAAATGGGCAATCGCGGCCACCAGAACGGTTCCGACACAAACGGTTACCACGCTTCCGCGTGAAACAGCGACCATTTTATTAATTAATGGATCAAAGAGCCCAACATCCTGCATAATGCCAAAAAAGATAATCGCAAAAATAAACATAATCGCGACATTGATAACCGAGCTGACGCCGTTGCCAAAAAAGCCGCCGATTTCCGTAAAACTGTACCCCGCGATTAATGCGCCAAGGATCGGTGGTATGACCATGGCAACAATCGGGGTCACTTTGCCGCTGATAAGCAAGCCGACAATAATTAAAATCGTAATCAGACCAATCAAACTAAGGCTCAATAGGATATCCCCTTTCCGTGATGTGCTTGCCAGCGTTTCACACATAACCTCATTTCACAACATATGAATGCGTTTACAATTCGGTGTAAAGCATAATCCTTTGTAGATTAGTATGAAATTTATCACAGTTGAGGCGGAGGATAAATATTGTGAGCATAAAAATAATATCGCTCATTTTACCGATTTTGTTCATAAGTGTCACAGATCATATATCTTCGTTCCGGCCTTCCTACCGTGCCATAGATGAGCTTCGCCTTGACCCTTTTCAAGGACACTAAATATTCTAAATAACGCCGTGCCGTCGAACGGCTGATGCCGAGCTCGGAGCTTAATTCAACAGCTGTAATTCCGCCGATCTCCTTGTGCGCGAAGACGCGGTGAATCCTATCCAGCGTGATCGAGTCAATCCCTTTCGGGAGCGCCCCATCCGATCTGGCGGAAGTGCCCGAAGCGCGATGCAGTCCGAAGACAGCGTCGATATCGGTCTGTTCCATTTCTTTGGTGGAGCGCAGCAAGCTCCGGTATTCCTTATACTTTGTCAGCGTATAGCTGAAACGCTCCTCATCTACGGGCTTGACGATATAATCGAACACGCCGGCGCGAAGCGCTTCCTGAACCGACTTCGCTCCCTTCTCCGCCGTGACGATAATGATATCGGTGTCATGACTGGACTGACGAAACTCCCACAACAGGTTCATCCCTTCCACATCCGGGATATATACATCCAATAAAATGAGATCCGGAACCGCTTCGCCGCGTTCCATATAAGCCAGCGCTTCCTTTCGGCTCTTGGCGATGTATGGTACGGCAAAGCCGGTTGTTTTTTCAACATATTGACGATGAATATCCGCTACTCGAAAATCATCCTCGATAATCAGCACCGAAAACAAGTCCTTCACAGCGATCCCCTTTCATCCTGCGGCATGATAATCATAAAACAAGCTCCTCCGAGCTCCCCTTCCCCTGCTTCTAACAAAATCTCGCCGCCAACGCCATTCAGCATCAGCTTGGACAGCGCCAGCCCCGTTCCCCGATGGCCGCCCTGCTTCGTCGAAAATCCTTGCTCAAAAAGACGGGGGATATCCGCCTCGGCTACCCCTGGACCGGAATCTTCAATTTCAAAAATGCAATCCTCCCCGATATCCGTAAAAAAGATGGCCACCTTGCGCTGGCCGTCTTCCTTCTGCTTGACCGCCTCCAATGCATTCTCCATGACATTGCCCAGCGCGGTTAACAGCGCATCCTGCTTCTCGTCTGCAAATGAGCCTTCCAGCCGGCTGTCCGGATGAATGACCATGGAGATGCCCAGCTCATTGGCTTGGTTGAACTTCCCTTGTAATAATGCCTGAAGCAGAGGGTCCTCTACCTTTTCCGATAAAAACGTTAACCTGGCCTGCTGCATATTGCTTTCCTTTTTAATAAAATCGATGGCTTCCTTATGCCGCTGGTTCTGCACCAGCCCAAGGATGATATGCAGCTTATTGGAGTACTCATGCGTCTGCGCCCGCTGCGCATTCGCATATTGCTTAATGCGGGACAGCTCCTCCGTCACCGTTTCCAGCTCTGTTTTGGCGCGGAACGTATAGACGCTCCCCGTAACTGCATTCTCCCTTACAATAGGAGTCTGGTTGACGAGCACGACATCCTCGCCGAGCACCATTTCACGGTTCAATAAGCGGCTTCTCTGCTTGCCATGCCTGTTCAAGGAAGGAACAATCTGTTGAATGGATGCGCCTGCATAATTTGTTTGTTGCTGCGCCATATCCGTGAACAGAATCTCCTTGGCCGCTTTATTCATCGCCGATATGGCCCCATCATTATCCACCGCGATAATGCCTTCATGCGTGGACTGCAGAATCGCTTCCTTCTGAAGATACAGATGAGAGATCTCCTCGGGCTCCATATTATGCAATAATCTTTTGATATAAGAAGCAATGAAGACAGCCCCCGCGATGCCGAACAGAATTATGAGACTTAAGGTCAGCCAGAGGGCTTGGCTCTGGTCCGCCACGATGCGGTGCACATCATTATTGAGAAAACCGACCGACACGACCCCCACGATCTTCCCTTCATCAAAAATGGGCACCTTCCCCCGAATCGACAACCCGAGCGTTCCTTCCTTCTTCGATACGTACGACTCGCCATGAAGCAAGGCCCTGTCATTATCGCTTCCGACCATTTTGGCTCCGATAATGCTCACATTGGGATGGGACTGCCGGATTTCCTGCGTATCCCCGACAACAATGAACTCCGCGCCCGTCTCCCGCTGTATCGGGTGCACGATTGGTTGGATCACCACGGAGGGGTTGTCCAAGCGGAAGGCTCGTTGGATTTCCGGTATATTCGCGACACTCTGCGCCAGATTCAACGCTCGTTTTCCGGTCTGATCCTCGGCCATATTCCATATAAACCGCTCCAAAAATACCGCGAAAATTGCACAGATTCCTATAATCAAGAGGCTGATAAGCAAAATCATCTTCAGCCGTAAATTACATTTCAGATTCAATAATCGGCCCATTCTAGTACTCCTAAAAATTGAAATCAATATTTTAGAGTTATCTATCGTCAAATAATTCCATTATATCACTATCTTGTTTTTCTGAGCAGAAGGGAGAATGCCCGTAATGGACTCAACATAAAAACACTCCCGCAGCGGCAGAGCCATGCAAGAGTGTTTTCGATTCTAATAACGAAGCTGCATCAACAGAGCCTTCATTTCCTCGTCCTGCATCAGCTCGTGGTAATATTTTTGCGAGATGGCCGCCAGCGCGACATCATGGTAGAAAAATTCCGTGAAGAAGGTGACGAACGGCTGCGCGCCCGTCTGCATCGCCTGCCAGTTCCCGTGATCGAGTCCGCCGAACATCAGCCGCTCGCCATCGACGACGATGATTGCGAACCGCTCCAGCCGCTGATGCTCGTCCGTCGGCGTAAGGGTATGCAGCTTCGACAGCCGGGCCTGCGGCACATGATAGCCGGTCACCATCGCCTCGATGCGGACTCCCTCCTGCTCCTTCCGTTCCAAGAGCGGCACATAGGCCGCGAAGTCGTCCTTCCACATCGAGATCAGAATCGATTGCTCCGCTCCCTCGATCAGATGCTTGCCGTACGCTTGAATGCTCGTGTCCGATTTGATGGTCCACACCTGATCGTCGACGTACGCCCTGCGTTCGCTGCTTCGTCTCAGCTGGGCAATGCTGTTCTCGAATTCCTGGGCCAGCTTGTCGATGACGACCTGGAGCGGCAGCGCCGCATACAGCTTCTTCTTGCCGGAGATCGTGTCGGACGCGACGCCCTTGTCGATGAGCCGGGCCAGCACCTCATAGATTTTCGCTTTGGGGACGCCCGAATATTTCACGACAGTCGTCGCGTCCATCGGTTCGCCGCTGGAGACGAGCGCCTCGTATACTTTGCTTTCATATTGGGAAAATCCAAATTTCTGAAGCATGGCTCCTCCTTCTTCCCTTCGTACTCAGCTTACCATCTCTTAGATGCCTGTTATTTATTTTACCATGTTCTATCCGCTCTCCAAAAACAAGTTCCATTTCCCTTAGCGAACCTGACACAGGGTTGTCAAGTTCCATCGCGTATACTAAAGCCATCATATGATGAGGAGTGAATGTTCATGGAACAAACCCTGCAACGCGAATGCCAAAGTTGCGGAATGCCGCTGCACAGCGAGGAACAGCTTGGAACGGACAAGGATAACAATAGAGTGCTGGATTACTGCATCTATTGCTATGAGGGCGGAGCCTTCAAGCAGCCGGATATGACGATGGAAGAGATGGTTGAGGTGTGCGTCCCCTTTGTCGTCGAGAACGGGATGGAAGAACAAGCTGCGCGAACGATGCTGAACAATTATCTTCCGACGCTAAAGCGATGGGCTGATCAAGCAGGGACGGCGATCCCGGAGCTGCAGACGGTCAAGATCGTCGAGCGCGGAGAGATGATGCTGGCCGGTATCTCGGCTCGCACCTCGAATATGCGCGAATATACGCCGGAGGCCGTCATTCCGCAGATGTGGGACCAATTCTGGAAGGAAGGCCTGCTGGATCGCATTCCGAATGCGGCCGAGCCCGGCGTCGTCTACGGCTGTTATCATGACTATGAGAATGGGGCGGCCGGTGAATATTCGATGCTGATCGGCACAAGCGTCATTACCGACGCGGCACTGCCGGAAGGAATCGCGACGGTCACCGTCCCCGCGGCGAAGTATGCGGTATTCACGACGGAACGCGGACCTGTGGCCAAGGTCGTGCCGGAAGCATGGGCGGCCATCTGGAAATGGGCGGCGTCCTCGGGGGGGACGCGCACGTTCACCGGAGATTTCGAGCGGTACGACGAGCGGAGCGCCAATCCGGATGACGCTCAGGTGGATATTTATATCGCGGTGCAATAATGAAGCGGCACCGGGCCAGCCGGCTCGGTGCGGCTGCTATTCCGGGTGAGGTAAAAATCCCCCCCTACTTTTCACTTGGTCTCCCGTATTATTAAGATGAGCGGCCCAGTCTGACAACGCCTAGGTCGATGTGATGGATATAATGGAAAAAAGAAGGTACTCATTGCGGGCAATGACGCACGCGGACACCGGGATACTCGCCGTCAAGCCCATACTACATAATCGCAGCTGCGCTCACCTGACGTTGAAGAATGGAAGCCGCCGGGACATGGAAGAAGATAGCGGCATGTTCGCATGTCTTCCATAGTCATGAAGGGGGTAGGTTCAAATTGAAGAAAAGAATGTCGCGGCTATACTGGCCGCAGTCATGGCATGCTCCATGCCGTTGACCGTCATGGGGGCAGAGAAAGGCTCCACCGCGCCTTGGTATGCCCATGGCGTGAATTCTCTTGTCACGGCAGGGGCCGTCGACGCCAAGGCCGATCTGACCGCCAAGGTCACGGCCAATGAGCTCATCCGCTATGCGGTGACAGTGCTCACGTACAAGCATGGCGTCGATCCGATGAAGGTCGCACAGGAGGAAGGCTGGCTCCGGGAAGGCGAGCTCGCATCCCCGGATGACGCAATTACGCGCGGCGAGGCCGCCCGCATGTTGGTGCGCGCCTTCGGGCAAGACAGCGGGGAGAGCAGCCTGACCGCCTATGCGGAACAGGCGAAGTCGCTCGGTCTGCTGCACGGTTATCGCGATGGCAGCCTCCGCGCCGACGAAGCGGTTACGTTAAGAGAAGCTGCCGCAGCGCTGGACAACGTGAAGAAGCTGCGCCGGGCCTCGATCGGCGATAACGGCGTCGATCCTATTCCGGTCGAAGACTTCATGCGCAATCCGGGCAGTCTCGCCTACCAGATCTCTGCGGAGGGCAATTATTTGACGTTTATGGCGCCATGGGAGAACCGGGCCAACGTTTCGTGAAGAATATGGGAGGCAGCAGCGAACCGGAGCGGGTAACCAGCTCCAAGGATCGGGATATCGCGGGCTTTTGTTCGTGACCGTCCGCCTCGGCCCTCACCGCAGATAGCGGCGATTGCGGCCCCTCGCCGCTCGCTAGGAACCGCCCTATCCCAAAGCCTCAGGCCGGTTCACGGCACGAAAAAATCCCTCGGACTTTCTCAACAGCCTGATTTACGGGATCCAACAGACGTGTCGGATCCTGGGGGCATCATCGCCTTCTGGAGGCATCGTTGCCTCCTGGGGCTTGAACGTGTCGAGGGAATTGCTGCCATTTTACAGGAATTTCGGCTCAATGAGTCCACATCCCGAGGAATTGCTGCAAATCTACATCATTTTAGGCCATTTTGCTCCAAGTCGTAGCGAAACGGGTGAAATTCCTGCAGGTTTGCAGGATTTCCTTTCTGGTGAAGTCGTCCATGTCGAATTGCTGTATTTGCGCAGTATTTCGCCTACCGGATAGACGGGGCTGGACAAATCGTGCAGTTTCGCCTACCGGATAGACGGGTCTGGACAAATCGTGCAGTTTCGCCTACCGAATAGACGTGATTGGACAAATCGTGCAGTTTTGCGGATTTCGCTTACCGAATAGGCGTGTCTAGGGAAAGTGTGCAGGTCTCAGGCCGTTGGAAACTCCTTTTTTACGAAAGCGTGGAGATTATCCATTTTCCTAACCAAAACTTGGCACTCAGAGCGTTTTTAATCAATTTTTTCTACTGAGAGACGAGTCCAAATGAAGTGCCGAAAAATACCTTGGACTTTCTCAATAGCCTGCGTCTTGCAGGAATGTCGGTCACAGAGTAGACGTCAAAATGGAAAACTGTAACGTCGTAGACGTCATGGGAGTTTTCGCAGCTTTTCGGCAAGTCAAGCTATGAGAAGCAGAGGGGACTATCTCAATGTAGGTAGAAACTACTTATAGAACAGCACCTTCATAGAATCACATTAGCGCGCAGTTTTGCTAATTCAATGTGCTGCTTCTCTTCAGCGTTTTGACTCTTCAGCGCCGGCCACGATTCACCCTGAGGCGGAAGTCTGTTTCCCCCCCAAAAAATTTATAAATTCTATAATATTGCACAAAAACGCCGGGGACGCAAATCCACCGGCGCTTCCAAATTGTTTTCGTTACTGGGCACCTGCCCCGATGGAAAAGAGCAGCGGTTTCTCGTCTTCTGTCTGCTGATAGACGACGAGCAGATAGCTCGGGGCGTCCTCCACATCCAGCCTCCCCGCCGCTTGGACGGCATCTGCCTTCCATGCAAAGGGAAGCCGCTCGACAACGGCATGCTTGTGCAGTTCCTTCTCGCTCAAGCCCAGCCCCGCAAAGACGGAGGACACGTCCTCCGGCCGCTCGGCAGCTTGCCGCATGACGCGGGCCGCTTCTTCCTTCGGCACGGTCGTCTCCCACCACGTCTTGCGCGGCTTGTATTTGTGATTGCGGAAGTAGTCCAGCTTCATCAGCCCGCTCGCCACGTCCGGCCGCCGCAGACCGTGCGCGTCTAGGAAGGCTTGCAGGCGCACGAACAGATCCTCCAATTGATGCCCGATCTTCTGCCACCCGTTAGCTTCCCAGAAATCGCCGAACGCCTGGAAGAAATCGAACGGCGAATCGAATTCCTCCTGCATCAGATGCTCCATCGTATAGTCCATCCGGTGGGCGTTCCAATATTTCTCCAGCACATCCTCCAGCCGCTTCAGGCGAACGACATCGCTGAAGGGAAGCACGTCGTTGCTCAGCATTTCGTAGGGGGCTTGATCCATATATACATATCCGTACTTGTCCGCGTCATTGCGCAGTCCGGTGCCCCGCAGCATCTTCAGGAAGCCGAGCTGCAGCTCTTCCGGACGCAGCTCGAACACATCATTGAACGTTTTGCGGAAGGTTCCATAGTCCTCAAGCGGCAGACCGGCGATCAGATCGAGATGCTGATCGATTTTGCCGCTGTCCTTCACCTTCGTTACGGTGCGGGTCAGCTTGGTGAAGTTCTGACGCCGCTTCACGAGCTCGTTCGTCGAATCATTGGTCGACTGGACGCCGATCTCGAAGCGGAAAATGCCGGGCGGCGCGTTCTCCGCCAGGAAATCAAGCACCTCCGGCCGCATAATGTCCGCCGTAATCTCGAACTGGAACACGCAGCCGCGGTGGTTCTCGATCAGGAAGCGGAACATTTCCATCGCGTAATCCCGCTTGATGTTGAACGTGCGGTCGACGAACTTGATCAGCTTCGCCCCGTTGTCGATCAGGAACAGCAGATCCGCCTTCGTTCGCTCGATATCGAAGTAGCGGACCCCGACCTCGATACTCGACAGGCAGAATTGGCAGCTGAACGGACAGCCGCGGCTCGTCTCGAAGTAGACGACACGTTTGCCCAGATGCGGCAAATCCTCCGCGAACCGGTGCGGAGACGGGATCGCGTTCAGGTCAAGCTTCGGACGGCCCGGATTGATGCGGACCTCATCCCCTTTGCGGTACGCGAGGCCGAACACGAAGTGATACTTCTGTTCGTCGCGAATCTCACGCAGCAGATGCAGGAAGGTCTCCTCCCCTTCTCCCATGACGATGAAGTCCACGTCCGGCAGCCGGTTCATCCAGTACCCGGTGTCATAGGATACTTCCGGCCCGCCCAGGACGATGCGCAGCTCAGGCCTTACCTTCCGCAGCATGCCGATGACCCGAATCGTCTCCTCGATGTTCCAGATATAGCAGGAGAATCCGATGACATCCGGCTCGCGGCGGAACAGATCGGAGACGATATTCATCGCCGGATCCTTGATCGTATACTCCGCCAGCTCGACGTCGAACTCGTCGCCGCAGTGCGCCTTCAGGCAGCGGATGGCAAGCGAAGTATGAATATATTTCGCGTTCAATGTGGATAGTACGACTTTCATGTTGACTCCCTTCTATCGGTCATTCAAGTGCCGCCAGGCCGCATCCTGTCCGGCTCGCCTTGCGCCATGGCCTATGCAATCGGCGTTCCGTTCGGCACCGCCTCGTCTGTCCGCAGCAGCACGACGTCCCCTTCTTCCGGCACGCCGCCGAGCACGAGCACCTCCGAGGGAAAGCCCGCAATCTTCCGCGGCGGGAAATTGACCACCGCGGCAATCTGGCGTCCGATCAGCGCTTCGGGCGTATAGCGAACCGTAAGCTGCGCGCTCGACCGCTTCAGGCCGAGCGGGCCGAAATCGATCAACAGCTTGATCGCAGGCTTGCGCGCCTTGTCAAGTGGAGACGCCTCTACGATCGTGCCGATCCGGATATCCAGCTTCATGAAATCTTCGATGGTCGCCTGGGCCACTTGCGGCTGCGCTTCTTCCGCCGCATTCACGCTGCCCGTATCGGCGCCATTGCTATGCTTATTCGAATCCATCATGCCCATTCCTCCTGTGCGTCAAGCCGGGCCGACTCTTCTTCCCGTTGACGGAAGAAGGCCATGAACGGCTCGCCGAATTGTTTTAGCTTTGCTTCCCCGATCCCTTTGACGAGCATCATCTCGGCTTCCGTCTTCGGCATCCGCTCCGCCATTTCACGCAGCGTGCTGTCGTTGAACACGATATAAGGCGGCACGCCCGCCTTGCTCGCCAGCTCGCGCCGGATCAGGCGGAGCTGCTCGAAGATCGTCTGGTCGACCGCGCCGGCGGCCTTCGGCTTCAGCGAGGTCGCGACCCGCTGCGTCACCTGGCGCTGCCCCTTTAGCACCTCGGCCGCGGGCGGCAGCAAGCGGACGACCGGATACTGTCCTTCACTTAATTGCAAATAGCCTTCCGCGATCAGCACATAAATCAAATCGGCGATCGCCTTCTCGGTCAAATGCCGCATTTCCCCATGCGTCGGCAGCTTCTCGAAGCCGTATTGGACCACCTTTTTGTTGCGCGATCCCTTGAGCACAGAGGCGACCATCGAGACGCCGAACCGTTCCCTCATCCGGAAGATGCAGGAGAAAATTTTCTGCGCTTCCGTCGTAATGTCGATTGATTCGCGCTCATCCTTGCAGTTCCCGCACATGCCGCAGGTCTCGTCCGACATTTCGCCGAAGTAGCGCAGCATGTACGTCTGCAGGCAGCCGGTCGTGTAGCAGTAATCGATCATCGCCTGCAGCTTCTTATATTCATGCGTCTTCCGCTCTGGCGCGGCTTCGCTCTGTTCAATAAAAAACTTCTGCGTCAAAATATCCTGCGGATGGAACAGCAGCACGCATTCGCTCGGCTCGCCGTCCCGGCCCGCGCGCCCGGCTTCCTGCACATACGCCTCCATATGCTTCGGCATATTGTAGTGCAGCACATAACGCACGTTCGATTTGTCGATGCCCATGCCGAAGGCGTTCGTCGCCACGATGACGCGCAGGTCGTCATACAGGAACGCCTCCTGCATATGCGCGCGCTCCTCGTCCGACATCCCGGCATGATACCGGCCGGCGGCAAGACCCGCCTTCCGCAGCATCTCGCACAGATCCTCGACTTCCTTCCGCGTCGAGGCATAGATGATGCCGGGCTGATGCGTGCGCTCCCGCACATAATTCAGCGTGAACGCCCGGCGCTCCTCCCCGCGCAGCACGGCGAACGCCAGGTTGTCCCGCTTGAAGCCGGTGACCACCAGCTCCGGCTCCCCAAGCTCGAGCAGCCGGATTAAGTCCTCCGTCACCTCCGGCGTCGCGGTAGCCGTAAAGGCCGCCATGAGCGGGCGCGGACGTCCCGCCTCCTCCAGCTCCTTCAGGAAAGGCGCGATCGCGCGGTAGCTAGGGCGGAAATCATGCCCCCATTGCGACACGCAGTGGGCCTCGTCCACCGCAATGAACGCGATCGGCAGCGACTTCGCCCGCTCCCGGAACCATTCGCTCTCCAGCCGCTCCGGCGCGACATAGAGCAGCTTCAGCCGCCCTTCCTCCGCCCGGCGCACAATTCGTCCGGCCTCCCCCATCTCCTGAGTGCTGTTGATGAACGCGGCCTCTACGCCCAAGCTGTGCAGCGCATCGACCTGATCCTTCATCAGCGAGATGAGCGGCGAGACGACCAGCGTCACACCCTGCAGCATCAGCGCCGGAATCTGGTAGCAGATCGACTTCCCGCCGCCGGTCGGCATAATGCCTACCGTATTTTTACCTTCTAATATATATTCAATTATTCGCTTCTGTCCCTCGCGGAAGTCATCGTAGCCGAACACCCGCTTCAATGTGCTCCGTGCTTGGTCCATTGATATCATATCCTCGAACTCCTTCTCGCTCTCCCTGCTATTGTTCTAGTATAACCTAACGCGAAGCCGGTTGGGAGGGCCAAGCCGGATTCTCTCGGGGCAAGGTTGAATTCGCGCCCGCCTCTTCGGTCTTGATATTGGCTGCTGCATTAAGGCCGCATTCAACAAACACGAAGCCCGGGGCATTCATATCCCCCGTCCATAAGTATCAATCATTGGGCATTAGAATCAGGCCATATGCAACATCGACCCTAGTGGCCCGTCCTAGCTTGCCTGTATGCTTCCTCTCACTGCTGGTGCTCAAGCCCCGTTGCTGTCGGTTGGCGCCCACCCATTCTTTTTGCTATAGTGAGAGCAGTTGAATCTGAAGGCAGGAGCGAAGACCAGACATGAACGAACGAAGAACCGGTACAGACCGGAGTCATAGAGGAAGCAAACCTAAGGAGCGGGCAGCTTGGAAAAAGGGACCGCGTCCCGGTGCTGCCGGAGCGCGGCCAGGGGTGACCGATGCCTCTGCGGAGCAGGTGAAGATTGGTGATCGCATCGTCGTCACGATCAAGCGGATCGGCATTAACGGAGAAGGCGTCGGCTATTATCGGAAAAAAGCCGTCTTCCTCGACGGCGCTCTTCCGGGCGAGGTCGTGCGGGCGAAGGTAAGCGCAGTGCACGATAAGCATATCGTCGCCGCTGTGACGGCGTACGAGAAGGAATCGCCGGACCGGCGCCAGCCGCCTTGTCCGGTGTATGAGCGCTGCGGCGGCTGCCAACTGCAGCATCTCGCTTACGAGGGCCAGCTCCGGGCGAAGGAGGAGCTGGTGCGGGAGGCGTTCCGCCGCTATGCCGGCATCGAAGGGCAGGCGCTGCCGCTCAAGCCGATGCTGGGCATGGACGATCCGTGGCATTACCGGAACAAAGCCCAACTGCAGCTCGGCGCCGGACGGGACGGCCGCATCGTCGCCGGACTATACGAGGCCCAGTCCCATCAGCTCGTCGATATTACGGGCTGCACGATCCAGCATGACCGCATCAATCAGACGGTCGAGGAGGTCAAGGCGATTCTGGAGCGGCTGCACATTGCGCCGTATGACGTGAAGCGCCGCAGCGGCGTTGTCCGCACGATTATCGTGCGGACAGGCTTCCAGTCCAACGACCTGCAATTAACGCTCGTCACGGGTACGGAGACGCTGCCGAAGAACGACCAGCTCGTCAGCGAGTTGCTGCGGAAGGTACCCGACCTGACCACAATTGCGCACAATATCAACACACGCAAGACGTCGCTCGTGTTCGGCGACAAGACGCGCATTCTCTGGGGCAAGCCGACGATGGAGGACTCGCTCGGCGACGTGAAATTCTCACTGTCACCGCGGGCCTTCTTCCAGCTCAACCCGCAGCAGACGCTGAAGCTGTACGAGGCGGTACGCGTGGCCGCGGCCTTGAGCGGGCGGGAACGGGTCGTCGACGCCTACTGCGGGACGGGCACGATCGCCCTCTGGCTCGCGCCGTATGCGGCCGAGGTGCGCGGCATCGAGATTATCCCGGAGGCCGTCGACAATGCCCGCCAGAACGCCGAGCGCAGCGGCCGCACGAACGCCGCCTTCTATGCCGGGGAAGCCGAAGCGCTGCTTCCCCGCTGGGTGAAGGACGGCTACCGTCCCGACGTCATCGTCGTCGACCCGCCGCGCACCGGCTGCGACGAGCGTCTGCTGCGGGCCATCCTCGCCGCCAAGCCGAAGCGGCTCGTCTACGTCTCCTGCAATCCGTCCACCTTGGCGAAGGATTGTAAAGCGCTGCTGGCCGGCGGTTACGAACTGGCCTCCGTCCAGCCGGTGGACATGTTCCCGCAGACGGCGCATGTGGAGTGCTGTGTGTTGCTGACAAAATGTAATGATACTAGGCTAAATGGATGGAGCTGATTGTTATAATCTTAACGGCAACCGAAGAGGGGAGTGTTAAACAATGAATTTTGAAATGGTAATGCAGGAGCTTGAAGCTCTCGGCAAGGAACGACTCAAGAAGATGTATATATCCAACGGCGCACATGAACCGCTTTTTGGCGTGGCGACAGGCGAGATGAAGCCCATCTTCAAGAAAACAAAAATCAATCAACCTCTGGCCGAGCAGCTTTACGCGACAGGGAACTACGACGCTATGTACTTTGCCGGCATCATTGCAGACCCCAATGCGATGACGGAAGCGGATTATGACCGTTGGATGGATGCGGCTTATTTTTACATGCTGTCTGATTATGTGGTTGCCGTAACCCTGGCGGAAGCAGATATCGCACAAAAGGTTGCCGATAAATGGATCGCAAGCGGAGAAGAGTTGAGAATGTCGGCGGGCTGGAGCTGTTACTGCTGGCTGTTGGGGAATCGTCCAGATGGTGAATTCTCCGAAGACAAAATTGCCGGTATGCTTGATCTGGTGGAACGCACGATTCACGATGCTCCCGAACGAGCGAAATACGCGATGAACAATTTTATGTACACAGTCGCTGTATCTTATTTGCCGCTCCATGATAAGGCCGTCGAGACCGCTAAGGCAGTAGGCCCGGTAAAAGTCAAACGGGACAAGACCAAAAGCAAGCTCATACACGCTTTCGAAAATATTCAAAAGGCTGTAGATAAAGGGCAGCTTGGTTTCAAACGCAAACATGTAAGGTGTTAAATCCAAGTGTGCTGCACTCAGCATACGGTGCATGTGGAGAGTTGTTCAATACTTGTGAGAATTGATTAAAAATAAGATGCATCGGTGTCTAGACTCTTCCTAAAATTCGGAAGGGTTGTGGAAATCGATCAAGCCTTCACTCTTGAGCTGATGAATGGCGAAATGAAAAATGCCGACTTTTTGCGGAATTACAGGCTTATGTAAAACGCATCGGTACAAAATAAATTGGTTCCACGATGGCGTATTATCCGGCTCCTTTTAGCTACAAGCAAACCCAAGCCTGGATCATGAGAAATCAAGACCGATATGCGAATGACGGTTATGGATTATGGGCTGTTTGTCTGAAGGATTCGGGACAGGTTATTGGGGACTGCGGACTTATTAATCAAAATGTAGACGGCAAAACGGAGGTTGAAATCGGCTACCATATTAACAAAAACTATTGGTGCAAAGGCTATGCTTCGGAAGCAGCCACAGCTTGCAAGGAATATGGATTTGACCGTTTAGGGTTAAGCAGGTTGATAAGCATCATCGCTCCCCAAAACCTAGCATCGATACGTGTAGCTGAAAAGATCGGATTCTCCAAGGAAAAAGAAGCTGTTATTTTCGGTAAAACTCATTATATTTTTTCGGGCACTAGGGGTACTGTCTAATTTTTTTTCCATTGATGGTGACGATACGTTGTGAAAAATAGCGGCTTTCGCTTTTCAATTCGGCATATATATCGATAATGACTATACAGCATGGGTGTTCATCAATCAATAAAAGGAGGTTGTTCCTATGGCACACATTGTCGAGATACGCTTCGCTGCATTTATTCCGGAAGCATGGATAGAGCATAAGCGAACCGCGAATGCGCTCATTCAATTCAATGGCAACAACAGAAGCTTTACTTATTACACCGAAGATCAACTCGAGCTTTCGAAAATGGCACAGCATATTGTCGTGGATTTCGAGAAAACGGAAATACAACATTTTCGATCGACAGGCCCGACAATCGAAAGAACCGTTGAACTAAGCAGCGGTAAAGTTTTGCGGGAAGTATTCGGCCATGCCTCTGATTCCGGACTGACCATCTCGAATGAGAGTATCTCAAGCACGTCAGCGTCGTTTTTCATACGAGGCAGTGCGTCCAACCCTTTGAACGCTGACGCTTCTCCTCTAGATTGGGAGTATGACGTAGCGGTTGACAATACAGGAAAAGTAACCATTAAGGGGCGCCATGACGGGTTTCCAGCGCATGAAATTTATAAACGTGTAGATAAGGGCGAGCCGGTTACCATCTATACTCACGATCCGCGCGTTACAGGCGATACGCCCCTGTCTCTGCTCCCTCCGATGGAACGTATAGTAGACAAATTCGTTCCTTAAACCCTCATACTGTGCTTCGGCTTCTCCCTCACCCAAACCCATATCGATGCAGCAGAAATCCGTGAAAATACGATAAACTGCTAAATATAGACCAAAAGCTGGCATATCTTATGGATGGAATCGGGAACAGGAGCTTGGCATGAATCACGGGAAGGAGCACCCTTTCCCCCGTTCGATCGCTATTCTCACCTGCATGACAAGCATGAGCCATGATTTAACGCATATGGCTCAGATCGTTCGGGTCATGGCCAAGAGATACAGTACGGATGTCGGGCCATGGATAGAATATTGGGAATCTTGAAAAAGTAGTGACGAGGGCAGTGAACCCCTCTTTTTTGTTGGTAAGCCGGCTATCGTATGATGCTGGTGACTTGTTGGCGGATGTCAAAATAGATAGTTGAAGCATTCCAATGATTGGGATATCATAATTAGTATCTGATACTAATAGCAATTACTAAATTCGTTTATTCGTTTACAGGGTATCGAATGGAGGAATGATTTTGGAGGACCTGTCTGCTCCACAACGTCTCACTGATAATCATCAAACCGATGATCAACCGCCAACTCCATGGACAGAAGTTGACACACAGGTCACCGGGGCCGGCGATTACGTTATCGATGTAACCCCTATTCGCCATACTATCGCTTCGCGTACGAAGCTGAGTAAAACGGAAATCCCTCATGCCGGGATGATGATAGAAGCGGATGTTACCAATTTAGTATTGCTGCGGAATAAGCGCAAAGATGAGTTTATGCGTCAGGAAGGGATTCATCTTACGTATTTGCCCCTCTTTGTCCAAGCGGTGGTTAGCGCGATCAAAGATTATCCCATCATGAACGCTGCGTGGGCGGCAGACAAAATTATTGTCAAACGCGATATCAACCTGTCCCTGCTCATTGGGAACGAGGATTCCGTACTATCACCTGTCATCCATCACGCCGATCAGAAAAGTATAGCCGGTCTCGCCCTGGCTATCGACTCCCTCACGAAAAAAGCCCGTTCTGGCAAACTGACCCCTAACGATATGAAAGGGGGGACATTTACGGTCAACAATACCGGCTCGTTCGGTTCCGTTTCCTCCAGCCCAACCATTAATTATCCGCAAGCAGCCATCTTAACGTTAGAGTCCATCGTGAAGAAGCCCGTCGTCATCGGCGAGATGATTGCGATACGCTCGATGGTGAACTTATGTTTATCCATTGACCACCGCATTCTCGACGGCGTCATATGCGGACGTTTTTTGCAAAGGGTGAAAGAGAATCTGGAAAGCTACGAGTTGAATACCAAGTTGTATTAAGACTATTGAGGCGGAACAAATTCGCAAGGCCAATCAGGATGAAGCCGGTTATTTAACGGCTTGGCCTTTCGTTCAATTGCAATCCGGAGCTGAGCATAATGCCAGCACCTCCTTAGCCTCTTCCACGGATAATCCCGAATCCCTCATACATGTAAACTAGTGCAAAAATTTGACGCAATTGTATGTGATCAATGTCACTAATCCTCAATTTCTTCTTATGCTACATTCTTAAAACGACAGCATAGTAGTGGTGTGCAGAGTAATCAATTTCTCAATTATTGGAATACTATATGTGCTTTTATGTATTTCTGCGTACCCTTTGCATGGGAGGAATCATATTGAATCAGCTTTTCCGCAAAAAAACACTGAACCTCATGCTCGCTCACAGTGAGAAAAAAGAATTAGCACGAACGATGTCATTGATGGATTTAATCTTTCTTGGCGTAGGCTGCGTGATCGGGACTGGGATTTTTGTTGTGACGGGTGTCGTTGCAGCAGAATCTGCAGGACCCGGGATCATGCTGTCATTTGTTATCGCAGGTATTGCCTGTGCGCTCGCTGCCTTCTGTTACGCCGAGTTTTCCTCCGCCGTACCTGTCTCAGGAAGTGTGTATACGTACACGTATGCCACATTAGGCGAATTGTTCGCCTTCCTTATCGGATGGGATCTTATGCTTGAATATGTGATGGCTATTTCTGCCGTATCTACGGGATGGTCTGCATACTTTCAATCTTTGCTAGCGGGCTTTAATATCCACCTTCCCGCCATTCTCACCTCCGCCCCTAGTGTTGGCAAAGGAGGATTCATCGATTTACCGGCCGTTCTGATCATCTTGGGAATCACAGCACTCGTCAGCAAAGGTGTAAAGGAAAGCATTAAATTCAACAATATTATGGTGTTCGTCAAATTAGCTGTTATCTTCCTATTTATAGTGGTAGGGATTTGGTATGTAAAGCCTGATAACTGGGTGCCTTTTGCGCCCTTTGGACTTCAGGGGATCGTAACCGGTGCAGCTACGGTATTCTTTGCCTATATCGGGTTCGATGTTATCGCTACGGCATCGGAAGAAGTGAAGAATCCGAAAAAAACAATGCCGATCGGGATTATCGCGTCCTTGCTCATTTGCACGATTTTGTATATGGCGGTCTCCGGGGTCTTAACAGGGATGATCTCGTATACTAAGTTAAACGTGGGCGCTCCTGTCGCTTTAGCCTTAGAAACGGTAGGGCAAAACTCGATCGCGGGTATCATTTCAATCGGGGCGGTCTTTGGCATTACAACCGTAATTCTGGCACTAATCTATGCGCAAGTACGTTTAACCTACGCCATGAGTCGTGATGGATTATTGCCGAAGCAATTCTCCAAAGTAAATGCAAAGACCCAGACTCCGTTCGCTAACACATGGTTAACCGGGATTGTCGCAGCAGGCATTGCAGGTTTTATTGATCTGACCACACTGGCACATTTAGTGAATATGGGCACTTTGGCTGCGTTTACCCTCATATCGATTGCCGTCATCGTCCTGCGGAAGAAGTTCCCTGACATCAAGGCTTCCTTCCGCGTCCCGTTCGTTCCTGTGCTGCCGGCCATTAGCGCATTGCTTTGTCTCTACCTTGCATTAAGTTTGCCGTTAATCACCTGGATCTCCTTTGTGATATGGATTTCGATTGGTACGGCAATATACTTTATATATTCGCGCAAGCACAGCAAGTTGAATTGACGATAGGTAGGTAAAGGGAATTCAAGGACTATTCACTCGAAATGACAGGAATGTTCTTATTAACGGATAAATAGGTGATATAGAAGTAACACGAGGCGGCTATCCTAAGCCGCCTCTTCCCATGCTCATATCTCTCCTACTTCGACGGACGCGTCGGCTTCGTCTTTGAACTGTTCGCAGCCGCTACCGCTTTCGTCGTCGTGAAGCTCCATGTTTTCGTGAACTCCGAAGCCGGAATGCCCTTCTCCTCGTTGAAGCTGTTCGTCTCGCCGAAGCTGCCGTAACCGTATCGGTCGTCTTGCCTTGCAGAGGCTCTTTCGGAATCAGGAGGATGATCTCATCCGCTCCTTGCTTTTTGGCATCCACCAAATAAAAATCGACCGGTTTCCCGGAAGCATCGGTAATGGAAGCCGAGTGATGAATCAGCTTATTGCCATAGGAGGTGCTGATCGAGATTGGATAACCGACCTTGGCGCCTTGCTGCTTGTAATAGGTCAACGGATTTGGCGATTCATTAGCCAGCCAGAAGGTCGGAATCTCCTTCTGACCATGGTAAGGAGAATAGACGATATCCCGATCTTTCATCATTTCCCCGAATTTTTTGGTTCCGGGATTGGTGACGGTATAGTCATCCGTTACTCCGATGCCCACCTCATCCAGATTCGGCGACAAGAGCGTAGCCCGATGGAATGGCGCATCGATTAGAACTTGCGTCCCTCTGGTAGCTCATCGAAGGTCGGAGCGATGACCTCGCCCACGCTGATGTTCGGATAACCGAACGCTTCCGCACGCTGGGAGGCAAAGCTCCGGAGAAGCCCGCCTTCTCCTTCCCCTCGATATGGGTCATCGAGTGATGAGCCGTCGCATAATTCGCATGGGCTTGCGCCGCTTTATTCAGACTTTCGTCGAACTTGAGCACAGATAAGTTTGCTGCCGCACGCAGCGAATTGATCATTCCAAAGACGCTTTCCGATGCGCTTCGAGGCGTGTCCGCTCTACGCCGGCATAGACATCAAGCGTGGATTGCGGACTTTTCGGCGGATCCGTTTTGCATTGGACTTTCTCCGATACGGTGACCGGAATTTCGAGCGATAGGTGCTGGTAAGAGATCCGCTAGTTCGCAAGCCAATATCAATCTTATCTGTGCCTGCTGCTAAACGCGTAAATCCGGACGTATCCTCCGCAAATGCCAGATTTCCCGCTCCGCGCACATCGACAGGTGCATACTTTCTATCGGTTTTATTTTCGGTTCGATCATGTGCACTCGCCAAGCTGTACCTGCTAAAATGACGCACTAACTGTCGCCAGCTTGCACGCCATCATTTTCTCTTTATAACCATAGTCTTATGCTCTCATCCGAACGGAGAAACCGAGTGGCAGCAACGCCTGTTAACTTGAGTGCTCTATGAATTTCGTGAAATCCGCCAGACGGTCCGCATCCACATCCTGTCTTCCATACGCGTCAAGAAACCGTTCGTGGTACCGGTCCGTCTTCAGATTGTAGCGCAGCGTCCACAATCCCCAATACAGATCGAAGTGCCTGTCGCCGACTCCTCCATTCCCTACATCGATAAATGAGCGAAATGAGAAGCGATCGAGAATCACATTCGGCAGGCAATAATCCCCGTGAATCAGGACATCATCGGCGGCGAAATTCTCCAAGCGCTGCATAAGTCCAGCATCGATCTCCTTGCCGGTCGCTTCCGCCAGCATCTCTGCCGTTCGATGCGGATAAGGGCAGCCGTCCAGCGGAAGCGAATGCAGCATCCGCAGCGATTCGCCGAAGACCGACGCCAATCTGTCCGGCTGTTCGAGATGCACGGCCTCGGCGCCATCCTGCCCTTCCACGGCCTCGGTCAACAGATAATCCCGCTCCCCGTCCGATTCATACGCGATGACATTCGGCGCGAGGCCAAGGCCGTGCATGAACCGCGTCATCCGGCATTCCCGTTCCAGACTGCCGGCGGCGCATATTTTAAGGAACGCGCGCTCCGCCCCCTCTACGAACAAAGTCTTCGCCGCTTCCGAACAGCTGCTGTCATAAATCGTCGCCTGTTCAACATACGGCCGCATGGCCTCCGGCACCGTCCCGATATCAAAAGCGATTTCCGTTCTCTTCATTTCTCTTCCTCCTACCGCCAAAGACGCTCCCTGCCCTCTTACCCTCTCCGGGACAGCTTCAGCATCGTATCCGCATTCTTCTGGAAGCAATACGGAACGGATACCTCTTCCGCGTCCCACCCTTGGCTGTCAATATATTCGGCATGCTCATACTTGCGGTTCGACAAGTCTGCCAGTGGGAAAATGCGAATCTCTTCGCGTGTCACCCGCATCAGCTCGCGAATGGTCCGCACGTGAAAATCATACTCCAGCCGATCCGCATACATGAACAGGAAATGATCCGACAAGGTCATATCGAAAGCCGCGTCCGGGAAGGGCAGCTCGGGCAGCACGGCCGGCCATAGCGCTCCGGGGCCTGCTTCATGTCTGCCGCGCAATCGCGCAGCGCCTGCATCCGAGTCCGCCTCAATCCGGCTACCGCTTGACATTCGTCCCAAATGTAGTTCGCTTGCGCCTTCTCCATATGCTCTATCGACAGATCGAACATTTTCACATACTCTTCGAACGTCCTTCCAATAAACGATCCGGCTCAAATCCAGCTTTACCTCGGCTTGACTCATCTCTGCTCAACTCACTTTTCTCCGCTAAAAATAATAACTCACTGGCATTGTATCATATGGTCGAGAATTTTACTGCATATCCGCTTGCCTCGGAGCGGTCTTGCCGCCCGGTCTGCGGGAAGCGGAGACGGCCAGGTATACCCCGGCGAGCACGACAGCCATACCTTGCCTCCAGCCGTCCGGGATGTCCATTCTGACCGGATGCATTGCGCTTATGTTATAATAAATCTTGTCGGGAGCCATGCTGCTCCTGCCTATGAGAATGATATAGAGAGGGTGCTCCCATTCATGATCCATTACATTCGGTTGCGTTAATGAGAGGTGCGGATGAAGGCTCAGCCATTTTTTGAGCGATGGCCTGGGTTTATTTTTCTGCGCCTTTTTTCATTCACCAATCCGAATGAATGGGGTGTTTTTGCATGTCTATCTATGGCAAAAAACAGATGAGCATCCGTCTCATTTCCGAATATGAAGCGATACTGGCCTGCCCGAGCTGCTCCGGCCCAATGCAGTTGATGCAGATGGCGAACACGGGCAGCTTGCGCTGCTCTCGCGGCCATTGCTTCGATATCGCGAAGCAGGGGTATGTGAACCTGCTTCCGCATCCTCCGCGCGGCACTTACGACCAACCGATGTTCGAAGCCCGCAGGAGAGTAAGCGCCAGCGGTTTTTTTGAACCGCTGCTGGAACGGATCAGCGGCCGAATCTCCCGGGGTCTCGCCTTCGATGCGGAACCGCCGCATCTGTTGGATGCCGGCTGCGGGGAAGGCTCCGCTTTAGCCCGCATTGTGCACCAAGTACACGAACACACAGCGGTCAAGCTGTTGGGCATAGGCGTCGACATTACCAAGGAAGCAATCCGGATCGCGGCAAGAGACTCATTGCGGGCGATATGGTGCGTTGCCGATCTGGCCCAGTGCCCGTTCGCCGATCGGACCTTCGGCTTCATCCTGAACCTGTTGTCTCCGTCGAACTATGCCGAGTTCCGCCGGCTGCTCTCCGATGACGGAATGGTCATTAAGGTCATTCCCGGAAGCGCCTATTTACGCGAGCTCAGGGAGGTGCTGTATCGGCAGACGGACAGACAGCACTACGATAATAAGCGCACGGCAGCGCTCTTTTGCCGTCATTTTCATCTGATTGAGACCGAGTCGGTGCAGTATCGTCTCCCGGCAGCCCCCGCATTCCTGGAGGACGTGATCCGCATGACGCCCTTGTCCTGGGGCGCGCCGGAAGAGCGGATCCGTCAGGCGCTGCATATGGAGAACGCCGAGATTACCGCAGACTTCACGATCCTGTACGGGAAGCAAAAATAAAAGTTTGAATCAACATCCACCCTGCCTGGCGGGGTGGATGTTTTGCTTGTGCCCGGGCGTGCTGACATCTTCCTGACACCTTCATCCTGTACGCTGTCGGCAGGGGAACTGAGGCCGCCAGCTTAATTTTTCCTAAGGCATCGTTCCCCTGTCTGCTGGTACAATAGCCTGTACGTATGAAGCTCGAAAGGATGTCATGACATGAAAAAGATATTGCTGATCGAAGATGAAGCGCCCATCGCCCGCTTGCTGCAGGCGTATCTGGCGCGTGAACCATATGAAGTGCGCTGGGAGGCGGGAGTGGGAGATCTGGAGGGACTTTTTTTGTCATGGAGGCCGGATCTGGTGCTTCTCGATTTGACCTTGCCCGATCAGGACGGAAGGGAGATTCTGAAGCAGCTAAGGCAGTATGGAAGTTGTCCGGTCATTATCGTGACCGCGCGCGGCGCTGTGCCGGATCGGCTACGGGGACTGCAGGAAGGGGCCGATGACTATATTTCGAAGCCGTTCGATCCGGAAGAAGTTGTCGCCCGCGTCCAAGCGGTTCTGAGGCGATCCATCTATATGGCCGATCACGAGGCCGTACGGCTGGAGGTCTGGTCATCGACTTCACCTCCTGCGCCGCTTACTTGAACGAGCAGGCGGTGCCGCTGATCCCGCGCGCTTGGAATGTGCTCGCCTTCCTTGCTCGGCATCCCAATCAATGCTTCAGCCGGGAGCAACTGCTGGACAACATATGGGGAATCGATTATGAAGGCGGAGATCGGGCGGTAGACACGACAATCAAACGGTTGCGGCAGTGCCTGAAGGATTGGCCGGAAACCGAAGGCGCTATCCGGACCATGCGGGGAATGGGGTATTCTCTCCATGTCCGCTAGACAACCAATCCCGATGCTGCGCGTCTGGGCGTGGCGCTACGCTCTGATTCTGTTCGCCGCGCTGCTCCTTATCGGTCTCCTCCCCGGTATCTGGATCTATGCGAACGCATACCGGCACAGCTATGATGTGCTGCAAGCGCGGGCGGAGCAGTTGGCCGATTCCTATGTCCGGATCTCGAGTCTGGCCAGCATTCAGGCCGAGACGCAGACCTCTGCGAACAGTCTCAAGTCGGAGCTGTCCGTCCGGCCTATCATTCCGTTCGAATCTGCCGAAGCGGCCACCCCGGTCCAAACCATTAGCGCCACCATCATAGCGGCACCCGCGAATGGCGAGACGATGCAGATTGTTGATGCGAAGGGCAAGGTGCTTAATACGGTGGAAGATGGCGGGAACGACGAATCCGGAACCGCCGTCGCACCTTCCGACTACAAGACCGTGCTCTCCGGGCAGCCGACCCGGGAACGCTTCATCAAGCAGGATGTGACGTGGCTGCGCATCGGCGTGCCGCTCAAGCAGCAGTCAGGTGTGGCTGGGGCGCTGTACTTGAGCGCGCCGATTCAGGAGGATATCAACAACACGAAGCAGCTCTATGTCCTGATCGCGTTGATGGCCTTCGGCATCGCCGCGGCCGGCTGGGCGGCGATCTATCTGCTGCTGCGGAAGCTGACGCAGCCGCTGCGCCAGCTGGCGCATGCCGCGCTGCAGGTTGCCGACGGGCAGTATTCGCCGGCGCTGCCCGCCGTCCACGGGATTAAGGAGCAGGAGCTGAGGCAGCTTATCTCCTCCTTCGGCGACATGACCTCGCGCCTCAAGCAGTTGGAACAGATGCGCACTGATCTGCTGGCCGGGGTGTCGCATGAGCTGCGGACGCCGCTTACCTCAATTCGCGGCATGGTTCAGGCCGTGCATGGACGAGTCGTCGCGGGGAGCGAAGCCGATGAATTCCTGCAGATCTCGCTCGAGGAAGCGAAGCGGATGCAGTGTATGGTCGATGATCTGCTCGAATTCTCTTCTCTGGAAGCAGGGGCCATCAAGACCGAGCCCGAGAAGGGTCCGCTCTCCCCGCTCATCCGCAGCGTCATTCAGCAGCTGCGATCCTTGCCGTCGTTCGCCTTGATACAGCTGAATGCCATCCTGCCAGACGAAGACATCGAATGCGATGGAGATCAGGGACAGATCAAGCAGATTATCACGAATCTGATCATGAACAGCTCGGCGGCCGAGGCAACCGAGATTGCCGTGAAGGCCGCGATATTCGATGAGGACATTGTCATCGAGGTCCGGGATAACGGCGGCGGTATCCGTGAATCCGAGGTCCCGTTCATCTTCGAACGCTATTACCGCGGCAGCATCCGGCGCAAGAAGAAGCAAGGACTCGGTCTGGGCCTGACGCTCAGCCGGCTGCTTGCTCGCGCCAATGGCGGGGAGCTCGTCCTTCAATCCACCTCGCAGGCCGGTACCGTGTTCCGGCTGTCCCTGCCCAAGCCGCCCGCGCCATAACTGCCCGCGGCTGTCCTTGTACCGGACGGACTTTACCTGCCGGAAAGGTTGCGGAATCAAGGCGCCCCGCATATAGAGCGGCCTTCACTTTATGCCAGGCCTGCCGGGCTCTCCGGACTGGGCGGGTTTGCCATGCGGGACGCCTTGCGCCCCTGGGATAATGGCAGGCCGAGTCGCCTTGCCTTTATCCCCCGATTCGGCAGCCGCATGAAGCGGAGCCGAGCCAGGTATGCGGATTGCCCACCCAGCACCAGCCCAGCTTCGGCCAGCCGCCGCTTATCCAGAGCGCGATGACCCTGCGGTCGCCGCAGCAGGAGGCAAGCAGGGAGAAGCCGTTATTTTTCTGCAAAATGTCCGGGTAATGGGTAAGGAGCGCAATTCCCTCCTCGATCGTAAGGGGAGAGCGGCCCTGCTGCACTATTGTCTTGAGCGCTTCATTCGGCGTCACGTTCAGCGTCTCCATTCCCCTGTCGATATCGGCCGCCACATACGCGATGCCGGCAGGAAGCTCAACGCCCTCGATCGGTTGAAAGCGGCGAAGCTCTTCGGCATCCATAATGCTGAAGCCCCGCTTGCCCTGCCGCTCGACCTGCTCCATGGCCTTATCCCCAGCCAAGCCATCGCTCCTCACGACGATAATGTAAGGTATATGCCCCTTGCCGGGCTTCGGTCTCTTCTGGCATAGGCAGCGGCTGGACGCGCTCCCTCAGAGGCGCAAGCTGCTCCTTGAACGCCTCTTCGTCCAGCCCGACGAATGCTGGATAGCCCGCCTGAATCAAGTTGCCTACCTTCCGATCGAATTCATTTCTATCCGGTCTCCTCATCTGTTCTCCTCCTCCATGCTTCTCTCGCTATCCATCTACAAATCCATCGTACAACATGGAAGCTAATTATAAGCTTGGGCGGCAGCAGTACCTATCATTATCGACTCAGCTTGCCAAAACATTATAAGTCAGCTTTAATCTTTAGTAACGAAGACAATTTGCCGAGGAGGACGGAATACGATGAGACCGATCGATGCAGCAAGACGATTGAAGCTGAGCACCAGCGCCCTCCGCAATCACGAGGCTCAGGGCATCATTCCCCCTGCGCTGCGCGCTCCGAACGGATACCGGAAATATACCGATGAGCATCTCGCCTATCTGGAGTGCATTGCCGCCATGGCTGCCGGATATGGCATGGAGGTGACTTCCGATGTGATGCAGCTGCTTCGAGCCAGGGATACCGCATCCGCACTGTGGCTGATGAATGAAGTGCAAGCGCTGCTTCATCGGGACCGCTGCCTGGCCGAAGAGGCGATTCGCCGCTTCGAGCTGGAAGAACGCGGCGCTTCCGATCCGGACAGCGAAGGGATGACGATCGGTGAAGTGGCGGCCGAGACCGGTGTCCCCCGCCCCACCCTCTTTTCCATAACCTGGACAAAAAAAGAGCGCAAACTGTGCCCCATTTTGTTGCCATATCTTCACAGTTATAAATGTAAAATTACGGAACTGATGGTATAATCAAATCAACTCTACCCCTTTGACTCCTAAGCGTATTTTGTTGTGAAGGCGGTGCTTTCGCATGTCCGCACGTCAATTATTAAAGCGCTTTACTCCTCAACTATGCCGCCGAGACGGCCTGACACTGGTAGAGGTGCTGGCGGCAAAATACGGTGATCTCTCCGATCTTCACGCTCGGACCGCCAAGCGTAATATCGCGATGCAGCCAATGACTCTTGCGTTCCTCCAGCTCCGTAACCCACCAATTCCTCGCCTGCAATTGCTCGGCCGCCTGCTTCTTCGTTACCGCCTTCACGATACCGCGCCGACGGGCGCCGTATTCATCCACCGCCTTGAATTGAAAGGTCGCCAACGCCAACAACCTCTTTTCCCCCGTTAATTTAATCGCTTTAATTCACTCTGCCATAGGAAGCGCCGTTAGAGAGGGACACCCCCTCCAACACAATATCGGAATGCGCCTGAACTTGATCATAATCAATGAGCCCGTTCATGGCCGCATCGGCGAATGCCTGAGCGAAGGTAACCATCCCTTCCGCCCGGCTGGTCAGCATAATCCCCGGCAATTGATACGTTCGGCCCGCGCGGATCGAATGCGCCACAGAAGGAATATTGACCAGTACTTCAAATACGCCGACCATTCCCTTCTCGAACCGCCTTCGCACGAGACGCTGCGCACGACGCCGACCAGCACCGACGCCAGCTGCGTGCGGATGTTTGGGTTCATCGATTTCAGATATTTAAAATTTTAGCGTTTAAACTATTTCTAAGGATATGTAACCACAGGCTATAATTACTGTCAATATATCCCATACAGTTAATTCCCCAATTCCGAACTTTACCGTTAACAAGGTCGAAAACGTTCACAATTTTGTGAATTTAGGCTCGATTATTCATTTTTCCGACACAAACGAACGGTTCCTGCCTTTCCCTCCCAGAGACGTTCCCTCTCTACAGGATCCCGTGGCCAGCCGCTTCCCGAGAACGCAAAAAAGAGCGCGAACCGCTTTCCCCATTCGCACTCTTTCTGTATGTTTGCTTCAATTCCGAACATTACTTCAACTTCATCCCGTGGCCAGCTTCCCTAATGCCAGCAGCACCGCGCCATAGGCCGCATCCTTCTCGGCGTTAATGCACTGCATCCCGGGGTACCGCTCTGCCAACAAAGCGGTCAAGCCGTTCCGCACATCACTGTTCTTCAGCAGCACGCTGCCGGCCATCGCCACCGTTCCCGATTGCAGGCCCAGCTTCTCCACGACCGGAACGATGAGCTCGCACAGGGAGCGGGCGCATTGGTCCGCGATGGAGAGAGCGGTCTTATCCCCTAGCCCACAGGCCTGCGACAAAATCGGGGCCAGGGCCGCGATATCTTTTTTGTTCGTGCGCTGATCATACACGAAGCGGATAAGCTGCTGAATCGATTCTGTCTGCAGCTGCTGATACACCATCCCCGTAATGGGCGTTGCGGGGAGGCGGCCGTCATGCGCGCGCACGACCGAGGATAGCAGCTCGCGGCCAATGCTGTAGCCGCTGCCTTCATCATCGATCAGATGGCCATAGCCGCCCGCGCGATGGGACTGGCCCGCTTCATTCTGGCCATAGCAGATCGATCCCGTGCCCGCGATGAGGATGACGCCGACGGCCTTGCCGTGCGCGCCCCACAGCGCCGTTGCTTGATCGCCCGTAATGGTCAAGCCGCCTTCATACCCGCATTCGCGAACGCTCGCTTCGAGGCGGGGAACGACCGTCGGATTGCTGATCCCCGCCGCGCCGATACAGACCTGCACGCAGTGCTCCAGCCCTCCGCATACCTTCGCAATCATCTCGAAAATATCCCGCAGGCTGCTTCGCACACTCGCCTCGTCCTGTCCGTTGTAGTTGATCGCGCCAGATGTGAACGTATGCACTACCGTCCCCTTCACATCCGCAACGGTGACGGCCGTCTTCGTGCCGCCGCCGTCCACCCCTGCCACATAGTTCAACGTAAGCTCACATCCTTCTTCTGCCTTAAGCTCCGCGCAGACCCCGACGCACAGTCACCAGACGCACGACCGCGCATACGTACGACGCGCCGACGCACGAACAGCGCTCGTTCCGGCATGCGGCGACGGTTCGGCCCTATTCGCCCCGCTCAGCCCTATGAATACAAATGATACTGCCGCTTCATGTCCGCAAATTCACGGCTTTCTTCCCGGAACCGCTCCAACATCGCCGGTACGTCCGCCGGCTCCGCGCGGTAGATGCTGTCCCCGCCTAACAGATCAATGAACGGCCGCGAATTCTCCTTCACCGGGGGCAAAAAGGAAAACTGCTCATAATTGCGCTTGATGGCATACAATAGCTGAACGCCCGTTTCCAGCGGCTGCAGGGCGCGGCGATCGAGCACATGAAGCTGCACCCCGCCGCATTGCTCATCCCGGAACTTCGAGAACGAAGGCTTGAAATAGACCGGACGGAAGACGACTCCCGGCAGCTTCATCCGGTTCATCTCCTGAGCCAGCTTCTCCGCGTCGATGAACGGCGCCCCGATGATCTCGAACGGAGCCGTCGTGCCGCGGCCTTCCGAAATGTTGGTCCCTTCGAACAGGCAAGTGCCTGAATACAGCAAGGCCGAATCGAACCGCGGCAGCCCCAGGGACGGCATGATCCACGGGCGCCCGGCGTCAGGGAACTGCATCGTCCGATCCCAGCCTTCGCAGCGCACGACATGCAGTTGGCCGTTCCACTTCATCTGCTCGTTCGCCATCGCCGCCACCTCGCCTGCCGTCAGACCGTAGCGGACGCAGAGCGGATAATTCCCGACGAAGGAGTGATAGCCCGGCTTCAGCAGATTCCCTTCCACCGTCACGCCGTCGAGCGGATTGATCCGGTCCAGCAAGACGAACTCCTTGCCTGCCTTCGCGCAATCTTCCAGGGCGTACAGCATCGTGTAAATGAAGGTATAATACCGGACCCCGACATCCTGAATATCGTAGACAACCATATCGACCTCATCCAGCATCTCCCGGTTCAACCGCTTGGAGTCTTTGCGGTACAAGCTGTACACGGGCACCTGCGTATACGGGTCCACATACGTCTCCACCTGGGCTCCCGCCGCCTGATCGCCGCGCACGCCGTGCTCCGGAGAGAACAGCGCGGCCAGATTGAATTTATCGTGCAAAATTTGAATCGTCGAGACGAAGTCCTTCGTCAAGCCGGTCGGGGCCGTAATCAGGCCGATACGCTTCCCTTGGAACAAATGCGCATACTTATCGATACAATCAATCCCGTTGCGGATCATAGCAGCCTCCTCATCATGTGCGCGCATCCGCCCCTACAATTCGGACTGGCGCAGGCGCATGCTTTCTTCCGGAATCATGAACGTCTCCGCGTATTCCTTCCGTGCCTCGATGCCGCGCACCCGTGCCAGATGCTTATAGTACTCCAGGTAAGGGAACGACGTGCTGCCCGTCACGAACCAATGCAGCGATACCGCCTTCACCCACAAATCATAAGCCTCTTGCGAAAAGTCGACATACACATAAGGCTTGTAGTCCACCGCATCCTCCCAGTTCTCCGCATAATAGAGCTTGGAGGCGAAGAAGGCGGGCAGCTCCCGCTGGAACGACGGCAAGCCGGCGAAGAAGCGCGCGTCATTGACAATGCGGTGCGTCGTCATATGATCCTTGTGCATGCTGTTCTTGAAATGCGTAATGATAATATTCGGGCGCACCTCGCGGATGACATCGCACACCTTGAGGCGGTTCTCATCATTATCCTGCGGCTCGCCGTCCGGCGTATCGAACACGATAGCCTCGCCGCCCAGCATCTCCGCGAACGCCTTCGCCTCATTCACCTTCTGCTCGCGGTACTCCGCCATATCCCGGCCTGCCGGGACCCCGCGCTCCCCTGCGGTCAACGCCAGGGTGACGATGCGATCCCCCTTCAGCGAATGGCTTGCCAATACGCCGCCCGCGGTCAGCTCCATATCCCCGACATGACCGCCAATAGCCAGAATCGTTATCTTGTGCTCGCTCATTAGACAAGCTCCTTTCTCATCACAGCGAATGATTTGACCGTGCGGAAGCCAGCCTTCTCATAAATGCGAATCGCAGGATTCTCGCTCCCGGTATAGAGCGACATATACTCAGTTCCGATGCTTCGGAACGCCTCGCACAGCTTGAAAAACAACACCGTTCCCAAGCCATGCCCTTCATGCCCGGGATGAACGCCGATGCCCGCGAAGTAGCCGCGTCCGTTCTCCTGGCGAATAACCGGACCAGCGAAGCCGGCGGCCTTCCCTTCATGCGCGGCGACGACACACGGCACGCCGTCCGCAGCCGCCTGGGCAATCTCCCGCTCCCAGAGCGGATTGTTCAATCCCCGCAGCATCTCCTCCAGGCCGCTATGCTGACCCGGGTCGAACAGCTCGACCGCATAGCCCTCGGAGGCGGCTCGCGCCTCTTTGGCCCGGATGTCTTCGGGGATGGCGAACCCGGCCAGCGGCATATACATGGCGCATTCGATCGCGCGCTCGATATACCCTTGCCGCAGCAAAAATTGATGATACGCGCTGCCGACCGGCACGCCGGGCGCGTTATTATGCTCATGCTTCGGCGTATCCGGGATGTACCAGGGCAGCATCATCGGATTGAAGAACAGGACCTCCGCCTGCTTTTTCCCCACTTCTTGCAAACGGCGCTCCACCGCCTTCAGCATCACTTTATAGTTCTCATCGCTGCCGCGATCGCGGGACAGCACGATGCAGGTAATATAGCCGGCCGCCTCCCCGAGAGACAGATCCTGTCCGGTGCAGCCGCACGCAAATCCGATAACCCGGCCCGCGTCCAGCAGCACAAACGTATTTTCCGGGTCGAAGTACGCATTCGATAAAAAATCGCTTCAAAGCTTGCCTCTGTCAGCTCCTTGTACCCGTCTCTCACGGCTTCTTCATTCCATAGCGCAATCACATCGCCGCTATACTTCCAGTCCCAGGTTGCGAGCATCATAAGCAGCACCTCCCATTAGCCTTTGACCGCGCCTACCGTTACCCCCTTCAGGAAATACTTCTGCAAGCTGAAGAAGAGAATTAACATCGGCAGCGCAGAGATCGTAGCGCCTGCCATCATCGGCGCGAAGTAGGTCGTGTTGGCGAAGCGGAAGTTTTTAAGTCCTACCTGAATCGTCTGCATATCCATCGTATTCGTGACCAGGAACGGCCAGAAGAAGGTATTCCAGCTATCCATGAAGGTGAGAATCGCCATGACGGCCAAGACCGTTTTCGACAACGGCAATATGATTTTGAAATAGACCTGGAGCTGATTGCAGCCCTCGATCTTCGCGCATTCCAGCACCTCGGTCGGAATGCTGCCCATGAACTGCTTCGCCAGAAAAATATTATATACGGTAACGAGACCAGGCATGATTAAGGCACTGTACGTATTTTGGATTTGAAAAATGTTGACGATCAAAATGTACAATGGCACTTGCGTTACCTGATACGGAATCATCATCGCTATTAACAGCAGAGTGAACAGCGCCGTTCTGCCCTTGAATTTAATTTTGGAGAAGGCATATCCGGCCATGCTCGCAAAAAACACGTTCGACACCGTCACGACACTTGCCACAAACAAGGAATTTAACAGCCAACGAAAGGAATGTTCGCTGTATTCGAAGAAAAATTTGTAGGATTCAAGAGATATCTTCGACGGAAAGAGCGAGTAGCTCATCGCACCGGCTTCGACAGGATCCCCGAAGGAAGAAATAATCATAAAATAGATAGGGAAGATCGTGGCCACAGCAAAAAGCAAAAGTACGGTAATGATGACAGCATTTCTAATATATTTGACTGCCACATTGCCATTATGTGAATGATAGAGTGACATTATCGGCTTCTCCCCTTCCCCTTAATATTCCACGTCTTTGCCCATAAATTTGAACTGAATTAACGAAATTATCGCAATAATGGCGGCCAGCACTAACGATTGTGCCGCGGCTTTCCCGAATTCAAAGTACTTAAATGCGTTGTTGAAAATAAGCAACCCTACCATTGTCGTTGAATTGTCCGGGCCGCCGCCCGTCATCAGATAAGCGTTCTGGAACACCTGGAAGGAACCGATAACGCCGGTTACGAGCAAGAATAACGTTGTTGGCTTCAAAAAAGGAATCACGATATACCACAGCTTCTTCAAAAAGGATGCCCCATCCAATTCCGCTGCCTCATAATAACTGTCATCAATGCCGAGCAGGGCCGCCAAGTAAATAATAATGGCCGTGCCATGGCTTGCAAGCCAAGACATTAGGACGAGAGAGAACATCGACGTCGAGCTTGAACCGAGCCAGTTCAAATTGCTGATGCCGAACAGGCCAAGCAGTTGGTTCAAAATTCCCGCTTCCATTGGATCGAAAATCCACAGCCATACGACAGACATCGCCACCCCGGACGCCACGGCCGGCAAATAGTACACGGCCTTGAACGTCGTCTGCAGCTTTTTATTCAGCGGCAAAATAAGAATGGCCACGACAAAGGAAATGATCAGGGCCACCGGAACCGTCAACACCGTATAGACGGCCGTATTGACGATCGATTTCCAAAACAGCGGATCCTTGAAGGAATTAATATAATTGTCAAAACCGATAAACGTAGAGCCTAGCGGCTTATAATCCTGGAAGCTGATAATAAAGGCGCTGACAACCGGATAGGCCGTAAATACGGCGAACACAACCAGGGCTACAGCGATAAACGCATATCCCCATCCTGAATCCCCTTTAATTTTCCGTCTCTTCAACGGCTTCGTTAATTGGGCCATAATGTGAAACCCCTTTCAATACGCAGTGGTGCAATCATTTCCGGATAGCCGCACTGCGGTTCCGTGCGGCTATCCGAATACTGTTCTGTCTAGTCTTTGACAACTCCGTCTTCGCCGAATGCAGCTATGGCTGCCGATTTCACCGCATCATACATTTGCTCAGGCGAAATCTCGTTGGCGATCAAGGCCTGCAGCTTAGGAACAATGACTTCGTCCTCGAGCCTAATTGCCTTGGCGCCCAGATCCGTCGGAATATCCGGACGTGCCGGCGTCGCTTGCTTGAGCAAGGTTTCTACAGCCGCTTTATTGTCCTCGTTTCTTTCAAGCGGCATGCTTTCCGCCGCTTTTCTGCCGGACTCGGTAATATGTGCGGCGAACAGATCATTGTTCGTCGTAGCTGCAACCTTGCCGCTGGCCAAGAAGTAAGCCGCTTTGACGACATTGGCCTTATGCTCAGGTGTCGGCTCCTGCTTGCCGCGGAAGGTTACATAACCGTCAACCGCGACGCTTGACTGCTGCTTCTCGCCCAAGAACGTAGGAACCGGCAAGACGATGTAATCGACCGGGATGCTTCCTTTGACTTCACTTCCGTCTTTTTTCTCGATCTTTTCGTTATTTTGGTTCGCATTATTTTCGAAAGTGGCCAGACCTTTGCCTGTAATCATCGTTTGACCTGTCAGGAACATATTCCAGCGCTTCCCGGCATCGACCGAGCTGAGCTCCTTCGGCATGGAACCGTCATCAATGAGCACGCGAATCGCTTTGAGCACTTCCAGGAAGTTTTTGCCCGTGTACGCATATTTCAAATCTTTGTCGAACGCGGCCGGCATGCCCGCATTTTTGAGCAAAATAGCCAAGTAGTCCTTGGACGCTACGCCCGCGGTCGCAAAGACGAAGCCGTAACGGGACGTTTTGTCGCCATCCTTCACGACGCCCTTTTTGACGTCTTCACGGAATTGCTCGAACGTCCAGCCTTCCTTCTGTACCTTCTTCCAATCGATGCCCGCTTGCTCCAGGAACTCTCGGTTGCCGCCAAGCGCGTGAACCTCCATGTACGCCGGGAAGCCGTATAATCCGTTGCCGTTCTTCATATATTCCAGCGGAATTTCATCGTAATCGGCAATCATGTCAGGCGTGGCAATATCGGTAATATCCATCAGAATGCCTTGCTGGATATACTTCGGAATTCCGGCTGAGCCAATGAACGCAATATCCGGCGGGCTGCCCGCGTTCACTTGCGTATCCAGCTTCTGCGTCATGTCTTCCCAGCTCGCCGGCTCGATTTTCAACGTCAGGTCCGGATACAATTCATTGAATTCCTTCTCCATTTGCTTGAAGTTGTCTTGGAAATTGCCAGACACCGGCGGGAGCAACGCGGTTATCGTATCTTTTGCACTGTTCCCTCCGTTAGCGCCCGCACCTGGCGATTTCGCATCATTATTCGAGCTTCCGCATGCCGTTAAAGAGGACAAAACCAAGGTTAATGCCAAAATGGATGCCAATACACGCAACTTCCTCATTGATATAAGCCCCCTCAGGTTATCGAATGAATTACACCACTTTTGTAAACGTGCCGATCGCTTTCTTCAACCTGCCCTCGCATTGCTCCAGCGCTTGCTCCGCCGCGGCCGCATCCAGACCGGTCTTAATCATCATGATGGCCAGCTTGCAGTTCATGGAAGCGCTTTCTAAATACGTGGCAGCGGTGCCCGCATCAACGCCTGCAGCCGCCTGTATAATCCGTACGGACCGATCGCGCAGCTTGATGTTGCTCGCCTTCAAATCGACCATTAAGTTGTTATACGTCTTGCCCAGCTTCACCATCGTACAAGTGGTAAGCATGTTCAGAACCAGCTTCTGTGCTGTACCTGCTTTCAATCGGGTCGATCCCATGATGACTTCCGGTCCTACAATAGGTGAGATGCAGATATCGCAGACGCTCTCCAGCAAGGATTCCTTGTTATTGACTACGCCGATGGTCGTTGCCCCGATGTCCCGCGCCTTCTTCAAGGCTGCGATGACAAAGCGCGCGCTTCCGCTCGCCGTAATGCCGACAACCGCATCCTTGTCTGTCACGCCGCAACTCTCGATTAATGCAACCCCCTCCTCCGCATTATCTTCAAAGCCTTCAACGGCCCATCTCAGCGCAGTGTCTCCCCCGGCGATATGTCCTTGCACCAGCTCAGGGTCGGTTCCGAACGTGGGCGGACATTCCGAAGCATCGAGGACGCCCATTCTCCCTGAAGATCCAGCACCGACGTAGAACATCCTGCCACCATGTTTGAGCACTTGATGAAGTGAATTAACCGCTTTCACAATTTGCGGAATTTCAGCCGCAACCGCTTGCGGAACCTTCGCATCCTGCTCGTTCATGAGGCGGAGCATTTGCTCGGTTGTACACTCATCAATGGCCGCTGTCTCCGAATTGATTGCTTCCGTCGTTAGACCCGCTAGATACTCATCCATAGCCATCCTCCTATCCTGTTTGTGTAACTTGCTTATACTGCAATCTTAGCCCCAAAGACATTTATGGTCAACAGTTTTTGAAATAAAATTTTATTATAAAATAAATTGTTGTTGTTTTATTTCCTTGATTTCAACAAAAAAAAGACATCGGACGCGAGCCGATGTCTGACCGTCAAGCCGCTCCCAATATTAGCGATGCTTGCTTGCCAGTATATTGTGCGTCTTCGTCAAATATTTCTTTACATGCTTGTATTCAGCGCTGGCGACGCCGGCGAACAAAATGTCGATCACCGTCAGCATGGCAATCCGCGAGCCCATGGCGCCGCTGCGGATCGTAATCTCGGGCGTGGAAATGCTCAGCACGATATGAGCGTTTTCCGCCAACGGGCTTTTCGTATACTTCGTAATCGCGATGATGCAGGCGCCGTTCTTTTTGGCGATATCCAGCGCATCAAGAATATCGGCCGTACTGCCGGAATTCGAGATAAAGATCGCCACGTCATTCTTCTCGAGCAGCGTCGCCGCGGTAAGCTGGCTATGGCCGTCGGTGTACGCATGGCAAATCTTATTAATGCGCGAAAATTTCTGCTCTGCATCGATCCCGACCAGACCGGAAGCGCCGATGCCAAAAAACACGATCCGCCGGCTCTCCCTTAGCACCTTCACCGCGCGCTCGATTTCTTTTCTATCAATGACACAAAGCGTATCCTCGATAGACTTGCTATTATTGCGGGAAATGTTCGAAATAATCGTATTCAGATCATCTCCAGGCTGAATATCCGTGTACTGATCCTTTTGCTCATCCTCCATTGAACCAAGCGAGGCGGAAATACTAACAATAAAGCTGCGGTAGCCGGTATAGCCCATCGTCTTGCAAAAACGAAGAACCGACGCGTCACTCGTCTTCGTCAACTGAGCCAGACTCTTGATGGATAGATGCGGAATTTCCTCCAAATTAGCCAGCACATACTCTGCGACTACCCTTTCCACCGGCGTCAGGCTGTCCTTCATGTCACGAATCTTAATTAAAATATTGTCGTGGATTGACATCGCTTTTCCCTACTCATCTTTGGAATTTTATTTCAAAGTTTTGCTCCAATAATAAATTTTATTTTATACTGTACCCCTGCTATTTGCAATACAATGCCGCACATCCCGCGAGGCCGCTCTCTCCTTGGCCGCTCTTGCTGCCATTGTCCCGTCCGGTCAGGACTACCCTTCTCATGCTCTTGTCAGCACTCTCCCATCGGGTCAGAATGCCCTGTCCGCTCCTTGTCAGCACTCTTCCATCCGGTCAGAAGGCCCTGCCCGCTCCTTGTCAGCACTCTCCCATCCGGTCAGAAGGCTAGTAGAGGCAGAACAGTCACCTAACTCGACGTCATCAACTGAATGCAAAACTAAAGTGATATATTTCATGAACGGATAGCAAATCCACATTTGCACCCACTTACAGATCACGGGTATTTAGTAAGTAAAGTTGTTTTGCCAGGAAGGCTGGTGTGTAAGGCATGTCGTTACGCAGCCAGCCCACGATGGTCCCAATTAAAGCAGAAGATCCATACCAAATGGCAATATCCTTTTGAATGACTGCTTTAGAACCCGATGAAGCGGTCTCCCTATTCTCGAACCTTGCCGTAATTAACTCGGTAAACATCTGTAACAGACGTTCGGTAAAAATATGGGTTCGCCTCGATCCTAAAATAACCTTGTAAAATGGTGCATTTTCAGCAATATGTTCAAGCATCCTTACTAGCCTCAACCAAACTTTATCTTCAGGAGATTTGGGCAGGGCTGGATTACTGTTCATGGCGCGCTGAAGATCTTCAATCATCTCATCCGCCATCTTGTCCAACATGTCCGGGATATCGCGATAATGCAGATAAAATGTAACACGGCTAATGGTCGCACGCTCCGCAATACGGCTGATAGACATTTTCCCAATATCCATCTCTTGCAGCAGAGCAACAAAAGCATCCTTTATCAACTGCCTTGTACGGCGAATTCTAGGGTCTGTTTGAGGTTTGGAAATGCCCGGCATTTTGTTCTTTCCTTTCTGAATTAGAGTGAAAATAAACAATTTCTCAATGAACTGTAGTAAATCCCCAGTTTATTTTACATTTTGAAGCCAAGTGATAACTAATTTACATATTGTGAAAAAGCGTTGCTTGAACGGCCAAAACATTCTGACTATACTTTATGTAATGTTAATTATTGTACACATTGTAAATTAAGTCTAGATAAAATTCTGTTCATCATGATTTTGAGCCTCACAACACGGAAGCAGACGATCATGACGCGGCCATCCTGGACTTAAACATGAACCAATTCAAATTGGGAGGGAGTATGATGAAGAAGGAAATTATCCCCTTAGCAAAAATTACTCAGTTTCGATCAGCCGTCGAAGAGTTTAGCCCCTTTGAATGGTTCAAGCACCAATTGGAGCATGAACCGATCAGCTACAACGAAGCCACGAATACCTGGAACGTTTTTCGGTATGGAGATGTCAAAAGAGTACTAAGCGATCACGAGTATTTCTCCAGTGAGAGAGTCCGAACAACAATCAGCGTCGGCGCCGACAATGAGGTGGGAAGCACTCCTGAACGAATCAACCTGAGCAAGGATCCTCCACTACACCGAAAAAGTCGAAGCCTGTTATCCGCTGCATTTACGCCTAAAAGCCTAAGTTTGTGGGAGCCTCGAATCCATGAAGTGGTCGGTAAGCTGATCAAGGATATGGGAGATGAACCGATCATCGATATCGTCAAGAGCTTTACCAGCGTGCTGCCGACCATCGTAATTGCGGATCTGCTGGGTGTTCCATCGGAGGATCGCCTCCACTTTAAGGAATGGGTGGATCATCTGTTCCTTCCGCTCCCAATCGATAACATTGAGGATATTCGGGAATTGAAGCGGCAGGCGGCGAGGAACTATTACAACTATCTCTACCCGCATGTAGTTGCCAAAAGAATTCATCTGAGCGACGATATCATCTCCGACTTGATTCGAGCCGAAGTCGATGGTGAACGCTTAACAGATGACGAGATCGTCCGGATGACCATGTTCATTCTAGGAGCCGGCATCGAAACGACAAGTCATTTACTAGCCAACACGTTCTATTCCTTTTTATATGATAACGATCAGATCTATGCCGAGGTACAGTCGCATCGCGAGCTGCTTCCGAATACGGTGGAAGAAATGCTCCGCTACCGTTTCCACACAGCCAGAATGGATCGGACGGTGAAGAAGGATAACAATGTGCTTGGAGTGGAACTCAAAAAAGGCGATGTCGTCGTTGCCTGGATGAGCGCCGCCAATCTGGACAAGGCAGTGTTTGAGGAGCCGTTTACGCTAAATATCCATCGTCCCAATAACAAACTGCATCTAACCTTCGGTAACGGTCCACATTTCTGCCTAGGTGCTCCGCTTGCACGGCTAGAGGCGAACATTGGCCTGGGGTTGTTTATGGATCATTTTCAAGTTTCCAACTGGAGGAGAATCTGACGCCTTTTGCCGCTGGGCAGACGTTAACTTATTTACCAGTACGTGTAAAACGATGGTAGCAAAGACGTTCGATTGGGCAGCCTGTTGATTTTCACAATCAGCAGGCTGCTTTTATTTTTGGCTCTTCGATAGAGGTCAGCATTGTCCTTAAAACGTATGTATGCAGGATCATTCTTCCGACAATTGGATAAGGCCGCATAGTTGCGCCGAAATTGGCCTCCACTTATTTTTCACACAACCTCCTCCACTAACACAGGCGTGTTTCTTAAACGATTTGATTAATGTAAAATCGTATTTATGGGGGTTGAGAAATGGCTAATTGGTGTCTAGAAGATCAGGACGGTAAATTACATATGGCTTTTTTTACAAAAGCTAGAGCAGCCGATGTATCAAAAATGAAATGGACTAAGGCTTTCGTGGCTTAAAGAGATCAAGAATAAATCCCGTAGCGTCTATATACTAATTGATGAAAACCGCAAAATTCTTGGCGCCCTCTCGCTATCGGATGAAGGTGATCATGTCTTTATTCATCTAATAGAATCGGCTCCAGAAACACGTTTTTGTTCCGCCAAGGGTTTTTGTGAACATACCTAAACTGCTGATTGCCTTTGCCGGAATGGCCAGCAATGATCTGGGTTACGAAGGATTTTTAGCACTTACGCCGAAGACTGAAAAACGGGAATACTTTGCTACTCAATTCGGTGCATTTGATCTTCCTATGCGTAAAATGGGCATCGACGGTGTTGTCTCAAATTACTGGATCGGGGTATACTACAAGTAAAGGACGTCATCTTATGAAGCGAAAAGTCTTACCTGGTGTCCGCAATTCTGTTGGACAAACTGTACGGGTAACTATCGGAGCAACCGGCGTTAAAGAAGCTCGGATCATCGATCCTGTGGGGCCTTTAACGATACCAGGCGGTCATACACCTGAATCAAAAGCGGCCATGTCTGAAAAACATTCGCAAGCGAAAGAGCGGCGAAATTGACTTTACCTACAATCCCAAATAGTATGGCCTAGAGCACTCACCGATGGTGAGTGCTTTTTATTTTTAATACAGGAAGACTTTATATGAGAAAAGCTAGCCTTAAGCACAATCACATGTCAACGTATGATGGCCAATATGCCCTTCAAAATATAATTCTAAGTATCAGCGTTCCAATACCATATTCAATCGCCCCACAATCGACGAGACATATACCGCGAGGTAATCGGTGGTTTGGTGTTTAAAGCCACTGTCTGTAGCTATGCCCCTCTATTTCCAAAAGAAAAAAACGACATCTCTGTCGTTTTTAGCGATAAATTCATAGTTAAGCTTCATCCGTTCATCATTCTGTGTCCTTACTCCTGCGCCACCGCCAGATCCAGGGCGAGTTCTATCATCTCGGTGAAGGTGCTCTCCCGCTCCTCGGCGGTCGTCATCTCGCCCGTCAGCACATGGTTCGACACAGTCAGGATCGACAGCGCGTTGACCTGATGCCGGGCAGCGAGCGTATAGAGCGCCGCGGTCTCCATTTCCAACGCCAGAATCTGATAGTCGGCCCACAGCTGAATTTCTTCGCGGTCCTCCATGTAGAACGTATCCGTCGTCATTACATTGCCGACCTTGACGGACAGCTTCTTTTCACAGGACAGATCATACGCCTGCTTCAGGAAGCGGAAATCGGCCGTCGGCGCGAAGTCAATGCCCCGGAACCGGCGCTGGTTCACCGCCGAGCTCGTGGATGCGCTCATCGCGATCACGATGTCCCGCAGCCCCACGTTTTGCTGAATTGCTCCGCAGGTGCCGACGCGGATCATATGCTTGACGCCGTAATCGTGAATCAGTTCATGCGCGTAGATCGAGATGGAGGGCACCCCCATTCCCGTGCCTTGCACGGAGACACGCTTCCCTTTGTACTTCCCGGTATAGCCGAGCATGCCGCGCACCGCGTTATAGCAATGCGCCTCTTCCAAAAAAGTATCCGCAATAAACCGGGCGCGTATCGGATCGCCAGGCAGCAGGATCGACTCTGCGATCTCCCCTTGCGGAGCACCAATGTGTACGCTCATATCTGTCATATCCTCCCCATCATTAAGTAACCGCCTGCTCAGTATAGAGGAATGCCGGAAAGAGGGAAGGAAGAGGATGTCCCCTCAGGCTGAAGATGCTCCTTCTCCTTGTCGGCAAGAGATTTGGCCGTGAACTGATCGGTTATGAGCACATTCGCGTATCCCCCTTGGAGCGCGCCGAATATCGCCTCCACCTTGCCCGGCCCTCCGGCCACAAGGATGGAATGCTCCTTCCGGGCGAGCGAATCAAGCGAGATCCCAATCGTCCGCGCGTCCAATTCAGGCAGACAGATTCGGCCATCGGCATCGTAGAACCGGGCGCCAATCTCCCCGCAAGCCCTGCCTGCCAATTCCTTCACCTCTTCTTCGGTAAAGTATTGCACCGGTAAAACCGGAGAATTCGGCACCGGGACGCCTACGCTGTACAGGGCGATATTCGCCTGTTCCCCCATGTCCAGGACGGCGCGCATATGGCGCTCGGATTCTATCGCCTGCTTCACCAACGGGTGGTCCACGATAACGGGGAGCGGCAGGAAATAGGGAGACGTATGATAAGCGCTGCCAAAGAGATGCATAATCTCGCAGCTGTAAGTATTCGCTCCAGACTGGCTTACGCCGCCTTGCCACTGCACGACATTGACATTGCTTACATGCTTATGGTTCAACTTGTGCGCTACCTGATAAATCGTCTCTCCCCAAGCCAATGCAATCGTATCTCCATCGGTGATCAGCTCATCCAGATAGCGCGAGACATCCTCGGCCAAATATTCTCCGATCAGGTCCTCTTCATAATGAGGCACCGGGACGACAATCGCCTTTTTCAAGCGGTATTTGTCCTTCAATTGGTAGGCAAGCCGGTGCGTATCCTCAGACGGATCCAGAATACGAATCTGCACCAATCCCTCCTCCCGCGCTTGCTGCAAAAATCGGGAGACGGTAGGCCGGGACACGCCGAGCTTGTCTGCGATATCCTGCTGGCTGCAATCCATGAAATAATACATTTTCGCAGCATCAATCATTTTTTTGATTTTCTCTTGATCCATTTCAAGCCACCCATCTATCCAATGTCGAATATAGGAAAAACGGTCTATAATTCTCTATTATACCATTGTCGCCGCATCTTATCATTTGGCATTCCCCGGATGGTAGCTGGCATCCCTCGGACACGCATAACGAGAACAAGCGCCCCCCTGCACAATCGCCGGGGAGCGCTCGTCGCATTACGCTCAGCCTATTCCATTATCCGGCGGCAGGCTAGCATTGAGATTCATAACCTCCGCCTCACCCCGGATTAGTTGACTCTTACAATACGGTTCTCTACTTTTGGATGAATGACCTTGTTGTTCAGCAAGTATTCTTCTACGATATCATAGAAAGTATACCCGGTATCCAACACCTGATCCTTCTGCAGCATCGAGTATCCGTCACCGCCGGAGGTAATGAAGTCATTCGTTGCCACCTTGTACGTCTTCTCCGGATCAAGCGGTTGTCCGCCGACCTTCACCTCGGTGACCCGTTCGCCGGCCGGCTTCTTCACGTCATAGACGAAAGACATGCCGCCAACTTGAAGGAAGGAGCCCGGCAGATCGTCGGTATTCTCCGCTCCTCTGACCGACACTTCCAGCGCAGCCTTCAGATCGGCTCCGGTCGCCTCCACGACGGTCAGCGTATTCGGGAACGGCAGAATGGAATAGAGATCCTTTTTCGTCATGTCTCCCGCCTGCTTGCTGGCGCGGATGCCCCCGCCGTTGACCAGCGCCACATCAGCTTCATAGCCTGTGATCGTCTTCGTCTTGGCAATGATCGCATCAGCGATGAAGTTGCCCAGATTGGTCTCCTGCGCCCGGACCTGCGTCCGCTCGCCGTCCAGATCGACCTCCGTCTTGCCGACGACGGCCTTCATCGATTCCTCGACCTTGACCACGACCTCCTGTACGAGCTTCTCGATCTCCGGATCGGCCTTCACATTCTCGTCATACTCGACCAATCCGCCGCTGAAGCCGACCAGTTCCTTGTTGTAATAGAACAGATCGACACGGCCCAACGATTTGCCGTACTCCCAGTCCTGAACGATATAGGTGCCGTTCACGACTTCCGGCGTATGAAGCGGCGTATGGGAATGGCCGCCGATGATGAGGTCGATGCCCGAGACGTTCTTCGCGATCTCCCGGTCCTTGTCCACGCCGATATGAGAGACGATAATGACATGATCGGCTTCCTTCTTCATCTCCGGCACCAGTTCCTTGGCGATATCTACCGGATCCTTGAACGTCAGCCCCTTCACATTGTTCGGATGCGTCACGATCGGCGTCTCTTCCGCGACGAAGCCGATGAAGGCGAACGTCTCGCCGCCCACCTCGGTCTGGAACGTCGGCACGAGCAAGTTGCTGCCGTCCGCCTTGAAGACGTTGGCGCTAATCATCGGATACTTCAGCTCGTCGCGAAGCTTCAACAGCTGCTCATAGCCGAAATCAAATTCGTGGTTCCCGGCTGCCATCGCCGTGTAACCGAGGGAATTGAGAATCGGAAGAATCGATTCTCCCTTGAACTGGTTCGTATAGATCGTGCCCTGGAACGTATCTCCTGCATCCATCAACAGGAAATTCTTGTTCTCCTTCTCCCATTCCTTGACGAGCGTCGCGATTTTGGCGTAACCGAATTCCTTGCCGTTCTGATCCTCCTGAATGTGGCCGTGCACATCATTCGTATGGGCGATCGTAATATGCTCCGTCAGCGCGGCTCCCAACGCTTCCGTGAATTGTTCGCGGGTCACGGAGGTGCCGGCAGGCAGCTCAAGCTCAACGCCCAGCTTCTTCGCAATCTCGGCAAGGCGTTCGGCGGAAGGCGTCAGTTTGTCCTTCGCGCTCTCCTGCTCCGTAATTGCACCCTGTCCGGCCGCCCAGTCAAGGTAGCCCTGCGCCCAGTAGCCGCTCTGCTCCGGAATCGACGCTCCGGTCCCTCTCGCAATCAGCGCGACGGCTTCCCCCAACGATACGGGACGCTCAAGCCGCAGATCCCCATGCTCATAGCCTGCAATAATATGCTTCTGCTGCATCCATTCATTGTGCTCTACCGGTTGGAGCGGGGCGGCAAAGGCCGATGCCGAGAACAGCATCCCCAATGCGCCGGTCATGAGGAATGAAGCCGCTTTCATTTGGAATCTCAAAAAATTCACTCTCCCTTTCATCTTGTTGATAGAATGCCTACCACCATTGAACAAATGTAAATATACGAAAAACTTTTTATCAATCATAGTATACATAGTTTATTTTTCTGCGGTCAAGACAAAGTTTCATGCCGAGATAGTAGGGAGAACATAGGATTTACATCGATTATTGCTTCCTACAAAATGAACATTTGTAAAACCAATCATTTCATATCGAAATGAAAGCGAATTTGAGCCAGCCTTCCACTGAGCCATCCCTTCCCCATTCGGAGTTCATACTCCGTTCATATTCCCTGCTTAAGCTGAAGCTGGAGCTGAAGTATACATCAAATTTATTCAGGAGGAATGGCGATATGAGCAACATAATATCCCGCGAACCGTATGATCGCGCTGCGAAGCTGCTGAGTAGCGAATGGCAACAGCATGTGTTCAACGGGCGCATCGTCCCGAATTGGCTGGACGGCGGGAACCGGTTCTGGTACCGCCGCGACGTACGGCTGGGCAGAGAGAAGGGAATTGAGTATATCCTCGTCGATCCCGAGACGAACGCCTCGAAGCCGGCCTTCGATCATGAACGCCTTGCTTCTTCCCTCGGCCAGGAGCTTGACCGGACGCTGGATCGCCATCATTTGAAGCTGGATCGGCTGGAGCTGCCCGAATCGTGCCATCTCATCCGCTTCGATATGGACGGGGCGCGCTGGGAATGCGATCTATCCAGCTATCGGTGCACCCGCTTCCCGGTTCAGCTTCAGCCAGAGCCGTATGAGCTGCTCTCCCCCGACGGGCAGTGGGGCGCCTACGCCGAAAAGCATAATCTGTTCGTCCGCCATGTGGAGAGCGGGGAAGTGCGGCAGCTGACCTTCGACGGCGAGCCTTATTATGAATATGCAGGCACAGTTGAGGAGATGAACCTGAATCTCCGCCCCGAAGACAAATCCTTCCCGGCCGGATTAGCGGATCATGTCGCCGCCATTCCGCAGCTCGCCGAACGATATCCATTCATCGATCCGAAGCGCGTCGGCATCTGGGGCGTCTCCGGGGGCGGCTACGGCTCGGCCCGGGCAATTCTGACCTATCCCGATGTCTACTCCGTCGCCGTCTCGGGGGCCGGCAATCACGATCAGCGGGCCTACATTACGGCATGGGGCGATCGGTTCCAGGGACTGGCCGACCAGGAACATCCGGACCGGTATGCCCGTCAGGACAACGCCCAGCTGGCGGCCAATCTTAGGGGCAAGCTGCTGCTCGCGCACGGCGATATGGATGACAATGTTCATATGGCGCATACGATGCAGCTCGTCGACGCGCTGATCCGGGCGAACAAGGACTTCGATCTGCTCATCATGCCGAACGTCGGCCACAGCATTCAGTCGAACCGCTATTTCATCCGGCGGAAATGGGACTATTTCGTGAAGCATCTGCTGGGAGCGGAACCGCCCGCCCAGTATGAGACTGCGACGGAGGCGCAGCACTTGCCCGCAGAGGCCGCTCTGTCCATTCCCTACTAGAGTGTGTCTTCAAACTATAAGCTCACATTAAAACATGGTAAACTTAACCTA
>NZ_QYZD01000001.1:0-384039 GCF_003591545.1 Paenibacillus thiaminolyticus
AGTGACATTATCTCAGAACAGTTATAGGGTGACATTATCACAGAAGAACAACATAAGAACCGCTGAGGGATTGACGATGACGTTGATACGTGATAATATTACCTTTAAATTTTTACTTCATTTTGCTAATAAATTAACTTGGTAGTACTTTACCATATTAAAGCAAAAGTATGAAATACGGGGTGAGTCCATGTCGAAGCCGAGAATGTTCGAGAAGCCATCCGGCGTGCGGGATTATTTGCCGGAAGCGGTTCGCAAGCTAAGAGAAATCGAGCGGAAGGTGCTCCATACGATGGAGTGCTGGGGATATGCACAAATTATTACCCCGACGATGGAATTCTATGACACGGTGGGGACGGCTAGCGCTACCTCCGATCAGAAGCTGTTCAAGCTGCTGAACCAGCGCGGGACGCCGATGGTGCTGCGTTCGGATATGACGGGGCCAATCGCGCGCGTCGTCTCTTCCTTGCTCGGGAAGGAGCCGTTCCCGATCCGCCTGTCCTATCATGCAAATGTGTTCCGGGCGATGGAGGAAGAGGCGGGGCGGGAGGCCGAGTTTTTCCAGACGGGCGCGGAGCTGGCGGGCGACGGTTCGCCGGAGGCCGATGCGGAGGTGATCGCGCTGGCGATCGCCTGCCTGAAGGCCTCGGGAATCGAGCGGTTCAAAGTAGCGCTTGGCCATCATGGATACGTGCAGAGCTTGTTCGAGGATGCGCTTCCCGGGGAAGAGGAGAACCAGCTGCGCCTGAAGCAGCTGCTGATTCAGCGCGACGTGGTCGGCTACCGGGCGCAGGCAAGCCTGCTCGGGCTGGATGCCGAGCGGCTTGAGCCGTTGGAGGCGCTGCTGCAGCTCCGGGGCGGCCGCGAGGTGCTGGATCAGGCGCGCGCGCTGTCCGGCAAGCCGGAGATGGCTGCTTCTCTTGATCATTTGGAGCAAGTATGGGAAGTGCTGGAGGCGTATGGGGTTGCGGAGCATCTGCTGCTTGATTTGACGATGCTGGGGGACTTTTCTTATTATACGGGCACGATTTTTGAAGGATATGCCGCAGACATGGGGTTCCCGGTCATGAGCGGCGGGCGTTATGATCATTTGCTGCAGCAATTCGGCCGTCCTGCTCCGGCGACGGGCTTCGCGCTCAAGACGACGCGCATTATCGATGCCTTGTCCCGGCCTGGCGAGAACGAAGAAGAGCAGGCGAAGCCGGTGCTGATTCAATATGAGGCGGCCAGACGGGCGGAAGCCTTGACGGAAGCCGGCCGGCTGCGGGCGGAAGGCGTTATTGCTGTTACGCGGCTGCTGATAGACGAAGCGGCGGGAGTGACATCCCGGGAAGGGATGGAAGCCGCGGGCCAGCCGCAGGGCCGCTACCACGAGGTGCTCACCTTCGTGCAATCGTGATGCAGAAGAGATGATGGGAGCGAGGCCGGGAGTGGAAATGGGGCTTCGCCTCGCGGCCCGCGAGAAGACAGGAGGGATACGATGCAGGATTGGTTGAAGGTGGCCATGCCGAAGGGACGGATCTACAAGCAGGCTTCCATGCTGTTCCGCGATGCGGGGCTGCCGGTCCCCGAGGATGAAGAGGATTCCCGCAAGCTGATCATTGATGTGCCGGAAGCGCGCATGCAGTTCATTATGGCGAAGCCGGTCGACGTTCCGACTTATGTCGAATACGGGGTTGCGGATGTCGGTATCGCCGGCAAAGATGTGCTGATGGAAGAGAACAAGGATGTCTATGAGCTGCTCGATCTTGGCATCGCCCGCTGCCGGATGTCGGTGATTGGCCTTCCGTCATGGAAGCCATCCATTCATCTGCGGGTCGCGACGAAGTATCCGAATGTCGCCTCGCAGTATTTCCGGGAGCAAGGGCAGCAGGTGGAAGTGATTAAGCTGAACGGATCGATTGAGTTGGCTCCGTTAATCGGGCTGGCTGATCGGATCGTCGATATGGTCGAGACGGGCAAGACGTTGAAGGAGAACGGGCTGGTGGAGCTGGAAGAGATGTTCGGGATTACGAGCCGGCTCATCGCGAACCGGGTCAGTTACCGGATGAAGAATGAAGCGATTCAGCAGCTGTGCGACCGGATTCAGCGCGTCGTGCCAGCTGTAGGCGGTGCGGGCCTTCGCCGTCCGCTTCGCGCTTCGTCGACCGCGATGAAGGGTGTCCGCGGTTAATAGCTGAATCAGCGGCCGAATCGGTGGCGAATCGGCAACCGGCCTTCGCAGCCAGTTATGGAGGACGCGGGTGATCGGGACGGTTGGAGCCGGGAATTGCGGTTAGGTTCGTGTACTTTGATCCGGAGTTATGTGGGTAATTGTGGATTTATACAGATAGCAGATACATTGCGAGAGATATGGAAGGATAGATGGAACTGCGGGAACGCGGGCGATCGGGGATTTGCTGTTGGATAGAGCCGAGGATACGACGAACGCGCGCGATACATTTCAGGAGAGGACGGGAAGAGCAGCATGCGGATTATCGAAGCAGCGGATTGGCGTGTTGAGCGTAAGGTAGATTACGGAACCCGGGAACAGTTGGAGACGGTTCAGGCGATTATCCGGGACGTGCGGAAGGAGGGGGATGGAGCGGTCCTTCGCTATACCGGACAGTTCGACCGGATGGAGCTGGCTCCGGCGCAACTGCGCATCGCTCCGGCGGAGATTGAGGCGGCCTACGGGCAAGTGAAGGACGCCTTCCTCGCCGCCTTGCGCGAGGCGGCCGCGAATATCCGCGCCTTCCACGAGAAGCAGAAGCGCACGTCATGGATGGATTTCCAGCCGGACGGCACGCTGCTGGGGCAAATTATGCGGCCGCTGAAGCGGGTCGGCGTCTATGTGCCCGGCGGGAGCGCGTCTTATCCTTCCTCCGTCCTGATGAACGTCGTTCCTGCCCAGGTCGCGGGCGTGCCCGAGATCGTCATGGTCACCCCGCCATCGACCGGCGGGAAGGGCGGGATCGACCCGCATATTCTGGTCGCGGCGGCGGAGGCTGGCGTGAAGGAGATCTACCAGGTTGGCGGGGCGCAGGCGATCGCCGCCCTGGCTTACGGCACGGAGACGCTCGCTCCGGTCGACAAAATCTGCGGGCCAGGCAATATTTATGTCGCCCTGGCGAAGCGCGAAGTGTACGGCGCGGTCGATATCGACAGCATCGCCGGCCCTTCCGAGATTGTCGTCTTGGCGGATGCGACGGCCACGCCGGCTTATGTGGCGGCCGATCTGCTGTCCCAGGCCGAGCATGACGCGATGGCATCGGCCGTGCTCGTCACCGACTCGCGCCCGCTGGCGGAGGCGGTGGCCGCCGAGGTGGAGCGCCAGCTCGCCTCGCTGCCGCGCCGGGAAATTGCGGCGAAGTCGATCGAAGGCTATGGCGCGATCATGGTCGTGCCCGGGCTGAAGGAAGGCGTGGAGCTGATCAACCGCCTCGCGCCGGAGCATCTGGAGATTATGACGTCCGACCCGATGGAATGGGTAGGCGCGATCGAGAATGCCGGGGCGATCTTCCTTGGCGAGTATAGCTCCGAGCCGGTAGGCGACTATTACGCCGGGCCGAACCATATCATTCCGACGAATGGCACAGCACGCTTCTCTTCGCCGGTCGACGTCGATATGTTCATGAAGAAGTCGAGTCTGATCCGGTACAGCCGGGAGGCGCTGCAGCGGGACGGGGAGCGGATTATGGAGCTGGCCCGCCACGAAGGTCTGGAGGCGCATGCCCGCGCGATCGGAATCCGGCTCGGGCAGATGAAGGAATAGACAGCGGCCGCCGAGGCAGAGGAAGCTGTCCGGCGGGCGGTACCGCAACACAGCATACACGAGAAGAAGGGCGGAACGATCAATGGAGTATGGAGCATTGCAAACGCGGGAAGCGGCCATTGCCCGCACAACGAATGAGACGGATATACAGTTGTCGTTCAATGTAGACGGAAGCGGCACAAGCCGCCTAGAGACGGGCGTGCCATTCCTGAACCATATGCTGGACCTGTTCGCGAAGCACGGCCAATTCGATCTCGCGGTCCGGGCGGATGGCGATACGGACATTGATGACCACCATACAGTGGAGGATATCGGCATCTGTCTTGGCCAGGCGCTGCGCGAGGCGCTCGGGAACAAGGCGGGCATCCGGCGCTATGCCTCAGTCTTCGTGCCGATGGACGAGGCGCTTGCTCAAGTCGTCATCGATCTGAGCAATCGGCCTCATATCGAGCACCGCGCTGTCTATCCGTCCGCCCGGGTCGGCGCGTTCGATACCGAGCTGGTGCATGAGTTTCTATGGAAGCTGGCGCTGGAGAGCCGGATGACGCTCCATGTTATCGTTCATTACGGGCAGAACACGCACCATATTATCGAAGCCGTGTTCAAGGCGCTGGGGCGGGCGCTGGATGAAGCGACCGCGATCGATCCGCGCGTGCAAGGAGTTCCGTCCACTAAGGGAGTGCTGTAAGCGATGATTGCGGTATTGGATTACGGAATGGGGAACTTGCACAGCGTCAGCACGGCGGTGGAACGCCTTGGCTATGAAGCGGCTATCTGCCGCGAGCCCGAGCAGCTGGCAGAGGCCGCGGGCATCATTCTGCCCGGCGTCGGCGCGTTCGGCGATGCGATGGAATCGCTGCAGGCGACCGGCCTGGGCCGGGCGTTCACGGAGGCGGTGCAGGCCGGCAAGCCGGCGCTCGGCATCTGCCTCGGCATGCAGCTGCTCTTCGAGGAAGGGGAAGAGCACGGCCGCCATGCCGGTCTCGGGCTGCTGCCCGGCCGGGTCGTCCGCTTCGAGGGCGGCCACTACAAGGTGCCGCATATGGGCTGGAACCGGCTGCAATGGCAGCAGCCGGATCATGTGCTGACCGCAGGGCTGGAGGAAGGGCATGTCTACTTCGTCCACTCGTATCATGTGCTGGCCGAGAAGCAGGAGGATGTCATTGCGACCTGCCAATACGGAGGCCGGGCGGTGACGGCGATGGTCGGCCGGGGCCGTCTGTACGGCATGCAGTTCCACCCCGAGAAGAGCGGGGAAGTGGGCCGGCGCCTGCTGGAGCGGTTCCTCCAGTTGGCCGAGGGCCCGGGACGGATTCGGGATTGAGCTACAATCCGAGACCGGAGGGGCTCTGTCGTTAAATAGGCTCTGTTGCCTAAGGGTCCATCGCGAGGGCGAAGGCGGAGGCACGGGCAAGGAAAAGCACGAGACGTAAGCGGGAGGCATGAGCAGAAAAGTGCACGGTAGGGGCGATGATGGGCGAAAGCTGCAAAAGTGCGCGGCAGGGGCGATAATGGGCGAAAGCTGCAAAAGTGCAGTTTTTTTGACTGTTTCTGCTGTGAAAAGAAGAAATTCCTGCAGCGTTGCATCAATTTCGTGAAATAAAGGGTGAAATGCGGAATACATGGGAAAAATGATGTATTTTTGCAGGATTGGCGTCGAATACGCTTGCCCCAAAAAATAAAACTGTAATTTTGCAGGATTGGTGGGGCTGCGGGAGCACGTGTGGGTGTTGCAGCTAAAGTGAGCAAGAAGGAGAGCACGGAAGCGTAAGGGGGGGGAGTGAAGGTTTTTGAGTGGCGTTTGAGTGGGGGTTGTCTGGGGTTTGAGTGACAAGGAGGTAAGTGTATGACGGCATTTACAATTTATCCGGCCATCGATATTCGGGGAGGACGCTGTGTTCGGCTCGTGCAGGGCGATTACGGCCAGGAGACGGTCTATGACGAATCCCCGCTTGATGTGGCGCGCCGCTGGGAGCGGGAGGGCGCGTCCTGGATACATCTCGTCGATCTGGACGGCGCCAAGGCCGGGCACCCGGTCAATGACCGGCTTATCGGAGAGATCGCCCGCACCGTCGGCGTGCCGGTGCAGGTCGGCGGCGGCTTGCGGACGCGAGCGGATGTGGAGCGGCTGCTGGAAGCGGGCGTGGCGCGGGTCATTCTCGGCACGGCCGCGATTGAGGATCGCGCGTTCGTCGAAGACGTGCTGTCCCGGCACGGCGGCCATGTCGCGATCGGCATCGATGCGCGCGACGGCTATGTCGCGACGCGGGGGTGGCTCGAGACGTCGGAGGTGCAGGCAGAAGCGCTGGCCTGCCAGCTGGCTGAGGTTGGCGCGAAGACGTTTATTTTTACGGATATTTCCCGCGACGGCATGATGCGCGGGCCGAATGTGGAGGCGATCACGGCGTTGGCCCGGGCTTGTGGCCAGCAGGTCATCGCCTCGGGCGGCGTCAGCAGCATGGCGGATGTGGAGACGCTGGCCGCTCGGGCGAAGGACGGGGTCAGCGGCGCCATTATCGGGAAGGCGCTGTATACCGGCAGCGTTCGCCTGGAGGAGGCGATCCGGTTGGCTGAAGCGGCCGGAAGCAGCGGGCGCTAGCCGACGGTCTAGCGGGTCGATCCGCCGGTCTAAGTGGGTCGATGGCCGATTCGGCCTGGTCTAAAGGGCCTGAGGATAAAGGGTCTGAAGAATGGACAGCCGATGCGAATGCCATGAGATTGAATGGACGCCTGCGAGGAATGGAGGAATGCAAATGTTAGCCAAACGAATCATCCCTTGCCTCGACGTCAAGGACGGACGGGTCGTCAAGGGCGTTAACTTCGTGCAACTGCGCGATGCCGGCGATCCGGTGGAGCTGGCCGCCCTGTATGATCGGGAGGGCGCCGATGAATTGGTCTTTCTGGACATCTCTGCTTCGGTGGAGGGCCGGGCCACGATGGTCGAGGTCGTCCGGCAGACGGCGGCCGAGATCTCGATTCCCTTCACGGTGGGCGGCGGCATCGGACATGTCGATGATATGATGCGGATTCTGCGCGCGGGCGCAGACAAGATCGGAATCAATACGGCGGCGGTGCAGCAGCCGTCCCTCATTCGCGACGGGGCGCGCCGCTTCGGCTCGCAGTGCATCGTCGTCGCGGTGGACGCCCGCTATCATGAGGAGTGGGGCGAATGGGAGGTCTATATTCACGGCGGGCGCACGCCAACCGGTCTTCGAGCGGTGGAATGGGCTCGGGAGGCCGAGAAGCTGGGAGCCGGCGAGATCCTGCTGACGAGCATGGATGCGGATGGAACGAAGGACGGCTTCGATGTTCGGCTGACCCGCGCCGTGTCCGATGCGGTGGGCATTCCGGTTATCGCTTCCGGCGGTGCCGGGCGTACCGAGCATTTCCTGGAGGCGTTCCAGCAAGGCGGGGCGGATGCGGCGTTGGCGGCGTCCATTTTCCACTATAAAGAGGTATCGGTACAGGAAGTTAAAGAGACGCTGCGCCAGCAAGGAGTGAATGTGCGATGACAGAATCGAGAGTGACAGCCGGATTGAGCGCCTATGGAGAGGTGTTGGCGGATCGCATCCGTTGGGACGGACAGGGACTCGTGCCGGCGATCGTGCAGGATGCGGGGACCCGGGAGGTGCTGATGATGGCCTATATGAACCGCGAGTCGCTCCTGAAGTCATACGAGACGGGGGAGACGGTCTTCTGGAGCCGCTCCCGGAAGGAGCTGTGGCATAAAGGCGCCACCAGCGGCAACACCCAGCGCATTGTCGAGATGGCCGCCGATTGTGACGGGGATACGCTGCTTATTCAGGTGATCCCGAACGGTCCTGCATGCCATACGGGCACGTATACCTGCTTCGACGCAGACCGCAGCGAGACGGCCCCGCTGTCTGAAGAGACGGAGGGGCTGGGGGCGAGGTCCGGGGCTGGTGCAGAGGATACGGCACTGGCTGCGGATCCGTATCGGGTGCTGGCGGAGCTGGAGCAGGTCATCGCCGAACGGGAGGAGGAGCGGCCTAAAGGGGCGTATACGACGTATTTATTTGATTCCGGACTCGATAAAATATTGAAAAAGATTGGCGAAGAGAGCGCCGAGGTTCTGATTGCCGCCAAAAACGGCGATAATAAAGAGCTGACCGGCGAGGCCGGGGATTTGCTCTTCCATCTGCTTGTGCTGCTGCGCGAACGGAAGCTGCCGTTCGCGCAGGTGCTGAATGAGCTGGAGCGCCGGCACCAAGGGCCGCGCCGCGATACCTATCATGCGCACGGCAAGATCAAGCCTTCAACTGAATCGTAAGCAGCTTCATGAGCGGACGCCTGTTCCATATTTTCGCGGAGCGGGGGGCCGCTTTTTTGCGTCCAGGAGGCGGAAGCGCCCTTAGCCGGGGCCGTCTTGTCTGCACGAAATGCGGAATGCGGCTACGCGGAGTGATGCCATGAGTCGGTTGCCCGCCTGAGAAGGTTGCGACATTGTGGGAGTGTCTCTCCTCGGGTAGTGGTATGATTGTCTCTCCTTGTGGTAGAAATATCCATGCGCATCCGCCTCGGAACGGCTCGACGAAGGGGTGGGGGAAGGCGCGTCATTATGGTATACTGAAGGTTATGTATACAACGATGATGCGGCAGGAGGTGCCTTGGCGATGGCAGGAGAGAAGCCACATCGAACCAGCAGGGACAACGCGGATGCACATGGCAACGTCGTGATGTTCCCGGTAGATGCGGCCGCGTATTCCGATCGCGCGGTAAAATTATTAGATCGGCTGCAATATGACAAGGCATTGCGGTATTTCCGCAGAGCGGCCGAATGCGAGCCTGGCGATGCGGTTCACCAGTGCAATCTGGCTGGGGCGTTGGCGGAGACGGGGCGCTTCGAGGAGTCGAATCTCATCCTCCGCCATATTGTGAATGAGCTCGATCCATCCATGAGTGAATGTTATTACTATATGGCGAATAATTTCGCTTATCTTGAATGCTATCAGGAGGCGGAGGCGGCGCTCGATATTTACTTGGCGCTGGATCCGCAGGGGGCCTACGGCAGCGAGGCGCTGGAAATGAAGGAAATGCTTCATGACGAGATGAATCGGCCCGGGTCGTACCCGGGATCCCGGCCGCCCGCCAATGCGGCGGCCTTCGAAGAAGCGGCGAGAGGCTTGAAGGAGGCCGCTGCCGCTTTGAGCGGCGCCGCGGAGTCCGAGGCAAGCGGCGAGCCGGCGAATACGGCCGGACAAGCCCTCCGGGAAGCCCAGAGCGGGCAGGAAGCCGAGCATCATCAAGCCCGGCGGATGATGGAAGAAGGCCGGTTCTTGGAGGCGGGGCGTATTCTCGAGCGGCTGCTTCAGGCGGAGCCCGACGATCTGCCTGCCCGGAACAATCTGGCGCTGGCCTATTATTATATGGGCTTCTTCAAGGAAGCCAGCGAGATGCTTCATCAGGTGCTTGAGCTGGATCCCGGCCATTTGCACGCCCTATGTAATCTGGCCATATTCGAGCGTCAGGCCGGGCGAACGGAACAGGAGCGGGAGTTGATGGAGAGGCTGGCGAAGCTGCAGCCGTTCCATCGGGAGCCGGCCTTCAAGCTGGCGAACACGCTGGGCATTCTCGGCCGGCATGAGGAGGCTTACCGCCATCTTCGGCGCCTGCTCGCGACCGGATCGCCTGCCGAGCCGGGCGTCTATCATTGCGCGGCGGTCGCGGCCTGCCATCTCGGCCGGTACGATGAAGCGGCCGGCTGGTGGGCAGCCTGCCGGCGCCTGGATCCGGAGAGCGGCATCGGCTCGTATTACTTGGAGCTGCTTCAGCAACGCGGAGGAGGCCATCCGGATCCGATGCCTAGCTATCATTACCGCATTCCTTACGAGGCGAAGGCGCGCCCCGGACGGCGGGCCGAACGGTCCGCGGCAGCGGAACGGGAAGTCCGGACCGAAGCCGGAGAACCGGGAGCGGCCGCCGAATGGGAGCGGCAGTTGAAGTCGGATCCGCTCGTCCGCTCATCCTTGTTCTGGGCGCTGCGCTCGGGCGACTCCGCGACGAAGCTGCAGGCGCTTCAGGCGATGAGCCTGATTAATGACGAAGAGGCGAAGCAGACGCTCCGGGGGCTGCTGCTCGATCCGGAGCAGGATGGCTACGTGAAGGAGTTGACCATATATGTGCTGCGCTTGCTCGGCGTTGAGGACGCGCTTGAAGTGGAATGGAACGGCAAGAAGCAGCTCGTGGACGGATATCATCTGCTAAGCGGGCTTCCGAGATGGGAACCGGGCTGGCAGCAGGTAATCGATGCGATCCGGACCGGGATGAATGGCCGCTATGACTTGATTCAGATGCATGACGCGGAGAAGATCTGGATTGAATTTCTCCGTCGGTCATATCCTAATGAAGTGCCGCGAATCGCGAAGGCGGACAGCTGGGCGGCGGCGATTGAATATATCATCGCGAAGAAGCACGGCCACCCGATCACGAGCAGCGAGGCGGGGGAACGGTACGCCGTATCCGCCGCGACGGTCGCCAAGCATGCCAAGCGCATAGAAGAGGCATTCCGTGCAGAGACAACCGAAAAGAACATCTACCAATAGACGCGTTTTCCCAGGTCGATAGGCGTATTTACAAAGTAGCTTTTCTGCACCGGGAAGAGGATTGCAGTATAGGATGCCGAGTTGCGTTCCCCCTTTGTGCGCAGAAGCGGACTTTTTGAATAACCTCTAATAGTGAAGGAGGCCTTTTATTATGGAGAAGAAAGTGTATAAATCGGTCGTTATCGGAACAGGACCTGCGGGTTACACCGCAGCGATCTATCTGGCGCGGGCCAATCTGAATCCGCTCGTTATTGAAGGTCCGCAGCCGGGAGGCCAGCTTACGACGACAACCGATGTAGAGAACTTCCCTGGATTCCCGGACGGGATTATGGGCCCTGAACTGATGGAAAACATGCGCAAGCAGGCGGAGCGCTTCGGCACGACGTTCGTGACAGGCTGGGTAACGGAGATCGATACGTCGCAGCGTCCGTTCAAGCTGACGGGCGAAGGTCTGGAGGAAATCTGGGCCGAGACGCTCATTATTTCGACCGGAGCCAGCGCGAAATATTTGAACATCCCTGGAGAGCAGGATAATATCGGCAAAGGGGTCAGCGCATGCGCGACCTGCGACGGCTTCTTCTTCCGGGGCAAAAAAATCGTCGTCATCGGCGGCGGAGACTCGGCGATGGAGGAAGCTAGCTTCCTGACTCGCTTCGCATCCGAGCTGACGATTGTGCACCGCCGCGATGAGCTGCGCGCCTCCAAGATTATGCAGGACCGGGCACGCGAGAACGAGAAGATCTCCTGGGCTCTGAACCGCACGCCGCTGGAGGTGCTGGCGACGGGTATGGGCGTGACCGGCCTCAAAGTGCGCAACAACGAGACGGGCGTAGAGGAAGTAATCGAGACGGACGGCCTGTTCGTCGCGATCGGGCATAAGCCGAATACCGATTTCCTGCGCGGCAAGGTGGAGCTGAACGAGCACGGCTACGTAATCGTGAAGCCGGGCACGACGGAGACGAGTGTCCCGGGCATCTTCGCGGCCGGCGATGTGCAGGATATGAAATACCGCCAAGCGATTACTGCGGCCGGATCCGGCTGCCAGGCAGCACTTGACTGTGAGAAATTCCTGGAAGGCAGCATGGTCCATGACTGGAGCAAGACATTGGGCTAACCATTCCGCATGACTGGGATTTCCGGGAGCGGGATTCAGGCTTTCCGGTACCGATAAAGTAGATTTTTTGCAACATTTTCATCGTTGAGACGGAGCCTGCGGGCTCCGTATTTGATCTCGCTAGCGGACGGCAGCGCGCGGGCAGAATCGGCCCGGGAAGAGCCTTGAACGCCCCTCCGGGCAGGCCGCGCACGCCTTGACCTGTTTACAGCGTTCGCGTATAGTGGGAACTGAAGTAACATACGATTAAGGATACGATTACAACTACAAAGGTGGATGACGCATGTCTGAGCAAATCTACGTGGGTGTCGATTTGGGCGGAACGGCTATCAAGGTTGGTATTTGTGATACGGAAGGCCGGCTGCTGCAAACATTTGAAGGTCCGACTGAAGTTGCCAAGGGCCACGATACCGTCATAGACAACATTGAGAACTATATTCGCCGAATCGTGGAGGAGTCGCCTTACGATTGGAGCCAGGTGGCTGGAATTGGTGCAGGGGTCGCTGGGTTTACAAATGTGAAGGAAGGCGTTATCTTGTTGGCGCCCAACGTAGGCTTCAAGGATGTGCCGATTCGTGCCATATTGGAAGCGCGGCTAGGCAAGCCGGTCAAGATTGACAATGATGCCAATGTGGCCGCCTTGGGAGAAGCGTGGAGCGGCGCGGGCAAAGGCATCGATAACTGCGTCTGTTATACGCTGGGAACCGGCGTCGGCGGCGGCATTATCATCAATGGGAAGATTGTACAAGGATTTTCCGGCATGGCCGGAGAGCTGGGCCATATCGCTGTCATTCCGGATCTGGAAGCGATTCAATGTGGCTGCGGCAAGATAGGCTGCCTGGAGACGGTATCCTCCGCAACCGGCATCATTCGCATGGCGAAGGACGCGGTGGAGCGCGGCGATCGCACGTCCCTGTCGCTGCTGGAGGACATCGCGGCGAAGGATGTGTTCGATGCGGCGAAGGCTGGAGACGAGGTTGCCGTTCGCATTATCTCGCGCGCAGCCTTCTACTTGGGCAAATCAATGGCTGCGGTCGCCGTCACCTTGAATCCGGAGCGCTTCATAATCGGCGGCGGCTTGTCGAAGGCGGGCGAGTTCTTGTTCGAGCAAATCCGTGAGACGTTCAAGAAGCTATCACCTGAACCGGTTACGCGCGGCGTATCGATCGTGCCGGCTGAGCTAGGCAATGATGCGGGTATGATTGGTGCGGCTGGATTGTTCTTGCGTTCGTAATCGGCATTGGTAAGGGAGAGGACGGACGATGATCGAGTCAACAGAAACGGCAGCGCTTGCTAAATTAGTCATTATTACGGGGATGTCAGGGGCCGGCAAGACCATCGCGGTACAAAGCCTGGAGGATCTCGGATTTTTTTGCGTAGATAACTTGCCGCCTGTTCTGATTCCCAAATTTGCGGAGCTGATTGAGCAATCCAAAGGGAAAATCGGGAAGGTCGCACTCGTCATCGATTTGCGGGGGCGAGAGTTCTTCACGGCGTTATCGGAGTCTTTGAATTATATTAGAGAACATTATACAATTAATTGTGAAATTTTGTTCTTGGATGCGACGGATGAAGTTCTCGTCCAACGCTACAAGGAGAGCCGGCGCCGCCATCCGCTGAAGCCGAACGGCATGCCGCTGGAAGGCATCAAGATGGAGCGCAAGCTGCTGGAGGATTTGAAGGGCTGGGCCAATCAAGTGATTGACACGAGCACTCTCAAGCCGGCACAGCTCAAAGAACGCATCGTCTCGAGGTTCACGCAGGCCGATCAGAACCGCATGTCGGTCAACGTTACCTCATTCGGCTTCAAATATGGGGTTCCAATCGATGCGGATCTCATTTTTGACGTGCGGTTTCTGCCGAATCCTCATTATGTAGATCAGCTGCGTCCGCATACCGGCCAAGATATCGAAGTCTATGACTATGTCATGAAATGGCCGGAGACGCAGACCTTTCTGAGCAAGCTGCTCGACTTGCTTCAATTTTTGCTTCCTCAATACCGCAAAGAAGGGAAGAGCCAAGTCGTCATCGGCATTGGCTGTACTGGCGGGAAGCACCGTTCCGTGGCTGTCGCGGAATATTTGGGCCGCACGATTGGTTCCAGCGAGACGGAGGTCGTTCGCGTAAGCCATCGGGATTCCGAACGCGATCGGCATTGATGGGGGGATACTGAAGTGCGGATAGGAGAAGAGAGCGAGCTGCCGCGCATCGTCGTTATGGGCGGCGGTACCGGCCTGTCTGTCATGCTGCGCGGCCTGAAGGAGAAGCCGTTGGACATTACGGCTATCGTCACGGTCGCCGATGACGGCGGAAGTTCCGGTATTTTGCGCCAGGAACTGCAAATGCCGCCGCCGGGGGATATTCGCAACGTCTTGACGGCGTTGGCGGATGTGGAGCCCTCGTTGTCAGAGATGCTGAAATACCGCTTCCCGAATGGAACCGGCCTGGCTGGGCATAGCCTTGGGAATCTCATCCTGGCGGCCATGACGGATATAACGGGCGACTTCGTCGCGGGCATCCGTGAATTAAGCCGGGTACTGGCCGTTCGCGGGCGCGTGCTGCCGGCCGCCAATCAGGCGATTGTGCTGAATGCGGAGATGAACGACGGCACCATCGTGGAGGGCGAGTCTGCGATACCGCAGGCAGGCCAGCGCATCAAGCGGGTCTTCTTCGAACCGGAGCAGGTGGAGGCGCTTCCTGAGGCCGTGCAGGCGCTGCAGGAGGCGGATGCGATCCTGGTCGGTCCGGGAAGTCTATATACGAGTATTATCCCGACACTGCTTGTCCCGAAGCTGGCACAAGCGGTCAAGGAGTCGGTCGCCGTCAAAATCTTCGTCTGCAACGTCATGACGCAGCCGGGAGAGACGGATAATTACAAGGTCAGTGACCATCTCGAAGCCATCCAGCAGCATGTAGGCGAGCATCTCTTCGATTATGTCATCGTTAATGACGGAGAGATCCCGCCGCAAGTGCAGGACCGCTACGCCGAGCAGGGGGCGCGTGCAGTGCATTTGGATTTGGATGAAGTGACGAAGAGAGGTTACAAGGTGATCGCCGATTCCCTCGTATTGTTCCGCACGTATTTGCGGCATGATGCGGAAAAGCTGAGCCATCACATTTATCAGCTGGTGGAGAATTGGATGTTACGAAAGAGGTGAGCGGAGAATGTCCTTTGCAGCGCAGACGAAAAAGGAATTGACGTTAATTGAGTCCGATGCATGCTGTGAACGGGCAGAATTGGCAGCGTTAATGCGCATGAACGGCTCCGTCCAGCTCTCTTCGAACCGCAAGGTCATTCTGGATATTTCGACGGAGAACGCGGCGATTGCCCGCCGGATATACACGTTCATCAAAAAGTTCTATCAGGTGCATACGGAATTGCTGGTGCGTAAAAAAATGCGCTTGAAGAAAAATAATGTGTATATCGTCCGCATTCCTTCCCAGGTGCAGGAGATTCTGCATGATCTGCATATCGTATCCGAGGGGTTCCAGTTCACCGATGGAATAGATAAGCGGATTATCGCGAACAATTGCTGTAAACGGGCTTATTTGCGGGGGGCGTTTCTTGCCGGCGGATCGGTTAACAATCCGGAGGGATCCTCTTACCATCTCGAGATTTCATCGATGTACGAAGAGCATTGCAAGGCTATTGTTGAATTGGCCAATGAATTCCGGCTCAATGCCCGGTTCATCGAACGCAAAAAAGGGTTCGTGCTGTACATTAAAGAAGGCGAGAAGATCATTGAGTTCCTCAATATTATCGGCGCGCATCAGGCGTTGTTCAAGTTCGAAGACGTCCGCATCATGCGGGATATGCGGAACTCCGTGAACCGGATTGTCAACTGCGAGACGGCGAATCTGAACAAGACGATTGGCGCGGCCGTGCGCCAGATCGAGAATATCCGCCTGATTGAGAAGGAGATTGGGTTGGAGCAGCTTCCAGACAAGCTCCGGGAAGTGGCGGAGGTGCGCTTGGCTCATCCTGATCTGAATCTGAAGGAAGTCGGCGAGATGCTCAAGGGGAAGGTCAGTAAGTCCGGAGTCAATCACCGGCTGCGGAAAATTGATGAATTGGCTGAAAGAATAAGAAACGGATGAATTTTATTCCTAGTGCACCATCGTTTAAAATGCTATAATGTGATAAACTGAAGAAAATGGCGTAAACGTGAATTGATTAGTAAACTATACAGGAAATGTAGGGGGTATGATCCGCATGGCTCAACAACCAGTTGTGGTACGTTTGAAGACAGGATTGCATGCACGACCGGCGGCCTTGTTCGTTCAAGAAGCGAATAAATATTCTTCGGATATCTTCGTGGAAAAGGAAGATAAAAAAGTAAATGCGAAGAGCATTATGGGGATCATGAGTCTTGCAATCGGCTCAGGCACGTCCATCACCATTACGGCAGACGGTGCGGACGCAGAACAGGCTGTAAGCGCTTTAGTGTCCTTGGTCAGCAAGGAAGAGTTGGAAAACTAATTGGACCTGCATGCCGGCTGAAGGCAGAAGGCAGATGATACAGGAAGGGCGGCGGAAATGACTGCCGCCTATTTCCATACCGAGTGTCTGGCGAGCCCGGCGCCTCTATGCAGGCGCCGGGCTCGTCTGCCGTTATTCCTGGAACCGGAATCAAGACAGGACCTGAGCATGACGCTCAGGTCCTGTGTCATATACGCCAGGGCTTACCATTGGCTGAATACATCGGCGGTGCCCTTCACATTGCCCCGGATGCGGATGCGGTACCTCTCGCCATCCTTGATTCCCTTGAAGGCGACTTCGTCCGCAGTCCAGCCGACATACCCCGTCTTGGTGTCTTCCCTAATCCAGCCGGACCATGGATAATACCGTTCCAGCTCGACATCGAATTCGGTGTTGTTCCCGGTATTTTTCTCTGTGGTGAGATAGACCAAAATATTTTTGCGGTGGCTGTCCTTCGGAATATCGATATCGTTCGGAATCTGATAGTGGGTCGTTGTCTGGAAGCTGGCGGTCCAGTGGTAGATGGCCGTGCCGTCGAAAGGAACCACGTTCTTTATGTAGATCTGGGAGCTCCCGCGTTCAGGTACATTCTGTTGATTCAACTCGTGTTGGCCGGAACCTTGCGCGAACAAGGTGGCAGGGGAAAGGAGACTGACTGCCATAGCGATTACGGCGACACGTTTCATCCATTTATGCACAAACAACAGAAATTCCCTCCTTTTTCAACATATAGGATAATTACAAGTAGAATGTAACATAAGTTACATCAAATGACAATGAAAATCAGGTACACGATCGAACAGCAGCGGCTCACATGAAGGACGCAGAGGCGGCCGGAAAATAATTCATGCGTCGGGTGCAACATATTTGGTGATACCCTCGTTTAAATCGTAAGCAAGTTGATAATCTTACCAATATAAGCGATGGAGGGGTATGGGATGATGAATGTGAACCCACAGAGACGGAAGTGGCGGCGGACGGCGGTGGCAGCCGTCGTCGTCGGCACATTGCTGTTCGGCGCATGGGGAGCTGCAGCTCCGCAGTCGGTACAAGCGGCAGGGGAGGCTTCGATCATGGAAAAAAACACGATTACGGTCATGGGACAAGGCGAATTGGAGGTTACGCCGGATATTGCTTATGTCGATATCGTCACGGAATCGAAGGCGGATACGGCGGCGCAAGCCCAAAAGCTGAATGCCGCGGCATTCGACAAGGCGAAGCAGGTGTTGACCAAATACGGGATTGCGGATACCCAAGTGAAAACGACCGATTTTTCCGTCAACCCGGTCTATAAATATGCGGAGAACAGCGAACCGAAGGTCGTCGGTTATGAAGCCCGCCATGCCGTTCGCGTCGCTTACCGCGACCTCGCGAAGCTGGGCAATCTGGTGGACGCGGTAGCCGGAGCCGATGCGACACGGGTGCAGCAGATTCAATTCGATATCGAGAAGCGCGACGCCTTCGAATCTCAAGTGCTTGAAAAGGCTGTGAAGCATGCGTCGAGCAAGGCGGGCGCGCTGGCCAAGGCAGCCAATCGCCAGATCGGACCGGCGCTTGCGATTGTGGAATCCGGCGCGGACTGGCAGCCGGTCCGGGTCATGAGCGAGAAGCTGTCGATGATGAACGCTTCCGCCGCTGACGCTGCCGGCTCGGCTCCTCAGGGCGGTCAGGTGAAGCTGCGCGCGCAAGTGCAGGTTATGTTCGAAATGAAATAAGAGCCTAAAGACGAAGGCCCCTTCCCGCGCCGCGACGATTCGCGTACGGGCGAGGGGCCTTTGCGCGGGGTTACAAAAATGTGGGTGGGAGCCCTTTAGATGGATGAAATGAGTCAATCCATTGAAGATGAATGTATGCAATTGTCGAAATTACGTAAAAATAGTTGTATCACTAAGCAAAACGATGTATATTGAATATGCAAAAACGCCAACGTGAACGAACGGGAAGCCATACCAACGGATATGGCTTTTTTTGCTTAATGGATAAGGGGACAAGGTATGCGCGTATGCATTCTTATCGCATGATTATCCGGTATTCGCGGCGGCGGCGTCCCGACAGGAGCGGCTTGCCGTATCCCGTGGATAGGCTGACGATATAAGGGGTTGATGCTCTTGATTCAACTGGTAAATGTGGAGAAGCACTTTGCCGGGCAACCCGTAGTACATCCTTTGTCGCTCACGATTGATGAGGGAGAATTTCTAACGCTGCTCGGCCCAAGTGGTTGTGGCAAGACCACGATTTTGCGTATGATTGCCGGCTTCGAGCTGCCTACGGCGGGCGAGATTCGGTTGGACGGCGTGAACGTGACGCAATTGCCTCCGAACAAACGGGATCTGAATCTCGTATTCCAGCATTACGCTTTGTTCCCCCATATGACGGTGGAGCAAAACATTCAATTCGGTCTAAAAATGAAAAAAATTCCGCAAGCGGAACAGCGTGAGCGCATTGCTGAAGCGATCCGGCTCACACAGCTGACTCCGCTCGCTGTGCGATATCCGCATCAGCTGTCCGGTGGCCAGCAGCAGCGTGTCGCCATTGCGCGGGCGATCGCCAACAAGCCGAAGGTGCTGCTTCTGGATGAGCCGCTCGGCGCACTTGACTTGCAGCTCCGCAAAAACCTGCAGGGCGAATTGAAGCAGCTGCAGCGGAATTTGGGAATTACGTTTGTCTATGTTACTCATGATCAGGAAGAAGCAATGATGATGTCCGACCGGATCGTCATCATGAACAACGGCCGCGTCGAACAGGTGGGCTCGCCAAAAGAAATTTACGAACGCCCGGAGACGTTGTTTGCAGCTACGTTCGTCGGTGAGAACAATGTCTTCCATGAAGACAATATGTTCACCGTCCGTCCGGAGAAGATTCGCATCTCGGAGGAGACGGAAGGCGTGCGCAAGGCGGGAATTATTCAGGATATTGTCTATTTGGGGAATATTCATAAATTGATTGTTCATATGGAAAATGAACAGACTACGGTGACAGCGGTGCTTGATTCTACGGACAACCGTTCATGGCACATCGGACAGCGTGTCGGCGTTCATTGGAACGCGGGAGACGAGGTGATTATCGGCCCATGAGACGCTCCTTCGGCATCATTGCGCCGGTCGTGTTGTGGCTGACGATATTTCTCGTCGTGCCAATGCTCGCGGTATTCGCCGTATCCTTCATGCAACGCGACGAGTTGGGCAATGTCATATTTACGTTTACGCTGGAACATTATGCCCGCTTTTTTGACCCGCTCTACTTGGGCATTTACTGGGATACGCTATGGCTCTCGATTGTAACGACAGCGATCTGCCTGCTGCTCGCTTACCCGCTGGCCTATTACATTTCCCAGGCGAGCCCGGGGCGGCAGAAGATGTGGCTCATTCTTATTACGGTTCCGTTCTGGATCAACTTCTTGATCCGTGCCTATGCCTGGGTGCTGCTGCTGCGGACGCAGGGCATCGTGAACCAGGTGCTGCTGGATGTCGGATGGATTCAAGAGCCGCTTCAGATGCTGTATACCAAAGGAGCCGTGCTGCTCGGGATGGTGTATACGTTCATCCCGTTCATGGTGCTGCCCATTTATGTCGCTCTGGAGCAAATGGATAAGCGGCTCCTGGAAGCGGCCAGCGATCTCGGTGCAGGCCGCTGGAGAGCATTCTGGCATATTACGCTGCCGCGGACGAAGTCGGGGATTATGACCGGAAGCGTGCTGGTCTTCGTCACGACGACAGGCATGTTCGTGGTCACCGATATTTTGGGCGGCGCCAAGGCGCAAATGCTGAGCAATATTATTCAGAACCAGTTCCTTGGGGCACGCAACTGGCCGTTCGGCTCTGCCTTGTCGGTGGTGTTCGTCATCAGCGCCTTGATTATTATCGGATTGTTCCAGTGGGCGCTCCGATCCAAATATGAGGCATCGAAGGAGGCGAGGGCATGAAGACAGCATCCGCATCGAAGCAGCATCCGCTGTTGGCTTGCCACTCGTTCCTGCTGCTTCTGTTCATTTACATTCCGATCATATTGATTATGATCTTTTCATTTAATGATTCGCGGCTGAATGCAAGCTGGAGCGGATTTACTTTCAAATGGTACGGGTCTTTGTTCCAGAACCGGCAGGTGATGGAGGCGCTGAGCAACAGCGTTATTATTGCGCTCGTATCGACGGTGTTATCCACGGTATTCGGCACGATGGCAGCGCTTGCCATGCGGCGCATGCTGAGCCGGATGAAAAAAGGAATCGCCGGCCTGCTCTACTTGCCGATCATCGTGCCGGACATCATTATGGGACTGTCGCTGCTCGTGCTGTTCAGCCAGCTGAATATGCCGCTCGGCAAGACGACGGTCATCATTGCGCATATTACGTTCAGTATCTCGTATGTATATGTCATCGTCTCCTCCCGGCTCGCGAATATGGGCGGACAGCTGGAAGAGGCGGCTTCGGATCTGGGAGCGACGCCATGGCAGACGTTCCGCTATGTCACCTTGCCGTCGATATGGCCGGGCATTATCGCGGGGGCGCTGATTGCCTTCACGCTGTCGATCGACGACTTCCTAATCAGCTTTTTCGTGGCGGGGCCGAACTCGACGACGCTGCCGATCTATATTTACGGCTCGGTCAAGCGGGGCATTTCGCCGGAGATTAATGCGCTGTGCACACTGCTTATTGTGCTAAGCGTCGGTCTGATTGTGCTGGCGCAGTGGATGCTGAACCGCGGCAACGGCGAGAAGAAAAGCTCGATGCTGCCGTTTTGAACGAAAGCATATTGAAATCAAACATTGGGATCCTGCGGATCAGAGAGGGGTAGAAAGAATTGAAAAAAATGAAATGGTTCGCTGCCGTATTGGCGGGAATGCTGACAATCTCCGCGTTGGCCGGATGCTCTTCGAGCAAAGACACGTTGAATTTGTATACGTGGGCGGATAATTTCAATCTAGAGATGATTGAGAAGTTCGAATCAGAGAACAACGTCAAGGTAAATATGGCGGTGTTCGCGAACAATGAGGAGCTTCTGGCCAAGATCAAGGCTGGCGGAGCAAACTATGATCTCATACAGCCATCGGATTATATGGTGGCCAGCATGATTAAGCAGGATTTGCTTGAGACGATCAATAAGGAGAACATTCCGAACTTCCAATACGTAGTAGACCGTTTCAAAAATCCGGAATATGACCCGAATAGCGAGCATTCTATTATTTATATGTGGGGCGTAACGGGCATTGCCTATAATAAGAAGCATATTGCCGAGGCGCCGACAAGCTGGGCCGATCTATGGAAGGACGAGTACAAGGGCAAGGTGCTGCTGCTGGACGACAATCGCGAGATTATCGGGATGGCGCTCAAAAAAGCGGGCAAATCGAACAGCGCGGATAACGAGGCCGACATCAATGCGGCTGCGGACGACCTGCGGAAGCTGGTACCGAACGTGGTCGCGTTCGATACGGACAACATCAAGCAGAAGATGATCCAGGAAGAGGGCTGGATCGGGACGGTATGGTCCGGAGACGCGGCCTTCATCGCGGAGGAGAATCCGGATGTTGCGTATGTCGTTCCGCAGGAAGGCAGCACGATCTTCGCGGACACCTACGCCATTCCTAAGGGAGCCAAGAACAAGGAATTGGCCGAGAAATTCATCAACTTCATGCTTGATCCGGAGAATAGCGCGAAGAACTATGAGTTCGTCGGCTACAGCAACCCGGTTACGAAGGCGAAGGAATTCCACAGCGAGGAATATTTGAACAATCCGATGATCAATCTGACGGATGAAGAGCTTGGACGCACGGAGTGGCTGCTCGATGTCGGCAAGTCGATTCAACTGTACGACCGCTTGTGGACGGAGCTGAAGAGCGGCCGATAAGGCCATAAGCTGGTATATCTAATCGAAAATCATTGCAAGATCAGAACTCTATTTCTCTAGCGCTGTCCGGGATTTTATGCCGGATGGTGCTTTTTTTATACCTGCAGAAAGGGGTTGTGGTTGTAAAGTGTCGAAAAAGATATAAAAATGATATACCATATGATATAATGTAAAAACGCTTACAGACGAAAAATGTCTCATTCTGCAAATTGTCAATTTGATAGTAGGGGGCCATAGGGAATGCGATGGAATCATTTTAAATCCAAGCTGTTGTTTAAATATATACTGTCGTATTTATCGATTTTTTTGGTGCCCTTGATTGTGATGACATTTATTATTTATCAAAACGCCGTCAATAACTTGCGATCCGAGATCGAGCAATCCAGCATCAGTCAATTGGAGCAGGCGAAGCGGAATATTGATGGCCGGATGAAGGAGCTGGAGGAGATCGCGGCCCGGATCAGCTTCGACAGCAAGCTGACTCCTTATATGGTGCGCCACGACTATTTTGGCGGGGAAGCGATTGATACGCTGGATAAGTATAAAGCCAACAGCTCGATCGTGAATGAGATGTTTTTATATTTTCATGGGGATGACGTGATCTACTCCTCCCGGGGAATGATGTCGGTCGACACGATGTTCGACTTTGTGTACGACTTCTCCAGCTGGAACAAGAATACGTTCGTTCGGGACTTGAATGCCGTGAAGGTGCCGACGATGCGCCCGACCGAGCAGGTGACCGTGAACCGCCATGGCCAGAACCGGATGCTGGCTTATCTGGTGCCGATTCCTACGAATCAAGGCTATAAGCATGGCACCGTCACCTACTTGATTGAAGAGTCGATGCTGACGGGGATGATGGAGGCCGTTCTGAGCAATTTCCAGGGCACTGCCTATATCTTCGATCAGGATGGCCGGGTGCTGGCGGCCGCCAGTCATGGCGGCGAGATGGAGGAGGGGGCGGTGCGGCGGCTTGCCACCGTAGAGGCAGGTATTCATACGGAGCAGCTCGGTGAAGTGCGGCAATCCGTCGTCGCCGTCAAGTCGGACTCCAACGGCTGGACTTATGTCACCGCGATGCCGTCGAAGCAGTTCTTCGGCCGCGTCGTTCATATCCAGATCTTTATTTTGATGATCTTCGCGGTCACGATTCTGTTCGGCTCGATGCTGGCCATCCTACTCGCCAAGCGGCAATACCACCCGATTCGCGATCTTCTCGAATTCGCCAATCTGAAGCGCGGGTCTGATGATGCTGCGGAGGACGGAAGCAATGGAAAGTCGGAGCTGGAATGGATTCGGGAGACGCTGATGTCTTATCGGAATCAGGTGGATCTGCAGGAGCCGTATGCCCGGAATCAGTACTTGCTAACGTTATTGAAACGTGGTGCCCCTAGCCGGGAGGATGCGGAGGAAATGCTGCAGCAATTAGGGCTTGTCCTCTCGGGCAGGAGCATGTTTGTTATAATTATAGCATGGGAATATATGGTAGATCGGATTTCTTCCGCGCAGGAACGGGAAGCGTTCGTGCAGCAGTTTACGGAGTTCGGACTGGCGAGAGGGAGGGCCATGGCCTATGGCGTCGAGCTGTCCCACACCGAGCAGCTGGCGCTCATTATCAGCATGGAGGCGGGGGCGGAAGCGAATGATGAAGCGCGCATGGAGGCCCTCGTGGAAGATGTGCACCAGCTTGTCGAGGAGCATATGACCGCAATTCCGACGATGGGCATCGGCAGCTTGTACACGAGTCCCGAACAGCTCAACCAATCTTATATTGAAGCCGCATCGGCGCTGGAGTACCGGATCGTGAACGGCAAGGGCAGCGTCACGTTCTTCTCGAATCTGACCTATGAGCAGGATCAGAACTTCTGGATCGCCAAAGATTCTCTCATCAAGCTGACGCAGAGCTTGAAGCAGGGCAATGCGACGGTGGCGGTCGACACGATCGGAGCGGTGTTCCGGAAGCTGCAGCAGCAAGAGCCGGCGATCCCGCTGCTGCGGTGCATGTGCTTCGACGTGCTGAATACAGTGCTGAAGACGGCCTCTGAGCTGGGCTTGACGGAGACGGCGCAGCAGGTGCCCGATCTGACGAGGTTCGAGACGCTGGAGCAGTTGGAGGCGAAGCTGTGCGAGCTGGTTGTCTATATTTGCAGCCAAGTGGAGCATCAGGAAGAGTCGGAGCAGCGCTCGTTGACCGACGAGGTCGTAACTTATATCTCGGAGCATTATTGCGAATATGATCTGAGTCTGGAGAAGCTGGCCGAGATGTACCGGGTCTCCGTCTCCTATTTGAGCCGATCCATTAAGGAGAAGACCGGGCATACGTTCTCGCAGCATGTGTGGCAGCTCCGTATGGATGAAGTGATCCGCCATCTGAAGAGCGGCAACGAACCGCTCAAAGATATTATTATCCGGGTCGGTTATATGGATGTGCCGAATTTCATCCGCAAATTCAAGAAAGAAACCGGACATACGCCGGGACAATATCGGAAGCTGTACGGAACCGGAGGCCATTCATCCGCAATTGAGGAGTAGCAATGAGAGCGGCAGGCATTTTCTCTGCAAGGAGAGAATGCCTGCCGTTTTGCTTGCCAAGCAAGGGGATGTGTCGATTTTGTGATGCGAACGTTCACATCAAAAATGACCTATTGTCTTTCGCTGGCCAATACGGAAATGACAGCGCTTTATAAGGAAATGACTTCTTCTAGGCCAGCCGAAGATGTAGAAATTGACAGTGCGAAATCGACATATTTACGGCCCGATGGCCTGATGGCTACAATTTTACATGTAAGCGTTAGCAAGGTGCGAGGCAGCCAAGCTGACCGCGCACAACCTATAGACATCAAGAATATTGCTATCAATTGAGAGGAGGGAGTGGAGACGATGCAAGGAAACGCAGACAGCGCTCTTACGATGAACATGCCGGCCGCCAAAAAGAAATCGGTATGGAAGCGCATGGCGCAAACTTGGGAATTGTATCTTTTTATCGCCCCTGCATTTCTTTATTTTCTTATCTTCCACTACGGTCCCATGTACGGGATTCAAATCGCGTTTAAAAACTTTATTCCGGCCAAGGGGATTACAGGAAGCCCTTGGGTAGGGTTTGATCATTTTGAGCGGTTTTTTAACTCCTACTATTTCTGGGATCTGCTGTGGAACACGCTCAGCATCAGCTTGTACGAGCTGGCGATCGGGTTTCCGCTTCCCATCATTCTTGCATTGGCATTCAATGAAGTAAAAGACGGCTTCTTCAAGCGAACCGTGCAAACGGTTACCTACGCGCCGCATTTTATCTCCGTCGTCGTTATGGCCGGTATTATCATTACGTTCTTGTCGCCATCGACGGGGATTCTTGTACACATCATCGAGTTTCTGGGCTTCGAGCCTGCCGCCTTCCTGACGGACCCGAGATGGTTCAAGACGGTCTATGTCCTGTCGGGCGTATGGCAGAGCACCGGATGGGGCACCATCATCTACCTGGCGGCGCTCTCCGGCGTCGATCCGCAGCTCCACGAGGCCGCGATTATGGATGGCGCCAGCCGCTGGCAGCGCATCTGGAATATCAATATTCCGACCATCGTGCCGACGATTACCATCTTGTTGATTCTGAACATGGGCAGCATTCTCGGCGTAGGCTTCGAGAAAATCTTGCTCCTCCAGAACCCGCTCAACATGGAAGCATCGGACGTCATCTCCACCTTCGTCTATCGTTCAGGTCTGGTCGATGCCCAGTACAGCTTCTCCACCGCTGTCGGCTTGTTCAACTCGGTGGTTAACGCTATCTTGCTCATTACAGTCAATCAAATCGCGCGCCGCACAAGCGAAACGAGCTTGTGGTAGGAAGGAGGGAGCAGCAGATGGCTTCTGTCGTGAAAGAAACGAGAGCGGATAAAGTGTTTGTCTTTTGCAACTATATCTATCTGATACTGGCATTCATTGTCGTCGCCTATCCGATTATTTATATCATCAGCGCATCCATCAGTGATCCGAAGCTGGTCAACTCGGGAGAAATGTGGTTGTTCCCGAAAGGGATTACGTTCGAAGGGTATGCGAGGGTATTCGATAACGCCAAAATCTGGTCCGGGTATAAAAACACGATTATTTATACGGTTGTCGGCACCTTGGTCAACCTTATCGTGACCTTGCCCGCGGCGTACGCCTTGAGCCGCAAAGATTTCGTCGGACGCAACTTCTTCATGGCCATGTTCATGGTGACGATGTTCTTCGGCGGCGGGCTGGTTCCCGGTTACTTGCTCGTCAAAAACCTGGGCCTGATCAACAGCATGTGGGCGCTGATTCTGCCGGGCGCGGCATCGGTCTGGAATATTATTGTAGCCCGGACGTTCTTCCAGTCGACGATACCGAATGAGCTTCAGGAGGCCGCTCAGATTGACGGCTGCACCAATATGAGGCTGTTCATCAAAATTGTGCTTCCGCTGTCGGCGCCGATTATTGCGGTCATGGCCTTGTTCTACGGGGTAGGCCACTGGAACAGTTACTTTGGAGCTTTGATTTATTTGAATGATGAAGCGAAGTATCCGCTGCAGATGATTCTGCGCCAGATTCTTGTTCTGCAGGAGATGTCGGCCGAGACAACCGGCGCGGCGGTCAACAGCTCGGTCGCCGCTGCGCTGAACAACAAGGCGGAGGTCGCTTCTCTCATCAAGTATGCCGTCATTATCGTCTCGACCTTGCCGGTCATCGTCGTCTATCCGTTCCTGCAGCGCTACTTCGTGCAAGGCGTCATGATTGGTTCGGTCAAAGGCTGATGTTCAACGCATCAGCCGTCCGCTTCCTCTTCATCGGATAATAACGAAGACTACCAGTCTTTGCTTATTATATGTGCTTCACCCGGTAACGTATAATGAACACAAAAGGGAGGATCTACGCATGCAAAAGCTCAAAAAGACATGGGCGATTCTACTGTCCATGACGATGCTCTTCACCCTGCTGGCGGCTTGCGGCTCTTCGGACAAGCCTGCGGCAGAAGGCAACAGCGGCAATACTAGCAGCGAATCCGCAAGCGATGTCAGCAAGGACGGCTTCCCGATCGTCAAGGAACCGATTACGTTGACGATGATGGGGCAAGACGTCGGAATTCAGAACTGGCAGGATATGGGCTTCTTCAAAGAAATGGAGAAAAAGACGAACATCAAGTTCGAATTCCGCAATGCGCCGGCTGATAGCTTCGATACAAAGAGAAACCTCGTGTTCGCGAGCGGAGACTATCCAGACGTGTTCTTCTCCGGACAGCTGCAAGATTCCGATGAAGTCAATTATGGCGGACAGGGTGTCCTCATTCCGTTGGAAGGCTTGATTGAGGAGTACGCGCCGAATCTGAAGAAACTTCTCGACGAAAATCCGGATATCCGCAAATCGATTACCACGCCGGATGGACATATTTATTCACTGCCGAACATCGATCTCGATGCCGGCTGGTATCGTGGACCGTTGTGGTACAACGGGAAGTTTTTGAAAGCGCTTGGCATGGAGGTCCCTAAAACGATCGATGAGCTGTACACCTATCTGAAGCGTGTCAAAGAGGAAGATCCGAACGGCAACGGCAAGCAAGACGAGATTCCGCTCGCTTCCGTCAAGCTGGACGATCTCCGCATGTGGCTGCTCGGCTCATGGGGCATTTACAACGAAGTTATCTATTCCGATACTCAGGACAAAGTTCACTATACGCCAATGGAGCCAGGCTACAAGGAATACTTGACGTTCCTGAACAAGCTGTGGACCGAAGGCTTGCTTGACAAAGAAACGTTCTCGCAAACCAATGAGCAGAAAAAGGCGAAAGGGAAGAACAACCAGATCGGCCTCTTCTCTGACTATCATGCTTACTTCACGCTCGGCGGCGAGCCAAGCATGGACGATCCGATGTACCGCCCGGTCGACAGCGACGTGAAGGCCGTAGCTGCGAAGCATCCGGGTCTGGCGAAAGGCGCCTTTGCGATTACGAACAAAAACAAGCATCCGGAAGCAACGATGCGCTGGGTAGACTACCTGTATTCCACGGAAGGCGCCGAGCTGCTCAGCAACGGTCCGGAAGGCATCCTGTGGGAGTATGTGAATAAAGACGACCATACGAAGAAATGGCTGGATGTGCCAGGCGGCGGCGACCGTGAAGAGTATCGCGCGACGCTGACTCCGGACTACGGCGTTGTCGTACCGAAGATTACGAACGAAGATACGAAGCGCGGCTTCTCCGGCGAATTCGACGCATGGCTGAAGAAGGAAACAGATGAGAAGATTCTGCCTATCGCAAAGGTTCCATTCCCGAGCGTATACTTGTCGCAAGACGAGCAATCGGAAGTATCCAGCATCCGTTCCGACTTGGATACGTACGTGAAGCAAATGGAAGCAAAATTCGTAACAGGCCAAGAGCCGTTGACGAACTGGGATAAATATCTCGAAACTTGCAAAAAGATGGGCGGCGACCGCATCGTAGAAATCTATCAAGCGGCGTACGACCGTTGGAACACAGGGAACTAAACCGTAATGCACAGAGCCCCCGGGGGGGAATTCCTCCGGGGTTCCGTTTATTTTTGGCACCATGCTCATTTTTATCTAATTTTAAGGTTCGGTTCAGTTTTCTTTAATGTAGCCATTGTATTCTGATTATGGACCGAATGACAGATGAGTTCTTGCAAAGGAGGGTTGCCCTGCATCGATTGAACCTTGGACAGCCGGATATCATCCGTTGAACAAGGACATCCGTTTCATCTTTCTCATGGTTTACAGTTTACCCCTAGAACATAATATATGCCGCGTCGCTTGCGATGCGGCTCTTTTTTTATTTTTATATACGAACGTGTGTGCGAGGGGTTTTTTAATGAGTGCCGAAGGTTTCCGTAAGCTACTTCACTACATATCTTCGTAAGACTAATGATCGAGGAGCTTAGTATATTACCGATACGATTCAGAGCGATAACTTGAAGGAAAACAGCTTCATTAGCGAGTTCGCTAATATGGAGGGGAATTCCCCGGCCGGGCGTACGCTGACCGTGAACATGGATAAGCATAATAGTCACTATTCAAAGAGCTGGAGATGAAGATTAAGGTGAAATGGGTAGATAGCCATTCCCTCGTCAGCAGTGGCGGTGAGGATGGCTTTTTATTTTGCCGCCGAGGGAGAGGGGAGGCTGGTCCGCGTGATGCTCTAGGGTGCTCCAATCGGGGGGGATGTGGTGAGATTCCTGCAAATTTACAGTATTTTAACGCTGTCGGGGGTGAAATCGAGCAAATTCCTGCGCAAATGCAGGAATTTGTCCTTTTTGTCGCAGTCTGAGCGGAAAGGGGGCGTAATTGATGCCGTTTTGCAGGATTTTTATTTTGGAGGAGCGGAGGTTGTGAAAATACTGTATTTTTGCAGCTTTGCGGGGGTGGAGGTGGGCCGTGGTTCGGCTGTGGAAGGTGGAGGTGGAGGTGGGAAGTGGGCAGAGGAAACAACCGAACATAGCGACATAGAAATGTCCCGGAAACAATGAATCATCTCGCAGTCATTGTGACATCAGGTGAACTTGTTTCATTATTTTGTGAAACAAAATTCGGATTTGTTTCCTGAAAATACGTCAAAATCAGCATTATTTTCATAAAATAAAAGAATTCAAGCCAAGTCCGACATTTTCTCTTTTCAATTCGACAGAAATGTGGTTTAATATGAAACAATAAGTGTTTCATTTGTTTCAGTTTTTGTTTCATAGGGTGTCGGGGGGGATTTCGTGGCCAACATCAAGGATGTCGCAAAATTGGCTGGCGTATCTCCAGCAACGGTATCAAGAGTGTTATCGAACAAAGGCAATACCTCGGAAGACGTGCGGGCCAGAGTTCAGATGGCGATTCGGAAGACGAACTATGTTCGCCCCGGAGGCGCCAACCCTCTTGTCACGGGCAGCAGGACCATTTGCTTGACCATCGCCCGGAACTCGACCGATATTTTCGGGAACCCGTTCTTCGACAGCGTTCTGTATGGGGTATCGAGCACTGTCGAGCAGCATGGCATGGATTTGCAGCTGGCGGTGTTCCACAGCGTCGATCGTCAGATCGAGAAATGCGTGCAGCTGTACAAGCAGCACAAGGTCGACGGGCTTATTCTGACCGGGATCTTGTCCGCTGACAAGGAGCGGCTGCTGCGGACCTTCCATGAGGAGCATATTCCGTTCGTCATGATCGGCCGCACGTTCCGCCATGACGTATTCTCTGTCCATAACGACAATCAGCGGGACGGATTTATGGCCGCCCGGCATCTGATCGACGCCGGTTACCGGAAGCTCGTCGTATTGACACAGGATACGAAGCTTGATGTATTTGCGGCGAGAATATCCGGTTACAGGCAGGCAGTACAGCAAGCCGGGCTGGACGCGGGCCCCGAGCGCATCGTGCAGGTCGGCACGGAAGAAGAGGATATTATAGATGCGCTGCAGCGTCTACTGGACGAAGGCATCGTCGTAGACAGCGTCATTACGATGGACAGCGTCATGTCGCTCAGCGTATTGAAGTTCTGCCAATTGACCGGGCTGAGCGTTCCGCAGGAAGTCGGGATTATCGGGTTCAATGATGCCCCTTATCTGGTCAAGGTATCCCCGACATTAAGCTGCGTGGAGATGAACGGGGCCAACCTAGGCGCGGAAGCCTTTCATTTGCTGAATGAGATTATGAATGAACCGCAGGCGATGAGTCTCAAAAAAAACGTCACGCTTCCATCGAAGCTTATGATTCGTCAATCGACCGCCAGATCGACCTTCGAGGGCACATAATGGGGCCTGACTACCCGCTATCAAGCGCCGGCAACGGGCCGGGAAGAGGCGGGCACAGATGCACTCAATGAGAGCGCTTCAGGACAGAGCCCAATGACAGCACTTGACGATAACCTCAAGGACAGCGCTCATGGGAATCACTTGAGGACAACGCTCAAGGACAGAGTCCAAGGACAGCACTTGAGGACAACGCCCAATGACAACACCCATGGGCAGCACTCAAGGAAAACTCTGCGGGAAGGATGGCATTACAGTCGCAGAGCGGATTGCATGCGGTTCCACAGATTACAGAATAAGCAGGGAGCGATTATGGAGTTATTTCTTGTACGGCATGGACAATCGGTCGGCAACACGCTGCCGGACCGCGATATGCCCGATTCGCCGCTAACCGAGCAGGGCCATGCGCAAGCCGCGCGCGTGGCGATATATTTGCGGGATCGGGGCATCAGCGCCATCTATTCCAGTCCGTTGATTCGGGCGATGCAGTCGGCGCAGCCGCTGGCAAGACTGCTCGGTCTGCCGATTCAGGTGATGACAGCGTTGTATGAAGTCAGGGAAGGCAGCCGGTTCGCCGGTCCTTCTCAGCAATTGTTATTGGAGATGGTCCCGGAAGCCGTATTCGAGGAGACGATGGAGACGGACGGATGGGAATGCCCGGGCGGCGATTGCCCCGAGACCGTCAGGCGGCGCGCGCAGGAAGCGCTGCGGAAGCTCCGGGCGTGCAGCGAGGAGCGGATCGCGGTATTTTGTCACGGGAACTTCAATGAATATCTGCTTCGCGAAGCGCTCGGGATGGCATCAGCGGAACATATCCGGTTCCCCCAGGAAAATACGGGGGTGAACCACATCGTCTTCGGCGAGCATGCGACCAAGCTGATGAAGCTGAACGATACGGGGCATCTGCCGAAAGGAGCGTTCGAACGGGCGGGCCGGGCTAACGGCAGCCCTCCGGACGGATAAATGATTATCACAACACAGAGGAGAACATCAGCTATGCACTTATATGTCATTCGCCATGCACAATCGACCATGAATATTGGACAAGGAGGCGGACCGAACTGCAGCTTGTCGGAAGTGGGACGATGGCAAGCGGAGCAAATCCCTTCGTTTTTCGAGGAAATCCAACTGGACGCCATCTTCTGCAGTCCGCTGCGCAGAGTCATTCAGACCGCGACGCCCCTTGCCAAAGCGCAGGGTCTAGGTATTGTGCTCATACCGGAAATGTCCGAAATATTTAATGAAGAATGGAAGGACTACCGGGATTATGATTGGGAAGCCTGCCAGCAGATTGTAGAGGAATTCCCGCATGTCCAATTCGTGGAGTATCAGGATATGGAGCGCAAGTGGTGGCCAACCTGGCCGGAGAATCATGCTATCGTCCGCAAGCGCGTGCAGAAGTTCGTCGACGCGAAGCTGACCGATTATTACGGAACCGATGCGCGTATTGCGGTATTCGGGCATGGCCAGACGACCGCGGATATGAAGCAGATCGTCAATCCCGGGGACATTCATCCCGTATATAACGCGGCGATCGTGCACTATATTCTCGATTCGCAAGGCCAATGTGAGCGTAAATCGTTGCATAAAGACCATCTCGGTCAGCACGTATACGAATAAATCTCAACCATGATCTCAAGGGGGAACTAACGTATGGCTAAGAAAATGGTATTGCTGCTGCTCTCATTAACCGTCGTCCTGTCGCTTGCGGCCTGCGGGCCGAAGCGGGAGGCGGAACAGGCCAAGCCGAATACGGATACGGCCCAGCAACAAGAAGGGGAGATGCCGCCGAAGCCGGAGCATCTGAAAATCTGGGGTCCGGAAAATGAGCCGGAATTGAAATCGCTCCGGGCGATTACGCAGAAATTTACGGAGAAGACGGGCATTGATGTGGAAGTGATTCCATTCAACCCGCGCGAACAGGCGAAAGCGTTCTCACTCGACGGACCGTCCGACCGCGGTCCTGACCTGTGGAGCGCCACCCATAACTCCATGGGCCGCAACGTGCTGCAAGGGCTGGCTGAGCCGTTCCAGATCAGCGAAGAGCAGATTAGCCAGTATTCGCCTGAGGCGATCAAGGCCGTCACGATTGACGGTAAAATCTACAATCTGCCTATGGTCGTCGAGACGACCGCCTTGTTCTACAACAAGGAGCTGATGCCAAATGCGCCAGAAACATGGGAAGAGCTAGAGAAGTTTGCGCTGGAGTTCACGGACGCGTCGAAGGATAAATACGGATTCTTGTTCGATGCGACGAATTTCTACTACGCCAACATGTTCCTGCAGGGCAACGGCGGTTATGTGTTCGGGTATGACCCGGCTACGGGCTACAACGCGGACGATATCGGGCTGAATAATGAAGGCGCTGTCCAAGGCGCGAATCTGATTCAATCCTGGTTCGAAAAAAAGCTGATTCCGGCATCGATTAACGGCGACGTCATCGACGGCTTGTTCAAGGAGGGCAAGGTTGCCGCTGTCGTCTCGGTACCGTCGTCGATCAAAAACTATGAATCGGCACTGGGAGACAAGCTGGGCGCCGTGCCGTTGCCGAAGCTGGCCAACGGTCAACGCCCGCCTTCCTTCCTGGGCGTCAAAGGTCTGGTGCTGTCCCCATTCTCCAAAAATAAGGAGTGGGCAACCGAGCTGGCTTTGTTCATTACCAATGACGAGAACGGAGCGAGTCATTTCCAGACAGCCGGGGAAATTCCAGCACGTCCGGGCATTTTAGAAAGCGATCTCATTACGAAGCATCCTTACTTCTCAGCCGTGGCCGAGCAGTCCACATTCGCTACGCCAACGCCGAATAACCCGGAAATCTCCCAGACATGGGAGCCGATGAAAAATGCGCTCGTGTTCCTGGCCCAAGGGCAGGACGCCAAAGAGGTGCTGGATGAAGCGGTCGATCAAATCAAAGAACAAATCGCGATCAATAACGCCAATAAGTAAGGAATGATTATCGGATTGGGGTGCGGGTCCGCATCCCCATCCGCTTGAATTCGCATTGCGGATGTCAACGAGGAGGCTTGATTAGATTGGGAGAACAACAGACACGAACCGACAAGCCGCAAATCAGTGCGCATAACCCGAAGTTGGCGATGCAGCTCTCCATTATCCCGGGGTTGGGGCAACTGTATAACCGGAGATATATCAAGGGTTCATTATTTTTGGTTTTATTTCTCTCATTTTTCATCGTGTTCGCTGATTTTTTGAACATTGGGTATTGGGGGCTCATGACGCTGGGGACGTTGGAAGGGGTTGATGATTCCCGCTCTTTGCTCATTCAAGGTATTATTTCGCTCATCTTGACCGTCTTTCTTCTCATCTTCTATTGGATCAACTTGACCGATGCGCGCAATGACGCGCAGAAAATTCGCGAAGGCTGGAAGATCACGACGATTCGCGAAGGCTTCAAGCAGGCGTGGGATAAAGGGGTTCCTTATCTATTCGTCGGTCCCGGCATTTTCATGATTACGTTTGTACTGATATTGCCGCTGTTGTTCATGGTTTCCTTAGCATTTACGAATTACAATATTTACAATTCACCGCCCCGTTTTTTGCTCGATTGGGTAGGGTTTGAAAACTTTAAAAATATTTTTTCCGTTCCGATCTGGCGGAATACGTTTTTCTCCGTCCTGTCGTGGACGCTCGTATGGACATTCGTCGCGACGACGCTGCAGATTTCCCTGGCCATGTTCTTGGCTGTAATCGTGAACGACCAGCGCGTCAAATTCAAAAAATTCATTCGAACGATGCTCATTCTTCCTTGGGCCGTTCCTTCCTTCGTATCCATCCTCGTGTTCGCCGCCATGTTCAATGATCAATTCGGTGCGGTGAACCGGCAAATTTTGGGGCCGTTGGGGCTGTCCATTCCTTGGATGTCCGATCCGCTCTGGACCAAGGTAGCCATCATAATTATTCAAGTATGGCTGGGCTTCAGCTTCGTGTTCGCCTTGTTCACGGGGGTGCTCCAAAGCATATCAAGCGACTGGTACGAGGCGGCGGAGGTCGACGGAGCGAGCAAGTGGCAAAGATTCCGCTACATTACGCTCCCGCATGTTCTGTTCGCGACCGCTCCGCTGCTCATTATGCAATATACGGGTAATTTCAACAACTTCAACCTGATCTACTTGTTCAACCAAGGCGGACCGCCGGTTCGCGGGCAGTCGGCCGGATCGACGGACATCGTCATTTCATGGGTGTACAAGCTTACCTTTGAAACGTTGAACTATAATATGGCGGCCGTTATCTCCATTATATTGGGCCTGATTGTGGCAACCGTCGCCTTTTTCCAATTCAGGAGAACCCGATCGTTCAAGGAGGAGGGCAGCGTCTGATGAGTACGAGATGGAAATCGAGATTAGAGCTTACCGGCATTTATGCATTCATTTTGTTCATGTTTATCGTGATTGTGTATCCGCTCGTATGGGCCTTGGGCGTCTCGCTGAATCCGGGCACCAGCTTATACAGCGCCAAGATTATTCCCGAGAACTGGTCGACGGAGCACTACTCCTGGCTGTTCTCTAGTCCGGACAGCGAATATTTGCTGTGGTACAAAAACACGCTGATTGTCGCCAGCTGGAAGACGGTGCTGTCGCTGATTGTGACGACGTTCCTGGCGTATGCGTTCTCGCGCTATAACTTCAGAGGGCGCAAGCATGGCTTGTATGCGCTTCTGCTAATCAAGATGTTCCCGGTATTGATGGGGATGGTTGCCATTTATATTTTGCTGAACATTCTGGGTTTGCTCGATACGCTGGCCGGCTTGATTCTGGTCTATGTCGGATCGTCCATTCCGATGCACGCTTTTCTGATCAAAGGCTATTTCGACACGATTCCGCGTGATCTGGACGAGTCGGCGAAGATTGACGGCGCGGGCCACTTCCGGATTTTCTTCCAGATTATTTTGCCGCTAGCGAAGCCGATATTGGCCGTAGTCGCCTTGTTCAATTTCATGACGCCGTTCATGGACTTCCTGCTGCCGCGGATCGTTATTCGCAGTTCGGAGAACTATACGCTCGCGGTAGGCTTGTTCAACCTGGTCAATCAGGAGTTCAGCAACAACTTCACCCGGTTCGCAGCGGGCTCGATGCTTATCGCCATTCCGATTGCCGCGGTGTTCCTGTTCCTGCAGCGGTACCTCATTTCCGGGTTGACGGCGGGGGCGACGAAATCATAACGAAGCAAGCCAGATTCAGAGCAGCGTAAGATTTTTTCGTAAAAAGATAGAGATGAGAAAACAGGAGTGGCGGGGAGGAGACATGCGATGACAAGCCCTTGGACATTGGATCCGGCTAGCATATGCTTGCGGCTGCTTCTCTCGCTTGTGCTCGGGGGCATTATCGGCTTCGAGCGGGAGATGAATCAGCATGCCGCCGGATTCCGCACCAATATTTTGGTATGCATCGGCTCTTCGCTCATTATGCTGCTGTCTATCTATGGGTTCAACGCCTTCGTCGAAATGATGTGCGGAAAGTGAGAGGGTATGATGCAGACAAGTGAGACGATACATCCGGACAAATTGCACGGAGGGACGGTCGCAGCGAAGCGGAGCGGGATCGGCGCGATCATTCCGCATGAGCCGCTGAAGCAGCATGCGGCCGATGAGACGGAGGGGTCGTTGCTGTTCCATCTGTACGGCGGGGCGCCGACATCCTCCTATGTGCTGTATGAAGATGACGGCTTGACGTATGCCTATGAGAAGGGCGCTTATAATTTGCTTCGCGTGGGGGTGGAATGCACCGGTCGCGGGTTGAGCCTTGGCTTCGAGTATGAGCACAGGGGATATGAGCCGGCTTCCCGCAAGCTATGCTTCTATCTTCATGGCCTCGATCCGGATGCGGTCGCTATCGAAGGGCTTACGCGGCTGGAGGCGAAGCCGGAGGATCATGCGGAAGGCTGGTACGTGGATGAGCGGCGCCATTACGTCGTCAACGCGGTTCGAGACGATAAGATCAAGCGCACCATCGAATTAAAATGGTAATGAGAAAGAGGGCGATCGTTCCGCCCTCTTTTGTTATCATGTATGGGATGTTGAATGTTTTCTCCGTTGGGTCGATTGACGCACGATCAGCTCAGAAGGCAGCGTGACCGTCTTGTTCTTATTAATGCGCTCCGGGTCGTCCATCAGTTCGATGAGCATCTCCAGCGCCTCCAGTCCGAGGTGCTCCCCGCGAATGGTCGTGCAGCTGATCGACGGCGAGATCTTGCTGAGAAAGCCCGCATCGTTGAAGCCGATGATGCCGACATCCTCCGGCACGCGCAGATCGCGATCCCGGCAATATTTCAATACACCGAGCGCCAATACGCTGTCCGCGGCGATAATGGCATCGAAGGATCTGCCGCCGGAGTTGTACTCGTCAAGAGCCGCAATCATGTCCGCTTCTTCGGAGCCGCACAAGACGACGCCGTCGTCTCCCGCCTCCAGGCCATTGCTGTGAAGCGCCTGCTTGTACCCCCCGATCCGGTCGCGCACGACATCGACATCCAGACTCTCGGTCAGGAACACGATCCGCCGGTACCCCTCGTCCAGCAAATGCTGGGCTGTGACATATCCGTCCCGGAAATTATCACTATGAATGCAAAAGATATTATGCTGCAGGCTGCGCCCAATCATGACGAACGGAATCGAATTCTGCTGCAGGCTCTGAATGAGCGAGCTTTTGTCCGCCGACATGACCCCGGATAAAATAAATCCGTCCACTCTCTTGTTCCGGTACAGCGTCAAACATTTCTCGATTTGCTGATCGACAGAGCGAAAGGCGGAAATTTGCAAGTCGTATCCGTATTTTTGAGTCGCATTGGATAAACCAAGAAGCACATTGGAATAGTACGGATTCCCGAAAATTTCACTAGGTTCACGCGCGATCGTATAGCAGATAGTGCGAGATTGGGCTGCTGGTGTGTTAGGCTTCGCCTTGGGGCTGGGCACATAACCGAGCTCCCGGATCGCTTTCTCTACTTTTTCATTCACTTCGGAGGATGTGTTTCCTTTGCCCGTAAGAACCCGCGATACGGTCGCCGGCGATACACCCGCTGCACGTGCTATATCTCTTACCGTTGGCAAGTCCCCGCCTCCTCTTCTACGGAATCATCATATTTGCAAATCCTATTCTGGCTCATCATTTTATAATACGATGAAAGCGATCGGCAATTCAACATGGCGGCATAGAAAAAGCTGCCGTATGCGCAGTCGCGATACGAGCAGCTTATTGATCTCATGATGTATAGCACGATGACGGAATTACTTGTGAAGCACTTTGTCGACGAGGCCGTATTCGAGCGCTTCTTCGGCCGACATGAAGTAATCGCGGTCGGTGTCTCTCTCGATCCGTTCGAGCGGCTGTCCCGTGCGCTCCGCCAAAATATGATTCAACTTGTCTCGCATCTTGAGAAGGCGGCGGGCGCGAATCTCGATATCGGTCGCTTGCCCTTCGGCTCCTCCCAGCGGTTGGTGAATCATAATCTCGCTGTTCGGCAGCGCGATCCGCTTGCCCTTTGCTCCGGCATTCAGCAGGAAGGCGCCCATCGACGCCGCCATGCCGACGCAGATCGTCGATACATCCGGCTTGATATGCTGCATCGTATCGTAAATGGCCATCCCTGCGGTAATGGATCCGCCGGGGCTGTTGATGTACAGATGAATATCCTTGTCCGGATCATCGGCCTGCAGGAACAGCATTTGAGCGATGATCGAATTGGCCACCACATCGTTCACTTGGGAGCCGAGAAAAATAATGCGGTCCTTCAGCAATCTGGAATAAATGTCGTACGACCGTTCGCCTCGATTCGTCTGCTCGACAACTATAGGAACGTAACTCACGATAATCCCTCCTCAGCATCAATAACATTAAATATTAACCAATTCACGGCCTCTTAAACACAATATGCTTTTGCCGCGAATGACAAGAACCGTATCCTTATCATATCGGATTGTCAGTCAAAAGTCAAAGATGGTCAAACTGTTTTTTCAGCTTTTTTTGAGCAACGATTCGGATAGATGCGTGTATCATTTTTTGCAATCCCGGAAGTAAGGCTCAAAAAATGAGCATCAAAAAGTGAACGTTTCCGTGTCATTCAGGCGTGACCTACAATAGGAGCACAAAGGAGGTGACGCCAATGTCAGCAGGAGCACCCTCATCTATCTGCGATCCTCGCGCCAGAGGGAGATGGAGCCGCATCGGGAGAACGCTGTGGAACGAAAAGTATTTATGGCTCATGGCTCTGCCTGTTCTGCTGTTCTTCGTCATTTACAAATATTTGCCGATGCTCGGAGTCGTAATCGCTTTCAAGGATTACAACATGATGCTCGGCATCTGGGACAGCAAGTGGGTCGGATTGAAGCATTTCTACCGCATCTTCGAGAATCCGGATATCGGGCGTATTTTTCTGAACACCTTGATTATCAGCTTGTATCAGATTGTATTTGCCTTCACGATTCCGATATTTCTGGCGATTATGATCCATGAGGTAACGCAAAGAGTGTTCAAGCGGATGCTGCAAACGGTCTTCTACATGCCGCACTTTCTGTCCTGGGTCGTCGTGGCGGGGATCTTCTATCTGATGTTCCAGAGCGATGGCGCCGTGAACAACATGCTGGTCGATATGGGAATGTCCAAAATTGATATTTTGTCCAACCCCGACAACTTCCGGTCCATGCTGGTGATGCAGGTCATCTGGAAAGAATCCAACGGCAACTTCAGCTTCTCGACCGCGGTCGGGCTGATGAAAGGCTTGATTGGGCTTATCCTGATCTACCGGGGCCAACAAGCTGGCGAAGCGGATAGGGGAGCGCGGCGTATTCTAGCGTGGGTTGCCTCCATTGTTGTAAGTGCTTACATCATGGAGTGCCCATCATGATTCCACAATCAAATCGGGGGAGGATGTAATCATGCAATTCAAGGGGAAAAAATCGTAGCGCTCCTTGTGGCCTGTTCGATGGCTGTCGGCTTGCTGACGGCTTGCGGCAGCGGAGGAGGAACCAAGGAATCGAATGCTGACGGAGGACAGAGTGCGGGGAATGAAGGCAAGAAGTACAGCGTCTCGGCTATGAATATCTTGTACGGCGCAGCGCCTCCGACGACGAACAGCTCGGGCATCAAGGCGATCGAGGAGCGGTACGGCATCGAATTCAAATATATTCCGGTCGCAGCGGGAGATTATGCGAACAAGATCGGCGTTACGGTCGCTTCGGGGGATATGCCGGATCTGATGCTGCTGGAGGATACGAACGCCAATTACTTCAGCTGGGCGGGGAACGGTATGTTCCTGCCGATCGAGGATTACATCAAGGACTACCCGAACCTGAGCAAGATTCCTCAGGAAATCTGGGACATGCTACGATGAGCTGTATACCGTGATGAAGGCATTCGCGGAGAACGATCCGGACGGCAACGGCAAGAAGGATACGTACGGATTCGCCTTGGACGGCAAAATCAGCGGGTTCAACGGACTGTTCGGCTTATACCGGGCGCTCCGGTTCGGTTGGTTCGAGGATGGTCAGGGCGGGATTACGCACGGATACTTGATGCCGAACGCGAAGGAGGCGGTAGCGTTCCTGGCGCGAGGCTACAAGGAGGGGCTCATCACCCCGGATTATACGATTAAGAATGGCGCGCAGACCAGCGAGGACTTCCAGACCGGCAAAGCGGGAGCGGGCATTATCGGCAACTGGACGTATACCGCCTTCACGAAGAGCTGGTTCGACAAAGCGTACAGCGTCAATAAAGATTTCCGCGTCGCCCCGATTCCACCGCTGACGGCCCCGGACGGCTATAAGGGCTGCGGCAAGTATCACGGCTTCTACGGGTTCTTCGTTATGCCGGCCAGCCTGGGCAAGGATGAGGGGAAGGCGAAGAAGCTGCTCTCCATCCTGGACGATCAGATCGGCGACGAGGGCGCTAGGTTCATGAAATGGGGCGTGGAGCACGAGCATTTCAAAGTAGAGAACGGCGAGAAAATGTTGACGGACAAAGGCTTGACCGAAGGCACGGGTAAATATTTGCTGACGAACCATGCGGCCAAGGGAGAGTGGATCTACAACCCGGACGATACGGATGAACTGAAAAAAATGAAGGACGAATCATTCAAGGTAGCCATGGAAGGCGAGCCGTACAGCGATCAGTCGGTCGGCTTGTTCTCGCCGACATACAGTGAAAAAGGGAAAGAACTTGACCAGTACCTGACGGACCAAGTGAATAAGATCATTCTTGGCGAACGTCCGGTGGACGATTACGACAAGGTGATTCAAGAGTGGAAGGACAGAGGTGGCGAGCAGGTCATCAAGGAATTCAACGAGGCGTACCAGAAGCGGAAGAACGGCTGATCGTTCAGCCGGCGCTGCTGTAGTTCCGAAAGCCGCCATGCGTTGCTGGAGTGCGCTGGCTGGCGAGTGGTGCCGCGGTTCGCGGCGCGAAGCCGCAGGCGAACGTCCACAGCCATAGGCGCGTGGCCGAAAGTACATGACCGCAGTTGCGCAGCTATCAAGCGCATGGCGGCATGAAAGGAGTAAACATCTGTGTTAATGCGCGCAAGAAGCGGGGATCGGTGGTTCAATTTCATTAATGTAACACTGCTCATCGTTTTGGCGGTCATTACGATCCTGCCTATCATTCACGTCTTCGCGATGTCGTTTGCCACCACGGAGGAGTCGCTGTCCGGCCGGTTCATCCTCTGGCCGTCGACCTGGACGACGGAGGCTTACCGCTACATTTTCGATACGGGCATATTTTTCCTGTCGTTGAAAAATACGGTGTGGCTGACGGTCGTCGGCACGTTCATCAACGTTATTCTGACGGCGCTGCTGGCTTATGTATGCTCCCGGCCGCAGTTCAGCGCCCGGCGGGTCATCATGTTCCTAGTGCTGTTCACGATGCTGTTCGGCGGCGACATGATCCCGACCTATCTGATCGTGAAGGGGACTGGGCTCATCAACTCGCTGTGGGCGCTTTTCCTCCCCGGAGCCATTTTTTTCTCCAACCTCGATCCGAACGTGCCCCTCCCGCCGTGAGTCTCGATACAGATGGCCACGGTCGTGCTCGCCTCGTTCCCGATTGTCGTGCTCTATCCGTTCCTGCAGCGCTATTTCGTGCAGGGACTGACGCTCGGCGCGGTGAAGGGCTAGCGCCATTGCAGCAGGCATTCCAGGCCTGCTGCTTTTTGGCGTGGGCACAGGTGTGTGCTGCACACGGCGGTGAGCGGGATCTGGGGCCCTGTGCCGTGGCGGGCTGCGTACCGCGGTGGGTCCTGCAGTGTGGTGCGCTGTACCTGAGGTGAGGGTCTACTGAGGGTACGCTGCGCAGCACCTAGCAACGGCGTACCGTATGATGCATGGTCGCTGCGCCTAGCTGGGGGTAACAGCGATGCGCGAGATAACCTGCATCCCCCGCCAGATGCTCGCCTCGCCCCGATGATGTTCGGACTCGCATTAGGGCGGTCATAGACGTGATCGCCTCTCATACCACCTTTCTACCGACTTGGACGCACCAATCCTGCATAAATGCAGCATTTTATCTTTGTTCCGGGCAAATTCGCTAGGATTCCTGCAAATATGCAGGATTTTGCTCGCTTTTTCCGAGCTTGCCCCATCTAGAGCTAAAATTAATGTAGTTTTGCAGGATTCACTTTGGCGAAAAGAGGCTTCGGTGAAAATCCTGCACTTTTGCAGTATTGATGGGCACTAGGCCGGGAATCACATCTCAATAGTGTGGCTCAGACTTGTCTCGCAGAAATGAGGCGCGTCAGACCGGTATCGTAGAAATGACACGGTCATCAGACCAGATCGCAGAAATGAGACGGCGTCAGGCCCCATAGAACTGCCTAATGGCTTATTCCTGTTCGGCCATCTGCTTGCGGTACTGTCCCTGTTCAGGCCGATGGCGTCGGCGCATTGCTGCGACTATCATTTTCAAAATGTCGGGGTAAATATGTTCTAGTATAGCATAATTGAAAGCGCTAACGTTCAGATTCGGAAGCAACATGGCAAAAGAAAAGGAGGCTATGATTTATGCTGACAGAAAAGTATCGTCCGGACGTTATCGGAGTGGCGCTCGCTCCACTTCCTGTCTATGAACCGGTTCCGGCCGCTGCGCGGCGGGACGCTTGGCTGGCGTTGGACTCCGGTCGTTCTGGATTCGCGAGGCAGAGGCTTGTCTCGGCATGGAGTGGCCAGCGCTGCCAGCCACCTTGTATATGGATTATGTCCGGACGGGGAACCGGACGCGGTATCAGGAGCCTTATGTCGCGCGCCGCAAGGCATTGGTTCGTCTCGTACTGGCCGAATGCATGGAATATGAAAGGCGCTTCCTGGATAATCTCGTGAACGGCATCTGGGCGATGTGCGAGGAGAGTACCTGGTGCTGGCCAGCTCATCTGAACGGGAGTAGCCGCGTGAAGAGAAATTCGCTTCCCGATATCGAGCGGCCGGTCATCGATCTCGGCGCCGGAGAGACGGCAGCCATGCTGGCTTGGTCGTACTATGTGCTCCGAGATGCGCTGGATGACCATTGTCCCCCGCTGGGCAAGCACCTTCGCCGGGAGCTGGAGACGCGCATCCTCGATTCGTACGAGCGGGAGGACGGCTACTGGTGGATGTCGTTCCAGCCAGATCTCCTCATCAACAACTGGAATCCATGGTGCAATGCCAACTGCCTGGCCGTGCTGCTGCTCGCCGAGGAGAAGGCGGAGCGCCCCACTGCTCTTGTCCACAAGGCGCTTCGCAGCCTCGACCGGTTCATCGCTTCCTATGAAGAGGATGGCGGGTGCGATGAAGGTCCCGCTTATTGGGTGCGGGCAGCCGCTTCGCTGTATGATGCCCTGCAGCTTCTGCATGGCGCCACGGACGGTGCGATTGATGTATTCCATGAGCCGAAAATCCGGAATATGGCCGCTTATATTCTCCATATGCATATTGGCGGGGATGCATATGTCAACTTCGCCGATTCGGCGGCGAGAATTACCGTGCCCCCGGCCTGATTGCCCGCTTCGGCCAGGCGGTCGGAGATGCCCGGCTGGAGGCCTTCGGGCGGCATGTCTACCGCCGGCAGGGAGGGCATCGCTATTGGGAGGGTGAGGAGATTCCGGCCTGCAGCGAATGCTCTTCGACCTGTTCGCGCTGCCGGATATGGAAGGTCCGGCAGCGGAGCCGCCGGCGCTGCCGCTCGACCGATGGATGCCGGGCGTGGAAGTGATGGTGGCGCGGGAGCGGGGCGACGGCTGGTTCCTGGCCGCGAAGGGCGGTCATAACGATGAGAGCCACAACCATAATGACATCGGCAGCTTCATCGTCTATGCCGATCAATGCCCGTTGTGGATCGACGCTGGCGTCGGCACCTACACGGCGAAGACGTTCAGCCCGGAACGGTATTCGATCTGGACGATGCAGTCCGGATATCACAACGTCCCGACGGTGAACGGGGCGGAGCAAGCGCCTGGGCGCACTTTCCGGTCGGTGAAGCCCGTCATGAAGCGGCTGGCGGTCTATCGCGCCTAACGGCTGACATTGCCCCGGCCTATCCTGCGGCCTCCGGCATTTGCCGATGGACGCGCATCTTCACGCTGCTGCGGGAGAAGCCGGGGGGAAGCGGGCAAGGCGAGAGCGTCTCCGCTGCCCGCATCATTGTAGAAGAGACGGTGCAACTGGAGGCGCCAAGCAGCGACGTGTCGCTGAACTGGATGTGCCCCAATGAGCCGCGCTTCGAGTCCGGCCGGATAGTCTTGGCTGACGAAGCCGGGATCCCGAAGGCCTGCATGTCTTATGACGAGACGCTGTGGAATACCCGGCTGGAGCCAATCGCGGTGGAAGACGAGCGGTTATATGCCTCATGGGGCGGCACGATCTATCGGGTACGCCTGACCGCAAAGCGGCCGATTCATGAGGACAGTTGGCGGTTTGTGTTCGATAGGCAGTAGGCCGGAGAAACGAGGCTGCACGCAAGAGAAGAGAAGCGGGATCCGGTGAAGGAATTCGGCCCGGAGATCTAAAAAAGACGGCCGCTTGGCCGTCTCTCTTTTTACAGCAAAAACGAAAAAACATCCGTCCCCGGCTCCCTATGCGGAAGGAGCGGTTCGAGATGTTCTGAATGTCTGTAGGCTATTCGTTAAATATATCGCTTCATAACAAAGGCATCATCAAGATGCTTATGGCGCGCCCGCAAGGAATCGAACCTTGATCTCAGGCTCCGGAGGCCTACGTCATATCCATTGGACCACGGGCGCACAATCAGAAGACGCAAAATTTATTATAGTGGATAGGCCACAGGAATGCAAGAGTAAAATAAATGAAATAAATAAGACTCGATAATGACAGGCAGCGAACACCAGAACAACGCTCAGGTTGTCAGGCGGAGTCCGATAATACCGACGACGATCAGCGCCAGGAAAAAGAATTGCTTCCGGGTATAGTGCTCCTTGAACCAGAACAAGCTGACGAGCGTAATCCCGACGGCACCGACACCGGCCCAGACCGCATACGCGACCCCGGCAGGGATGACGCTCATCGCGTGGGTCAGCAAATAAATGGAAGCGACGAGCCCGAGCGTGATAATGACAAGCGGCGTCTTCTTCTTGAAGCCATCAGCATACTTCATGGCGACGACCGAAATGATCTCCTCCAGACCGGACAAGATTAAATAAAACCAGGCCATTAGGACTCACTCCCTTCACGGTTCCCGCTCTCCTCGCGGTTCGGGGTCGACAGCTTCATGCCGATAATGCCGGTCAGCAGCACGAGCAGGAACGTTATTTGCAGCCCGTTGAACGCTTCACCCAGATAGATGCTGGCCACATAGGTGCCGATCGTGCCGATGCCGACGAACACGGTATAGGCGATAGCGACATTCAGCCTCCGATAGGACTGGATAAGCAATAGGTAGCTGACTGTAATGAGTATGATAACGCCGATCCATTCCCATGTCGTTGATGCGTACTTCAGGCCGGAAGCCCACACAATCTCCATTAAGGCGGCGACAAGAACAAGCAGCCAAGCCATAATAAAACCTCCTGTTGTCTTACAATGCCAATGCAGCAGGACATTCATGCGTGAGAATGGTGTACTGCACGGAACGCGTGATGATACAAATAATTCTTCTTGCCGGCGGTGCGGTTCATCCGGCCAGCGAATTAAAGATGTGCTTTCACCGCCGTAGTAAATCATAGTTTGCCGGAAACGGGGTGACTGACTGTCATTCATTTTACACCATCATTGATTTTTCGTAAAGGCCATTCCCGAATCTATGCGGTTTCGCGGCCGGAGCCGGACTCTTGCCTTGTCCAAAAAGAGCTGCAAATGGGTAAGATACGATAGGCGGAGATATAATCAGCCGTCTGCTGGGCAATACAATGAATAAGTTATTCTTTCCTTGCCCATTATAGAGGCGGGATACTTGCAAGTTGCTCGATTATTCGCTAGAATAATGGTGGGACACAAATCGTTGCGATGGGACGTTTTTGGTCCAATGGTTGGTTACGGAGCAGGAGTGGAGAGAAATGCGTGATTGGTTACAATTACAGAAGCGACTACTGCCCGAACTCATCGAACTGTTGAAGAAGCGTTACACCATCCTGCATCAGATCATGTTGTCCGACTGTATCGGCAGGAGGACGCTCGCGACGTCATTGCAGATGACCGAGCGCGTGCTGCGGGCGGAGACGGACCTGCTGAAGGCGCAGGGCCTGATCGAGATCGACAGCATGGGCATGCGCATCAGCGAGGAAGGCAGGCAGCTTGTCCGCCAGTTGGAGCCCTTGATGGGCGAACTGCTCGGCATGCGCCATCTGGAGGAGAGCATCCGTCAGGCCTTCGGACTGACTCAGGTCATCGTCGTGCCTGGCGATTCGGATGTGTCGCCCGCCGTGAAGGATGAATTGGGCACCGCAGTATGCAGCGCTCTCAGCAGCGTCATGGGCAAGGAAGATGTTGTCGCGGTGACCGGCGGCTCCACATTGGCTGCGGTGGCAGATCAATTGACGAGCGCCACACCATGGAAGGGCAACTGGTTCGTACCGGCCCGAGGGGGATTGGGAGAGAGTCTGGAATACCAGGCGAATACGATTGCCTCGACGATGGCTAAGCGCGTAGGAGCTCAATACCGGCTGCTTCATGTACCCGATCAATTGAGTGAAGAAGCGTACCAATCGTTGAAGCAAGAGCCCAATATTCAGGAGATTCTGCGGGTTATCCGGCAAGCGCGCATCATCGTGCACGGCATCGGAGACGCCCAAGTGATGGCTGCGCGCCGGAAGGTAGACGAAGCCACACGGGAAGAATTGAAGCACAAGAGAGCTGTCGCCGAAGCGCTAGGGTATTACTTCGACCGGGATGGCCGCGTCGTACATACGATGTTGTCTCTGGGCTTGCGCCTGGAGGACATAACGCGTACTGAAGTGGTAATCGCCGTCGCAGGCGGGAAGAGCAAGGGCGAAGCCATTGCAGCCGTGCTGCGCCACGGGCATGAAGACATTCTGGTCATTGATGAAGCGGCAGCGGTTGAAGTATTGAAGCATAGTGGTCTCGATGTGCCTACGGGCCGTCTTGAGCAATAAAAATCAATCTACTTAGGAAATGGGAGGAATCATCATGGTGAAAGTGGGTATTAACGGCTTTGGTCGAATTGGTCGTAACGTGTTCCGTGCAGCTCTGGGTAATCCGGAAGTCGAAATTGTCGCAATCAATGATCTGACAGACGTCAAAACTCTGGCTCATCTGTTGAAATATGACACGACTCACGGCAAACTGGACGCTACGGTAGAGGCCAAAGAAGGCGCGATTGTCGTTAACGGCAAAGAAGTGAAAGTCTTCGCTGAGCGCAACCCTGAGAACCTGCCATGGGGCGCTAACGGCGTTGAAATCGTTGTTGAAGCGACGGGTATCTTCACAGCGAAAGACAAAGCTGAAATGCACTTGAAAGGCGGCGCGAAGAAAGTTATCATTTCCGCACCTGCTACGAACGAAGATATCACGATCGTTATGGGCGTTAACGAAGATAAATACGATGCTGCTAACCACACCATCATTTCGAACGCTTCCTGCACAACGAACTGCTTGGCTCCATTCGCGAAAGTGTTGAACGACAAGTTCGGCATCGTGAAAGGCATGATGACAACCGTTCACTCTTACACCAATGACCAAAACGTTCTTGACCTGCCGCACAAAGATATGCGTCGTGCTCGCGCAGCTGCTGAGAACATTATTCCTTCCACTACAGGCGCTGCAAAAGCGGTTAGCTTGGTATTGCCTGAGCTGAAAGGCAAATTGAACGGTATGGCTATGCGTGTTCCTACGCCTAACGTATCCGTAACGGACCTGGTCGTTGAACTGTCCAAAAACGTAACGGTTGAAGAAGTGAACGGTGCCCTCAAAGAAGCGGCTAACGGCCCGCTGAAAGGCATCATGAACTATTCCGAAGAGCCGCTCGTATCCAGCGACTACAACAGCGACCCAGCTTCTTCCACAATCGACGCGCTGTCGACGATGGTTGTAGGCGACAATATGGTAAAAGTCGTATCTTGGTATGACAACGAGTGGGGCTACTCCAACCGCGTTGTTGACCTGGTAGCTTTTATCGCCAAAAAAGGCCTGTAATCGCATAGCATTGACAATCAAAGAGGAGTAACCGCAAAGGGCTCCTCTTTGATCCATGCATACGTGCGCGTACGGCATATCGAGAACCTGACCGAATAGATACAAGAATGAATAGAGAAGCCGGACATGAACGTACCGAATCCGGCGCCGCACGATAGATAGAGACGCTCCTGTCAGGTCCATCCGTGGACTGGAAGCAGGGCGGCAGGGCTGGAGAGAGCCCGTGAACGATTCCGTAAGGAATACGAACCGAACCGTACAAGATATAAAATAGATAGAGCCCGCTTAGACTTAGAAAGAGACGGCAACGAAAGATATACAGAACAAATACAGAACGAATAGAGAGCGAATAGAGAGCGAAGCTGCCGCGGCAGCACCGCATACCGGACAGAGAACAGAACCGTATGGAGCCGATGAACGCAAGCTTCTCGAAGAGAGGCCCGTTCATGCGAGTGATAGGAGGAACGCGAGATGAACAAGAAAAGCGTGCGTGACATCGACGTAAAAGGCAAGCGCGTATTTGTGCGGGTAGACTTCAACGTGCCGTTGGAAGACGGCAAGATTACCGATGATACCCGGATTCGCGAGACATTGCCTACGATTCAGTATTTGGCGGAGCAAGGTGCCAAGATTATTTTGGCGAGCCACCTGGGACGTCCGAAAGGCGAGGTGGTCGAGTCGATGCGTCTGACGCCTGCGGCGAACCGACTGAGCGAGCTGCTCGGCAAGCCGGTCAAGAAGCTGGACGAATCGATCGGCGAGCAGGTGCAAGCGGAGATCAACCGCATGAACGACGGCGACATTGTCGTATTGGAGAACGTTCGCTTCCACAAAGGCGAAGAGAAGAACGATCCGGAACTGGCGAAGGCGTTCGCAGCGCTTGCGGACGTGTATGTGAACGACGCTTTCGGTGCAGCGCACCGGGCGCATGCTTCGACTGAAGGCATCGCGCATCATCTGCCAGCCGTATCCGGTCTGCTGATGGAGAAGGAATTGTCGGTGTTGGGCAAAGCGTTGTCCAATCCGGAACGTCCGTTCACATCGATTATCGGCGGCTCCAAAGTCAAAGACAAAATCGACGTCATCAACAAGATGCTGGAAATCTCGGACAACGTCATTATCGGCGGCGGTCTGGCTTACACATTCTTCAAAGCGCAAGGCTACGAGATCGGCCAATCGCTGTGCGACAATGAGAAGCTGGATGTCGCGCTTGGCTTCATCGAGAAGGCGAAGCAGCTCGGCAAGAATTTCTACCTGCCGGTCGATATCGTCGTATCGGATGATTTCAGCGCGGATGCCAATACGAAGATCGTCGCTATCGACGAGATCCCGGCGGATTGGGAAGGTATTGACATCGGGCCGAAGTCGCGCGAAATCTACGCGGATGTCATCAAGAACTCCAAGTTGATCGTATGGAACGGACCAATGGGCGTGTTCGAGATCGAACCGTTCTCTCACGGAACGCTCGAAGTCGCTCAGGCTTGCGCAGAGACCGAAGGTTATACGGTCATCGGCGGCGGCGATTCTGCGGCAGCGGTAGAGAAATTCCATCTGAAAGACAAGATGGATCATATCTCGACCGGCGGCGGCGCGTCCCTCGAATTCATGGAAGGCAAGCAGTTGCCTGGCGTAGTGGCATTGAACGATAAGTAAGGAAGTGAAGCGGCAGCGGCGATCCCGCCGCTTCTGCTGTGCAGAAGGAGTTGAGCTTGCGTGAGACAACCGATTATTGCAGGGAACTGGAAAATGTTCAAAACGGTCCCGGAAGCCGTCGCTTTCATTCAAGACGTGAAAGGGAAGGCGGAAGTAGAAGGCGTAGAAAGCGTCATCTGCGCACCGTTCACGAACTTGCCGGCTTTGGTGGAAGCAGCGAAGGGAACATCTATCAAGATTGGCGCGCAGAACCTTCATTTTGAGGATTCCGGCGCATTCACGGGGGAGATCAGCGGTGCGATGCTGAAAGACCTCGGCGTAGATTATGTCATCATCGGTCACTCCGAGCGCCGCGCGTACTTCGCGGAGACGGACGAGATCGTGAATAAGAAGATGCATGCCGCATTCCGGCATGGCCTGACGCCTATCGTCTGCGTCGGCGAGTCGCTGGAAGAGCGCGAAGCCGGCAAGACGAACGACGTGTGCAAAGTGCAGACGGAAGCGGCGTTCCAAGGCCTGTCCGCGGAGCAGGCGAAGACTGTCGTCATCGCTTATGAGCCAATCTGGGCGATCGGCACGGGCAAATCTTCGACGGCTCAAGATGCAAATGACTCGATCAGCTACATCCGCAGCGTTGTCGCCGGCTTGTACAATGAGGAAGTGGCGCAAGCGGTCCGCATTCAGTACGGCGGAAGCGTGAAGCCAGAGAATGTTCGCGAATATATGGGAGCGAGCGATATAGACGGCGCATTGGTAGGCGGCGCCAGCTTGCAGCCGGGTTCGTACATTCAACTGGTGGAAGGGGCGAAGTAAGATGTCTGCACCTAGACCTGTAGCTCTGATTATTATGGACGGCTTCGGACTGCGCAACGTGACGGAAGGCAATGCGGTCGCGCAGGCGAAGAAGCCGAATTACGATCGTTATATGAATACGTACCCGCATACGACCCTTACCGCCTGTGGTGAAGCGGTCGGTCTGCCGGAAGGCCAGATGGGCAACTCCGAAGTGGGCCATCTGAACATCGGCGCGGGCCGTATCGTCTATCAAGATCTGACCCGGATTACGAAATCGATCCGCGAAGGGGAATTCTTCGAGAACGAGACGCTGCTCGGGGCTGTCAAGCATGCGAAAGCGAACGATACGGCGCTTCATTTGTACGGCCTGCTGTCGGACGGCGGCGTGCACAGTCATATTGACCATACGCTCGCTATGCTTGAAATGGCTGCGAAGGCCGGCTTGACGAAGGTCTATATTCACGCCTTCCTCGATGGCCGCGACGTCGCGCCGGACAGTGCGATCGGTTATATCGAGCGCCTGCAGGCCAAAATCGACGAGCTTGGCGTCGGCCGCATCGCAACGGTGCAAGGCCGTTACTATGCGATGGACCGCGACAAGCGCTGGGAGCGGACGGAGAAGTCATACCGCGCGATGGTATACGGCGACGGGCCGAGATACCGCGATCCGCTGCAAGCGGTGAAGGAATCGTACGAGCAGTCGGTATTTGACGAATTCGTCATGCCGACGGTTATCGTCGACGAGAACAATGAACCGGTCGGCCTCGTGCGGGACAACGACGCGGTTGTGTTCTCGAACTTCCGCCCGGACCGGGCGATTCAATTGTCCCAGGTGTTCACGAACGAAGATTTCCGCGGCTTCGACCGGGGAGACCAGTTCCCGAAGAACCTGTACTTCGTCTGCTTGACGCTGTTCGCGGAGACCGTCGGGGGATTCGTGGCGTACAAGCCGAAGCAGCTTGATAATACGCTTGGCGAGGTGCTTGTCCAGCAGGGCAAGAAGCAGCTTCGCATTGCCGAGACGGAGAAGTATCCGCATGTGACGTTCTTCTTCAGCGGCGGCCGTGACGTGGAGCTTCCAGGCGAGAAGCGCGTTCTGATCGCTTCCCCTAAGGTTGCGACCTACGACCTGCAGCCGGAAATGAGCGCGTATGAGGTGGCCGAAGCGGCTGTGCGCGAGATTGAATCGGATGTGCATGACACGATTATTCTCAACTTCGCCAACCCGGACATGGTCGGGCACAGCGGCAAGCTGGAGCCGACGATCAAGGCGGTCGAGGCGACGGATGAGTGCATGGGCCGCGTCGTCGAAGCGGTACTGGCCAAGGGCGGTGTCTGCCTGATTACGGCGGATCACGGCAATGCCGATATGGTGTTCGACGAGGAAGGCCGTCCATTCACGGCGCATACGACGAATCCGGTGCCGTTCATCGTCACCGCGAAGGACGTCGAGCTGCGCGAAGGCGGCATCCTGGCCGATATCGCGCCGACGATTCTCGATCTGATGCAGCTGTCGAAGCCGGAAGAAATGACCGGGACTTCGTTAATTGACAAGAAATAATCAATACAGCTATTGTGAAAGCTAAGAAGATGAATGACAAAGGAGATGTATCCCCTATGACGATGATTATGGACGTATACGCACGCGAAGTGCTTGATTCCCGCGGCAACCCTACAGTAGAAGTCGAAGTAAAGCTTGAGTCCGGCGGCTTCGGCCATGCGATCGTGCCATCCGGCGCATCGACTGGCGCGCATGAAGCGGTTGAGCTTCGCGACGGCGACAAAGGCCGTTACCTCGGCAAAGGCGTGGAAAACGCCGTGAAAAACGTAAACGAAATTATCGCTCCTGAAATTATCGGCATGGACGCGCTGGATCAAGTCTTGATCGACCGCACCATGATCGAGCTGGACGGCACGCCGAACAAAGGCAAGCTGGGCGCTAACGCGATCCTGGCGGTATCGATGGCGGTAGCTCGCGCAGCGGCGCATGCGCTTGATATGCCTCTCTACACTTACCTGGGCGGATTCAACGCGAAGCAGCTGCCTGTTCCGATGATGAACATCATCAATGGCGGCGAGCATGCGGACAACAACGTAGACGTGCAAGAGTTCATGATTCTGCCTGTTGGCGCTCCTAACTTCAAAGAAGCGCTTCGCATGGGTGCGGAAATTTTCCACAACCTGAAATCCGTATTGAAAGGCAAAGGCTTGAATACGGCTGTAGGTGACGAAGGCGGCTTCGCGCCGAACCTCGGTTCGAACGAAGAAGCTATCCAAATCATCATCGAAGCAATCGAAAAAGCAGGCTACAAACCAGGCGAAGAAGTATTCCTGGGCATGGACGTCGCTTCCACTGAGTTCTACAAAGACGGCAAATACACGCTGGCTGGCGAAGGCAAATCCTTCACATCCGCTGAATTCGTTGACTTGCTCGCTTCTTGGGTGGACAAATATCCAATCCTCACGATCGAAGACGGCTGCTCCGAAGACGATTGGGATGGCTGGAAATTGCTCACTGACAAGCTGGGCGGTAAAGTTCAGCTCGTCGGCGACGACCTGTTCGTAACGAACACCGAGCGTCTGGCTACCGGTATTGAGAAAGGCATCGGCAACTCCATCTTGATCAAAGTGAACCAAATCGGTACACTTACCGAAACGTTCGATGCGATCGAAATGGCGAAGCGTGCAGGCTACACAGCGGTTATCTCTCACCGTTCCGGCGAATCCGAAGACAGCACGATTGCCGACATCGCCGTGGCAACGAACGCTGGTCAAATCAAAACGGGCGCACCTTCCCGTACGGACCGCGTAGCGAAGTACAACCAATTGCTCCGCATCGAGGACAACCTGGGCACAACTTCCCGCTACGATGGCCTGAAGTCGTTCTACAACCTCAAAAAATAAGACGAGCCGAAACAAGCGGACGTCTAAGCGAACCGGACTCCTGAGGGGGTCCGGTTTTTTATTGCTTAGGGATAGAGCCCCTTGAAATGATAGGGTGCTGGTCAACAGTTGTCCTAAAACGAAAGTTCAGGCATAAGCTGGACCTGAGGCTAGTTTTTACATTTGCCTCTTGCGGTGAGGGTCGCGGTCTGGATATAATGTATATCAGCTACTATTCAATGAACAATACTGATTGTTGATCATAACATAGAGTAGTGCAGAGTATTGCGATATAAGGCAGGTGAACGATATTGAAGGAAATTATTCAGTTCAAAAAAGGCGTGCTCGGCTTATGCGTGATGGTGCTGATCAATCAGCGCGATCGGTACGGCTTCGAGCTCGCGCAGCAAATATCGAAGCATGTGGAGGTAGCGGAAGGGGCATTATACCCCGTCCTTCGCCGCATGGTCGCGGATGGGCACTGCACGACCTACCTGCAGGAATCCACGGAAGGACCGCCGCGCAAATATTACAAGCTGACCCCTGCCGGCAAGGCGTACATGATGGAGCTGGTCAGCGAATGGGAGAAGTTCGTCGACGGCGTGCAAAGGCTGCTGGATACGGCTGCCGATGGAGACCAGGAGCTTGATAACGAAGACAACGGCGAGGCCGTTCACGCAGAGGCGGAAGGGAACGTCTGATTTTTTCAGTCTAAGAAGGTAGAACATTTGATTGCAGGGGTGAGAAAGAGTGCATAAAGAGTATTTTTTATTAAAGCTGAAGTATGGATTGATGTCGCTCCCGCCTGAAGATAGGGACGAGATTTTAGCGGAATACAGCGCCCATTTCGCATTCGGCGAACAGCAAGGGCGGACGGAAGAGGAGATTGCAAGGGAGCTCGGCGATCCGGAAGAACTGGCGGTCGAGCTGCTGGGGGCCCGGGATGAGGGGAATGCCGGAGGGAACGAAGGCCGGGCAGACCAGCCTGCAAGCTTTTACCAGCCGGACATGCAGGGGGCAGGCTACGGCCCGCATGGTGGCCATCATGGTGGGCCGCATGATGTGCCGCAAGGAACACCGCACGGAACACCGCACGGAACGCCGCCTATGCCGCCGCCGATGTATGATATGCCTTACAGGGACGGGTATGGCCCTCCACCGAGAAGCGCGATCAGTATTATCGGCGCTATCTTCTCTTGTTTTTTCGCTGTTCCGCTGCTTATCGCCGGATGGGGATTATGCGTTGCCCTGGCTGGCGTCGGGTTCACTCTGTTGATTGCTCCACTGCTGTATCTGTTGAAGCTGGCCTTCGGGGGAGCTTTCTACGGAGCGGAACTGTCCATCATGTTCATCATGTTCGGTATCGGAATTTTCATGATTCAGGGCATCGGCCTGTTGTTCCGCGCCTATGGCCGCCTGAATAGCATGTATTTCTATTGGGTTGCAGGAAGGGAGAGAAGATAGATGAATAAGTCCATTCTGAATATGGTCGGAATCGGCTGCATTGCTGCCGGTGTATTAGGTCTATTTGCATTCGGGACCAAGACGCTGACCACTTCCCAGCTCCCGCATTATGAATATACGATCGAGGCCGGAACGGATTTGAAGCGGCTCGAGCTGGAAGGAGACCGCGGCAGTATTCAGGTCAATTGGGTGTTCGACGGGGAGAACAAAATCGAGATTAACGGGCAGGCACCGGATAAGGTGGTATCCAACCTGAGCGAGGCGAAGGTGAAAAATGGAACACTTGTTCTCGACTACCGAACCAGGGAGCCGGAGCAATGGATTCGGCTTATCGGCGTCAACACGCAAAGTCAGAAGCATGAAATCACGATTCATGCGACGGAGACACAGGTACTGGAGCGTCTGAAGGCTAATGTAGCCATGGGAACAATTCACATCTCCGGCGGCCGGGTAGATGAACTGGAGGCGAACAGCAATCTCGGGGAAGTCATTGTAAAGCAGCTGCAAGGTAACCGAGTGCAGCTGTCCTCGGACGCCGGCTCGGTGCTGGCGGAGGACGTGGATGCGGTGATCGATGCAAGCTCCTCTCTCGGCCAGGTCAAGCTGCTGCATACTATTCAGCCCGTCACGGCCAAGGCGGATGCCGGCAATATCGTCATCGATCAGAAGGAACCGCATCCGATAACGGCCAGCAGCAATCTCGGCAGCATCAAAATATCGGTATCGCCTCAATTCGACGGCGTATATGATCTGCGTACGAATCTGGGAGATATCGACGCGCCGGATTCGAAAATGAAAAGCGATATGGTGATTCGGGCAAGAGCGGATCTTGGGGAGATTACCATTGTCGAAAAATAGCTTGTGATCTCGGGAGATGTGATTATAATCGGTTATAAGCGAATGTTCAAGGCGTCGGCGGCCGGCTGCGGTTAAAAGACGATTTTTTGAACAACCTCTATAATGAATTCATTTTAACTTTGCGGCATGAAAAGGGGCAATACGATGAAACCGATTCAGAAAGTACTCACATTGGCAGGCTCTGATTCCAGCGGGGGCGCAGGCATTCAAGCCGATTTGAAGACATTCCAGGAACGCGGTGTATACGGCATGACCGCGCTTACGACTATTGTTACGATGGACCCGGACGACTCTTGGGCACACCGCGTCTTCCCGATCGAGCTGTCGACAATAGAAGAACAGTTGAAGACGATTTTGAGCGTAGGCATTCAAGGCATGAAGACGGGGATGCTGGGTTCGATTGATATCATTGAATTGGCTGCGCGGACGATGGAGAAGCATAACATTCCGAACGTGGTCGTAGACCCGGTCATGGTCTGCAAAGGAGCGGATGAAGCTCTACATCCGGAGACGAATGACGCGCTGCGCGACATTCTTGTTCCGAAGGCGACTGTCGTTACGCCGAATCTGTTCGAAGCCTCGCAATTGGCAGGCATGGCTCCGATCCGTTCGCTGGACGAGATGAAGCAGGCGGCGGCTCTGATCCATGAGAAAGGCGCCAAGTATGTACTCGTGAAGGGCGGCTCCAAGATTGGCCTGCCGACCTCGGTCGATGTGCTCTATGACGGAGCGGACTTCGAGCTGCTGGAGGCGGAAGTCATCGACACCACCTTCACGCACGGTGCAGGCTGCACGTATTCGGCCGCGATTGCCGCCGAGCTGGCGAAGGGCCATTCGGTGCGCGACAGCGTCCATACGGCGAAGCGGTTCATTACGGAAGCGATCCGCCATTCGTTCCGCCTGAACCAGTATGTCGGACCGGTTCGGCATAATGCGCTGCGCCAGGTTCAGCACGGCGAGCAGGAGTAAGGGAAGTTGGGCTGCGGGCATCCGGAAGCGGGGCAAGCCTTCGGGAAGCCCTGTTCAACTTTTTAGTGGCAGCAGGGCGAGGTCCTTGCCTAATGTGTAGTCCTGTGCTACAATAATATTGCTGTTTTCATGCAGCTGAACGTTTTCGAAGGTGTTATCGCATTGGAGGTGGAAGTTGTGGAAATTTTCTTGAAAATATTGCTCGTCATCTTTTCAATCGGATTAATTGGCATAGTCCTGCTGCAAAAAGGGAAAAGTGCCGGCCTGTCAGGCGCCATCTCCGGCGGTGCGGAACATCTCTTCGGAAAGCAAAAGGCGCGTGGGTTGGAGCTGTTCATGCAGCGTGCAACCATCGTAACGGCTGCAGGCTTTATGATTGTATCGATGATTGTGGCTTATTTGGGAACGAAATAATGAAATGAGCAAGCGGGGACGGACGTCTCCGCTTTTTTGCTGTTTGAATGCCGGTCTGTGAAGGGACGGCTTGAACGGGTTGTCGTTAGCAGGTGGCGAACGGATGGACCGGCTGAGGTACGGCAAAAACTGCATGGCACGATTTCCGCCTCTCCGGGAAGACTGGGTACTAAGCCTTCTTCTGTGCCAGAGGAGCGGCTCTTGAATCTGCTGGAAGCAATCGAATGGAAGGAACGCCGCGGCTGCTGATGTTTTCGCATTTATTACGTGTATACGGGGGTATATATTGGTATACTGTTACAAGCAAGGTCATGGCGAGGTGTGAGGTGAGGACATGATAACGGAACAACAGTTGTTGGATTTTATGCGCGAAACCGCTTATAAGCCGATGACCTATCAAGAACTGGAGCAGCATTTCGATATTCAGGATGCTGCCGATTTCAAAGCATTTCTTGCAATGCTTGCCCGGCTGGAGGAAGAAGGCCAGATTCTCCGTACCCGGTCGGATTGTTATGGCGTTCCCGAGCGAATGAACCTGCTGCGCGGACGGCTGCAGGCGCATGCGAAGGGGTTTGGATTTCTGATACCGGATGAAACGGGGCATCCCGATGTATACATTCATGCCAACGATATGAAGACGGCGATGCACGGCGATATCGTGCTCGTCCGCATCACCAGCAAGGGAACGGACGGAACTCGGATGGAAGGCGCGGTCGTGCGCGTCGTCAAACGTGCGGTGGAGCAGATTGTGGGCATTTTTGAAAATCATGAATCGTACGGCTTCGTTATTCCGGATGACAAGCGCATTAACCGGGATATCTTCGTCGCGCGCGAGCATATGCATGGCGCGGTAACGGGGCAGAAGGTCGTCGTCCGGATCATCGTCTATCCGGAAGGGCGTGCGGCGGCGCAGGGCGAAGTCATCGAGGTGCTCGGGCATAAGGATGATCCGGGCGTCGATATTTTGTCGATTATCCGCAAGCATCAGCTTCCGGAGGCTTTCCCGGCCGAGGTGATGGCCGAAGCGGAGGCGGTTCCTGATGCGATTAGCGAAGAGGAGATCGTCAGTCAGGGACGCCGGGATCTGCGCGGCAGAACGATCGTGACGATCGACGGAGAGGATGCGAAGGATCTTGACGATGCGGTCCACTTGGTGAAGCTGCCGAACGGGCATTATGAGCTCGGGGTTCACATTGCCGATGTCGGCTATTATGTGCCGGAAGGCTCGGAGCTGGACCGGGAAGCATATGCGCGCGGCTGCAGCGTTTATTTGGTGGATCGGGTCATCCCGATGCTGCCGCACCGGCTGTCGAACGGCATCTGCTCGCTTCATCCGCATGTCGATCGGCTGACGCTGTCCTGCGTCATGGAGTTCGATGAGAAGATGAAGCCGATCCGCCATGATATCTTCCCAAGCGTGATCCGGACAGTGGAGCGGATGACGTATACGAATGTGCGCAAAATCGTCGAAGGTGAGGATCCGGAGGTTCGTGCGCGCTATGCGGAGCTGGAGGACTTCTTCCTGCTCATGAAGGAGCTGGCGCTGAAGCTGCGCAAGCGGCGCATGCAGCGCGGAGCGATTGATTTCGACTTCGAGGAGTCGAAGGTAATCGTGGATGAGCAGGGCAAGCCTGTCGATATCGTGAAGCGGGAGCGCTCGATCGCGGAGCAGATTATCGAGGAATTCATGCTGGCGGCGAACGAGACGGTGGCAGAGCATTTCCATTGGCTGCGCGTGCCGTTCCTGTACCGGATTCACGAGGAGCCGAACGCGGAGAAGCTGTTCCACTTTATGGCGTTCGCGGCCAACTTCGGCTATGTTGTGCGCGGCAAGGGCAATTCGGTTCATCCGCGCTCGCTGCAGATGCTGCTGGAGGAAATCGAAGGCACGCGCGAGCAGACGGTGATCAGCACGATGATGCTGCGGTCGATGAAGCAGGCGAAGTATGATGCCGAGAGCACCGGCCACTTCGGACTGGCCGCCGAGTTCTATTCGCACTTCACATCGCCGATCCGGCGTTACCCGGATCTCGTCATTCACCGCATCATCCGCGAGGTGATCCAGAACGGCGGGACGCTGTCCGAGAAGCGGCAGGAGTATTTGCAGACGCGCATGCCTGACATTGCGCAGCAATCGTCGGAGCGCGAGCGGGTGGCGGTGGATGCCGAACGGGATACGGAGGCGCTCAAGAAGGCCGAGTTCATGCTCGACAAAATCGGCGAGGAATTCGACGGCATCATCAGCAGTGTGACGAGCTTCGGCATGTTCGTCGAGCTGGACAACACGGTCGAAGGACTTATCCGGCTGAGCGATCTGACGGATGATTATTATCATTTCCACGAGCAGCATATGCTGCTGGTCGGGGAGCGCACGTCGAACATTTTCCGTATTGGCGACGAGGTTCGCATCCGGGTAGGCCGGGTCAATCTGGAGGACTACACGGTTGATTTTGAACTCGTGAGCAGCTCGCCGCGGTATAGCGACCGGGATGTGCGCGAGTTCGGGTTGGACCTGCGCAAGCGCAGCCGCGGGGGCAAAGGCGCCGAGCGCAGCGGGAACCGCGCCGCCCGGGGCGATGAGCGCGGCGGCAGCAATGGGCGCCGCGGGCGGCAGGGCGGCCCGGGCGCCCGCGCGGAGGCTGCGCCGCAGCCATGGCGCGGCGGTGGGACTAACGCCGGGACGCAGCCGGCGGGTTCGCCGGGAGCGGACGCGGAGGAATTGGCCGAGTCGCTCGAGGGCGACTGGTACAATCAGGCCGAGTTCCGCGAGCGGCAGGGCCGACGAGGCCGCGGCCGGCGCGGGAACGAGCCGCAGGTGAATCCGTATGAGCGCAGCAACGGCGAGCGGGCGCGCGGCAAGGGCGGCATTAGCCTCGGCCAGGACAGAGGCGGCAAGGCGGAGAAGGCCGGTTCGCTGTCGGATGGCGAGAACTGGGTCGAGGAGCTGATCGAGCATGCCGAAGCGGAAGCGAAGGAGACACAGCGCCGCTTCGACTTCGGCTCCGGACGCGGCGGATACGGCCGGCGCAGCAGCGACGAGCCAAGCGGCGGCGGGAAGACGGGCCGCAAGAGCACGTCCGAGAGCGGCATTTTCATCGGCGAGCCTGCCGCCCGGACGCGTAAGCAAGCGGGCCAAGCCGCGCGCAAGAAGCGGAAGGCAAGCAGCCAAACGGCGAAGTTCGTGCGCAAGAAGCGGTAAGGCATGTAACGGCCAGGCGGCCCTTCGGGGCCGCTCCTTCGGCCGATCATCCAAATTCCCCTTTTGCTGAAAAACTTTTCTAAATGATTTGCTATTTATAATCGAATATGTTATACTAACCTTGTTGTTAAATTTGAACCGCTATTCACATATTGAAAAGGGTATCATTTTACACAATGGAACTTTTTTCAATATGTGAATTTTTTTATATTTGATGTAAAAAATGGATCATATTCATTTAATTTTTGGAGGTTTATCCATGCAAACAGGTACAGTAAAATGGTTTAACGCAGAAAAAGGCTTCGGCTTCATCGAAGTCGAAGGCGGCAGTGACGTATTCGTACACTTCAGCGCAATCAATGGTGACGGCTTCAAGTCCTTGGACGAAGGCCAACGCGTACAATTCGATGTGGTACAAGGCAACCGCGGACCACAAGCGGAAAACGTAACCAAGCTGTAAGTAAAAGCCAAGCCGGACTGCTCTGAACATACGTGAGGGGCAGTTCTTTCTTTTGGTCCGATTATCAAAGAGGAGGGGTATCAAGATGAATTATCGCAAGAAGCCAGTAGAGGAAATTCCGGTGGAGGACACGGCAATCTGGTCGTGCACGAATGAGGACTGCAACGGCTGGATGCGGGACAATTTTGCCTTCGATCTGGAGCCGACTTGCCCGATGTGCTCCTCTGCCATGGCACGTGATATGAAAATGCTGCCTTTGCTTGTCAATACGAACGGCGATTCCAAGTCGAAGAAATCAGACGAGTAGCCGCGCTATACTCCTCTGTCATATCAAGAAGCTGACTGACGGTGGGCTTCTTGTACAGCAGGGGATGGTTCCTTGGTTGATGAATCGGAAATAGATGCAGTTGCAGGTTATATGTTGAGGGCCTTCCGCTTATGCGGTCGGCCCTTGCTGCGTTATGTTGAAGTACTCTTGATTGGCCTCAGGTCCCTCAAATGCGCCTGTGTGGCTTGAATGGTCTGTTCGCCAGAGCCAAGAGATGGTTAGGTATTGGACATTCTATTCCTATGGGCACCCACCCTCCCGAGTTATGTTAACGGTTAATCGGCCGGCATACATATGGTATAATGTACATATTGTTATTGTTGGGAGAGGAAGGGTAAGGTGATGGCAGATGACTCCTGCGGATATTTCTCTGGTTCATGTGGTGCTCCGTATGGTCCTGGCCGTCGTGCTGGGCGGCATCATCGGTCTGGAGCGGGAGAAGCGAAGCCAGGCCGCCGGCCTGCGCACGCATATGCTGGTTAGTCTCGGGTCGGCGCTTGTCATGCTGATCTCGGTGTACGGATTTCCCGTTCTCGATGGGCAGGGCAAGGCGCAGGTCGATGTGGCCCGGATTGCGGCTCAGGTGGTCAGTGGGGTCGGGTTCCTCGGAGCGGGTACGATTATTCGGAACGGCACAAGCGTCAAAGGTCTGACGACGGCCGCTTCCCTGTGGGTCTCGGCTGCGATCGGGCTGGCCTGTGGTTCGGGCTTCATTACGGCGGCGCTGCTCGGCTGCGGGTTATCGCTGGTCGCGCTGTGGGTGTTGAATCAGTATGATATCAAAAACCGGGTCGCCCACCGTCTTCATCTGTTGGAGATTATCGCTGACGAACGTGAGGGCTGGCTGACCGCGATGACGAAGGAAGTAGAGGCGCAGGGCATGTCGGTGCGCAGCTTCCGCATGCATGCCGTGTCCGCTGCACGGAGCAAGGGCTGGACCCGATGGCTGCAGCCGGTACGGGAAGAAGCAAGTGATTCTGAAGAGCCTGATGAGGTGGAAGGACGAGATGAGGATGAGCAAGACCCTGCGGATGGGGAGGCCGGTTCCGGCCGCTATGTGCGCATCGAGCTGAAGGTATTGGCCGAGGACATGAAATCGATCGCCGCGTGCTCGGAGCTGCTTCTCGCGAAGGAAGGCGTTCGGGATGTGCGGCTTGTGTCCTGAAGTGATTGTTTCGGTTTGCACGGGGTGATGATTTGACTTGTAGGTGTGGAAGTTTGGGAATGGCGCCGGTATCGGCTTGAGTCGGATGGGGATTTTCGTATTATTAGGTCAGCCAGAAACTTCTGGTTGGCCTTTTTTGGAGGCATCTTATGATGGCGGGTAGCCGGAAGAAAGATGGGGCTTTTAGGGGCGTAGACCTACTTGGCAGCCCGGGAGGTGAGACGTCTGATCGTCAATCCACTTCTTTCTAAACGCACGAAGAGCTCGCAGCTTCGAAAGGTGAAAACGGATGGGCCGATGCGGTGGCATTTAGCTGACATGTTTTCTCACTCTTTCTCGGCATATTGCAAAAACATGGCTATTCCGGATTTTCATTTATGAATGCTGGAAACTGTTGTGGGAGCGCAAGCGGAACCGAAGGGGGAAGCCCTGGAATGGGATTCGGCAGCTGCGGGAAATCCGTACAGAGCCATCGAGCTAAGAGAAGCGGTAACGTATTTGGAAAACGATCTGTTCCTTCCTTGGCTCCATAAAAGCATTGTCCTGCAATCTTTAACTTATTTTTAACCTCCGGATGTTATTCTAAACAGTATAGAACAATTCTTAATCCATAAAAACATGTGCAAGGAGAAAGGTCATGAAGCTTCTAATTGTGGAGGATGAGGTAAACATTTTAAAGGCTCTAAAAAAAGGTTTCACTAAGCTTGGCTATGCGGTTGATACGGCGGAGGACGGAGAACAAGCGCTTGAATTGTTTTATTCGAATATGTATGATCTCGTGGTGCTTGATCTAAACTTGCCTAGGATGGATGGAATTGAAGTTCTCGCCGAAATCAGAAGAGAAGACAAAACGATTCATATCATCATTTTATCGGCGCGCGCTGAAGTGAAGGATAAAATTGTCGGGCTCGATGTAGGCGCAAACGATTATCTTTCCAAACCGTTTCATTTTGCTGAGCTTGAAGCAAGGATAAGGGCGTTGCTTCGGAGAAAATTCGAGACAACCGACACCGTTATCGTGTGCAGCGATGTAAAGATTGATACGGCAACCAAAAAAGTGTTTGTAAAAGAAAATGCGATTAATCTGTCCAGAAAAGAATACGCCATATTGGAATATCTCATGATGAACAAAGGCCGCATCGTAAGCAATGAAGAATTAATTGAGCATATTTGGGAAAGTCAGGCTGACACTTATACAAATGCATTTAAGGTGCATATCCACGGTCTCCGAAAAAAACTGCCCGTGAACTTGATAAGGAATCTAAGAGGAGAAGGGTATTATGTGGAATAAAATTACTTTGAGATGCAGGCTAACCCTTCTAACTGCATTAATTTTGGCGGCCGTATGCGTTTGCCTGACTTATTTCTCGATCTTTAATGCCGGGCTGGCCTTTTCAACTCCCTCCAATAGTTCGCCGCGACTTCAAATTCCGCAGCAAGTTGATGAAGTGAAACAGGTTCCTTCACAAGGTAGCGACAATGTCTATTTTATCTACGAGAAGAACAAACGGAAATTCACCAATATAAGCATCCTGTATATGTGTATGTTTATCGTGATAGGTACGGGATTGACCTATCTGATCGCAGGAAAAGTGTTAAAACCGGTAACCGATCTGAGCAGAAACATTAGAGACATTGATGAAAATAATTTAACAACCAGAATTACGGCCATCCATAATGGCGACGAAGTTGCGAAGCTTACATCATCTTTCAATCATTTGCTTACACGCCTTGAAAACGCCTTTGAGAGTCAAAGGAGATTCGCTCAGCATGCGGCACATGAGTTTAAAACACCGCTTGCTTCGATTATGACCAATATTGAGGTTTTGCAGCTTGATAAAGACCCGAGCAAGGAAGAATACAAGGAAGTGATTGAAATTACAAAGGAAAGTACCGAAAAATTGATACAGCTTGTTTCGGAATTGCTCCAGCTTCATGTCTCTGTATGTGAAGAAAGCATGGTAAAAACCGACGCCTACGAGATGTTTGAAACGATCTTTCACGAACTAGATCCCTCAATCAAACAAAAAAACATCCGAACATCAAATGATTGCCAATGTATGATTTTAGGCATACCGGACTTGCTGTATCATGCGTTTTATAATATCGTGCAGAATGCAGTCAAATACAACAAAGATGGGGGACAAATCACGATTTCTTCCGATAAAAACAAAATCGTCATATCGGATACGGGAATCGGCATACCCGCTTCCTACATTCAGCATATTTTTGAACCTTTTTATTGCGTGGAACCTTCCCGCTCGAGAAAACTCGGTGGCAGCGGTCTGGGATTATCGGTCGTTAAGGCTATAATCGAAAAGCATGATGGAAATATTCATATTGAAAGCAACATTGGGGCCGGAACCACGATAACTGTAGAAATATAATGTTTTTTGCTTAACCGATACTTAACCATGAGTGCGTTATGATGATATTGAAGCACCCCATATTTCGCAAAACGAGGAGGACCGCCTTTGTATATTTTGCAAAAGGAAATCAAAAACCTTATCAGGAATAAGGGAAGAAACCTGTTACATTTATGATCGTTCTGCCTGTTTCAGGAAGTATGATTACCAACAAAGGAACTAGGAGGAAGGATAATGGGCTTTCTATCGAAAAAGAATGTACGATTAAACACGAGAAGACTTTTTGTGATTGTTGTTATTGCACTATTGCTTGCAACGCCCATAACAGCAAGATCAGTGTATGCTTACGATGCAAGCCCAAATAACGAGTATCGTTTGTCCGTAAATAACATGGGTATCGAATCTGATGTAAACTCAATGATCATCCATAATCAACAATATATACCGTTGAGAGCTTTTTTTGAGAGCTTGGGGGCAGCCGTAGAATGGAATCAACAGAGCAGTTCCATCACAATAAAAAACGATAAAGCGGTAATCATCACGAAGATAAACAGTACGTCATTTACGATGAACGATGTCGAAAAAGAGCTTGCATCGGCGCCTTTTCTTAAAGACAATACGACACTAATGCCAGTAAGCCTTATATCCGAACTATACACAGCCGACACGACGATCGACGAGAAGGATAAAAGGATCTCGATCGTCATTGAGCCGGAACCTGTAGATGCGACGGAAGCGATATTACATGCTTTTGAAAACCACCAGCTTGTTGCTCTGGGAGACGTCCATGGCCTCGATCAAGAACGGGATTTCATTATATCGCTTGTATCAAATCCGAAATTCACCGAAATGGTGCAGACAATTATTATCGAAACCGGGAATGCAAGGTACCAAGACTTGGTTGATCGATATATCAATGGCGCGGATGTCGATATGGAAGAGCTTAGAAAAGTATGGCGCCATCTTTCCGTTTCTGGGATGGGCCCTACGGATACAATGTCCAATGAAAAATTGTTCGAGGCCGTAAGGGCTGTAAATCAAAAGCTGCCCGCTTCAAAAAAACTCCGTATTGTTCTTGGAGATCCGCCCATTGATTGGAACCATGTAAACACGAAAGAGGATTTGGATAAATGGCTATCGCAGCGGGACACCCATATGGCCGGGGTCGTAGAAGAGGAAATCTATAGAAACAATGCCAAGGGACTCGTCATTATTGGCAGCGGCCACTTGAGTCGCAATAAACCGGGCGGAGCTGGACAGCTCGTCCCTGAACCTCCCAAAGAAGGCGAGCAAGCGCAATTTTTCAAAGAAGTGCCGGATGACAAGAGTACGAATGCTCCCATTTCCGACAAGAAACAACCGATCCAAATCAATTCCAAATCCAAATCCATGTTGCAGCTTATCGACGAAAAACATCCAGGCACAACGTATGTGATCGCGGTTCATACAGGATTTGGAGCTAAGAATGATGAATTGGAATCGAAACTTGAATCATGGGCAACCCCTTCCATTGCAGCGATAAAAGGAACATGGATAGGGGCTTTGGACAGCAGCTACGACTCGTTGGGAAGTACCATGTTTGGACCGGGGATGGGCGGTAAATCTGCGATTCCATTATCGGGCAAGATGAAGGAAGCGGACATAGACGGCTACTTATATCTAGGGGAGATTCATTCATTTACAATCACCCAGCCTTCGCCTGATATTTATAAAGATGATGCGTATTTTAACGAGTTGAATCGCAGGCACCTATTGACGAAGGGAACCCCGTTAGATCGTCAAAATTTATTAAAAGAAAAATCATCGAATTTTCTTGAAAACTATCGTACGAATCAGCCTTGATTGCTGTGCGGTTACCGATAAGATAATGGTTCACTCACGTAATTTTGTTACCCAGTGGAGGCTGTTACACAGCGTCTACTGGGTGCGCGGCGTGGGGAGACGTCACGGGGCGGGAAAGCACCGCCTCCAATTGTGGCGTAATGGAAGTGGATCTTGGGAATTCCGAAACGCCTGCAGCTGTTGGGATTGTTCAGGCGAGAGCACGGTATCGATTAACCGGGCAACGGGTCTTTTGGCCGTTCGCGAAGCACGGCGCCCCGGCGCGTTTCATCCCAATCGTAAGCGACATAGGGACTTCTGCGTGGAGTTGGGCAAGCACGATGTGAGTCAACCGATGCCTCTTGAGTAACATTTTAACTGAGTGATTGCGTCGGCTTGAGTCGGATGGGGCTTTTTTGATACAATATAAGTCTAGTCCGATTGCTGTCTTGCCGGTATCTGCGCCTTCCTGACGGAATGGCTGCGACCGAGCGGGAATCAGGATTGGCACTTATTACTGCGTGCGTTGGAGGTCGTCGATCATGGGGAAAAAGACCGATGGCAAGGTATTGGCTCAAAATAAAAAGGCGTCCCATGATTATTTCATTGAGGACACCTATGAAGCCGGTATGGTGCTCACGGGAACGGAGATCAAGTCGCTCCGGCTGGGCAAGGCGAACATCGGAGATGCGTTCGCTACGATTCGGAACGGCGAAGTGTTCGTGCACAACATGCACATCAGCCCGTTCGAGCAGGGCAACCGGTTCAATCCGGTGGATCCGACCCGGGCGCGCAAGCTGCTGCTTCATAAGGAGCAGATCAGCAAGCTGATTGGCTTGACGAAGCAGGAAGGCTATACGCTGGTGCCGCTCAAGATCTACGTGCGCAACGGCTATGCGAAGCTGCTGATTGGCCTGGGACGCGGGAAGAAGAATTACGACAAGCGCGAAGCGGCCGCCAAGCGCGATGCGCAGCGCGAGATTCAGCGGGCTCTGCGGGAGAAGCAGAAGTATTGAGCGTGTCGGTGGGGTAGACACCATCCAGTCTTCTCCCTCCTTGGCAAGAAGTGAATACACATTGTGGCCTGATTTATGGTATACTAAATGCATCGGCCGTATCGGCTTCAGGTGGAGCTGGCCGGACGATGGAATGCAATGCACCGATGTCTCGACATCTTAATCCGAGACGGACTACCCCTTGGGGTGAAGCCTCATCTGCTTCGCTTCGATTACGGGGGCGTTCTTGGATTCGACGGGGATAGTTCGAGCATGGGTAGCGGGTAGTGGGGACGCGTCCGCTTCATCAACGCTAACGCCAAATTTAAACGGCAAACAACAAACTTCTTACGCTTTAGCAGCTTAATAACCTGCTAGCGTGCTTCTACCCTGCATCGCCCATGTGCCGGGATAGGGGCTCAACTTCAGTGGGATACGCCGCGTAGTCTCCGCCTGGGGCTAACGGAAGAAGACAATCAGGCTGACCTGTGAGAAAGCCGGTTACAGGGCGTTCCCGCAGGTGACATCAAAACTGTGACTACACCCGTAGAAGCTTATGTGGCGTTATCTTCGGACAGGGGTTCGAATCCCCTCGCCTCCACCAATACCATCAGAAAAGCGACCTCGTGAGGTCGCTTTTCTGCGTTGTAAGCCATTATGGGTGACATCAATAGGGATCAATAGGGCGAACGATTTGGCGTGGCTACAGTTGGCTAATGGCAAGGGGGTATCCGCATCAGAGAAGCCGTGTGTCAAAAAGCAGTAGCAAATGGGCACAGCCTTGAACCTCTATCTACGAATGCCATCTGGGAAACCTGCGGCGTAAAGTTAACTTTTCGCAATTAATCTTGATTGGTGTAATCTTGGTATGTTTTAGCTCTTTGTTTACCATCAGAGAAGATAACTTTTCCAATCACCTTTGTATTTAGTGTAATAACAACTAGTCCAATAAAGAGAAAGCAGGTGAACAAAATGAAGCTGACGGAAATTGAAAATAGGATAGATCCAATTGTTCTAGAGCGAGGAGAAGCATACTGGGAAAACGGTCATATCGTTGCTTTTCGTGAAGTGAAGCCCCGGGTTTACCACGCCGAGGTGGAGGGAGCTGTGTTTTACAATGTCGAAATTAAACTTAGTTCGCGTGGGGAAGTCGTCCATTCATTCTGTGATTGCCCCTATGACAAAGACCCCATTTGTAAGCATGTCGTAGCTGTCCTTTTGGCAATCAGACATGCCTACCAAAAAAGAAGGCGGAATCCGATTCCGAAGGCAAGTCTGCAACTAAAAAGAATATGGCTGACCATTTGTCCAAGCTCAGTAAGGACGAGTTGGTCGCGCTGCTTGTCAATTTCTCTAACGAAATTACGGAAGTAGAGCAAGCGCTCTCACTGAAATTTATGGACGCCGGTAATAAGGAAAGCTTAAACCACTTTAAAAAAATGATACGTAGCTCTATTAAACAAAACTCTGATCGTTCTGGGTTTGTTGCTTACCGGAATGTTGCCGGCGCTGTTACGGGTGCTGAAAACATACTGAAGAAGGCGGAGGAAGCGCTGGATAGCGAAAATTACGTTCGTGCCGCAGAAATTAATTTTTGCATTATGCATGAGATGGGAGATTTGCTGCAGATGTGTGATGATTCCGGAGGAATCGTCGGAGGTCTAATTCAAGAATGTCTAAACAATATTCACCGTATATCAGTTCAACTTGAAAATAGCTCCTCTAAGGATAGAGCCGTCCTATTTCAACGGGTTCTCAAAGAGGTGCTCCATCCGAATACAATGGGCTGGAATGAGTGGCAATTGTCTCTTCTGGAAAGTGCAAGTTATTTGATTGCCTCTTCTGCGGAAAAAGATTTATGGAGTGAGTTGATCGCAAAATTAGAGGCTCATGAAAGAAGTCAGTCTTCATATGGCTCTTTTTTTACAGAGCATGCAACTATACTTCGATACCAAGTCATTCAAAAGTTTGAAGGTGACAGTGTAGCATTGAAATTTTTACAAGACCATCTCAACAATCCACATTTTCGCAAAATGGCGATTGAAGATGCCATAAAGAGACAGGAATTTGATCGAGCACTAGAGCTTGCCGAGCAAGGAGAACAACAAGACGCTAAAAAAGGCTACCATGGTCTTGTTAAACAATGGGAGGAGTATCGCTTCGAAATTTATGGTCATACTCGTCAAGTGGATCTTCAAAAGAAGCTTGCAGAGGAATTCGCAGTGTCAGGGGATTATCATTATTATATTATGTTAAAAGAATTATATAGCAGAGGTGAATGGGAAGAGGCATACGAGAGGTTATTAGCCAAATTGGAAGACGAATACAACAGGAATTGGCGAACGGAGTCCTTATATACCCGGGTGCTTGTTGAAGAGAAGGCAACGGACAAACTGCTGAATTATGTTCGGAAGAACAAGCGGACGGTACTGGACTACTATCCACACCTCGTAAGTAAATATGCAGAAGAGGTCTTTGTTTTATTTACACAAACCATATTAGAGGAAATCGCCCGCGCCTCCAATCGAAAGCAATATCAGAAAGGATGCAGAATGATTCGTGATCTCATCAAAGCAGGCGGGACAGCCCATGCGGAAAAGGTTATTGAACAGTTGTGCACCACTTATCCCAATCGGCCTGCTCTTATCGATGAACTGCGGAAGATTAAACGAGTCTAATTCGGGTGCTATCCAATGTGATTACACCCGTAGACGCCTGTGAGGCGTTATCTTCGGTCAGGGGGGCCACTCCCCCTCGCCTCACCATGAAAAGCCCGACCTCATGCGGTTTGGGCTTTTGTTATGTCTGAAATTGTCTACATTTCTTTATCTTAACACCCCACGCTTGTTCATTGATCTGCAATAGATGAAAAGTCCAAATGTCGTAATTAGTACTCCTATATCAAATAGGGATACCCAAGGGCCGAGTGTATTCCAACGATTCATAAATGCAAATGTAATAAATTCTAAACACAATTTCGAAACGGAAGATATAAGCGATATCTGCACGGCCATGCGGGAGCGGATTATAGTTGGTCTTTGCATGGGCGATCATGTTACTTGTATCTGAAATTGATTGTGCTAGTTCTTTCAGGGCTTCTTCTCTTTTCGTTCCAATTCGATCACCTTGGCGAAAATAAAGGACGACAAATGCACACTCCTTTTAATTTTTCCTTATTAGGAAGTTAGTCTATACACCAGGGATATCTAATGAATATGCTCATTATAACTGAACACAACACATGTTACATTCCCCTATCTTGCGTCCACATTTACCTGAAACTCACTGGATGACGGATTCAAGGCTCCTACGGATGCTCAACCGCAGTATAGGTAAAACAAATGTTCCATCGAGGGTATAAGCTCCATATTGATTATGTTTAAAGGGAAGGAGAAAAGGTGCAATGAAAAAAACAAAGGAGCTTAGAAACTTGATCAATTCCGAAAATTTGGAGTTCATCATGGAAGCTCATCATGGTCTGTCTGCCAAAATTGCTGAGGAGGCAGGTTTCAAGGGGATTTGGGCAAGCGGGTTATCGATCTCTGCAGCGATGGGAGTAAGAGACAATAACGAAGCTTCATGGACCCAGGTTCTGGATGTTCTGGAATTCATGAGCGACGCGACGTCTATCCCGATTCTGCTTGATGGGGATACGGGGTACGGGAACTTCAATAATGCAAGACGCCTGATCAAGAAGCTAGAACAGCGGGATATTGCAGGGGTTTGTATTGAAGATAAGCAATTTCCCAAAATGAACTCTTTCATAAACGGCCAATTACAGCCGATGGCTGATATCGAAGAATTTTGCGGTAAAATCAAGGCCATGAAAGATACGCAAACCGACGATGATTTTGTCGTTGTAACCAGAGTAGAGGCATTTATTACGGGGAGAGGACTCGGAGAGGCGCTGAGGCGGGCGGAGGCATACCGGAAGGCAGGTGCCGACGCGGTGCTCATACACAGCAAAAGGCCGGATATTATGGAGATCGAGGCGTTCATGAAGGAATGGGCCGGAAGATTGCCCGTAGTCATCGTACCTACGAAGTATTATTTGACTCCAACCGTCAAGTTTCGGGAGCTGGGGATTAGCCTTGTGATTTGGGCTAACCATAACTTGAGATCATCCATTGAAGCCATGAAACAAGTATCCCGCAGAATTTATCAGGATGAGAGCCTTGTCCATATCGAAAAGGATGTTGCAACACTGGAAGAAGTTTTCAGGCTTCAAGGGGCAGAAGAACTCGAAGCTGCGGAGCAACAATATCTTCCGGCGTCGCAGTCCGGCTCGAGTGAGGGGAAATAAATGGACACCAAGTTGTTTGGAGACGAGCTCCTAAAATTAGGATTTACCTTTTTTAGCGGTGTACCGTGCTCCTACTTGAAAAATTTAATCAATTATGCCATCAACGAATTCGATTACGTTGCAGCAGCCAACGAAGGGGATGCAGTTGCCATCGCATCCGCTGCTTATATAGGAGGACAGAAATCCGTTGTACTTATGCAAAATTCAGGACTAACCAACGCTCTTTCTCCGCTAACATCCCTTATCTACCCATTTCGTATTCCCCTGCTTGGATTTGTCACCCTTCGCGGAGAGCCGGGTGTCCCTGACGAGCCTCAACATGAACTTATGGGCAGGATCACGACACAGTTGCTGGAAATCGTGAACGTGGAGTGGCGATATCTCTCCAAAGATTTAGGGGAGGCCAAACAACAATTGATTCAGGCCAATGAGCAAATTTCCCGTAATCGGCCATTTTTCTTTGTCGTCAAGAAAGGGACCTTTGACATAGAGCCTTTGAAAAAGCAACAAAACTCTATTCACTCAAACCAGATCATACGGCATGCCCATAAAGACAATCAGATGCCTGCACGGCTTGAGGCATTAGCTGTAATTAATTCGTTGAAAGACAGGGATACAGTACAACTTGCAACCACAGGCAAAACAGGTCGGGAATTGTATGAAATTGAAGATGCCAGCAACAATCTGTATATGGTGGGCTCTATGGGGTGCATCGGTTCTTTCGGACTCGGGCTCGCCCTAAGTCAGCCTGGCAAGAATATTGTCGCGATTGACGGGGACGGTTCTTTATTGATGCGTATGGGTAGCCTTGCGACAAATGGTTATTATAGCCCCAACAATATGATTCATATTCTTCTCGATAATAATGCTCACGAATCGACAGGCGGACAAAGCACGGTATCCCATAATGTTGATTTCGTTAATATTGCCGCTTCCTGCGGTTATACGAAGTCGATCCATGTCCACAACCTCGATGAACTGAAAGCTTGTCTACAAGAATGGAAAAAGACTAAAGGGCTTACTTTCCTGTATATGAAAATATCCAATCAGTCCAAGGATCGGCTTGCTCGCCCGGGCATAAAGCCTTACGAAGTAAAAGAACGTCTACAGCGACTTATCCACGACGATTACGTAAAACTCGAGGGAGTGGAGGGCTCATGAGTTCTGCCGTAAAGAGAAACATTTTGCTTACTCCAGGTCCGGTAACGACTACAGAGAGTGTGAAATGGTCACAGGTGGTTCCAGATATATGCCCCCGCGAAGCCGAGTTTGGCGAAATTATGGAGCATATTTCCACGGAGCTCACCCGTTTGGTTGCGGATCCGGACCATTATCAGACTATATTGTTTGCCGGATCGGGCACTGCTGCCGTTGAATCCATGATTAGTTCCGTCCCGGGCAACCAAGCTATGATCATTGTCAATAATGGCGCTTATGGAAAACGGATGTGCGAGATCGCCGAGGTCTACGGAATCGATTATTTAGAATTTAGGAGTCCCTTCGATGGTGGTATTAATATGGATGCATTAGAGAGGTTCATCCTATCTTCCGATCGTCTTATTTCTCATCTCGCTGTAGTACACCATGAGACAACAACCGGCCTTCTGAACAAGGTGAAGGAAATTGGTGCATTATGCAAAAAGTATCATATCGACATGATGGTGGATGCGATGAGTTCGTTTGGTGCTATTCCGGTTCAAATGAAAGAAATGAACATTCACTTTTTGGCGTCGAGTTCCAATAAGAATCTGCAGGGAATGCCCGGGGTTTCGTTTGTCATAGCTAAAAAAAGTAAATTGGACAATTTGAAGGACAGGAAACCAAGAAGTTACTATTTGAATTTGTACGCCCAATATCAATATTTTGCGGAACATGCGCAAATGCGGTTTACACCGCCGGTACAGATTTTGTACGCGCTTAGGCAAGCCATCCGGGAATTAAAGCAGGAAGGTATGGCAAAGCGTTACGAAAGGTACATGGCATCTTGGAAAACTTTAATCAGCGGTCTAAAAAGGCTGGGTTTAACCTATCTCGTCCCCGAAGAGCATCACTCCAAGATTATTACATCCATTCATGAACCTTATGCAGGTTTTGATTTCCAATCCATGCATGATTTTTTCTACAGCAAAGGCATTATGATTTATCCTGGCAAACTGGAGGAACTAAAGACGTTCCGAATTGCTAATATTGGGGACATTACGGCCAAGGATATCGAGTTTTTTTTGGAATTGCTCGAAGATTATCTGAGTGGCACATGATCAAATACGAGAAAGGTGGAGTACCGTGGGAAGAGTAGCAAAAAATAAGTGGGTAAAATATTTGTTTATGAAAAAGAATGGTACCTTAGCGCCCTACCTGCCGGAAACCAGGAGGATGAGCCGCCAATCCTTCTGGACTCTTTTGGGAAATCATGGCTATGTCATAGTTAAACCGGTTTGGGGGAGCCGAGGACGGGGTATCATTCAAGTCTCGGATTTGGGAAATGACAGCTACGCCATACATTACGAGAGTATGAAGACGGTGAAGCGGGGAAGAGAGAATACCTATCGTTATATTAAAAGAAAAATCGGGTCTGCCGCTTATATGGTTCAACAGAGAATTAATCGCCCGACCATTAATAGGCGCCCATTTGATATGAGAGTCATCGTTCAACGGAAAAAAAGATCTCCCCGATGGGTCGTTACGGGAAAGGCAATCAAGGTGGCGGGCAAAGGTTACGTTGTTTCCAACAATACGCGGAGTCATGGACAACTGCTTAGGTTTAAGCGGGGGATCCGACGTTCATCCATTAGACATTTGTCTCTTGCCGCATTAGAATCCCGAATAGATGAGGTTTCGCTTCTTTCTGCGAAACACTTAAAAGCCTTATTCCCTAGGCACCGTATTTATGGCCTGGACGTTGCAACAGATCGCCAAGGACGCGTATCCATAATTGAAGCCAACCTTTATCCGGCGATGTCCCATTTCCTTAAGCTGAAGGATAAAATGATGTACCGCCGAATACTCTCATATAAATAAGGTTGATATAGATCCGGGATAGGGGCTCAACTTCAGTGGGATACGCCGCGTAGTTTCCGCCTGGGGCTAACGGAAGAAGACAATCAGGCTGGCCTGTGGGAAAGCCGGTTACAGGGCGTTCCCGCAGGTGACATCAAAACTGTCTACACCCGTAGAAGCCTGTGTGGCGTTATCTTAGGGCAGGGGGTCGAATCCCCTGGCCTCCACCATCAGGAAAGCCGACCGCGTGAGGCCTGCTTTTTTCCGTCTATGTAAGGGGAGCGATGAAGAAGACAGAAGGTTTGATGGGGCGCAGGGAATGGGCGATTTCGCCCCGTGGAAGGGAACTAGCGGACAAGCATACCGTTTATATAACGTATTTCCGGGCGGAAGCCCTTTTTTATTGGCGTGTTTTATGTGGCTTTTCTTTGACTAGATGTAGAACCCTCTTGACATCATAACATAGCATGTTACTATTAAACGACAGGCAGTCGGTCTGTTATAAAAGGAGGTACAAAAATGAGAGTTGTAAAAAAAGCGGATGAACGCAGGAACGAAATACTTGACGCGGCGGATGAGCTTTTCGGCCAGAAGGGCTTTGACGGTACAAGTACTAACGATATTCTCGAAAGGGTCGGAATTGCGCGGGGAACATTGTATCATCACTTCAAGTCGAAGGAGGATATTATGGACGCGCTGATTGAGCGGTATAGTGTCCGTCTTTTAGGTGCGGCGCAGGAAATTGCTGCAGATAAGAGCATACCCGTCGTTGCGCGCATTATCGGCGTTGTTATGGCACTGAACATAAGCGGCGGAAGCAGCAGCAAGGAAATTATGGAGCACATTCATAAGCCGCAGAATGCGCTTATGCATCAGAAAATACAAAGGGTCATCATCAACGGCGTTACGCCGATACTGACGGGAATCATCCGCGAGGGCATAGAGCAGGGGCTGTTCAGCACGCCGTTCCCATATGAATGCATGGAAATGGTTGTGACCTATGCGAATACCGTTTTTGATGATGATATGGTTCAAATGACGAACGAAGAGCGCGCTTCACGCATGCAGGCGTTTGTGTTCAACGCAGAAAGGCTGCTCGGTGCCCAGAGCGGAAGTCTTATGAACGTTATGCAGATGTTTGGCGACCGGGACAGTTCATTTCAGCCATAGGAAGCGGGCTTACGTCGTTCGGGCTGGGGATTTATGTTTTCCAGCAGACAGGAAAGGCATCGGCCATGGTACTTGTAACTGAAATCGGTTAAAAAGCTTGAAAACAGAGGTGGCTTATGTATTCCAGGATAATCCGCAATGACATTTTAAAGGGCAAGGCAATTACGCTGACAACCATGTTATTTGTCGCTGCTGCGGCTATGCTTGTTTCGCTAGCGGCGATACTCGTCGTCAATCTTTCTGGTGCCTGGATACGCTTATGACACAAGCGAAAACTCCGCATTTTATGCAGATGCATTCGGGCGAACATGATACTATACGGCTGAAGGCTTTTGCGGAGCAAAATCACAATGTCGAGGAATTCCAGGTGCTTGAATTTCTCATATCACAAAGGTTGGCGACAAGGCTATCATAGGCGGGAAGGAATTTACGGTTGCGGGTTTGCTTCGAGATTCGCAGATGAATTCCACGTTAGCCTCTTCCAAAAGAATTCTGATCAGTAAAAATGATTTCGAGGATCTAAGAAATCTTGGAAGAATCGAGTATCTGATTGAGTTTAGGGTAAAGGATTTGTCCAAGCTCAGCGAACTCGACGCGGCTTATGCTTCCGCGGGACTTGAGGCGAACGGACCAACGATTACATATCCGCTTTTCAAAACGATTAACGCACTTTCCGACGGGATGATGATAGGGGTTATCCTTCTAGTAAGCGTGCTTGTCGTTGCCATCGCATTTATGTGCATACGCTTTACGCTCCTCGCGAAAATCGAAGACGATTACCGCGAAATTGGCGTTATGAAGGCAATCGGGCTGCGGATCTCCGACATAAAGAAAATTTATCTCGCGAAGTACGCGGCGATTGCGGCGGCAGGCTGTATTCTCGGTTTTGCACTTTCGCTAGGAAAAGACTTTACGCCACAATGCTTGCAGTGCTTGTACTCTCGGCATTTATCATAATTGTTCCGCAAAACCTGTACAACACGATTTCCTCGGAAGGCTTCATCAAATATATGGGGATAGGTAACAGCGATATACGCATAGACATTCAGCAAACAGACACTATTTCTGAAAAAGCCGCTGAAATTATAAAAACGATGAGCAGCGACAGTGCCATTTCAAAGTATGCCGTGCTTACGACCAAAACGTTCAAGGCAAAGACGGAGGGCGGCTCGGAGGAAAGGTTAAAAATTGAGCTCGGCGACCATTCCATATTCCCTGTAGAATATGCCGAGGGCAGAGCACCCGCAGCAGAAGACGAAATTGCGCTGTCGGCTATGAACGCCACTGAGCTGAACAAAAAGGTCGGCGAAATCATTACACTGGTGATTGAGGGGAAGGAAAAAAATCTCACGGTAAGCGGCATTTATTCCGACATTACTAACGGGGTGAAGACCGCGAAGGCTGTCTTCACCGACCATTCGGCGAACATTATGTGGTACGTAATCTATGCAGAGCTTTCCGATCAATCTCTTATCGACAGTAAGGTTTCGGAATATGCGGACAGGTTTGATTATGCAAAGGTTTCGGATATTGATGAATATATGGCACAGACATATGGCTCGACAATAAGCTCCGTCGGACAGGCCTCCAATGCTGCTATTGCCGTCGCGCTGGTTATAACGGTATTGGTTACTTTGTTGTTTATGAAATTGCTTGTCGCAAAAGACAGATATTCTATTGCCGTCATGAAAGCGTTCGGTTTTACAAACTCGGATATTCAGGTGCAGTATGTTTCTCGTTCGGTATTCGTCCTGATTATCGGAATTGTTCTCGGGACCTTCTGGCTAACACGCTCGGAGAGATGCTTGCGGTGCGGTGATCTCCTCCTTTGGAGCGTCGACGTTTCATTTTACGGTCAATCCGCTTGCTGCGTATCTGTTCAGTCCGCTGCTGATGATAGGCTCGGTACTTATCGCAACTATCATCGGGACATCGGGCGCGGGACATTCAAAATTTCCGAAAATATAAAGGAGTAGACAATGAAGAGGATGATTATCGGTGATCGTATCGTAAAATCTTTTGGCGAGGGCGATGAAAAGCACAATGTTCTCGACGGAGTATCCGTTGAAATAAACGAGGGTGAGTTCGTGGCGGTGATGGGGCCTTCCGGCTCGGGAAAATCAACGCTGATGTTTGCACTGAGCGGGACGGATGGTGTTAATGGCGGAAAAGTCGTTGTTGACGGCAGGGATTTATCGGAGACCGGGGAGAATGAGTTTTCCGATATACGGAGAACAAAAATGGGATTTGTGTTCCAACAGCCGACGATGCTGAAAAATCTGAACATCCTCGACAACATCATTCTTCCGTCTATGCGGGGCAACAGAAAAAACGCCGCAAAAATTACGGAAAAAGCAAGAGCGCTTATGAAAAGGGTAGGCATTGCGGAGCTTGAAAAGCGTGACATCACACAGGTGTCAGGAGGTCAGCTTCAGCGTGCGGGAATATGCCGCGCGCTTATGAACAGCCCGAGAATTATCTTCGGCGACGAGCCTGCGGGTGCGCTCAACTCCCAATCCGCGCAGGAGATTATGGACCTATTTTCCGAAATCAACGCGGAGGGTACTGCGGTTATGCTTGTCACTCACGACGCGAAGGTTGCGGCGCGGACGGAGCGTATTATGTTTATGCGCGACGGAACCATCGTAAGCGAGCTGCAACTTCCGAAGTTTGACGGGACGAATATGGATGGCCGGATCGAGAAAGTAACGGTGAAAATGAGGGAAATCGGAATATGATTTGTTGTTTTGAAAAGACACCGAGCAGGTGTCTTTTTACTTTGTTTAAGCATGTTTTGCAGCGGAAATGTATATACTGCATAGTGTACATCCTGTACATAATAATATACTATGGAGGTGAGGAGGGGTGCATATGCAAACACTTTTGAACGCAACGGATGTACGAGCTAATTTCGGCCAATTTATTGACACAATAGTAAGAGAGAAACCGCAAGCGATTAAACGCAACAGAGATGTCATTATAGCATTCTCCAAACAGCAAATGAAGGAACTGTTGTCGGTGTATGAACTGACATTCGAATATGAACAAGATGAAGATGGCAGATATGCGGGGTCTATTGAGCAAATTGAGGACATTGTTGCAGACGGTGAGACCATCGATGAGCTCAAGCTGGAGTTAGCCCGTCAATTAATCGAATACGCGATTGATTACGAGAATAACTATTTCCGCTATTACAATACGTCTAACCGTCATAAACATGCTCCCTATATCTTGCGAGTACTTCTCGAAGACGATCTTGATTCGGTCGCAGGAATGTTTCATGCCTAGTTGGAGTGATCTGGAGAATTTTCTAAGGCGTGACGGATGGGGTATGGTGCGGCACAACGGAAGAGATAAAATCTATGAGAAAACGTTGCCTAACGGAGAAGTGTTACGAACGGCCGTATCAAAAGGTACTGGTGAGATTGGCAAAGGGTTATTCAATCGGATTCTTAAGCATCAGTTACGCGTAGACAAAGAGTACTTCAATTCGAAGAAGTGAGTACGGTATTCTCCCAAGGTGACATCAAAATCGTTATTACACCCGTAGAAGCCTGTGTGTTATCTTCGGACAGGGGTTCGAATTCCCTCGTCTCCACCATGAAAAACCCGACCGCGTGAGGTCGGGTTTTTGCCATACCAAGGAAACCGCTCTTCTTTGAGCAGTCTCTAACACTTACAGCCGCCCGTTATCGGTATTCCAACATTTTGGCCAGGGAAGGGCACATAATCTGTCCGTCATTCGATTTTTTTACAATACGGAAATTTTATGTTCTGTTTAGCACTAAATTGACGAGAAAATTCTGTACCAAAAACAACTTCCTCTCATTTGCGATCGAGCGGCAGCGGTAATATCCGGTTAACTTATATATTGGTCGTTAATCAGATTAAATTTTCGTGCTAATCCATAGACGTGCTCGGTTACTTCTGTCAGTCACTATTGTTATACTAATTACCCCAACCGGGAAAGAGTTGGTGACGTTGATGGCAATCACTTCTTTAACGGATAAATATTTAACTTGGTTCATCTATCTTTTAAATTTCGCAGTGTCTGATCATACTCGTTGATCACGTCTGCGAGGGATTGTACAAATTCATCGCTTTCCTTCAGGTCAGGTACCTTTGTTGGCTTTTTTGATCGTAATCTCTTCACTGGATTGATTCACATCAATACTAACCGTATCGCCTTGCTCCAATCCAATTTGTTTTAAAGCATCTGTCATTGTTATACCTAAGCTATTGCCGAATTTCGCCACTTTTCGTTCCATTGCAACCACCCTAGTCATTAAACTCCCTCCCTATCATCTTATTCAACCGTTATAACAATAATACGATTTAGCTTTCGGAATTCAATCTAAATGATGATTTGATAATTCTTTGCAAGCATGTTTGCCTTTTCTATTTCGTAATTTATCCACATGGGGTGTTGTTTGCTAGACCTCAAAAAGGGGGATTCTGCTTGAAAGTTCTTGAAACGGATCGACCAGTCCTTTGTTGGTTATCAACTGATGATGCGGAGTTTATGCTGGAGCTTCTGAATACTCCCTCATGGCTGGAGTTCATCGGCGACAAAGGCGTGAGAACCGTCGAAGCTGCGCGTGACTATATTTTGAATGGTCCGGTTGAAATGTACGTCCGCTTGGGCTTCGGGCTGTACTTAATTGAACGGAAAACGGACGGTGTCCCATTAGGAATCTGTGGATTAATGAAGCGGGATACATTAGAAGATGTAGATATTGGATATGCATTCCTCCCGAGGCACTGGGGGAACGGATATGCCTATGAGTCAGCTTCTGCATTACTCACGCATGGAAAAAATATCTTGAGACTGCCTCGCATTGTGGCGATAACATCTCCCAGCAATCAACGTTCCGCAAAGCTTCTTGAAAAACTAGGATTGCATTTTGATAGCATGGTTACGATTTCTAATGATGGACGAGACCTTAAATTATATGGTTGAAGGAGATACGACATCCTCATAACAAGTGTTCGTAGCTGGCATCTTCCTTCACAGATATTAGTACTTAGCTGGATTCCCATATCACGCAATCTTGGGCAAAATTATTACAAAGGTTGGGGCTAGCGTAAGCGTTACGAGGGAATGGATTGGAGGAAGTGCCGTGACGACAAAAACAGAAACGGTCTTAACTAAGCAGGGAAAGAGCTTTACAGATTATCGGCATTTGACGATTACGGATGCAACGCAGACCTGTATTCTTAATATCATTAAAGGCCGGCTGTATTCCGACAGAAAGACGAGGAATCCGACTTATGAGCCGTATCCTACCAAGCAGGAAGCTCTCGACAGGTTGAATGCATTGGCGGGCGAGTTCAAGGGCCAAGGGTTCATCGAAGCATCGCGGGATGTTTTATTTCAATTCCAGAAAAAAGAACTGGTTGTGTACGATAAGGCGAAATGGCATTACGAGGGCGAGTTCCCGCGAGAATACCTCAATATCCATAACGATATTTATACGGCTGTTGATTTCACGGAAATATTGGCAGCGGGCTTGCCGACGATCTATCATGTAGACGATACTATCGAGAATTATCGCATCATCGAACCGGTTATTTCGGAACGGCACCGCGACTGGAAGCGTCGGCATCATTCCTGAACTCTTTAGATGGTTTTGAAAAGGGGTTGCATACCCTGCCAATCGCTTGTAAGGTACCGTCAATTGCATCCTCTGTGATGCCTTTGACGGTTCTTTTGCGTTCAAGGAATGCTGCCCTTGTACGTTTGCTGATTCCGAACAACCAGAGTGTTATACCCAATTTCACCATGCACCAATTTGCTCCAAATGAAACCTCGTTCCCCATTTTCCTGTATTATAAGATAAGATGGAATCTTTTCGAGGGGGAGCGCAGCATGGGAATCTTGTCGAGGTTCAAGGATATTATGGCAAGCAATGTGAATGCTTTATTGGATAAGGCGGAAGATCCGGAGAAGACGATTGATCAATATATGCGGAGCTTGAACCAGGACCTGGGCAAGGTGAAGGCGGAGACAGCTTCGGTGCTGGCGGATGAGGGAAGGGCCCGCAGGGCGTTGGATGAGTGCAATGCCGAGATCCGCAAGCTGCAGCGTTACGCGGAGAAGTCCGTGGAAGCCGGCAAGGAAGAGGAAGCGCACAAGTTCCTCGAGAGGAAGGCAGCGCTGGCAGGGAAACAAAGTGAATTGCAGACGGCTTATGAATTGGCTTCGGCCAACGCCGCACAGATGAAGCAAATGCAGGATAAGCTGGTAGCGGATATCGCCCGGCTGGAAGCGCGGCACGCCGAGCTGAAAGGGAAGCTGGCGGCTATCAAGATGAATTCCGGCGGCACTACCTTGGGTGATGTCAATTCCTCGTTCGATGTCCTGGAGGAGAGGGCGAATCGCGCCTTGGATGAAGCGATGGCCTTGGCCGAGCTTCGAGCAGGATCGAAGGAAGACGATCTGGATGACCTCATCGCACAATTGGAGAAGGATATGCGGAATAATGCGAATCCGCCCACCAATGCGGAAGATGAATTGGCTGCACTCAAAGAGAAATTGAACAAGAAGGAATAGTGGCTTCTTTGTAGATAGGGGTGAGCAGATGCCGGTTATCGAATATAAATGTCCGAACTGCGGCAGCGGGATGGAGTTCAATGCAGATACAGGAATGTTATCCTGCCGCAGCTGCGGAAGGGAAGACAATATCGAGCGAATTCCCGATCCTTTGATGAAGCAAGTGTTTTCGGAAGAAGATGAGACCAGAGAATATCATTGCAATAGCTGCGGAGCCGTCATTATCACCGAGGCGGAGACGAGCGCAACGAACTGCAATTTCTGCGGATCGGCCGTCGTGCTCGGCGATCGGTTGACCGGGGAACTGGCTCCGGCGAAGATTATTCCTTTTTCGATCAGCAAGGAACAAGCGATGAAGGCCTTCCGCAAATGGTGTCGAGGCGGCTTGGTGACGCCAAGCGGGTTTATGACAGCGGATCGAATCAAAGGAATCACCGGGTTGTATGTGCCGTTTTGGCTGTATGATTTGCATAATGAAGTCGAAGCGCATGCCCGTGCTACGAGAGTGAGCACGTACAGATCAGGAGAGTACGAGTATACTAAGACGGATTACTATGACGTATACCGGGAAATCCATCTCGATTACGTAAGGGTACCGATTGATGCTTCGAAGAAAATGAATGATGAACTGATGGATAAATTGGAGCCTTTTCCTTATGATAAGCTGGAACGCTTCAAAACGCCGTATCTAGCCGGTTACATTGCCGAAAAGTACAGCTATAACGAGGAACAGCTATACCCCCGGGTTAAACATAAGGTAGAAGACTATATCCGCTCTTATATTAAGTCAACGGTGTCGGGATATACGACCGTGAACTATACCGATGTCAACATTGATACCGAACTGGAGCGTTCCGATTATGTCCTGCTTCCGGTATGGATGGTGAACTATGATTACAATAAAAAGGAGTATACTTTTGCCATGAATGGCCAGACGGGCAAGGTGGTCGGCAAGCCTCCGATTAGCAAGGGGAAAGTGGCTGCATGGTTTGCCGGGATTTCGGCCGCCTCTTTCCTTGTCATGTATGCGGTGTCCTCCTGGGTTTTGGGAGGTGGATTGTGGTGAGAAGGAAGAGAGCGATCCTCGCCTTCCTGTTCTTCTTCCTCATGATGCTGGCCATCCCGATGGACATCATTGCGGGTGAAGCGGCCGCGACGGACGAAAAGCAGTTGATTTTCGATACAGCGGAGCTGCTTACTTCGCAGGAGATTGAAGAGCTGAACGCGTTGGCGAATCAATACGGAGCCGAGCGGGAAACGGATTTTATCATTGTTACGATCAACGGCCCGGAAGCTTATGATGTGAAGGCAATGACGCAGGATTTCTACGATAATTATGGGCCCGGCTACGATAAGCCGCATGGCAATGCCGCCATTTTGATGGTGGATATGGCGCATCGGGAGATATATTTAGCTGGATTTTACAAAGCGGAGACCTATCTAGATGATGCCAGAATGGACAATATACGAAGCAAGATATCCTCGTATATGTCAGCCGGCGATTATAACCTCGCTTTTCAAAAATATATTCAATTGGCACATAAATATATGGGATTCCGTCCAGGGGTTAACCCGGACAATCTCTTGTTCAATACGTGGGTGCAATTGGGCATCGCGCTGGTCCTCGGAGGGGGCATCGTTACTTTGATGGTCCTTCGTTCGGGCGGCCGGGTTACGGTCAATTCCCGGACTTACGAGAATGCGAGTACTTCAGGCGTGGTTGCTCACGAGGACAGGTACCTTCATACCAATACCACGAGACGGAAAATTGAACGAAGCAGCAGCAGCGGCTCAAGCGGCGGAGGCGGAGGGACCACGTCAGGCGGCCATTCGCATAGCGGCAGCAGAGGATCATTTTAGAGAATTAGCGAAGGGACGGGATGAGGATGGGATTCTTCAGAAACCAATTTGCGAATGTAGTCGAATGGGAAGAATTTAGAGATGATATGATCTTTTGGAAATGGAGCAACCGGGAGATTAAAAAAGGCTCCAAGTTAATTATCCGCGCCGGACAAGACGCGATTTTCGTTAATAACGGCAAGATCGAGGGGATTTTCAAGGATGAAGGGGAGTATAACATTGATTCCGACATCATCCCTTTCCTGTCCACGTTGAAAGGGTTCAAATTCGGCTTCAACAGCGGGATGAGAGTGGAGGTCCTGTTCGTGAACACGAAAGAGTTCACCGTCCGCTGGGGAACGCAGAACCCGGTTCTGATCCCGTCTCCACAGCTTCCGGGCGGCATGCCTATTCGCGCCAATGGCACGTTTAATTTCAAAGTGAACGATTACGTAACGCTGATCGATAAGGTGGCCGGGATGAAGGACAGTTATCTGGTCGAGGATGTGAAAATCCGAATTATTTCCGTGCTGGATCAGCTGTTAATGAAGTGGATCAGCCGAGAGGGGAAGGACATGTTCAACCTGCAGGCGAATGCTTCCGATATTGCCGCAGGGATACAAGGGGACCTGGACATGCAAGTGATGGACACCGGCCTGACGATTACCGGCTTTCAAGTGATGAGCTTCAATTACCCGCAAGAAATTCAAGATATGATTACGAAGACGGCTTCTCATGAGATGATCGGCAATCTGCAGAAGTACCAGCAGGTGACGATGACGGACGGCATTGCCTCTGGCAAAGTAAAAGGCGGCGGCGCCGCTTCGGACATGGCAGGCATGATGATGGGGATGAACATCGCCAATGAAATGATGAAAAATATGAATCAAAATCAAAAGCCTGTGGCCGAGACCGCGCCTGCCGCTTCTTCTCCTGCGGAAGGCAATCAAAAGCCAAACTTCTGCCCGAACTGCGGCACCAAAAACGAAGGAGCTAACTTCTGCCCGAATTGCGGTCACAAGCTGAACTGACCTGGGGCATCCGCAAGCCGACCTGCAAGGTCGGCTTTTTTTAGGCTTGGTGACATGGAAGAGACTATAGGTCATCCGCAATGCCTAACAAGGCGATGCCGGCGATGACTAAGACAATAATGGCATATTGCCTCTTGTTCAACTGCTCCTGGAGACAAATCGGGACAGGATGACCGAAAAAATGCTGTAGGAAGCAATCAGGGGGGGCCGCAATGATGGCGTTGCTGGACCTGGTGAACACATAGAAGAACTGTCCCGTTGTTTCAAACAGGGCGGCATCCCCTTTTACGCGTTCTTGGGAAATACGGAATGGTTTGATGAGAACGGTCTGCAGTTCACATTATGCCCCCGCACGTATAGTCACTCAAAGTATTGAAGGTACACGTCCTCCAGATTCGGCTTTACGGCTCGGGATTCCATATGCTCCAGGGCTTCATCGTGAACGATTCGTACCCAGATGCCGCTTGAATCGCTCGTAATGTGGCTAACTTTGAAGCGGGACTGCACCTCGGCCAACTCAGACTCCGGGACGCGCACTTCATGAACCTTGCCTTCCATGCCGGTCAGGATGCGTGCAGGTTCGTCTTTGACAAGAAGCTTGCCCTCCTTCAGCAGAAGAATTTGCTTCGAGATAAACTCAATATCGGACACGACATGGGTTGCGATGAGTACAATTTTATTCATGGCGATGGTCGATATGAAGTTGCGGATGCGAATGCGTTCTTTCGGATCAAGTCCTGCGGTTGGCTCATCCAGGATCAAAATCTTCGGATCATTTAGTAACGCTTGGGCAATAAGAATACGCTGCTTCATTCCACCAGAGTATGCGCCAAGCTTCGTATCCGCATCCTTACGCAGGTTCACGATGTCGAGCAGATCATTGATTCTTTCTCTGGCTTCCGGCGCCTTGATTCCTTTGAGAGCGGCGATATACCATAAAAACCTCCGGCCCGTGAAATGATGATATATTCCTTGCTGCTGAGGCATGTATCCCAAAATATTCCGATACTCCTTACCGAGACGAGAGATGCTCTGATCGTTATATCGAATCTCTCCTTCATCCTGCCTCAACTGAATCGTAATCAGATTCGCCAGCGTAGACTTGCCTGCCCCATTCGGACCCAATATGCCGTATATTCCGGGGGAGAACTCGGCACTGAAGCGATCCAGCGCTGTTTTTTGCCCTTTGTTATAGCGCTTCGTTACACGATCAATCGTCAGTTCCAACGTTAATCCCCCTTCCAAGTAAAGCTATTGAATGTCCGCCACGCGCCAAGGGCACACCCAACGCCAAGAAGAAACAGTATTCCATAATAGATGCTCATGTTCAGCGCATACTGTGATGTTGGAAAGGCATGGTACAGTTGAAAAATAAGATTGAAAGATATGTTGCCGAGTGACTTCCATCCCATATACTGCAGACCAAGCGGGATGATCACGATAGCTGTTGAAATTAATAGCAGGATCGCTTGTTTGCGGACAAGTATCTCCAGGAAGAGAATGACATGAACGAGAAGCAGCACTCCTCCGATCTGGAGCACACCCATCAGGAGGACATATTGCAGGATGCTCAACGATCCCTGTACATGCCCGAGCACCTCGATGCTCTGAACCGGGGCCTGCCAATCAATCTCAGGGTAATGCCTTAGCATATTATAGAATTTCGGTATCTGGAGCAGGAGGAGCAGGAAGACACTGTAGAGATAGGCAAGGCCATGCTTGGAGAGGAACAGTCTCCCCCTACCGTAACGGGTGCTCCTAAGTATAGCCATCATCCCATACCTGTAATCGAGGGCGAATAGCGGACTTACCCCGGCCAGCAATAAGACGGTATACAATAGGCCATCCCGCAGATCCGATTGCTCCCGGTTGAACAGCGCATCGGAAGATGTCACATTCACGAAGCTTCCTATAATTCCACAGCCGTCCTCCAATCTCAGTAAATAATCTCTCTGCTGCTCAATGTACTGAAATGCTTTCGCTTGCTTGGCGAACTCCTCCAGCTTCACCTTTTCTGTATTGTAGGCCGTAAAATCAATGCTGCCGGACATATATTGGTCATACCAATAAGCGAATAGCCGCGGCAGATTATCATATTTTTCCCTTTCTTCCTGCAGGAAGTTTAGCTTGTCTTCATTTATTATGCCGCTGATACGATCCAAATAACGGTTATAGACGATGGAATCGTATTCGAACCTTCGTTCATCCCAATCGATCTGCTGGTATACGATAACTCCGGCGAGCACCAGCAGGAGAATACATTTGCCGGAGATGAACAATTTATAACCTTCATGCATCAATATGGAATTGGTGCGTCGCAGCTTGAACCACGCGGCATTCAGTCTTCCCCGCCAGCGATCCCAAGGAAGCCGAGATCCGATGCCGGTATCGGACACATAAAGCCACGCACATAGTACGGGAAACAGAATCATCACAGCCCCGCCAATCCAACAGGTCAATGTCGTCTTCTTCACTGGGTATCCGAACACATTCAGGTTGCGATAATCCGCAAGAAGCTGGAATGAATCGTAGAAAGCAACCACATTCATATATTTCAACATATTCAGGTAAGAATTCGGATGAATAACCGAATAGGATAGGAAGCTGATGCCGAGTAACGCTATAGTTGCCAGGTAGATTCCTCCGGCACGGCGAAATAATAAGAATAAGGCGGCAAGCGTCCAGGCAAATAACAGGTTCGCAGCTACCTTCAGTACCAGATACAGGACAAGGAACTGCCCCGCTGTCAACGCCTCGACTGCTCCCTGAAATGACGGCATGGATTGAATATAACGGTGAAGGTCTCCAAAGCCATAGAGTTGTTCGCTAACAACCAAAATCGATCCATGATATAAGAAGCTTAGCAGCACGGTCAGTAGGCTTAGAACAACCCATTTGGCCCCCCATAGGCCAAGCAGGCCATTGCGCGTGGAACGGAGGAGGCGAGTCAGCCCTTCTTCCTTCTCAACCTGGAACAAAATGATACATAGCAGGAACAAGAGCGCAGCCAGGCACATATCCGTGGACTGCAACCGCGTGCCTGAGGTGAGCCCTTCTTCAAGTCCTAACTGTAGCGGCAATCCGCGTAGAGGTTCGAAATCTTGCACCGTCTTCCCAATATTACGGTAGGAGTAAGTGCCTTCCTGATAGAAGATGGAGACAGAAAGCATCTCTTCTGCCCGAGCGTTCATTTCCTCCATCGTTCGCCGATACTGGTCCATATGCTCGTACTGCTTTTTGATTCGTTCGATGAGATATAAATCCCGGCCAATCAGCTCCGGATTGCCTGCATACGGGCTTTGTTTATAACGTTTATACGCCTGAGGGTGGACTTGCTTCGCTTCATTAACAGCCTGTTCCCAGATCTCCTCGGCCATCCTGCCTTCTTGGGCAAAGGTGCTATACAAAGCCAACAACTCCGCTTGTCTTGTGGCTAATGCCCGCCCCTCATCGGTTGGCAAGCTTCGATATTGTTGCTCTAGGCGTTGATACTCGTCTTTATGTTGAATCAGAGCCATTTGTTCCCGGAACTGCGTATTATAGTAGAACAGCACATTGCCGATCAGGAGCAGGACGGCCAGAAGGGCAAAGACTCGTCTATGCCACACCTTCAACAGTTCATATCCGATTAATGTCATGAGGAACTCCTTGCATTAATGGCATTCAATAGGGATTAACGAAGCTTTGTCTCCAACAAAGGTTTTAATGTAGCCTGGCCTGACTCAATCTCTCGTTTGTCCAAATACAAGATGGAACTCTTATCCGACTGCTCGTTATGGGCAAACATATAGCGGTCATCACCTGGAACCATTTCAATATGTTTAGAAAAAGGAGAGAAATCGATCTTATGGACCAGAGTATTATCTTTGAAAATCGATAGCTGAACCGGGATGTCTGGAGCATACGCATGGACATATCCGCCTATAGGCTGGATATAAGTATATGACGAATCCTTGTAAATATAGGAAATGATAGGGGGATGATCGATCGTAACTTCTTCGATATCTTTCCCTTCCAGGTCAGACGAGTATTTCTTATGCGTCCGCTTGTCCAGCGGATCTCCATAGAAATAAGAGAAGTACAGCCTGTTATTAGCGATGCTGCGTAAGCTGGATAATCCCCCATCTCCGCGATCCCACAATGTTGTTACCTGGCCGCTTTGAAGATCGTATCGTTGGGTTTCATAGCCTTTCTCGTTAAATACGAGCCAGTATAATTGCGTTCCATATGGAATGATATCGGTTATCTCATTCACTTTATCAGATGCGTGATAAATCAATTCGGGATCTTGCTTCAAATTATCAAGGCTCGCTTTGAAAACATTAAGTTCCAGGTCATTCTCTCTGCTCCCGTCTGTCGTCGTATAATAAAGAAAGCCCCGGTGAATGGCCAGTGATCTCGGTGCGGCTTCAAAGGCTTTGATGACTTTTCGATTTTGTCCGTCCGGATCTAGCCTGACGAGCGTCCAAGTATTATCGAACCTCGAGCGTTTGCTTTCTCGATCCAAGTAGCTTTCTAACACATACAGATGTGTATCATAATATTGTAAAAACTGAGGCGGATTGGATGATGAAAATGGAACGAACGCGAAGCAGTTTTCTGTAGTCGGAATATCCATGCATTGATTGTCAGGACGATTATCCAGAAGAATGGGCTTTGTGCTCTCTTTGTCCATATAATAAATAAGTTGTTGATGAAGGAAGTAATATCCCGTCTCTGATCGGGTTATCTTCAAACCATATCCTTGTTCATGGAACATAAATGGATAATCCCAATCCAAGTGATATTCATTGTCGCCTGGAAATGTCTTACTGGAACACCCTGATGCAAGGATCAGGCATAGTAGCAGGGTAAAGGAAATGTATTTCTTCATCACGGTATCCTTTCTCTAGATATTGCAGTTATGAGACGATAAAGAGATAATGCCTTGGGGAAAGTGATCCGTTCCCCTCACCCAAGGCTAAATCATTAATGTGAAATATTACTAGTAGTTAACCGACGTAGTATCTTCCCATGTAGCAGAACCTACTTCCGCCTTATGCTCTGCAGATGCGGATACTGACAATGCAGGCACGTATTGTGCTTTGGCGGTAGCCGAGACTCCGGGCTGCTTCTCATAAGCCGAAGCTGTTGAAGAGCGAGTCACGGTTGCATCTCCATGCTTGTAGTAGTAAGTTACTTTAACATGAGAGTAGCAATTGCTGCCTCCACATGAAGTTTGTCCTGAGGCGCTGTCGCTGTAAATTGTTACCCTGCCAGAAGTATCATTATTTCCGGCTTTACCAGTCGTATATGACTTGGCATAAGCCCCGCTAGCAAATAACATCGATGCTGTCAGCACAGTAGTTACAAGAGTTAAACACTTTCTGCGGTTAAGCTTCAAGAGAATCACTCCTAATCAGTTATTAGGTGATTTGCAAGTGATTTTCCCATGGTGTTCCTACCAGTATTCGGCCGAATTAGTAGTACTAATACAACCCGATACATATATTACCACATAGTAGGTTCATATGTAATAAAAATTTAAGCGCTTCAGATGAAACCCCTAAGTCACCAGATGCCGCTGAAACACGCCGGGGTACCCAGCCTTGCACCTGAAGCACAAGCAGAGGCATACCATTCGTATGCCTCTCTCTCAATCTATGACACTTTGGCCAAATGCCCAAAGTGGATGAGGCGAATGCGCTGCACTCGAATGGCGTATCGCAGAATCGGAGAGGTCAAGGCGCGGAGTTCCCCATCCTTGGCTTCCGGTTCGATGCGGAGCAGATGAGGTTCCTCAAGGTACCGGGGATGGCACATGATCTCGGTTGTTCCCTCGTGCAAATGATGAATATGATGCAGGAGCCGGGTCAGGCCGTCATCGGCATCATACGTATCCATGATGAGACGATCGGTGCGCAAGGGCCGCCTGATCGGGTCGTTGGACCAAGGATGCAGCCGTATCGGGATGTTCCTCTGCTGGGCGAACGACTTCATAACGGCATATACTGGGGGAACCTCAAGATGTATATGTTGATGGGAATCCAGGTGGGTAGGCATAATTCCGGCGGTGACCAGCTTGTTGTACTGATGAGTCAGCTCTACTTCAATCTCCGCCTCTCTCCAGGCGTGCCGCTCTCCCGAGAAGCTGCCGTCCCATTCCCGCAAGGGATGGAATGCACTCAGGGGGAGCGATGGCGGTTCCGCAGGTTAAATTGAAATGTAGGCCCACCCCTAACGACGGAGTACGCAGCGCCCACCCGACAGCCTGCTGGAATGCCGACATATTTGCCAGGAGTGAGCTGCTGGTTACGGTTCCGAAGGAATGGGCTTCCATAATTCCTATGTTGACAGGCTCGGAGTATCCTAAATCATCAGCATTCATAATCAGATATTTAGCCAAGGCTGGGCTCCCCCTCATTCACGAGATGAACATGCTCTTATTGTATGTGGGGGCTCATCTAAGAGTGCGCAGTTCACGCTACGAATCCCTGACTGCGAGGAACTGTTGGCTCATAAGCGATATCGGGGCGTTTCCTCGATGGCTACAGCGTATGCTTTCGTTCCAAGCGGCGAAGAAGCTTTCTCGTAATTAGGTACGAGACGACAACGGAGATCACCAAGGAAAGCGAGTATCTCGGCTGAGGTGCCTCGATTGAGCCAAGGATCGGGGTAATGAAACCGCCATGTCTCAAAAACGAGAAAATGGCGGCTCCAATGTTAACCGTGTCCCTAATTAACGTACTTTGGTGACCGGATAAGGGTGCGGCAGCTCGATGCCCGCGCGTTGAACGATCGCCCGAGCCGTGTCCTGCACGCGATCGAGAATCGCGTCCTCATCCAGGGTGACAATGCGGCGATCCTTCATAATCCATTGTCCGTTGCACATCGACGATTCGACGTTGCTGGAATGCATCGCGTAGACGAGGGTCGATACGGGATCATGCACCGGCAGCACGCCTGCGCTGCGCGGATTAATGATGATAAGGTCGGCCTTCTTGCCTGCCTCCAGCGATCCGATCTCATCCTCCCACCCGAGACAGCGCGCTCCGTTGACCGTCGCCATCTCCAGCACCTGCACGGCCGGCAGCTTCGTCGGGGTGAGTGTGCGGCCTTTGTGAATAAGCGCGGTCAGGAGCATTTCGTCGATCATATCCATCCGGTTGTTGCATGGCGCGCCGTCCGTAGCGATGGATACGGTAATGCCGCGCTCCAGCATCTCCGGAATGCGGGCGAAGCCGAGCACGCGCATCGCGGCCGCCGGGTTGTGCGATACCTTCACATCGTGCAGGCGGAACAGATCGATCTCCCGATCCGTCATCCATACGGTGTGAACGGCCAGCATATTCGGGCCGAGCACGCCGAGATGAGCCAGATGCTCTACGGTCGTGCGGCCGCGCTGCTCCTCCACGAAGCGGATCTCCTCCGGAATCTCCGCCACGTGCATATGGATGCCGACCCCGTGTCGATCGGCCAATTCCTTCGTGCGCACAATCAGCTCGTCCGAGCAGTTGAAGATCGTGCGAAGGCCGAACCAGACGCGCAGGCGCCCGTCCGCCTTGCCGTGCCAGCGATCGAACAGTTCTTCCTGCACGGCGAGCGAATGCTCCGTCGACTCCTGCCATGGATCCGGCAGCCCTTCCGGCATATCCATCGTCGCGCGGCAGAGCACGGCCCGAATGCCTGCCTCCTGCACCGCACGGGCGATGCCGTTCACTTCCTTGCCGCCCGCCTCCGCGAACGTCGTCACGCCCGAACGGATGAGCTCCAGGCTGCAAGCCAGCGCGGACAGATACGCTTCTTCCTCGGTCATGCAGCTCTCATAAGGGAAGACGCGCTTGTATAGCCAGGTGAGCAGATCGACATCGTCGGCAATGCCGCGGCCGAGCTGCTGCATCGTATGCACATGCGTATTGATAAGCCCCGGCATGACCGTCTTCCCGTTCAGCTCTACCACTTCCGCATCCGCCCGCACCTCGGACGGATCGACTGCGCCTATCGCCTTGATGCGATCGTTCTCAATCAGCACATCGCCGTTCTGGAAGACGCGGCGCTCTCCATCCATCGTCAATATCCAGCCGTTCTTCAACCATACTTGTCTCACCGGATAATCCCTCTCTTCGCTTCTGCAAATGTTTATCGTCATGGTCGATCAGGTCACTTCATTACTTGTTTACGATACCAGTCTAACCGACTCGATGTCAATTAAATCACGAACGTTTCAAGAATTAAAAAGATATAATGTTCGCTTTTGGTAAAGATCGGGAGCGGCAGACAGCTTGTCGCATTTTTACAATCCTTGCTCAACGGAAGAAGCTACTATCGCGGCACGATATGGAGAGGGAGCCTTCTCCCTGAGAGCAGAGGAGTGAGTGAATTGGAAGATTTGAAATACGAGTTCTATATTGGCGCCCCTGTCGACACGGTCTGGAATACATTAATGTCACCGGAAGGGACGCGCCAAATCTTTTTTGGCAGCGAACTTCGGTCTACGTTCCAGGTCGGGGATACGTACGAATACGTAGGACCGGGTAATGATGGCGATGAGACGGTCCACGTGTATGGCACCGTGCTGCAGTATGAGCCGAACAAGGCGTTTAGCGGAACGGAGCATCCGGGCCCGTCCTATAACAGCAACCACGCCGAACTGGAGACGAGAATCACCTTCACGCTGGAGACGGTTGGCCAGTGCACGAAGCTTACGCTTGTTAACGATCAATGGCAGGAGAACCATCCTTCCTATCAGAATGCCAAAGCCCATTGGTGGATGATTCTATCCAACGTCAAGACGTTGGCCGAGACGGGCAGAACGCTGGATCTCGGGTGGTAACCTGCCGCATTGCATGAGAAAAGAGAGCCTTACATGGGAAAAGAGCATCTGCCTTCGCGGTGCTCTTTTCCTATATAACAGACCAATCGTTACTGGGGCATCTTGCGCGTTGCGATCGCAATGCGGTTCCACGCGTTGATAGTGATGATCGCCATAATGATATTGCCGAGTTCGGCCGGTTCAAAATGCCGCGCTGCCTCATTATAGACGTCATCCGGCACATGAGTCTCCGCCACCAGGGTAACGGCCTCGGTCAACGCCAGCACGGCTTGCTCTTGCGGAGTGAAATAAGGCGTCTCCGCGCCACGCGGGAAGCGTATAGATGCGCTGTTCGGACTCTCCCAGCTTCCTAGCGTCCTTCGTATGCATATCGAGGCAGAAGGCGCAGCCGTTAATCTGGGAAGCCCGAATCTTGATTAACTCCAGCAGGCGCGGCTCCAGTCCCGAGGAAGCAACGTATTTTTCGAGCTGCCCCATCGCTTGGTAGGCCTCGGGGTTGGTTACATTCATTTGCGGTCTCTGCATCATTCGAATCTCCTCCATCGAATAGATTGCCTTCTCAGGCCGTTCACCTTTAAGACGAGAGAGACGAATATTTTGTGACACAACGAGCGTATTTTATCGTATTTGTCCGCGTTTCTCACTTGGCTCCGTTCCTGGATTCAGGGAGAAGCAGGGCGAGCAGGCGCAGCGCTCCTCTAAGCCTGACCGGTCTCCGCGTCTTCCGCACGTAACGGTAATCGGTCAGTTCCACCCCAGCATCACGCCTCGCATAGGCAAAATCATCGTCCAGCATCAGCCGGTACTCCCATACTCGCTTTTCCCAAGAAGGAATACGCGCTGCCATGTAACAATCTTCCACCCCTGGGTGAATATAGGTCTCGACGATGCCTTCCGGCAGAACGTACAGCTTGCCGATCAGCATCCGCTTGAAGCTGTCATAGGTCTCCCCTACCTCGACATGATACGGGTGAGAGAGCAGGTAATCGGGCAGAGCGACGCCAAGCGCATCAGCGAGCGCCACCACTTTCCGCAAGGTCTGCGGCGCCCCAGCGATCGAGGCAAGGAGCTGATCCCGCTCATCGATGCGCCGGAACAGCCGGAAGGGCAAGCCCCAACGGGAGCAGCGCGCACAGCACATAAGGCAGGAAGCTTCTGCCTGTGGCCATACCGTACAGGCTGCCCATATGATTGTCGACGTGGGAGATGTCTATGCCGGCCCCGCGGACGGCCTCGTATTGGGCGTTCAGCTCTCTCTTCACGTCCCGGGTGCTTGCATTTCGTTCGAACGCTTCGACGGTGGCGCGCAGATAGCCAGACCCATCATGCAGGGACAGCCCCCCGGTCAGACCGCTCCAGCGGTATCCGTCGAACTCGCTGGTCAGCGTGAGGTGCAGGCCGACGTTCCGTTGGCCGGTTCGCCGGCACCAGTCCGCCGCTTCCGCGAAGGCGGGAGCAGGAGGCATTATCGTCGCCGAGGACACAGTGCGCTCCTCCAGCAGATGCATGATGGCCTGATTGGCTGCCAGGCTCTGTCCGAAATCGTCGCAATTGAGGATGAGTCGGGTGCGAATATGGCGTTGAGTCATGACGAATGGCTCCTTCCCCAAGAATGGGGGTGATCATTCTGCTTCACGGCTAGGGATAAGAGAAAGGCGACGGCCAGAAGGCAGAACGGGACGACGCTGATCAATACCCGGAACGTCCCTTCCGGGTTCGGTCCCGGGTTTTCTCCGCTCACATAACCGAAGAACAGGCCGACGACCCAGAACGAGAGGGCCGAGATGAGACCGCTGGAGCGGATGATGAAGCCGCCGACCGCCGTATAGACGCCTTCGCGGCGCTGTCCCGTCTTCGCGTAATCCCGATCGATGATCTGGCTGCCCAGCACCGGCGGCGTGACGAGGAAGCCAGCCAAGCCGAATCCGACAATGATGCCGGCGCCGATGCCGCTGGCCAGGCCGCTGCCGAACCAGAGCGGAATGACGGACAGCCCGTAGACGGCCAGTGCAAGCCGCCAGCTGCGGACGCCGCCCAGCCGGTTGACGATCCAGTACCAGACCGCGACGAGCGGGATGACGGAGACGAAGACGGATGCCAGCAGCAGGGATACCTGAGATTCGGGAATCGCCAACACATATTTTGCGTAGAAGGGGATCATGGAGCTGACGAGGCCATTTACGGTCTGGGCGAACGAGTTGGCGATGTTGAACATCCAGAATTCGCGATTCTTCAGCGTCTCGCGGAACGCTTCCTTCAACGGGAGCTGCGGCTCCTGCTGAATATTCATATTTTCCTTGACGGAACCCATGCACAGCAGCATGAATACGGCGAAGAGAAGGGCGTAGACCAGGGACATATAGCCGAAGCCCATCACGGCGAACAGAATCGGAGTCAGGGCGGAGCCGATTAGGATAGCGGCGATCTGGAAGCCTTGCTGGATTGCGGAGGCCTTCGCCCGGAGGCGTTCCCCGCGGAACAGCTCCGGGAACAGCGCCCCATAGTTGACCCAGATGACGGTCGACACCGCTTCGAAGAGCAGGAGCGCAACGAGGAACCAGAGGAACAGGCTGTTCTGGTGCTGCGCCAAGCCTTGCGGCACGGCGAAGATCATGCAGAACGTCATCATGAACAGCGGGATCGAAGCCCAGATCCACGGCTTGCGCCGCCCGAAGCGCGTTCGGGTGCGATCGGACCAATGGCCGAACAGCGGTTGGTTGACGGCATCCCAGATTAAATAGATCGTGCGGGCCAGCGTAGCCAGCCCGACGCCGAGCCCCAGCTTCTCGACGTAATAGTAGCTGTAGAAGGCGCTGAAGGCTTGTGTCGGCACCATCATCGCGAACATGCCGAGCGCGTAGGACAGCGGGGAATTGCGCCACGTTCCGCGCATCAGAAGCTCCTCCGTTCTTGGGAACTGTCTGCCGTCTCATGGAACGTTGGCAGAAGCGCTCCCATACGGCGTTGAATGAATCCGCTACTTACGTATGTATGCGGCCGGAGCGCGAATTAGAATGAGATTGACCCTGCCGGGCGGCAGCCGCCGGTCCGCGCTTTCGCGGGCCGGCCTGCGGGCTCTTTCCCCGCTGTCACTGCTGCTGCAGCTTCGCAAATAACTGATCCACTTTGTCTTTATCCGGTATGAACTCCTGCGTCAAATTTCTGAGATCCTGTTCGTTCTCGAATTGATCCAGCTCTTTGCCGTACCAGCTCTGCAATTGTTCTCTGGTGATGAGGTAGCTCTGGCCCTCGAGCTCCAGGTGGACCTGGTCGACATTCTGTACCAAGGCGAACAAAAAGGTAGCGTTGAAAATGACGGTCTCTCGAATCTCACTTTCACTCATCGGAGAAGCTGCCTCATTATACTGCAACGTGATACGGTAAGGCTTCTCGGCCGTGCTCAGCGAGAACTGCTTCAATCGGTCGCTCTGCGGAAGTATCCCCAGAATGCTGCCGATGGCGCTGTTATCGCCGATATAAGAATTTTTGTACTGGAAAATGTCTTTGTCTACAGCGCCTGCGCTACGGCTGTTCGAGTCGCACCCCGCGAGCGTCAACAATAGGACAAATAAAAAAATCAAAAGTCTGCTCACTTTCATCGATGATCCTCCCTGTTCGTCTGCCCTCGATTTCGAAGGATGGCGTCATTCGAATTCCTTGTTCGTCTTCAGCAAAGTCAGAATATCTTTGGACGTGTAGCCTTTAGCGATGACTAGCACAATAATCCGATTAATTATAAATAATACTATAATTAGAAAAATAGTGCCGCGATTCCCCCGGCAACCTGGCCCCAAAATACGATTTATGTTGCCCGCGTATATATGTTGAATCATCCGATTCTCATATCAGAACTGTATTAAAGATGCCCATGGACAAGGTAAGAACAGGTACGGACAATAGTGCCAATAATGATTTGTTTACTATCTTCTTAGTACGCATCACCAATGAGAACTTCATGAATAAAGTGATATATTTGAAAGCTGGCCAGCTAATCAAATTATACCGAAGCATGGATCGAACCTAAGCGATGATGAGATGGAATCGCTGCTGGAGTTAGGCAAGAGAGCATAAGTATCGGTTTATGCCGCACACGGAGTATGTCGGAATCGGAGCGTATGGAAGCTAAGACGCTTCCCTTATGTAATGTTTACACTAGCGTCCATAAAAACTTTGCTATGTATGCTGCGGCAGGACTGTATTCCGGATGCAATGGCTTTCGGAATAGGGGTCCATTTGAGGGTAATATTGGAATAAATACGCACCGCTAACGCTGGTATCAAACTCTACTTTTGTAAAGATTTATTTTTTGATAGCATGATATAATACACGCATAATCATTCTGCCCGAGAGGTGAAGCGCATGACCGTAGAAGACATCTTGCAGAAGCTGGAGGCGATGGGGTCGGAGCAGACGAAAAAAACGTTCCTCCGGCATGGAGCCCAGGAGCCCCTGTTCGGCGTCAAGGTGGGGGACCTGAAGAAGCTGGTCACAGATGTGAAGAAGGATCAAGCGCTCGCCCGGGCGTTATACGAGACGGGCAACAGTGATGCGATGTATCTGGCCGGGCTGACGGTAAACCCGAAGACGATGGACAGGGAGACGCTGCAGGCTTGGGCGAAGCGGGCCAATTGGTACTTGCTTGCGGAGTATACGGTGGCGGGGGTAGCGGCAGAAAGTCCGCATGCCCTTGCATTGGCCCGGGAATGGATGAAATCGGACGACGAGATGATCGCCACTTGCGGCTGGAGCACGTATGCGAACTATATCTCGATGACGCAGGATGAAGACTTGGATCTCGAAGAGATCCGCCGGCTTCTACAGCAGATTGCGGCCACGATTCATAGCGAGAAGAATCGGGTGCGCTATACGATGAACATGTTCGTGATCGTCGTCGGCTCCTATGTCCGGCCTCTGCACGAGGAGGCAGTCCAGGTGGCCGGGGCGATCGGGAAGGTGCAGGTTCATATGGGGCAGACCGCATGCAAGGTGCCGGATGCCGTGTCTTATATCGAGAAGACGGTGGCCGCCAGCAAGCTGGGGACCCGGAAGAAGACTTGTATTTGTTAAGGAGTGGACAGGATGGAAGCGACCGCACAGCAGGTGGCGGAATGGATGGTATCCGAGATTCAGGCGAAGGGAGCCGTCCATCAGAGCGATGTGATTGCGTATGTGCGCGCTCATTTCGGCGAAGCGTTCGTATTCGTGAATGAGAGGGGCAATGCGTCGCTGGACAAGGAAGTGAAGAAGGCATTCCGGAAGCTGCACCGCGGCCGGATTGCCTGGGATCGGGACGGCTTCTGCTGGGGGTGGACATAATCGTGGCACAGGCAAAATATTACGTCGTATGGGCCGGACATCGTCCAGGCGTTTATGCAAGCTGGGCGGAATGCAAGGCGCAGACGGATAACTTTAAAGATGCCAAATACAAATCATTTCCTTCCAAGGCCGCGGCGGAGCAGGCCTATCGGGACGGCTGGCAGAAGCATTGGGGCAAGAAGAAGGACGGGACAGGCTCGTCAGCCCGGGGAGGCGCGGCTTCCAGCGCCCCGCCGGCAGAGGTGGATTACGACAGCATCTCTGTCGATGTCGGCACAAGAGGCAATCCGGGGCCGGTAGAGTACCGCGGCGTGTCAACCCGGACGGGCGAGGTGTTGTTTGCCGTCGGTCCGGTTCCGAACGGTACCAACAATCTGGGAGAGTTCCTGGCTATCGTCCACTCGCTGGCGTATTTGAAGCGGAAGGGAAGTAACCAGACGGTGTACAGCGACTCTCGAACAGCCATGAAATGGGTCCGGGAGAAGAAGGTGGCCACCACCCTGGAGCGCAATGAGTCGACGAAGGAGATCTGGAATCTCGTGGATCGGGCGCTTGGCTGGCTCCAGACGAACACCTATGACAATAAGGTGCTGAAATGGGACACGAAGGCATGGGGCGAGATCAAAGCGGATTACGGCCGGAAATAGGGAGATCCAGTCCTGGCGGCACGGCAGAGTAAGACGGGCGGCATCTGTGCCGTGCCGCCAGGAGCTTCTCCGGCTTGAGCAAGAGGCGTGTATCCGGGAGAACCGCAAGGATATTGACGTCTATACAGGGATTACGGATCCGGTGGAAATATTGCGGCGGATGCATACCCGGCGGCCTACAATCCATTGGAGTCGATGCGGACAACCGCAAAGCCATTCTTCTCGCTCTGGCCTGGATTGGCGACGAGAAGGTCGTTGAGCGGTTCTGGGAATGGCAGGCCCACCCGCCGGAATGGGCAGGCACGCCCCGCCCAATATAGGCATATGCTACCCCATAATCGAAGGTGGGGGGATTATGTTGGCTGAGAGTGAACGGAAGAAGCATCTGGCTTGGCATGAGACGATGGAAATGCACGAGTTGACGGCGTTCCAGGCAAACCATCTGATGGCGTTCAAAATGATGATAGACGACGTCAAGGATGCGAAGCTGCGCGCATTATATGAGGATGCGATCTATGCAATGGAGAACAACTTGAAGGATCTGATCGGTTACTATCCGATGGCCCCTGCATTTGTTCGTCATATGGGAGACAGAGCGGATATGACCGGATTTTACGCCGGGCATCTCCTTGGCTTCTGCAAGACATCGGTCCGGAGCTACGCGATCGGCATTACCGAGACATCGACTCCGTCGCTGCGACAGACGCTGAAGAAGCAGCTCAATGCCGCAATCGACCTGCATGCGAAGGTGTTTCATTTTATGCTGGATCGCGGATATTATCCTTCGTACGACCTGCCGAAGCTGCTGGAGAACGATATGAAAAACGCCAACAAGGCATTGTCGATGTGAATGATGCAGGTGGCCTCAAGGCTCTTTTTCTGTTTTACCGGGAAAAGAGTCTTTCACTATGTAGCGGGCTTGCTTCTGAACGCTGCCGTTGCTTGCGCCGGAATAGGCCCACATCCATCCGCAAATTTTTACTGGTGCTTTGTGACCACTGTTGCTCAAGATTCGGCGAAGAGATATTATTATAAATATGATTGTGGACATTCAATGTGGAAAGTGAGCGAGTACAGATGGGGCGTAAATGGAATAATATTAAGGAAAAGAAGGCATCCAAGGATACTAACACGAGTCGTATATATGCCCGATTCGGAAGAGAGATTTATGTGGCTGCGAAGCAGGGGGAGCCGAATCCCGAATCAAACCAAGCCTTGAAGTTTGTAGTTGAGCGCGCCAAAACATACAATGTGCCGAAAGCAATCATTGATCGTGCGATTGAGAAGGCCAAGGGCGGCTCGGATGAAAACTATGACGAGCTTCGCTACGAGGGCTTCGGTCCGAATGGGACTATGGTGATTGTCGACGCATTGACCAACAACGTGAACCGGACAGCGTCCGAGGTGCGTGCCGCATTCAACAAAAACGGCGGCAGCCTTGGTGTCAGCGGATCGGTCAATTATATGTTCGATCAGACGGCCGTCATCGGCCTGGAAGGCAAGACCGCCGAGGAAGTGCTGGAGACTCTGATGAATGCGGATCTGGATGTCCGCGATATCCTCGAAGAGGACGAGGTGGTCATCATCTATGCAGCGCCCGATCAGTTCCATGCGGTTCAGAATGCGCTGCGTGAAGCGGGCACTTCGGAATTCACTGTGGCCGAGCTGACGATGCTGCCGCAAAGCTATGTGGCCCTTCCGGAAGACGTGCAGGCGCAATTTGATAAAATGATTGATGCCTTGGAAGATTTGGACGATGTGCAGCAGGTGTATCACAACGTCGATCAATAGAAGCTTGCCGCGGAAGGCACGCTGAATGAGACGCACTGCTTAGAAGAGACAAGCCCTCCTCCCGGGTATGGGTCATGTCTGAAGTGCACCCCGTAGAATAGACATTGGAACCCCCTAGGTTATCCGATGAATTCTAGGGGGTGCATTTTTATTTGATTATATACTCCTCCAGTATGCGCTCAATGGAAGAAGTGAAGTTCGATGCCGCACCCCAATCGATATTGAAAAACAACCCTTCGGAGCTTCCTGTCGAGATCGCGCGGACGTGGGTTCGCCCGTAGAGGTTATTGATAATGACTACTAATGCTGCCCTGTTTTTGGAGCGGAAATAGTACTTTCGTACACTTGCGTGCCGATGAATGTCCCCTTTGGCATTTCATGATATTCCTCATGAACCAGATTGGCATTTTGATTGTCCTTGACCAATTCCAGAGCCTTCCCGGGTGGGATGCTGACGTGAAAGCTGATATTGCTCATCGCGGCGCCTCCTTCATGTTACTGGCGTATATCTGTTCATACGATGAAGCGGTAATCGATGTTTCATCCCAACATATTGAACTGGAGAAACGAGGGCACAAAATGTCCAATGGAATGGGCTGGAATGAGTGTTGGCTTCACAAGCTCTGTATGCGACAGCCCCTGATTCTCAAAGCTCAAACTGCCGAAAACTGCAAATATGCAGCTTTCTCTTATGACATTTACTCCGTGACAGGAATTCCTGCAGAACCGCATTAATTTCGGCAATTTGAAAGAGGTAGAAAGCAGAATCGGCGAGAATAATGTACTTTTGCAGGAATTGAATAAAAAATCGGCTCAAAGAGCGTAAATTGCTGCAGTGACGCAGGATTCCACCGGTTATCCATCTGGCTTCATTACATTATCCATCTGACTTCATTACATTATCTGTCTGATTCACAACATCATCCATATTCCGCCGCTTCCCCCGGCACTTTTTCTGCTGCTTTTCCTACAGCTTTCCCTGCCGCTGTCTTCCTGTTTGTATCTTCCCGGTTATCCCGTCTTTCGCTGCATCTTCTGCACGACCAATGGTCCAGGGCCCAATGGGACAGCATCCACAACCAATGAGCGAGCGCCCGCAACCAATGGGACAGCCTGTTCCGTTCAAGCAATTATACAAAACAAGGCAGAGACGGATGTCTCTGCCTGTTCACGTGAAATATCGCGGCTTACGAGAACCGCTTCGCCAAGTCTTCGAACCGGAGCTGTGAGGTGTTCTCCAGCACCAGATCGGCGTGCGGGAAGGCGGCCGGGCTTCCGATGGCCACCGCGAACATGCCCGCGGCCTTGATGGCGTCCACGCCTGCGACCGCATCCTCGACCCCGATGCAGTACTTCGGATCGGCGTTCAGCGCGGCGGCGCCGGTCAGGAAGATTTCCGGATCCGGCTTGTTGTTCTTCAACTTCGCGGCATCCACGATGACGTCGAACTGATCCGCGATGCCGAGGCGGCCGATGACCGCCTGGGCGTTTTTGCTGGCGGAGGCGATCCCCATCTTCACGCCATGCCGCTTAATGTCAGCGATGAAGTCCGCAATGCCGGGCAGCAGGTCGGCAGGCGTCACCTTATCGATCAACTCCTGGTACAGCTTGTTTTTCCGATCCGCGAGCTGCTCCATCTCCTCATCCGTATAGGATGGCGGCGTTGGCGCTTGGCTGAGCAGGAGCTTCAGGGAATCCATGCGCGAGACGCCTTTGAGATTCTCGTTGAATTCGCGGCTGAACGGGATTCCCAGCTCTTCAGCAATCGCGTTCCAGGCCAAATAATGATACTCGGCCGTATCCGTAATGACGCCATCCAGATCGAACAGGACAGCCTGCATCGAACTTGTCTGATTCATCGTTATCGCTCCTCCCATAGGTTCCGGTTTCTTCTTCGTTGTCCTACTTACTTATTTACTTGGCGCCAAGCGGAAGATGAACCGCCCCGGTCTTGTCCAGGCTTACCGAATCGCCGTACAAGGCGATGTCCAGCTTGTCGCCTTCCAGCAGCTCAAGCGTGACGCCATTGCCGGCGACGCGCACGGCGATCAGGCGTCCGCGGAACGTAAGGCGGAAGGCGTATTGCTCCCATGCCGCCGGCAGGACCGGCGCGAGCGACAGCCCGCTCTCCTTCAGGCGCATTCCGGCGAAGCCGTAGACGATCGACATCCACGTGCCGCCCATGTTGGCGAGGTGCAAGCCGTCCTTCGTATTGCCATGCGTATTGTCCAGATCGAGGCGCGCTGTCTCGATGAAGTAGTCGTATGCCTTGTCCACGTCGCCGATCTTGGCAGCCATAATGCTGAAGATGCAGGAGGACAAGGAAGAGTCATGCGTTGTGATCCGTTCATAATAATCGTAAGACCGGCGGATGGTGTCGAGATCCTGCTCATCCTCAAGCAGGAAATGCGCCAGCACCGTGTCCGCTTGCTTGCAGACCTGATAGCGGTAGATGGTCAATGGATGATAATGAAGCAGAAGCGGATACTTGTCCTTCGGCGTATTCTCGAAGTCCCAGACCGCCTTGCGCAGGAACGTATCATCCTGCGGGTTGATGCCCAGCTCTTCATCATACGGAAGCAGCATCGCCTCCGCGGCCTTCTCCCATGCCTCGATTTCCTCGGAAGTGACGCCGAGACGATCGCACAGTGCCTTCAGCCCCGCCGCATCGTAAGATTGCAGGATAGCGCAGCTCTTGGCCGCCCATTTCAGGTTATGCTTAGCCATCACGTTCGTATAGTAGTTGTTGTTGACCAGACAGGTATACTCGTCCGGACCGGTGACCTCGTCGATATGGAAGGCCCCTTGATGGTAATGCCCGATCTCCGCCCAGAGGCGGGCTGTCTCGATAAGCACCTCGGCTCCGTAGGAGAGCAGGAACTCGTTGTCCAGCTCGGCCACATAATATTGAATATAGCTATAAGCGATATCGGCGCTGATATGATACTGCGCGGTGCCTGCCGGGAAGAAGGACGAGCATTCCGTCCCTGCGATCGTGCGCCACGGGAACAGCGCGCCCTGGCGATGCCCCATCTCCCGCGCTCTCGCTCTCGCCTGATCCAGAATCGAATAGCGGTACAGCAGCAGCTGCTTTGCAATCTCGGGCTGGGTCATGAGGAAGATCGGGAACATATAGATTTCCGTATCCCAGAAATAATGGCCTTCGTAGCCTTCCCCGCTCAAGCCTTTGGCAGAGATGTTGCTGTGCCGGTCCCGCCCGGCTGATTGAAGCAGCTGGTACAGATTGAAGCGGATGCCTTCCTGCAGCTTGTCATCCTTCTCGATGACGATATCTGCCGACTTCCAGAAATTCTCCATATAATGCGCTTGCTCCGCAAGCAGATCGTCGAACGACAGCGCCGCGAGCTGCTCATGAAGCGCAATGCCTTGCTTCACCAGACCGTCGCCGTGGCGCAGCGTGTCGGTATAGATGCTGTATTTCGTGAAGCTCACCGGACCGGATACATCGGCCGTTGCCGTATAGACAACCTGCCCGGATGCGGCTTCCCAAGCTTCCTTCGCTTCGCCGTCGAAGCGGTGGCAGGCCACGCAGGCCGCTTGCAGCGAGGACGCCATCGTCTCGTCCACGACATAGCCGTACGAGCCCTCGGTTCCGAAGTCCGCTACGGTCAGACGCTTGGCATGGCCTGCGCCGACGCGGGGATCATTCGGGTTGGTGTAGTTGGTCACATTGCCGTTGACCGTCGAGACAATCTTGATTCCGCCCGTGAAGTTGACCGGCTCAATCAAGATGTTGATGGCGAACAGTTCCCTGCGGATGAACGACACCAAGCGGCGGAAGGTCAGCTTCAGCTCCTTGCCCGATGGCGAGGTCCAGCGCACCGTGCGTTCAGAATATCCCTTGTCCAGATGAAGGCGGCGTTCGAAGGCCGTCACTTGGCCTTGATCGAGGCGGAACGGTTCTTCCTCCTCGCCGGCATAAATCTGGATAGTCTGAGCGTCGATAAGGTTGACCAGCTTCTGCTGCGTATCCGGGAAGGCGAAGAGCTTCTCCCCGTAAGGAATATCGATAACATCGTGAAAAGCGTTCAAATAGGTGCCGCGAATCGTCGGCATGGCTTCCCCGTAGCCTTCTTCGAAGTTGCCCCGTACGCCCAAGTAACCGTTGCCAAGAGCAAAGATACTTTCCATATTGAGCAGTGCGTCCGATGTCAAATCACGGTTGGAAATTGTCCAGGTCATGGTTGCGAAGCCTCCCTTGTGTGATTATGATTTGAATTTTATTTCGTAAAAGGATAAGATTATACTAAAATATTCAGATTATTATCAAGATTTTTAGGTAAATGGAGAGAGATGCATGAACAAGTCGTATCATGCCGGGGAGCGGCCAAGTTTCTTGTCGTCCCGCATGCAATATTTGCAGGATAATTATGTTCATCCTCCGTTCGATTATGAGCAAGAATTGCTGGAGGCGATCCGATTCGGCGACGAGACCAAGGCGCTCGATATGCTGAACCGCATCAACAAGCTGGAAGGCGCCGTTCTGGCTTCCTATCCGCTGCGCTCCAGGAAGAATGCCCTGATTGCTTCCTGCACACTGTTCACCCGGGCGATTATCAAGGGTGGCGTCGATGCGGAGACCGCCTTCCAGTTGAGCGATACGCTGATCCTGGAGATCGAGCGGATGAGTGACGTAGAGCGGCTCAACCTGTTCGAGTACGAGATGCTGATGCAGTTCATCGCTACGATCCAGCGGGAGAAAGAAGTGTTGCCCTATTCGCATATTGTCAATTTATCGGTGCATTATATTCGGGAGCATATTTTCCAGGATCTTGCCTTGAAAGGGATCGCGGCTCATATTGGCGTGCATCCGAGTTATTTGTCAGGTCGCTTCAAGCGCGAGACTGGCATGTCCATCACCTCGTTCATTCACGCGAAGAAGGTGGAGGAGTCGAAGCATCTGCTCATTTATACGAATCAGTCCATTTCCGAAATCGCTTTCCTGTTCAAGTTCTGCAGCCAAAGTTATTATACACAGATCTTCAGAAAATTTACGGGCATGACGCCGAGGCAGTTCCGCAGGGACAATTCCGGTAAGTAAACCTCAAAAAAAGTAGGAATCAGCTATGAATAAACTGAAGCAGAAAATATTGCATTGGAGCCTCGAAAAGAAGTTAATCGCGGCATTTTCCTGTTTTATTATCGTTCCGCTCTTGCTGATCGGCGGCATTGTGTCCTGGGTATATGTGGAGAATAACCGGAATACGATGCTGGATGCCGCAGTCGAGAACAACCGGCAGATTATGAACAATATCGACACGTCGCTGCAGCCGCTGCAGCGCTTGTCCATGTTCCCGCTCCAGGAATCGACCATACACCAGATTATGCGCAAGGAATACAGCAAGAAACCGTACCCGATGCTGGAACGGGGGCGTGACTTCGACACGGTGAACGGCTTGATCCTGAACGGCATCATGCTGTACTCAGATCTGATCGATTCGGTCATCATTTATCACGAAAATGATCATGTCATTATCGGCCGCAGCAACAGCCAGTATTTGAACGTCTCCTACCTGGATAAGGAATTCATTCACGAACCGTTCGTCCGGAGGATTAAGGAGGAGCACGGGGGTTATGTTCCTATCGGGATCCATCAGGAGCGGCTGCTGTCGCCTCATGGGGAGCCGGTCGTGTCGATCGGGAGAGCCATTCTTGATCCATATACTAAAAAAGATCTGGGATTCATCCTGCTGAACATATCCGTTGACAAGCTGAAGACGCTGTGGAGAGATTCCGCCATTACGGAGAACACGAATTTTTATTTGATTGACGAGGACAACCGCATCATCTACAGCAAGGATCGGAACGGGATCGGCCAACCGGCTTCCAAAATACTGGGGGAACAGTTCCGGGAGCTGTCGGGAGAGACGGTGACTCATGAGAAGAAGGATACTTATCTCATATCTTCCTCTTCCAAGCTGTCGAACTGGAAGGCGGTTACCGTCATTCCGAAGCATGAGCTGTTCTCCATCGTCTATCTCATGGTAGGGATTATGGCGGTCAGCCTCATCCTGCTGCTGGTGCTGTCCATCCTCATCTCGGCCCAGATTGCGACCATGATCATGAAGCCGCTTTCGGACTTGAACAGCAAGATGAAGCTGGTCTCCCAGGGCCAGCTCAATGTGCAATTCGATAAGCAGTATGGCGAGATCGGCATTATCAGCAATACGGTGGATAATATGCTGAAGGAGATAAGGGGCTTGATTGGGCGGATTTACCGCGAGGAAGAAGAGAAGCGGGATCTGGAAATGATCGCCCTTCAATCCCAGATCCGGCCGCATTTTATTTACAATACGCTGAACGTGATTACGTGGATGGCCAAGATCCAGGGCGCCACCGGAATCGAAGAAGCGCTGCATGCGTTCTCGTCGGTTATCAAATTCACCGTAAAAACGAGCGGCAACTATGTCAAGATTGCCGATGAGGTGGAATTTATCAAGAATTATACCAATATTCTCGATTACCGTTATATGAACAAATTTGAGGTGACCTATGATATCGATCCCGGCGTTCTCTCCTGTAAAACCTTAAAATTCTTGCTCCAGCCGTTGGTTGAGAACGCGGTGTTCCACGGCTTTACCGGAATCGACTACAAAGGCAGCCTGATTATTTCGATACATGAAGATAAGGAACGGAATGAGCTGGTGATGCAAGTATCCGATAACGGGCGCGGCTTTCCGGAAGAAGGACAGGAGCCGCGTAATGAGGATGGGCCGCGCGATCCGTTCAATTCCATCGGTATCGCCAATGTGCGAAGCCGCATTGAGCTTCATTTCGGAACGGAGTACGGCTTATGGATTACAGACCGGGAGCAGGGCGGAACCGTTGCGACGATCCGGGTTCCGGTTATCAACGAAGAAACGGCAGGGTGATATCGATGCGATTGCTAATTGTAGATGACGAGCCGCTTGTCAGAATCGGGATTAAATCGGCGATCGATTGGGATAAGCAGGGCGTGGACATTGTCGGGGAAGCGGGGGATGGCGAGGAAGCGCTCGAGATGATGGGAACGCATGTGCCGGATGTCGTGCTTCTGGACATCAAAATGCCGAAGATGGACGGCATTGAAGTGCTGAAAGCGATGAAGGAGAGACATATCCCGGCCAAAGTCATTATTTTGAGCAGCTTCGATGATATTTCCTATGTGAAGCAGGCGCTGAAGCTGGGGGCGGTCGATTATTTCCACAAGCCGGACATTAACGAGCGCGAACTCGTCTCCATGCTGACGGCCATCAAGGAGCAGAACGCCGCGAACGGCACGGAAGCAGCCGTCCCCGCAGCCGGGAGCTCCAGCCGCCAGACAGACCAGGCCTTGCTTGACGCGCTCCATGGCCATCCGCACAATATGTCGGCGACGGGGCTGCGGGAAGGGAATATATACGTGGTGCTGTTCGCCGTCAAGGACTATGACAAGGTCATTCGAAGGTATACCGCAGACACGGAGTCGGTGCTCCCCAACACGATTCGGAACATCGTCTCCGAGCTGCTCTCCAAGGAGAAGGAGATCGAATATGTGCAGCTGGATCAGCGGCGCAGCGCCGTCTTCATCAGCAACAGTGAGCTGAAAAGCTTGCTGGCCTCATTGACCCGGGTCAATGAGAAGGTTCAAATGATCGGAGCCGCTCTCAAGCGGTTCGTCAATATTAATCTGGTGTTCGGCATCAGCGACTGGTTCGCCGATTTCAACGGGATAGCGAACGGCTACGCGCAAGCGGAGGAGGCGCTCTCGCGCAGCTTCTATCATCCGAATGCTTCGATCTTCTATTACCAGCATCTGAAGCGGCCGAGCGAGGATGCCGTGGAGCGGGCCGACGCGTATGTCTCAGAGATGAAATCGGCGCTGAGAGAAGAGGCCGATCAGACCTTCATGAGCTTGCTGACTCGCTGGGAGGGACATCTCCGTCAGGAGGAATGCCTGGACGAGAAGGAAGTGCGCAAAATCTATGAAGGCCTGCTGTTCATGATGGGGGGAGACGGCAATGAGCTCGATTCCCCGGACGGCGACGGCAATGCCGCTGAGTTGGAGAACTTCGAACAACTGTCGGCTTATTACCGGACGATCTTCATGAAGCGCGCGCAGGACAGGGAGCGGGAGGATAAAGGCTACAGTCAATTGACGCGGAATATTATTCAATATACGCACGAGCATTATCAGGAACGATTATCCTTGAAGATGCTGGGCGAACTGTTCCATGTCAGCCCGAATTATGTCAGCAGGCTGTTCAAGCAAGAGGTAGGAAGAGGGCTGTTCGACTATATCAATGAGCTTCGGATCGAGAAGGCCACAGCTCTGCTCAAGGACTACCGTTATAAAATTTATGATATTGCGGAAATGGTCGGTTTCAATAATCAAGCCCATTTCTCCATTGTATTTCAAAAATACACAGGCCTGTCCCCAATGCAATATCGCAAAGAAAAAGTGTGATTATAGAAAAAAAAGCACAAAAATTTATAAAAATGATTTTTTCGGTGCAGTATAAAAAAAAGAAAAGGGCCGAGTTGGCCGATATTTTGAAATTAATCATCATTTGATTAATTTTTTTTGTATCCGTTTCATCTTATGATGAAGAAGCAAAGGAAAGTCCAACATACTACATGGGGGGTAACCGTACATGCGCAAGATGAAGAGAAAGATCTCGGCCACGTTGATTCTCTGTCTGGCCCTGCTTGTCGGCTTGACGGCCTGCGGAGGCGGCAAAGCGGACAACACCGCGGATCAAGGAACAGGCAACGAGGCTGCCGGCCAAAAAGTAACCGTTAACATGGGGTTCTGGGGCACCGCGCAGGACTTGAAGGTCTATCAGGATGCAGCCGCGCATATTTCCGAGCAATATCCTGACATCGAACTGAAGATTAAGCAATACCCAAGCAGTGAGCAGTTCTGGAACACGCTTCCTGGCGAGATTGCCGCAGGTGTGGCTCCAGATTTTATCAAAATTTCCAATGAAGGCGCTTTTGAGTATATCAATAAAGGATTGTTCACACCGTTGGACGAGCTGATCAGCTCGGCGCAGGTTGACATGACCCGCTTCCCGGAAGCTTCGATGAAGATCTGGAACGTAGACGGCCAGCAATACGGCGTGCCGAACAGCGACATGCCGGCAATGTTCCTGATTAATGAGACGATGTGGAAAAATGCGGGCCTGGGCGATTACCCGACAACCTGGGATGAGGTAAAAGCGGCGGCCAAGAAGCTGAATTCCGATAAAGTGAACGGTATTATCATCAATCTGGACGCATTCCATATCACCAACTATGTGAAAAGCTTCGGCGGTGGCTGGGGAAATGGCAAAACGATCAACTCCCCAGAGAACGTAAAAGCGCTGGAAACGATTATCGAGATGTATAATGACGGACTGGCCGTAACGCCGAAGGCGCTTGGCTTCGGCTGGGACGGCGAAGTGTTCAGCAATGAGCTGGGCGCGATGAGCACGGGCGGATACTGGTACAAAGGCTTCCTGAAGGATGCGAATCCGGATCTGAAATATGCCGCCATTCCGGTTCCGAAGGGCACGGCCAACGGCAGCACGATGAGCTCCGACGCCTATGTGGTGCTGAAGGATGCCAAAAATAAGGAAGCTGCGCTCAAAGCCGCTTACTACATGACGAATGACAAGACGCAGACCGAGTTCATGGAGCTTGGTTACAACCCGGCCGTTCCGGAACTGTCGAAGGAATACTTCGAGAAGAATCCGGAATTCAAACCGGTGCAGCCGGCGCTGGAATACAGTACGGATTATGGATATCCGACAGATACGAAGCGTTTCACCGACGAACTGGTCAAGCAGTTGGAAGAACGAATTCTTGGCGGTTCCGGCAAAACGGCACAGCAAATTCTGGACGATATTCAGAAGCAATTCCAATAAGGTGAGTCGGCCGTCTTGATTGCTGCTCCTTTCTCCCTCCCCGGGAGGGGGAGCAGTACCTTTTTATCTATACGTGACATCGACACAGGTTGTCGTTCATACAGGCCGCTTACACTTTCAGTACCAGGAGGAAAACAATGTCCAAACATGGCAGTAACAACGCGGAAGTAAGGGGGGCGAAAATTAGGCAATCCTGGTTCCGTTCCCTGGCGGATTCCGATATGACACTGGGCTGGATGTTTTCACTACCTTTTCTAATTTTATGGGCATGGTGGTTTTTATATCCGTTTATCCAGTCCTTCGTGAGAAGCTTTCAGGATGCGAACTTTGCCAATCTCGATCAGGCCAAGTTCATCGGACTGGACAACTATATTACGATTCTTCAAGACAAGGAATTTTTCCGGGCGGTGCTTCATTCCCTGCAAATCGTGGTCTTGTCTGTTCCGATTCAGACGCTGCTTGGCTTGCTGCTGGCGCTGGTCGTGAATCAGAACCTGAAGGGGAAGGGAATCTTCCGAACGGTCTTTTTCCTCCCCTATATTACGTCTCAGATTGCGATTACGACGGTATTCATGATGCTCTTCAAGAAGGGGACGTTCCTGACGGACTTCTTCGGCATGCTTGGCTTCGGCAATGTCACCTGGTTCGCGGATACGAGCTATGCCTTGCTGTTCGTCTGCATCCTGTTTATTTTCCAGCAGGCGGGCTTCACGATGATTGTGTATTTGTCCGGGCTGCAGGAGATTCCGAAGGATCTGTATGAGGCGGGCGAGATCGACGGCGCTTCGAAATGGCATAAGTTCCGTTATATTACGGTGCCTTCGCTGCGGCCGATTACGTTCTTCATCGTCTCGGTCTCTACGATTACCGGCTTCCAGATTTACGACCAGATCGCGGCCATCTCCAGATACGGCGCGCTCGGTTCGCCGGCCGGCGCCACGAGCACGGTCGTGACGTATTTCTACCAGCACGGGATTCGCTATATGAACATCGGTTACGGAAGCGCGGCCGTCGTGCTGTTCTTCTTCATCATTATGTTCATCACGTTCCTGCAAAAAAAATTATTGGACGAGAAGGGGTGAGCGCATGAAGACTCGAAGCAGAACCGGGAGGTTATTTCTGTACCTCGGCGCGATCCTGATTGGGCTCTTGTTTGCCCTTCCTTTTCTCTACACGATCTATACGTCAATCGTTCCGATGCGATATGTCAACAAGCTGGTGTCGCCTACTCTGTGGACGCTCGACAACTATAAAATGTTCTTCACCAATGAAGCGTATGATGTGCCAAGATGGTTCCTCAACACGCTCATTATGACGGGGATTGTCGTGATAGGGAATCTGATCATTAACCCGATGGCGGGATTCGCGCTGGCCAAGCTCGATTTCCGGGGCAAAAGTGTTATCTACTGGATTGTCGTCGCGACGATGATGGTTCCTTACCATATGATTTTGATTCCGGTATACGTCAATGTGGCCCAACTCGGCTGGCTGAACACATTCTGGGCATTGACGGTGCCTTTCTTGTACCAAGGCCTGTATATCTTTATGTTGCGCCAATTCTTCATCTCGGTGCCGAACGAATTCATCGAGGCGGCCCGGATTGACGGCTTGACGAAGATGGGCGCCTTCTGGCGGATTGTGTACCCGCTGGCCCGTTCTTCGCTGATTACGATGTCGATTCTTGCTTTTGCCGGAACATGGAACAGCTACCTGATTCCGAGCACGCTGGCCAATACGCCGGAGAGATATGTGCTCGTCGTCGGTCTGAACAGCGTGAAGGATATGTTCTTCGAGAATACGCCGCTTATTATGGCGGGGGTCGTCCTCTCGACGCTGCCGATTATCATCTTCTTTTTCGTGTTCCAGCGCCAATATATTGAAGGCATTTCCAATGCCGGCGTCAAAGGCTGATGGATGGAGGGAAATGGTATGGAGAAGAGCAAGAAGAGCGGGTTGGAGCAATGGAGGAGCCGGGCTGAGGAACTGCTTGGCAAAATGACGCTGGCCGAGAAGATCGGCCAGACCGTTCAGTACGGCCGCTGCGAGGAGCGGGAGCGGGAACTGATCGCGGAGGGGAAGATCGGTTCGCTGCTGAACGTGCATGGCGCGGATAAAGTGAATGAGCTGCAGCGAATCGCGGTAGAGCGGAGCCGGCTGGGCATTCCGCTGTTGATCGGCGATGATGTCATTCACGGCTTCCGCACCATCTTCCCGATTCCGCTCGCCGAAGCGGCGAGCTGGGATCCGGACGCGATGGAGAAGAACGCCCGCATCGCGGCGATCGAGGCGGCGGCGGAAGGGATCCGCTGGACGTTCGCTCCGATGGCGGACCTTACGCGCGAGCCCCGCTGGGGGAGAATCGCGGAGAGCACGGGAGAGGACGTCTACCTGTCGTCCCTGGCCGCGGCCGCGAAGGTGAGAGGCTTCCAGAGCCCGAACGCGGCCGGGGACCCGATGGTCGCCGCCTGCGTCAAGCATTTCGCCGGATACGGCTGGGCGGAAGGCGGACGCGATTACGATACGACCGACATGTCGGAGCGAACGCTGCGGGAGACCGTGCTGCCGCCTTACCTCGGCGGCATTCAGGCCGGCGCCTTGACCGTCATGAGCGCCTTCAGCGAGCTGAACGGGGTGCCTGCCACCGGCAGCTCCTACTTGCTGCGGGATATTTTGCGGGAGGAATGGGGCTTCACCGGCATGGTGGTCAGCGACTGGGAATCGATTGAAGAATTGATCTATCACGGCTATGCGGAGGATCGCCGCGATTCCGCCCGCAGAGGGCTGCTTGCCGGGGTCGATATGGACATGCATTCCGGCGTCTACCTGGAGCATCTGGAATCGCTCGTGGAGGAGAGCCCCGAGCTGATGAAGCTGCTGGATGAGGCGGTGCTGCGAATTCTGATGGTGAAGTTCCAGCTTGGCTTGTTCGAACGGCCGTATGTCGATGCCGGGGAGCCGCCAGCGGCTGGCATTCCGGCGGAACACGCGGAGCAGGCGCGAGACAGCGCGCGCAAGTCGATCGTGCTGCTGCAGAACGACCGCGGCATCCTGCCGCTCGATGATGAACGGCACCGGAAGATCGCCTTGCTTGGCCCGTTGGCGGATGACCGCCACAACTCGATGGGCTGCTGGGCCTGGAAGGGCCGGGACGAGGATGTCGTGACGGTATGGGATGCGTTCCAATCCGAGATCGGGCCTCATGCCCAGGTGTTCTATGAGCCGGGCAGCGGCATCAACGAGGCGATCCCGGGCGGCATCGATCGCGCCGTCGAGCTGGCCAAGCAATGTGATGTCGCCGTCGTTACGGTGGGCGAGAGCGAGGCGATGACCGGCGAGCATTACAATGTCGCCTCGATTACGCTTCCGGCTTGCCAGGAGTATCTGATCCGGGAGCTGAAGGAGAAGAGCGCCACGCCGGTCATCGTCGTCTTGATGAACGGGCGGCCGTTGGCGACCGAATGGGTGCATCACCACGCCGATGCGGTGGTGGAGGCTTGGCACTTGGGGACGATGACCGGCTCTGCGCTCGTCGATGTGCTGACGGGCCGCCATAACCCGAGCGGCCGCTTGCCGGTCACGATCCCGCGTTCTACCGGACAAATTCCGATTTATTATAACCGTAAAAATACGGGCCGCCCGCATTTGTATGAGGATTATATCGATTGCGACGATTCGCCGCTGTATCCGTTCGGGTACGGCCTCAGTTATACGACGTTCCATTATGACGATCTGCAATTGGAACGAAGCGCGATTCACCGGGATGAGCCGGTCTCGGTCTCTGTCCGGGTGTTGAATGCGGGTACGCGCGCCGGAGAAGAGACGGTGCAGCTGTATGTCCGCGATCTAGTCGGAAGTACGACGCGTCCCGTCAAGGAATTGAAGGGCTTCCGCAAAGTCTTCCTGCAGCCGGGAGAGAGCCGGATGGTGAGCTTCGACTTAACGCCGGCAGAGCTGGGGCTGCTAGATGAGCAGTTCCGGTTCAAGGTAGAGCCGGGCAAGTTCCATATCTGGATCGGGCCTCATTCCGAGGAAGGCTTGCAGGCCGAATTGACGGTAACGTAGAGGATCGTCACGCACCAAGGAGATAGATGGACCTGCCGTTCACGCAGAAACTATGAATAGATGGGAGATCGATGATGGACTACCGCGTAATCAAAGAAGGCGAGCTGTTTTTCCTGACAGGTCTGGATGGAGATATCGTCGCTGGCGATGATCAGGGTAACGGATTGTATATGAAGGACACGCGTTACCTAAGCCGTATGGAAGTGTGGATTGACGGTGAGAAGCCGACACTGCTCTCTTCCGTTGGCGACAAGAGTTACTTGGCTTCCTTCCGGCTGATGAAGGACAAGAAGGATGAAGGAGCCATTGAAGTGCTGCGGGAGCGGTTTATTTATGACGGCATTTTATATGAGCGCTGCACGTTAACGAACTATTTTACGCATCCGGTCGAGTTTGAATTTTCGGCCTTCTTCGAGGCGGATTTCCAGGACATGTTCCTGGTCCGGAAGTATCGCACCGGTGAAGTGGGCAAGCAGGAGGAGACGCGGGCGGGCGACCGGGAGTTGACCCTGTCGTATCTCGGGGCCGACAATATTAGAAGAGGGACGCGCATCGCGTGGGACGCGGAAGGAACGGCGGATGCGAGCGGCACGGTGCGCTTCCCGCTGTCGTTGGACGCACGCCAGAAGAAGGAGATTACGTTCTTCATCACCCCGACGTCGGATCATCATCCGGCAGCTGCACCATTGACGTATGAAGAAGGGCTGCGGAAGCTCGAGGCATCGTATGTCCAATGGTACGAGAACAGCTCGAAGGTAAGCACGGATTCGGAACGATTCAACGGGCTGTTCCAGCGGGGGCTTCAAGATCTGCGCATGCTGACGACCGATGTCGGCTATGGCGATACGACGGTGGCGGGACTGCCGTGGTTCGCCGTGCCGTTCGGAAGAGACAGTCTGATCACGGCGCTGTTCATGCTGCCTGTCAACCCGGACATCGTTAAGGGTACGCTTAGAACGCTTGCCGCGTATCAGGGAGAAAAGGTCGATCCGTGGAGAGACGAGCAGCCCGGCAAGATTATGCACGAGATTCGGTTCGGGGAATTGGTCACGACGAATCAATCGCCGTTCTCGCCATACTACGGCACGGTGGATGCGACGCCGCTGTTCCTGGTCGTGCTCGGCGAGTACTACCGTTGGACGGGAGATCTTGCTCTCGTCGAGGAATTGAAGCCGAATGTCATCCGCGCGCTGGACTATATCGATTCCGCCCTGGAAGCGGGCTCCGGCTTCGTCGCTTACCGTCAGGAAGCGGAGAAGGGATTCCCGAATCAAGGATGGAAGGACTCGGCGAACTCGATCGTGCACCGCTCCGGCGAATATGCGGAAGCTCCGATCGCATTGTCCGAGGTGCAAGGCTACGTCTACCAGGCCAAAAAATCGCTTGCTCCGCTTGTGAATGCCATGGGTGAAGCTGAGTGGGCGCAGCGATTGGAGGAGGAAGCGGAGCAGCTGCGCGCGCGCTTCGAGTCTTCCTTCTGGATGGAGGACGAGCAATGCTATGCGATTGCGATCGACAAGGACCAACGCCAGGTCCACAGCGTCACCTCCAATCCGGGCCATCTGCTGATGACCGGCTTGCCGGAGGCTTCCCGGGCGAAGGGACTGTCTCAGCGCTTGATGAAGGACGATATGTTCAACGGATACGGCATCCGCACGATGAGCACGGACGCGGCAGGCTACTATCCGATGAGCTATCATAACGGCAGCGTCTGGCCGCATGACAATGCGATGATTCTGCTCGGATTGGGCAAGCTCGGCTTCAAGCAGGAGGCAGGACGGGTCATATCGGGTCTGCTTCAGGCTTCTTCCTTCTTCGAATATCAGCGGCTGCCTGAATTGTTCTGCGGCTATGGATCCGAGACCGGGCATCCGGTCCCTTATCCGACGACATGCTCTCCGCAGGCCTGGTCCGCCGGAACGTCGATCGTCTTCCTGCAGGCCATGCTCGGATTGTACCCGGATGCCGCGAAGCGGAAGATCGCGCTCTCGCCGTTCCTTCCGGAAGGAATGGATCAATTGAAGGCCGAGCGCATCGCTATCGGTTCGGGCCATCTGTCGGTAAGCGTCACCCGCCGCGAGGGCGAGTCGTTCGCCGTTGAGATTTTGGAGAATACGACGGGATTTGAATTGATTCTATAAGGCAATATCGTGCACCCCTTAGATCGGCATGGGCCTCTTTTCGGACCTTTGCGAATGCATTCTAAGGGGTGCCTGCTTATGGCTTAAAGTGCCTGAACCGGTTATACTACGAGGTTGGGAGCTACTGTATACCGCGCACCTCCAGCATCGTTTCCTTCGCGACGAGACGCGCCTTTTCTGTGCCTGCGATTTGTCCCTTGGAGCAGCTGTCATAGATCTCGTCGGCTCCTTCCTTGCGGAACGCTTGATGATAGCTGTAGCCGGTCGAATCGAGCGGCAGCGCATTGCCGAGGCTTTTGCTCACCTTATGATTGCCGTCCAGCCCGACGAGGCGAGGCACGTCTCCCACCAACGCTCGCGGTTCTGGCAAGACCGGCCGATACAGCTGATTGAACCGGTGCACGATTTTTCTCGACTGTTCCATCACGGGCAACTGATCTTCCCCGACAGGGACGAGCGTCGCCTTGCAAGTAATATCCGCCGTCATCCATGACCATCACCCCCTTTGCAAAATAAACAAAAAAACCCGTCAGCAAAGGACGAGGTTATCGTGGTACCACCTTCATATGGAGAATATATCAACACTGGATAATAAAGGATGTACCCGATGGCAATTAGGTCAGAGCGATTGGATGTTTATTTCAGAGGAGGCGTGATCCATGAATATTGTGGCCCTTGTTGGCAGTAACCGCAAAGAGTCTTATAATCTGAAGCTGGCTGCTTATATGCAAAAAAGGTATCAGGAGCGAATCGATATCGATATCGTCAGCATCAAGGAGCTCCCCTTCTACAATCAAGATATTGAAAATCATCCGCCGGCCGAGGTAAAGGAATTCGTCACAAAGGTGGGCGCGGCAGATGCCGTCCTATGGGTGACGCCGGGGCGTATTGAAAAATGCGATTGACTGGCTCTCCCGCGGGGAAAAGGTACTGGTAGGCAAGCCGTCCTGGATCGTCGGCGCTTCGATGGGCACATTGGGGACCGTGCGGGCCCAGGAACATTTGCGCGATATTTTGTTCTCGCCAGGCGTGTCTTCTCCTCTTCTTCCCGGGAATGAAGTGTATGTCGGCTCCGTTCATGAGAAAATTGACGATAGCGGGACATTGATTCATGAGCCGACCATCGCGTTTCTCGATTCGGTCGTTGCTAATTTCGTAGCATGGTACAATAAGCATCACGTCAAGTAGAACCAGTAAATGGAAAGGCATTCGGGTGCAGCGCTCCGGTTCGTAGCCGGGGCGTTGTTCATTTTCAAATATGGCCGTACGCAAGGCACTCAGCAAGCAGGGCGAGGGATCGCTTATGTTCTGGGTGCTTTTTCGTGATGAGGCTGCATCCAATAGTAGGGTTAGGTGATAAACTTAGGGAGATTGAGCTTGCAAGTGTAAAATAGATATAAGGAGTCTCTTATGGAAACGTATTATTACACTCGTCCAGTGCTTAACATGTCAACAGCTCCTATATCAATCGAAGATGATGGCGGCAATGCAGTCGGCTCTTTTCAACGAATATTTACGACGAGGACAAATAAAGCAGTAAGCTGGGTGATTGATCACTGGCAATTGAGCTTTGAAGGGCGAGATATCCACTCGGAGCGCCATGTACAAATTATGGACAGCAGCCCATGGCTTGGGCGCAGAAAATGGACGATAGCGACGATGCGTGAAGGACGTGAAAGCTTGTCTTGCCTAAAGGATCGGTCAAGGATTGCAACAAATCCCCGGTTGATATGGACAAATGAAGGGCGTGAGTATGTCATCTCCAAGGATCCGCTGAACAGGACGACAACCATAACGGATTCCGATAGCCATGCTGTGGTGGGGGAGATTGCGAAGGTTCCGGGAGGCAAGCTGAATCAACGGGAGCTCGTAATCCTCGAGGATGCATTATGTCCGATCGCACTGCCTTGTATAGACCATATCATGAGGATGATATATTGAGATACAAGGAGGGACGCGATAATATCATTGTTTTTCTATAATTGAAATTCATCACGCGGGACAATTGTCCGTCTGGGCAAGGGAGAATGACGATGCGCCCGTGGAAAAAATACTGCGATTATACAGGTTTTTCTTTCTTTAGAGGGCGTTTTTGGTAAAATTCCTGCAGAAATACATGATTTTTCCCTTTGAATCTCAATCAAGGTCATAATGGGGTAGAATTGATGTATGTTTGCAGGATTTTATTATCCGAATAGCGGACCCGGCAAAAAAGCTGCAAATTTGCAGGTTTTAGGGAGTCTGCTCGAGGTTAGAAAGAATTTTTTTGACTATAAATTTTGCCTTAATCAAAAATGTTGACCATATACAAAAATTTTTCAATGAGATACAATAAGGAGGAATGGAAATCGGGTCTGACGGCAAATGGTGCCGTGGGAGATTTATCAAATTGAATCGGAGGGAGGGAGGAGAGATGACGATTGCGCAGGAAGCCCGCCTGCTGAAGCAGCCCGTGCGCAGAGACATCCTGGCGATGCTGAAGCAGCAGGGGCCCATTGGCATTCAACCGCTGGCGGATCAACTGAAGCTAACGTGCATCGCGGTACGCAGGCATCTGTACGATCTGCAGAAAGGCGGGTATGTCCGCATTCAATTGACCCGCCCCAGCATCGGCAGGCCGGCCTATCTATATAGCTTGTCAGAGAAGGCAAGCTCGTTGTTCGTGAACAAGTATGACGCGCTTGCGCTGGACTTGATTGAAGAGATGCAGGCCATGGCCGGCGATACGTTCGTGGAGCGGTTGTTCGAGCGGCGGAAGCAGAAGCTGATGCATCGATATGCGAGCTTGCTGAAGGGACAGAAGCTGGAGCAGCGGGTGCAGGCGCTGGCCGAAATTCAGGACAAGGAAGGCTATATGGCCAGGTGGGGACACAGCTCGGGTGAATCGTTCTGGCTGGAAGAGGCCCATTGTCCGATTGCGCAGGTGGCTGCCAAGCATTCCCCGGCTTGCCAGTGCGAGCTTGCTTTGTTCGCAGATCTGCTGCAAGCCGATGTGGAACGGACGGAATGCATGGCGGAAGGCGGGCGTAAATGCATGTTCCGTATTACTGGGAAGCTAGCAGTCCCTTCCATCCAAGTGGGTGAAGAATGAAGAAAAGAGATTTCAGACGGCGGCGTCCGGTTCGAGGTGAAGAAAGATATGCAGAGCGGCAGAGAAGGTAACTACATGGATGGAGCCCAGTTCGCCAATCTGGACGATACGAATGGCGTCACGGTGACCGAACCTTATATTGTGGAGTTCGTCCGGTCCTTGATGAACTTGAACAGGGATTGGCAGAACAAAGTGAAGGCCGGCACCACCAAGCTGCAATTTGCGGTCCAGATCGGAGCGAGGCTGAACGAAGAGCAGCAGGAACGGTTGATGGAGTTCTTGCAGGAGGTGCCGGTGCCGGAGAAGGATATGGGCAAGGTACTGCACGCATTTGCATTGGAAATGCCGGAATGGGCGGTGCGGCAACTGCTCCGAATCTACAGGCTGGCGGATCGTATGAAGGCGACCCTCATCATGTATAACGATCTGATGGAGCATTTGGAGCAGATAATGAGGAAATTCGAATTCGAGTTCTGGGAAGGCGGCCTCCCTCGCGAAGAGGAGCGGCTGGAGGCGATACTGGAGCATGTGCGCCATAAGCTGTCCGGGCTGGCCGAACAGGCTCCGGGCCGGGAGAAGTCGTATAACCGTTCTTATGGCGACAGCTCCTCGAACTCCTGGGAGCATCGCCAGGCCGGAGTCGTGTCTTTTCATGTGCTTATCGGGGTTCCTGAAGAAGCGGATGACAAGCAGGTACGGAAGCAGTCGAAAAAGCTGCTGAAGCTGCTCCATCCCGATCATGGGGGCAGCGCCTATCTGTTCGATTGGGTGAAGAAAGCATATGATGCTTATATCGCCAATAGCGGGCCGGACCAAAAAGAGAAGCCGAGCACGGAGGGGTGGCAATGAGGCTGTCTCTCCATTTTTTCATGCAGGGCGATAACCGGGAATCGACTACAATATGTGGCAAAACGAAGGCATTATAAACTCCGATGGAAAGGCGGTCGCATACGGGCAACATGGTTACGGCCCCGGGGCAAGCTTCGGATTCGCCATCGCCGCCGATAAATACGATCAAATTAAGGATGGGTTTACTGTCGAGTACCATGGCTTGATTCGGTATGAGTATGTAAGATGTAACTCACTGTCTATTGGAAGTGGATGGCTCCTAAGCCGGATCGGCCCTCGTGACAAAACGCCCATGTCAGAAACCTTAGAATAGTGAGGGAAGCTATGCCGTATACGCTTGCACATGCGTTGTATGCTGCGCCGTTGAAGCTGTTGCAGCCAAAGTATCTCAGTTTGACCGGCCTTATTTTGGGGAGCATGGCTCCCGACTTTGAATTTTTCGTTGCATTGGAGCCTAATCAGACGATCGGCCATTCGACGCTGGGCTTGTTCCTGTACGCCATCCCGTTAAGCTTGCTGTTGGCGGTATTGTTCCATTACCTGATCAAGGATCCTTTGGTGCGCCATCTGCCGTCCGTATGGGATCTGGATCGGAAAGGGCAGGGACTTGCGCGGCCCTGGAGGGTGTCAGGCATCCGTGGCTGGACCGTGTTTTTGATCTCGGTCATTATCGGGTTCTATGCTCATGTATCATTGGACGGTTTTACGCACGAGACAGGAATATTTGTGGGCCGCTACCCGTTCTTACAACAAAATATGATGGGCACACCAGTGTATAAACTCCTTCAGTATGGGTTGTCTATCATAGGTCTGCTAGTGGAGGGGTTATTTCTTGTTCTGCTGCTCAGCAAGGCCCGGTGCGGGTCCGGGTTTGTTCAAGTCAAGAGAAGCGCCAAGATTCAATACTGGGCGGTCGCATGCTGTACGGCAATCGCGGTCGCCGGGTTCAAGCTCTTCTCCGTATCAAGCTCGAACTACATCGGCATCATCGTCGTCGCCCCGATCTCGGGCTTCTTCTTGGGGCTTGTTGCAGCCAGCGCATTAAGCAGGATGAAGGTGATTTCATAGAGAGCGAGGTTATTCCAAGATCGAAGAGCACCTGGAGCAGGAATGATCTTGACATGAGCCCTGCGAGCGAAGGGAGATTCTCCAATCGGCCGCGGGGGCTTGATGCATTTGGGACGAGCTTGTTGCTTGTATCCCACTCAGAGCCGATAGAAGAAAGTAGACGAACTGCGAGGAAAAATGTAATAAAATACTAGCGGACGATCAACAGACCGTGTAGAGTAAAAATGCGGAAGGAGCCGCAATGGACGGAACTCGGCAGTATGAAGAAGCTTGCCCTCCCCGCATGCTCTACCATGGGACCTATAAGAGCGTCCTCGAGTAATCTCCTGGCGGAAGGCTTGAAGCTTGTCAGAAGTCCGTATGTCTATTTGACGGAATCGACTGACCTGGCCACTGCCGTAGGGAATAGGCAGAGCGAGGCAGATATCATTGAAGTGGAGGCGGCAAGACTCGGAGGGCGTGAAATTCTATCTTGCCCCGAATGAGATCTGGCTGTCGCAATATATGTCTTTGTTCAAGAATTAACAGAGAGGAGGATAACCAGCGTGGAAATCATGAACAAACTGCCGAATATGGAGCCGATAGTCGTACGGCATGAAGAACTGAAGCTGATTGGAATTCCGTGCATCAACCTGCAGGATATGAGCAGCAAATACCGTCATGCCAAGGAAAGCCTGCTGTCCTCGACGAAGCATTTCCCCCAAGTGGTGAGTCCGCAAGTGCAGTACGGAATATGGCCGAATGCCGATTCTCAGGCGGATCCGGACCGCCATGCGTACATTCTCTGCGTTGAAGTCAGCGCCTTCGAAGGGATACCGGAATGGTATATGCGGGTAACGATGCCTCCGCAGCTGTGCGTTGTCGTTGCCAATGACCAGGGAGATTTCGATGCCGCCAGCTCCAGGGTGGACGCTTATGTCGCGGATCATCAGTTCGATGTCAGCGCGGCAGGCAGGGACTATATCATTTGCGAGAGATACAGTTATGACGGCGAAGGCTTCGCCCGCTATTCCTTGCCGATAATTTTGAATTAGGGCAGGCTGGAGGCCGGCCAAGCCGGACGCGTGAAAAGACCATAGTGATAGCTCAAGAAAACAGGAACACTTGTGCGTGTTTTTGTTTTGAAGTACAATGGGTATACAAAAATATCAAGTTACTGCAGTTCTGTTGAACAGGAGAAGACCCACCCTAAGCCAAGCGCTGGAAGGTGGGTTTTGTGTTAGCGCGGGAGAAGAGGAGGAGGCCAACATGCTTCATCATGTCGAGTTTAATGTATCGGATTTGGAACGGTCCATCGCCTTTTGGGGATGGCTGCTGAAGGAACTGGGGTATGAGGAGTTCCAGAGATGGCCGCAAGGCATCAGCTGGAAGCAGGGAGAGACCTATCTCGTCTTCGTACAGACGGAAGCCCGATTTCTTGATCTTCCATACCATCGCAAGCGCGCTGGCTTGAACCATATCGCTTTCCACGCGGAATCGAAGGCGCGCGTTGATGAACTGCGCATCAAGCTGGAGGAGAGAGACATTCCTATGCTGTATACGGACAGATATCCATATGCCGGGGGCAGCGATCATTACGCCGTGTTTTTCGAGGATCCGGACCGGATGAAGGTGGAAATCGTCGCTCGCCGATAGCATGGCACATAGACCCGGTTGTCAATTCATCTCAGGGATGGGCAGATTGCGCATCCTTTTGTTCATGTGCGGGTATTGGCATTCAATGGCCAATGGGAGGTTGCTATATAATAGCGAAGCTGGAGGAGAAACGATTTGAATGATATGTTTATATATCTTTAACCCCCTTGGTTCGCTTCTGTGTTACGATGAAGCAGATCAACATACACAATTATCCAATACCGTGTAAAATGGATGGCTGCATGCGTCGTCCCGCTGCGGCATAAGGGGAGGCGAATATGAATCCGGTCTATGCTGAATTAAAGGTTGAAGCGTCGTCAGGCGATCTGCGTGAAGATGTTTATCGTTTTTTGGCCAGGAACGGGTGTCCCTGGACAGCGGAGCACTGCATGAAGGTAGGAGAAGAAGCACGCCGTCTGGCAGTGCGATTCGGATTGGATTCGCAGGCGGCGGAATACGCCGGTTATCTGCATGATATTAGCGCGGTCTATCCCCACCATGTCAGAGTGCCCATATCGCGTTCCCTTGGCATTGAAGTACTGCCGGAAGAAGAGGCCTTCCCGATGATTGTTCATCAGAAGCTGTCCAGGCAGATGGCCCGGGATCTGTTCCATGTCTCCGAACAAGACATATTGGATGCCGTTGGCTGCCATACGACGCTCCGCAAGCAGGCCACGATGATAGACAAGGTGCTGTTCGTTGCCGATAAGATCGAATGGGATCAGGAAGGGACTCCTCCCTATTTGAAGCAAGTGGAGGAAGCGCTTGAGATCTCTCTGGGACATGCTTCCTATGCATATGTCAACTACTTGTGGCAGCGGCGGGACACGTTGAAGGTGCTCCACCCTTGGCTGCGCGATGCTTATTATGATCTGGAGGCCTTAACGAAGGACGAAGCGATGCCCGCCCGTTAAACAAGATTCCGGTGCCGGTTGATTCGGGAATTGGATGAGGTGACTGCCTGGTATCCGGATACCGGTATCCTGTCTGTCATCACCTGTAGAGAACTGTTTATGTGTCGGAGGTACGGCGAATGGAACAGCAGGTAATGCGTTTTCTGAATGCGAACTATCCAATCCAGATACATACGGCAGAGGCGGTAACTAATGAAATGTACCGCTGTACGGGCGATCAAGGAACGTATTATATCCGTGTGACCAACTATAAACCGTATGAGGAGCAGCTTGAAGAAGTGTCCTGGACGAACGCGTTGTACCGGGAGGGCGTCGGCGTCGCACCGGCAATCCCCTCCTTCCGTGGTCAGATCGTCGAGCTCATGCCTCCCAAGGACATTATCGTTGTCGTATATAAGGCGGCCCCGGGCATTCACCTGCCCCGTGCGGAGTGGAATGCGGAGGTGCTGGCCGAATTGGGAAGGCAGATTGGCAGAATGCACCGGATTACGCAGCGCTATGAGGCGAATCATCCGCTTCGCCATCTCGGGGACTGGCATGATCAAGAAGAGTACAACTTCGCGAAGTACATCCCTGCAGAGGAGACGGCAATTCAGGCGATTGCGGCCAACGTGCTGGCGGAGGTGAAGAAGCTTCCCCGGGAACGAACGACGTATGGGTTGCTTCATGGCCATTTGTGGCTCGAAAATACCCTTGTTGATCGCGGTTCCTCGCTCACGATGATCGATTTTCAAGATTGCGAGAAGCATTACTATATGTATGACCTGGCCGTCCCTCTCTATTCGGCCCTGGAATTCTCGTTCCCGGGGGCGGGGAGCATACGGGACTATGGGCGCTCCATTGCGAACGCTCTGATAGAAGGGTATCAGGAGGAGCATGCGATTCATCCGGAGATGCTGAAGCAGCTGCCCTTGTTCTTGAAATTGAAAGAAATATTCGAGTACAACCTCATGCACATGTACTGGGATCGGGAGCGCTTGAGCGAGGAGCAGATCCGCATCATGAATCTGTACCGCCTTCGGATCGAGCATCACGTTCCCGTGCTTGAATGGGAATAAAATGAGAATCCGCGTGGACGGTACATAGGAGGCGAAGGATGAATCTGTATCTGGAGCAGTTCGGCGTCAATGACGCGCCTTTGCTCGTATTTCTGCATGGGGGCGGTGTCAGCGGATGGATGTGGGAGAAGCAGTTGGAATACTTCAAAGGGCGTTACCATATTGTCATCCCTGATCTGCCTGGTCACGGGAAGAGCAAAGATATCCCATTCCATTCGATCTGTCAGACGGCACAGACCATCATTCAACTGATCGATATGCATAGGGAAGGGCGGCAGGTCACGGTCGTCGGCTTCTCTCTCGGCGCGCAGATTGCCCTGGAAATGCTGGGCATGAGGGAAGATGTTGCAGACCATGCGGTCATCGTCAGCGGGCTCGCGAAGCCGATGAAGCTGGGGTATTCCCTGCTTGCCCCCCCTTCTCCGCATGTCGTATCCGCTCGTGAAGAACCGATCGTTCGCCCGGCGGCAGGCACGGCAATTGCGGATCGGGCCGGAACAATTCGAACGATATTACCAGGAGTCGCTGCAGATGAAGCGGGATACATTTATGGCGATGATGCAAGAAAATATGTCTTATCGATTACCGCAAGGATTTGCCCGTAACCGGGCACGCATCCTGGTTATGGCGGGAGAGAAGGAGAGGAAGGTGATGAAGGCCTCCGCGGCCTTCATTGCCCGCAGTCATCCCGGTGCGGAAGGCTATCTTGTTCCTGCCGCAGGGCATGATCTCCCTTTGGGGGGCCTCCGAACCTTCCATCTTGCCCTGGAAGCTTGGATGAGCGGCGGCGAGCTTCCCCCGGGGATGAATCGGATACGTTAGGAACCGCATACGCTCTCCTAAACTCATATAACCATGACCCGCTCCGAGATTGCCGGAGGCGTTATCGAGGCGATGATGCGGAAGCAGGCGGTCTATACTGTGGGGACGACGCACCCGCCCGAGCTCAGGCCAAGTACGTATTCTGGACAGAAAGGATGATCCGAATGCCGCATATCGCAGGGGAGCGCATCATTTTAAGAGAGTATCGAATGGAAGATTTGCCGTATATGCGGGAATGGGTCAACGACCCGGAGATTACGGATACGTTAAGCGATATCTTTACCTATCCGCAGACGCTTCATGACACAGAGTCCTTTCTGAAAATGATGATCGAGGGAAACAGCCGCAGCAAAGGCTTCATTATCGCCGACAAGGATTCACTGGAATATATCGGACAGATCGATCTGCATCGGCTCGATTGGAAAAACCGCTGCGCCGTCCTGGGCATCGTCATTGGCCGCAAGTCGCATCTTGGCAAAGGCTACGGCAAGGAAGCAATCGCCTTGATCAAACGGTTCGCCTTCGACACGCTGAATCTGAACCGGCTGGAGCTGGAAGTGTTCGAATTCAATGAGCGCGGTCATCGCTGCTATCTGGGCAGCGGCTTCAAGGAAGAAGGCCGGCTGCGCCAGAAGCTGTACCGCGAAGGCAAGTACTGGGACATTATTCAGATGAGCATTCTGCAGAGTGAGTATGTGAGCGAGGCTTGACCGATTGGATCAAAATCATTTTGCTTCGCCGGCAATCTAACAGAGGGGATGGTTTTTCCTCTTGTGGAAGATAGAGGGGTGAATTCCATACGTCTGTCAGAGAAGGTGGTACATGCCATTGAACAGTCGGAAATTGATTATATGACCGATCGGATGAATGCGATCCGGGAACGTCCGGGCTGGTTCTTTTATATGGCGGGAGGGCATGCGGATCGGGTATGTGCGAACGACATGGACCGAGCTGTAAGGTTTCGAACGATAACGTGCAGAGAAAAGGGCAGGTGCCGCCATGAACAAAATTATCGATTATTATAACGGGTTTGACGAGTGGGGGCGCCTGGACAGGGAGCCCCTTGAATTTATGGTGAACTGGCATCATATTCGCAAGCATCTGCCGCCTGGCGGGCATCTCTTGGATAACGGAGCGGGACCGGGCAAATATGCTCTTGAATTAGCCGCAGCGGGCTATCAAGTCACCTTGACCGATCTTACGCCAAGACTGGTGGAGATCGCGCGGGTGATGGCGGAAGAGCGGGGACTTGCCGGGCAATTCCAAGGGTTCTACCCAGCGGACGCAAGAGATCTGGGGATATTCGACGACGAGCTATTCGACGCATCACTGATGATGGGGCCGCTTTATCATTTGCAGGCGGAAGAGGATCGGCATGCCGCCGTGCAAGAGCTGTTCCGCGTGACCAAGCGGGGCGGCATCGTCTTCGTCGCGGTGATGACCGTAGTCCGCCATGTGATGAACTCGATCCTCCATCCGCAGCATTGGAAGCCGAATGACAGCATCCGCCAGATTCGCGGCTTCATGGAGACGGGAATTTTCAATCATCAGGATGAGGGGCGGTTCACCGGCGCGTATTATTTCCGGGTGGAGGAGATTGCCCCGTTCATGGAAGCACACGGCTTCGAGACGGTACAGCTCCTTGCTTCTTCCAGCATTGCCGGGGCGATGAATGAGCAGCAATTCGACTATTGGCGTTCGCGCGGTGAAGACGAATATCGCCAAGTGATGGAGCTGATCTATGAGATGGCTTCCTGTCCTCATCTCTTCTCACCTGCTCTACATCGGCCGGAAAAAATAAGGGCAGGCGCCCGCCTGCAAAAAAATGGAGGAATCCCCGTGTTGGAGCAGCGTTTGCTTCATTATTTGCATGAACATGAGGAATTGTTGGCCGACTTGCGGGTCGTCAGGGAGTTGGAACTGCCGCAATGCTATATAGCCGCCGGGTATATTCGCAATTATATCTGGGATCGGCTGCATGGATTCGAATACCGGGCGCGGCATCAGGATATCGATGTCGTCTACTATGACCCGGAGGATCTGTCCGAGCAGCGGGATTTTGCCCTGGAGCAGGAACTGATAAGGCGTACGGGCAACGAAAAATGGTCGGTCAAAAACCAGGCCCGCATGCATATTCGCAATGGCGTGGCGCCTTACGAGTCTACCTTCGATGCGTTGAGCCGATGGCCGGAGACCGCCACGGCGGTAGGCGCGCGTTTGACTGGAGAGGAGCGGATTGAACTGATTCATCCGCATGGCTTGGACGATTTGTTCCAGATGGTCGTCAGGCGGAGCCCGGCATTTCCCGATCCCGCTTATTATATGGCGCGGGTGAACGCGAAGCAGTGGCGGGAGCAATGGCCGCTGCTGACGATTTTCGAAGCATAGAAGGCAGGGCCGGATATGCAGGCCTTCATGCCTCTCTTGCATCAGGGTAATTGTTCAATATTTTGCCCAAAAATGAAAATATTTTAGAAAGAAAGAAACATTTACCTTAGTAACCGCGTTACACATATCAAAGGATTGAAATGACAACAAATGGAGGATGAACTTGTGAAAAGGATACTATCCGGGCTGATTGCATTTGCCTTATTGTTTACATTTGCCATTCAAACGCAAGTGCAGGCGGCCCCACAGATCAGTGTGTATATCGATGGCGTCAAGCTAAAGACGGATCAACCGCCAATGATGATTCGAGGGCGGACGATGCTTCCGCTGCGGGCCATCTTCGAGGCGTTGGATGCGAGGGTAGGATGGAACCAGAGAGCGCAGACGGTGACCGCGACTAAGGCGGGTACGACCATTGTCCTCAAGATTGGCTCCAAGGTAGCTACGATCAACGATTCGAACGTGACTCTGGAGGTTCCTGCCCAGACGATCCGGGGAAGAACGATGGTTCCGTTGCGCTTCGTCAGCGAAGCGATGGGCGAGCAAGTGCTGTGGAACTCCAGAACGCAGACCGTAACGATTAATACGACGAATCGTGATGAAGATGATTATCTGAGCGACCAAGTCTATCAGGCAACGAATGTAAATGCCAGAGTAACCGGCCAAGCGGGTAATGGCAGCGACCTGACCGTCAGCTTCAATCGGGCGTCCCAGGAATCGAATATCAATCATTATCGCGTTCTCGTCGTCAAGGCTTCGGATTCATCGTCCTTTACGCTCGCGCGGGCTCGCCTGGTAGCGGACAATAATTACACGGTCGTCGATACGTATGGCCGCAATCCTTCTCTTTCGCTCAATTCCTGGACCCGCGACGTGAACGGAGATGTTCTCCGGGCGAACCAATCCTACGTCGTGTATGTGTTGACTGTAGGCAAGCGCAGCCAGGATGTATTATCCCGGCCTTCGCAGACCGTGACGTTGACAGGCGATTCAGCCTATGCGGTCACGAATGTGAAGGCACGTGACGTTGCCGATTATGGCGATGGAAGAGATATGTCCGTGAGCTTCACAAGGGCTTCCGATGAGAGCAATATTTCCAACTATCGCGTCATGGTCGTGAAGTCGCAGGATGCGCATCGCTTTGATTTGAACGCCGCGAATTCGGTATCCAGCTCGAACTATACGACGGTATACAAATCCGGCACGACCTTGTCGACGACACTCAGCTCGTCGTCCCGGGACACGTCCGGAGACAGAATTCGCAATGGCGTGCCTTATACGGTGTTCGTCTTGTCCGTAAGCAATAATGTGAATCGTCATTCCAATCAGCTCTCTGCGTCCACGGCGACGATTACGCTGGGCACCACAGTCGGCGCGCCAGTCATTACAAGCGTGGCGGATGTGAGCAACTACGGCGACGGTCGCGACCTGCAGGTAGCGTTCTCGAAATCTTCCGATGAGTCGAAGGTGAGCCACTACCGCATATTCGTCGTGCCGAACCGGGACTACACCCGATTCGATCTGACCGAAGCTAATAAATTGTCGTCCAGCCGTTATTATCAAGTGTCGAAGACCGGATACAATATCACGACAACCTTGTCTTCGAGCCTGACGGACGTCAACGGTTCTTATATTCGAAATAATGAGACCTACCGGGTATTCGTCATGGCGGTGTCGAATGACGGGTACAGCTCTAACAATGTGCTGAGCGGCGCGTCTTCGTCGATTACGCTGTCTCATAATTCCATCGCCAATGCGGTCACGAATGTGCAAGTCAGCGATGTCAGCGACTATAACGACGGCCGTGACATGCGGATCACGTTCAACCGGGCTTCCGACGAGTCGTTGATTGATCACTACCGCGTCATGGTCGTGAAGACATCCAATGCGGACCGGTTCAATGTATCGGATGCGAACAATGTATCGAGCTCGTACTACACGAAGGTGAACAAGACGGGGCGCGATCTTAGCTTGACGCTCTCCTCCAGCGCCAGAGATGTGGACGGCTCTTATATTCGGAACGGTGTGAGCTATCGCGTGTTTGTCCTGTCGGTAGGCAGAGGCAGCTCTTCCAATGCATTGTCTTACGCTTCCAGCACTATTACGCTGTCCAGCAATTCGGCCGTGTATGCCGCGGCCAATGTTCAGGCTTACGATATCAATGATTACGGCGATGGCCGTGACATGCGGGTAACCTTCAACCGTGCGGCGGATGAATCAAATATCAGCCACTACCGCGTCATGGTCGTGAAATCGTCCGATGCGGGTCGCTTCACGGTAGGGGATGCGAACAATGTATCCAGCTATAATTATACGTATGTAAGCCGCAATGGCAGTAACCAGAGTGTGACGCTCTCGTCCGGCGCGAGAGATGTCGACGGGTCGCAGATTCGTAACGGGGTAAGCTACCGCGTATTCGTCCTGTCTGTCGGCTCGGGCAGTTATTCCAATACGTTGTCCAGCTCGTCGAACACCATCACATTGAGCAACAACTCGACGGTCTATCCGGCTGCCAACGTCATGGCAAGCGACATCAACGATTATAACGACGGCCGCGACATGCGAGTCAGCTTCAACCGGGCGGCGGATGAATCGAATATCTCGCACTACCGGATCATGGTCGTGAAATCGGTCGATGCAAGCCGTTTCGACGTATACCGTGCCAACAACGTATCCAGCTACAACTATACGTACGTCAGCAAGACAGGCCGAAATATTGATCAGATTCTGTCCTCCTCGGCGCAGGATGTTGATGGAGCGGCGATTCGAAATGGCGTCAGCTACAAGGTATTTGTCCTGTCCGTCAGCAACAACAGCAATAACGCGAATATGTTGTCCGTTCCTTCCGCGGAAATCATGCTAACAAGCAACTCGTCGGTCTCTGCGCCGTCGAACGTAACGGCCAACGTAACGGGCAATAGCGGCACGGCGCGCGATATCGAGGTGAGCTTCACCGCGCCGTCCAATGATTATGGCGTGTTGGAATACCGCGTGATGGCCGTGAAGTCGGATCAGAGCTTTGGTTTGGCGGATGCCAACAATACGCCATATTACACGTATGCTTCGAAGCAGAGCGGCACGATTCGCCTTTCTCTGCCAGACAACGCACGTGACGTGAGAGGAGAGGCCATTACAAGCGGCAGCGCTTATCGGTTCTATGTCCTCACCGTAGCTGACGGGCGAGTCAGCACGGTCAATGCGCTCTCTGATCCATCCCGCGATGTGGCCTTGTCGGCTCAATACGTATCTTCGGCGACGAACGTAACCGCGGTGATGGATGGAAGCGACATGCGGGTCTATTTCAGCAAGCCGGCGAATGAGAGAGGCGTTGCATACTATGCCGTCATGGCGGTCCCTTCCTCCAAAGCAGGCAGCTTTACGCTGGATGAGGCTAATTGGGCAGGAGCAAATAGCTCCAAAATCGTATCTGCTTCGGGAGAAGGCGTGGTTACGCTGAAATACGACGATAAAGACGCTTATGGTAATCAACTTGTCAATGGGGAAACATACACTATCTACGTCCTCACCGTGTCGGACGGCCGTGTCGTAAACGTGCTGTCCACTCCATCCCAGGGCGTCGTGGCACAGTTCTAAGCGTCTCAGGGTGTGGCACAAAACAATCCTGCTATCTAACGGAAGCAGGCAGCAGAGGCTCCGGCAATAGGCCGGGGCCCTTTTTACCGTTCAGTGCGCTCGCGACGGGATGACAACGATAGAACATGGTGGTGGGGAGATGAGTTCGCTCATTGATGACGAGCGCCCGATATTCGTCCAGATTGCGGAGCGAATTGAGGACGATATCATCGAGGGAAGGCTGCCGGAAGAATCGCCGGTCCCTTCCAAAAATCAGTTTGCTTCCTTCTACCAGATCAATCCGGCGACAGCGGCTAAGGGTGTGAATCTGTTAGTGGATGAAGGGATTTTATATAAGAAGAGAGGGATTGGGATGTTCGTGGCGCCGGGAGCACGTGCCCTATTGTTGGCGAAGCGCAAGGAGAAGTTCTACGAACAATATGTTGTCACGATGATCCGGGAGGCAGAGAAGCTTGGCATCACGACAGACCACTTGATCGATATGATTCGCAGAGGGGAGGGCACGCGATGATTCATGTAGCAGAAGTGCGGGAGTTGACCAAATCATACGGAAATGTGAACGCGGTTCAAAATGTCAGCTTTGTGATGGAGGAAGATAAAATATATGGGCTGCTGGGCAGAAATAGAGCCGGGAAGACAACGATTATGCATTTGATGACGGCCCAGCTGTTCCCGACGAGCGGATCCGTTCGCTTGTTCGGGGAGGCGCCCTTTGAGAATAACCGCGTGCTCAGAAGCTATCCAGAGGGATGCTATCGGCGCTTGGCGTGGTCGTTGGCTTGGCGAGCCGCGCTCCGCTAACGCTGTTTGACGAGCCATATCTGGGCCTGGATGCGGTCGCGAGAAGCATTTTCTATGATCGCTTGATTGAGGATTACACGAAGCACCCGCGTACGATTGTGCTCTCGACCCATCTGATCGACGAGGTGAGCCGGATATTGGAGCATATTATCGTCATCGATGACGGGAAAATGCTGATCGATGAGAATGCCGATTCGCTGCGCGAACGCGCCTTCACGGCAACCGGCACGGCATCCAAAGTCGGGCGCTTCATCGAGGGGAGGCAGGTGGTGCACCGCGATACGTTCGGCGCCTTGGCCTCGGTAACGATAATGGGGCCGCTTAGTTCCGAAGAGCGGAAGCAGGCCGCTGCTCTTGATGTTGAGCTAGCTTCGGTGTCCCTGCAGCAGTTGATTGTTCATCTGACGGGCAGCCACCCGTCCGGCAGAGAAGGGGGAGAGGAGCGATGAACCGCACAGCTGGCGTATTGAAGATGCATCTCCGGGATAAATGGACCTGGTTGTTCATACCGTGGAGCATTATGCTTCTCAGCTTTGTCATCAATCTTGGGATTGGTCTTAGCATTGAACAAGGGAACAAGCCTTTTTATACTGGGGGAATGGCAAGCATTTATGTCTATATGTTCGTCGCCGGCACCTTCACCTTGGCTCACACCTTTCCCTATGCGCTCGGCATGAATATTAGAAGGCAAGATTATATGCTCGGCACGATCGCGATGTCCGCGATCACCAGTGCAGGGTCGTCCCTGCTGCTAGTCCTGCTGACGTTCATGGAAAACCTGTCTGGGGGATGGGGCGTTCGGCTTCACTTCTTCCAATTGCCCTATTGGAGTGACGGGCCTGTCATTCAGCAGATAGGGATAGCATTTCTGCTGCTGATGCATCTGTATTGCTTCGGCTTCGCGATCTCCAGCGTGCACCGGCGGTACCGCGCCGCAGGAATGTATGTGTTGATCATCGTATCCTTCGCCATCCTGAGTGTCTTGTCGCTGGCTCTGTCCTACTATGAGGGCTGGAAGGCGGTGTGGGATTTTTTCCTCCGCTACTCCGCTTGGGAATTGGTGTTGATGACCGTACCCTTTACTTTGATATACGCCTTGATATCGTTCGTTCTTGTTCGAAGATCGACCATCTGACCAAGCCGCATTGCCTTCGGGGCAATGAGAGGGCTGAAGCAGCAAAAGCCGACGCAGGTCGGCTTTTGTATGTGAAAGCAATGTCGTATTGAGGCGAAGAGGCAGAAACGTATCATTCCGTGTTCAGCAGCTGAAGGGAATAGCGCTGGCCCAGCTCCTGCCGCACTTCGATGCGTGCATGGAAAAATTCGCTTAAATGGGCAGAGGTCAACTGGTCGGCCGTATTACCGGACGAGAATACAGTTCCTTGCTTAATGAGCAGGGCTCTGTTGAAGCAGGGCATGATTTCTTCAACATGATGCGTCACATAGATAAGAGTCGGGGCATCCGGCTCGCGCGCAATCGATTGAATCATATGGAGCAGCTGATCGCGGGCGAAAATATCAAGTCCTGTGCACGGCTCGTCCAGGATGAGAAGCTTCGGCGACGCCATCAGCGCCCGGCCGATAAGCACTCGCTGCCGCTCGCCCTGCGATAAAGTATCGTAGGTACGGTTGAGCAGCCGCTCGCAGCCGAGCAGCCGGATCAAGGACAATGCCTTCTCCTCGTCAGTCTCCTCGATGTCATCGTACAAGCCGATCGTGGCGAATTTCCCGCTAAGTACGATCTTCTCCACCGTCTCGTGTCCGTAGAGCTTCTGCTGCAGGGAGGTGCTTACCCAGCCGATGTGCTTGCGCAGCTCGCGCAGGTCGAAGGTGCCGAACCGCTTGCCCAGGACAGAGACGCTTCCTGAGGTCGGCCAGATATAGCCGTTGATCATATTCAATAAGGTCGTTTTCCCCGAGCCGTTCAGCCCGAGCAGGCACCAATGCTCCCCCGGCTTAACTTCCCAGGATACTCGATCTAGAATCGTCTTGTTATCTCTCTTCCAGGTTACCTCCTGAACATCAATGACCATGACGTCTCTCCTCTCCTCTGTGTAGGCAACCGTTATTCGCTGCCGCGGCGGTCCTGCGGCGCGAGATTGGCCAGCGACAAGCGCACGGCGGTAGCGGCATCCCGGGCCGCAATCGCCTGATACAGCTGATCATGCAATTCCGACTGGTCCTCATAATGCTTCGTACCGACGATAAGGTGGCTCAGCTCGCCACGCATCGCGTTGGAAAAGGCAAGGTACAGATCGAGCAGCAGTGGATTTTGGCTTGCCTCTGCAATCGAACAGTGGAACTCCACATCCAAATCCACATAGGAGGCATAATTGCCGGCCTCCAATGCCTTTTTCCGTTCTTCGAGCAGCCGCTTCATCCGCCTTAGATCCTTGTCCGTGCGCCGTTCCGAGGCCAACCGCGCCACTTGGGCATCCATCATGCTTCTGATTTCGTTAATGTGCTCCGTCTCGGCCCGGAGCAGCCGTTGTTCCAACGAGTCCGCATCGGAGGGAAGCGAGCGGACATACGTCCCGTCCCCTTGCCGGACCTCCAGCACACCGGCATGTACCAAGATCTTGACGGCTTCGCGGACCGTCGAACGGCCTACGCCGAACAGCTCCATCAGTTCCGGCTCGGTCGGCATCCGATCGCCGGGGTGATAATGGCGGACCAGCACGTCATGGAGCTGATCCAGCACCTGATCCACCAGCTTGCGGCGGGGGACGGCAGTGAACTTGGGTGTGTTCAAATTCATCAGATCATCTCCTGTTACAGAGAAGTATATTCCTTTTTTTTTAATTGTCAAACCAAAAACGATCTCGAACTGATAAGCCGTAAGTCCCGATTACAGGTCCGGCTGCGGAGGGACTGAATGGTCCATTATGAGGAGGAGTCCCGGGAGCCGCTTTGGAATGGAAGTGAAAAAATTGGGAAATTACTCGCTGGGAATGAGGGCGGTGATTCGCTATAATCATATCAAATTCAAGATAAGGGAATGGATGCACGATGCGCATTACGATCACACCAGAGCAAATCGATAATGTGGCAAATATGTTCCATTTGGCGTACGGATTATCCAAAACGCAAATGGAAGGACTTCAGAAGGCCATCAATTCGCTGGAATCGCAGTGGATGGGCATGGAGAAGAACCGCTTCTACAGCGAGTTCCAGTCGTCGCAGCAGGTGTTCTCTTCCTTCTTGACCAAGCTTCAGGAGATAGAACTGGAATTGAAGGATAGTCGCCGCCGGATGATTCTCGTCTTTTTTGCCGGTTACTTCGCTATTAAGAAATGGTGCTCCGCAAATATCAAGGACCGTCGATTCTCGTTCTGATGGCGGCGGTCATTATCATCACGGAAGTGTGCTGGTGGCTTATTCGGTCGGGACGCCGTAAATCAAGTTTAGGGGCTGACAGGCTTCCATTCCGCCTTCGTTCCATTCGTCGCGGAGGTTGAGGAAGCGCTGTTGGCATTCCGAGCGGGTAAAGAAATGGCCATAATCGGCGAAGTTGCCGGTCTTGAACCTTCGGCCACAGAGAACGTCGGAGAGGAGAAGGCGATCTGCCTGACGGCCTGCTGTTGCTGTTCGCACGTACGCTCATTTTCCCTCGCTTCTCGGGCGGGTCTCCCGATCCTGGTTCACTCTAAGCAGTCTTGCAGCCGCTTCGGTATACGGCTCGGCCCACTCGGAGAAGGACAATGCCGGATCCCAGGTGACCTGCTTCATCGCTTGGGCGCATCCCCACCGCAGCAGCCGCTGATGCAGCATATGGACCCGGAATCGTTCCAGGAATCCTTCCTGCAGCAGAGCGCTGTCCCCAACATAGGCGGACAGGAAGCTGGCAGCTTGCTCCTCTTCTCCCCGTTCCAGATACAGTGCCGTCAACTTCGGCAAGTCTGCGACGGCATCCCCGAAATAAGATGTAGTAAAATCAATTACGCCGCTAACTTCCCAGCCTCGATCGGTTTGCTGCACGAGCACGTTTTCCGGTTTGAAGTCGCCCATGACGAACGCGGGGGAGTCCAGCCTGTCCATCGCCGCCTGCGCGTTGTCCAATAGCTGCTCGACCCATTTCTTGTCCTGGTCCGTAATGATGGAGTACTTCACGGCGTCGTCGAGCCAATAGCGAATCGTCCCGTACAGCCACGCCGTGTGGGAATCGGCGAACGGGCGAATATGGCCGCGGTCCGGGTCGAATTCCCCGGGATACTCCGCCTTCCATCCGTGCAGCGCAAGCAGGGCGCGTCCGAGCGCGGCTGCCATGGCGCATGCATTTTCATGATGAAGCAGCTCCGGATCGTGAATATGCTGTCCGGGCAGCCGGGGCATCAGCGCATAGCTCCAGCCGAAAATATCATCCGACTCGTCAATCAGATAGGGATAAGGCACGTTAACTCCGGTCTTAGCGTGCAAATGACGGATAAAATACGCTTCCTCCTTCCACTGTCCGGGATAGAGTGGATTGCCCTTCAGCACGAACTCCCCGGCTGTGGATGTGACGAACAGCGTCTGCTTCATGACCCCGTGCTCCGTAGGCGCGGAGTGAAGCAATCGGCCGAGCCCGAACCGGTCCAGCATCCGCTGTAGTTGGCTGTCTGTCAGGTAGCCTAATGAGTTCGAAGCGAAAAATACGGTTGTCGTCAACTGCTGCACCTCCGTTACGAATAGTACTGTTGGAGTTCACCCGCATGGTACAGAAAAAGCGGCCTGCCTGCAAGCAGCCGCAATAGTGCCAATATCGATGCGATATACAAGACGCAATCTCCAAAATTATCCTATCACGCGGATTCCGGGAAGTCAAAGCAATTCTCCGCAAGGGTCAAGCATGCCGACAGGCCGTATGAGCACGGCTGCGGAACATGGGCTTCGCGCCGCTAACCGGGCCCGCGCCCGGCCGCCGAGAACGCAACACAGCCGGCTCCGCAGAGCCGGCTGACTGTAACGTATTCCAAAGCCGTATTATCCTTCGAGGAGCAGCGTCTCCGGATCTTCCAGCATCTCCTTGACCTTAACCAGGAATCCGACCGCTTCCGCTCCATCGACGATGCGGTGATCGTAGGAAAGGGCGATGTACATCATCGGACGGTTCTCCGAGCGCTCTTCATCGATAGCGACCGGACGCAGTTGAATCTTGTGCATGCCGAGGATGCCGACCTGTGGCGCGTTCAAGATTGGCGTCGACAGCAGGGAACCGAAGACGCCGCCGTTCGTAATCGTGAAGGAGCCGCCTTGCAGATCGGACAGTGCCAACGAGTTGGAGCGTGCCTTCGACGCCAATTCGCCGATAGAGCGCTCGATCTCCGCGAAGCTGAGGCGATCCGCGTCGCGAACGACCGGCACGACGAGACCTTCCTTCGCCGCGACGGCGATGCCGATATCGTAGAACTTCTTCACGAGAATATCTTGTCCGTCGATCTCGGCGTTCAGCAGCGGGTAAGCCTTCAATGCGCCGACGACCGCCTTGGTGAAGAACGACATGAAGCCGAGGCCCACATCATGCTTTTCCTTGAAGCCGTCTTTGCGCCGCTTGCGGATATCGAGAATCGCGGTCATATCGACTTCGTTGAACGTCGTCAGCATGGCTGCCGTCTGCTGCGCCTCCACCAGGCGGGTCGCAATCGTCTGGCGGCGGCGGGACATGCGCTGGCGCTCGATCGGCTTGGCCGGATCGGCTGCCGCACCGGAAGCCGGTGCCGCAGGCTTCGCCGGCGCTGCTGGAGCCGCAGCTGGCGCTGCCGCCGGACGGGCTGCGTTCGCCTGCACATCATCATGCTGGATGCGGCCGATCGGGTCGCGTGCAGAGACGCCGTTCAGGTCGATGCCCTTCTTTCTTGCAAGCTTGCGTGCAGCCGGAGAGGCGTGGTATGCGCCGCTGTCCGCAGCAGGCGCAGGAACTGGGGCGGGCGCTGGCGGAGCTGCCAGAGCTGCTGCCGAAGCGCTCTCCTTCTCGGCGGCAGTCGCTTCCGCTTCCGCTGCCGGAGCCGCTTGAACCGCCGGCGCTGCTGGAGCGCTTGCTTCCGCACCGGAGCCGATGACGGCGATTACTTCGCCGACAGCGACGTTCTCGCCTTCCCCTCTCAGGATCGATTCAATGACTCCGCTCTCCTCGGCGCTGATTTCCAGATTGACTTTATCGGTTTCCAACTCGGCGAGCAGATCCCCTTGACCTACTGTATCGCCTACTTTGACAAGCCATTTATGCAAGGTTCCTTCCGATATCGATTCTCCAAGATCAGGCACTTTGATTTCAGCCACGATCGTAACCTCCCAGGTTTAATTAGTTTTTGTCGAGCGATGCAATGATTCCGTAATGATTTGCCGTTGTTCGAAGCTATGGACATCCGCATACCCGCTCGCCGGGCTGGAATGCTCCGGACGTCCGATATAATGGACAGGCACCTTCTTCGGAGCCACTTCGCGAATACGCGGCTCCATGTACGTCCAGGCGCCCATATTTTTCGGTTCTTCCTGTACCCAGACGATCTCCTTCAGGGCCGGATAGCGTTGGATAATAGCCGTAATCTCTTCCTGCGGGAACGGATAGAGCTGCTCGACCCGGATCATATGCAGCCAGGAGTGATCCCGATCCGACGTCTCCAGTTCGGTCTGCAGATCAACCGCCATCTTGCCGGTAGCGAGAATGAGCCGCTCCACCTTCTTCGGCAGCTCGCCTTCCACGGCTTCATCCCATACCGGATGGAAGTGCCCTTCGCTGAACTCGCGGCCCGGCGAGGCGCTCCGCGCGTTGCGCAGCAGACTCTTCGGCGCCATGACGATGAGCGGACGCGCTTCATCGGTTCCGCCGATCGCGGCCTGACGGCGCAGCAGATGGAAGTATTGCGCTGCGCTGGTCAGATTGGCCACCGTCCAGTTATGCTCTGCGGATGATTGCAGGAACCGCTCCAGACGCGCGCTGGAATGCTCCGGCCCTTGGCCTTCGAAGCCATGCGGCAGCAGGACGACGAGATTGGACTTCTGGTTCCATTTCGCCCGGCCGGCAGCGATGAACTGGTCGAAAATGACTTGCGCCGCATTGGCGAAGTCGCCGTATTGCGCTTCCCAGATAACGAGCGTCTCTGGCGCGAATACGTTATAGCCGTATTCATATCCGAGTACAGATGCCTCGGACAGCGGGCTGTTATAGATAGCGAAGGAGGCCTTCGCCTGCGGTATGCGGTGCAGCGGCGAGAACGTGTCGCCCGTTCTATGGTCATGCAGCACAAGATGGCGCTGCGAGAAGGTGCCCCGCTCGGAATCTTGCCCAGTGATGCGAATCGGCTGCCCTTCCGCCAGGATCGTCGCGAACGCCAGCGTCTCGGCGAGCGCCCAGTCGACCTTCTCGCCCTCATCAAGCGCATTGGCCCGGCGCTGCAAAATACGTTGCAGCTTCGGATAGACCTGGAAGCCCTCCGGGACCTCCAACAGCTCGCGGTTGATCTCCCGCAGCTGCTCGATCGGCACGGCCGTGCCGTTGCCAGACAAGCGGCTTGGCGGCTCGCCCGTGTTGTGGCGGTACGCCCGGTCGGTTGTCTCCTTCATCTTGTCATACGCTTGCTGCATGACGGCTTCGGCATCCTTCTTCATCTGATCGATCTGCGCGCCGTCCACCAAGCCTTCCTGCTTCAACCGCTCGCCATAGATGACATACGCGGTCGGATGCTGGTTCACCTTGCTGTACACGAACGGCGACGTGCCTTCCGGATCGTCCATCTCGTTGTGGCCGTGGCGGCGGTAGCCGATCAGATCGATCAGGAAATCCTTCTTGAACACGCTCCGGTATTCGACCGCCATGCGAACGGCCGCGATGCAAGCATCCGGATCGTCTGCATTCACGTGCACGATCGGAATCTCGAAGCCTTTGGCCAGGTCGCTCGCATAATGTGTCGAGCGGGAGTCTTCGCTCTTCGTCGTGAACCCGATGCGGTTGTTGACGATAATATGCAGCGTGCCTCCGTTCTGGAAGCCGCGCAGCTTGTTGAAGTTCAGCGTCTCGGAGACGATGCCTTCCCCCGGGAAGGCGGCGTCGCCGTGCATGAGCACCGTCGCGGCCTTGCCAGTATCCTGGAGCGGATAGCCTGGCTGGCTGCGGTCATCCTGAGCGGCGCGGGAGAAGCCCTCCACGACCGGATTGACGTATTCCAGATGGCTCGGGTTGTTCGCGAGTGTAACCTTGGTCCGCACGGTATTGCCTTCCGTTACGGAGCGGTCGGCGCCCAGATGGTACTTGACGTCGCCGGTCCAGCCGTAGTTGATGCCCATCGAGCCTTCCGACGGGAACAGATCCTTGTTCGGAGAGTGATGGAACTCCGAGAAAATCTTGCCGTACGGCTTCCCAAGCACGTGTGCGAGCACGTTTAACCGGCCTCTATGGGCCATGCCCATGAGGATATGCTGAGTGCCGTTGGCCGCGGAGGTGCGGACGAGTTCGTCAAGCATCGGCACGAGAACATCAGTGCCTTCGATCGAGAAGCGCTTCTGCCCGACGAAAGTGCGGTGCAGGAACGTCTCGAACTGTTCCACCTCGATAAGTCGTTTTAAGAGAGCGACGCGTTCGGCTGAAGTAAGCGGCTCTGGTGAGTTGAGGCATTCCGTATGTCTGCGCAGCCACTTCAATTCCTCCTCGTCATGCACATGTCTGAATTCGTACGCGATGGATCGGGTGTACACCGCCCGCAGATGCTCAATCGCATCCCAGCAGGTATGGACGCCGGCAGGCGTCTCCTTCAGCACGATCGAGGCAGGCAGAACTTCCAGATCCGCACGGGTCAAGCCGTAGGCCTCCGGCTCGAAGCGGCGGGTATCCACGGGCGGATTAATACCCAATGGATCGATATCGGCCGCCAGATGGCCGAAGGTGCGGATAATACCGGCCAGCTTGACGGCGGAGACGACTTTATTTAACCCGTCTCCGTCCAGCGAGACCGGAGCAGCGGCTCCATCTGCTAGGGAACCGATTGAAGCAGGCGGCGGCCCGAAGTGGGCGAACAGGTCCCGGTAATTCGCTTCGACGGATTCGGGATCGTTAACGTATTGCTCGTACTGTTCCTGGATGTACCCGAGATTGGGTCCATAGTAATCCTTCCATACCCTTTCCTTCTCAGTAACTTCTGCAGCCGACATGAATGCTAGACCTCCTTACGGATTATGCCAAATCTATGAGTATATCCAAAATGACATACCCAATGTTTGCGTTTACACTTAGTGTACCACTTGTTCGCCAGAAATTAAAATAAAATGGACGTTTTTACGAGAAGAAAATGTGGAATTTATCACGGCAAATGTTCGAAGCCTGTTTTCTCAGTCCATTCTCATAGAAACGATTGTTCGTAGTACATTATTATACAATTTCATGCAGAAAATAGAAATATAGAAAAGAGATTCAATTTTCCCTCTGCTGATCTCTTCGACTCTAAGAGGGATATCGGTAATATTGAAACGGATTTCCAGATAGCCTGGCATGCGGCAGGAATGGTTTCCCGGCATCCGACGCATCACCAAATCTGTGAGAAGACAGGGGAGGAAGAGGATAAAGCTTGAGGCGGGAAGAGAACGGCGGAAGATGGAAGATGCAGTGAAATCCTGCGTTAATGCAGGAATTTCCGCCCATTTAGCTGATATTTTATCAAATTAATGTAAAAATACATTATCTCATCCGATTTTCGGTTTTTATCTCTTTCATATACTAAAATTCATGCGGTTTTGCAGGAATTCCTGTTTCGAAGTAAACGTCATAAGAGAATACTGCATTTCTGCAGTTTTTCGGCACTCAAGCTTTAAGAATAAGGGGGCTCTCTCGTTGCAGCGAAAAACTACGTTTGGGCCCCTTTTTTCCTTCTTAGTCCAACGAGTTATGTTTTTCTAAATAAATTAGTGAAAAGTTTCACGATGGATGGGTTTTTCGCTCTCCTTTTTGTTAGAATATAAGGAACAATTGGATCCGATGAGGTGATGAGATGAAAACGGTCATGATTCAACAGCTTGTGGAGAAGTTCAAGCTTGAAGTGCTGACGGGCGAGAACCGCCTGAACCGCACCATTTCCAATACACGCGTGCACCGTCCGGGACTTGAATTCGCCGGGTACTACGAATTTTTCCCGCAGGAACGCATTCAAGTGCTTGGACTGAAGGAGATTGGGTACCTTCATACATTGACCGAGGAAGAGCGCGACGCCCGGATCAAAAACGTCGTGAAATACCATCCCCCTTGCTTCGTCGTTACCCGGGATCAGGAAGGGCTCACGTACTTGATTGATCACTGCCGGCGGGAAGACATTCCGCTGCTCCGCACCTCCATGACGACATCGAAGTTCATCGGACTCGTTGATTCTTATGTGACGAAAATGCTGGCGCCCGAGATTCAGGTGCACGGCGTGTGCATGAACGTGGCGGGTATCGGCATCCTGCTGCGCGGCAAGTCGGGCATCGGCAAGAGCGAGACGGCGCTGACGCTCATCCGCCGGGGGCATCGCCTCGTCTCGGATGACGCGGTCGTCCTGCGCAAGATGAACCCAGAGACGCTGATCGGCTCCCATGACGGCAAGACGCGTGAATTTCTCGCTTTGCGCAGCATCGGACTTATTAACGTGGCCCGCATCTACGGACGCAGCGCCTTTCAGGAAGAGACCCGCATCGTGCTCGACATCGAGCTGACGAAATGGAAGGACAACGAGTTGAACAACGAGCTGGAACTGGAGCCCCGGTTCACGGAATATATGGACGTCAAGGTTCCGACGGTCCAGATTCAGCTTCAGCCCGGACGGGATGTCGCCAGCCTCGTCGAGGCGGCGGCCAACAACTATTATTTGCAGCAGCAGGGATATAGCGCTGCGGAGGAATTCATCTCGAGGCTGAATATGTAATCAAGACAAGAAGAGGCCGCCCTACGCTCGAAGCGAGGGCGGCCTCCGTCTATGCGATTCCCGGCAGCAATACATTCACGCCATCAGGTGTGACCGTTCGTGTGTCGCGAATCGGGGTAGAGCTGATTGGCCCGGACGCCGTTAGCGGGAGCGGGGACTCTTCCTCGGATGAAGGAAGAGCCGCAGGCATTCCCTCGCTCCGAGGAGGGCGACCGCCGTGAACAGGAGCGCCCATAAGGCGGCCGGAACCGGGGTCAGCCGCGCCAGATTGGCGGCATCCCCAGCCTGGCCCGGATTCTGCACGGCCAGGATGAGCAAGAATACGGGGCCCAGGACCGATTCCACCAGGGCGATGAAGGCGACCAGCAAGTAATAGCCTTGCCGCAGCCATGGCCATGGGCAGAAGCAGATCGCGGCGGTCAAGAGCAGGAAGCCGATGCACCACATGACGCCGTAGCCGTTGCGCACGAAGAAGAGCAGGCTAATGACCGTGAGAATAAGAATGGCCATTAGTCCGGTCTGCTGCTTCCCGCGGGCATATCCGTAGAACAGCAGGACCGCGAACACCGTAGAGACGATATAGCCGGCGAGCGCGATAAGAATGAAGCGCCACGAATGGGCTGCCGCGGAAGAGTACGTGACTCCGCTATGATCGGCGAATAAATGAATATACAATACTTTGCCGGACACGAGCAGGGTGACGATCGCGTGACCGAACTCATGCACGAGCGTATCTACATTGCGAAAGAAAGAAGAAAACGGAATGACCCGCGTCAAGACGGCGGCCACCACCAGAAATACGACGGTTTTTCCCCAATGCTTCATCGTCGTTCCCCCATTTGGCTTCAGGTCAACCCGGGGTGCGGGAAGCGCGGCGGTTGTAGTGCCGCTTCTCCTCCATATCACCGGATTATCTTATCCATTATATCGTGATCCGGCCGGAGATTCCCATCCTATTCTTCATAAGCTTCCTGCAATCTTGACTTCCTATCGACTGCCTCTCGTCTGGCCAGACCGTGCGATCAGGCCCTCCGGTTAGATGACCCGGCGCATCGACAGGCGCACGGAACCCCAATGTCCACCGTCCGCATCGCTGATCTGGACGCCCGGATCGCCCCATGTATGAATGAACTTCCCATCGCCGATATAGATGCCGACATGTCCCGGAATCCGGTCATTCTCGAACCGTCCGGGAACGGTGAAGAAGATCAGATCTCCCGGCATGAGCTTATCCCGGGTGACGGCGGAGCCCTGCTTGGCTTGATCCCGGGCCAGACGTGGGAGTTGGATGTCATAATGTGCGAACACATGCTGGGTGAAGGAGGAGCAGTCGAACTTCTTCGATTCTTCATAAGAAGCGGCACCGAATTGGTACGGGACCCCCAGGAACGACTTCGCGTATTGAATCAAGGTCTGGGCGTCCACCCCCGTGCCGGCCATGCGGAGCCCGCGCGCCGAGCCGTCGGGCGGCGTCTGCCCTGCATTCCGGATCGCCCCGATATCAATGGTCTGCCGTTCCGGATTCCATTGCACCGGAGCCTGGAACAGCTGGGACAGGGATTCGACGGTGGCGAACGGCGCTCCCTTGAGCCGGACGGGCGCTTGCGGCAGTGTGACCGGCTGGCCGGATGCAAGCGCTTCGGGGCGTCCCGGATACAGCTCATAGATCACGTCGGTATAGCCGATGCGTACGACCTGGTCGCGATCCTCCATCCGCAAGCCGAGCTCATGCGCGGCAACGCGCAGCGGAATCAGCCGGCTGCCTCTCGAATCGATATGCGATCCGTCCAGCAGCGCCGTGCTCGTCGGACTGGGCGGTTCAATCGGATTCGGCTTGGCGCAGGATGCCGTGATCCCTAGCAATGATGCGGCGCAGCACAGCAGCAATAAACGAACGCCGGAGTAACCCATGGCGAATTCACCTCATTCGTTTTGATAAAATATAAGAAGTATCCGATTCGGTCTCTACTTGGCTTATCTTTCTCGCAGCAGCGCTTGCCTCTCTTCCAAAAGAGGCGAAGACGCTTCTACATGCAGTGTGTGCCGGGAGCGGGCTGGTTATGTATGACAGCGCGCAGAAGTCAGTGTCCCGTCGCTTCGATCCAATGGAACATTCGCTGTACGGCTTCGCTATGCGTCTCAGACGGGAATAAATGACCTTCCCCGGCATAAGTATGCAGTTCTGTCTCCTTGCCGAGCGATGCCAGCCTGTCCCGCATCCGGACGGCATGGGCATAAGGAACCTGCTCATCCTCCGTCCCGTGGATAAGCAGGACGGGACAACTGATCTGCTCCGCCAGATGGATCGGAGAGCGAAGGCGGAACGCTGTCTCCTGCCGGGCAGGCGTTCCTCCGATAATGCGCTTGAGCATGCGCCGCAGATCGACGCGTTCCTCGTACGTCTGGGCCAGATCCGATACGCCGCTCCATAGGATGAGGCGATGGATGCCGGGGGCGCCGGCCGCCGTTCTGGCCGCGTTGATGGCCCCGCGGGAGAAGCCCATGACGGAGATGCGCCGCGCATCGATGAACGGCAGTTGGGCGAGCATGCGCCAGGCGGCGACGACATCCTCCGTATCGGAGCCGCCGAATTCGTCTCGGCCTTCGCCCCCTTCATTGCCGCGGTAGCATGGGGCGAAGACGATATATCCATAGCTGGAGAACTGCTCCAGCCAATGCGTCCGCACGCGGCCGAACTTGCCCATTCCGCCGCGGCAATAGACAAGGACCGGCCAACGTCCCGCCGACATGTCCCGGCGTTCCGGCGGCCAGCCGCAGGCCGCTTCCGCCGGGCGCGGAAGCTCCGGGCACGCATAGTGGCCGCGAAGCCAGAGCCCCAGCCGCTCCGGATCCAAGCGGTATCCGGGCGGCAGGCTCAAATATCCGGTGACCTTGTGGCCGCCGGACAGGTAGGTAAGATGCAGCAGCATGGGCGAATCCTCCCGTTCTTATCCTTGGACATGTATTTTCTATATAGTGTGTCTATAGTCTCGTATATTTCTTGCATCATGCAGCCGGATTGGCCGCGTTTTATTTGATGCCATTCATAGGTATTATAATCATAGGATTCACTCGGGAACCAGCAATCGTTCATTGCTGTCATTTACTATTAATCTCATTAATTATGTATAGTTCCCATATGCAGAACAAGAACAGGAGGTGTACTTATGAATCCGATACCCGATCATCTCGCCTGGGGGCTCGATGTGCTGTTCGTTGGCTTCAATCCAAGCCCGCGCTCAGGGGAGACGGGCCATCATTACGCCAATCCGCGCAACCGCTTCTGGACGATCCTGCACCGGGCCGGCTTGACTCCGCGATTGTACCGGGCTGAGGAGGACGGAGAGCTGCTTAAGCTTGGCTACGGCTTCACCAACATTGTCGCCCGGCCGACTCCGACGGCGGCGGACATTACGGCGGCCGAATATGCGGAGGGGCGCAAGCTGCTGCGCCGCAAAATCGAGACGCACCGTCCGCAGACCGTATGCTTCGTCGGCAAGGGTGTCTATGAGGTTTACAGCGGGCGGAGAGGAGTGGAATGGGGATTCCAGGACGAGCCGGTCGTAGAAGGCGTGCGCGATTTCGTGGCGCCGTCATCCAGCGGTCTTGTGCGGATGAAGCTGGAGGAGATCGTTAGCATCTATGCGCAGTTGCCCGGCAGCAAGATGGGGAGTGAATCGCCGCAGGGGCTCTGGGCGGAATGCCCAGAGGGCTGAATTTTCGAGCATGACGGAGGATAACTGTAAGCGGAAGCGCTCAGGCTTCAAGCAGCGCGACTCCGGCCGTGAGAGGCGTGCTGAGGCGTTTTCAGGACGTTTTCAACGACAGGCCCTTATCCGTTATACTTACAGAAGCCGTTTACGCATCGATTAGGAATGCGTAAATCCATTCAAGCAGGGAGTGACGATTTTGAGTAACGAGCATATGTTGGAACGCAAAAATGAATTGCTGCGCCGCAATATTCAACAGTATCTTCTTCTAGAGAATCAGCACGGATTAAGCCAGCAGGAGCAGCACTTTTTGCAGCATCTCATTAAGGAAATGCACCAGAACAATTATGAGATGAACCGTTCGTAACCCCCTCCCGCTTATTTGCAGCCCTCGGGCGTGCCATATAGCGAAGAGTCCGGATGCCCGGGCTCTTTTTTTCATGGGAGGATAACATGTACAATGGAGAACATCGGGCTTGAACCGAGTGCAGCAACAGGCAACAACGAAAGGATAGTATGGTCATGCAGGAGAAGGAAGGGTTCTTGGCAAGCAAGCGGCGGGAGGGCATCGTTCTCAATACGGTACAGACGGAGGCGGTCCTTCATACCGACGGGCCGATGCTGCTTCTGGCCTCTCCCGGATCGGGGAAGACGACGACAATCGTGATGAAGATCGGGTACCTGATCGTGGAAAAAAAGGCGGATCCGTCACGCATTAAGGCGATCACCTTCAGCAGAGCGTCTGCGGCAGACATGAGGGAACGGTTCGCGCGGCTCTGTCCTGAGCTGCCGGTCCGCGGGGTCGATTTCTCGACGATTCACAGTCTGGCGTTCGCGGTCACCCGCGAGCATCTTCGGAATGCGCGCACTGATTTCCAGATCATCGAAGGGGATGTCGATCTGGAGAGCCGGGGAGAAGCCCCGATGGGAATGCCGGCTCTTCACAAAAAGATCATCTTGCGCGAGCTATACAAGTCGAGCGCAGGAGAACATATCGCCGATGATCAGATGGATGAATTAACGACCTATATCAGCTTTGTCAAAAATAAATTGCTTCCTTCGGATCAATGGGAGCGCGTCCCTTGCAGCGTGCCGAAGGCGGCGCATATCGCCCGGCAGTACGAGCAATTCAAGCGTACGGGAACGGACAAGCTCCTGCTTGATTACGACGATATGCTGACGGTAGCCTATGAGGCGTTCAGCCGTGACTGGAAGCTGCTGCAGCGGTACCAGTCCCGCTATGATTATATTTTGACCGATGAGAGCCAGGATACGTCGCTCGTGCAGCATGAGATTATCGGCAAGCTGGCCCAGCCGCACCGGAATCTGTGCGTTGTGGCTGACGATGATCAGAGCATTTATACGTGGCGGGCTGCGGAGCCGGATTATTTGCTTCAATTCAAGCAAGTATACCCTGATGCGAAGCTGCTGAAAATGGAGCAGAATTACCGTTCTTCCCATAATATCGTCGAAGTCGCCAACCGCTTCATCAAGCAGAACAAGCAGCGCTATGACAAGCAGATGTTCACGGCCAACGCGCCGCAGCGGCCGATTGCCGTCACAGAGGTCGCCGAATACGAGGAGCAGGCGAAAAAGGTAGCGGAGCGCGTGTCCGCCATGGCCAATTTGCGCGATACGGCTGTCCTGTATCGGAATAATTCTTCTTCGATTGCGCTTATGAATGAGTTTGATCGCGCCGGCATCCCGTTTTTTATCCGTGACGGGGACAGCCGATTCTTCTCGCATTGGGTGGTCGAGGATGTGCTTAACTTCATGCGGATGGCATTTACCGACCGGCGGCCTGATCTTTTGGAAAAAATCCATCTCAAGTTCAACGGCTACATTTCGAAGCAGCAAATGGCGGCATTGAAGGACATTCACAACGGCGAATCGGTCTTCGATAATCTGCTTCGCCATGTGCCGCTGCAGGACTATCAGATCATTCTGCTGCAGGAAAGCAAGGAAACCTTCGCCGGGCTGAAGGAGATGACCCCGCAAGCGGCTATCCGCGTTATCCGCACGAAGCTGGGCTATGACAAGGCCGTCGAGAAAACATGCGAGCGGCTCGGCTTCCGCAAAGAGTATATCATCGGCATATTGAATACGCTGGACAATATCGCCGATGGCCTCGCCACACTGCCGGACTTCGCGGCGCGCTTGAAGCAACTGGAGGCGATCATGGCCTCCGCCAAGCGGAACCGGGACACTAACGCGGTCACGTTCTCTACGCTTCACAGCGCGAAGGGTCTGGAGTTCGAGCATGTGTTCATGATCGACCTGGTGGAAGGCATCATTCCTTCGCAAGAGGACATCCGCAGCTACGACAAAGGCGAGACCGCGGAGATGGAGGAAGCGGTACGGCTGTTCTATGTGGGTATGACGCGGGCAAAATCCCAGCTTGAGCTGCTGTCCTACCGGGAGCGGGGCGGCGAGAAGGCGAAGCGCTCCCGGTTCGTGTCTTATGTGGAGAAGCTTCAGCCTGCGCCTGCGGCGAGCTCGGCGCAGGCGGCGACTGTGTCCGTACCGCAGGCAGGAGCGGTCCCTATAATCCCGAATGCAATTCGGACATGGAGCGGGATCGCGGCCGGAACGAAGGTGAAGCATCCAGCCTTCGGCCCGGGCGAGATTGTCAGCCTGGACGAAGAGGCTGTCGAGATTCAATTCGCGAGCGAGCGGAAGCGGCTGTCGGCTTCTACTTGCCTGAGCCGCGGGCTATTGGCGTTGGCGGAAGAAGCCGTCCCTTCGCGCGGATAATGGGCGTGGCGGCCCGGCGCATTCAGTGCATGCTTAAGGCGGCCTGGCTGCGCCTCACGTATGCTGGAGCGCCGGGCCATTCGTCGGCACAAGCCGAGGTCGCCCCTTCCTCTACGGAAGACATGGGTTAGCTGGATACCGCGTGCGTACGCCGCTTCCGCCTTACCCCGGCCTGCTCGGCATCCCAGCGGAAGGTCAATATCGCAATGGTCATGCAGAGCACGGTGAATCCGGCCAGGATGGCGAGCGGCTCCCAGACCAAGGCGTACGCTGAGTTGGCATGAATGGCAGCGCCCATCGCCTTGACGAAGTAGTGGAAAGGCTGGAGCGAAGCGATGATGCGTACCCACTCCGGGGCGCCATCCAGTCGAAAGAATGCTTCGCTCGTGAACAGCATCGGGAAGCTCATCAAGTTCGAGATCATCCGCAGGTACAGCTCCTCCAGACTGTCCGCCTCGTATGCCGTGAGCAGTTCCTCCGGCGTCCCGGCGGCCTGAATGACGCTTAACCGAATGGGGCGTAAGAGTCAGCGATTCCCGCACTTTCTCTTTGAAGTACCGCTCGCCCTGTTCCGTGATAGCATAAACTTTGCGCAGGCGGGCTCCTGTCCGTTCCTCCGCTTCCGTCCGAATCAGCCCTTCTTTCTCCATCTTGTTCAAGGCGTAATAAATGGAGCCGGACAGCACATTCGTCCACACATCGACGCGACTGGTCTGAATCGTCTGTTGAATTTCATAGCCGTGCATCGGCCGCTGGCGCAGTAAGGAGAGAATAATCAAGTCGGTCACAATGCGTGAGCTCCCTTCCAAATTGTCCGATTAATAATGATTGGTGTGATGCAAACATTGGATAACCAACGTTGGCTATTTGGTCGGCACCTGAATTAGAGGGCGCGGGATGACTGTTGTCAATCCGCTTCTTTTCCCTTGATGCAGACGCCTCATCGGCCTCCAACTTTCTAATGCAGCATACGTCGCACTTCGCACTGGCTTTGCTCTTTGCACTTACCTTGCTTTTTGCACTCTTGCTTTTTGCACTGACCCTGCTCATCGCACTGACTCTGCTCATGGCACTGACTCTACTCATCGCACTGACCCTGCTCTTTGCACTGACATCACTCTTTGTACTGACATTGCTCTCTACATTGAATATATACCCGCTCTCTTTTGTCCAATCTCCCAACTACTCAGGGATGCGTTCCGCAACCGCATTTTTTTCAGGTAGATAATGACCGTAAATTCCACTTCGCAAAACGCAGATTACGTTACTTAGGCATGGGATGAATGTGATAAGCCAGCCTCTCGTCTCATCTATCTGTAGTAATTATTTCTGTCTACGCTCCTGCTCCATTTTTTCCAATATAGTGTGCCATCTCATTTCGGGCTGCCGGCAGCACCGAGCGATATTTTATAACGTTAATCTTGTGCATCATTAATGAACAATAGATCTGCGATCGGTCATCTTGAGGCTGAGGTATGAAGAGAGTTGGGCCGAGACCGATAAGCCTATGGAGAGCCTGAGTCGATGGGAGAGGGCGGATACGGGCTGCGACAGACCGGCAGATGCGGCAGAGCGGCAGATAGATATGAATCCTGACCGAAGGGGAGAGCGATCAAAAGGGCTGGGCAGGCCGATATGTTGAAGGATGCTGCCTGAGTCAGTGGGAGAGTAAGGATAAGGCACGGGTACAAGGGTACGTATGCATCACGATTTTTACTTTAATCGACCATGCAGGTCCGGCGCCATATCAGCAGCTTGCTTCCAACTTGCGAACATAGAGGGATGAGGCTGAACCGTCTGCCGCTAACAGGGTAATGTATAATGAGTACATAGTTACGATGCTCATGGAAAGAGGGATAGCGATGTCACAGGTTGAGACCTACGGATTGCTCATTAACGGCGAGTGGAGGGTGACGGAGCAGACCGCACCGCTGTTCGCCCCCTATGATGGGGCACTGCTGGGCCGCATCAGCCAGGCCGGCGAGGCCGAGCTGGAGGAGGCGATCGCCGGGGCGCAGCGGGCGGCAGCGAAGATGCGGGCGATGCCCGCCCATGCCCGGGCCCATATTTTGCTGAAGGCGGTCGAGCAGATGATTGCGCGTAAGGAGGAACTGGCCCGGCAGTTGGCCCAGGAAGCGGGCAAGCCGATTCGGGCTGCGCGCGCCGAGATGGAGCGGACGATTACGACGTACCGGTTCGCGGCGGAAGAGGCGAAGCGTCTTTACGGCGAGACGATCCCGATGGATGCGGCGCCGGGCGGGGAAGGCCGGTTCGGCTTCACGCTGCGCGAACCGCTCGGCGTCGTCGCCGCGATTACGCCGTTCAATTTCCCGGCGAACCTGGTGGCGCATAAGCTCGGCCCGGCCCTGGCCGCCGGCAATGCCGTCGTGTTGAAGCCGGCCTCCCAGACGCCGCTTAGCGCGCTCGCATTGGGCGGCATTTTCCGCCAGGCCGGCCTGCCCGACGGGGCGCTGCAAATCGTGACGGGCAGCGGCCGCGTGATTGGCGACCGTTTGGTCGCGGACGAGCGCGTGCGCAAGATTACGTTCACGGGCAGCGAGGAGGTCGGGGCGCGCTTGAAGGCGAAGGCCGGGCTACGCAAGACGACACTGGAGCTCGGTTCGAATTCGGCGCTGATCGTCGAGCCCGGGGTTCCGCTGGAGCCCATTATTCCGCGGTGCGTGGAGGGGGCCTTCGGCTACGCCGGACAAGTGTGCATCTCCATCCAGCGCATCTATGTGCATGAGTCGATCTGCCACGAGTTCACCGCGCGGTTCGTGGCGCGGACACAGCAGCTTCGCGCCGGTGATCCGCTGGATGAGGCCACCGATATCAGCACTATGATTTCCGAGCGCGAAGCGGAGCGCATCGAGGCGTGGGTGAATGCGGCCGTGGCGCAGGGGGCCGAGATTGCCTGCGGAGGCCGGCGTGAGGGAGGCTATTTCATGCCGACGGTGCTGCTGGGTGTGACACCGGATATGGACGTCTCGTGCCGCGAGACCTTCGCGCCCGTCGTGTCTATTGTCCCTTACGCCTCGCTCGATGAGGCGATTGCACTGGCGAACCGCTCCGACTTCGGCCTGAACGCCGGTATTTATACGGGGAATCTGGCGGATGCGATGAGAGCGGCCCAGCAGCTTGAGGCCGGCGGCGTCATCATCAACGACATCCCGACCTTCCGCACCGATCATATGCCGTATGGCGGCGTCAAGAATAGCGGCTACGGCCGGGAAGGCGTCAAGTACGCAATTCAGGACATGACGGAAGTGAAATTCGTGTGCGTGAACACTTTTCCGTCGGCCTGACGAAAATTTTGGAGAGGCGGAGCGCTCGGATGCATGCCGGGACCCGAAGGGAGAACTGCTCAACGTCTTGAAGGTCGGTGTGGGGTTGCATGACGGCGGTCGCGTGATCGTTAGCGGTTTGTCACGGATTTGTGAATATCTTGGTCCGGGACGGAAATGTATAATGTAGGTATCGACAGGAGTCAGGGGGAACTTATTCGAATGATGAGACCAATAGTTGACGTTGCAGCCCGAATCGGCGTGCCGGCGGAGCAGCTTGAGCTCTACGGCAAGTATAAGGCGAAGCTGGGCCAGGAAGTATGGGAGGAGAATGCGCATCGGCCTGACGGCAAGCTGATTCTCGTCTCGGCGATGAATCCGACGCCGGCGGGAGAAGGGAAGACGCTGACGACGATCGGGCTGACGCAGGGGCTGAACCGCATCGGCCGGCAGGCGGTGGCGGCGCTGCGCGAGCCGTCGCTCGGGCCTTGCATGGGAATGAAGGGCGGCGCGACCGGCAGCGGACGCGCGCAGATTATGCCGGCGGAGGATATCAATCTTCATTTTACCGGAGATATTCACGCGATTACGTCGGCGCATAATCTGTTAGCGGCCATGATCGACAATCATCTGTATCAGGGCAACGCGCTTGGCATCCAGCCGGAACGCATCGTCTGGAAGCGGGCTGTCGATATGAACGACCGCGCGCTGCGGCATATCGTCGTCGGGCTGGGCGACGGCAACGGCGCCGTGCGGGAAGACGGCTTCATGATTACGACGGCTTCGGAGATTATGGCCGTGCTCTGTCTGTCCGAGGATATGGACGACCTGCGGACGCGGCTCGGCCGGATGGTGGTCGCCTATACCTATGAGGGCGAGCCGATAACCGCATCGCAGCTGCAAGCTGTCGAGGCGATGTGCGTGCTGCTTAAGGACGCCATCTACCCGAACCTGGTCCAGACCGTGGAAGGGGATCCGGTGTTGGTGCATGGCGGTCCGTTCGCGAACATTGCGCACGGCTGCAGCAGCGTGCGGGCGACGCGCTATGCGCTGAAGCTGGCCGACTATGTCGTGACCGAGGCTGGCTTCGGTGCCGATCTGGGCGCGGAGAAATTCATGGATATCAAATGCCGCCAGAGCGGGCTGGCGCCGGCGGTTGTCGTCCTGGTCGCGACTGTGCGCGCCCTGAAGTATAACGGCGGATTGGCGAAGGATCATCTGGGGCAGGAGTCGCCGGAGGCGCTCGCGGCCGGATTTGCTAATCTGCGCCGCCACGTGGAGAATATGCGGAGCTTCGGCGTGCCGGTGGTCGTCGCGGTGAACCGGTTCGCGGCCGATACGGAGAAGGAGCTGGAGGCCGTTCAGCGGATGTGCAGCGAGATCGGGGCGGAGGCGATTCTGTCCGAAGCTTGGGCGAAGGGCGGAGAAGGCGCAGCGGCGCTGGCGGAAGCCGTCGTGCGGCTGGCCGACGCGCAGGAAGAGGGCCGGTTCCGGCTGCTGTACGAGGATGAGCTGCCGATCGAAGAGAAGATCGAAGCGATCGTCACCGGCATTTACCATGGAGCCGAGGTAGCCTACAGCCCCGCTGCCAAGCGGGCGCTGCGCGAGCTGAAGCGGTTCGATACGGCGAAGCTCCCGGTCTGCATGGCGAAGACGCCGTATTCGTTCAGCGATCGGCCGAGTCTCCTCGGCGCCCCGGAAGGGTTCACGCTGGAGGTGCGCGATATCCGCTGGTCCGCGGGCGCGGGCTTCATCGTCGTGCATACCGGCCAGGTGCTGACGATGCCAGGCTTGCCGAAGCATCCGGCGGCGGAGCGGATCCGCCTCGATGAGGAGCAGGGCGTCGTCGGACTGAGTTGATAATCGATTGGCGAAGTCATCGCAAAGGATACAGATAGGGGGCAGGATCACGAAGGGAGGATGGCGCTATGGCGCTGGCAGAGATTACGGTCATCCCTATCGGGACAGAGTCGCCGAGCTTGAGCTCGTACGTCGCCGATATGCAGCGTGCGCTTGAGCAGGTCGACGGCATCGTCTATGAACTGACGGCGCTGGGGACGATTATTGAAGGGCCGCTGGATCGATTGTTCGAGGCGGTACGAGCATTGCATGAGAGCCCATTCCAGAGCGGGGCTTCCCGGGTGTCGACCGTCGTGAAAATCGACGATCGCCGCGACAAGGCTGGATCAATCGGGCAGAAGCTCGCTTCCGTTCGCGAAAAACTGGAGCATTAATAAAGTACCCCTATCCTCTCGCTGCTCCGGCAGTGGCAAAAACAGCAATCGCCTCCCCGGTCTGAGCGACCGAAGGGAGGCGATTTTCATTATGGCAGCTATTCCAGATCAAGCAAAAAGACCGGTTCCCCGCCAAGCTCCTTGATGGCTTCCCTCGCTTCCTTCGGAATGTCGGTAATAATGCCGTCTACCCCGAGCGAGTAGAAGTGGGCCGCTCGTTCCGGGTCGTTAATCGTCCACACATAGAGCGGCTTGCCGATCAGCTTGGCGGAGGCGACCAGGCGGGCGGTGACGAACGCCTCCTCCACGACGAAGAAATCGGCATCGAACCGGTTCAGCGGCGCGAAGGTGGCGAAAATAATATAGCCGACCTTCAGCTCGGGAGCCTTTTCCTTCAACTCTTGAAGCAGATTATACTCGAGACTGGACACGACAACGTCATTCTCGGCCTGATGCCGGCGGATCGTATCGATGAAGCTGGAGACATAGTCCGGCGTCTCATAACCATGCGTCTTCAGCTCGAGGTTGAGGCGGATTCGGCCCTTCATCGCATCCAGCACTTCATCCAGCGAAGGAACTCGTCCGGCATAGCCGTTCTGGAAGAGCGGAATATCCTGCAGCTCAGCCAGAGTCAGATCATATACATTGACATTGCGCCGCGCCAGGCGCCTCAGATTGTGGTCGTGAATGACCGCCAGCTTCTGATCCTTCGTCTGCAAAATGTCCAGTTCAATATAATCGGCCCCGGCTTCAACCGCCCCTTCGAACGCGTCCAGCGTATTCTCGACCCCAGCGTTCACATTCCCGCGGTGGGCGATGATGACGAACTTATCTTTCGCTTCGCCCCAGTCGGTCAGCAACGCCGTGACGCCCCAACTGACCGCAATGAGCATGAGCAGGCCGAACAGGGCCAGCTTCGGGCGATGCTGTGAGGCGAAGAGACGTCTTTCCGCCCGGGTCGGGCCCCCGGCAATATCCGGCTCGTCCGAATGCAGGGAGATGTGCTTCTTACCTGCGTAACGGACATAGAGCCGGGTAACGACGGTGATGAACAGGGGTGTCATGACGAGCGTCATCACGTAGACCCCGAAGCTGATGACGCCCCCGACCGTGACGATGGCTGTCTCGGGCAGACTTTCCGGCAGCACGGCAATCGCCGCCGCGATCAGGGCGATGTAGACGGCGATGATCAGCACGAACACGAGCACCCATTCGCCGACGGCCCGGAGAATCGACCATTTGCTCTTCCAGAACAGGCGGGCGCTCTTCGCGAAGGCGCGCCAGAACTGGTTCGAATCCTCCAACACCAGGATGGGCAGCGCATAGATACAGAGCAGGTTCAGAATGGAGACGATCGTGAAAAACAGGATAAATACTGCCGTTCCAGTGCTGGTCTTCATCAGCTCTCCCGTAATGAAGTTCGGAATCGTGACGTTCGGCAGCAGCGAGGAGCCGAAGCCCGTATTCAGCAGCGGGAACAGCAGCAATAGGTACAGCGCCAGGCCGAATATCCCGATGCGCCACAGCCCAGGAAGGCGGGATAATGCTTTGAGCACGACGGCGCGCAGCCGGACAGTTTTGCCTTGCATCCCATAATAAGCGATATAAATAAGAACGGCGAATTCGGTATAAATCAGCATCATTGCCACCGGAGCGAGCAGGACAAGACTGAGCAATCCGTACCGGCTCAGGACAAAGCGCAGCAGATCGTGATTGGCTGCCGCCCCGAAGCCGCCGATCTCCAATATTTTGTTGAAGACGATCGACATGAACGGGATGAATAGCCCGATTGTCATTAGCTTGTAGAACAGCTCGAAAAGAAGAAAGGGCCGGTAAGCATATTTCCAGACCTGCAGCACCCCGCGAATCATTTGGAACGGACGCCGCGTCCGTAGGTTCAAGGTGTTCATGATGATTATGTTTCCTTTAGATGAGATTTTATATCAGAATTCGACGCTGTCTGAGGCACGTCATCCTTCATGCTGTATAACCTATTATAGGAAAATAGCGCCCATGATCCAAATGAACCGGAGAAGCGGAAAATTGGAGACCCGCATGATGGAAGCGCTGGCCACTAGATCGCAGCCTCGACTGCAGCAAAAAAGCTACCCTGCGGCAGATGGATGCTGCTGCAAGATAGCTGATTTGTTCGCTGGTACGATGTATTACACCCAGCCGCGAGCGCGCATAGCTTCAGTAACGCGTTGAAGCGAGATCATGTATGCGGCCGTACGCAGGTCCGTATTGTATTCATTGGCCATGTCGCGTACCGCTTCGTACGACTTGACCATATTTGTCTGTAGCTTGTCGAGGACTTCCTCTTCGCTCCAGTAATAGTTCATCAAGTTCTGTACCCATTCGAAGTAGGATACGGTTACGCCGCCAGCATTTGCCAAAATGTCGGGAATGACGATGCAGCCTTTTTGATTCAGGATGGCGTCCGCCTCCGGCGTCGTCGGGCCGTTCGCTGCTTCCGCCACGATGCGGGCTTTGATACGAGGGGCATTTTCCTTCGTGATGACATTTTCCAATGCTGCCGGAATGAGGATGTCGACGTCTAGTTCAAGGAGTTTCTCGTTCGAAACGTGGAAGTCTTGACCGTATTCCAATATCGTCGCCTCGTCCTTCAACTGCTCGACGCGGTCGAGATCGAGTCCGTTCGGATCGTAGATTCCTCCACGGGAGTCACTTACGGCTACGACAGTCGCGCCGAGGTCGGTCAGCAGGCGAGCCGCAATGCGTCCGGCGTTGCCGAAGCCTTGAATGGCGACCGTCGCCTTCTCCATCGGCCGGCCGATGTCCTGAAGCGCCGATTGAATCGTATATACGCAGCCTTGGGCCGTCGCTGCATTTCGTCCTTGGGAGCCCCCGATAATAATCGGTTTGCCTGTAATGACGCCCGGCGTATAATGTCCGCGCAGCTTGCTGTAGGTATCCATCATCCAGCCCATAATCTGCGGTGTCGTGTATACGTCTGGAGCCGGAATGTCCCGTTCAGGTCCTACAATATCCGAGATGGCTTCCATGAACGCGCGGCTGACCCGTTCAATTTCCCCTTTGCTCATTTGGCGAGGGTCGCAAATGACGCCGCCCTTGCCCCCGCCGTAAGGCAGGCCAACGACGCCGCATTTGAATGTCATCCACATCGATAATGCTTTGACCTCGTCCAGTGTCACGTCCGGATGGAATCGGATGCCGCCTTTTGTTGGTCCGATAGCATCGTTGTGCTGGGAACGATACCCGTCAAAAATCCGCACCGTACCGTCGTCCATCCGTACAGGGAAGCTCACCGATAAGACCCGTTTCGGCTTTTTCAATAGTTCAGTAATATGCTCGGGTAACTGTAATTTTGCCGCAGCCGCATCGATTTGCTTTTGTACGATTTCGTACGGGTTTAGCACTTCTGCTTGTTCACGTTGTAACATTTCCAAGGCTCATCACCCATCCTTTCAAGCTTTATAGGAACACTTTTCAAACATTATACTGAGAATGTGCGGATTTTGAAATAGCAAACATTACGAAGTTCATAAAATAGTTAAAGATTATATGACGTTTAGTGTAAATTTTCATTACATTAATTTATTCTTTTATGGCTATAAAACCTTTTAATAGAAAATATCTGTCAATTATACGCATATTTTTCGTCTTCGTGATGTGGACATTTGGGGTATGGCAGAAGTAAGGAAGGGAAAGCTGACGTCGCATAATCCTAATGACAGCACGTGTTCTCGTTTTTTGAGCTTTGTCTTTCTCAGGAGGACGTTCGTGTTTTTGGGAAATGGACGAGAGACCTCTCTTCACCCGGAGAACCGGCATAACGGAATGCGGAATGCTGTTCTTCTATCCTAAAATGTGCCCTATTATAATGGAAATGATTTTTTTTATTGTGGTGATTATTTTTTGTTATTCCCCATCCAAATTATACATCGCTTCTATTGTATAACATGGAATTTCCCTATTCTCCCCTCCTTTTGTTCCGACCGGGCACAATGCGGCTTGAAGAACTCCATTGCCTTGCTCTGATGCAGTATTTAAGCTTGAAAATATAGTATGCAGGATGCGCAGGATTCGATGCCATCCAAGCTGTAGGTGAGGCATCAGGATGCAGCAGCGTCGGTTTGTCCGCCGATCGGAAGGGGATTCCGAATGAGCGGCTATGAACGGACGGTTCCTCTGATGAAGAAGCCGAGGGCGTACATGCACGGAACGCATGAATACAGCTGGATGGTGCTCGGCGTCGCCTCCTTTCCGCACCTGGATGTCGCTCCTCCGTACCATTCGGAGGGCCAATTTTTCCCGAATCCGTACATTTGCAGGAACCGTTTGTATGGACAGACGGTGAAGGAGGAGATATGATGATTGCCAAGGACATGGACGGGTGGGTATGCAGCGAGAAATACACCGGAATCCGGGCCACGTCCCGGGATGGCCACAGTTGGTTGTGGACTAGGGTTATCGGGCTTATTCCCGTCCCATCCGATGGAACGACCGCAAGGAGCCGCTGATGGGCAATCTGGAGCGCTCGTTCCTGCTCTTGGAGGAAGGACGGCCGACCCGCCTGTTCGCAGCGGCCTCGGATGGAACGAACGGGCTCCATGATGCGAAGCATACGTGGAACATGGTCATACCAATCGATGGAGGGATTCGATGAACAGCTCAGTATCGAAGCGAACGATTCAAGACGGAGATGTAGTTCTTTTTCAAGGCGACAGCATCACGGATGCGGGCCGTCAGCGGGAACTGCCCTCTCATCTGGGCACAGGCTATGCCTTCATGGCGGCTGGTCTGTTCCAGAGCATGTACCCGCAGGTTGATGTCACGTTCCTGAACCGGGGCATCAGCGGAGACAGGGTATGCGATCTGCAGGTACGATGGGAGGATGACTGCCTGAAGCTGAAGCCGACATGGGTCAGCATTTACATCGGGATCAACGATTGCTGGCGGCGCTATAGCCGACAGGATGAGACGACAGCCGAGCAATTCGAGTCAGGGTACCGTGATATTATTGAACGGACCTTGAAGGAGTTGGAAACGCAGCTCGTGCTCATCGAGCCGTTCGTGCTGCCGGTGCCGGCCGATCGGACACAATGGCGGGAGGATTTGGATCCGAAGATTCATATTGTGCGCCAGTTAGCCCGTGAATACGGCGCTTATTATGTGCCGCTGGACGGTCTGTTCGCGCAGGCGGCTGCCCGCCGCGAACCGCAATTCTGGGCACCGGATGGCGTGCATCCAACACCGGCGGGCCACGCGATGATCGCGAAGGCTTGGCTGGAAGCGGTGGGCACTACGGCATTCTAATCGAATGCGTTGCCTAAGAGCTTGTAGGGCCATCCTGTGTCGCCTTTTCGCGGCGCAGGATTTTTTTTGCGATCCAGGGAGCAGCATAGCACGGCATAATTGTCATGAGATTGGATTTGGGCGCCGGCTTGGCTTGTGGCAATTGCCGGGTATGCTTGAATTCAGCCCTGTGATGTTGTTATGCTAAAGCCGAAAGGCTCACGAACATAGCGAGGAGGTTCGAATGTGACCCGCATTTTAATTGTGGATGACGATAAGGAGATTGCCGATTTAATTGAAATATATTTAAGGAACGAAGGCTACCAACTGTTCAAGGCGCATGACGGGGTTGAAGCTTTGTCGGTGCTGGAACGGGATCCGGTGGACCTGGTCATTCTGGATATTATGATGCCGAAGCTGGACGGGATGTCCGTCTGTCTGAAGATTCGGGAAAAGCAGGCGACACCGGTTCTCATGCTGAGCGCTAAAGCAGAGGACATGGATAAAATTATGGGACTGATGACCGGCGCGGATGATTATATGGTGAAGCCGTTCAACCCGTTGGAGCTGGTGGCCCGTGTCAAGTCACTCCTTCGCCGCACGTATCAGTTGAATGCTCATATCCAGGCCGGTTCCGAGCCTGCCGGAGTCATCCGCATTCAGGATCTTGAGATCAACAAGGCGACACATTCCGTTCGGGTGAACGGGCAACCGATCCATTTGACCTCGATGGAATTCGAAATTCTCTATGTGATGGCAAGCCATCCAGGGAGAGTATACAGCGCCGAAGAGCTGTACGAACGGGTGTGGCAGGAGAGCTTCAATGGTTCTCACAATACAGTAGCGGTTCATATCAGCAAGCTGCGGGATAAGCTGGAGGCCCATGGCGATAAATATATTCAGACCGTATGGGGAGTAGGGTATAAGATTGAACAGGCATTGGGCTAAAAGTATCCGTTGGAAGCTGCTTTTTAGGTTTGTGCTGACCCTGCTGCTTACCTTTATGAGCCTCGTTTTACTCATGTTTGCGGCTGGTGTGATTCGGGAGTTGAACGAGCCTGTCACGTACCGCATCATCAACTTCCTGGCGTTTGAGCTGGGTGTTGTGCCTACGATGGTGATTACGGGCATAATCCTGTTCATCCTCTTCTATGTGCTGTTGAACCGCCAGCTGATTGGCAGTCTTGAGCGGATTACGGAGACGGTGCAGCATATTGCCGATGGGGATTTCGATCAGCGGTGCAATATTACGACCGATGACGAGATTGGGCGTCTGGCCACAAACATTGATGTTATGGTCTATCAATTGAAGACCTCTATCGAGGAAGAACGGCTGGCGGAACGGACGAAGAATGAGCTGATTACGAGCGTTTCACATGATCTGCGGACGCCGCTCACCTCGATTCTCGGCTATTTGGGGCTGGTTGAGCAGGATCGTTATCGCGATGAAGTGGAACTGCGGCATTATATTCATATTGCCTATGAGAAGGCCGAGCGGCTGAATGTCATGATTAACGATCTGTTCGAATATACGCGGATGAACGGCGGCATGACCTTGCGCACCAAGCCGATGAACGTGTCAGAGATGGCTGGCCAGCTGTGCGTGCATTACCGGTACCCGATGGAACAGGCTGGATTAACGCTGCAAATGAGCAGTAATACAGACAAATGCTGGGTTGATGCCGATCCAGACAAACTGGTGCGCGTGTTCGACAATCTGTTGTCCAATGCGATGCATTATGCGTACAGCGGCAGCGTCGTGGAGCTTCATCTCCGTCAAGAGAAAGACAAGGTGGAGATTGTCATCAAAAATGCGGGTGACCCCATCCCGAGCCACGATCTGCCTCATATCTTCGATCGCTTCTATCGCGTCGAAAAATCACGTTCCGAGAAAACCGGCGGCTCCGGACTCGGCCTTGCGATCGCCAAGACGATTATCGAGCTTCACGGCGGAACCATCCGCGCCGAGAGCTCATCCCAGGCGACGCTGTTCATTATCGATCTTCCGCGAATCGCTCCGCCTGATCCTGCTTATAAGAGTCGAGCAGACGGCGCGTCCGGGCAGGGCGCCTCTGCCACTGCACCAGAATAAGCTGAATAAGATGGTCAAAGCAGTGCCGGGGGCGCTGCTTTTTTGTTGACTTGGCGGCGTTGGTTTGTAGGGGGGGAGGCGAGTGTCTTGATATGGCTTCATTGCATCTGCGCTCTATCGCTTCTACGGCAATTTTTCTACGATTCTACTGTTTCTACGATTCTACTGTTTCTACGATCCTATTGTTTCACGATCCTATTGTTTCTATGGTTCTATTGCTTCTATGGCTCTTTTGATCGGTATCCCCGTCGTTCAGGAAAAGTCGCTTGGGAAAAGCGGAATGATAATATCAAACTAGTACGTATACGTACCAAACAGAGAAACAAGGATGCGAGACAATCATGATGATGAAAGGTAAATAGGAAAAGGGTACACGCCGAGTTTGAAGAGGATAGTAGCTTCATTATGCGGGAACACGCATCATGTCAAAATCCCAATACGAAATAAGTTCCGATACTACATCCCGTAAATTATTTCCCACCTAAAATATCGACTTCAAATCGGTTACGGCTATTGAGGAACGGTAACTTTAATGAGTATATGTGACTCATAAGTGATAAGTATACTCCGCTTCTCTGCGAATAAATTCACGCAGCCGCCGTATATCGAGAGTGGCTGCGTAATGAGCTTGCCCGCCTCAAATAACGATCCCGAGCCCCATTTCTGGCACAGCATATCTTAGCCAAATGCCCCCATCCGGCTGCGTGTCGGGCGACTGTATTTTCCCGGTAACAAAATTCATCTAAATAATGCTGCAGGTACTTGCTGCTTATCCCGCGGAACGTATCGCATAGCCAACGCTTTGCTCGCCGGAACACAGTGTATAGGGGACTATTGTGCTTGACTCGAAACCGCTGGCGGATAATAGAGATTGCGGCGGTCAGCGCCGATACGTGTTGTTCAATAAAGTCATCGCATCCCGAAGGAAGAAGCAGCTTGCCGGACATGTGCTGCCGGTTGACCAGCTTCATCTTATACTCCTGCTCCTGGCCATCTGGGGCCAGTGAGGCTGCCACGATAAGCGGATGTTCCTGTGCCGTCAGCTCGAAACAGGAATATTGGCGGCTGCTGCCGTAATAGGCGATAAAGCCATGAACGTTATGCTCGAGCTGTTCTTGCTCGTCAGCACAGCTAATCGCAGTGCGAATCTTATGGAGCATCGCCCATGCCGTCTTGTAGGTAACCTCAATAATAGAGCTCAGCTTGACCGCATTAATGCCTTCATCCCGACGAGAGACAAGCCATATCGCGGCTATCCACTTCCGCAGGGAGGTTCTGCTGCCCTCCATGATCGTGCCAGCGGTCAGGGATGTCTGGTGCTGGCAAGCGCTGCATTCGTACAAAGGAAGGCGCCGAGTCCGGATGACATAGGCACGGGTATGCCGGCAGTTCGGGCAGCGGTAGCCATGAGGCCATTTCAGCGCAAACAGGGCAGGAATACATGAATCTTCTGTAGGGAAACAACCTGTCAACTCCTCCAACGTACCAGCGTTTGTCCAGCCAATCATCCGAGCACCCTCCCATAGTACAGTTTAAAGGCAAACATATGTTCTTGTGGTTAGAGTAGCAAACATATGTTTCCATGTCAAGTGGATTTTTGGTATGAAGAAATAAAACAACAACGAGCCTCGTTACATGAAAGCCATTGTTTTGAACCCTAATTACCTGAGTAGTTGGGAGGTTCATCAAAAGCGGGCAAAGAATCTCTGGACAGTGGGAGTTCATCATAAGGCTTGTAAAAGCCTCCTTGAGTAATTGAGAGAAGCAAAAGATGTTGCAACTCCATTCCTGAGTGATCGGGAGACTCACCGTAAGGCGTTGTCCAAGTGCACTCCTGAGCGACGGAGAAATTCATCGTAAGGTGTTGCAAATGCACTCCTTAGCGTCTGGGAGATTCGGCATAGGACGTTTGCAAAGGGCAACCTGAGTAATTGGGAGACTCGCTGTAAGGGGTGCAGAGGTACTCTGCATAGCTAGGAGATTGATTGCCACGACTCAGGTAAATGTGAGACGCGACCCTGAGCCGATGGGAGGGCGAGCAGAAGGACACAAACAGAAAAAGGGGATTCCACTATACCGGGCAAAGAGTAACGCGATCATGCTTCGGGGGCCTTCATGTTTTCTTCATAGTTTCTTATGTTTTGTTCATTATTGCTTACAACTATGTTAAGCGGGGTTCTATAGAATGAGGATCATTCTTAGAACGATAATGAGTGAAGGTGAGATAAATCATGAAAGCAGTTGAGAAGAAGCGGTGGGTGCTGTTAGGAGCGGTTTTGGTCGTGGGGGTATGGTTTTGGGCGCAGCCGGCGGCTTTGGGGGTTAAGCAGTTTTTGAAGAGTGCTCTGGCTGAATTGCAGCCAGAAAGGGAGAACCGGTTGTTCGCACATTATGACTTGGAAGCGGAGGCGGCGATCGTCATTGATCCGGATACGGGGAAAGTGCTCTTTTTCAAAAATGATCAGGAACGGAAGGCGCCTGCCAGCACGACAAAAATGATGACGGCGCTGCTTGGTCTGGAGCGGAAGCAGGGCAATGAGACGGTGGAAGTGGGCGCGGAGGTCCTTCTTAAAGAACCGGGGGAGAGCACGGCGGGGTTGGAGCCGGGTCAGGAGATTTCCTGGTACCAGCTGATTGAAGCGCTGATGCTGCCATCCGGCAATGATGCGGCGCGCACAATTGCGGTCCAGATTGGACGCCAGGAAAGCGGCGATCCGGATATGAGCATTGATGAAGCGATGAAGGTGTTCGTTCGCTTGATGAATGAACGGGCTGAGAAGTTGGGGCTGCGCAATACTCATTTCAACAATCCGCATGGTCTGAACGATCCCGATCATTACAGTTCGGCGTATGATTTGGCGCTTATTGCCCAAGAGGCGATGAAGAACAGGCATTTCCGGGCGATTGTTCGTATGACGTATGCGGAGGTGACCCCGGCCTCGGTTGGAGCGCAGGGCGAAGTGTCCGGATTGGTCAACCGCAATCAGCTGCTGCAAAAAGGGAGCGAATATTATTATGAGGGAGCGACTGGCATAAAGACCGGCTTCACGGATGAGGCGGGGTATTGTCTCGTGTCGTCGGCGGTGCGGGATGGCCGCCATCTGATTGCCGTCGTTCTCCATTCGACAAACGATAAGGTATGGAAGGACTCGCACAAGCTGCTTGATTTCGGATTCGGTCAGCTGGAGTGAGGGAAAAATAGGACACCCCCTGCATGACGATTACCGTCGTGCAGGGGGTGTGTTATAGGGGTTACAAAGAAAGCGGCAGAACCATAGGTTCAATTGCATCTTTGCGGTTGCAGTTGGTTATGACTTCGTGATTACTCCACGCGGGAGTTGTTTTTCACGAAATCGATGATTTCGTCCACATAACCGAAAGCAATTGCTGTTACTGTATCGGCTGCGCCGTAGTAAATCGCAATGCGGCCGGAAGCGGCATCCACGAGCGAAGCGCATGGGAATGCAACGTTCGGAACGTCGCCGACGCATTCGTACAGGGTAGATGGCTGCAGCAGGTACGGCTCGCTGCGGTACAGGACCTTCCAAGGCTGCTCCAAGTCAAGCAGCGCGGCGCCGAATGCGTACACAAAGCCATTGCAGGAGTTGAGCACGCCGTGGTAGATCATCAGCCAGCCTTCGCTTGTCTCGATTGGGATTGGGCCTGCGCCAATTTTCTTGCTCTGCCATCCGCCCATAGGCGCCATGACATGGCGGTGATGTCCCCAGTGCTCCAGATCCGGGCTCTCGCTGTAGAAGATATCGCCGAATGGAGTATGGCCCGTGTCGGATGGACGGCTGACCATTGCATACTTGCCGTTAATTTTGCGCGGGAACATAACCCCGTTGCGGTTGTAAGGCAAGAATGCATTTTCAAGCTGATGGAATGTCTTGAAATCGTATGTGTAAGCGATGCCGATTGTCGGCCCGTGGTAAATGTTGCACCAGGTAACATAGAAGCGGTCTTCGATCCAGCATACGCGCGGATCGTAGCCTTCGATGAAGTTGCCGATCTCCGGATCGTCGCATTGGAACGTGATTGGTTCCGGGTTGATGTCCCAGTTCAGACCGTCTTTGCTGAAGCCGGCATGAAGCCGCATGTAACGGCATTTATCATCGCAGCGGAAGACGCCTGCGAATCCGCCTTCGAAAGGAACGACGGCGCTGTTGAAAATACTGTTGGAATTAGGCAGCAAATCACGCGGGATGACCGGGTTGTTGCTATAGCGCCACAACACCTCTTTATGGCCTGCTGGCCGCTCTTCCCACGGCATGTTCGGGATATCCGGACCGAGAATCTTCAATTGGCTCATGATGTGACTCCTCACTTTGCAAATAATGTCATGGTGAAATATGGTACAGCGTGGATAGACATGCACCTTCAGGCCGGCGAAGCTCTCCAGCTCCCTTACAGTCTGGGCAGGAAGGACTCATCATAGACCTGGGCGGTCACCACCTGCTGCCGGCGAATGCCGCCGCACCGAAAAATGGCACGGGACAAAGCGCCCTTTTCCTACATCCAGAGTAATGCAGACTTGGCATAATGTCAAGTTGATAATGTGCATTTTGCATCTAAAACCCTACAAAACCATCCGATTTAACTTACATTTTAAAATGAATGTAAGTTTACATTTTGCATGGCATGCACGTGAGGCCCGCGGAGCAGATTACTGGGAAGGGCAGGCTTACGATTCCCGCCACATCATCTCGACATCGAGCCGTATCATCTCGTTAGGCCGCTTCGGATGGCCCATTCTCCATACGATCTGATCGCCTGCCCGCATGCCCATTTCCTCCTTAGGAACATGCACGGTCGTCAGAGACGGCTGCACCAGTATCGATTCCGCGATGTTGTCGAAGCCGGTCAACGCAATATCTCCCGGGATGCTGAGCCCCGATTCGCGTATGATATTCATCAGCTCAATCGCGATCGCGTCGTTCACGCAGACGAAGGCAGTCGGCTTCCGCTTCAGGGCGCGGAAGGCTTCCCGCAGCTCCGCTTCCGTGTAATAATGGCGCTGCATGCGGTTGATGATGCAGTAGTCTTCATCCGCGTCCATTCCGCGCTCTCTCAAGGCGAGCTGGAAGCCTTCCCAGCGCTCGCGGTAGCTTAGGCATGATCCAATATCCCCCACAAAGCCGATATTCCGATGGCCCTGATCAATAAGCTTGCTCGCCAGCGTATGGACGCTGTGCTTGTTGTCAGCCAGCAAAATGTCGCATTTCAAATCGCCGGGCTTATAATCGGCATGGGTGTCGATGAACAGGGATGCCGTTCCCGTAGATGCGATCATCTCATAATATTCGCGGAGGAACGGCCCGATCGTGATGACTCCCGCCGGCTTCTGCTGGTGAAAAAGTCCCGGAAGGAGAAGCTGGCGTTCTTCCTCCATATCGACGATGGTCATCGTCAACGTGCAGCCTGCTTCCTTCAGCGTCGCATTCAGCCCCTTCAGAAAGGACATCCAATAAGGATTGCCCATATAGTCCGAATGGGTCAGCAGCGCAACAAGCCGGTTCTCTGCGGCGTAAGCCTCGGAGGAGGTCAGTTCATGATGAATCTTCATATAACCGAGCTCGACTGCCTTTTGCAGGACGCGCCGCTTCGTGTCTACACGCAGGCCGGGGTCGTTGTTCAGCGCCTTGGATACGGTGTTCCGGGACAGGCCCAGGGCGTCGGCGATATGCTGCTGAGTAACTTTTGTTTTATGTGACATGGGTTCATCGCTCCGATTTCGTGGTGGTTGATCCTAGTTTCGTGCTGTACATTGTTTAGTATTAGTATAATTTAACTTTACATTTTTGACAAATGTAAAGTTGCAAATGGTGGGCTAGTATCGAAAATGGATCATCCCGATCGGATAGGCTGACCTCTTGAAACGGTTAGAGGAAGAAGAGTAGAATAAGCTTTGGACAAGGGCCTATCAGAACATGCATACTGATAGGCCCTTTTTGTATATATTGGGGCATGGAGCCGAACTTCAGCATTAGGAAAGGAGAGAGAGGAGTGCAAGGGTATAAGGGGAGAATGACGAGGGCAAGAAAATTTTTGAATACGCTTTCAGAGCTGTTGAGGCCGTTATGCGGCGAATGGAAGCCCGTCATGGCAGCCGGGATATGCTGTTCGCTGGCGCTGTCGCTCGCCGGTTGTCATGCGGCCAACGTGGACTGGATGAAGGCCGAGCGGGAACGAATAGATCCCTCGATCACCATCGTGATGAACAGTCTCGGGATCAGGTTCCCCGAGCCGTGGACAGAGAATGAGAACCCGTATTTGTCGTATATTGAGGACGAGACGGGGCTCGAGGTGGAGGTCATTATCCCTCCGTGGCACCGGTACGAGGATCGGGTCGGCGTCATGATGATGTCGAGCCATACGCCTGATCTGATTAGCATTTCCGATCCGAATTGGGTCTCGCATTATGCGCGCAAGCAGATGCTGGCTCCGCTCGATCATTTGATTGAGCGTTATGCTCCGCAGCTGAAAGAGCGGATTCCCGCTGAAGTGTGGGAGCAGGTGTCCTTCAACGGCCAAGTGTATGCCATTCCGAGCCTGAATGAAGCGAAAGGATTGGAAATGATGTACATCCGCAAAGATTGGCTGGACCGGCTTGGCCTTGCGCCGCCCGAGACGCTTGAGGAGACGGTAGCAGTAATGCGTGCTTTTACCACATTCGATCCGGACGGCAACGGCATCCGGAATACATACGGCACCAGCTTTATTGAGGATTTCGGGCGTTCCTCCCTGTGGTTCGGCGCATTTGGCGTACAGCTGAATCAGTGGGCGGAGCGTGACGGCAAGCTGGTCTATTCGAATATTTTGCCGGAAATGAAAGACGCCCTCGCCTTCATGCGCGGGCTGGTGGCGGAAGGGCTTATCGACCCGCTGTTCCCGATTCAGACGCAGCGGGGGCTGGAGCGGCAAGTGATTGACGGGCGGATCGGGTTGTTCACCGGAACATGGTATGATACCCGCGGCGTACTGGAGAAAAACGCTGAGTGCGACCCGCAAGCGGAATGGATCACGCTTCCGTATCCGCAAGGCCCCGGCGGAGCCGGCACGTATGGATTGCCAACGGTGCGTTCCTATCAAGTTATTCCAGCCACGAGCCCGCACGCAGTTGAAGTGCTCCAATTGTTGAATTTCATTTCCGGCGAGGGGAGGGACACGCTGAAGTTCGGCTTTGAAGGAGAAGTGTGGGAATGGAGGGATGGCAGGCGGGTGACGGACATGGGCATGCATAACCGGGATCAATACCGGGGCATGTACGCCAATCTGGCCGATATTCCCGAGAGCGGCTACGTTCGCAGCCGATTGGATTCGCTTGGCTTGCACTATCACTTGTATGATAACCTGCGGCATATTTCTCCTTATGCGATGCCGAACGCTTTTCGGTCGCTCCCGACTCCGGCGATGACTCGCTATGCTCCGCTTCTGGCGAAGAAGAATGACAGGCTGATTGAGATTGTGCTCGGGGAACGGCCGCTGGACGATTTCGATACGTATGCGGCCGAGTGGCTGGCCGAAGGCGGAGAAGAAATGACGCGGGAAGCGAATGCATGGTTCCAGTACAGCCGTAACCAGACAAGGCGCGAGGCAGATCGTGATGTACCGGCTCATTCATGGGAAGGAAGTGACCGTCATGCTCCGGGAGCTTTCTAATCGGTTCCGTCAGCGCATTCAGTGGCGCTTGACAGCTTATTTCGTACTCATTCTCGTCCCTTTGACGCTAACCGGCTGGTTCTCGAATGAACGCTCGCAGCAATTGCTGCTGTCCGAGACGACGGCGCGTACGGAGAGCGCAATGCATGCGCTGATGGACAATATCGAGCTCGTGCTGCAAAACGTGGAAGAACTGTCGGCCATGCTATCGACCGATCCGGAGATTGTCGCGAAGCTGAATCAAGCGAATCGCGAGCTGGGAACGCGGGAGGTGATAGCATTCGCCCGCATGAAGCGCCAGTTCTCCGACTTCCTGTCCATTCATCCAATGTTCTCCCAGATTGCCGTCTACCATGATCATTCCAATGCCGTCATCTCTACGGCACATGGCGTACTGCCTGTGGACCGCGCGAATGAGCGCATCTGGCTGCGGCAGACGCTGAACGGGATCGGGACGGGCATTGTGTTCATGAAGCCCGACGAACCCATCGGCGGAGGCAAGCCGTTCGGTCAAGTCTTCGGCGTCGACAGTCTGGCCGTGGTGCGATCGATGGATATCTATAATCCGGACCGGGAACGGCATGCGCTTATTATTAGCCTGAATACGGCGCGCTTGCAGCAATATATCCGCTCCCTTCTACCCTCGGCCCAGTCCGAGCTGCATCTGTATACAGCCGATGGGAAGTGGGTAGCGGGAACAGGCCGGCAGCCCGTCTCGTTTGACAGCTACGCTACGCATGCCGAGGCCCGCGATCAAGTGCTAATCCGCGCGGTATCGCCTTACTATGGCTGGACTCTGACGCTGGCCCAGCCCAGAGGCGAAATTTTCGCGCAATCCTACAAGCTGGAGTATTATGCCGTGTTCATGATCGCGCTCAGCATCGTGCTTGCTCTACTTATGGCCTTCAGCATCTATACCGGCATCGCCGCGCCGCTGCGGAAGCTAGCCCGCGGCATGCGGGCGATAACCGGCGGCAATCTGGACGTGCGTCTTGAATCGGATCGGCGGGACGAATTCGGCATCATGACGGATTTGTTCAATCAGATGGCCTCGAAGCAGCATCATCTCATTCGGGACCACTACGAGCAGAGCCTGAGGCTGGCCAATACGGAATTGAAGCTGCTTCAATCGCAGATTCATCCTCATTTCCTGTACAACACATTGGATTCTATCTATTGGATGGCGCAGCAGTCCGAGGCGGAGGATATCGCGGAGATGGTCCTGAATTTGTCCCGCTTTTTCCGGCTCAGCCTCAGCAAGGGCAAGGATGTGCTCACCGTCAAGGAAAGCCTGGAGCACCTGCATGTGTACATCCGCATTCAGCAGCTGCGGTTCATGGATCAATTCCGGGTCGTGTACGACATCGACCCGCAGACGGAGCAGCTGCCCATCGTCAAGCTGCTCGTACAGCCGATCGTCGAGAACGCGATTATCCACGGCGTGGAGAAAGCGGGGCGGGAGGCGGTGCTATGCATTGCGGCGCAGCTGGAGGAGAACGGAGCGCGGCCGGCGCTCGTCATCGCGGTAACCGACTCGGGCGCGGGGATGGCGGCCGCGGCGCGGGAGCGGCTGCAGCGGGAGCTGGCGGCGGTGCTGCAGCAGCCCGATCAGCATCAAGTACAGCAGGATGAGTACGCGGGCGCAGGCTACGGGTTAAGGAACGTGGCGGCGCGCATACGCCTGAATTACGGCCCTGAAGCCGATATTCGCATTGACAGCACTCCTGGAGAAGGCACGGCCGTCACGCTCGTTCTGCCGCTGGTAGCGCTGAACGAGACGGCGCTGCGCACGGGATAAGGTAGCTGCTAGGACGGTGGGGGTTAGATTTACGATTTATAGATTTTTTTGGGAAGAAGATAGGAGGGAGGAGCAGCATGAATTTGTTGATCATTGAGGACGAACCGCGGCTTCGTCAAAGCTTGACGGAGTTGATGCCATGGGAGAAGGCCGGCATAACCGGGGTGACGGCGGCTGCGACGGCAGAAGAAGGGAAGCGATGGCTGCAGGTGAAGCGCCCGGACATTTTGCTCGTCGATATTCAGCTGCCGGACGGGAACGGCCTTGAGTTGGCGCGGCAGGCGATGGACTGGAATGCCGAGGTGAAGGCCATCATTTTGAGCGGCCATGATCACTTCCCGTACGCGCAGGAAGCGCTCGCCCAGGGCGTCAAGCAATATTTGCTCAAGCCGGCGGGCCAGGATGCGATTGTGCGGGCGGTCGCGGAAGCGGTCGCGGAACGCCGCTTGGAGATTCAGCGCAAGCATGACTATGCCTCGCTGCGCCGGCAATGGCAGGCCCATCTGCCGGCACTGCAGCAGCATACGCTGCGCCTGGGCCTGGAGGGCGGCTTGCCTGCCGAAGCCTTCCGCTTGCGGATGGCGGAGCTGGGCATCACGCTCTCCGCGGACGAGCGCTGTGCGGTGATGTTGATGGAGCCCGATCCTGTGTCCTTTGAGCGGGCGCAGGCATTCGGGGAAGATGCCGCGTTGATTCACTTTGCCGTCGGCCAGGTGGCCGAGGAGACGCTCCGATCGATGGGAGCCCGTTCGGCCTTGATCTGCCGCGATGTCGATAAGCCGATCGCCATTCTGTTCCATCATGATTCAGGCGACGGCGGTACGGCGGACGGGGACGCGGTCATCGCCATCCATGCCATGGCAGGCGCGATGCTGGAGCATATCAAGACATCACTCAAGCTGACGGCCAGCGCTGGCATCAGCTCGGCGCATGGAGGGGTGGAGGATGTGCCCCGCTTATACAAGGAGGCGATGTTCGCACTGGGCCAGCGGCTCGTGCATGGGGGCGACCTCGTCATCCCGTATCGCGAAGGCGGGATCGCTCCGCCGCCGGAGGCGGCGGCAGTCCAGAGCGAGCGCTGGATGCGGGAGCTGGATATCGCATGGAGCACCGGAGACGAGCGGCAGGCGTCAGCGGCGGCGGAGGCCTGGGTCGGCGAGGTGTGCGCCATCGACCAGGCCGAGGTGCTCAAGGAGCAGATGCTGCTGCTGCAGTCGTGGGTCGTGACGTGGATGCACAAGCAGGGGTGGTCGCTGCATGAAGTGATGCAGGAGGACGCGGAATCGTTCCACCATGCGTCGGAGCTGCGCACGAAGCAGGAATGGAGCGGCTGGATGCGGAGTGTGATTCGGCGCATCGGCGCGCAATCCTGCCTGGTGAGGCGGCGCGGCGGCAACCGGCTCGTGGGGGAAGTGAAGGAGCTGATCGAGCGGGAGCTTCACGGCGAGCTGTCGTTGCAAGGAGTGGCGGATCGGCTGTTCATTAACGCCTCTTACTTGAGCAGGCTGTTCAAGCAGGAGATGGAGCAGCCGTTCTCGGCTTATGTGCTGGAGCGCCGCATGGAGCGGGCCAAGGAGGCGCTCTTTCAAGGGAAGCGGGTATATGATGCCGCTCAAGTCGCGGGTTTCCGCGACGTAAGTTATTTTACGAAGGTGTTCCGCAAATATTGGGGAGTCACGCCTAGCGAATGGAAGCGGGGCTAACGGAGGGTGCTGCCGGGCAGCGGGCAAGGCGCTCCTGGCTCATAGCCATCAATTTACCAGAAGAAGTCATGGCTTTCCCGTTTTCCTGATGGCGGCCGTCCCTTACGCTAGTAATACATCACAGCCGATACAGGGTATGCGGCCGCAAGGAAGGAGGGAGGCCAGATGGAGATAAGAAAGGCGGACATTGCCGCCGCTCCGCGTCCGCAGCGGAAGCGTTACTGGGGCAAGCTGGGGAGCGACGTGCGCAAAGACTGGGACTTGTATATCGCGCTTTTGCCGGGCATCGCGTTTTTGCTCTTGTTCAAGTACACTCCGATGTACGGCGTCGTCATCGCCTTTCAAGATTTCAACATTTTCAGCGGCATCACGGACAGCCCGTGGGTCGGTCTGCAGCATTTCGAGCGGCTGTTCCAGTCGCCGAAGTTCGCGCAGGTGTTCTGGAATACGCTCATCATCTCGATGATGAAGATCGTGCTTCTGTTTCCGCTTCCGATTGTGCTGGCCATTCTGCTGAACGAGCTAACGAAAATGTGGTTCAAGCGCCCGGTTCAGACGATTATTTACATGCCTCACTTCCTGTCCTGGGTTATCGTGAGCGGCATGTTCATGGATCTGCTGTCCATCAACGGAGGGCTTGTCAACCGGATGATTGAATGGTTCGGCGGAGAGCCGATCAAGTTTTTCCTCGACAACAGCGTTTTTCGCTGGCTGCTCGTCGGCACGGCCGGCTGGAAGGAGGCGGGCTGGGGCACGATCGTCTATTTGGCGGCACTGAGCTCCATCGATCCGCAGCTGTACGAGGCAGCCAAAATCGACGGGGCGAACAAGTTCCGCCAAATCTGGCATATTACACTCCCGGGCCTGGTCCCGGTCATTTTGCTTATGTTCATCCTGCGGCTCGGCCATATGCTGGAGGCCGGCACCGAGCAGATTCTCGTCATGTACAATCCAGTCGTCTATAATGTCTCGGATGTTATCGGAACGTATGTGTACCGCACCGGGCTGGGCGAACAAAATTACAGCTTTTCGGCCGCGGTAGGACTGTTCGATTCCATCGTCGGCTTCATTCTGATCATCAGCGGGAATTACCTTAGCCGGCGCCTGCTGAACCGCGGTATCTGGTAGAGCGCCGCGCTGGCGGATGGTACGGCTGAACGCCCGAGCGGCAGAGCGGAAGGCAGCCGCAGCGGGACGACTGACGAAGAAAGGAGGCCCGGCATGAAAACCGATCGAAAGACGAAAGGGGTGCGGACGGCGATCCGCATGTCGCCGGGAGAGCGCATCTTCCAGGCGTTGAACTATTTCTTTTTTGCCATCGTGTCATGGACGACGCTGTTCCCGTTCCTCAACCTGCTCGCCAAATCGTTAAGCGGCGAAGAGGCCGTGCTGTCGGGACGGGTGTCCTTGTTCCCAGTCGATATTCAATTCGGCACGTATGCGTATGTATTAAGCGACGCCAAATTCATGAACGCCTTCATGGTATCCTTCATCATCACGGTGGCGGGAACCGCCCTGGGGCTCGTCATGACGGCGATCGCCGCTTATCCTCTGTCCAAGCCGCGGCTGCGCGGGCGGAAATTTTTCATTCTCATGTACGTGTTCACGATGTTGTTCAGCGGCGGTCTCATTCCGGCGTATCTGCTTATGCACCGGCTTAACCTTATCGATACGCTATGGGTCCTCTTCCTGCCGAGCATGATCAGCGTGTTCAATATGTTAATCATTAAAAATTACTTCGAATCGCTTCCCGACGAACTGGAGGAATCGGCCAAGATGGACGGGGCATCCAATCTGACGATCTTGTTCCGCATTACCGTTCCCTTATCCTTGCCGGTGTTCGCCACGATTGCGCTCTTCTATGCGGTCGGCTTCTGGAACGATTATTTCGCTTCCATGATTTACATCAACTCTCCGGATTTGAAACCGCTTCAGCTATATTTGAAGGAACTGCTGATTCACTCCAACATCACCTATCAGGATGGGGGACATGTGCCGAACATCGATGCCGTCATGAACTCGACGCCGCAGGCGATTCAAGCCGCTTCGATTCTGGTCGCGACCTTGCCGATCCTGCTCGTCTATCCATTTCTGCAGAAATACTTCGTGAAAGGGGTGTTAATTGGTTCCGTTAAAGGTTAACCGCGTTAATGAACGTCTAGGCACGTATGCGTGCGCAAGAGAACAAAAGAAACGGGGGAATGTTCATGCGGCGTCAACGGATATGGATCTCGGTGGTGGCGATCATGACCGTATTGTCGCTTATCGGCTGCAGCAGCACCAAGACGGGCCAGGGCGCAGAAGGCGGGGAAGGGGACAGCAAGCAGCTGCGCCAGCTGATGCTGTTCGATCGGTTCGAGCCGAACGGGGACGCGGTCGCCCAGTATTTGAAGGAGAAGACCGGCTATACGGTAAAATATGAGATGCTGCCGGCAGAAAATGCTGACGAGAAGCTGAACCTGCTCATGGCGAACAAGGAGCCGTACGACGTCTTGAAGCTAGCGCCTGCTCAATACTACCAGCTCGTGTCCGCTGGAGCGCTTGAGCCGCTCGACGATCTGATCGAGAAGTACGGCACGAACATGAAGCAGGTGATCGGGCCGGATTCCTGGGTAAGCGCCCGCTATGAAGGCCAAACGTATGCCATTCCGGAGACTGGCGGCGGCAATGGTTCGGCCTCGTATGCGCTCGTCGTGCGCAAGGATTGGCTCGATGAATTGAATCTGAAGGAGCCGACGAATCTTGACGAGCTCGTCACGGTGTTGAAGGCATTCAAGGAGAAGAAGAGTGTTATCCCGCTGACTGGCGGCAAAGCCCCCGTGCATCCTGATATCGCCAGCGTGTTCGGCTTGACGACGGCTTGGCTGGAACGGGACGGCAAAATCATTCATTCCGTCGAAGCGCCGGAGATGAAGGAGTACTTGGCCTTCATGAGCCAGCTGTATCAAGAGGGGCTGATCGACTCGGAATGGGGCATCAACACGGCGGATAAATCCATCGAGAAGATGGCCAGCGGGAAGGCGGGCATGTACAGCCCGGGATGGTGGGTCGCCCCGAATCTCGTGAACGCCCTAGCCAAGAACTTCCCGGATGCGAAGCTGGAGATCGTCCCCGTCTTGAAGGATAAAGCGGGTGTGGCCCGGGTAGGATCGGCCGGCACTACGACCAACTATTACATCGCGGTGCCGAAATTTTCGAAGCATAAGGAAGAAGCCGTCAAGTGGCTCGATCTGAAGTTCGATAAGGATATCTTCAAAGGGATTGCTATCGGCGAAGAAGGGGTGCATCACACCTTCGAGAACGGGGTGTATACGCCGAACATGCCGAAGTTCGCAGACGAGCGCAGCAATGCGAGTGCCTTCCTGACGGGCGTGGATGAGAAAAATTATCCGACATATTGGCAGGCCCGCCTCAAGAAAAATCCGGTCGTAGAAAATTACTTTGTTACCTTCCAGAAAAATGCGGAAGGCCTGATCATTGTCGATCCGATGAGCTCGGCGCCGCCAATCCCGGACATCTCCAAAAACCTGCAGCGGTTGAATAAATTTCAGGAGGATACATTCATCAACTTCGTGAGCGGCGCGGAGCCGCTGGACAACTATGATCAATTCCTCGCGGAATGGCACGCACAGGGCGGCGAGGCTATGGTAAAGGCCGCCAACGAATGGTATGCTTCCAAGCGTTAATGATGCATTTTGTGTAAAGTGGCATTATAGAGACTGCACCGTCTGACGGCTGCAGTCTCTTGCTGTATTCATGAAGGAATCAGGGGAATAGAGCGCCGATTAAAGCGCGACTTTCCTGACATCAGGATAGGATACTTACTTTCACTAAGGGGGAATAGCTGTTTTTGTTACTGTTAGTGGTAATTGGGATGAGTTATTCTTGTTCCTTTACATCATTTCAATATAATGGTAATGTGAAGAAAGAACAAAGACGGATCGGAAGGGTGAAGATATGGAAACGGCGTCGCTCCAATATTCAACTATTGGCGACATCATAAGACAATACAGAAATAAAGCCGATCTAACTCAAAGCCAATTGGCCGGATTATCAGGTGTCAGCACGGGCTATATTTCCAAAATTGAAACTGGTGAAGTGGAACATCCTTCATTTGAAAAAATTTACTCTGTAGCTTCAGCTTTAAATGTCCCAATTCACGAAATTGTCAAGCCGTATATTGAATTAGAACAAAAATCCGATGTTCTGTTCGGAATATTGCACGAAGTGGTCAAAACAGATAACACGGATTTGATTATCAAAGCGGCATCTGCCTGCCTGCATTGCAAGGATATGGACAGCATGGATGCAATGGAAAGGCTGTACCATTTTGTTGACCGGGACATTAACGGCGACCCACTCAGACTGGCTCTGTATGACCTCATTATCCGTCAATCCCGTGGCCATGGCATCAATAGCTTTGTCGCCAAGGCTCTCCTTCAGAAGTACCTCATGGAACGAAATGATTTTACCAAGCTTCATGCAACCTATGATTCGGGCCGATATGTTTTACATTACGTTGATTTCCTGTCGGCAGAAGAACGGGTAACCTTATATTATAAGTTAGGCGTTCATGCGTATAATTTGCGGCTCTTTCAGGAGAGCATTGATCTATGCAGTAACAACGTAGCCGAGGATATACCGGTAAGTTTATTTAAAGCGGAGTCTGTAGGAATTATTAACGATTCCTATTACTATTTAGGCGACTATAATTTAAGTGAAAAATTCTTGAAACAGTATATGACATTCCCCTATCCGCACATAAAAGATAATGCAAAATTAATGACTGCTGTTCTACTCGCGAAAAAAGGGAATAGAGAACTTGCTTTATCCCACTTCACGAATGTTTGCGAAGTTGCACTAGCAATACTTTGCTGCATGTCATCAACCAATTGATTATGATTTATTTACAATCGCAAGATCTATCTCCCATCGAAGAACTTTTGCAAATGGAAGATAAATTCATCGGCTTGCCGTACACTACACCGTACAAGAAATCTGCTTTAGCGCACTACTTCAAGCTTAAAGGAGACTACTACACCGCTATTGGAAGCATTGAAAATGGAATTGAATGTTACATGGAAAGTGCATTTCGGTATTCCAAAGTTGATGATATTTCAAAAGAACGCGAGTGTAAATTAATGATGAAGTTATTCACGGATAGAGATGAAAGGATGGACGTCGAAACTATAAAAAAATTTCAGGACCTCTATAGCCAATGCAATAATAGTTTTCAATGGTAAGGATAAATGAAGCGAATTGTGAAAATGTTCTCTTTTTGCCGATATTTTTTCAACATATATGATAGCGGAGCCGTTAGATTTTATTTCAAACTATGCTAGTTTCGTTTATGACCATGCTCGTAAAGAAGCTTGTTTTGGTAGGGATTCAAGTGTTCAACTGAAACCAAGGATAGCCTTTTGCAGGCGTCCTTTTTTCTTGTAAAAAATACATATTGGTGTCGAATTTGTCCTTAAATAAGGATAAGGGAATTTAAGGAAGAATATGATATGGTTAACCATGAGAGTTGATGGATGAGGGCGCCCATCATCACATATGTAGAGGCTCGAAAAATTGAGCATATTTTCTGGGCCTGAAAAAGGGGGGGATGAGGAAGAACGGCTTATCGTTCGTCTAAGAGGGATCTCAATTATCCAGAAAGGGCGGATTGACAATGAAATATAGTGTTGTTTTAACTTTGGTTGCTATTTTTTTAACCACTTCAGTCTCCGGCGTCAACGCTTATGAGTCCAAATACCATTATGATGAGAACGGGAATATCACACAAATTTCGCATGATGAAACGGATATCACTTTTCAGTCAGATAAGAATGGAAATATAACGAATAGGAGTATAACGAAGAAAGAAGATGACCGGGTGAGCTCTAATCTGGTGAAAAACGGTGATTTTAAATACGTAAACAAATCAGGTGCACCGATTGCCTGGGAGTATGTGGCGGATAACCAAGCGATATCGAATTATCGCATTCTGAAGTATGGGACGAGAAATGTTCAGCAAATTAAAGCTTCGAATATGCCGGTTGGAAATTCAGTAGGACTGAAACAGACGATTGCCGTAACTCCACAAGAACAGGCAGTGATGAGAAGTTCAATTAGGATTGAGCAGTTGCAAAATGCAAATGTGGTTATGGCTCTGGATTATGTCGATGAAAAAGGAAATATTATAGAAAGAATGGAGAAGAAGAGCGTATTAACTTCCAATGTCTTTGTTACGATAAGCGAGCAAGCAGGCAGTGTTCCGAAGAACGCGAAAAATGCGATTATTCACTTAGTGATTCAAGCCACTGGAAGCAATGGCTCAGGTTCTATTTCAGTGAAGGGCGTTGAAGTGGTTTATGATAGCTCCGCATTTTTTAATCGACTGAGCAACCCTGATTTCCAGGGTGAGGGAATACAGAACGGAGCTAGTACAATTGCGGATTATTGGGAGCGTTTTGATGAGCAAGCATCTTTCGCATTTTCAATGATTAAGGATGGAGGAAACAAAAAACAGGTCGTAGGCCGAAACGGCAGGGGAGGAAAGGAAGTATACGTGGCTCAAAATATAGAAGTCGTTCCATCGCGGGGGTATCAGCTAAGAGGCATATTCAAGAAAACCGGGGGGGCCGTGTCGCATTTACGAATCTTGTTTTTTCATCAGAACGGTACCCTAGTGAGGACAAACTATACTTCTTCTGATAGTCTCTCGGATATCATATTATCTGTCAGAGGTACAATTCCTCGCGGCGCCGCGTATGCAAAAATAGTAGCAGGCGCACAGTTTAACAGTGCTCAGGGTTCAGGAAATGTCTATATCGATGATATCGAATTTGAGTATAGTAGCGAGCCTCAGGCATTATCGAATTCATTATTCACTTTATTTAGCAATAAAAGCGGTATAGCAAATGGTTGGGAGAAGAGGGGTTCCCATAGATATGGAATTTTCCATAGCAACGAGGGGAGGGGGCAAGTGATTACGGTTCCGAGGGGGTACTGGGGCTCAGATGCATCGGTTGGTATCGGGCAGGCGGTGAAAATCGGCGAAGGTCTTTTGAACTCCAAATTTTTATTAACCGGTGAAATCAGTTGCCTCAAGAGTGAAAACGCTAAATTGGAAGTGCAAATACGTCGTTACAAGAGTCCCAATCTTCCCTGGCTCCCGGAACCCCAGAATACCATAAATGTTACAAACACAACCAATGAGGATGATGGCACGAAAACCTATGAATTAACTCCAGGAAGAGACGAGAGAACGGTTATTTCTCTAATGGTTCAGGATGATAACGTCATAAATGCCCAAGTATTCGTTCGATTAATGCCGATTCATCCTAACCAACCATGGGAAGCGAGCATCGTCGTTCATTATCTTCGATTTAATCCGCACTACAAAACTTCGGGGCCAGTAGAAATGATACTGCACAACCAACGGAATAAACCTACTCGATTTCCAAAAACAACGACGGATCGGAAATATACCAATAATCAAAACAGGAGAGTACAATAATGCTGCAAATATCCACATAACTGTTACTAAATCCGTTTACAGCCAACAGCCGCTCTCAAGATATACAAGCTAATAAATTTATAAATGTATCGGGAGGCGTTCAACTTGAAAAGGTGGGTATCCACTCTTTTAGCTATTATTTTAACATTAGCTAGTGTTCCTTTTGCGTCAGCTCAAGAAGCTGAACAATTTATTGACAGGGGTTTAAATAATCCCACAACGGTCACTTCTGCGGTATATGAGTCGCAAGAGACCACGGAAAATTTTAATCCTGAGGATTTAATTACGGTTTCGACACTTACCGAGAAGTTCCATGTAACTCGGGAGTGGGTCGTTAGAGAAATGATTAAAGGGTATGGACTTCACCATATCTACCAAGGCCTGCAGCTTCGGGAGCAGGGTGGCTCATATGAGGATTTTATCGCGTCCAAGTATCCGAATCTGCCTCCCAATCCGCTACTGCTGGCAGAGCAAAAGATGGAAGAGGCACTTAGCGTAACGGAACAGGACTATCCATCGAACACGGTTACGGAGTCAGTATATAATCGGAACCTGTCTGTTACCGAGAGTACATATGATTACAGGGCGAAAGCTCTATTAGGCGAAAAAAACTATGATGAATTGGCATTAAAAAAATTGCCATTAACGCTTGATCAGGCTCCTTATTCCGTTGGTGCAGAAGAGGCCAATATCTCCACGATAGACGGCTCTTTGCGCATTGAAGTGACAGACATGATTGTAACGGGAGTCAATGGACTAGATTTTGAACTGCGCCGCATCTATGACAGTACACGGGCAAAAGATAATATATTCGTAAAAGAAGGCACATATGCTCTGAGCAATGAGACGGAGAAAACCTTTGAAGAAAGTTATTTCCCGATAGGAAATGGATGGATATGGGATATTTCCTACATGAATAAAAAAAATGGGCAGTGGTATATCTATATAGCCGGTGTCGGTACGTTCATGTTGTCGGAAAATATGAATCTTATGGGTTATCCTTGGCGCAACCTCGTATTCGGCGAGACATCCGATATCGTTGAGGTGTCGGGAGCGCGGGCCATCTATGAACTGACAGATATTCAGAATGGGAGAAAACAATATTTTGACCGCGACGGAAAGCTGATTCAAATTCGCGATAGACTAGGAAATAAAATAAAATAAAATTTAGTTATGGCTATGACCGATATTATGGACCCGTGCTTGAAGCGATTGGACTCACGGATAACGAAGATAAAGTCGCTCATGCGATGTACTTTTACTACAACAAAAATAATGTAACGGTAATGTCAGGCCCACGAAGAGTTACCTATAATAAAGGAACTATAAAGGTAAATGGCGGCGAGCAGGAGGTATTACGTGAAGTAATTGATCCGCAAGGGCGCTCTACTAAATACGACTATCATGTTTCGCCGATGGTATTTAATCTTGTGTATGGGTATCGAAATAATCCTCCTTATGATTCGTGGGGCAAAAACGATTGGATTGTGCTCGACTTAATTGAGCATCCGACCAAGGCAATGACCAAGTTGAACGCGACGCGGGTCATGAAGAAAATTGGGGATTATGCTGTAGAGGAACAACTCCGTTATGCGGGAGTGGAACCAACCTTCAATACCCCAAGCGAGACGAAAAAAGTAAATACGCTATATGTCAAGCATCATAAAAACGAAATGCAAGACATTCGTCGAAATCAGAAGTTTACAACCGAAGTCATCGAGGGCATGAAGCAGACTATCTATTCATACGATCAGGAATATGTCGATGATGAAAGGCCATCTATCACTTATCTTACACAGACCGATGAGCGAATTTTGAACACCCAAGAACGAAGAGAAGCACGGTACGGGTATGATCGAAGCAAATCAAGGACCGTACCGATTCATATCGAAGAGCGAACGTATAACGGAAGAGCCTCTTCTCCGGTCAACGTAACGAAGCGCTCATATAATGATTTTGGATTGCTGCTGTCTGAGACGAACCCGCTTGGAGCCGTTTCGCATTACCAATATGATATGGTGCATTTTGAACCATATTACATGGCATTGGTAGGAAGTGACCAGCCGGGAGCTGGTGGTACCCGTCTAAAATTCGAATATGTGTATCGTGCAGGAAAGCTTATGCAGGCAACAGTGAAGGATGATGCTGGACAATTGCTTTCCCAGACTGGCTATACCTATGATCGTCACGGTAATCCGATTGAAATTCGGATCAAGGGGGATCAAGAGGATACGGTAATCAAGCAAGAATATAGCTCGCGGTACAGTGCCGTGTATCCGACGAAGCAGACGGTAGAGGTGCGAGATGTGGACGGCAACACAATCCCGTTTGCCGTCGAAGCAGAATACGATGTGTTCACGGGTGATATTACTAAGTATGTGGACGGCAAAGGCCAAGCAACCGTCTACACGTATGACATGCTTGGCCGGGTTTTGACGGAAACCTATCCGGATGGTGCGCAGACGAAGATCGAATACGACGATGCCGCCAATATTATCAGAGTAACCGATCCGACGGGTTCGGTGACCGAAGTGCACTATGATCCAATAGGCCGCAAGGTGAAAGAAGTGAATGGCCGAGGGGAAGCAAAGTACTTTTATGATCATCGAAGCCGTTTAATCAAGAAGCAAGACTTTAATAATAGTCGGATAGAGTATACGTATGATGATTGGGGCCGTACAATACAGGAAGAAGTGATTACCTTCCATCCGATTCGAACCGTCTATGATGACGTCAACCATACGGTAACCGTCATTGACGGGGCAAACAATACATTGCGAACACCTACGATCAGTTCGGCCGGTTGAAGGCGCGCGAAGAGGTCAAGCCGTCCGGGGCAATACCGCTGGAGCGTTATGAATACGATATATTGGGTAACATAACGAGCCGCACAGACGGCAAGCAGCAAGTGACGAAATATGCTTATGATCCGCTAGGACGCGTGTCCTCGGTAACGGATGCAGAAGGAAAGAAAACGGCATATCGCTATAATTTGACGGGGGATCTCATCGCGATACAGTATCCCGACGGCAATCGGGTGCTGAAGAGCTATGATGCAATCGGTCGTCTGGCAAAGCAGACGGATCCGATGCAACAGATTCAGAAGTTCTACTATGATGCCAATGGAAATGTGGTAAAACGAATTGACCGGAAAGGACACACGCACCAGCTCGTCTATAATAATAGAGATCTGCTCACAAGCAGCATAACTGCGGATGAAACCATCTCGTACACATACGATTCGGCTGGCAGACGAACTTCCATGACGGACAGAACGGGAACGACGCAATATACTTACTATCCTACGGGCGAAATGTCGTCCCTGACGTACCCTGACCAGACTGTCCTGCAATTTGATTACGAGAAGCGCGGTCTGCGCACGAAGCAAACGGTTTCTAGACCTGGATTTCACACCTCTGTACAGATGGAATATAATACTCTTGTTCGTACACCTCGTGAAGTGCAAGTGAACGACGGACAAGGAACGAAACTAGCCGGATTCTCATATACCTATGGGCCGGAATCATACGATCGAGTAACTCTCTTAAGCGCAACGAATGGATTGCAAGAATCCTATGCGTATGATGGTTTTAATCTATCAGGGATCCGGCAGAAGCAAGGCGATGTTCCTTTTGGCAGCTATACGTACGACTACGATAACAACCGAAATATTATAGCGAAGAACGACAACGGATCGGTTTTCCAATTCAGCTACGATCCATTGAACCGCATCAAGACATCGAGCCAGTTCAATGAGGCCTATACGTACGATCAGCGAGATAACCGCAGTACCCTGCGAAGCGATCAGTTGCCGAACATCAAGGGGGCCAGCTACACCTACGATAGCCGCAATCGCTTGACCCGAGTGACGATAGAAGATGGCAAATCCGTCAGCTACCGCTATAATGGGGACAATCTCATGGTAGAGCGCACCGAAGGAGGCGTAACGACCCGTTACTACTATGATGATCGGGCGAAAATCGTAGCCGAGGGCAAGGTAGAGGCCAACGGAAGCGTCACGATTACGGCGGCGTATGTCCATGACTCGAACGGCAAGCTGTTAGCTCGCCAAGTTCCGGGACAGAACGGTCTTCAGTATTACGTATCCAACGGACACGGAGACATTACGGAAATCCGGGATGCCCGAGGAAATGTGCTGAACCGTTATACGTACGACATTTGGGGCAATCCATTGATACAAGAGGAGCAGGTTCCGAATATCTTCCGCTACTCGGGAGAATATTGGGATGCGGCAACCGAGCTGCAGTATTTGCGTGCAAGATGGTATGATCCGAGCATCGGGCGGTTTTTAACGGAGGATACGTATGAAGGGGAGATCCATAACCCTCTGAGCTTGAATCTTTATACGTATGTAGCCAATAACCCATTGATTTATGTTGATCCAAGCGGAAACATGTGGGCATGGGTAGATGGAGCTTGGAAAATCATCAAGGGCGGAGCGGATTTCTTATTTCTTGATGATGTAAATACTATTTTTGATTCCGAATCAAGCTGGTTAGATAAGGGAGCTGCCGCCTTCAGCCTGCTGCCTGCCGGAAAAATATTAAAGGCCGGAAAAGTAGTGAAAATGGTTGATACGGCCTTAGACACCAAAAAAGCTACGAAGACAAATAAGGCCGCTACTAAAGCCAAAGCCGGTTGCAATTGCTTTACAGCAGGAACTAAGGTTCTGACAGACGAAGGGGAGAAAAATATTGAAGACATTCAAGTCGGAGATAAGGTTCTTTCCAAGGATGAGAATAACCCGAATGGAGAATTGGCTTACAAGGAAGTGACATCTTTATACCGCAACCAACGTAATGATATTATTAAGTTGCATGTTGGGAAGCAAGTCATCGAGACGACAGACAACCATCCGTTTTGGGTTGAAGGAAAAGGGTGGGTCTTCGCAGATGAACTTCACGTAGGCGATAAACTCGAAAAGGCTGACGGAAGCAATCTAACGATTGCTAAGGTTGAGTTCATTAAGCTAACTGAGCCTGTTACGGTTTACAACTTTACGGTTGCAGACTACCATACGTATTATGTGACGGATATTGGAGTTTGGGTGCATAATACGAATTGTAATTTCTCAAGAGTGTGGGATTTAGAAGGAACAGGGGATGCGATATCCCGAAAAAATCTAAAGAAATTAACTGAAGAAATGAAGAAGAACGGTTGGAATGGAGATCCTATTGAGATTTTTGAAATTAATGGTAGAAAACTTATTGTCGATGGTCATCATAGGGTTAGAGCTGCTAAACAAGCAGGGATTGAAAATGTTCCGACTAAGACACTAACGGAAAAACAATTAAATACACGTGGAATTACAACCGAGCAACTCTTGAATGGTTACTATTATGGGAATTAAAGTAGGTGGTTTGTTTGGGGATGGAATCTTATAATTTTCTTTTAATACCCAAAGAAAACGAAGTTTCGTTTATTGATGATTTATTTGAGATTAACGGAGATAGTAAATTAAAGTTCAGTGAAGTTGTTAATGTGATCTCTCTACTCGATCATGTGAAGCCTTATATTCCAAGTGATATTTCGAATAGTAGCCAACCAGAGTGCTACTACTTCTATAATGACTCAGTCTGTATTATCGAAATAGAAATCAATTCAGGAATAATAGAGAATGATGGTGTCGAAGAATTATCAATTCGATTTGCTGTCACTAATCCAATTGGAACATTCCAAAAAGCAATTGAGATGTGCGAAATGATTTCTAAAAAACTTTCTATGCTAACTATTGATATGAGATTAAGAGAAGTAATCGATTTTTCAGACAAGTTACAGCTAGCCAATAGTAAAAGGGCATACGAAACAAAGAGAGAACAATTTTATAAGATGTATAACTTACTTGAAAACTCTTGGAATAAACCAACGCATTGTGGCAAGTCTCTATTTGAGGAATTGAGAAAATAACAATTTTGACCTTGAGGGGTAATCTCTTCAAGGTCTCTTTATTTTAAAATCGTGTGCAGAATGAATCAGGTCATCACAGTATAGGCATCTGTAGTTCGACATAAGATTTCTCCATGGTCTGGGATTCTGAGTATTTGAAATGGATTAATAATGAAGCTTATTATGCGTATGATCACCGGAACCGCTTGATTCGGACCACGGAAGAAGGCAAGCTATCGGTATAACGGGGACAATCGATCTCATGGTGGAACGCACCGAAGGAGGCGTAATGTCCCGTTACTACTATGATGATCGGGCGAAAATCGTAGCCGAGGGCAAGGTAGAGGCCAACGGAAGCGTCACGATTACGGCGGCGTATGTCCATGACTCGAACGGCAAGCTGTTAGCTCGCCAAGTTCCGGGACAGAACGGTCTTCAGTATTACGTATCCAACGGACACGGAGACATTACGGAAATCCGGGATGCCCGAGGAAATGTGCTGAACCGTTATACGTACGACATTTGGGGCAATCCATTGATACAAGAGGAGCAGGTTCCGAATATCTTCCGCTACTCGGGAGAATATTGGGATGCGGCAACCGAGCTGCAGTATTTGCGTGCAAGATGGTATGATCCGAGCATCGGGCGGTTTTTAACGGAGGATACGTATGAAGGGGAGATCCATAACCCTCTGAGCTTGAATTTGTATACGTATGTCGGAAATAATCCAATGATTCGATGGGATCCGAGCGGCCATAATTGGGTTACAGACGAATGGAACACATTCGTAAAAGACATGAAACAAGTTCACTCCTCTTGGTACTCTGCAGTGGATTATTGGACTATGGGAGCAGTTTCTCAAGTTGACGACTACATTAAAGTCAGCCAAGCAATACCTATGTCTTTGGAGCAATGGGGCAAAGCTACACTATTATTTATAGACTTTACGCCGATGAAGGCGGCAAAACAAGGTGTTAAAGTAGGTAATAATGTAAATATGGCAGTAAAAAAAGCAGTTAAGGGCTGTAATTGTTTTACTGCAGGAACAAAGGTTCAAACAGACGAAGGGGAGAAACCTATCGAGGAAATCGAGGTAGGGGATAAGGTTCTCGCCAAAGATGAGTTTAATCCGGATGGAGAATTAGCTTACAAGGAAGTAACGGCTTTATACCGCAACCAACGTGATGATATAATCAAGCTGTACGTTGGGGAGCAAATCATCGAGACGACCGACAACCATCCGTTCTGGGTGGAAGGCAAAGGGTGGGTCTTCGCCGATGAACTTCAAGTAGGCGACAAACTCCAAAAGGCTGACGGAAGCAACCTGACGATTGACAAGGTGGAGTTCGTTAAACTTGATAAGCCTGTTACGGTTTATAACTTTACGGTAGCGGACTACCACACGTATTATGTAACGGATATTGGGATTTGGGTTCATAATACGAACTGTTATAACGATTTTAATAAAATTAAACAAGGTGATAATTCCACGTACAAGATACTATCCGAGCAAACTAATTGGATGAAAGATCAGGGAATGAAATCACAAGGAACAATAAACGGAAGAAAAACTTGGTTTGACGGAAAGAATTATTATCAGTGGGATAGTCAGCATGGTCGTCTTGAGAAATGGGATAAGAAACAAAAAAAATCATTTGGGTGAGTTTGACCCTGTGACTGGCAAGCAAACAGGCGATCCAATAAAGAGTAGAAAATGGGGAGGGTAACATGACTCATGGTATTAGTTTTATTCAAGAATATCCTCATATCAAAGAAATTTTAGAAAAGTTATATTTAAAAAGGGAACTTGACCGGTGGTATATTGAGGAGAGTCGGAAACCCGTAGAATTGCCGAAAGACATTCATACTATAAAGGATATATCAGATATTGTTATACAGGATGGTTTTTCTCCCTCGGCTCATGTTTACATTAAGATGAAGGATAGGTATGGTGATGGAGGATTCATATTATCACAAGAAATTCAGATGAGAATCTCAAAAATTTTACCGATATATGAATACCTGCTGTTCCATAAAATAAGGCATAGCTCATTAGTCGGCGATTTAGGATTAGTAGGCCCGGCCAATACTTTTGAATTAATTGAAACAGAAGTAGAAATAAATAAGATGTTTGAAGGCAATGGATACATTAAATTGAGTCATGAATACGATTCATACGACACGGTTTATGATTGGGACTGTTTGAAGAGGATTGACCCAGTTAATCGAAGACTAACATTAAAAGATGCTGTGTTTGTTGATATTCTCGACCTATGTGATTAGAAATAATGTGACCTTGGGGGCGGCAATCCTCAAGGTCTTCTTTTTACCCCCACCCAGTGCCGAATGAATCGGGCGGTGCGTTCCGAAAGAACTTAACCCTCATCACCTCCGTATAATATTTCTCCGAAACAACTGTACGCACATACAAAATGCTAGAGAATATAACCCTTTTATCTTAATTTTTATCCCCATAATAGCCTTAAGATCGTCAGATACCACCGTATTGGGATGTCAAAACCTTACCTTCGCTTTCTCTCGGTTTCTCCAAAAGTAATGAATGTGTAAGAATTTATGCCTGTCCTAAGACGAAGCCGCAACTTTGGACTAAGATAGTCCGACCACTATAGTAAGGACAAAAAAATATAAGAATTTCCTCCGCAACGATCTGTTCATCTGCCCCGATAGTTACTGTGCAAACGTAATCTGGTGACGACCAGTTGACATATACAGGTAAGGCAACGTTTAGGCTAGCCACCTTGCCCTCTAATTATAGACGGAAATTCATTAAAAATTTCCGATGGGGGCTGAACATGTGCCATCTGTTTTTGACTTTGACATACGTCAGATCGCTTACAACGATGCGTTTCACCTCAGCTTGTTGGAACTGACGGTTCAGTTCATTTGGCTGCTGTGACTTGTTACAGGCCGATTTGTAAGGTTTGTATTGAGCCACTTTATACGTAGAAACAAGGCCCTGTTCTTTCAAGATGCGTCCAATTCGACGTCTGGATATGGTAAGTCCGCGTTCATGAAGTTTGGCTTTGATCTTTCTTGTGCCATAATCTCTCGAAGATTTCAACGATAGTTTTGTTATATCGTTATGGAATTCAGCATGAACAATATGCCGGAAAAGTCTCCCCGCCTGACCCGATTGCAAGCGGGGGGACAGACTGTGACGGCTTACACGGGGTAAATGGACGGCCACTGCAGCTCCACCCCGAGCTGCTGCAGCTGGCGCTGGTACGCCGCCAGATGATCCGGGCCGCTTCGCACTGAGCGCGGCGCGATCCCGTGGTCGAGGGCGTATGCCGCCAGCGCGCCGGCCGCTTCGCCGATGTTCCATTCCACAGGGTGCAAGCGGTAGCAGCCGTTGGTGATATGGGTGGTGCCGATGTTCTTGCATGCCGGCAGCAGATTGTCCATCCGCACGGGCAGGAGGCTGCCCAGCGGAATCTGGAACGGCAAGGATGATATGTCGATATAATTGTTCCCGCCTGTCGAAGGATGAAGATCGATGCGGTAGCAGCCGATGCCGACCGAGTCCGCGAATGGTTCGGCCGGTTGGCCCGCGCGGTATTCGGTGGAGACATGCTGCTCCAGGACGGTGAACTCGGCCCGGATGCGTCTCGCTTCCCGGATATAAGGATACATTGCCATGCCGTCTGCGGTGCCCGCAATATCGTATCGGAGCCGCAAGCCCGGATAACCGGAGCCGCCGTCGCTTCGCGGCGCTTCCGTCTGCAGCCAGTACAGCAGCGACAGGCTGAGCTGCTTTGCGTCCTGCAGATGGCGTTCGCGTTCCGCCTCGCTGACATCGATCACGGAGCCGAGCCAGTAGTCGTTCTCCGGCCAGTTCACGAGCGTGACGGGGTTCGGAACGGACCCGGATGCCGGATCATACAGGGCCGGATCGGTGATCTGGCGGTAGTGGAACAGCGGGAAGACTCCGGGCTCGTGAAAGAGCGAATATTGCACCGGCTTCAAGGTGGCCGGTTGGACGCCGGTCCAGCTCAGCAGCCGATCGGGCCAGAAGGATGGCTGATACTGGCGCCAGAAATCGTAGCGTTCCGGCTTCCCGATCGTATGGTCTTCTCCTTCGGCGTACTCGACGGCGAAGCAGTACGTAATGCCTTGCATATTTTGCGGCTCGGCCGGCCCGGGAACGGCATGAGGCTCACCGGTCTCGCGCTGCGATTCCGCACCGGTAACGTATTCGGCCCCGGACAGGGCAAGCAGATCGCCGCATTCGGTCGCATCGAGAAAATAGGCCCCCGTGCAAACATATTCGTCTCCCCGCGCATCACGTACCGTAACGGCGCGAATGCGGTCGCCCTCGACCTCGGCGCCGATCGGGCGGCAGCCTGTGCGGATGACAAGACGCCCGCTGTGCACATACGGGAACAGCATCGATTCCAGCACATGCAGCGCGACGCGCGGATCGTGACAGAGGCGGCTCACAATGCCGTTCCCGGGGTTCAGCCGTTCGTCGGAGCGCGCCTTCGCATTCAGCGGCAAATGATCCCGGTAGTACCGTCTCACCGCATGGCGGAACTGGCGGTATGTATCCGTGCATCCGAATTGCTCAATCCATGGATGCTCGTCCGGCGGGACGAGCTGGCTGGTCAACTGGCCGCCGATGCGGGCGGTCTCTTCCGTAAGCAGCACCGTCTTGCCCAAGCGGCAGGCGGCCAGCGCCGCGGCGCATCCTCCCATGCTGCCGCCGATGATGACGAGATCGGCTTCCCATTCAAGCTGTCGCTGTGTCATTTGATGTCCTCCCTCGTGTCTTGATTTCCATACATTGCCTACCCCCAGTATAGATAGTTCCATCGCGGAGGAATATAGAATTTCATTGCTATTTATGGTAAATGGAATACGTTTCTGTTGTCACCCTCCTAATAGCCACGACGAAGATCAGCGCAAGCATTGTGCTTATTCGCTGTGCCCATCCATGAATTGATATCCATCACCCTCAGCATGGTCAGCGGCTGGATTTCAGCGGTTAATTATTGAATGAATGCAGGCTGGATGAAACTGTTTCTTTGCAGGAAAATATGGTAATCTTGGGGGTGACTATGCTGTAGAAGGAGGATGTTATGTACAAACCCGGAACGATAGCACTGCTGTTGTTGTTATGCTCTGCTGTGCTCTATGAACAGCCGGTGTCCGCCAAAGCGGAAGATGCTAAGAAGAGTGCGGTGCAGCCGGTGCAGAGCATTGATCTGGCAAGATGGGGAATTCGCAATGACGGGACGCAACCGACTCAGACGACACAGGGGATTAACGATGCGCTGGCATGGGCGGGTAAAGCGGGAATAACGGCCGTATCGCTGCCTCCAGGAAAGTACACTATCGATAAAAACAGCCGGATTAACATGGTCAGCAACATGACTTTTCAACTTACGCCTGATGTTATTTTACAGAAGGAGCCCAATGATAAAGAAAGATATGATCTGATGTATATCGGGTACGGTGTTCACGATGTGACGCTGCTTGGCGGCACGTATCAGGGCGACAAAGACATGCATGATTACTCCAAAAAGGATCATCCGGATAGTAAAGGGACGCATGAAGGGGGGTATGGCATCCTGCTGGAAGGGGCCGAACGCGTAACGATCGATGGGGTAAAGGCGGTTAACTTCACGGGAGACGGGCTTATGCTGAGTGCTCACGGAACCAATACCGGGGTGATGAACGCCCAATCCTTTGTTAGGGGCGGCATCGACAGCAAAGGCAAGCCGATCAGAGATTTGAAAAAAATTAGAACCAAGTCGATGCAACCCCTCTCCCATGAGATATTGCAGAAGGAAGGTTATTTTGAACTGGCCAATTTCCAAGGATTACCCCCAAACTTTGACATCTATTTCTATGAATCCAACGGGGGCTTTTTGGAAAAGCGCTCGGCAAAGATGAGAGAGAACATGGTCATTCCCCAAGGAGCCGCCTTTTATCATGTGGTGTTTCATCAACCATCCGCGGCCGGCGCTTATGTACAGGTGTGGAACCGGGTTCCCACGTCGGATTCCGTTGTCAAAAACTCCGAATTTGCCTTCAATCGAAGACAGGGCATTACGGTGGGCGGAACCCGCAACGTAACCATTATGGATAATATTCTGCATGACATGAAAGGAACGGCTCCTCAATCAGGGATTGATGTGGAGGGGGGCTTTTTCGAGAATGGAAACTGGAACTCGGACGTGACGATCAAGCGAAACCGTTTCTACAACAACGCAGCTTATGATCTTATTTTGTACGATGGGCAAGGGGCCCATGTCGAGGAGAATTACTTTGGTTCCATCAACAAGTTCGGTCTTGCCGTCTCTGCTCCTTTTGCGGACGCGGTCATTGTCAACAATCATTTTGACGGTTCCAAGATTGTAGCGGAGAATGACGCCGTATTTACAGGGAACAAGATGAATGATTCCATTGCCAGTTTTCTGGGACCGAACATTCAGGTGAACGGCATGACGCTGACGGACGCCGTATTTCGGGTGGATGGCAAGGAGAAATTCGGGGTGAAGGTGTCCGACCTTACGATTTACAATAACAAGAAGAGGGAATCCGGGTTGATCGTTAACGGCATGCCCAGTGAGTTCAGGAACGTAAAAATCATCGGGGAGTCCACCCTCCGGGTGCTAACAGGCAACACCCCGGGAGGCAGTGTGTTTCATAATCTGCAGGTGCTCGAATATAATTCCACGTACGGCTTGAGCCTGCCCCCTGGAACGTATACGGATTGCCGATTTGAGACTGCCGACACCGGAACGTTCGGAGCGGTCTTCATCAATACGGCCGGGAAATACGCGTTTAACAACTGCACCTTTGTCTCCGCTTCTATGGCAACGAATAATGTGATAGCAAACCATACAGAGCTCGATTTGTCCATTAAAAATTCAACCTTCGAGGTTCAGGGAACTGCCCCGGCGATCCGTGTCCAGGCCGTCAAAAAATTTGTGTTCGAAAATAACCTGGTCAACGCCTTTTATCTCGATAACAGCGATATTGAATTGATCAAGATCAATGATTATAGTAAACGCCAATTAAAAGCGCCTGTGCGGAGCGCGGCGATTCGGGGGAATACGATTCGGAGCAACACGCCGGCGGCGGGAATATCGACAATCAACGCAGGGATCGGAGCGCCTGTGTATACGGTGGAAAACAATACTCTTCATACCGCGAAACTGGCTTTAAAACCGAACGATAAGTCCCAGAACAATCAGGTTGAATAAGGCTGCACGCTGTGCTTCAACCGCCTAAGGATCGGATTCTGTGACAATCACGGAATTGTCACATTCAAGGAATTGTTTATTATTGACATGTTCTCTATTAAGAACTAAACTAGGTAATATCGTTCTTAATAAAGTTAAATCCGTGATTAGGCAGGTGAACTTCGTAATGAACGATGACTCATTCACATCCGGCGGCAAGATGGCGGTCAGAGAAATTAACTTGAAGGAAACATACGGTGTCCTTCAACGGCGTTGGTGGATCATTCTCGTATCCATCATCATTTGTGGCGTGTTGGGAGCTCTTTATGTTTCGAGGCCAAAGCCGGCCGTGTATGCATCTTCAGCACGTATTATCCTGTCTTCCAGTGAAATAAACATGAGAGGGACTATGCTGGTCATGATCCGTGAACCGGTCGTGATGGAGCGCGTGATCAAGGAATTGGGGTTGAAGCAGTCGCCCGAAAGCTTGCGAAAACAGATCTCCGTAACCAGCGTCGATAACTCATTCGTTACGTTAGTAACGGCTTACCATGAACATCCCGGGCTGGCTGCTCACATCTCAAATGCTGTTGTCGAGGCTTTTAAACAGGTAGCAGCCGAAAATTTAAAGTTTCATGGCGTGATCCTGCTAAGCGGCGCCAAGAAGGATCCCAACCCCGTTCCCGTGAATAAGCCGAGCTATGCAGGGCTGTATGTTGCCCTGCTTGCAGGGGCCATTGCAGGCGTGGGCCTTATCTTTGTGATGGATTCGCTGGACGGCTCCATACGTTCGCCGCGCGAATTGGAGAGACTGCTGGAATTGCCGGTACTGGGGCAAATGGACTGTATGCGCAAGAGGGAGATCCTTCGCACGATGAAGAGCGAGAACATGGGTCAAGGGGGACGAGGTGAGTCCCTTGGCACATGAGCGGAATCGTTCCAACCCTATATTGGTGGATTACAGCACGATAACTTATCATCATGCCTCTTCAGTCCAAGCGGACCAATACCGAGTTCTGCGCAACAATATTCGATTTGCTGTTACGGACGCTCCGTTTGCTTCGTTGGCGGTTACCTCGCCCCGGCCGGGAAACGGGACAACGACGGTGGCCGTCAATCTCTCCATTGCTTTCGCCCAGCGCGGCGATCGGGTGTTGCTGATTGATGCCAATGTTCGGCGTCCGGCCATTCACCGGATTCTGAATGTGAAGGCTGGCCCGGGGCTGGCAGAGGCTGTGGGACATCGAGCGGTTATTAAGGAAGTAATCCAAGAGACTCCGATCGAGAACCTGTGTGTGATATCCAGCGGCTCAGCGGTTACGGAGCTGCTGGATTTATGCGATTCATCGTTCATGGACCAGCTTGAGCTGACACAGGATTTTGATATTGTTCTGGTGGATTGCCCGTCCGTGCTGTCGGCCAGTGAGGCCAGTGTGCTGGCCAGCGGATGCAGGGCGACCCTGCTCGTGATTGAGAACGGTAGGACGTCCGCCGAGGATGCTCTTGAGGCCAAGAGGCTGCTGGAGTTTGTACATGTCCGAATTGCGGGCACTTTTTTCAATAAAAAGTGATCAGATACATGGTAACAGCGGGTTCTGCAAATCGTTTTGTTCGTTATTGCGAACAAATTGGCGAGCTGGAGTCAAGAACCGCACAAGAACCGCACAAGAACAATGGGGAAGGGGGAGTGAGCGTATTGACTTACAAGCAAAGACTTTCGCTGCTCGCCATGCTGGATTCGCTTATCGTCCTGTTATCGATTTATATCAGCTATTTCCTCGTGTCCGCGAACGTCATGGTATTCGCGGACCCGTTGATCGTAACTTCTTCCGTCGCGCTGCTGCTAGGATATCATCTATTTGCTTTTGTGTACGACTTGTACAAGAAGGCGTGGGAATACGCCAGCATAGATGAGCTGATCGGCATCGTCAAAGCGGTAACGCTGTCTATTCTAACGGGTGTAGCGGTTCAATACATGGCTGTTCAGGAATTTCATGTGCGGTTAATGGCTGTAACCTGGATGATCATGATGATCCTGATTGGGGGTTCGCGGTTTTGCTGGCGCTTAATGTGCAATGTTACCCGCAAGCAGGAGCAGCGAAGCTTATACAAACGTACCTTGATCGTGGGCGCCGGCTCGGCGGGAACCATGGTGGTAAGGCAATTGCTTCATTCCCCGGATCAGGATATGAGGCCGGTGGCTTTTGTAGACGATAATCGGCACAAACATGGCTTGGATGTGTTGGGGGTTCCCGTCGTCGGCGGCACGCGTGCCATTGAACAGATTGCCAGGGATTATCAGATTGAACTTATTGTCATCGCCATCCCCTCTCTTAACAAACCCGGGCTGAAGGCGATTTTCGATGAGTGTGCCAAAACCAAGGCCAAAACCCAAATTATTCCCATGATTGAGGATATCGCCAGCGGCAAGGTATCCGTCAGCCAGTTCAGGGATGTGCAGGTGGAAGATCTGTTGGGAAGGGAACCTGTGCAGCTTGATCTGGAAAGCATCAGCGATTATGCAACAGGCAAAGTGATTCTGGTGACGGGAGCCGGCGGCTCTGTCGGCTCGGAAATATGCAGGCAAATATCGAACTTCAATCCTCGCAAGCTGATCCTTCTTGGGCACGGAGAGAACAGCATTTATTCCATTGAGATGGAACTCACAAACCTTTTCAAGGATAAAAGCATTGAATTCTATACCGAGATTGCGGATCTGCAGGACGAGAGCAAAATTCTCCGCATATTGAACAAGCACAGACCGGATGTTGTCTACCATGCCGCAGCCCATAAACATGTTCCGATGATGCAGCGGCACCCGGAGGAAGCGGTGAAAAACAATGTAATCGGCACTTTGAATGCGGCCAAGGCCTCCAGTCAGGCAGGCGTTTCGACGTTTGTTATGATCTCTACCGACAAAGCCGTCAATCCGACAAACGTCATGGGCGCAACGAAGCGGATCGCGGAAATGATCATTCAATACATGGATGAGATAAGCCCCACCACATTTGTAGCTGTGCGCTTCGGAAATGTCCTGGGAAGCCGGGGGAGCGTCATTCCGCTGTTCAAAAAGCAAGTCGAACGCGGGGGACCGGTCACGGTCACCCATCCGGATATGGTGCGTTATTTTATGACGATTCCGGAAGCCTCGCGTCTCGTTCTTCAGGCCGGGGCTTTGGCCCGGGGAGGCGAGATTTTCGTGCTGGACATGGGCGATCCGGTGAAAATCGTAGATTTGGCCAAAAATGTGATTCGCCTGTCGGGGTATTCCGTTGAGGAAATCGGAATCGAATTTACGGGAATCCGCCCGGGCGAGAAGCTGTATGAGGAGCTTTTGAAAGAAGACGAAGTACATGAGCAGCGGGCATATCCCAAAATTTATATCGGGAAGTCTTCGCAGGTCAACTTCAAGGAAATCGAGTATCTGTTGCAAGTATACGACAAGCTGCCTGCTGATGAATTGAAACAAATTCTCCTTGATCTGGCCAACAAAAAAGTGAAGCCGAGGGAGCTAGTAAAGACGAGTTAGACCGGGAGGTGAGCATGGTAATGAGCAAGGTGAAAAAAGCTATCATACCGGCGGCCGGACTTGGTACGCGTTTTCTGCCGGCTACGAAGGCAATGCCTAAAGAAATGCTTCCCGTCGTGGATAAACCAACGATTCAATATATCGTAGAGGAGGCCGTGGAATCCGGAATCGAGGACATTATTATCGTGACGGGCAAAGGGAAGCGCGCCATTGAAGATCACTTTGATAATTTCCTGGAGCTGGAGCAGGTGCTGTTCCAAAAACAAAAGCTGGATTTATTGAGCGAAGTACAGAAGCCGGCTCAGATGGTGGACATTCACTACATCCGGCAGAAAGAACCGAAAGGACTTGGGCATGCGATATGGTGCGCGCGCAAGTTCATAGGTAATGAGCCGTTCGCCGTCCTGCTTGGTGACGATATCATTACCTCGGAGAAGCCTTGCCTCCAACAGATGATGGAAAAGTACGACAGGTATCATTCATCGATTATCGGGGTCCAGCGCGTAAGAGATGAAGAGGTGTCACGCTATGGAATCGTGGATGGCATCAAAGTGGAGGAAGCGCTGTATCAAGTGAAGCATCTGGTGGAAAAGCCGCAGCAAGGCACGACGCTGTCCAATCTGGCCATTATGGGAAGATACATACTGACCCCGGAGATTTTCCGTATTTTGGCCCGGCAGGCCCCCGGCGCCGGCGGCGAGATTCAGTTGACGGACGCATTAGACACCCTGAATCAGGCGGAAGCGGTGTATGCTTACCAATTTGCCGGAACCCGCTATGACGTGGGCGAGAAAATGGGATTTATTCAGACAACGATTGAGTTTGCCTTAAAACGCGACGATCTCCGCGGTGATCTGCTGAACTATATGTCCCATGTTCTGGCGAGGGAGACCGTGAATGTCGAATAAAATACTGTTCTGTGCCACGGTCGATTATCATATAAGCTCGTTCCATATGCCCGTGCTTTATTGGTTCAAACAAAGGGGATGGGAGATTCATATCGCGGCGAAAGGCGAACTGGAGCTTCCGTATGCAGACCGGAAGTTCAATATCCCCTTTGAACGTTCTCCCTTTCGCTGGCGGAATCATGAAGCCTACCGGCAGGTAAAGCGGCTGATCGAGCATCATGGTTATCAGATTGTGCATTGCCATACCCCGGTGGGCGGTGTTCTGGCGCGTCTGGCCTCAAGACGTGCCCGGAGACAGGGGACGCAGGTCATTTATACGGCGCACGGGTTTCATTTCTGCAGAGGCGCGCCGCTAATCAATTGGATGCTTTATTACCCGGTGGAAAAGCTGCTGGCCCGTTCGACCGATTGTCTCATTACGATCAATCAAGAGGACTACCGGTTAGCCGTTCGCCGACGCTTTAAGGCGAAGCGCATTGAGCATGTGCATGGGGTTGGCGTGAGCGGTGAACGTTTCTATCCGGCACTTCCGGAATACAAGGCAAGCCTGAGGAAGCGGATGTCCTTCGATCGGAATGATATTTTGTTATTTTACGCGGCCGAGTTCAACCGCAACAAGAATCATCAGCTGCTTATCCATGCCTTGGCCCGAATACGTGAGCAGGCCCCGCAAGTAAGACTGCTCTTGGCGGGAGAGGGCGCGTTGCTTGAAGCCTGCAAAAGTGTATCCGTGAAATTGGGCGTAGATCGGTATGTTCACTTTCTCGGGTATCGCAACGATATTCCCGATCTGCTGCATATGAGCGACATTGCTGTCTCCGGCAGCTTGAGGGAAGGGCTGCCGGTTCAGATGATGGAGGCGATGGCCTGCGGGCTTCCGATCATCGCCACCCGGAACCGAGGGCATCTGGAGCTAGTAAGCGGCGGAAGGAACGGTTATCTTGTTCCCCCTCAGGCTGCTGATCAATTTGCGGAACGAATCGCAACCCTTGCAGCTTCCCCTGACCTGCGGAAGAGCATGGGCAGGGAAAGTCTTCAGATGTTCCGGAATTATGAGCAGAAGGCGGTCCTCTATGAGCTGGGGCTGATCTATGAGTCCCATATGCACAACTTGACGGAAGGGGAGGAAAGAGCGTGTCAGGACCTGTAAGAGTGCTCCATGCGGTCGTCAATATGAACCGGGGCGGGGCCGAGACCCTGATCATGAATTTGTACCGGAACCTAGACCGAAGCAAGGTTCAGTTCGATTTCCTCACCTGCAAGCCGGGGGTATACGACCATCAAATTGAACGGATGGGCGGGAAGATATACCGGATTCCGTATATTTCAGGCGTTGGCATCATAGGGTTTTGGCAGGCATTGAGCAGCTTCTTCAAGGATCATGCCGGCTATAGACTCATTCACGCTCATATGGACAGGATGAGCGGTTGGGTTCTGAAGGCAGCGCGTCAGGCAGGCATTCCCTGCCGCATTGCGCATAGCCATAATACGAGGAGCGAAGGGGGCTTGGCCGCCAAGGCATTTAAATGGTACGCGGGCCAAAGCATATCTTCCTCGGCAACTCATCTCTTGGCCTGTTCGCAAGCCGCTGCCTGTTGGCTCTTCAAGCAAAGTTCAGACACGGCAGGCATCGTGAAGAACGGAATAGAACAAGAGCGTTTTTTGTTCCGTTCCGAAGTAAGGGATGCCGTGAGAAAGGAGTTGGGGATTGGCGAGAGCGCCTTTGTTCTGGGGCATGTCGGGCGTCTCCAGCATCAGAAGAACCATGCGTATCTGATTGATGTGTATGCCAAGGCGAGGCCCATGCTGAACGACTCCGTACTTCTTCTGGCGGGTGATGGTCCGCTGCGCGATGAATTGCGGCACCAGACGGAACGTTTGAAGCTGGAGAATAGCGTGCGTTTTCTGGGCGTGCGAAGCGATATCGACAGATTGCTTCAGGCATTGGATCTGTTTGTTTTTCCCTCGCGCCATGAGGGCCTGCCGTTGACGTTGGTCGAGGCTCAAGGGGCGGGACTTCCCTGTATTATTTCGGATAACGTCACGCGGGAAGTTGATCTGGGGCTGGGGCTAATTCAGTCCCTGTCCTTAAAGCATCAACAAGCGTGGGTGGAACGGGTGCTTGAAGCTGCCCGCAACGGCGCCGGCAGGGAGATTCCAGCGGATGCCCTGCGGATGCAAGGGTATGATATCCGCGACACCGCACGCTGGCTCGAGAATTATTATTTATCGATGGTGAGGTAGGATGCGAACATTAACGGTATTTACCCCTGTTTATAACCGTGCGTACTGCTTGACGCGTTTGTATGACAGCCTCGTCAGACAGAACAGCGGCGATTTTGAGTGGCTTGTGATTGATGACGGATCTACCGATGAGACACCGGAACTGGTCCGGGCCTGGATTGCGGACAACCGGATTCCCATACGTTATGTCCGTCAGGAGAATCAAGGCATGCATGGAGCGCATAACACGGCTTATGACCACATTGAGACCGAGCTGAATGTGTGTATCGACTCCGATGATTATATGCCTGACGGCGCGGTGGAGAAAATTATAGATTTCTGGCGCAGATACGGCAGTGATCAGGTAGCCGGCATCGTTGGCCTGGATTGCGCACTGGACGGAACCGTGATTGGGACGCGGCTTCCGGAAGACAAGGCAAGGTCCACGCTGTTCGATCTGTACTACCAGCACGGCGTTACGGGCGATAAAAAGCTGGTGTACCGCACGAAGCTTACGAAAATGTACCGCTATCCCCTGTTTGAAGGAGAAAAGTACGTTGGATTGGCCTACAAGTATTACATGATTGACCGCAATTATGAGCTGCTGCTGATGAATGAAGTCCTGTGCTATGTAGAGTACATGCCGGATGGGGCTTCCCGGAATATGCTGCGCCATTATCGCAATAACCCGAGGGGATTCGCCTTCTATCGCGTTCAGCTTATGAAGCTCCCTTTCGCGGGACTTTCCTTTAAATTTAGACAAGCGGTGCATCATGTCTCAAGCTGCTGCCTGGCCCGCAGTCCGGCAATGCTCCTGGAGTCGCCCGCAAAGCTGCTTACCTTGCTGGCGCTGCTGCCCGGAGTTGCGCTTTATGTATTTATCGTAGCAAAGACGTAGCGTGTGATTGGATGTGAGAGGAACCCTGCGATGACGATCATATGGCTTACGCTTCTGATGGTTTTCATTTTTTCATATACAGCCAGATATTTTGCGGTATCCCTTCCCCATAGCCCAATACCTATCCGGCCGAACCGGCTGCTCGTTGCTGCGGTATGCTTCGTCATCGTCATGGTAGCGGGGCTGAGGAAGAATATCGGGGATACGTTTTTCTACATGCATGCTTATGCGCTCAAAAATTTCACATGGGCGACGATCGCAACAGAGAAGGATGTTGGCTTCAATCTGTTCCAAATGCTTCTGAAGCAAATTTCAGAAGATCCGCAAATCCTCATTTTTGTGACGGCGCTGATTACGAATGTACTGATTGTTCTGGTGATGCACCGCTATGCGAGATTGTTTGAACTGGCGATGTATGTATACATCACGTCTGGGGCATTCATTGTCTCCATGAACGGCATCCGGCAATACATGGCGGCGGCTTTGCTCTTTGCCGCGACAGCCTACTTGTTGAACGGCAGTTGGAAGAAATACATGGTTGTGGTGGCGCTGGCCTCCGTTTTCCATATGAGTGCGCTTATCCTTATTCCTTTATATTTTATCGTCCGCAGGGAAGCTTGGACCGGCATGACTTTTGGCTTGCTGGCTGTCGGTGTTCTCATCGTCGGTCTGTTCAACCAATTTTCCGATTTGCTGTTCTCGGCACTCAGCGAGACGCAGTATGGGGAATATAAGGAGTTTAAGGAAGGGGGGGCTAACATCATTCGGGTCGGCTTCTATATGATGCCGCTGCTGGCTGCCTATTGGGGAAGGGATAAGCTGCGAATGTTGTTTGCTGACATCGATATTATCGTCAATTTGTCGTTGATCGGGTCATTTTTTATGCTGATTTCTACGCAAAACTGGATTTTTGCCAGAATTTCTATTTATTTTAACTTATATCAGATTCTTCTGACATCATGGATCGTCATGGCTTTCCGCAAGAAGGACCAGAAGCTTATATACTTGTGCATTCTGGTTATTTACGGCATCTACTTTACTTATGAAAATATGATTGTTCTCGGCATTAAATATCGCAGTGATTTCTTAATCTGGTTCCATTAAGGGGTGAAAGGGCTTGGAGGGAGCGGAGAAAATTCCCCGGGTTGTGCATTACTGCTGGTTCGGGCGCGGTGAAAAACCGAAGCTGATCAAAAAGTGTATTCAAAGCTGGCAGAAGCATCTCCCGGATTACCAACTGGTCGAATGGAATGAAGATAATTTTGACGTCAAAGCCAATCTTTATGCAAGGGAAGCCTATGAGGCGCGCAAATTTGCGTTCGTTAGCGATTATGTCAGACTCCATGCCTTGTATCATGAAGGCGGGGTGTACATGGATACGGATGTGGAAGTGATCAAGCCGCTGCATCGCTTCCTGGTGCATGAAGCCTTCTCGGGATTTGAGGACAATCAATATTTACAATCAGGAACGATGGGGGCCGTTAAGCACCATCCCTGGATCGGAGAGCTGCTTCAATACTATGCCGACAGGCCGTTTCTGCTTCAGGGCGGGGATGTGTTCGATCTGACGACCAATACGGCCATAATGAGCCGGATCAGCCAGAAGCATGGATTGAAGCTTAACGGACAGCACCAGACGCTTCCGAGCGGGATCGTTTTTTATCCCAGATCGTTCTTCAGTCCTTACGACTATATCAATGGAGGCAATTACATCAACGACGATAGTTACACGATCCATCATTTTGCCCAATCGTGGCTACCTGCCCATGTCCGCGTGAAGAGTTACATCAAGCGCAAAGCAAGCCGCTTCATCGGTGCGGAGAACATTGCAAGGCTTAGAAGGATATTATCGCAAAAAGGTACGCAGTCATGAAACGCATATTTGATTTTGTTATTGCGATTGTGCTGTTGATGTTATTGCTGCCGCTGCTGGCCGTCATTGCGTTCTTGGTACGAATGCGAATCGGTTCGCCCGTTATGTTCCGCCAGATTCGACCGGGGAAACATGGGGTTCCGTTTTATTTGATGAAATTCAGAACGATGACGGACAAGACAGACAGCTCGGGCCAGCCGCTTCCGGATCATGAAAGGCTGGTTCCGTTCGGCCAGTTCCTCCGGAAATATAGTCTTGACGAGCTTCCCCAGATATGGAATGTAGCCAAAGGGGATATTAGCCTGGTGGGGCCAAGGCCCCTTCTTATGGAATATCTGCCGCTGTATACCGAAGAGCAGGCCAAGAGACATTGCGTGAAGCCGGGCATCACGGGCTGGGCCCAAGTGAACGGACGCAATGCGATCTCTTGGGAGGAGAAGTTCAAGTACGATGTCTGGTATGTTGAACACCAAGGTTTCTGGCTGGATTTGAAAATTTTGTGGATGACGTTTCTCCACGTGTTGAAGCCCGGAAACATTCAGCACGGCAACCATGTTACGATGCCGGTATTTAAGGGTACCGTGAACTATGAACAGGAAAGGTAGAGGAGTTGGCAGATGACAGCGAACCGGAGAATATGGCTATCGCCCCCACATACGAGTGGAAGGGAACAAGACTTTATTAACGAAGCCTTCACTACGAATTGGATTGCTCCGCTCGGGCCCCATGTCGATGCGTTCGAGGCGGAAATCGCGGCTTATGCCCAAGTGAAGGGCGCGGCTGCTGTCAGTTCGGGCACCGCAGCGATTCATTTGGCTTTGACCTTGCTTGGCGCAGGGAAGGGCGACCTTGTATTTTGCTCCAGTCTGACGTTTGTAGCCAGTGCGAATCCAATATCATATACAGGCGCGAAGCCGGTGTTTATTGATTCGGAGCCGGATACCTGGAACATGTCTCCTTCGGCCCTGGAGAGAGCGCTGAAGGAAGCTGCACGGGCCGGAAACCTCCCCAAAGCGGTCATCGTCGTTCATTTATATGGCCAGAGTGCCAAGATGAACGAAATTATGGAGGCGTGCGAACGTTATGAGGTTCCGGTTATTGAGGATGCGGCAGAATCGCTCGGTTCTCTCTATTACGGCAAAGCCAGCGGGTCTATGGGGCGCTTTGGCATTTATTCATTCAACGGAAATAAAATCATTACCACCTCAGGCGGCGGAATGCTTATATCCAATCATCGGGATGAATTGCGCCGGGCGCGCTTTCTTGCCACGCAGGCAAGGGAACCGGCGTTGCATTACCAGCATCAAGCGATGGGCTTCAACTACCGAATGAGCAATGTGTTAGCGGGAATAGGGCGTGCGCAGCTTCAGGTGCTGAATGAACGGGTTGAGGCGAGGCGGAGCATTTTTGAAAAGTACCGTAAGGCGCTAGGGGGAATAGACGGAATTCAATTCATGCCTGAGCTGGAAAACACCCGATCGAACCGATGGTTAACCGCCTTAACTATGGATGCCCGGGTAACCGGCGTGGCTCCTGCCGAGTTGATCCATGCCCTTGAAGCTGTCAACATCGAGAGTCGCCCGGTATGGAAGCCGCTGCATCTGCAGCCGTTGTTCCATGATTGCCTGTTCTATGCTCATGGCGAAGGGAAGACGGTGTCAGAGCAGCTGTTCGAGACCGGGATTTGTCTGCCTTCCGGTTCGGGAATGAGCGAGGCGGACCAGCAAAGAGTCATTGATTCCATCCAAGAGTTCTTGTCCCTTCGGTCCGCAAATGCTCCTGCCTACAGATAACGTTCCCCGGGCTGTCGGGTTCTCGCGATTGTGGCGGGTATGCCGTAAGCGATGGAGCAACCGGGAATATCATGAAGAACGGTGGAACCGGCACCGATTACGCAATGATCGCCAATGATTACGGCGTGGATCACGCTCGCGCCGATAGAGATCATGCTATAGTCGCCAATCCGGACTTGTCCTCCGGTCGCGGCATTGGGGGCGAGCGTCGCATAATGTCCGAGCCGCGAGTCATGATCGAGCGAGGATCGGGTGTACATCACGCAATGGTCTCCGACGATGGCATCGCTGCCGAGTACGGCGCCGGCCATGATAACGGAACCTTCGCCGATTCGGGCTCCTCTCGCGATAGAAGCCTGCGGGTGTACGGCCTGAATGAAGCGAAAGTCAGGCATGACCTGTCTTATGCTTTGCGTAATGCGATAGCGGGTCCAGTTGTCTCCAATGGCTACGATTCCTCCCTGAATTTGTTGCTGATGCGCGGACAAGTAATCCAGACCTCCAACAATTTCGTATCCATAGCACTCGGTACCGCGCGGTTTATGGCTGTCAAGGATACCAAGGATTCGGTATTTCCCAGTCTTCTCAATCACGTCAATGACGGCTTTGGCATGCCCGCCGGCACCAAAAACAATAATATCGAGCATGAACTTGGTCCCTCCTCTAGTTAGGGTGAATCAGGGGAGAATGGCATTGGGGGTTTGTTCTTTAATAAGAACAATTATAGATTATTTTGTTCGTTAAAGCGAGCGATATCTGACAGAAGGAGTAAGTTCATGGAGAAATCCCTTAGATTGGACACAGACATGCTGACGAACGAAATGAAGTTGATTCTGGAGATTATTTCAAGTGATCGTCCCGAGGCTTTGCCCAAGGACAAAGCCGGACTTTTTCAGGATTGCGAGTGGGATGCATTTATTCAGCTTGCGATGCATCACCGAGTCTATTCCGTGCTGTATATGCAGATGAAGGATATGGGCGATGATATGGTGCCCCCGGCGGTCATTCAACGTCTGTACCGCCACTATTGCACCAATACGCTGCGAATGCTTCATCTGGGCGGCGAGATCGAACACATCGGCAAGGAACTGACCGGAAGAGGCCTGCGTTGTTTATTTTTAAAGGGACCTGTGCTTGGCCAGGATTTATATGGAAGTGTCTCGCTTCGCACTTCCTCGGATCTGGATCTCCTCGTTCCTTTACCCGAATTATTTAGGGCGGAAACGATACTTATCAAGTTAGGGTACGAGAAAGATGACTACATTGAGTCCGTACTGGGGGACTGGAAATGGCGGCATCACCATCTGACCTTTTTTCACCCGGTCAAGGGCATCAAGGTTGAGCTTCATTGGCGGCTCAACCCGTTCCCGTCCAAGGAGCCGAAATTTAACGAGTTGTGGCTCAGGAAGCGAAGAAGCACGCTGTTCGGCAGCCCGATCTATTATTTGGGCAGAGAGGATTTGTTCGTCTTTCTGGTGACCCACGGCGCCCGCCACGGCTGGTCGCGACTGCGCTGGCTGCTCGATATCAAGCAGCTTCTTAATCAACAGCCGGATCACGGCCAGATCATCAAAAGATTGAGGCGGCGCCGATGTATGCGTGCCGGGGGACAATCTGTCGTCCTGGCATCGTCGCTGCTTCAAGCGCCGTTAGCGCCGGAGCTGCGGCGGCTTGGAAGCAGGCGGAGATCGGTGCGGCTGGCCCAGGACGCCATGTTCTATCTGTCGCAGATGATTCATCTCCATAAGGAGCCGGTACCTGAAGAAGTCGGAGCCTACCATAAGCGTCATCTGTTTGCGTTAATGCCGCTACGGCATAAATGCTTGTTCATTCTAAGCTTCATGCTGCCTTATCCCGAGGATGTCAAGGTCATTCGATTACCGAGGATGATTCGTTTTATCTATATTCCTTTAAGGCCCTTCTTATGGGCATGGAGAAAAAGCGTAGGTGTACAGAAATGAAAAGAGTACTGTTCGCATCCTTCGATATGGAGGTTGGAGGAGTCGAGAGAAGCCTGGCCAGCTTGCTGGAGCATTTTGACTATGAACGCTATCAGGCGGAGCTGATGCTGTATCGCCATCAAGGCGATTTTATGCCTTTGCTCCCCGAACAAGTCCAGTTGCTGGAGGAGCAACGAGCCTATGCTACCTTCCGCAAGTCCATCGGCGACATTATGAGGAGCCGGCAGCTGCTGATCGGGATCGGAAGGCTCGCCGCAAAAGTGCATGCCGGCATGGCTGGGAAAGCGAGAGGGGTTACAGAAACGGGATATTATCAGATGCAGTTGATGTGGAGATATACCCTTCCCTTCCTGCCCCGGAACAAACAGCTGTACGATGTGGCTGTGAGCTTCTTATGGCCCCATTACTACGTTGCCGAGAAAGTCGATGCCCGCACAAAAATAGCCTGGATTCATACGGATTATTCGACCGTAGCGACGAATGTGCGCTCTGATTTGAAGCTGTGGAGCAAGTTCGATCATATCATTGCCGTATCTCCTTCATGCAGGGAAGCCTTCTTGGCGAAGTACGAATCCCTGAGGGACAAGGTAACTGTGATCGAGAACATTATCTCTCCGGACTACATTAAGATGATGTCCGAGGAGTCTGTCGAGTCACCGATGGCAGCGGATCCGCGCTTCAAATTGGTCACCGTCGCCCGTTTGTCGAACGCCAAGGGAATCGACCAAGCTGTCATGGCCTTGAAGAAGCTGAAAGAGAAGGGGCTTGAGGACATTGCCTGGTACGTTGTGGGTTATGGCGGGGACGAGGAGATGATTCGCGGTCTCATTGCGAAAAATCGGCTGCAGGATGATTTCATTTTGCTTGGCAAGCAGTACAATCCCTATCCTTTCATCAAGCAAGGCGATCTCTATGTACAGCCTTCCCGTTACGAGGGAAAAGCTGTGACCGTAACTGAAGCCCAGATTTTGGGCAAGCCTGTTCTGATTACCCGCTATCCTACGGCACAGAGTCAGGTTGCCGACGGCAAGGACGGATATATTACGGACTTATCGGTCGAGGGCTTAGCGGAAGGGATCGAGCATTTATATCGAGATCGGCAGCTAAGATGCCGGCTCGCGGATGTGTGCAGCAGGACTCATTATGGCAATGCGGGCGAACTCAATAAACTATACGCATTGTTGGATATGGATAGGAGGCGTGGATATGGATAACATCCTGCTGCTCGACACCTCAGTCGGTTCCTTGAACAAAGGGGATGAAATCATCATGAAATGCGTGAGGCGCCAGTTGTCTGATATTACGCGCCAGGCAAATGTGTTTACCGTGCCTACACATCTTTCCCCCTTCGGCTGGTTCCAGGTGATGCGAGATTCACTGCGTGTTCAGTTCTATACAAGAGCCAAATACAAATTTGTCGGCGGAACCAATCTGTTGACCATGGATATGTTCACCCATTTCCCGCAATGGAATATTAATGTGTTTAATTATCGTCCGTTACAAGGCAGCATTCTCCTGGGAGTGGGGGCAGGCAAAGGCGAAAAAATAAAACGGTACACGAAAATGCTGTACCGCAAGGTATTGTCCCATGACTATGTGCATAGCGTTCGGGATGAACGGACCTGGAGATTCGTCACGGATTTGGGGCTCAAGGCGTTAAATACGGGATGTCCGACGATGTGGTCGTTAACGCCCGAGCATTGCCAGGATATTCCCCGGGGGAAATCGGATGCCGTCGTGTTTACGTTGACAGACTACGCAAGAGCGCCCCGTCAAGATCAGCTCCTGATTGATCTTCTGATTAGGAGTTATAAGAAAGTATACTTCTGGGTTCAGGGAGCCGATGATTATGCGTACTTTCATACGTTATCGAATACCGAAACCATTCACGTCATTCCTCCTTCGCTGGAAGAATATGAGGCTGTGCTCAGCACGGATGTCGATTTTGTAGGCACGCGTCTGCATGCCGGAATTTATGCGATGCGCCACAAGAAACGCTCCATCATTATTGCGGTCGATGAACGGGCCAGAGGAATGAGTGAGACGTACGCCCTGAATACCGTTGACCGTACGGATCTCGCTGGCCTTGAAGCCATGATCCATTCGGAATTTGCGACGAATGTCCGGACGAACCTGGAAGCCATCCATGCGTGGCTGGATCAGTTCAAGCAGCGATAATACCGGTCTTGAAGGAGGGAACCTATGATACAACTGTCGCAGGAACAAATAAAAATAAATCATAACCGTGTGGACTATTTTTTTCGTGTGGCCCCCAAGCTTCAAAAATATTTCAGACCAAGCAATCATTTATTTATGAAATATAACTATGATATCTCGGGTCTGCCTGCAAGCATATTGTCGATTCCGTTTGTAGCGAATGTGATGCCGCTCGCGTGGCTTACGGATGCAACGCTGTACGTCGACGAGCTGGATCGTTCCTTCTATGACTGTCTTGAGGAACTGAAGCAGGCATATCAGAAGATGTTCCCCCACTTTCCGCTCAAGGGGCAAATCAAGGTTGGGCAGGTTTCTTCCTATGATTATCAACCGGAGCACGAAGCTGCCGTGTTATTTAGCGGGGGATTGGACGCCTTGACGACCTATATCCGCCACCGTGATAAGAAGCCTTTTCTCATTACGGAGTACGGATGGCATGAAGGGGAATGTACAGACAGCGAGGTATGGACTGCAGACCGTGAGCATGCGGAGGCTTTTGCCCGCAAGGAAGGGCTCTCCAATATCCTGGTGGAGTCCAATTACGGCACCTTCGTATATCCTCAGCGGATCGACCGGGATTTCCGGCGCTCGCTGGGGGACACCTGGTGGCATGGACTGCATCACGGTCTGGCGATTATATCGGCTGCGGTTCCTGCAACCTGCTTGATACAGGTTAAAACAATTTACATTGCGAGCTCGCATACGATCGGCAACACGTATTCATGTGCTTCCGACCCATCCACGGACAATATGATTCGTTACGGAGCGGGAGATGTGTTCCATGACGGATACGAACTGTCCCGGCAGGATAAAGTCAAAGTGGTCGTCGATCATTATGCCAATACCAATGACAAGACCGCGATCCGGGTATGCTATCGCAACACAGAGAACTGCTGTCAATGCGAGAAGTGCGTAAGAACGATCATGGGGATTGCGGCAGAAGGCCATGACCCGAATGACTACGGTTTTCCGGTGCCTGATGAGATCTCCGCTTTTCTGAAGCGGTTTTTGAAGCGGGAGGTCAAGTTTTTCACGAATATCCAAATCGATCGGTTATGGAAGCCGATCCAGGAGCGCATGCGGGAGAACCCTGACAATGTGAAGGATCAGGATCTGCTGTCTTGGTTTCCGGATTACGATTTTGTGGCCCAGCGAAGAAAAGAACGGTTCCGCTACCGTGTAACGCAATTTTTCCCGATCATCAGAAGGAAAGTGAGAACGGGTTTGCAGCAAATCCGTGAAACCAGGTAAAAGAGCAGGTACAGGGATGAGAATTCGAAATTCGCTCTATAACATTTTTTTTGGTCTGCTGGGACAAGCCATTAGCACCATGATGGGTTTTATCGTTAGAACGGTTTTTATATGGACGCTTGGCGTTGAGTACCTGGGAGTGAGCGGTCTGTTTTCCGATGTCCTCATGCTCCTGTCTCTTGCCAATCTCGGTTTTGAGACCGCCATTATTTACAGCTTGTATCAACCTCTTGCCGATCGGGACGAGGCCAGGATAAAAGCTTTTATGCATTTATTTCGAAAAGCCTATCTGTGCGTAGGTATGATTGTGCTTGCGCTGGGGCTTTCCCTGATTCCTTTTCTTAATGTTTTCATTCAGGGGGAAACGACGGTTTCTCATATCGAAGTCATCTATGTGTTATTTCTGCTCAATTCCGTGTCTACCTACTTCTTCGCTTATAAACAGGCCATAATTGTGGCCGACCAGCAGCAGCATGTGATATCGCGAATCCATAGTGTGTATGTGATTGCCATGAACACGATCCAAATCATCGTGCTTCTCTTAACGAAGAACTACATTCTATTCCTTATCATCCAAATCGGAATGAGCGTTCTTAGAAACAAGTATATTTCCCGTGTGGCCGACCGAAAGTACGAATTCCTGAGGGAGCCGGTCAGCACTCCTTTGGACAAAGGAGAGAAGAAGACCTTTTTTCAAAATCTGCGCTCCCTGCTTATGTACAAAGTGAGCGGCGTTGTCATCAATGGGACGGACAATCTGATTATAGCCAACCTATTTGGCGTCATATGGGTTGGACTGTACTCCAATTATTTTTTGATTCTGACAACCATAACTACATTTCTGAGCTATTTCTTCTATTCTCTAACGGCCAGCGTGGGGAATTTGATCGCTACGGAGGATAAGGAGAAGAAGTTTTTCTTCTATCGTGTGTTACGCTTGGCCAACTTTTGGGTGTTCGGGCTTTGTGCCGTATGTTTGTGGAATTTGCTTGATCCCGTGATTGTTTTATGGCTCGGAGGTTCCTTTGTCCTCGGCAAGGAGACCTTGCTTGCGATCCTGCTCAATTTTTATACGACGGGGATGCAAAATGCTTCGACCATGTTCCGGGATACGACGGGCATGTTCCGAAGGGGAAGGTACAGCCCGTTGATCGCAGCGGCACTGAACATCGCATTATCGATTACGCTTGCACGCTTCATCGGGATGCCGGGAGTGTTCTTCGGAACGGTCATTAGCCGATTGTTAACCTATTTTTGGGTTGATCCTTATTTGCTTCATAAGCACGTATTCTTTCAACCGCTGCGCCCTTACTTTACCCGTTACGGACTGCATGCCTTGTTAGTTCTTCTTGCGGCCTCCTTATGCGGCTGGATTGCAGGATTACTCACGCTGCCGCTGTTATGGGATATTGCCGTCAGGGTCCTGCTGTGCCTGTCCATAACGAACCTGATCTTCTATGTGTGCTTTCGGAAATCGAGCGAGTTTATCTACTTAACGAACATAGCCAAGGCGAATCTGGGAAAGCTGCCGATCCTTACTAAATTCAATCCGGTCATACGGAGAGAGGAGACAAGGTAATGGCCATTATGATCACGGGTGGCGCCGGGTATATCGGAAGCCATACTTGCGTAGAAATGCTGGAGGCGGGATATGAAATCGTCGTTCTTGATAATTTCTCCAACAGCCATCCGGAATCGATTCGTCGGATCTCGGATATTACAGGCAAAGGATTTGCTTTTTATGAAGCGGATCTTCTCGACGAGCGAAGCTTGAATCGGATATTCGAGGAACATCGCATCGATGCCGTAATCCATTTTGCTGGTCTGAAAGCCGTTGGGGAATCGGTTCAGGTGCCGCTTGAATACTACCATACGAATCTTACCAGCACGCTGGTTCTGTGCAGGGCGATGGCCAAGCATGGCGTGTATAAGCTGGTATTCAGTTCGTCCGCCTCGGTGTATGGGGCACCGGAATGTGTTCCCATTTCGGAGGAAGCCAGCCTTGGGGCGGTGAGTCCCTATGGAAGAACCAAACAAATGATTGAGCAGGTCCTGCAGGATCTGGCTTCTTCTGACCCGAGATGGGGAATTTCCATTCTCAGATACTTCAATCCCGTCGGGGCTCATAAAAGCGGAAAGATCGGAGAAAGCCCAAATGGGACGCCTAACAATTTAATGCCGTTTATTACGCAAGTCGCTGTGGGGAGATTGCCATCGCTTAAAGTATACGGCTGCGATTATCCTACAAAAGACGGGACGGGAATTCGAGATTATATTCATGTCGTGGATTTGGCACAAGGTCACTTGAGAGCATTGGAGCATTTGGATCATGCAAATGGGGTTGAATTTTACAATCTGGGTACAGGCCGGGGGTTTACGGTGCTGGAGATGATCCATTCCTTCGAGAAGGTGTCGGGGGTTCAGATTCCCTATGAAATCGTGGGGCGAAGACCAGGGGATATCGCGATATGCTATGCTGATCCGACAAAGTCCCATATGAGCCTGGGATGGTTCCCGAAATACGGCATTATCGACATGTGTGAGGATAGCTGGAATTGGCAGGTTCATAATCCGCAAGGGTATTGCGACAGGATCACGGCCGGGTAATCATCGAATTCGACAAAACTAGTGCTCCAGAGACGACATACTCTGACACCATGGAACGTCAAGTATCGTGTATAATACTACTTAATAAGTATATATTAGGGAACAATGAAATGCGCTTTTTGTCTGGGCACTTTAGGCGCGTGGAGTTAGTGGTGCAACCGGCCGAGTAAATTCGGGAGGCAATGCAATCATGGTAGAAGCGGTTCCAGGTAACAATGAACAATTGGACAAGGATTGGGTAGCTATTATCTTAATTGCACGACAAATGGGCCTTTCCATTGAGGACATTCGTAAACTTCTTCGCGATTTTCAGGCACAGTCTGATCCCGAACGGCCGCTCCATGTCAATTCAGAAGCATAACGCACGACCGTTGACATTATCGAAAAGAAATCTCCTTTGTTGAGGTATGTTTACAGATAATGCGTGGTGAACTCAACAATCGGAGATTTCTTTATTGTTGGCTGCGTCAACGCTAGGGATCATCATGACTCTTCGCGTGTTAGCTTCCACTTATTATATTCCAGAAATTCTTTGAATTGCTCTTTACTTACGCCAGAAGCCATCGCTTCTTTTACAAGATTAGTCCATTCTTCGTCCAACACCTCAGCTTCCTTCGAGGCTTCCTTGTCATGCAGCAGCTCCTCAACTGAGACTCCGAGAATAACACTAATCTTCTCCAAAAATTGAATGGAAGGATTCTGCTGAATTCCCCTTTCAATTGAGCTTAAATAGGATTTTGCGACACCGGCTCTTTCGGAGAGTTCTGACAGTGAGTAATTTTTCTTCCTTCGAAGGATTTGAATCCGTTCTCCGATCATGGTTTAACCTCCGTGTATACATCTGCTTGTCCCTATTATATCCGATTTCTGCCACCTCCGAAAGCGGCTACAGCGTATAGACGGTAACAGGCTGCGCCTCCTGATTTTGTAAAAGATTTGCAAATATACTCTTTTTTTCTGAGGATAATGACAAAAAGGTTCCCTGTTCAACCAACTTCCCGTCATGGATGACTAAAATTTGTTCTGCGTTTTGGATGGTGGACAGCCTATGGGCAACCACAATGACCGTAATGCGATCCTTCAACCGATGTAAAGCGGTCAGAATCTTTTTTTCATTCTCCGTATCCAGTGCGCTTGTCGCCTCATCCAGAACAAGGATCGAAGGCTGTCGGATGATGGCTCTTGCCAGGACCAGCCGCTGCCGTTCTCCTCCTGACAGACGGATGCCCCGATCTCCAATGAGCGTCTCCAATTGGTGAGGAAGCTTGCGTACAAATTCAGCCGCCGAGGAAAAATCGAGTGCTTCCCACAGCTCGTTCTCCGTGGCACTCGGTTTAACCATCAACAGGTTTTCTCTTATGGTCGCATTATAGAGAAACGGATCCTGCGCCACATACCCGATGGAGCGTCTGTACGCGATCAGATTGTCATTCGTGATCGCCATGCCATCCACGAGGACTTGACCGGATTCAGGCTGCATCAGGCCCATAAGGATGTCGATAAACGTGCTCTTGCCGGCCCCTGATTTGCCAACGATAGCGGTCATCCCTTGGGCTGGAATATGAACGCTGATATTTTGCAAAGCATACACAGGCAGTTGCGGCTGATAGCGAAACGAAAGATTTCTGACTTCGATTCCTTGCATAACGAACCAATGGCCAGGTCCCGGAGCGGGCGATTCGGTAAGCGTAATCGCCTGATCTGCAGCCAATTTGCAGTCATGCTGCAATTGCTGAAGAGCCTTGAAGGCCGGGATGGTCGAGGCCAATTGTTCCAGTTTGGACTGGAGGCTGGTAAATCTCGGCCACAACCTGGCAAAGAGCAGGATAACGATCAACAAAGACGGCCCCTCACTCGGAAAAAAACGAAATGACGTAAAGATAAATCCGGCAATAAGCAGGGAGGACGCTATTTTATACAACAGCTGGGAAGTCAGCCTTAGCCGCACATAATCCAGCTGCTCTTGCATGGTTCCTTCGGTAAGCTGCTGGTGCCACTCCAAGCGGGAGGGTTCCAGGTTATTGCTCTTTATATCTTTCATTCCTTGAAGCTGGTCAGTGATTCCTGCCAGATAAGCTTGGGCGAGCTTGGATGTCCGGCTGCCGAGCTGCTTGGATTTGCGAATAAATCCGCGGGACAGAAAAGCAAGCATGGCTCCGCAGGCAATAACGAACAGGGTTATCTTCGGTGAGATCCAAAAGGCGAAAATAATCTGAAGGAGGGTAAACAAGGCAGATGTAATGAATTGGAGAAGCAGACTGATTCCCCCCAAGACTCTGGCGGTTTCGATCGTAAGGGCATTCACCAGATCGGAAGTTCTGCGGTTTATGAAAAAAGACCATTGCGCTCTTAGAAGAGCGCTGTAGTTCTCGTAACGCAGTTGTCGGCTGAAATGCTGCTCTATCTCGGCATTGCGGATCGTAACGGCCCGATGAATGAGGTTCTGAGTGACGACAATCAGCAGGTATACCGTTAGAATGATGGCTAGGGAAGAAGCCTGCGGCAAGCTGTGGAGGATGTTCAAAAACCGCAGCCTGTTCTCCCAAGCCGGCTCTGACAACAGAACGCCGCCAACCGTAAGCATGGGGATGAGCAGAAGAAATGTCATGCCCTCCAGGAGACTGCTGATCACCATGCCAATAATATTGATGCTTAATTGTAACCCTGCCGTTTTATGAAGCCGCTTCAGGTAAAGAATAATGGCATTCATGAGTCTGTCCCTGCGCTCTTCGCGAATTTCTCCACCACGACGAACTGCTTCATCATCTCGGCGCCGGTAATGTATATTGAACCGCTGCGGAGCCAGGCGTGTGCGATCAGGTCACCGTTTTTATTTTTCCCGGTCCCCAAATATAAAGTGCTGTGCAGGTTTCTTTTTTCAAGCATCTTCATACCTGCTATCGCTCTTACCAAGCATTTGCTCTCCCAGAAAGTATGCCGGCTCGCGATATGGATCGCGCTCCGAATATGCTTCATGGTTTTCGTGTGCGACGGATCATGGACTTCTGGCGTTTCCATGGATCGCCTCCCCAGTAACGGCGAGATCTTCGCGAACGGAAAATACAAAAGAATGCGCGCCCACCCCAAATAAAGAAAAGCCTCCGCAAATAAAAGGGATGTCTTCCGGTCTAATAAGAATAACCATATCCATCTTCTCAACCGGTTCATAGCCGCTTCACATGCCGTATCAAGCCCTCATGCTCCAAATCCGAGAGGAACAGGAGAATGTCTTCCTCGCATTCCGACGACTCCACCTCATATTCGGATAAAATGGATCGAATAATATGTTCCGCTTTCACGGGCGTGATAAGCATATCCCAGATCTCGCCGCCAAGCGTACCGAGATTATAGTATTTTCCCTTCTGAACGCTTAACATCACTTTTTCGCCAGCCATATCGCTAACGATATGTCCCTCACATTGAACAAGCGTATCGACAGGGGTGATCGAATGAAGTTTGCTCATTGGTCTTTCTCTCCTTGCCGGGTAATGTTTAAGATGTGAGATGTCAGATCAAGCGTGCTGAATCCAACCATGGGACGGTGCAGACGGTACATCCCGATCTGGTGAACGAAGGATGACAGGGCTTTGAAGTGCCATTCCATCAATCCCAGCGGCTGCACTAAAAAATTACGGTACGTATGATGAAAGAGGACGCGAAAGCGCTCCATCCCCTGGATTGGCGCAATATGAGTGGCTGCATCCGATGGAACCAACTCAAAGATACTTGCCAACGGAAGAGGTTCTTCATGAAAGTTGGACCCCACGGGCACGGCAAATTTCGTATTACGCTCATAAAGAGGGGTGTAATTGGCATTGTCCATTCCCATGTGCTTCAATGTGTCCACCCATAATTTTTGCTGTGGATAAGATGGAACAACGCAAGGAGAGCCTTGAGTCATCACGACGGGAATGACATCATCGCTAAGCAGCGGATATCCTTCGGACATCAGGTGCAAGGCCAAGGTGGATTTGCCCGCCCCGGAGTCGCCGATAATGGCATAGGCCTTCCCGTCAATAGCTACGGCGCTGCCGTGCAAAGGCACAATTTGTCGCTGCAGCAATAGAATGCCCATACAAGTCCCCAGAATAAAAAGCCGAACCCAATCCTCATCCGCCTGATCGAACGGAGAGACCAGAATGGAGGAGGCATCCTGTACCGCATATATAGCAGCCCCAGGTACGCGAAACATAACCGTACGGCCGTGATCCAGAATAGCCAAGTTTCCATAGGAATGAATGGAGCTGTTCCAGAGAGGCTGCAAGTCTGTCCGCCGTACCGTAATGTTGTCCATAGTCTCGCGGTCGCCAGCCTGAGGCAGTTCCGGCAATACAAAGTCGCTCTCAATACGGAAGCCAAAAGCTTTATATTGGTAAGTCCTTACCATTGCTCGTTCGGTCATGCTCATCTCTCCAAGGGTCTTTAAAATGAGAACAGGGGAACCCTTATACCCGTTGAGAAGTATAAGGGTACCGCATCATAACCGCATTCATTAAGCCTGTTGTCTAGCTATCCATCGGATCGAAATGCACGTCTTCATCCGGGTCCGGCTGGAAAGCATCCGGCGTAGAGGTACCTGGTCCAGCCATGGTCTGATGCACATCCAACACTTCAAGGGACGGTTTGCTGTACTGCTTTTTCATGGTTACACCTCCTTTCAAGTGATTTTTGACAGGAATTTATGAAAGATGAATCCGCGCATCAGCACGCGGAACTTGAGATCGAACGCAAGCTCCGGGCGCGGGTGATGCCGGATATCGTCCAGCAGCTCCTGAAGCAGGGGGGCATTCAGATAATAAGAGGTTCGCGGATCGCCAATCATCTGTTCAAGATCCCGGATCAATCCATTCCAGTCAGGCATGAGCCTGAACACGCCGTCAGCGCCCTGCACGCCGCGTCTTTTGCGGTTTAATCTTACCTTGTCGGGCAGGTAGCGGGCGGTTGCTCTGCGTATGAGTGAACGGTCGACGCCTTGCTGAACGAACTGTTCATCAGGTACCGACAGACAGAAGCGGACGACCCGCAAATCATTGGTGGGATCCCTGTCCCAGATCTTATGCTTAAGGGAAAGCTTCGTGCCGACCGTTCCGTTAATATTCCAAAAATACAGTTGATTAAAGTGATCCTTGCGGATGTCATACGCATTCTGAGTCGATGATCCCCAGACGTCCATGCCGCAGGCCTTCATGTAGTTGGTTACATTGGTTTTTCTGGCGAAGTCCGGGCTAATCAAGACCGGCAGCGCAGGGTCGCCTCCCGGAGCAAGCAGCGGGGCGAGCCAAGGAAAGCTCTTCTTGCCGACAATTTGAATCACTTTCCAGGGATCCGCCCCAAGCGATTGGCAATAACGTCTGTGCTCCCAGAAGAACGACATCAGACGCCCCTTCCTTAGCAGAGTGGCTTGGTAATCCATGGCGGGCCCCCAGGAAATGGTCCAGTTCCCCCTCTGTCCGGTAAGCATAACCCCGATGTCCCGGGCAGAGGCTTGTTCATAGATTCCTTTAAGCCAAAAAGAGTTCTCGAAAAATTTATACGGCATCTCCAGCGTATCAAGCCATTCGTCTATGACGGAGTAAGGGTTGCTTGACGGATAACTGGATACATTCATCTCGATATTGCCTACATGCTCCACCGTGGACCGTATGTATTCTCTTTCATCCGCAAAACGGTTGCATGAAGTGAAATCGGAAAAGCCTTCGATCGGATAATAGCTGAAGGTATAGAGAGGCTTATTGTTGGCTTTCAACATCGGTGCGGCAAAGCTCACGACTGAACCGGAATCAAGTCCGCCGCTTAGATGTGCTCCGACCTGGCGGAACGTTCTTAACCGGGCTTGAACGGCAGTCTGAAAAACATCCCGGAACGCTTCCTCGTATTCCTCGTTGCTTGTAAGCACAAGCTTCTCAGTATGCTGCAGACGGCAATATTGTTGAAAGTTTACTTTCCCATTGGCAACGAAAATGGAATGCGAAGGGGGGATCTGCTTAATGGATTGATACACGGTAGAGAAGGAATCTACGGCGTCTGTCGTGATCGGGATAGCAAGGAATTGGGAAATCCAGTGTTCGTTCAAATCTCTTTTAATGTGTGGCAGCTTAAGCAGCGGGTCCATGATTGTACAGAATGAGAACAGTTCCGGGGATTGATGAAAGTAAAGGGTCCGTGTTCCGGAAAAATCCCTTGCGCCAAACATCGTGCGATCCCTGCCATCCCAAATGATGAAAGCGAAATCCCCTACGAGACGCTTGGGCATATCATGGCCCCATTTCATATATGCTTGGAGAATAAGCTGGCTGTCCGTTATGGTCTGTCGAGCCTGCTTGGATAGTTGCAGCTGGTCTGTTAATTCGTCCTGATTATCAATAATCGCATCCGAAGTAATGGCGAGTGATGTAACCGGATCATAGTAGGGCAGGACCTCGTTGATGGATTGCGGGGTAATGCACTGCTGGAGGCACCCCAAAAATAAGGAACCGTTACTCCAACTGCTTACATAATCAGCGGGAAAGCGTCGCAACGCATCGATCATTTGTCTGCCAAGTCCGGGGTCCAACTTATCGTGGTGAAGGTGATAAATGCCTGCTACTGCACCCATCGTCGTTCTCCTCCAGATACACGTTATTGTTCTTATTAAAGAACAACATAAGCCGAATTCGTTCGTAATAAGGAACACAAATAAAGAGTAACATCCCTCTTTAAGAATTGTCAACTTCAAAAAATTAGCCTTCCGCATCGGCTTCGTCGATCAGCCGCAGGCGGATAACGAACGGAAAATACATAGGCAGCCCTTGACGAAGATGGCCGGCATTCTCGGCGGCGGGCTGCTTATCCTGTCCATCGGGATGGTGGATGACCGGTACAAGACCCGGCGCAAGGACTTCCCCGCGCTGCCGAAGCTTATCGTGCAGGTAGGGGCCGCCCCTTGGTCTACGCTTCGGGAATCGCTTTCATCGGCTTCAACAGGGTATTTGCGTTATAACAAGCCGCCGGCCAACGTCTTTATGGGTGACGCGGTGGGCGTGCCGATTTTCGACAATATTTTGGTCATCATCCGGCGGATGTAAGACCCCTCTCCCATTCGGTCGCAACGACCTGCGGAAGGTGCAATTCCACATCGTCAAGATCGAGATCCGCAACCAGGATGGCGAGGTCGTCGAGACGATCGGTTAACGGAAGCGAATAAGGCGCTCAGATGCCCTCTGTCTTCTCTGGGAAGATGGTTTTTTCACCAAAAAAAGAGCCGCGCAGGCACGGTGAAATGCGCGTACCGCACGTGGCCTTTGTAAAGGCGGATGATGGTCAGGTTAAAGCGCAAAGCAAGGCCGTTCCGGTCACAGGTGACTGGACGGCCTTGCATTATATCGTTCATATATGCGCTGGCAATAGGGATACATGCGCGGGCGGGTGCCCTGCAACACGCCGGCTTACAGCTCGTCGAAGCCGTTGTCATCGCCGACTTTGCCGTAGTTGCGCGATTTGGCTTCGAAGAAGTCGGTCTTCGTCGAATTGAGTGCCTCGTCGGAGAAAGGCTTAATCCAAGGCATGCAGTTCACGTCAACGCCTTCATAGGCTTTCTCCAGGCCCATCATAGCGAGGCGGCGATTCGCGATATATTTAATGTAATCGCTCAACTCGCGAAGATCGATGCCGCGAATATTGCTGAGCGTATAATGGGCCCAGTTCGTCTCCAACTGCACGGCCCGGTCGATTGTATCGTAGACGAACCGGCGGTTCGCGTCGGTATTCAATTCCGGGAAATCGCGCAGCAGCTGCTTGAACACTTCACCGAAGAAGTAGCAGTGCTGGTTCTCGTCGCGCTGGATGTACGAGATCATCTGGCTCGTCGCCATCATCTTCTGGTCGCGCGCCAAATTATAGAAGAAAGCGAACGTGCTGTAGAAAAATACGCCTTCGAGAATCAGATCGGCGACGAGCGCTTCGAAGAACGTCTGCGGCGTCGAATTGTCCCGGAACGTCTGGTAAATGTCCGCGATGAAGCGGTTGCGCTCGAGCAGCACGGCATCATGCTTCCAATATTCGAAAATATCCTTTTGCTCCTGCTCCGACACGAGCGAGGACAGCACGTAAGAATAAGATTGATTGTGAACGACTTCCTGCTGGGCGATAATGGCCGCAATGGCCTCCAGGGAGGAATCGGTGAAAAACCGCTTCACATCGCCTACGAACATCGTCTGCATCGAATCGAGCACCGCCAGCAGCGAGATATTGATCTTAAAGGCGCGCTGCTCATCAGGCGTCAGGTTCGGAAATTGCTGGGCGTCTTTGGACATCGGAATCTCATCGGCAATCCAATGGTTCAGCAGAAGCACCTTGTACAGCTTGTACATATGCGGCATCCGGATATCGTCCCAGTTCAAGATGCCGGAGCATTCACCCAAAATAATGCGGGTCGATTGGTTCGGCGCCTCGGTATTGAATATTTTTTGCAGTTTCAGCTCGCGATCGAGTAAAGTCATCATTTTCTTCCTTTCCTCACATTATCATCATTCTATCTTCCGCCCGGGGAGGAAGCGGGTCCCGAAGAAGCGGGACTGCTTCCGGACAAGCGAAGCCAGGCGAGAGCGGTCATGCGGCGCTGCTTTACTTCATTTAAGAGCTGCACGCTTCGCACTCCTCTACGGTCAGCGCCTGGCTGCGCACGTAGTAAGTCGATTTCAAGCCGGCCTTCCAGGCATGCAGATGCAGGTTAAGGAAATCGACAGCCCGGATATCCGGACGGACGTACAGGTTGAAGCTCTGGCCTTGGTCGATATGGCGCTGGCGGGCTCCCGCCATGCGGATCGACCAGTTCTGATCGAGGCGGAATGCCGTCTTGTAATACCACATCGTCTTGTCGGACAAGTCCGGCGCCGGATTGGCGATTTTGTACGTGGTCTTCTCCTCATAGCTGAGCAGCTCGTATACCGGATCGATGCTTGCCGTCGAGCCGGCAATGATCGAGGTGGAGCCGTTCGGCGCGATCGCCATCAGCCAGGCGTTGCGCATCCCGTTCGCCTTGACCTCGGCAGCGAGCTCGTTCCACTGCTCGGTCGTCACGAAGCGGACAGGACGCGTTCCGGCCGTATATTCGCGCTGTTCGAAGTAGCGGCCGTTCTCCCATTCGGACTGAGCGAACAGTGGGTAGGCGCCTTTTTCCTTCGCCAGTTCCATGCTTGCCCGAACCGCCAAATAATGAATTCGCTCATATAGAGAGTCGTTGTATTCCACGGCCTCATCCGATTCCCAGGCGATGCCTTCCAGCGCAAGCAGATGATGCAGCCCGAAGGTGCCGAGCCCGATCGCGCGGTAGCGCCGGTTCGTATGCTGGGCTTGCAGCACTTCGATATTGTTGATGTCGATGACATTGTCGAGCATCCGCACTTGGATCGGCACGAGGCGTTCGAGCACGTCGGCCCGCACGGCGCGCGCCAGATGAATCGAGTTGAGGTTGCAGACGACGAAGTCGCCCGGAAGCTTGCTGATGATGATGCGGGCCCGGCCGTCCTCCAGCACCAGCTCTTCCTGCTCAATCGTCGTCGGCGACATATTCTGCATTATCTCGGTGCACAGATTGGAGCAGAAGATCGTGCCATGCGCCTTGTTCGGATTAGCCCGGTTGGCGGTATCCTTGTAGAACATATAAGGCGTTCCGGTCTCGAGCTGAGACTTGAGAATGCGCTTCATGATGTCGATGGCCGGCAGCGTAATGCGCGACAGATGGGGATTCGCCACCGCCTCTGCATACTTCTCGCGGAACTGCCCCTGGCCCGCCTGCTCGTCATAGAAATCTTCCAGTCCTAGCGGACGGCCGTTCCCGTCGGTCCAGCCCATTGTCTTCTTCACTTCATGCGGACAGAATAGATGCCAGTCTTCGCGCTTTTCGACCGCTTCCATGAACAGATCCGGAATACAGACGCCATGGAAAATATCATGCGCGCGCATGCGCTCGTCGCCGTTATTTAATTTGAGATCGAGGAAGGACAGAATGTCCTTGTGGAACACGTCCAGATAGACGGCAATGGCGCCCTTGCGTGTGCCGAGCTGGTCGACGCTCACCGCAGTATTGTTCAGCTGGCGGATCCAAGGAATGACGCCGGAGCTCGTATTTTTATGGCCGCGAATATCGGAGCCGCGCGCCCGTACCTTGCCGAGATAGACGCCGATGCCGCCGCCCATCTTGCTCAGCCGCGCCACGTCGGTGTTCGAATCGAAGATGCCTTCCAGAGAGTCGTCCACCGTATCGATGAAGCAGCTCGACAACTGGCCGGCGACCTTCTTGCCCGCGTTCGCCATCGTCGGCGTCGCGGCGGTCATATAAAGATTGCTCATCGCCCAATATGCTTCCTTGGCCAGCTCAACCCGGCGCTCCTCCGGTTCCTGATGCATCAGGTACATGGCGATGATCATATAGCGCTCCTGCGGCAGCTCCATCGTGCGTCCTTCGAAATCAACGGCCAAATACCGCTCCGCGAGGGTAAGCAGCCCGATATAGTCGAACAACTCGTCGCAGGCCGGATCGATCGCCTGGCCCAGCTCGCGAATCTGATCGGGCGTGTAGGCCTCCAGCAGCTCCTGTCGGTAGATGCCGATATCGGCCAGTTGCTTAATCAACTTGTAGAAGTCACCGTACGGGCGATCGGCGTACGCCTTGTAGCTGCGGTGCAAAGCTGCTTCCTTATACAGCTTCGTCAGCAGCGCGCGCGCCGCGACGAACTTCCACTGCGGCTCCTCGACGGAGACCAGCTCCAATGCGGTCATGATGCAAGCCTGCGTGATGTCGGATGCCTGAACATGGCTGTGACGAAGCTTGGCCAGGACGCCCCGGTGCCAGCGTTCGCGGTCCAGCTCCGGGTAAGCGCCCATGATGCGCTCGCCATAACGCATGATGCGCTTCGCGTCGAACGCGAGCGAGCGATTATTCGGTTTGTGTACGGTCTGAACGGTATGATTGGTGGTTAGCATCCGTATTCCTCCTCGAAAAAGAGCAATAAAAATAGCCGTCCCTTCGCGAGAACAGCTCAGGACGGCATGGCAAAGCCGTATGTATCCAGGGGCTTCTTATCATGGCGGCTGCGCATCACTAGGACAGGGCGCAGCTCCCCCTGCAACCACGCAGCTGCAATCGCCCGCCGAAGGCGGTAACGCAGCGCAGAGCGCGGCCTGAACACGTTCCCTATTCCGCGTAGGGAAATGAATGTGCTGCGACACAGGCAGGTCTCCTGGCTCGAAGCCGAATACCTCGGCAGCCTTCCCGGGACATTCGTCCCAGTGGACATAGAAAAGGCCGCTCTCTACAGAGCGCCTGTTCTGTCGGGTACTTGCTGCCGGAACGGAGAGGACCGATGCTCCGGAAGCGTGCTTCTTACAGTGGCGGGACCGCGACGGATTCGCACCGTCTTCCCTATTAAGCCGGGGCTCGACGCGCATCGCTTTTGTCGAACCGCAGCACCTGTATCGTTCAATATGTTGTTATACTCATGATAATATACTACAACATATTGGGTAAGTAAATAGGTTTTAAGTGATATTCCTCATAAGAAAACGACAGGATTTGAGGCAATTCCGGGCGCTGTCCGGACCTTAAAAATGTTCGGGAACGGAGAGGTCCGCTCCGGCACTTGAACGGCAGCGGCGGCATGGGTCGAAGATAATGCAAGCAGGCGAGGCCGCTCGTGCGGCCCCGCCTGGAATAAGTGGGGTTCAAGATGCAATGATTATTCTAAAAATGGATTACCAGCCGCGATCATATTGCTTCGGCGGAGCGAGCTCCTGGCGCAATTGCTTCGCAGCCTGACGCGGCCAGTACGGATCCCGCAGCAGCTCGCGGCCGAGGAAGATGAAATCGGCCCGGGCATTGCGCACAATCTCTTCCGCCAAGGACGGTTCGGTAATCAGTCCGACAGCGCCGGTCGCGATGCCGGCCGATTGGCGGATCGCATGCGCATATTGGACCTGATAACCCGGGTACGCTTCGACCGGATGAGGGACGACCCCGCCCGAGCTGCAATCGATCAGATCGACGCCCTGGTCCTTCATGCGCCGCGCATAGTCAATGTATGCCTCGATTGCGTTGCCGCCTTCGGCATATTCGTTGGCCGAGATGCGCACGAACAGCGGCTTCGACCACGTGATGCGCACCGCTTCAATCACTTCGCTCAAGAAGCGGTAGCGGGCGTCAGCGCCGCCGCCGTAGCTGTCGGTCCGTTGGTTCGTCAGCGGGGACAGGAACTGGTTGATCAAATACCCGTGCGCGCCGTGAATCTCGATCACGTCGAACCCGGCTTCCTCCGCCCGCCGCGCGGCGTCGGCGAATGCTTTGATCGTCTTGCGGATGTCCTCCAGCGTCATCTCCTCCGGCGTCTCATAGGCTTCGCTGAAGCGAAGCGCCGAAGGGGCGATAATGCCGGGAACGGTTGCTTTGCGCCCGGCGTGGGCGAGCTGAATCCCGATCTTGCTGCCGTGCGCGTGGACCATGTCGGTCAGGCGGCGGAGCCCGTCTACATGCTCGTCGCTCCAAATGCCCAGATCCTGCGCGCTGATGCGTCCTCCAGGGGTGACGGCGGTCGCCTCGATCATGATCAGGCCGACTTGTCCGACGGCGCGGGACGTATAGTGGACCAGATGCCAATCGTTGACCATCCCGTCCTCATTGTGGCAAGAGTACATGCACATCGGCGACATCACGATACGATTCGGTATCGTCACCCCGCGTAACGTTAGCGGTTCAAATAATTGGGGCATGGCTATCCCTCCAAAGAATCATGTTCGAGATTGTACTTCCCAATCCCATTATACCCCTCCAAGTATGCAGGAAACAAATCGGCCATTCACGTCGAAGGATATCCCTTGCTACAGCAATGATTACGGCGTGTGATTCCGCAGCCAAGAGAGACAGTCAGACGTAACCTCATCCCGGTTCTTCTCATTCAGGAGCTCATGCCGCGCCTCCGGGTATAAAATGCATTCAACCTCGCGGATCCCGAGCTCGCGATACATCTCAGCCAGCCGCCGTACGCCCTTGCCATATTGGCCGACCGGATCGCGGTCGCCGGCAATGAGCATCACCGGCAGCTCCTTCGGTATGGCCTGCATCGTCTCGGGGCGGTGAATCTCCCGCAGCATTCCGAACAAGTCCCGGTAAAAGCCGATTGTGCTCAAAAATCCGCATTCTGGGTCGGCCACGTACTTATCGACTTCCTGCTCATCCCGGCTCAACCAGTCGAAGGAGGTTCGGCTCGGCCGGAACGTGCGGTTGAAGCCGCCGAATGCCATGTTGTCAATCATTTTGCTGCGGTGGCGGGAGCCGCGAGCGGAGGCAATCAGCTTCGTCATCGCGACTCCGGCGTACAATTCGGGCCCCCGCGGCCCGTTGCTGCCGCACAGAATGACGCCGTTTATTTTACCGCCGTGCTCCGCAATATATTTCTGGGCTAGAAAGGATCCCATGCTGTGCGCGAACAGAAATACCGGCAGCCCGGCCTGCTCAGACTGAATGATCTCGGTCAGTTGCGCCATATTGCGGACCATCCATGTAAAGCCGTCCTCGCCGACATAGCCGAGGTCTTGGGACCGCTCCGCGGTCCGGCCATGCCCGCGGTGGTCGTTGCCGTAGACAACGTAGCCCGCATCCGTCAGCGCTTCGGCGAAGCGGCTGTAGCGTCGGGCCGTCTCGGTCATGCCGTGGGCAATCTGAATGACCCCGCGCACGGGCTGCCCTTCTTCCGGAACCCAGCGGTACACATGGACGCGAACGCCCTCCGGGTCGGTGAACGTGAACGTATTGGATAACATATAGAACGCCTCCCGTAATGGATCGGCGATAAGCTGCGGCCGGCAGCCTATTGCCGGTTCTTCAGGTCCGCTTCTCTCATTGTGCTCAAGGGACCTTATATCATTATCTTCCATTATATCTTCGAACAGGGAGGGAAATCCATGAATCTGATTCGTGCGCATTCTCTGATTTGCGGTTTTTTGGAGTCCCTCTGCTACTTGCCGGATGTCTTTCTCACTCCTTTTGCTTAATATCCCATTCGCTCAGTCTTGTTTTCATTTGTTGTAGCATTACGTCTTCTTTTGTGTAGTCTCCCTGTCGTTCAGGTAACATATATTCCTCGAAACAATACCCTACGCTCAATCTCCCACTCGGTCAGGATGAAACTATCCGTTTGGTCTGAGCCCGCTTGATTCGGAACCGCGTGGTCTGAGCCCGCCTGGTTCAGAACCAATTAGTCTGAAACTGCTTGGTATGAAATCGTTCGTTTCTGAGCGAAGGGGATATCCGTCATAAGAGGGCTAGAGCGGGTTGCTGAGTTTCCTGATCACCGTGAATAAATTGTGATATGAGATATGTGCGGGATCGAGAGGGTTACGGGCTTTTCTGAATAACGGTAGGATCGTTCATAAAGAGGCCATTATGGTCCATAAAAGGCTACTGACTCTCCTGAGCTAAAGGAAGACTGGTCGTAATAGGGACATCATGCGGTACCCGTCCTAAGAGGTATGAACGGTACAGAGATAAGAGGGATGAACTGACAAAGACGAAGAGGTATGAATTGTAAAAAGGCGAATAGGTATGATCTGTACAAAGACGAGTACTGGCTTTCCTGAGCGACGGGAATATTGGTCATAAGAAGCAAATGAATATGGAGAGAAGGTGGAAGAGGATGGTAAGACAGGCGTTGCGGCGCTGACCGCCTCTTCGCGGCAGCCCTCGGATGTGATACGATGGTACATAATGTAACAAGAAATACTATGCAATCAGGAGGCCTGCCGATGTTCGCACCGAGCCAATATTCCGGTCAGCCGGATCAGGATTATCCGCTGCTCCATAAGCAGCTTATCGCCCTAATCGAGGGCGAGCCGAATCTTATCGCCAACCTGGCCAATGCATCGGCCTTGCTCTGGCAAGGCTTGAAGGATATTAACTGGGCCGGATTCTACTTAATGGACGAGTCCAAGGAAGAACTGGTGCTCGGCCCGTTCCAGGGCTTGCCGGCCTGCATCCGCATTCCGTTGGGACGCGGCGTGTGCGGAACCGCCGCCCAGGAGCGGCGAACTCTCGTCGTCCATGACGTTCACGCCTTCCCGGGCCATATCGCCTGCGATGCGGCATCCCGTTCCGAGATCGTCGTCCCGATGATGAAGGACGGACTGCTTGTCGGCGTGCTGGATATCGACAGTCCGGTTACGGACCGGTTCCAGGAGCCGGATCGTGAGGCATTGGAGAAGATGGTTGAGGCCTTGATGAAGGAAGCGGTTTTGTAATCGCATATTGTAATCATATGTGGGCAGCGCGATCTGGAATGGACGCGCTGTTTTTTTGTGACATGAGGCGAGATTATGAAGTTGACGCGATATTCATGATTTTGAAATATTTGTTGTGATCGTACGCACTCGGGGGTGCTTTCCTATTTAGTATGTTGGAAATAGAAAACCAATTTTGACAGGGGGAAGCGCAAATGTTCTGTCATCAATGCGAGCAGACGCCGACGGGCGGCTGCAAGGTTGTCGGAGTGTGCGGCAAGGACGAGACGATTGCCAGTCTACAGGATACGATCGTGTTTGCGTTGAAAGGCATCGCGGCGTATGCGACGCATGCGCGGCAGTTGGGCTATGTCGATGAAGAAGTTGACGCGATTACGCATGAAGCGCTCTATATGACGTTGACTAACTCCAATTTCAACTTACAAGAGCATCTGGACATGGCGATGAAGGTAGGGGGCGCGGCGATCCGCATTATGGATGTGCTGGATCGGGCCCATACGGAGCATTTCGGCGTTCCCGTGCCGGTTACCGTCCCGCAGAACAAGATAGAGGGCAAGTCTATCGTCGTGACAGGGCATAACTTGTATGCACTGGAGGAATTGCTGAAGCAGACGGAGGGCAAGGGCATCAACATTTACACCCATTCCGAGATGCTTCCGGCGCACGGCTACCCGGCATTGAAGAAATATCCGCATTTGAAAGGCAATATCGGCAAAGCCTGGTACGACCAGCGCCGTCTGTTCGAGCAATATCCTGGCGCCATCCTTGCGACGACGAACTGCGTCATGCCGATTAAGGGGACCTATGCTGATCGGTTCTTCTCCTATGACGTGGCGGGGCTCGAGGGCGTGACCAAGATCGTGAACGACGATTTCTCGCCGCTGATCGATCGTGCGCTGGTGCTGCCTGCGGCGGATGTGGAGAGCGAGCTGACATTGACGACGGGATATCACCACGAGACGGTGCTCGGGCTGGCGCCGGAAATTATTCAGGCCGTTAAGGATGGCAAAATCAAGCGGTTCTTCGTCATCGCGGGCTGCGATGCGCCAGGCAAGGGCGGCGAGTATTACCGCGAGCTCGCGACATCACTGCCGAACGATACTGTTATTTTGACGACCTCGTGCGGGAAGTTCCGGTTCAATGATGTCGATTACGGTACGGTGGCGGATACGGGCATTCCGCGTTATATCGATCTGGGGCAGTGCAATAATTCCGGCTCCACGGTCAAGATCGCTGCTGCGCTTGCGGACGCCTTCGGCTGCAGTGTCAACGAACTGCCGGTGTCGATCGTGCTCTCGTGGTTCGAGCAGAAGGCGGTTGCGATTTTGCTTGGCTTGTTCAGTCTGGGCATCCGTGATATTCGCATCGGGCCGAAGCCGCCGGAATTCATCTCGGAAGGCGTGATGAACGTGCTGACCGATCTGTTCGGCCTGAAGCTTATCGGGGATGCGCAGGAAGATATGAAGGCGATGCTCCGTCTTGTCTAGATGGTGAATGGGGTAAAGTATTTATGGAGTTAACCGATTGTGGCGCGGTCCCTGAAGGGGCCGCGTTTTGTTGTTCCGCACGCTTCGCTCCGGCTTCGAAATGCGACGCCATGCCGAAGCTTCTTTTTGCGCCAAATGTGATATCCGCTATAGACTCCCGTGGAGCCTTCCGCTACGGTAAGCAGTGGCATGCCGGGCCGATGACCGGCAAGCACATGTAATCAGCAGAAGGAGCTGCAAGGATGAAGACGATTGTCGCTGCGATCAATGCAAAATATATTCACACCGCGCTGTCGCTGCGCCTGTTGAAGGCATATGCAGAGGATGAATTCGAGATAGATATGGCGGAGTACACGATTAAGGACCCGGTGCTTCATATTGCGGCCGATTTGTATAACCGGAAGCCGGATGTGGTTGGCTTCTCCTGTTATATATGGAATATCGAAGCGACGCTGGCTGTAGCCCGGATCTTGAAGCAGGTGCTGCCCGATGTCCGCATCGTGCTCGGGGGGCCAGAGGTATCCTTCGATCCGGGCTATTTTCTTGGGCGGGAGCCGGCTGTCGATATTGTCGTGATGGGCGAAGGCGAGGCGGTATTCAAAGCGGTGCTCGGCTGCTTCGCCGATGGCCTGCCGGTCGATACGGTGGCGGGCATCGCTTGGCGGGAGGGCAAAGACATCCGCGTCAATCCGCCACAGGCCAAGCTGGACCTGGATCATATGCCGTCTCCATACCGGTTCGAAGCGGATCGGGCCGAGCTCGGGAAGCGCATCGTTTATTTCGAGACGAGCCGCGGCTGTCCGTTCAACTGCCAGTTCTGCCTGTCCAGTACGGAGACGGGAGTCCGCTTTTTCGACAAGGAGCGGGTGAAGGCCGATTTAAAGTATTTGATCCAGGCAGGAGCACGCACCATCAAGTTCCTCGATCGCACGTTCAATATTAACCGCGATTATGCGCTCGATATTTTCCAGTTTTTGATCGATCATCATGACGGCTGCGTGTTCCAATTCGAGATTACCGCCGATATTATGCGGCCGGAGGTGCTGGAGTTCCTGAACAAGGAGGCTCCGCCCGGCATCTTTCGCTTCGAGATCGGCATCCAGTCGACGAATGAGGAGACGAACCGGCTCGTCAAGCGCCGCCAAAATTGGGATAAGCTGTGCCGCACCGTGCGCCTTATTAAGGAGGGCGGCAAAATCGATCAGCATCTCGATTTAATCGCCGGGCTTCCGGGAGAGGACTATGCGTCCTTCAAAAAGACGTTCAATGATGTCTTCGCGCTCCAGCCCGAGGAGCTGCAGCTCGGCTTCCTGAAGCTGCTGCGCGGTACGGGCTTGCGGGCGGATGCCGGCCGGTACGGCTATAAATATATGGAGCAAGCCCCCTATGAAATGCTGGCGAACGATGTCCTCCCGTTCTCGGATGTCCTGCGCATCAAGCGGGTAGAGGATATTTTAGAAAAGTACTGGAATTCGCATCGAGCCGATTATACCGTCAATTATTTGACACAGCGTTCGTTTGCGACGCCGTATGATTTTTTTCAACAGTTCGGAGATGACTGGGCGGAGCAGGGCTGGGAGCGCATCGGCCATCAACTGCATGATCTGTTCCTTCGCCTGGAGCAATTTCTGGAGCGGACGCAGGTGCCGGATCTGGATGTTATTCGCAGTCTGATGCGGTTGGATTATATGCTGCAGCATCGTCACAAGCCGCGCACCCTCTGGTGGACATCCCCGTCGAAGGCGGAGGTCGGGGCTTGGCTGAAGCGGTTAGCGGATGCGCCTGAGCAGCTCCATGCCGGCTTCGGCAGCCTGGAGTTGACCGAGCAGGCGCTGCACAAGCATGCCATGGTTGACCTGTGGCCATGTGATGCTGTCCGCCTGGTGAAGACGGGAGAAGCGGATCGTTCTGTCCCGAGCGCCGTGATCGTTCTCTTTGGCGAGGCGGCTGCTGCGGCGGAACGGCGCCAATTGCCCCGTTGGTATGCTTGCCCTGCGGTTATCAATGGACATGTAATTTATGGAAATGGATAAAAGAGTATTGCAACTTTTCGTCGATTTCTTTATAATAATATTCGTTGTTAAACTGCTGGTGTAGCTCAGGGGTAGAGCAACGCACTCGTAATGCGTAGGTCGGGGGTTCAATTCCCTTCACCAGCACCACTTACATGTCGATAACGGCGCGGCTTCCGGGGTTTCGGGGGCCGCGCTATTTTTCTGGTTTTGCATGCTCATCTACCGATCATCTACCCTTTATCGAGATAAAGCGGCTTTTTCTCCTCAATTTGCTGTCCAGTGATTGAATCTCCGACATTGCGAAGGACCGCCTCTTGCAAGTTCGGCAATACGTGAGAATATGTGTCGAGAGTAACATTTATCGACGAGTGGCCGAGTCTCTCCTGGACAATTTTTGGATGAATGCCAGCTTTGAGCAGCAGAGTTGCATGAGTATGGCGAAGATCATGGAAACGAATTTTTGGAAAGTCGGGGCATGCCTTCTGAATTTTCTTTATGATTCTGTAGTAATTCCGCATTAAATTCCTTTGATTAACGGGAGTCCCCTTTGCGGTTTGAATAACGAGTCCATGATCATCGTATAGATGCTTTAAAGCGTTTTGTTCAGCTCGTTGCTTTCTTAGATGCCGTTCTAATAATTCAACTGTTTTCGGGAAAAGTGCTATGGATCGGACGCTGCTATCATTTTTGGTATCATCTAAGTCGTACCCGTCTTCGGCTAAAGTGTATGCTTGTCGTACTGATGCGATCTTTGTGGTCAAGTCAATATCCTCGCGAGCTAATCCGAGTATTTCAGACTTTCTCATCCCCGTCGACGCCGCAAGCTCAAAAGCCATAAAATACTGATCATCTGCTGCCGTCTCAAGAAAAATCCGGAGTTGTTCCTCATTCCAAACCTGAAATTTTGCCTTCTTGCCTTGAGGTAGTTTGACAACCGTGGCGACATTTTGCGCTATTTTTCCCCATTGAACAGCCCGGTTGAGAGCATCCAGAATCAATACATGAGCTTTCTTAATCGAGCCTACAGATAGATTACACTTGTTTAATAATGTTTTGTGATAAAACTCATGAAGGTGTTCGGGCCTTAGTTTTATAACTTGAATATTCCCCAATTTAGGGACAATATGAGTTTCCACCAGCCATTGGTACGATTTCCATGTCCCATGTTTAACCTCAGTTTTCTTATCTCGAAGCCATTCTTCCATGATCGTCCCAAATGTTTCTTTACTTGGTTCAATATATGTGCCCTTGTTTATGGAATTGAGAATTTCAGGAAGAGCTTTCTCCGCATCTTTTTTTCGTAAAAAACCACTTTTATTCGGCCCGCTAAACCACTTTTTTTTACGTTTCCCATTTTCATCTGTCATGTCCACGACAATATAATATTTACCCCATTTTGATGCAATATGTCCTCTCATGGTACAGACCTCCTACCAAGCAAATTTTTTAGCTTCTTCAATATCTCGCATTTGCAGCAAAACATTTCGCGCAGACAGTCCATGCCTTTCGGCCAACCGCTTTATTTTGAGAAAGATGTGACCATTCCTACATGCAATATCCTCGGGCCCCACCTGTACACACGACATAACAGGTGGGCTTTCAGGGTTGATTCGCTTGTAGGGACCATCGATCGGAATGAGCAGTTCGTCTTTGCGAGCGTCTTGTTGATCAATGCTGACAATGAGTTGCGAAGGTTCATCAAGATCTCCATATGGATCGAAATAGGCATAAACCTCAGTATGGCCGTTGTGACTCTCCACGGGTGCTCTCGGCGGTCTATATGTAGATGCAATCTTCTGAAACATTCCCTGTAGGCAGCGCCGTTGTATTTGTTCCATACGCTGAGTTGCGAGGTCAACTGGGACCCGGAACTCGTTGGCCAGCATCTCGACGCACCCGTCGAATGACGCTGGAAGGTGAAGTCGTTGAATCATGGAAAGCGGCAGCGCAGCATACAACATGAAGGCATTCGCCTCACATTCTTGGGCCCGGGTAAATTGCTCCGGCATGATGCTTTGATCGCCAGCATGCCGGAGCAAATGGCATAGTTCGTGTAGAAAATCGAGCCATTGTTCTTGTTGGTTGAGCCGTGAGTCGATGTTCACTGAATACATGCCAGGCCTTACTTCGAGAGCCTTACTTCCGACGGGTCCAAAATATAGCCATACGTTCAGGCGAGCAGCCATTTCCTCGATCGTTAGATGGCTGGGGTGAGATACCCCAATACGTCTGTACAAGCTTTCTTGAAACTCTTCAATTTGTGTCATTATGTAGTGCTCAAACATGATTCATCCCTCCATTGATGAGAATATATGTTCGGTTTTGAGGTAAAAAATAAATGCCCGAGGGCACTTAGGTTATCAGTTTTGTCAAAAGATACAGACCACCGGCAATCGAACAAACTAATATCAATATACCCAGCATCTGTGAAATGACTTTAACGTATTGAAAAAAACGTGTTTCTCCATACTTCTCCACATATTTTTCTAATAAACCAACAATCACTCCTAATGCAAAAAGAACAGCGAGTGCAATTACAAGTGGTTTTCCCCACCACTCATTATTATCCCAAAACCCAGCAATCAGAATGTAGAGTAATCCCAGACCTATAATCGTTCTAATCTCTTCACGGAAAAGAATGACTAGTATAAGTATGACTAATAAAACACTTGTCATTTGTACTCCCTCACATTGATTATTTTGTTCCGGTTATATCCTCTATTCACCCTGTCGCTGCCCCGGTTTTCTATCCTTCTGTTGCTCAAGAATAAACTTTAAAAATTGTCGCATCTCAGCTTTTTTCTGCTCTGGGGCGGAAAGGTAATCTTTGAAAAAGGCACCATGCACTTCATTCTTGAGGAGTTCATCAATCTCGGCTTCCTCTGAAGTTGTATTCTTTGGTGATGGATCCTCTGTACGCCCTAATAAATAATCTGTTGTAGTTTCAAGTATATCTGCGATCTTTGAAAGGGTTTCTGTATCCAAATCTCTTTTCCCTGATTCATAATTTCCATATGCCTGTCTAGTGATTCCTAGTTTGTCAGCCATATTTTGATGTGTGAGTTTTTTTTCTAATCGTTTTTGGGCAAGTCTTTCTGATAGCACTTAATTCACCTCACCTATAAGGTAAGTATAACGCAACTTTTTGTTGCCAAACATATACGCAACAAAAAGTTTCTAAAAATCGTTGACAGAAACAAAATGTTGCGTATAATGAATGATATAAGGAAACGAAATGTTGCTTGGGGTGGTGAATATGGGGAGAGATTGGTTACGAAAAATACGAAATGAAAAAGACATGACTCATGAAGAAGTCGCTACTTTAGTTAAAATTAGTAGACAATACTATGGGATGATTGAGTCAGAGGTAAGGGATCCAGGCGTGACCCTTGCGAAACGTATTGGTGCGGTCTTGGGATTTGATTGGACCCTTTTTTTTAAGCATAAGGGAAACGAAACGTTTCCTTTGGATGATTCTCACGCAAAGGAGGTTGTCTAATTGTCCAAAAAAACTTGCCCGCGATGCCAACACAACAAGATCGAAGCAGATGATAACTTCTGCGAAATATGCGGTCTGGACTTGAGAAGGGAAGCCGCCGGTGAAACGACGGCTTTGATCAAAGAACAGCTACGTTTACTTCAGGTTCGAAAACGTCGCATCGAAAAAAGAGTTACTGATCCGGAAGAACGCCAGCGGCTTTTAACTGCTTTAGAAGCTCATTGTTGTTCTCTTCAATCATTTTTGCAACAGCGCGAATGATTGCTTCTTCTCTCGCTACCACAAGGGATGCCTGGAGAAGCTTCGGGTTATTAATTAATTCTTTGTCTTCAAAGACTTCAACTGTTAATTCACCGGATGTAGCAGCATGTTCTGCCACTCCACGATTAATAAGACTTTCAACATCGAGACCAATTTTATTCATTTATTTACACCTCCATTCCTGCGATGTGATCTGGACAATCTCATTTTAGCAGATTTTAGGAGGGAAGTTCATAGAAAGGAGACGCGCCCGTGAGCTTACCAGTTCAAGAATTGGAGAGCATGAAGGAGACGCTGACAAAAGCACTCCAAATTGTCGACTCGTTAAAACATCAACCACAAGAAGTAACCGTACCAAACAAGTTCCAAGAAGATGAAGTATTGACCATTCCTAAGCTCAGAAGACGTTTGGGCATTAGTAAAGAAAATATGTCCGACATCCTTTCAGAACCCGGCTGCCCTGTATTCACGCTAGGGGGGCCACGGCAGCGGAGAGTCATTTGGAGTGAATTTGTTGAATGGAGCAAACAAAGAGGTGCCTAATGAGATTCGGCTGGAACCGCACATCTTCCCGGGCAGCATGCATAACAATGGCGGTTGCCCGTGTAACGGTGCAGGGAATGGAGATTGATGAGGCGTTGGCTCTGACATTGCAGAAAGGTCATGCAAGGAACCCAGATTCTATATCGCAAAAGGAATTACGGTCATTACGCCGGGATGTAGCCGCTGCGCTCAAGAGGATAGAAGAAACCCGCCGGAGCGGTACCTGCGCCAGCGGGAGGGGATGAGTGGGGTGGGTGACTTTCCATACTTTTATATTACACCGGATCACCCCACTATTTCTGTTCGAATTTAGAACGGGAGGTGAGAGGCTGTGAAATTTGGTGTAATCATAAAGGCGCTGCGGACACGAAAGGGCTGGAGCCAAGAAGAATTGGCCGAAAAGGTTCACATGTCCCGCAGCGCGATATCAAAGCTGGAGAACGACCAGCAGACGCTTGATGTCCCAACGCTTATGCGAATGGTTCAAGCTACGAATGCCCCCGAAGTTGCCGTGTCTATACTCTACGGCATGGATGGCATTACGATTTTGCAAAATCTAATGACAGCATTTTAAGGAGGGTAACAATTTGGATAGAAAAATTCTTGCGGCGGAAGCGATGGCTGCCGGTCGAACTGCGAAGCACAATCTGAAAGTCATTCAGGAAAACCCGGAGAAGATTGCCCCGGGAAAGCTTGAGGATGCGGAGCAGTACCTAAACATGATGATTACGTTTGCAGAAGAGGAAATAGAAAACGCCCGGCGGGCAGGCCGGACGTCATCACTGAGAACTCGATTAAAGTATCTCGTTTCGTCCATTGTATCGCCTTCTCGCGATAAGCGCAAGGAGGGAACGGTATGACGGAAGAGGACATCAAGCAATTTGCTGCTGCATTGGCAGTGCGATATCAACAAGTGCGCGACGAATATATCCAGTCTTCAAGGAAATTTGCTCTCATCACGGCCTCAGAAATATCACAAAAAGAATTTCAGGAAACTCGCGCATTAGTTGAGCAGAGTTATGCAAAATGGACTCTTTTTAATGATGTGCTCAGTGATTTACCGCTCGAGATCATGCAGGCATTTCAGAGGGAATATGAGGAGTACAAAACATAATAGCAAGGCAGAGCTTCGGCTTTGTCTTTCGGCGCCGGTCAGTCGTCTCATTCCTCTGACTGGCGTCGAAAGATGCGGCTGACGCATCAATACATAGGAAAGGTGGGATATAGATGGCGACCCCATGGAAACAGGAGCTGATGTGGGTTAAGCGGGATGAACGAGGCGTGGTTGTGAGGTTGAGCGAAAACCCGCCGCAGTCGGGAGAAATCATCCCATTGCTACCGAGAAAATGCACTTGTAAATGTCAATGCTCGAAAAAAGAAAAATGACCCGTTCGCACCGGGTCATTCCTGTTCATTGAAAATTCAATTGATACGGCCATTCTACCACGGATGGCCGTTCAAACACAAGGAGGAGTAACGATGGGAGTTGCAATGTCGTTTGACGTTACTAAGGAGCGGATTGAGGTCGCTATCCGCCCGAAGCTCAGATATACGCCGACGATTCTATCCATCCGGGGCCAGACGGGCACGGTCGAGCTGCATGCCGATGAGGAGCAGCTGGCGGAAATCATGATCGCTATTAATGAGCACCTTCAAACCGCGAAGGAGGAAATCGCATGAATAAGATTATAATGGAACGCCTGACGGTCCGGAATTTCAAGGGATTTCGCAATTTCGAGTTAGTAACGAACGGCGGAAACGTCGATGTGTACGGCGATAACGGAATCGGAAAGACGTCGATTTTTGATGCTTTCATGTGGGGGTTATTCGGGAAGGACAGTACCAACCGCACTGACTTCGAAATTAAGGAGTTGGATGGAGCGGGAAACGTCCTGCAGCACGGCCTTGACCATGAGGTCGAATTGGTTCTTAGTCTTGACGGCCGACGAAAGACGTTCCGCCGCGTATACGCCGAGAAATGGACGAAAAAGCGCGGCGCTGCCAGAGCGGAATTCACCGGACACACGACCTCGTACTTTGTGGATGGTGTGCCGGTGAAGCAAGGCGAGTACGCTGCAGCAGTGGATGCGGTGATCAAGGAGGACGTGTTCAAGCTTCTGACCAATCCGGCATTTTTCAACGAGCAACTGAAATGGGAGCAACGCCGCCGAATACTTCTCGAAGTCTGCGGAGACATCACAGATGCGGAAGTCATTCACAGCAACAAGGAGCTGGAACGGCTGCCCGACATCCTGAACGGCCGTAGCATCGAGGATCACCGCAAAGTGGTTGCGGCCCGGCGATCCGACATCAACAAGGAGCTGGAGAAGATACCGGTTCGCATCGATGAGGCACGCCGGAGCGCCCCGGACATTGCGGAGCTGGACGAGGAGCTGCTGCAGGAGGACATCCAAACCCTTCGCAGCCGCATTTCGGCGAAAGAAGAAGAATTGTCCCGGATACAATCCGGCGGTGAAATCGCGGTTAAGGAGAAGCGGCTGCGGGAGATTGAGACCGATTTGATTGGGATCAAAAATGACCTGCAGCAGGAGACGCTGAATCTGATAGCGAGCAAGCGGGCGGGAGTAGATGCTCTCCACCGGGAAGTAGACGAGCTACGCCGGCGCATTGATGACGCAGAACAACGCATTGAAATGAATAAGCGCAAGGCGCAAAGCCGTGAGGTAGAAGCGAAGCGCTTGCGTGAAGAATGGGCAACGGTAAACAGTCAACCGATGCCGGATCATCACCATGACGAGAACTGCCCAACGTGTGGGCAGGCTCTCCCCGATGAACAGCTTCAGGCAGCACATGACAAGGTACTATCCGATTTCAATCGTCGGAAAGCGAAGCAAATGGAAGAGATCTCTGTCCAAGGCAAAGAGGCAATGGCGGAAGCCGAACGTCTCCGACAGGAAGCCGAACGCTTTACCTTCGTTCTTGATGAGAATCAGCGAGCACTGGCGGGGAAACAGGAAGCACTCTCCGCTGCTGAAGCTGAACTGGCCACTCTCCGCTCTGACATGCAGGACCCGACTGCCGATCCAAGACATCAGCATCTGCAGACGGAGGCCCTTAGTGTACGGCAAGAAATTGAACAACTTCGTTCGTGCACTCTTGCTGCAGCGGGAGCAGTCCAGCATCAGATAGCCGGGCTCCGTGCGGAGCTCGAATCACTCGAGGCAGAGAAGGCCAAAATTGGTCAAGCCAGAGCAATCGAACAGCGTATTATCGAGCTGGAGAAGCAAGAAAAAGCGCTTGCGTCCGAGTTCGAGCAGCTTGAACAAGAACTATTTCTCACGGAGGAGTTCATCCGAACTAAGGTCAGCATGCTTGAATCGAAAATCAATTCTAAGTTCCGTTATGCTCGGTTCAAGTTGTTCGACCAGCAGGTCAACGGTGGCCTGAAAGAGGTTTGCGTGACCACCTTCAAAGGTGTGCCTTATGACGGCGGTCTTAACAACGCCGCCCGGATCAACGTTGGGTTGGACATCATTAATACCTTATCCGAGCATTACGGCTTCTCGGCGCCGATATACGTCGACAATGCCGAAGCCGTCACGAAGCTAATCGATACGAACGCCCAGGTAATACGGTTGGTGGTATCTGAGGCGGACAAGCAGCTCCGGGTAGTGACTGAAAACAACAGCATGCAGGAGGCGATCTGATTGAGTACACCATTTTCAACAGCTCTAACCAAGGTAAATGACATCTTCCTGCCCATGATCGAATCTCAACTCACTGGGCATGGAATCAACATGGATCAGTATTCCAAGCAATGCGTCATGTCAGCCATTTCATCTATTAATACCGCATTGGATGCCAAGGGGATCGATTGGAACGATCCCCAACTGGACAAGAGCAACGTTACGCAAACGTTGCTCTCGGTCGCATCCCTGAAGCTCAACGCTGCGGCAAGCCCGCGTGAAGTATTTTTCCAAGTCCGCAATGTCAAGACGAAAGTCCCTGACGGAAAGGACATTTGGAAGAAGCAGATCGAGATGGGGATCGAAGGGGATGGGAACGACGCCATCCTTGCCCGTTACGGTCGGGATGTGGCGAAGGTCGGCCAGTTCTGGCTTGTGCGGGAAGGAGATGACTTTACTTACCCTCAATACACTGGTTTCGATGTAGTCCCTCCAAAATGGATTCCTAAAGGAAAAGGGGACGTCGTTCGGGTAGTCTACCCGATTTTGAAGAAGGATGGAACCGTTGAATTCCACATTGCAGAACGTGAAGACGTGGCCAGAAATCTGATTGCCCACATGAACAATAACATGATGAATGAAACCTTCGGCATCTGTAAAGACCGTTTCAATGCAACTACGGAGCAGAAAAAGCAGATCGCCGTGAAGAAAGCGGAAGTTCTGAAGAAAGCGAAACAGCTTGGACTCGGGGCGCTGGACGATCCGGAGTTGCAGCAGTACATTAGCCCAGCTTGGACAGATTATCAGAGCCGAGAGTCCATGCTCGTCCGTAAAATGCGGAATAACATCGTAAAGAAGATACCGAAAGACTTTGGAAATGCTCTTGTTGAGATGGTATATACAGACACGTCGGATGAATCGTATGCAGCGGTACAGAATGAGATTGCGGAGCGAGCTAATAGTGAGTTTATCGATATAGAACCTGTTCCGCAGCAGCCGGAGAAGCCAACTCACTCGACGGAACAAGTGCCGGCAGATGAGCAACCAAAGGAAACACCTGACGCTATCCAGCCCCCGGGTCAAGGAGCTATCGACTTCGAGGATTTTGAAAAGACCCTTGAAGACGGGCCTGGTTTCTGATGATCGATATTCTACCTCTCGGCTCCAGCAGCGGGGGCAACGCCTACCGGATTACGGATGGGCATACGGCCCTCCTGCTGGAAGCCGGGCTCCGGTTCAAGGACATTCAGAGGGTGCTGGAATTCCGTATGTCGGATATTGCGGGCTGTCTGGTTACTCACGACCATGGCGACCACAGCAAGGCCGCCAAGGATGTGATGAAGGCCGGAATCAATATGTATACCGGGCAGGGCACGGCGGAAGCCTTGGGGCTTTCAGGGCACCGCCTGCGGCCTGTGGCAGCCCGCCAGTCATTTACTGTAGGAACATGGACTATTCTGCCCTTTGAGGTCGAACACGACGCTGCAGAGCCGTTGGGCTTCCTGCTGACTAATCGGGCAGGGGACAAGCTGCTGTTTGCCACGGATACCTATTACATCCGCTACAGGTTTAGGGGCCTCACTCATATCATGGTCGAATGTAATTACTCGATCGGGATACTGCGGGAGAATATCGCCGCCGGCCGCGTGCCAGCAGTCATGAAAAGTCGGCTGCTCAGGTCCCATTTCAGCCTTGAGAATGTGAAGGAGTTCCTGCGGGCGAATGACCTGCAGCGTGTGGAGGAAATCTGGCTGCTTCACTTGTCGGACAACAACAGCAACGAGGAACTGTTCAAGAGTGAGATCCAGGCGCTGACCGGGAAAGTTGTCCGGGTGGCCGGAAGGTAGGCGGGCGGGATGAACGAATTACAGCCACTTATGAAAAGCATGATTGGCAACCGGCTCTGGAGTTTGAAAGACTCAGATCCAGAAGCATTCAAGCGGGAGGTCCGGGCCTACTTCGAGCGGGGTTATCCTGGTTGGACGGTCGTCCGAGCGAAATATCCGCTCATATACCTCCGGGACGATAGGGGGAGAAGGCATTGAGCATGGTTCAGATGGACCTGTTTTCAGATTTTGAAGCACTGGCGCCGCGGCCGCCACTGAACGGCATGTACTACGAGCGCAGCACGGATCGATTTGTATCGTTTGTGCTTGGCCGGAGGCACTATGAGATTCCCGCCAAGCGGTGTCTTTTCGACAAAGCATGGCAAGAAAAAACGAAGCAGGAGCGCGCCATTTAATATGGCAAGCAGCAGGGGGTGAGAGTCGGTGGATTCCAGCGTAAATCCCCAACCAGACGACCCGCATATCCGAATTGCGCATGAAATACACCGAGAGATGATCCGCCGGAAGTTTAATCAGCGGCAGCATGACATTATCAATTTCATATTGACGCTGAGCTGGGGGTGCGGGAAGCCATCGGCGATCATTCCTCAATTGAAGGACTTTGGATTATGTGGAGTCGGGAGTAATCACATACGGAATGCCCTTGAAACGCTGGTCGAAAATAAAGTGATTTTTTGGGAGCGAAGTTTGAATGCTTTTCAAATTAACAAGCACTATGACCAGTGGACGATAGACGCAGTTGGAAGTTTTAACTCAGGGAGAATGAAAGAATTAATCAAGTTAAATATCGAGAAACGGTCTCCAAATTTGGCGAAAAAAGTTCCCGAAAAGGGAAACGACTTCCCAAATCGGGAAACGAAAAACGATTCCCAAAAAGGGAACTTGCTTCCCGAATCGGGAAATGACTTCCCAAAAGGGGAAACGACCATTTCCCAAATCGGGAAGTCCTCATTTCCCAAAAAGGGAAACGAAAAACGCGATTTTTCCCGTCATATCAAGGCTCACGGGGCCCCGAAAGCAATTATTAAAGCAATAATAAAAAAGAATAACTGCAGTAGTACTAAAGATACTGTAACTGATATAGGTACGGAGGCATCCAGCAGCAACAACCATGAATACACATTCGGATACATATACCGTGCCTACGAAAAAAATTTCACGGAGAACGGGAATGTCACTGAGTTCGAAGCCGAAGATCTTGGATACCTTTATGACGATTACGGTGGTGAATGGCTGGTAAAAGCGATGCGGGAAGCAGTACGACATAGAAAGCGAACGCTGGCTTATGTCAGGGGTATCCTTGAAGGCTACAAGACGCGAGGGGGTCCTGAGGTACAAGGGAAAGAAAATGCGGGCTCAACGCTTCCTGCCAAGAATTATCGAAGCAGGCAACAAGACCAGATTGACGAACTCGATAAGTTCATCGAGGAGGAGAGACGACGTGAAGATAGACGAAGCAGCTGAGCTGTTTAAAATCATCAAGCGCCATTATCCGAACTTTGACGGGAGTGTTCAGAACGTCAAAGAGAATTTCAGATACCTGAAGGATTTTCCCTTTGAAGTTGCTTTAGACAACGTGGACAAGCACATCATGACAGAGCGGTTCCCGCCGACGATTGCCGATATCCGCGGGCGGCTCGGAGAACAGATTGAGCGCAACCGCATGAAACAGGAGACGGACGAATATTTCGACAAGCTGGACGCATGGCGCCAGAATGCAGCCCCGCCGCCGCCGGGCAACCTTGAACGGGTTCGGGCTCTCGTGAAGGGGGAGGGCGCATGAGTCAAAAGAATCAACAGCAGCAACCAACGTTGGCTGACATCCTTGGAACGGAGCCCCCGCAGGATCTCGCGGCGGAGCAGGCGGTACTCGGTGCGGTGCTGATTGACTCGCAGCTGATGGACATGCTGCAAGAGAGGCTGACGCCATCCGCTTTCTACGCTACGAAACACCAGAATATATTTCGGCGTATGGTGGATCTGGCCGACGAAGGAAGCCCGATCGACATGTTGACGTTGACAAACAAACTCTCGGAGCATGACGAGGCTGCGGCGGTCGGCGGAGTCAGTTACCTGTCCCGGTTGGCCGGCAGCGTGCCGACCACTGCAAACACAGAGCACTATGCTGAAATTGTGCTTGAAAAGTACCTGCTCCGGCAGAGCATCGAGGCGAGCATGGTCCTTGTGGAGCAGGCAGTGACATCGGGGGACCCGACCAAGGTCATATCCGGCCTTCAGGAAACGGCGACCCGGCTTTCAGACCTGGCCGCGCCGAAGAAGGACTTTATCCGGTTAAGAGATGTGCTGATAGAGGTCTACGAGGATGCAGAACAACGGTATGAGACTCGGGACGAAGACCGCGGGATCACTGGGCTTCCTTCTGGCTTCGATGACCTGGACCGCATGACGGCGGGCTTTCAGCGCAGTGACCTCATCATCGTGGCGGCCCGGCCATCGGTCGGAAAGACCGCGTTCGCGCTCAATATCGCCCAAAACGTTGGTGTTCGGACGAAGGAAACGATCGCGATATTCAGCCTGGAGATGTCCAAAAAGCAGCTTGTTCAGCGTATGATGTGCGCGGAATCACGAGTAGATGCCAGCCGGATGCGAACCGGATACTTCGAGGACGGCGATTGGGAGAAGCTGACGAACGGGATAGCGCAGCTTGCTGAGGCGGACGTCTACATCGACGACACACCGGGGCTGAACGTGTATGAGATACGTGCCCGCTGTCGCCGTCTCAAAAAAGAGCGGGGCTTGGGGATGATCATTATTGATTACCTGCAGCTCATCGCTGGCCGCGGCCGGGGAGAGAACCGGCAGCAGGAGGTATCCGAGATATCACGGATGCTGAAGCAACTGGCCCGCGAGCTGGACGTCCCTGTAATTGCCCTCTCGCAGCTGAGCCGGGGCGTGGAGCAGCGGCAGGACAAACGTCCGATGATGTCCGACCTGCGGGAATCCGGTTCGATTGAGCAGGATGCCGACATTGTCGCCTTCTTGTACCGCGATGACTACTACGACAAAGAAACCGAGAAAAAGAACATCATCGAAATCATTATCGCCAAGCAGCGGAACGGCCCGGTCGGGACCGTCGAGCTGGTTTTCCTGAAACAATTCAATAAATTCGTAAGCTACGACCGGGAGCGGGATAAGCCTCAGCCTCCGGCAAAAGTGAGTGACATTAACAAGCGCCGCTGGGCGAAATGAGGTGGGATTGGACATGAAGAAGTTACGAAAACCGACAAGACGGCAGAAGATGGAGCTTCGCCGGCAAAAACTGCTCCCGGATAACTGGTTTGTGGAGCGGGATGACGGCCAGCAGATGGTGATTGTGAGCAGGGAAAAAGGACAGGTGCGGCGGCTCCGGTGGGGAGCATGAGCGGAAGACCTTGGAGCCGGTGGAGCGTGTATGAATACATGAAGCACCGATTCGAGCGGACATACGAGGTGCCCGCCCGGGGAGAACTCGAAACGGAATTCGCCGACATCAATCCGGACGAGCTCGACGAGGGAATTCGAGAGTTTGAGCTGAGGCTGATGGTCAGCAGGGAGGACTTATCATGAAAATCATGGGGATTGACCACGGGACCAATTATGCCGGATGGGCGACCATGGTGGCCGGACGGCCGCGAAATTTTGGGATTAGGGATTACACCGAAATCAAAATGCCGGCGGTACTCGATGCGATATATCAGGACACATACGAGCTTTTGAAACGGGAGCGCCCGGATGTTCTTGTTCTGGAGCGCCCAGTCCACTTCAAGAATGCCAATAGCGTCTTGGCACTTGTGGGGGCTTACTCCATGGTGACGCTCGGGGCACTACATCTGGGAATCAGAATTGCAGAGATTCGGCCAACGGAACTCAAGATGCATACGGGGAAGGGGAATGCGGACAAGGAAACCGTCGCGGTCGAAATGCAGATGCTTTTCGGCTTGGATTACGACGACATCGCCGTTCCTCTTTTCTACCAGAGAGACGACCCGAAAGGGAAGTACAAGAAGGGCGACATCAAGGAACGTTTATATGACCCGTCAGACGCCATTGCGCTCTGCTGGGCTTGTCATCAAAAAATCAAAAAAGGAGCTGCTTGACATGGGTTACATCGAGTCCGAGGGAACATTGATTGGAGCAAACATGAAGAAAGGCGGGAAGCTGGTTCTGCAAATCGAAGTTACGCAGGATCTAGAGAGCCGCGAAGATTACTACCACTTGCGGAAGATGATCGAGAAAAACGTCAGGTTCGCTCTGGAAAGTCAAGTTGTACAGTATAACGTCGAGGTCAATGCACGAACAGAGAAGCCAATCAAGCATTACCGGGTTGACGAAAAAGGGCTTGTTTCCGAGGTGAAGCCAGATGGTGAACAGGTAGAAATGGAACTGGAAGGAGTTCCGAAAGAGGAAGTACCAGTCAAACACGAAGCGAAGGAATCTGACAAGGACATCGTTGATGACTTCATCATTGCTCGCCTGGCGCCGTCATACGAGGATTTGCCTTACGACTTCCCCACATATATTCAGCGCATTCGGAGCGGGGAAACGTACCTCAAAATTGCGAATGAGCTGGAAATGAGCAGCGGGAAAGTTGCTGAAATCTTTGACGAGTACCGGGCGCGGGTTGCGCCGCTGGCTGCCAAGTGGGACGAGTGGAGAAAAGGCAAAGTGCAGGACGAGCCTGAACCAGTAGCGGAGAAGGCTGCGCAAGAAGATGCTCAGCCAGCGGATACCGGAGGTGCTGAAGAGGATGGAGCGCCGGCCGGAACGGTTGAGTTTGAAGACGATGGCCAAGGCTCCGACCAAGAACCTGCTGCGGAGGAAGCAGACCAGGGCGCGGCTGCCGAAGAAGTGGACAAGGAAGAGCTTGAGAAGTTCATTCTGGAACACCGCCCGGCATATGATGACCTTCCAATCGACTTCCCGAGGTTACTGGAAGAACGTCTCAATACAAATACAACCTGGCGAGAAATTGCAAGCAAGGTCGGCCTGACAAGCGGACAATTCTCGGCACGGTGGACCGCGTACAAGAAGCGTGTCGCGAAGCAAATGAAAGAGAACGGCGGCGCCGCGTAAGCAAATAGGGGAGAGGTTGACGGCTGCAGCAGCACTTTGCGGCCGTCAAACCGAACATACATTCTTGAAAAAGGTGGGGGCACTCTTGAATGAAGCGTTAACGAGCAGCAAACGAGACGATTGGGGAACTCCTGAATGGCTATATGACCAACTTCATGAGGCGTTTGGCTTCACGATCGACGTATGTGCGAATGCCGAGAACCACAAGCATCCGAACTATTTTGACACGGAAAAGAACGGCCTTACCCAAGATTGGACAGGCGTCTGCTGGATGAATCCGCCATACGGTAGAGCTGTGAGCCGTTGGATGCGCAAAGCCGTCGAGGAAGCCCATAAAGGTGTGACGGTGGTCGGCTTGGTTGCAGCTCGCACTGATACGATTTGGTTCCAAGATAATGCACTTCTTGGCCGGATCTATTACCTGAAGGGGCGGTTGAAGTTCGAAGGAGCCGCGGACGGAGCTCCCTTCCCGTCGGCGATTGTGGTCTGGTATCCCGGCTGCAGTTTGCGGGGCTCTTACTACGTTCCAGCAACACCTGCGGGGATATCACAGATATGCATGGATCACAGATACACCGCCCAGTCGATGGGTGGATATATTGCACAAGCATAGGGGGGCCGGCCGTGGACGCCAAAGAGATGAAGACGGCGATAGAGAAAGTATTCAAGTCGTATCGATTCCACAGTTTCCTGAACAGGATCGATGTGGCAGAGATTCCCGAAGAAGCACGCTTGTGCAAAGCCATTGATGAGGTTGTCTCCAACCTCGACCCGGACGAGCAGTTGCTCATTCGGGAGCGATACATGAAGCGAGAAAGGATCACAGACACGCAGGTATATTCATTCGCTTTCGAACCGTCGATCAGCGCGGTCACATACATGAAGATTCGAAGCCGGGCCTTTGAGAAGCTGCTATACGCATTTTCAAATATGGGCCTCCTGGCCGGGGAGGGGAGAGCTTGAGCGTCCCAAGAATTTTACACTATCCCGGCAGCAAGTGGAGCATGGCCGAATGGATCATTTCCCATATGCCAGAGCACGAGACATACTTGGAGCCGTTCTTTGGCTCAGGTGCCGTTCTGTTCACGAAGGGGCGCAGCCGGATCGAGACCGTCAACGACATCGATGGGGACATCGTGAATCTGTTCCGGGTGATCCGGGAGCGTCCGGACGAGCTGGCTCATGTCATCCGCTGGACGCCGCACAGCCGGGAGGAATATTACCTGAGCTATGAAGATACGGCAGATGAGCTCGAGCGGGCACGGCGGCTGCTCGTCCGGCTATGGCAAGGGCGCGGCGGAAAGACTAATCGCCGCACCGGATGGCGCAGCATGGTCGAGGCAAATGGACCGCTTCCGGGGCAAGAGTGGCTCCAATTTCCGGGAAGAGTAAGGGCGGTCTCCGAACGGCTAAAAGGAGTCCAGATCGAGAATCAGCCAGCGTTGGAACTGATGGAGCGTTACAGACGCCCGAATGTTCTGATATATGCAGATCCGCGGTATGTTCTCACAACGCGGACGTCCTCCAGCTATAGATTCGAAATGACGGAGGAAGAGCACGCAGAATTACTGGACGCGCTGGATCAGCATCCGGGTCCGGTGTTGCTGTCCGGATACGCTCATCCAATGTACGATGACCGGCTACGGCATTGGAGGCGAGAAACCAAGAAAGCCAAGGCTGAGGCAGGCGCAGCCAGGGAAGAAGTCCTTTGGATCAATCCAGTAGCTGCATCACAAGTTGGCCAGCTAGTTTTGAATATATAAATCAGGGCAAAGCCCAAGGGGAGAGTGAACAGAATGACTAAGCTTACCGACAGCCAACGTCAATTGATAGATCAAAACGTGCATACGATTTTGTGTTTGCGCGGAGTAATGGCGAAAGTATTGTATGAATCAGAAAAAGCAGGCTGGGAAGAAGTAGAACGGCTGAAAGAAGAAAATGAACAGCTTAAAAGATTCAAAACGTACTTCGATGAACTGTATGGTCAAGGGTTGGAAATATCAAATTGGCATCAGAACGGGGACATTGAACCATTCGATAGCTTTCACGATTCAGCAGAAGCTGAAATGACAGTCATACAACGCATACAGGAGGGGAACGGCAATGCTTCAATGTGAATGTGGTCGGGCGATAAGCCTCTTTGAAAAAGAACGGTTCGGAAGATGCGGCTTTTGCCACGAGCAAAAATCGAAGAATATGAGGCTACGCCTAGCTGTACAGGAATGGGAGCGAAAAGAGAAGGAACGCTGGGAAAAGGAACGCCAGGAGGAAGAACGGCAGCGGCGCATTCAGGAGCTCCGAGCTGAGAAAATGAAGCTGCTCGAAAAATTACAAGGCAAGACGATTTGCAGCATAGAGGTAACATCCTGGGAACGTATCGTGAATGATGAGTGGTGGGAACCGGGGCAGATTGTTTTGAAAATGACCGACGGCACCGGCGTGACGTTCACGGAAGATTATCATTCTGACGGTTGCATGGGTTACTACGATGACTATCATTACCTGGGGATTGAAATAGAGGAGGAAACAGAGTCATGACCAAAAGACGCAAAGAACTCCTGAAGCGACTCGAAAATTTCAAGTCTGTTCCAGGTCACGGACCGGATATAAACGCGAAAACGGATGATGAACTGGAATTGTATTTAAGCCTACTTGAAGCCATGTTCAAACGCGCATTCTGCCAAGTAGATGATGAGGAAGGAGTTAGTGTAGAAGATGACCGACTATAAAAAAGTGACCTCATATATATTGAGTCCAGAGCAGTTGAAGGCTGAACGTGAACGTCTGGATGCTATGAAGCCCGCGGTACAGTACAAAAAAGGGCCGCTGGCAGTTACAGCCCCACAGATGAGCTTCAATGGGAAGTACATGAAGAAGGGCGGGGAATGGTTTTGAGCGTTCACACATTGAAAGTGTGGCCGGAGCATTTCGAGGCTGTAACGGAGCCGGACCCTTGCCGGCGCAAGACAGTTGAAATTCGGCTTGATGATCGGGGCTACGAGGTGGGCGACACGCTGCATCTGCAAGAATGGGACCCCAGGAGTGAGACGTACAGCGGTTGGGATGCAAAAGTCCTTATAACGCATATTCTACGAGGCCGCCCGTGGCTGCCTGATAGATATGTGGCAATGTCAATACTTCTGATTGGAAGATAAAAGACGGCCCCCGCGAATCCTTGGCCGGGCTGCGGGGGCGGTCAAAAAACGTATTTCCTTCATTCCAACTATACCACACAAAGGGGAATGAGGGGAATGGCGATGGAGTGGGCACAGGGTGAACTCTTTTCAAAGGCGACAGATGCAGAGATCCAACGAGCGAAATTCCTGCTCGAAAAATATATACACATGGTCGCGCTGATGCGCGATTTTGAAGCATTCGAACAGGAACTGGCGCAAGTGGCCGTCGATGGGGAGACGGGCCGGCGGATAGACCAAGATGATCTGCATGCAGACAAGACGGCGAACGCCGTCATTCTGACCGAAAAGCAGAAATGGGTGTATGAGCAATATCGATTCTACACGACCATGCTGCGCCGGTCTGCTGGCTTGATCCAAGACGAAGATGCGAAGCGGGCGGTCGAGTATCGGTTCTTTCAGGGTTACAGCCGCAAGGAGACGATCCTTTTCTTCCGCCGCGGCTTGTCGGACAGCACAATAGACAGACGGATCGAGGAAGGTACCACCTCGATTGCAAACACATTGAAGCTGCTAGGATTCTTCGAACGGGACGAGATGAAATTTTGACGAAAACGTGGGACATTTTGGGGAATCTTGACGAACACGTGAGGAAAAAACCGTGTTACTATGGCAATGTGGAAATGGGGCGAGAATGACACGCACGGCCGTCCAGCAGGCGGCGAATTACCGGGGCGTACCTCTTCTCGCCAATTTCATTATCGGCTGAACAAAGGTGCTAATTCAGCCATTCGCTCGGGAAAACTTTTTATGGCCTGGGGAAGCATGTTGAACGCGAAAATAACGAAAATAGCGATTAAAGCCAAGGCTATGAACTTACCAAGCTGTCTCTGGAAAATTTCCATTTAGAAGGCCCCTTTCTATTTGTTCTTTCTTCCAGATTAAACTATTTTATAGGGGAAATCAAAAGTGTGAAATAGTGAGATATTCCAAGAGAGGTGGATGGTGAGGAGTAGTTTCCATGCTTAATCGAAAAATTTGGCTTTGACAATGGTTTTTTCGGCCGGATAAAATGCTCTTAGATCCACGTATATAGTTACAAAGTACGAAATGATTTTAAAGCAAAGAGCGCAGCGATTTTGCTGCGGCCGCTTGCGGGCGCCATTGCTCGAACAAGACTCTTTGCTCGAATGAATTTTATATATGATCCGAAGTCGTTCCTTCAATGGGACGGCTTTTTTTATTGGGGGAATGTAACGTGAAGAAGAAAAAGAAGCGAATAAAAGATCCGGCTAAGCAGCCAGCTCTTTGTAAAGGCTGTAGTTGGGGAGAATGGACAGGAACAAAGCAATTTTGTGGCAGGCGTCCGTGTGTGAAGCAGGGTAATTCTTCCTGATGTCGAATTATGTAATGACTTAAAAGCTGAAGGAGTGGTAACATGCTTCAAATGGTTCAAAATTACATTACTAAAGATGGCGTCTCAATAAGTGATTTTTTTGAAAAGAAGCACTCCCAATTCGAGAGAAAGTGGGAGGAAAAAGGTAACCTAGTTGTCTATACTGTCAAAATTCCAGGATTGAGTACTCCATCTATATATGAGTGGGAGATTTTTGGAAATGAAATTTTTGCTGTAAACGGAAAAGCGCAAGCCATTACACCTGAGCTAAATAAAATTATACTTGAACAACAGAATCGTAAGAACAGTCTAGCACCTGGAGATTTGGAGATTTACGAGTATATTAGAGGTGCATTATCCGAAATTGAAGAAAAACAAAACGGATATGTATCGGATCAAGAGTATGACAGGATCATTAATTCGGCAGCTTCTAAGTTTGGACTTGCCATTGAGGAGATGGGGCCCAAATACAATCATATTGAGAAATATATTTACGGCTTAAATTAATCATCAAGCACCTTAATCGGGTGCTTTTTCTTTTGCCACGAAACGACGAAATATAAGCCCGTTTAAGGAACGTATGTTCTAATACTTCCGAGTACAGGAGCAAGAGCAGAAAACGGCAGGGCGGGGCCGTAGAATCGCTGTGCGGACGTATTACGAATGAACCCGCGAGAAACCAACACAACATAATTGAGCGGCACGCAGGTCCTCGTAAGATTGGAAAAAGTAAAAGGCTCGGAATGGCATTGTTGCAGTCTATTGATTAAAGGAATTTTGTTCCTTAGGTCGAAGTGTAAGATATTGATGAGAGGGAGGCGAGAGCGTGAGTGATAAACAGAAAGCTATTGAAGCTGTATTAGATTTCTTGAATGATGACACTAAAAAAACACTTTTGGTAAGAGGTTATGACAGTGACGCTAAAATAAGGGTTATTCTATATTGTTTGGATAGAGTGTTTGATAGGGGGATTATCAGAACGTCTTCTATGTCAGATATATCAAACTTTATTAACCGTGCATTTAAAGAAAGACTTTTACCGGATACAGTTAAGTCAACAACTGCCTACGATCTAGGAAGAATGACTGTTAATATAAACAGCTATGTTACTTCTACCAAATTTAATCCTAAAGGTAACGATAGTACTTTCACTTTATTTTTCCCTGTTCAAACCGTATTAAATAATCCTAAGCGGTATAATAATTTTCTTACTGAACTAGAGAATACAAAATCAAGAAAAGTGATACTGATTACTACAAATGAGTGGAGCATAAATGAGTGGGATGTAGAGAACTACGTAGACGAAGTCTTCTTTTACAGCGTAGAAGAAGATAATCCGCAGATCATGAGGAATTTAAGAAATAATGGAGCGATTTAAAATTATGCACCCGGACGGGTGCTTTTTTATTGGAGGACACTATGGATATCAGAGTCATACCGATAGAGAAAATCAGAGCAGCAGCGTACAACCCCCGCATTGACCTGCAGCCGGACGACCCGGAATACAAGAAGCTGCGCCGCAGCATTGAGGAATTCGGCTACGTCGAGCCGATAGTCTGGAACGAGCGAACCGGGAATATGGTCGGCGGGCATCAACGCTTCAAGATCCTTGTCAACGAGCAGGGGCGGACGGAAGTAGAAGTGTCCGTCGTCGACCTTGACGAGACGCAGGAGCGGCTGTTGAATCTGGCCCTGAACAAGGTTTCTGGCCGTTGGGATGACGAGGCACTTGCCCGGCTGCTTGACGAGCTCCAAGCCGAAGCTGCCGACCTGAGCCTGACCGGATTCGACGAAGACGAGATCGACCGCTTGCTTGATGAATTCAAGGAACTGCCGGCAGACCAACTCGGCGATTTCGAGAATCGAGAATTGGATACTGACGAATTCGACGAATCCCGTTTCGGGTGCAAGTGCCCACGCTGTGGGTTCGTTTTTGATCCCGAAAGTGAGTGATGCAGCATGACGCGTGAATGGGACTGGAGTTTGAAGGACATTGGGCAGGTGGAGAATCATGGCCGCACCGTGTTCAGTTGCTTCTCCTGCGGTGGCGGCTCAACTATGGGCTACAAGCTTGCCGGCTATACGGTGCTGGGCAATGTGGAGATTGACCCCCAGATGATGCGGATTTATCGGCGGAACCACAGCCCACGGCATTCCTACATGATGCCAATTCAGGAGTTTAAGAGGCTGCTAGACGCCGAGCTGCCGGCTGAATTATTCGAGCTGGACATACTGGACGCCTCGCCGCCCTGCAGCGTATTTTCCATGTCAGGAGCCCGTGAAAAGAAATGGGGTGGAGAGTTCGCATTCCGTGAGGGCCAGGCTGTTCAGAGGTTGGATGATCTATTCTTCGACTTCTTGGACGTTGCTGAGAAGCTGCGGCCGCGTGTGGTGGTCGCGGAGAACGTCAAAGGGATGATAGTCGGAAAGGCACGTGGGTATGTTAGCATGGTATTGTCGCGCTTCCGGGAAATCGGATACCGCCCGCAATTGTTCCTCTTGAACTCTGCCACGATGGGGGTTCCTCAAAAGAGGGAACGGATCTTCTTCATTGCTACGCGGGATGACATGCCTTACCCACCGTTGCGGCTAGAATTCAATGAGCCGCCGGTGCTGTATAGGGACATCCGCGGCGGGGACGGCCCGCCAATCAACCCAAACAGCAAAACGTTCCAGCGGTGGAAGCAGCGGCGCCCGCACGATTTAAACATGGGCGACGTTACCGGGAGAGAAGAGGGAAGGATCAGCAACTTCAACACTGTGCTACTAAAGGATCAGAAAGTTCCGAACACCATCGCCAGCTCTTCCGTATTCGTGCGGTCTGACGTGGCGCAGCATATCAGCGACACAGACATCATTCGGATGCAGACGTTCCCGCGGGATTACGATTTCATGGATGCAGATGTCCAGTACGTATGCGGAATGAGCGTGCCGCCGTTGATGATGAAAAAGATTGCCGAGCAGATCAATCTGCAATGGTTCGAAGCATAGAAAAAGGAGGGCGCTGGTACGCCCTCCTACGCAGCCAGGTTCCCCCGGCTGAGATAGTGGAAACCCGTGGCCACGGAAGCGAAAGCCACTATCTCGTCATCATTGTAATGGAAGTCGAGGGGAACGGCAATGGGAACAAATTGTGAACATGATGTGTTATTGCAGCATGAGCTTGCCGTCATGGAGGGGATTCTTGAAAGCAAGGAACAGTACCGGAAGATTGTAAAGGCCGGAATCGCTCGCTGGGTAAAGGACTTTCAAGACGGCCGGATCGAAATCAAAACCGTTGACGACCTGAAAAAGCTCATCGAAATAGATATCGAGTTGCAAAAAGACGAAATTTAACCATTCCATTAATTGTCTTAATAGATTCTCCAAATTTATAAATAATAAATGTGTAAAAAAACAAAAAGGAGAGTTTATATGCCAGTAATTAAACAAAAAGAAAAAAAGGATGAAAAGGGATCCACAAAAGCAAAGGGGTCATATGTATTAAGTCAAGAAGGCGAAGACTATAGTGTTAATGTTAACTTTTATTTGAGAAAATCCGGAGTTAATGGAACAGGGAAAGGTTACATGGTCTATGCTATTTTTGACAGAGATAAACAGGTTGTTTATAGCTACAATAAAGGATTTACTGTAGGAGCAGATGCTATAGCCGGTACTGCATCAAAGGATGATTCAGAAGAATCAGAAATAATGGGATGGGACGGGAAAGGTACCACAGTTTTTAAAGTTGAAGTTGAGAAAGATTCATCGGGAATTCCTACTTCTGCAAAAGATATAACTGATTTTATTGGATCGGCTATTTCTTTAGACGACTTAGGTTCAGGGGGATTAATAGAAGCAGCAGGTTGGATTATAGAGGGTATCTAAATTAATATACTGGATTAGCTTTAAAAGGACGAGATCAAATGATCTCGTCCTTTTTTATGGAGGTGGGGTGATATGTAATGGCGAGAGAGAGAAGCCCTGGACGGGACAAGGCAAAACAAATGTGGCTGGAGAACGGCGGGACGATGAAGCTTAAGGACATCGCTGCCGCCCTCGGGATTGGCGAGACACAGGTCCGAAAGTGGAAGAGCCAGGACCGTTGGGCCGACAATTTGAAAGGTAACGTTACCAATGAATCGAATAGTAACGTTACCAATCGACGGCGGGGTCCCGGCGCCCCGAAAGGGAACAAGAACGCTGTCGGTAACCGCGGCGGCGCTCCCAAGGGAAATCAGAATGCTGTCGGCAATAAAGGGGGTACCGGCGGGCCCTTCGGCAATAAGAAGGCGGTCACGACCGGGGAGTATGAAACAATCTGGATGGATGCACTCGAAGAGGACGAGCAGGAGCTCGTCGAGCAGGTTGACACCGATCCCGTCCAGCAGGCAGACGAGGCCATAAAGCTGCTGACCATTCGCGAGCGTCGCATGCTCAAGCGTATAGGCCGGCTCATGGACGGGCTGACCGAGAAGCAGCGGCGGGTACTCAGCGAGCTCAAAGCGACCAAGGATGTGTTAACGGTCCATGATGAGAAGACGGGTGTGACCAGGACGGTGCCCATTACCCGGACGGAGATGGTCGAATCCGAGATTGAGGAAACGGAGTACAGAGCCATTGACGACATCATCAAGCTTGAGGAGGCGTTGACCCGAGTCCAAGACAAGAAACTCAAAGCGATCGAGCTTATGAACAAACTGATCGCAATTGACGAGGAAAAGCAAGTCCGGACGGCCATCTTGCAAATTGAGTTGCAGAAGCTTCAGGGTGCTGAGGGAGCAACGGCGAGCTGGACAGATGCGCTTAGGGAGATTGCAGATAGACGGCGGAAGGTGAAGACGGATGGGTAAGCCGTATAACGTCGTTTCCGACCTCGTTACCCTCATTGACCTATATTGGGATGATCCTGTCGCCTTCGCGGAGGACATGCTCGGATTCGACCCGGACGACTGGCAGCGGGCAGCGATGGCCGATGTGGCCGTTCATCCACGGGTGAGCATTCGTTCCGGACAAGGTGTCGGCAAGACAGCGTTTGAGGCGGCCCTAATCATATGGTTCCTTTGTTGCCGCCCGAATCCGAAGGTCGTTTGTACAGCTCCGACCCGGCAGCAGCTCCACGACGTCCTTTGGGCCGAAGTGGCCAAATGGTTGGAACGCTCAATGGTCAAAAACTTGCTCAAATGGACGAAGACGAAGGTCTACATGGTGGGCCACGAACAGCGGTGGTTCGCGACTGCGCGGACGGCCACGAAGCCGGAGAATATGCAGGGATTTCACGAGGACTACATGCTTTTCATTGTGGATGAGGCTTCCGGCGTGAAGGATGAAATCATGGAAGCCATCCTCGGGACACTTTCCGGGGATGAGAACAAGTTGGTCATGTGCGGTAACCCGACGCGGACAAGTGGCACCTTCTACGATTCACATCACAAGGATCGGGGCGACTATCGGGCGCATAAGGTCTCCAGCCGGGACAGCCGGCGCACCAATAAGAAAAACATCGAAATGCTGGAGAGGAAGTACGGCCGGGACAGCGACGTCGTCCGCGTCCGGGTAGATGGGGATTTTCCCCGCGCGGAGCCGGACACCTTCATCCCCTTGGAATTGGCCGAGGCGGCCGCCATGCGGGAAGTGTATCTCCAGGAAGACGGGGAGCTCGACATACCGGAAGCGGCGCCTCTTGAAATCGGCGTTGACGTCGCTCGCTTCGGTGACGACGAAACCGTCATCGTGCCGCGGATTGGCCTAATGGTTCCATTCATTCGGACCTACACCAAGAAGGACACCATGGAGACGGCCGGATGGGTCATCAACTTGGCCAAGGAGCTGATGTTGAAATACGGGCGCCCGCGTTGCACCGTCAAAATTGACGATGATGGCGTCGGCGGCGGAGTAACTGACCGGGTTAGGGAAGTTGTCCGAGAAGAGGGGCTATACATCGATGTGATCGACTGCCACAACGGCGGAAAGGCGGACGACCCCGATCACTATGATAATTGGGGTACGGAAGCATGGGCGCGCGTCCGGGACTTGCTGCAGGCTGGGGATATTCAGATCCCGAACGATGAGGACTTAATCGCGCAGCTTTCAACCCGGAAGTACACCGTGACGAGCAAGGGCAAAATCATTTTGGAATCCAAAAAAGACATGAAAAAGCGGGGCCTCCGATCACCTGACCGGGCGGACGCGCTTGTTTTGGCATTCGCAAGATCCGGTATGGTTATTGATCCGGCTGCGGCTGGTCTACTGAGAGGAGGGAAGATATATGGCTAGTTGGTGGCAGCGAGCGGTTGGGGAAATGTCAAAGCTTCGGCAAGGCTTGTCCGGTCTCTGGGGGCTTGTAACAAGCGGCATAGGCGGTGCGTATAGGCTTGATTCGACTCGAGTAAATTACGCAAAAGCCCGGGCACTTTATGACAACACAGAAGAGAACTACAAGCTCGGTGCTGGCTTTGCCAAAAAGATAGTCAACTCGACTGTCGGATTTATGGGCGTGCCCGAAATAAAAAGCGCCGATGAAGATGCCCAAGGGAGGCTGCAGGAGTTTTTCAAGCAGAATCACTCAAGGGTCCAGCGGACGCAGTTGAACGCCATCAAGGAAGGTGACTGCTTTGTCTGGATCACACGGGAGGACAATACTTCCCCCCTCTTTCCTGAAGAGAGAAAGAGATTGGTATATAACATTCTCCCACCCGACCAAGTGAGAAAAATCAACCGTAACCCAATAACGGGGGAAGCAATTGAGTATATCCTTGAATCGACACATACTTGGGTAGATGAGAGCGGAGCGAACCGGCAGGCGACCATCAAGCAACGCATCAGTGCTGAGAGGCGCTTGATTGAGATTGAGGGCGACATCCCTCCAGGCATAGAAGTTGGGGAAACTCCGAACCCCTGGGGATTCATCCCCATTGTTCATTTCAAAAATGAGGGCGACGAGACCATGGAATTCGGGAAGAGTGACCTTGAGTCGGTGGAGCCGTTCCTGAAGGTGTACCATGACGTATTCCTACATGCGGTACAGGGTTCGAAGATGCACAGCACGCCGAGGCTCAAGCTGAAGCTGAAAGACGTCGCTGGCTTTCTACGAAACAACTTCGGCGTCGATGATCCGGCTGAGTTCGCGAAGAAGGGCGGGAAAATCGACCTTAACGGACACGAATTGTTGATATTCCAGGGCGAAGAAGATGCCCAATTCATCGAAGCGCGATCTGCAACCGGTGACGCAACGGCCCTGCTTGAATTCGTATTTTACTGCATCATCTCGTCCTCAGAGACTCCGGAATTCGTGTTTGGTGTTCATACGCCCAGCTCGCTCGCATCGACTAAAGAGCAGATGCCTGTATTCATCCAAAAGATTGAGCGGAAGCGTCAGGCATTCTCAGACTCGTGGAAGCTCTTGGCTCGGATGGTGCTGGCCATGATTTCAAAGGCCGAGAATATCAGCTTTAGTACCTACGAGACGGCCCTGGTCTGGGAGAATATCGACCCCCGCGACAGCAAAGATGCTGCCGAGGAGTTGAAATCAATCGTCGAAGCGTTGGACAAGGCAGTATCTGGACAATTGATGTCTATGGAGGCTGCCGTGCAGTACTTGAAATACTGGATAGATACGATCCGTGACTATGAGTCCGGTGACCCGGACGTGGCAGGCGAAAAGGATCGAATATTGGAGACGTCCATCTTCCGATCTCGATTATTTGATGCAAGTTACCTTGAAGAAGAAAGGAAAGCGATATAATGAGCCGCATTGTCAAGTCTGTTGAGGAGACGTTGCGACAACTGATGCGGACGACGGGGCCATACTTGCAATGGGCGCTTGCAGCCAGGAAGAAGTATATCGACCTGCGGCTCGGCCAGGATCAAGAAGTCCGTCGAATTTATATCCGTGCTGCTGACAAGGTAGCGAGGGAAATCCGCCTCATGAAGCGGCAGGGCTACGGCAATCAGATGAATGTCCGATACTTGACCGCTCTTGAGCTCTCACTGCGCCAGAACAGTATAACGGAGGCCTTGCAGGGAATTGTGAGCAGCAGCATCGAGAAGGCCGTGGAAGCAGGCACCAGCTACTCTTACGAGGTTACGCTTTCGCAGATCAGTAAAACGAAGCTGGCGAAGGAACCGGTAAAGAGGGCGTTTTTCAGAGCCAATACGCAGGCGGTCGAAGCTTGCTGGGCAAGAACCCAAGGCGGGTTGCATTTATCCGATCGATTGTGGAAACACGGAGAAAAAGCCCGGTCTGCTATGACCGAAATCATTCAGGATGCAGTCGCGACGGGCGAGGACCCTGTCGAAACGGCGCGGGCTCTTGAAAAATATGTCCGGCGTGGGAAAAAGACGCTTGCCTATGAATATCCAAACATGATGGAACGAATGGGCAGCCGCATCCCTCAGGATATCAGCTATGAGGCGCTGCGCCTCGTCCGGACGGAGACGGCTGCCGCGTTCGGCGAGGGGACGATCGCCGCTGCCAAGGTAAGCCCAAGCTATACCGGCATGAAGTGGCTGTTGTCGAATAATTCTGACCCATGCCATGTATGCAAGAGATTCGCGGAAGCAGACCACGGCCTCGGTAGGGGCGTCTGGCCACCCGGGAAGGAACCGCCGATGCCGGCCCATCCTAATTGTATGTGCACGCTTGTTTCGGTCCATGAGGATACGGACACCTTTATCGATCGGCTGAATGCCTGGACGAAGAATCCGGCATCGCAGCCGGAGCTCGAAAAATGGTATCAGGAGGTATATTCCAAGGCGGCATAGTACCCTTTGCATATGCGTGCTATGATGGACTCGTAGAATGCATATAGGAGGGTTGCGCATGTCAGGAGGAATTGAGTTTGAAATCCCGTTGATTCCGACCGAGGAGGAGCTGCGGCAGATGCGGAAGGAACAGACGAAGGAAAAGCTTCAGCTGCTAGATGGAGGCAAGGATAACAACATAGACGATGAAGAGTAAGCGCCCCGAAAAGGCGCTTTTTATTTTGCCTGTAGAGGAGTGAGCATCTTGCATGAAGTGATTTTTACAGTGGACGAGCTCCGCGCTAAGTGCGCGGAATGGCAGAAGGTCCTACGGTTGCAGGATTGGATTGTTGGCGTTGAGATATGTCGGGAGAGGGAAATGCATGAACAAAATCGCAATGCTGAGATTGATGCAGTGCTCCCGAAAAGAATGGCGTCGATTCGCATCCTAGATCCGGTCGACTACCCTCCTGATTCTGCCGAACCCCAGGACATGGAGCTTTCATTGGTGCACGAGTTATTGCACATCCATCTATTTCCGCTCTTTGCAGATCGGGAGGAAGAAATGCGGTTGGTCGCAGAGGAACAGGCTATCGAAGCAATCAGCCGCGGCTTGATTGCGTTGGCACGGAGAGGGGGTGAACAAGAGAATGCGGAACGGACTGATTTACGGGGAGATGGCGGAGCAGACAGCACAGCCGTTTAGGCTGTTCGGGAATCTTTCGGGAGAGATGAACATCAATGATGTACCACTTGCACCTGGAGTACGGATTGATGAGCTAAAGAAAGGCGACGATGATCCGCTGGAAGTCGTGGTAGAGATCCCAGCCAGCCGTTCCAAACGGGGCTGGAACTACAGAAGCCAGTCGTTGAAGGATATTGTCGATGCGGTCATGACCAAGACGCTGAACGGCTTCCTGGGCCACCAAAAACCGGAGGAGGTCAACAATCAGTTTCTGCCGCCAGTCACGCATTGGGTCGGCGCAAAGATGGTCGGCGAAACGGCTTACTTCCGCGGAGTGGTCGATGCAGCAGCCAAGGATCTGAAACGGTGGATTCGCTCCAACCGAATTAATCAGGTATCCATTTACGGCATGCCGAAGCTGCAACGAGCAAAGGGAGAAACTGACGTAGTTGGCTACAATCCTTTATCCATCGACTGGACGCCACTTGACCGCGCAGGGATGAATACCCGCATCGTCGCCATGTCGGGCGAGATGTGGGACTTAGATGGGGCAGGCCCCGAAGAATCGAAAGGAGATGACGAACAGGTGGAATGGGCGCAGGTTTTAACCGAAGTGAAGAAGAAACACGGCATGAAGGGATTTACGATCGGCACGCTGGCCGGCGAAATGGGGCTTACAGATGAGCAGGTCGTCGCCGAGTTGACACCAGAGTTTGCGCAACAAGTCCAGCGAGCGTTGGATGTATTGAGCAAAGCTGAGAGTGTCCTGGGCGTGAGCGGGGAAATGGATGTTGAAGAATTATTCAAAACGTTGAAGGCGGCTGCTGACAAGGAGACTTCCGCCAACCGGGATCAAATCGTAGGGGAAATGATGGAGTCGAAGGTTACTTCTTCGGCCGTCCGGAAGGAACTCCAAAGCCCCGAGACAGCGCTAGGTAAGCTCTGGACTTACCATGCCCGTGGTATCGCTGCAGATGCGACTAAGGAGCAAATCGCTGGTGAGATGGATGCATTCTTGGCGGACCCAGTCGTCAAGGGCATGGTCGAAGCAATCCATACTGATAAGCCTGCCGGAGCTGGCCGCGCCACAACTGGCGGCGGGCAAGCTGGGGCGCCGCAAGGTCTTAGAACAAAGAAAACAAGCATTTAAGGAGGTTGAATGTCAATGGCATATAAAGGCCAACCATTTCCGAGCACCACGTATCAGTCGTACCGTGCGAAGGTCAGTGACGGGAAGTCCGTTCGAGTTCCTGTGCCTGAAAAAACTACCCTGGAGGCTCAGAAATTCTATCTTATTGGCGGCTTCTTCGGAGCTGCCATGGAGTCAGTAAAAACTGGTACTGGTGAAACGGACGAAGCAATCCTCAATGTGGAACAAGCCGAGTTTGAAACAGATCAGATTGATAAAACTCAAGAGTTCGCCTTCGGCACGCCTATCTATTGGGACGCTGCCAAGTCGCAATTGACCGAGACTGACACAGGAAACCGCCTTGTCGGCCGTGTCACGGCTGCCAAGGATTCGAAAAACGTAATTTGGTTCTTATTGGGACCGCAAGTATAAGGAGGCTGATAATCAATGGCAAGAGTACACAGCGTGGAGACAATTAAAGAGAAACGTCGCCAAGGAACCATTGAGACGAGGGTTCCTTTTTTGTTGAACGGAAAGGAGGAAGTAGTCACCAAGAAGATCGTAAACGGCGAGATGGAGACCTATGAGCTCGACAAGCCGATCGGTGAAATGCTCACTAGCGAAAACAGCAGGAAAGAACTGCTGCAGAAGGTTGTGCTTGACGTTGAGCTGGGAAAAGAAGAAGTTCCGACCCTGTACGGCCCCATTTATCACACAATGGACGATCCGAATTTTCCAAAGGAATTCGAAGCGAAATGGGCACAGTACGGGACGGTCATCTTTTTTGAGCATATGGAAGGTGAAGAGGTCAAGTTTGGCAGCTTGCAGGCCGAGCAAGGGCCTATTGCCCGTATTAAGGGGTATACGGCGGGCTTTGAATATACGAAGGAAATGCAGCTTTTCAATCAAACATTTAACTTCGAGCTGCTTAACAAGGCTTTCGGCGAAGCACACAATGCTTTGCTTAATCATCTGCACCTCGGGCCGATCATCAAACACAATTTTAAGGCGGGCAATAAGACAACTCCTGTATATGTGGACGAACTTGGCAAAACGCTTGCGAATGCCACTGGCTCCCACTTTATTTTGAGCATGCGGGAGACGTTGCGAGCTGCGCTGCGGGATGCACGGACGGCCAAGCGCCCGGGGAACATTCTCTTAGCAAATCCGGCTGACAAGGAAGACATTGATGATGCGTTGTCCAGCTTCACGATTCAGGCGACCCCGTACAGAGCACTGGCCGGCATTACAGATATCATCTATTACGATGGATGGGAAGCGGAAGTCAGCAAGAAATCATATTCGTATCCTGGGGTGCCAGCGGGTAAAGCTTACCTCATTCGCCCTAAGCGTGGATTCAAGGAACTGATCAAGCAGGCTTTGCAAATCCAAGCAACTATGGGGGACCTGACACGTCTGGTAGAAGCACAAGTGGTCGGCGACGTATGGCGCGGTGTATTTGCGGCGATCGACGAAAATGTCCAGGAGATTACTTTCCCGGGGAAAGCCTAAGGCGGTGATCTAAATGGAAACTAGTCCATTGCTTAGGGCCCGGCTTCGGAGACTCTTAAACGAGGTGATTCCGAGGGGCGGTACCGAAGCGGACACAAATTTCACCGATACAGAAATCGACTTGCTGCTACAGGAGGCGGATAGCATTAATGCCGCCGCCTCCGCGGGGTGGATGGAGAAGGCAGGACTGCTGCAGGGTGACATCGAGAGCTATTCGGCTGGTACGGAAAAGTACGACCTCACCCCCCTGAAAGACAAGCTCAATCACGCTCTGTTGATGGCTCAGCAGTACAGCCAAATGGCGGAATCGGTTACGAACGGGGGGAGCTTCATGCTCCGCGTGCAGCCGCCGAGGGTGCTATGACCGACTTTGTAGCAATGCGGCGGAAGCACATCGCCTGGAACATTGCACAGAACCCGACGGCGATCACCATCCACCGCAAGGAGAAGATCCGGAAGGGTGGCGGGCACGATGAGATTGAAAGGGACCTTCCGCCCGTCACCGTCCGGATTTTTATGGCTCGGTCACAGATACCTCAGACCGTCTCTGTGATGGCCGGCACGAAGCAGACGGACAAGGCATATAGCCTGCTGGCCGACGAGTATGCCGACATCAAAGCGGGGCCGAATGTAACTGATCGATTCGAAGCCCTGGGAGAGACGTTCGAGGTCGTATCCGTGCAACCTCAGATTGTGCAGGGAGTGACCGTTGGTTATCAAGCGGATCTCGAAAGGGTGAAGTGATATGGGGGACTTTGGTCAGGGTGCGCTTGAGTACATGAAGCGGAAAAAGGCCGGAACCTACGCCCTGGTACAACATGTATCACGTCAAGCCGAAGGCGATATGAAAATGGGGGCTCCATGGAAAGACCGGACCGCTAACACTCGGAGAGCGTTGCATTCCGGTGTCGAGAAGTCGAATGACAAAATCATCATGTACATGGCCCATGGGTCAAAGATCGGGAATTACCTCGAGGAAGGAACGGGGATTCACGGTCCTGTCGGTGCCCCATATGACATCGTCCCCGTCCATGGTCAAGCGCTATACTGGCGCGGCGCCAAGCACCCGGTTCATGCAATTCGAAATCACCCCGGGATGAAGGCGCGGCCAATTGTCCAACCTACGGCGGTCAAATACAAAGGGGAACTCAGAGACTCTTTATTGAAATGGTGGGGTGCTGAATGAGGAATGCAATCCGAGAACGGCTGCTTGCTGCAATTCCCGAGCTAAAGGACGTCTATGAGCCACATGCTGCCGAGGCCAAGAGCGAAAAGCCGTATGTCGTTGTCCTGCAAGGGCAGGATAGCGACGAGTCACCTTGGGTGGGCTTCCGGCGGATCGTAGAGGTCTGGCCGTATGTGTCGCGCTCAACCTTTGAAAAGGTGGACGCCTTGGCGGGAAAAATCATCGCCGCACTGGACAAGCAGCTGCTGACAACCGAGGCAGGAGAAGTATTTTCGTGTATCTATCTCGGATCTTCTGGCCAGGACGTTGTTGACGAGGATTGGGACGCGATTACCCGCGGTATGCAGTTTGCGGTCATGGCCCTGCAGCCGGTCAATACGACAGCGGCGATCTCGAACGACCCGTGGCTATCGGCGCTTGCTGAATGGACACAATCAAGCATAGCGCCTGAGTGGGCCGTGTATTCCGGACTCTGGCCGCTTGGATATGCCCGTCCTGCCGTAATGTGGCGGGTAACGGGAATAGACGTACAGTCAATGGGGAGAGCCGTATATGAGGTTAAGAAGCGGTTCACAGCTCACATCATTGGTGCTGATACAAACCAAGAACATGGTGGTGTCCTTAAACTCGTAGAAGAGCTTGGAAATGCTATCAAGGTACCCCTGGACGAATCTGACCGACGGTACATGACGGTTTCGGATTTAAGGGCCAACATTTCTGCAGACCCGATCGCAGAGGGACAAATAACGGTCACCCTACGCCGCCGAACTGCAAGGCCTACCGAGGAAGCACCAGTGATTCAGAGTGTCAATTTCAAATCAGATATGAGGTGATCGGCGTGGCTGAAAAGAAAGAGCAGCCAAGTATCTCCCGGTATCCCGTTGAAGAGCTTGCGGCGAATGCGCAAGCTCTTTTTGACGTGAAGCCGGAGGTTCTGGCCGGGGCGTTACATGGAGTTGAAGTGGCTGAAATGTCAGTTTCGGAAGCCAAGGCGCTCATCAGAAAATTTTTACGAGAGAAGGTGAAGTAGATGGCAGGAGGAAATTGGAGCCCGACCGATATGCCGGTGTTGCCCGGCCTGTACATGAATTTCGTAGCCGCGGCGGGCACCGCCATCCAGCCGGGTGCTCGTGGCGTGGTCGTTGCTCCTGTGAAGGCGCACTGGGGGCCAGTCGGGGAGTTCATTGAAATAGCGGACGAGAAATCTATCAAGGAAAGCTTTTCGCTCGAAGAGACAGGCGGAGCTTCGGCATATACAACACTCTTTTTAGCACTGCTTGGCGGGCCTAAAAAGCTGTTAGCGTATCGATTGGCGGACAACACGGCAGCGGCCGCAAAGGTCACGCTTAAAGATACTGCGGAGGCGTCCGCTGACTGCTTGACTCTGACAGCAAAGTATCCGGGTGAGCGCGGGAACGACTTCAATGTGACGGTCCAAGCCAGTCTTGTGGATGCGACGAAAAAGGAGTTGCGATTGTATGAGGGCACGACTCTGTTGCGGACGTTTTCGATTGGTGACGGCTCATCTGCAGCAGCAGCGACGGCAATCAATGAAGACGCAGATAACAAATGGATTGTCGCTGAAAAGATAGCTGACGGGACAATGGCTGATGTATCAGGCTCCACGTTCACGGGCGGCAACAGCGGTATTTCTGGTATCACGAATGCCGATTACATCACCGCGACGGAAGCATTCGAAGGGCAAGAGTTTCACGTTTTGACGCTTGATGGAGTCGCCGATCCGGCGTTACGGGCAAGCATCGTTGCATGGGTCAAGCGGGTTCGCTCCGAGGGCAAAGGTATCATTGCTACTCTCGGGGGAACGGCCGAGGACGACAAGGCAAGCGACGCAGTGGCAAAAGCAAGCGCCCGAAGCGCCGCCTTCAACCATGAAGGCGTTGTAAATGTGGGCTCTGGGGCTGTCCTGGCCGGAAAGGAATACAGTTCCGCTCAAGTGGCTGCATGGGCTGCCGGCCTGATAGCTGGACAATCGATTAGCGAATCCACGACATATGCAGTATCTCCTTTTGATGACGTTACCCGTCGCTGGACGCGATCGGAGCAGGAGCAAGCGGTTCGGAGTGGTGTTTTCTTGCTCATCCATGACGGCCGTCAGGTCAAGGTGCTGCGGGGCGTCAATACGCTTATCACGCTGCGTAATGGTCAGAACAATTCTTGGAAGAAAATCCGGACGATTCGTGTCATGGACCAAATAAACGCCGACCTTCGGAGAACGGTAGAGGATGCGTACATCGGAAAGGTCAATAACAACGATGTAGGGCGCCTCGCTCTTATTGGAGCATGTAAGGAGTATATGCGGACACTTGCACAGAGCAACGTCATAGAGGGCGCAGGTTACGACGTCATACTCGATCCTAGCTACTACGGTTCTGCCCCGGCAAAGCAGCCTGAACCGGACCAAGTGTTCTTGCAATGGAATGCCCGACTAACAGACGTCATGGAACAAATCTTCGGAACATTTTTTGTTCAATAAGGGGTGAGAGAGCATGGAACATTTAGACCCGAGCCGCGTCATTCTAGGTACCCACGGGGCCGCCTTTATTGACGGAAAGTGGCAATCAAATATAAACCATCTGGAGGCCAGCGTCGAGGTAGAGAAGCGCGAATTGAACCTGTGCGGCATCGACTGGGTGCAGCACAAGATTGGAATCAAAAAGGGAACAGGAACCATGAGTGGATTTAAAGTAACGTCCGATATGATAAAGCGCGGCTTTGCCAAGTTCGACATTATATCGAAACTTGATGACCCGGAAGCATACGGACATGAGACTGTACGCCTGATCCGCTGCATGCCGGACAAGGTGCAGCTTGCCAACTGGACGGCAGGCGAAGAGGTTCAGGAAGAGGTAGCGTTCACGTTCGAGAACTATGAACTATTAGACCCTATTGAGGGCCCATAAACGAGGAGGATATAGATTATGAGTCAAAATGAACAATTAAACGAACAGGAAATCTTGGACAGTCTCTTCGAGACGGCAAAGAACTTGCCGGAAGAGACCGTCCGAATTAACCGCCTCGACCTTCGGATCACGCTTCGCGGCCTGACTTCCAGCAAGGTCGATACAATCCGCGAGCGCTGTACGATCCGAAAAAGTGTCAAAGGCCAGATGACGGAAAAGCTGGACAGTGAGCTGTTCAACGCCGCTCTGATCAAGGAAGCAACCGTCGCCCTTGAGGTCAAAGGATTGAAGTTGTCCGGATGGGGAGACGATCGGCTTACGAGCCGTCTGAAACTTTCCGGCGGGGAAGAAGTCATCCGGCGAATCCTGCTCGCCGGGGAACTCGACGCCGTTGGCGACAAGGTTCTCGAAATCTCTGGCTTCGGAGTCAATATCGAAGACGTAAAAAACTAATAGGCTCCGGGGGAATGACGACGATGCTGTACCACATGTGGGTACGGCACGATCTGACACCCGGGGCCTTTTGGTCTCTTCCGGCAGGGGAACGTAAGCTTCTACTGGCTTTCACGATGAAGGAGATAGAGGCTGTTCCTAAGCCGAAGCGAGGTGGTAAGCGTGGCTGAGAAGGAATTCTACCGCCTGGATCTCGTCATTAGTACGGACGGGGTTGAGGATGCCGAGAAGCAAGTCAAAGCAATAGACAAGATGCTGGAGCAGACGACTCGGCGGGCTTCCGTGCTGGGGAAAACCAAAATCACTCCAACCGCCCGATTGGAAGATCGAATCTCTTCACCTGCACAGAAAATTGAGGGCAGGATGGAGAAGATAAATCGGACTGTTGCGAAGCCGGAAGCGCGCCTCGTCGATAAAGTTTCCGGGGCAACCAACAAGATTTCCTCCACACTGACAAGTTTGGCACGAAAGCCGTACACGGTGTTCATTTACGCAAAAGACATGGCAACAGGCATCATTTCCAAAATCATGAACGTGCTGAGTAGCCCCCTAACATTACTTGGCGTTGGGGGCGGTTTGGCCGGGGTTACTACGGTCGGCCTGAATATGGTCATGGAAGAGCAGGGCATTAGGTCACAGTTCAAGGTCCTGCTGGGTAGCGAGGATGCCGCGCAAAAGCGTGTTGACGAATTGACTGCATTCGCGGGTCAGACGCCGTACAAGCGTGAGGAAATCTATGAGGCCTCGCGGATTTTGCAGGTATTCACGGGGAACGCTCTATCTACCGGAAATGAACTCAAGCGGATAGGGGACATCGCGGCGGGGACGAAGCAGCCGTTCGGAGATGTTGCACTCTGGATGGGCCGACTGTATGATGCCATGAAGTCTGGGCGGCCAGTCGGTGAAATGACATCTCGACTGCAGGAAATGGGCGCCATAAATGGCGAGGCTCGTGCCGGTATCGAGGCGCTGGCTGAATCAGGAATGGACATTTCGAAAACATGGCCGATTGTTACCCAAGCATTCGACAAATTTGACGGCATGATGGAAGAAATGAGCGGCAACCTACAGAACCTACTGCTTGGAACCAAGTCGTTCGTGACACAGAACGTATTCAAGCGTTGGGGGATGGGTATAGAGAGTGTTCTTGGTCCTGCCTTGAAAAAATTTCGCCAGTGGCGATCCGAGAACAAAGAAACAATCGCTATCCTTGGCCAGAGCGTCGAGGATTTCGGAAAGAAGATTGGAACCTTTGTAATCGGGGGCATCGATAAGGTAACCACAAAATTCAATGAACTGGTAAAGAACCCGGAATTTCAGAATGCTGATTTTCTTGGAAAGGTCCGGATTGCCTGGGATGAAATAATCGCGAAACCCTTTAGTGAGTGGTGGGCTTCTAATGGCGAGGCTGTGGTGACAGATATGTCGTCAAAGATCGGCGGAGCCCTCGGGGGCGGGTTAAAGGGCTTTATTATGGGAGCCCTAGGATTATTCACGTCTGGAGATACTTTGGGCGATGACGGGACGTTTACGGAAGCCGGGGTAACAGCTGGACAAGCCTTTTTCCAGTCATTTATAGATGCATTTGATGTTTTAGCGATCGCTGAAAAACTAACGGATACCGCCTGGGAGGTTGGAGTTAACGCTTTCACTGACCCATCTGCAGGTAATTTACTTGCGGCTGGTTTTTTCGGGACACTCCTGTACAAGTTTGGGGGCGGCAAATTCGTTAAGTGGTTATGGGACAAGACTGTTAATAAAGGGTCGAAAATTCCTTCTCCTACAGGAGGAACGCCTAAGTCCCCGGCACCCAAGGCGAGCCCATCAAGTCCTAATAAACCTCTGCAAAGGGCCCCTGGACCATATCAACGGGGTTGGCAACCCAGAACGCCAACAACGCATCCGCCTGTTGCTCCTAAATCACCGGCCGTTCCGGGAAAAGTGCCAAAAGTGATTGAATATGTAGCAAAATCACTAATGCCTGTCGGTGTTGCAACCTTACCCATTACGATTCCTGGGGCTGGATATTTGATAAGTGAGAATTTAAAAAACGAACGGATAAAACGCTCTATTGAGTGGCAAGAAAAATATAAGGACGATCCAAAAATGCTTGAGTGGGGTGCACTTCCAACGAGCGAACGCTATATGAGTTTTGCGGCAAATTCCCCGAAAACAACGACAAGCAAACAGGATTTTGTCTTCGGTGTTCCTTCAGACACAGTAAAGATATCCGAGGACCAAGTAAGTCAGATGATGTCGTATCTGCAAGACTTCAAGAAGGAAGTCACAAACGACATTAGGGTGACTCTGCCTCCGGGGGCAGTGCAAATCAATATGCCTACACAAGAGATGGATCTTAAACAAATCGCATATGAGGCAGGATGGAAAATAGCTGACGCTGTTCGTCAAGCACAACAAAACAAGAAATGAGGCGGGGAAAATGGAGTTTCATCTCATTGATGCGAAGGGGAAAAACCTATATTTCCCCGTCAATCCCGAGGAAGTGACCATTCGGAGGGAAAAGGGAATCGAAACAGTCAATGTTATGTCATATGGGGAGTTCGACTTTCCGAGTGGGGAGAAGGTGAAGGAAATCGCCTTCTCTTCTTTTTTTCCGGCAGTCTATGATCCGGGGTACTGCAACTACGAGAACATCCCGGAACCGCACACGGCCATGAACTGGCTGAACAAGATGATTCAGGACAAGCAGCCTGTGCGGTTTATCATCACAGGGACGCCGGTTAACGTCCTTGTCCTGGTGTCTGGCCATACCACCACGTTTAAGGGCGGGGAACCGGGCGACATCTACTTCGAACTCACCCTGAGAACGTGGAGGCGAGCAAAGGTGCACACGAAAGTGCCAGCAGCAAACAAGGCCCCTGCGCAGAGTGGGAAGACCACTCGCCCGGACACGAAGCCAGCGCCGAAAACCTATGTTGTGAAGAAAGGGGATACCCTATCAAAAATCGCGAAAATGGAGCTTGGCAGCAGTAGCAAGTGGCGGAGTATATACGATCTTAACAAGAAAGTGATTGGTAATGATCCGAACATTATTAAATCAGGAATGAAGTTGGTGTTGCCTACATGAGTTACGAAGTGGTGCTGCAGAACAAGTATTATTTGCGGGAGTTGATCGAAAGCATCACGCTCAAGGATGCTCTCGATCAAATATCGTATCAAGCCGAAATCAAGCTAAAAATTCCGGCCACGGGACTGAGCATCGAGCCGGGGCAGGAGATTCGGGTGAGTGGCGTCCCATACGGTTCCGAGAAAATGGTGTACCTCCTGAACCCCGGAGTCGTTTGGGAATGCACAAGCAAAACCAAAGAATCAAAGCACATGGATGTGCTCGTATATGATCGCACTATATACTTGGACAAATCGGAAGACGAATATCTATTCCCGGCCGGCCAGACCGCGACCCAACGGCTGCGGAAGTATGCATCCGATTGGGGCATTAAGCTTTCAGCGATTCCGGACACAAAGACGAAGCTCAAGAAGGCTGTGTACCGCCCGAGACCGATATACAAGATGATTACTTCCGACCTGCAGGAAACAGTGAAATCCGGCGGGGATATGTACATTCCACGGATGACTACTTCAGGGCTGGAACTATTCAAGGTTGGCAGCAACAAGACGGTGTGGGAGCTCCAGTCGGTCGAGGAACTGACCCAGACAAGGACATTAGAAGGCGCCATCACTAAAGTAAAGGTGATCGGCACAGAAGACCGAAAGGAAAAAACAACATCCAAGGCGAGCGGGCAGGCTGGAGCGCCGGAGATACCAGAAGGCATGACGCTGGAGGAGTATGGGCGCATATACGGCGCCAAGGTCCAGAAGGGAGGGAGCGGCAAGCCTCAAGTCAAGTCATCAAAGGTCGAGCTGCCGTCCAAGGTGCTCGCTATTGCAACGGGCCAGACGGCCAAGCTGGGAACGCTCCAGCGCATGTTGCAAGACGAAGATGTCAAGACACCTGCCGCCGCCAAGAAGTTGGCGGAATCGATGCTTACGGGTATACAGCAGACTTTCAGCGTCACGACGCTTGACTTAAATACGGTCCGGGCCGGCGATGCCGTCAAGCTAAACGGCATGACTCTGATCGTCATGTCCGTGGTCCACGAGTTGGGGGAGCCTGGACACATGACACTTGAGATCGGTTCGGCCAGTTACGTAAAGAGGAGGTATTTTCTTGAGTACTGATCCGTTTGATACCATCGCGCGTTCCCTGCATGCAGGTATGCAAATGCAGGCAAATAAAATGCTTTCCGGTGTTCCGGCCGAGCTGGGAACGATCACGGAGACTGGCCTCAAGCTCGACAACTTCAAGCATGAGGTCCAGGACTACCTCGTGGCCGATTTTCTTGCCACGCTGCACCTGCCGACCTTTTCCCTGGTAGGGACAACTGCATCTCCAGTGGACGAGGAAGGGAACGCCAGCGGGCCGAAATCGCAGCGGACGCTGTTTGAATTTGAACCCACCATGATCGAAGAAGTCCGTGTCAATCTGGCCGCAGGGCTGCTGCCGGGTGAGCGCGTGCTGGTGATGCCGACGAACGGCGGAGCTGATTTTGTGGTGATGTGCAGGGTGGTGAACAACAATGCCTAACCTGTTCCCGGCGGATATTGAGAACGATTGGACGGAGGAAACGGAAGAGGCCGCGGAGCCGGATGTCGCATTCGGTCGAAGCTGGCGTTTTGACTTTGATGCCGGTGATTTTGTTATGACGCCGACACGGAAAGTTGCCGCCGCGGATGAAACGGAAGCCTGGGTGATGTGGTGCCAGAAGGTCATCCGGACGCCGCGATATCGGCACCTGATATATTCTCGGGAGCATGGCGAAGAATTCGACGATCTGATAGGAAAGGGATACAGCCGGGCTGTCATCGAGAGCGAGATCCAGCGTATTGTGACCGAAACGCTGGTGGTCGACCCGCGCACGGCCAGCGTCGACGGTTTCACTTTTTCCTGGTCCGGTGACGGCTGTCATTTCTCATGTCGTATTCAAAACGTCCGAGAAGAGAGCGAGACGATAGAAGGGAGGGTTGAAGCCTAATGGCGATTTTACCGCTCTATCTGCAAGACCAAACAGAAGAAGAGATCATGCAGCGTATGCTTGACCGCGTGCCCCCGGATATCGATGCTTCCGAGGGCTCTTTTATTTGGGATGCGCAGGCACCGGTTGCTTTCGTGCTTTCGGAGGCTGCGGTGTGGGCGCAGCAAGTACTGGATCGTGGCTTTGCCAGTACGACCTTTGGGGAGTATCTGGATCTTCGGACGGCGGAGCACGGGGTAGTCCGGCGTTCGGCGGTGGCAGCGGTGGGGGAGGCCAAATTCAGCGGCACGGTCGGAAAGCTGATACCGGCCCAGACCATTGTGGCGACGCCGGCGGACGAGATTTCGGGAGAATCGTCGATCGAATATGAGACGACTGCAGCCGTGACGCTGGATGCCAATGGGGAAGGTATTGCACCGATTCGTGCCCTCATCCCTGGCCGAAATGGGAATGTCCCCGCTGGCGTCATCGAAGTCATGTCCACTCCAATATCCGGCGTTACGTCCGTGACGAACCCTAAAGTGACAATAGGCGGGGCGGATATTGAATCGGATGAAGCGCTTATTGAACGCTTCTACGCCCGGGTACGAAACCAGGGCACGAGCGGTAACAAAGCTCAATACATCCAGTGGGCCGGAGAGGTGCCCGGCGTTGGAGGCGTGCAAGTTCATCCTCTTTGGGACGGCCCGGGGACGGTTGGCGTCTATTTGTTGGACGTCGAGAAGCGCGCTGCATCTGCCGAGATTGTCCAGGCAGCGCAGCAGTACATTGACCCAACGATGGACGGGCAGGGAGAAGGGACGGCGCCGGCGGGGCCGATTGTCACGGTTATGGCAGCCGAGGAATTCCCGATCAACGTTCGGGTGAAGCTCACTCTTGCGAGCGGGGCTTCGCTGGGTGAGGTAAGAGCGATGATCGAAAACGGCACCCGTCAGTACCTGAAGCAGTTGGCCTTTGTTGATCCGCTTGTCCGATACACGCGGATCGCCGCGGTGCTACTAGACATTCCACCGATAATTGACTTTACGAATCTTTCTGTCAATGGCCTAAACGATGCTAATATCGAGATCGGCCCCGGCGAGGTGGCGGTATTGGGGACGGTGGATGTGTATGAGTGATTTAATTACGAGCCCACAGGGCAGAGAGATGTTTTCCTTTCTTCCCGCCTACTACGAGACATCCCGAGTTATGCAGGCCGATATGCAGGCCACGGGAGCGGAACTGGACATGCTCTTGCGGGCCATGGACGAGACTCTGGAGCAGTTCTTCGTCCGGACGGCTACCTGGGGGCTGGATAGGTGGGAGTACGAGCTCGGGATTCAAACTGATCGTTCGAAACCGATTGAACAGCGGCGTGCTCTGGTTGAGTCAAAACTTCGTGGCGCCGGGAAGTTCTCTGGCCGTATGGTTAAAAACGTGGCCGAAGCGTATGACGGGGGAACCGTTGACGTTACATTTCAACCAAATGAGTGGAGTTTCACCGTCAAGTTCGTTGATACGATCGGCATTCCGCCGAATATCGAAGATCTGAAATCAGTGATTGAAGAGATTAAACCCGCGCATATGGGCGTCACATATGAGTTTTCGTATCTTCTGATTCGGGATGTCCACGAGCGGATGACTATCAGGGAATTGGGTCAAACGCCGCTTTCGAAGTTCGCATTTGACAATAAGGAGGGATGATCGTGGCTGAAACAGATAATCTCAAGCTGTATAAGGCTGATCCCGTCGCCGATTCAGATAAGACATTTAACATAGACACCATGCTCAACGGCAACTGGGACAAGATAGACAGTAAGGCGGCGGAGTGGGATGGAAAAGAAACACCTGAAGGAGCCCAAGCAAAGGCGAATGAGGCGTTAGCCGCCGCTAAAGAGTATGCCAACGATAAAGTAGCGGATGCAGGTCAAGTAAAGTCCGTCAATAACAAAACGGGTGACGTTGTGCTAACTGCGGCGGATGTGGGAGCGGAAACTCCTACTGGAGCCCAAGAAAAAGCTTCCCAAGCCGAGGCAAACGCCAAAAATGCCAGCCTGCCGCGCTCGGGTGGTACTGTTAGTGGTAATCTGGCTGTGACTAACATCCTAACAGTACAGGGACGGGATGTACTCTCCGAAATAGATTCTGCAAAGCAAGCTGGCGTTGATGCGAAGCAACAAATAGTGGACGCCATCAACGCCATGGGGGGATCAGCGTCCACGAATGATTCCTGGGCAACGTTGTCTGCAAAGATTAAGCAAGTAGGTATGAAATGGGCAAAGGGCACGGCGACCGTTACAGATTTCTCAGGATTTGATGTTACGGGGCTTACTTTTCAGCCTAACTTAATCATCCTGAAGGTTATCGGAAATTATAGCAGTAGAAGATGCTTGGCTGTCTATTCGCAAGAAATCAATTTAAATTGGTACCATGCTAGAGACGGTACTACCTCGTATTTTGTAGAAAACGTCTACACACCGACACAAAACGGGTTTAAATTTGATATCGGGACCAATATATATAAGTTCGAATTTGAGTGGTTCGCTGCTGGATGAGGAGGGATGAACATGGAAATTGGGAAAAGGATTATATATGATGCGGAAACAGGCAAGATACTCAACGGGGCGCTCAATGAGATGGAAGGGGATTTACAAAACGGGCTTCGACCGGAAGTAATCGATTTTATCGATCTGCCGTTCGGATACAACGAAAATAATTTCCGAGACGCTGATTTGTATCATATCGACGTTTCCAACCCTAAAACAGATCCGCCCGTCAAACGTATCGTCATTGATAGCTATATCAATCGGCAGCCGACCGAAGCCGAGCGGATCAAGGATCTAGAAGATCAATTGCTCATGCAGGAAAATGAAAAGGTAGGAGGGATTTTGTAGTGGTTAACGTGGTGATTGTGCGTATACTGGCAGAGCGTATTATAAACAAAGGTATAAATCCGCTGAAGCAACGGCCGTTTGAATTGGATGATGTTACAAACGCCGAGTATAGGGAAGCTGTAGAGGACTTTATCATTGTGAAAAGTGGAGTTGTAGAATAAGCGCCTACCCTATGGTATGGCGCTATTATTATGCCCTCGGGATACCCGGGGGCTATTTCAATTGAGGGGGAATTTAGGTGGAACGATTGGACTTGGTATTGAAAACGGCATTCGCCACAAGCGGCGGAATCGCATCATTCTTGTTCGGTGGGTGGCCGGCACTGTTGAACGTGTTGATCGTTGTTGTGGCGGTTGATTATGTCACGGGTGTCATGGCCGCTGGAGCCGAAGGCAAGTTAAAAAGCAGCATCGGCCTTATCGGCATTGCGAGGAAGGTATTCATCTTCATGGTTGTAGCCGTGGCGCACCAAGTGGATAGCGTACTCGGAGATCAGCATTTGCTGCGGGATGCTGCGATCTTTTTCTATTTAGCCAATGAACTGCTGTCCATCATTGAAAACGGTGGGCGATTGGGCATGCCGCTGCCACCAGTCATAAAACAAGCTGTTGAGGTGCTGCGTGGAAAAGGAGGGGTTAACGATGACCATCGAAATTAAGCAACGGCTGCTGCCCGACGGCCGGCCGAATAAGCCAAGCCGGTCGATGAAGCCGCAATATATAACGATCCACAATACGGACAATAGCGCCCCCGGGGCTACGGCTGAGTCGCATAGCCGTTATATCCTCAATGGCAGCGGTGGCCGGGAGGCGAGCTGGCACTATACCGTTGATGACCACGATATATACCAGCACTTACGGGACAATGAGCAGGGATGGCATGCCGGCGATGGTAACGGGCCGGGGAACACCACCTCGATCGGCATCGAGGTCTGTATGTACCAGGGCATGGACGAGCCCAAGGCGTGGCAGCGGGCGGCGGAGCTGGTCGCGCTGTTGTGCAAGCGGCACGGACTCGGGGTTGATCGGGTGGTGCCGCATAAGCACTGGAGCGGCAAGGCTTGTCCAAGCCGGATACTGCCGCGATGGTCCGAGTTTGTGAAAATGGTCGAAAAGGAGCTGGAGGGAATGGAGAAACCGAAGCAGCAGGACTATGAAGGACATTGGGCAGAGGCGTCTATTCGGCGTGTGATGGATGCGGGGATCATGAATGGCCGTAACACTGGATTCGCGCCGAACGAACCGATTACGCGGGCAGAGATTGCAGTGGTGGCGGATCGGATATTGAAGCAAGTACAGAAATAAGGAACCCTAAGAAAATTGGTCCTAAAGTAAAATAATCAAGCCGTATTATATAAGGACACTATACGGCTTGATTATTTTAGGATAGTTTCGGATAGTCGGGGTCTTGCTTCAATTTATCGAAATGCGATTTGTTTTTTGAATAAAAGTAATCTATTTTTTCATGGAAGTCTGGGTTTAATTTGCATAAAGGATAATCATGAATTACTTTACCAATTAAATCTATTTGAAGGATAAAAGAATTTGTTAAATGGCTAATATACACTTTCTGAATTAATTCGGGAGTCATGTCAAATACAGAGCTGTTAGCTTTTCGTCCGTACTCAACGTTACGGAAAGCGTTTATCAGGTTTGAATGGGCAAATAAATTATTTATGGTCTTCTTTGAATATTCAATTTTTTCTGAATACTGTTTATAATTTTTTTCAATCCACTTATAAGCCTTGTTCTTTACGCTTCTTTTTTCTAGTAGAGTACCGGGGAAATCAATGTTCTCTTGGATAAATTCGCTCTCATCTGGTTTGTACAAAGCGTAACAAGCTAAGATCGTCGATTCGAGCGCAGTTCTCAGGGACATCTGAGATTGCACAGTATGGTGTCGTAGTATTGAAAGAAGTGCTAATGAAATCATTTTATTGATCTGAGTTAGAAACGCATTAAAAACAAAAACTCTTTGACTTATTGAGGGCACAAATAGCCAAGAGTATTCTACAACCTCTTTCGCTAAAAAGAAAATTTCCCCGTAGCGTTCTCCTGCTATATGAACTAATCTATTTTCTTCATCTGAGAGTTCGTAGATATTAAACAAAGCTTGAAACCTCCCTCATATTATATGCTCCATCTACCCAACCCTGAAACAATTTCATTATTTAATTAATGGGCTATTTTCAATGTTTCTTTCCTTTATTATTTTATCAATTATGTCCTCATGAAATTTAAGGAAGCTACTTTTGGTTTGTACAATAATATAAGAAATTATTGAGGCAAGTGTCATTAGTGATACTATCGCTAGAATATACGAAATTGGCTGAGCATAAAACCCATCTATTATTTCTTGGAAATTCAAAATGTTTTTTTCCAACTTATCTAGCTGGTCTTTATCTATCTTTGAATTTATTGATTGAAACACATTTGTTAACCACGTCATTGCAAAGAGAAGCATAAATGTTATGAGGGGGAACATTAATTTTGCAAATAGATCTACGACCCTATCAACAATAACCGGTTGTTCTGAGTAGACCTTTAATAGATGTTTTTGGATTATGATTTCCCTATCAGAGCATTTGTTGTAACAATTATACAGATTGATTATTTTCCCTCTTGCTCCGCTTTTACTACCTGTTACGTATTTTTGAATAGGCTCTAAAATAATCTTGCGCTGTTTACGATATATATACGTCTCCATTATTAAAATCAAAAGAAACGGCAGAATTATTATGATATCGAACCAGTTTTCCAAATAAATCACCTACTGCTATTATTTATGCTTTTACCATTACACGTTCTATTTCTTCAAATGGAATCCACATAACTTCCTCAAAATTCCGAATCTTAATTCGGCTTGGATCATCAGAAACTTCTACATTCCCTGAAATTGTATCCCCATTACTTAGTCGAATATATACTGTTAGGTTGTTTTCAATTGCATTCTGAATTGTCGTAATCACTAGTCCCACCTCCTAATTGTAGATTTATTTGCGGAACTTAGGTATATTATACTAAAAATTAGGTTGAAATAAAGTATAATAATGGTAAAATGGTATGAGAGAGTGGGATGTAAAGACTAGTAATAAATGAGTGTCTTAAGTAGCGACTTGCATATACAACATATAAAGTTTGAGCTAAGTATTGAACTTCTGAACCAGTGGTAAAAACCATACAAAAAGAGCCGATTCCCACGGCTCTTTTTTAACAATATTGTTGTAAAGAAACTTAACTTATGATATAATTTATGCAGGGATCGGGATTACTCGGTCGGCCGTCCAGCTACGCTGTGGCGGTTTTTTATTTATACCGTGGTCTCCATACCTTTAATCCCCAACCCAAATAATTTGGAAAATTATAAAACTTCCTCTCCACAATTGAAAAAGCCGGATCTACAGCTCTTTCATTAGTCGAATGCCTATGCTCTTTATGGATAGGATAAGAAACAAGATCTGCATATTCGAGTATTATAAAGGAACTTTTATCATCATCGTTTTTCCACCATTTTGGGTTGAAATAAACTCCGCGGATATTTCGAAAATGAGAAGCTGGATTCTGGTTTGTTCCGTTATCAATAATATGGGTAATATAATCTAATACGAACTTATCTTCTTTTTTACCACGAGACTCAAGCATGACAACCCCAGTCATATCTCCATCATTTAATCCTTTGCAGTATCGCTCCAAAATAAATTGGACGGCAATATGATACGGATGAATTGGATTGATGTATCTTTTATAATGAGCTAATTTATCTATATGACAAGATATTATTTTAGCATTAACACTCTCGATCATGTTTGTCAAATCATAGGTTAATATTTCTGGGTCAATATTATTAAAGGGATACGATTTCTTCCTTATATCCCTAGAGTGAAAACATATTCTTTTTTCCCTTCCATTATGACGATACAAGCCCTGATCCCAATGCTTAAACTTCACTTCATTTACAACCCTTTTTAGCTCATCATAACGGTTTTGATCGACTATAACACCAGTCAAAGTAAAGTCTCTCATTGTAAAATCAATTTCATCTTCTTTTCCGGCAGCTACCTTCCTGCTAATTGATACTAGATCCGCTGTGCCGCTCTCATCCATCCCCATTATATAATCAACACCGTCAGGCCAGTATTCAATAATTCTTGGTCTTGATCGCCATTCCATCTTGCATCCCCCTCGATTGATGAGTTCATATACTCATCATAAATATTAACTTGATAGTACTTCAAAACAAAAAATGGTAATTATAAAATATTGAGTTGATGTGAGAACGTGTATTCGCATATACTGGTTTCGAATATATGTTCGAGGTGATCGGAATGAAGGACTGGCGAGAGGACTTACAACGTACAGAGCCGGCGGTCAAAAAGCCGAAAGATCCGGACCTGTGCAGTTGCATGGCCAACATGAAAGGGAGATGGATCGACGGCGTGTACACCTGCGTGCGCTGCGAGAAGCCCGTATATGATTCATTTGGAAAAAGATAAGCCCCGGGATGTCCGGGGGCTCTTATTGCGTCATATTTACTTCGCCCCGAAGGGCTAGGTTTCGTTGGCTTCCTCAGACTCATCAGGCGGACTTATTCATTCATTGCGGGGAAATTCTTGTTGATTCTTTCTTGTTCTTCCTTGGTGAAACAGAATCCCTTGAGAGAATTATCTTCAACTCTTACTAACCGGCCTTGATCCGCCATTTCTTTCAATTCACCAAGTGTGCGATTCATGCTATCCGCTTGATGTTTCATTATTCTAAAATTGTTAAGGATTTGCCTAGCTTCTTCAAGTGGAATTTCAATAGTCTTCGCTTCTTTGCTTCCAGATGCCTCAATTAAAGCCTTTAATATTTCGATAGATTCATCTGGATTAAACTTTGCATTAGACATCATGCTTATCCTCCTAATGATAATTAAGTTTAGTATACAATGCTGTTCGTATTTAAACCAATAGAGGGGCCGTAGCCCCGCATTAATCAAAAACCCTGACAGTGTATTTAGACTCATCAAAGCGGCGTATTTTCTGGGTCCCGTCCTTGTTTGTGAGCACGAGCGTTATTACTCCAAGCCCGCGCTGCAGTACTTTACCGGTTACCGTTTTGACTTTGCCGCCTCGTGTTAAGGTGGTGCATGTCGCTCTCATAATTGACCCTCCTTGCGTATTTAGAGGGGCCGCAGCCCCCACATGTGTTACTTAAAGAGCAGAACGCCGACTATTACGCAACTGACGAGGGCGCCGGCAATCATTATGGCTAGGGTGGCGTTGTTAATCTTTTTCATCGCATATCCCTCCAGTTTTAAGTCATTCCGTCATATGATATACTTTTTGTCAGACGACCGGGTCACTACCCGCCCCCGAAGGGGCGAGTAGCTTGCTAATCACTTACCTCCTTTGACGAGGAGTAGGACTAGCGTGACGGTGGCGGCTAGGAGTTGGATGATTGCCGTGAGAAGCCCAACCATTTCCTTTGCCGAGACCCGGTCGTCTTTTTGCTGTGGTTCGGCTTGTTGCTCTTGTTGCGGCGGCCGAACCTTTTTGTTTTTTTTCTTGTTCTTTGCCATCTGTTCACCTCCTTTCCGGAAGTCTATTCGATTAACATATTGATTAATATAATCATCTTCCTATACATAATATACAACATAATGATTATGATGTCAATCATTTTAGTCAGGTTGTTGATTGTTTTTGTTAGGATTGTTATTATGGTGTTACGAATAACGGAAAGGGGAGTACCGAATGATCGTCAACAAATTAAGCGAGTTGATGGGCCGAAAACGATTGAAAGTAGCAGACGTAGTTAGAATGACCGGACTGGCCCGAAACACCGTGGCGGATCTTTACTACGGCAGATCATCACAAGCAAATTTTGAAACGCTGAATAAGTTGTGCGCTGCCTTGGAATGCAACTTAGAGGACATCCTGGAATATATTCCAGACAACGAAAAGGAGCCCCGGGAGTAGTCCCGAGGCTTTGATTTTTCATTATTCATCTACCAATCCATCTACCATTTCATCTACCGACATAGAATTCCTTAAATGACCTTACGGAACCTTATTGTTGATTCATCCGGTGTTTGAAGGACTAATAAAACCTTCCGAAACCCTACAGGACCATAAGGGAACGCACTCGTAATGCGTAGGTCGGGGGTTCAATTCCCTTCACCAGCACCACTTACATGTCGATAACGGCGCGGCTTCCGGGGTTCCGGGGGCCGCGCTATTTGTATGCAGGAGCACGGACTTCTAACATTTTTCTAACCTTTATTTAAGTAAAGCGTTATTTTCGGCTTCTTTGGGCGTGTCAAGTGCATCTCCAAGGATCGAATCTCCAATTGGCATTGCTTCCTGTAAGTTGGGAAGGATATGCGAGTAAGTATCCAATGTGACGTTTATGGATGAATGCCTAAGATGTCCCTGTACAATTTTGGGGTAAATCCCAGCCTTTAATAACAGTGTTGCATGAGTGTGCCGAAGATCGTGGAATCTTATCTTAGGGAAGTCCGATTGTTTTTAGGTGATTTTATGAAAGAATACGATAATAATTTTACATTAAATGTATGTATACCACACCAATAAAAGAAACTTTGAAAAGCACGGAGCCAATCAAGGTTTCACTAATTACCTCTATAAGAGTATCACTTCTATCTTTCTACGCTTGAAGCCCATTGCCTAAAGCAATTTAGTATTTCTTCTAAATTCATTGCTCCGCCAGCACCATGAAATACTCCGTCTCTCACAATGCAGTAACACCAATCATGATCGTCTCTCTCATCTTCTATCGAATCAAAATGCTCATTCTCTAAATAAGTATCAGCCAAATTGATTTCAACAGACCAGCCGGGATTATCAACAGTATCAATTTTCACACCATAGGAATGTTCCCAATCACCGTTACAGTTTTGATAATACCAGTTCTGAAGCCATTTTAATGTTTCCATCGTTTTTACCTCTTCTTTAGAATTTCATATGGATATTCCGGCCTAACTCCCCACAGGAATCGACTTACCATTAACATGAGGTGTAGACTTCATGAAGTTTTTAGCTTTTCCGGTATTTTTCTGAACAACATTACCACGCCCCTTAAACGCCTGGCTAGAGCCTCCTTCTCCTGAGGTGCCCTCATCTCGATTTCAAATATTATTGTTCAAATATAATAGTAATCCCTTCATTTTTTAAAGTTCTCAACAAGGGCTTGAAATAACGGACTATTCCCTCGTTCTTCAAAAAAAGGCTCTTCTCCCGAATATTCATTGCTTCTATATTTGATTTCTTTTTCCCAAGCCTGAACATCCAAACAATGTTCTGCTACTTTGTAATTTGTCCATATTAGAGTAAATGGCGATACTGCCCCATAACCACCATGTAGACAATCAATTAAGGAATTAAAATCAAAACCAAAATAACCCCCTGGACCATTAATGGATTCTCCTAAAGCACAAAAAAATGAAGCATAGTCACGAATATGTGCACCATCTAAATAAAATGTCTCTTCTTTTGTTTCTTTGCTATCTAAAAATACCTTATTTAGGTTATACTTGGTCACAACTTTTAACCAGGCTCTCCTCCCATTTTCATTCAGTTTTGCCCATTCGTTAATTTTCGATGGAGGGGAGTTTCGCCACAACTCCCAGATTCCAAGTTCTTCATTCGACACAATACTTTCTAATGACCCAATCAAACTAAGATCAGTTGGCGAGCTAGGAAAGCCCTCCTTGTGATAGTATATATTGTCATCAATTGCAAAAGAGAAGTTTGCGAGAATATCCTTATTTCTATCAACTACGCATATATACACCAGCCTGCAAAAAGACTCTTTTCTTCGTACAATATATTCTTTAAACTCATTACAGAAAATAAATTGTTTTAATAAAATTCGATGCTTTGAACTCTCATTTATATACCCAGAACCATCTAGTCCTGCGATATCGTTACAATATCCAATTATTAGTTCACTGTCATCATCTAGAAGTGAGAACCTGTAATCCAATACACGCACCTCATTCCTTAGAACCTTCCCACACGTTCTTTTTTTCGGTTTTATTTTTTAACTCGTTTGCACTGAATATCTTTTGATTTCCATCTTTATCTATTCTAGTGAGTCCCTTTTCCGAGTTTAATATTATCGTATTCATTTGTTATTTTCTTAAGGATATTATGGTTATCCGAGAGTCTATAAGTACTCCGGGATGGGATGGAATATTTTTGTCAAAAATGACGTTTTTGAGTATAACAAAAATGGTGTTTTATGTATTTAAGTTTTGTAATAATTACCTAATTGGTGGGGTTGTATTTGCTGGAGAATCGAAGTTTGAAGAAAATGGAGAAATTCAACCTGTCCGGGCAGTTCATAGTCAACACTGTCCGTGGTTCAAAAAATTATTTCCACAAAATTCTTGACGCTGCCACGAAGTAAAGGTTATAATTCACAGGGTATTTTTCCCATAATTAATTACTGCGCAGTAGTTAACAAAGATTTCAGAAAAAGAGGGGTTCTAATGAGTTGGACAAATAGCGTTACCAATAGTTTTGATAAAGGGTTTAACAAGGCTGCAAAATATGTTGATAGAGCGGCCGAAGAAATAGGTGATTCACTCCAAAAATCAGCCCAGGCAGTTCTCAATAGTGTTGATAAAGGGTTTAACAAGGCTGCAAAGTATGTTGATAGGGCGGCCGAAGAAATAGGTGATTCACTTCAAAAATCAGCCCAGGGAGTAGTTAGCGGCTGGGGTGTCGGCCCGACAGTTGGAGGGGGAGGTGCAGGTATCATTTATGATGTTAAAACAGGTGTCCCCAAAGCTCAGGCCGTCGGAGGCTTCATGCGTGGAGCAGGTCTCACTGCAGTTGGTGAGTTAGGAGTTAACACTGCTATTGATTTAGGCCAAAAAGCTTATAACTATTTTACTGGTTCTAAATAAACATTAACAGTAAGCCGTAAAGGCAGGTAAACTGGTGCCCATCCCCTAAACACTTTTTGGTGTTCGAAAGGGTATGGGTACCATCTTCTCATACCACCTTTTATTGAGGTGACACCATTTGGCTATATACTCGTTCAAGAGCGAACAAGCTTTAGAAAGTGTTCACATCCTTTTTTTAGATCGAGATATGAATCAAAAAATATATCCACTATCTTTGTGTCTAAATAAAACTTGGAAAATTGAGATTTCAAAGGATACAGAAGTATTCTATTATGTATTTATTATTAATGAATCATTTTGGATATGCGATTATAAACGATCACTTCAAAAGGTAAATGGATATTGGTATTCGGATAATCGTTCAACGCCTAAATCAACCAGGACAGTTACAGTGAATAGAAGTACATTCTGCAAAGATTTTAATCGCGTAGAGTATAGCCCGATGAATGAAACAAGAGTATTTTCTAATTTAGATACTATGCTCGGATTCTGGGCTGAACTATCGGAAATACAAGAAGAGGAAATCGTATATATTCAGCTCATTGATCCCAAGAATAAACTTGCGGTAATGGCCTTTGAAATATTGCAACCCAATGAAGAAATGAGAAGAAGTTTTTATTTTGGTTTTCAAATTTCACCTTATGTTGAAGCTGGTAAATGGAAAGTTAGATTGATTCAAAATGAGAAAATGTTGTGTGAAGAAGAGTGTATCATTAAACTGATTAACAACTCCTACTCTAGCCGCAATATTTACTACGCCACTTCTATGTTAGATGCAAAATATTAGGAGGATTTGTTTGCTTCTCTCTACTCTAAAAAAAATACACAGGGAAATTTATATTATATCCCTTATTCTAAGTGTCTGTGTTGGAGTTTACTCCCTTCCAATTTTTATATTGTGTTTAATCATATCCCCTAAAAAGTATGATTATTATGTGTTTTTGGCAATATCCTTATTTTATATACTGGGAAATTATTTTGATTTTTTTAGCGCCACAGACAAGAAGAATACAGTAATTGGTATTTTGACAGTCGTTTTGTATGTCAGCATTACTAAATATCGAAATAGAAAGAAGTAAGAATTCGATGCGCGGTCAAAATAAAAAGAGAGCAGGAGAAACCTCTGCTCTCTGTTTGATTCGAACGGCTTTAATATGTAACCTCAATATGGTTGATGAACAGGGTACCGTTAGCGGCATAGTTATAAACCGTGGCATTTCCCGGTTGCAAGCCAACCACTCTCCCGCTTGGTTCCACCCTCACGACCCCTTCTCCGCTAACTAATACGACTCTTGAGCCTGCCATGCCAATCCAGGTGGACCAACCCACTTTGAGCTTGATCAGCGGATTAACGATGGTATTCTGTAAGGCGAAATTAGTCGTAACTGGCTGAGGGGTAAACGGTTGTGCAGAGACAGAACCTGCGATAAGACCGAATGCTGCGATGGAACAGATCAGTGCTTTGGTTACGTACTTCATGTAGGAAAACCTCCATCCCAATAAATGGTTACTCCTTCATCTTAACAGGGAAACAATGGGATTACAAGGTATTTTTTAGGGAAGAGGCATAAATTAGCGTTTTAAACATTTGCCGTCTTAGGCAGCTTGCCTTTTAATCCTCGAACAGGTCATTCATTAGCTCATCAATTTCTTGTTTTCGTTTCTTCGTTTCTTCTTTATCGAGGGTGAACTGATTGCCGTTAATGATCACGACGTCTCCTGCTTCGGCTTCTGCCGGCAGCAAATATTTCGGATACTCAACGGTATGGCCATCAACTTCAATCACGGCCAGATCGCATTCGAATCGGTCGATTATCCCTTTGATCATATCGATTACCTCACTGTCTCGAACTTTATTTTTTTGCCATCGCTGATAGCGGTAATTGTTCCTTGCGTGTCTGTTCGGAATGTCTTCACGCTTGCTTTCTTGAGCCTGTCCACGTTGCTTTTTTGGGATAGCCATACTTATTGTCCATTCCCGCGCTAATTACCGCGTAGGTTGGCTGTACGGCGGATAGAAACTTCTGTGACGTCGATGTCTCCGAGCCGTGATGGCCTGCCTTCAGCACATCGGCGCGCAGCTTGTCCGGCTGTTCCAGCATATCTGTCTCGCTTTTGGCTTCGGCATCGCCGGTAAATAGGAATGAAGTCTCTTTGTAACTTCAAGTGTAACACGGCGCTCCATTCGTTTAAATCCTTGCCATATTCCTTAACGGGGGCGACAAATTCAGCCGTAGCGGAATGGTGACTCCGCTCTTGGCCGTCTTAATCCCCAATTTTTGCTTTTTGACGGTTCTCAAAAAGGAGGCGTGCGGGAACAAGACTCAAGCGCAATAGCCGCTTTTAAGGGCGGCAGGCTTTAATTTGAAGTTTCACCGAATAGGCCGGTACCTTCGCGGGGGCGGCCTATTTTTTCTTTGCGCAGGATAAGCGCCATTCTATTGCCTATCTATTATACTATATTTTTCCTGGGAACTTCCATGAATGATGATACAGCGCAGCTTCCGGTCAACGGGGCTGCATTTTTGTTCGCACGTAATACAAAAAATGGGATAAAGGATGACAACCGTTATGAAGAAGAGCCGGTTAGCGGTAGAGCGGCAGAAGGAGATTTATAACACGATCAGCCTGGTCGGGACGGTCTATGTCGCCAACTTGAGCAAGAAGTTCAATGCAACGAAAGAGACGATCCGCAAAGATCTGGAGGCGCTGGAGAAGGAAGGGATTGTGCAGCGCACGCATGGCGGAGCGGTGTTGAATCATAAGATGCCGGTCCAGCGCCATATGACGAATGTGGACGTGAAGAGCTCCATCGCCAGAGAAGCGGCACAACTGGTGGAGAAGGGCGATATCATCGCCTTGGACAGCAGCGATTTTTTTTTGCAGCTGGCGAAGCAATTGCGGGATCGCGAGATTACTGTTGACCGACAAAGCATCCCGGCTTGCGGTTGGAGAAAGCGGCTTGCTTGCGCTGGATAGGTGGAACGGCAACCGTTCGACGCTGGTCGATGCGGATCTGACCGGATTGATCATCGGGGCAACGTTGTTAACGAAGAGTGAAGAGATCTATCGCGCGCGCGTTGATTGAAGCTACCGCGTATGGGACGCGCATGATTATTGAAGCGTTCCGGGAGAACGGAGTTCGGTCACGGAACTGTACGCCGCAGGCGGCATTGCGGAGAAAAATGCGCTCATGATGCAAATTTATGCAGACGTCTGCAATATGGAGATTCGGATCGCGGCTTCCCCCCAGACGCCGGCGTTCGGTTCCGCGATGTTCGGAGCCGTCGCCGCTGGCACAGAACGAGGAGGGTACGGCTCGATTAGCGAAGCGGCGCGGGCAATCGGCAAGGTTAAAGCGCATTACTACAAGCCGATAGCTGCGAACGCAGCGGCCTATCAAGCATAATCCAACGGAGGCTTGTTCAACTATAGTTAGGGTGTGATGGAGATGTTGCAGCAACTCAGACAACAAGTGCTTGAAGCGAACCTGCTGCTGCCGAAGTACGGACTTGTCACGTTTACATGGGGAAATGTCAGCGGCATCGACTGCGAGCAGGGGCTGGTCGTCATTAAGCCGAGCGGCGTTCCATACGAGGCGTTGACCATCGACGATCTGGTCGTCGTCGACCTGCAGGGGAACAAGGTGGAGGGGCGGCGAACCCGTCCTCCGATACACCGACGCATGTGGCGCAAGCGTATTATGGGCAACGATAGCGGATACCTCAAGGACATTTGACCACGAACAGGGGCAACGAGCGCGGCCGCACAGAAAGCGTAATTCGTCATCGGCGATCCCCGCAAGAACAGCGTGAACTACGATTTGGCCTACGGCGATGAAGCATTTCGAAGAAAACGGCATAGAAGTCGAGGCCCGTGATTTGTACGAGATGAAGTTCCAGCCCGTCATCACCCCGGAGGAGTTCTACTACGCCAAGGACGGGACCGGGGAACCGGTGGCGGATGTGGCGGCCGAGCAGGATTTGGTCAGTCTTTACATCCTAAATAAGTAATGAAGTGAAATATATACGTGATAAACCTCGGAGTCTCTCCTTTGTGCGCGCACATTTTTTTAAAGACAATAACAAAGGGCATGAAAGCGAGACGCTGTCCTTCCAGACCGAAGGCGGGCAGTTCATCGCCATCGACCATGAAGACAGGCAAGCCGGTGTCCGTCGCGATTCCGTCGAACGAAGCTGGCTAGAAGACGAAGTCGATGACCAAGGAAGACAGCATCAAGCTGGTGAGCTCGTTCGCATCGAGTGCAAAGTTAAAAAATAAGATTCGGAACGCGAACAAAGCAAGGGTTCCGGTCAACGATATAAGATTGGCTGAAGGGGGGGCGCCGTAGAGGCGCCTTTTTGCTATTGATCGCCCTGCAGAAACGCTGCTGGACCTGAAGGATGAACTCCTAGTCTTGAGCAAGCAGAACGACCCGGGATACATAGAGTACGAGATACCTGAAATAAGCAAAGACATTATAATAGCGCATTCCACACCTTGTTAAGTGACCGGAAAGTTTAACCTTACTAAGCTGACAGCATAGAACAGCTGCCTTCAGGCCCAATTGGACCAAGAAGGCAGCTGCTTGCATTTAGAGGTCGGATAACATCTGAAAATCATATAAATACACTTCCGGCGAGATGGCATCCTTCACCTTCGGAATGCGCAGCTCCTGCTGCAAGGAACCGTCCGCCAAGCGGTATTGCTCTACCTTATGTGCTTGAAGAGCGGCATCATAGCGGAACAGGTAGTAATGATTCCCCCGCGCATACCCCATCTCCTGATTCCGATCAAAAGTCGGTTCGAAGCCGGAGAGGGAATACGTCTGTCCGGCCGTGCGCGTGTCAAGCGCGAAGGGGAAAACGGTTCCATAGCCATCCACGTAGTACAGCTTTCCTTCTGCCATTCCGAGGCTATTCGCGCTGAGCGAGAAATAGCGATTATCCAGCTCTCCTCCATACGTATGCAGCGGATAGACGTTGGCCGTATGCGAAGCGGTGTCAATCTCCATCAGCTGCAGCTTGACGCGATTGTCCGGGTTGCGCGTGGAAAAGACGGCATACAGCTTCTCTTGAACAGATACGATGTCCGTCTGTACGATCAGAGACCCGGTATCTATGTCCAGAAGCGGGTATTTGGCAGATATTAGCTGGTCGTCCCGAAGCTCTATGGCGATTAGGCTTAGCCCTTGAAGCGATGCGTGCTCGGAGGTTAAAGCGTATACCGTGTGTCCGTCGCTGCCCTGGGCTTCGACGAATTCGCGGATTTCCCGGCAGTAGTGATGATTGCTGTCTCCCCAACGCAGGATGGAGATGTAATCGCCATTCCAAGCGACGCCTTGATTGAACATGGAATAATATTGCCTGCTTCCGGTCAGATAACCTGACATTTGCCGATATCCGGCGCTTACCGGACAAGGGGAGGTGTAAGAAGCGGACTTCGCCTCGTTCGTGTGCACCTCGATTTCGTGTTTGCGCTGGATGACCAGACTGTCCTGATCGGGAAGCTTGACTGGAGAGCCCCATTCCAAACCTTCTCCAAGGAGGGTCTGAATGGCTCCTTCCCGATTCATGCGAACAAGATAGGATGTCCCTTTATTGTAGTACTCCTTCGGCAGTGAGGTGGAATAATAGACAAGGGCGACGGTATCGTCGAGCCGCATATCGATCTGAGATGAAGGAAGAGAAGCTGGGTGGCTGCATGAGAGCAACGTACTGGAGAGGATAAGCAGGCAGAGCAGCAGAGACATCCGCTTAACGACTCCTGACGGCTTCGTATTGTAGGATATCATAGTGGAGCGAGCTTACTTAATAACTTTTCAAGGTGAGGAACATAGGGGAATCCCGGATATCGACTGGATAGACGCCCAGGCCGCCATCCTTATCGATATCGATTTTCGCTTTTTCTTTGAAGGCGCACCATACGAGCTTGGAGCAGTTCTTATCCCCGATGCATGACGTCGTGCGATTCGTGGCGAAGTTGTAGGAGTAGCTCTCACCGATGCGGCCGTGCGCCCAGTCGGCGGCTTGCTCTCTTGCGGAAGCGCTTGCATACTGCGACTTCGGAGTCAAGATTTTGGAGCCTGAATCTACGCGTTTGTCGATAAGCTTCACCTTGCGTACGCCTGAGCCAGGTACAGATTCCACGATGTAGTCGGTGGTGTAGTAGACGCCGACATGTCCGTGCGGGATCCCGGCTGTGGAGGCCGTCTCGAAGAAGACATTGCCTTTGCTGCTGGACGCAAGCTGATAGGCGCCGTTGCCTTTGCCGCCAAGCACCGTTATTTTGTTCTGCAGTACGGGCTTTTTCGCGAGCAGCTCGTCGTACATTTGGCTGGCGATGACGTCGTGCGGAAGCTGGGTGACTTGGGAAGCGTATTCAATATCGGATACGAGCTGCTCCTTGGTGACATGCGGATACACATCCAGAATACGCTCCAGGACATCGCCGTCCTGACCGCGGGCGCTAACCGTTGCAGGAACGATCAGCAGAAGCACGAGAATGGCAAGCACAACCTTTTTCATCATAATCCCTCCTAGCATGTAAAGTATACTTTCAAGGATAGTATATAGGCGGTGTGGAAAAATATTCAAAAAACTTACTTATTTATATGGAATACGCCGGCTTTACTGCTTCAGTCACTGATCGATCTGGCGCTGAGCTTGACCTGCCCATGATAGCTCCAAATGATTGAGCGGCAATGTGACATTGCCCGCGACGCGGCCAATCCCTTGCACGGCTGCCGGCTTTGCACGAAGACGACGCCATCGCTCGGTCCCGTATGTTCGTTATGCACGTTCGGGATATCGTTCTGATTGCCGGATAATAGAAACGTGAGATGCTGGCTGGAATGCCGGCCGCCAAGATGGCATCTACTAACGATCCTTGCTGCATGGCGGCGTCGATCCCGTCGCCTGCGGTGAAGAAGCCTTGCCCGCCATAGTAGGTCGTATACCAGTCCTGTTCATTGGCAGGCAGCGGGTGGACATGGACCCATTTGGCCAGCATTTGCTTCTGTCCGGGGAAGAAATCGCCCGTCGCTGTTCGATAAATGGAGAGTTCGGGGTGATTGCGCCGCACACCGTAGCACATCATGCGCGTATGAGGCGAAGGGGCGTTCATGCTGCCGCCGCACTCAGGGATAATGCCATAATTGAATGTCCCGCCGTGCCGCCCGGCTTGCGAACGGATGACGCGTACATGCGGGAAGCGAATGCGCCTTTGCTCCAGCCGATGACATCAACCTTGCTCTCGCCGGTCAATGCGTACTTATACCGCTCTATCGCAAGCGGCTGCACGGCGCGGCTCGAAGTGGATGAGAACGGAATGATCCTTGCTTACGAGGGTCAATGGGCAAGCCTGTAACCAACCTGGATCAAGCAGGGTATTTTTATCTTGACCCTATGTATCCTTTTGAATTAACATAGAAAATATAAAGGGGAGTAGCTGTTCAATAAAGTCGTCACTACGAGGATAACACCTCCGGCTTTGTTGGCAACGATGATTGCTGGCGAGACCTTTACCATGACGGTAAAGGTCTTTATTTATGGCCTTTACCGTGATCGGTAGGGGCCATTTTTGTTTTTAAGGGGTGTTGCCCGGGGACGTTCATAATTGTGAGCCATTGAAGACAGGATATATATGACACTCGAGATAGGAGAGGGTACGATGGATTTCTTCACAGCAGACTTCTGGTCTGCGCTTCTGGCGATCGTCATTATCGATCTGGTGCTGGCGGGTGACAATGCGATTGTCATTGGGCTGTCGGCGAGGAATTTACCGAAGGATCATCAGAAAAAGGTTATTTTGTGGGGAACGTTCGGAGCGATTGCCATTCGTTCGCTGCTTACGCTTGCTGTAGTATGGTTGTTGAAAATTCCGGGTCTGCTGCTGCTCGGCGGGGCGATGCTCATCTGGATAGCGTATAAGCTGCTCGTTGAGGAGAAGAAGCATGATGTGGCTTCGGCAGGAAGCATATGGGCGGCCATTAAGACGATCATTATCGCAGACACTGTCATGGGTCTCGATAATGTGCTCGCCGTAGCCGGCGCGGCTCATGGCGATTTCATTCTTGTCGTGATGGGACTGCTGATTAGCGTGCCGATTGTCGTGTGGGGGAGCACGTTGATTTTGAAATGGGTGGAGCGATTCCCCATTATTATCTATATTGGATCCGGGGTGCTTGCTTGGACGGCGGCTAAAATGATCACCGATGAGCCGTTGGTGAAGGGGTTTTTCACGGGAAATCCGGTGCTGAAGTGGGGACTCGTCATTTCCATCATTGCCGGCGTGCTAGTAATGGGGAGAATGAAGAAGCAGAAGCAAGTGAAGCCAGCCACTTAATAACAAGGCCGCTTGTATGCCAGATTAGAGAGAAATCAATTTCTCAGCAAGCACCGCAGGGTGCTTTTTCTATTATACGCCGCCCCCTCCTCATAGGTGAACATTGCTCATTGATGTACTATAATATATATGAAAATAATGGAACTTGCTTTCATTGGATGGAACGAGCTGAAGAGTTGATTGAAGTGACTTTACTTTGCCGCGGGAGAGTGAATGGAATGGACAGTAAAGAACGGTTTTCAAGCCGAGTCGGCGCCTATGTGAAATATCGGCCCAGTTATCCGGCGGAAGCGATTTCGTATTTATATGATACGGTAGGTTTCCGTCCGGAGGACGAGATTGCCGATATTGGGGCGGGAACGGGGATCTTTTCGAAGCTGTTGCTCGCACAGGGGAGCCGTGTCATTGCCGTTGAACCTAACCAAGCAATGCGGGAAGCGGCCGTAGAAGAGCTTGGCCATCATGCGCATTATCGCGCGGTATCCGGCGCCGCGGAAGCGACGGGGCTGCCAGACAGCTCCGTCGATCATATCGTCTGCGCGCAATCGTTCCATTGGTTCGATCGCGGTGCCACGCGGCTGGAATTTCGCCGCATCTTGAAGCCGGGCGGCAAGGCTGTACTGATCTGGAACTCGCGCTTGCTGGAGGGGACCCCATTTTTGGAGGAATACGAGCAGTTGCTGCTTGCGTATGGTACGGACTATGAGAAGGTAAGGCATAAAAATATTTCCGAGGAATCCCTTTCCTCCTTCTTCCAGCCAGGGGGGATCTGGGTGGCCCGCTTCTCGATACGGCAGCTGCTCAATCTGGAAGAGCTGGGCGGACGGCTGCAGTCCTCTTCCTATGCGCCACAGGCAGGCCATCCGAATTATGTACCGATAATGGCTGAATTGGAGAATATATTTGAGCGGAACCAACAGAACGGTGTCGTATCCTTTGATTACGAGACCGAAGTATTTTGGGGAGAAGTGTAAGATAAAGTGCAGGCATAAGGAGCATGCCGCATCGCATATCTTTTGCTAATGACAGAGAGGGGAAGGCCCCTCTCTTTTTTACCCTGGTTCATGCTGTATATTGACACATCCGAAAGATGTGATACAATCAGTATCACTTATAAATCACATTGATTTACTTGGTTTATGTCTGGGAGGAGGCGTCATTGGACTGATGTTGATTACGGGGTTGCTATGCGGGGCGCTGCTTGGGTTCGTCATGCAGCGTGGACGATTTTGTCTGACCGGCGGTTTCCGGGATATGTACCTGACGAAAGACAACCGGATGTTCTACGCGCTGCTCATTGCCATCACAGTGCAGAGCATTGGGGTTTTTGCGCTTATTCAACTGGGCTTGGTCGAGTTTTCCGCCGGTTCGTTCCAATGGCTGGCGACAGTGGTCGGCTCGTTTTTGTTCGGCATCGGGATTATTTTGGCCGGGGGCTGTGCCACCGGGACGTGGTATCGGGCCGGAGAGGGCCTGATCGGAAGCTGGATCGCCCTGTTCGGGTATATGGCGATGAGCGCCATTATGAAGTCGGGCGCGCTGCTGCCTGTCAACAATAGTCTCAAAGCATACAATGCGCCGACGAACTCCATTCCGGACACATTCGGTCTGTCGGTGTGGCCTTTCATCCTCATCCTGGCACTGCTTACGCTATGGCTGGTCGTCAGACAGCTGCGCAAGCCTGCCGTGGCCATTCCGTCCCTGCCGGCGAAGCGCACAGGGCTCAACCATATTTTGTTCGAGAAGCGGTGGCATCCCTTCGTTACGGCGGTGCTCGTCGGCCTGATTGCGATTCTGGCCTGGCCGCTTAGCGAAGCGACCGGAAGAATGTCCGGGCTCGGCATTACGACGCCATCTGCGAACGTGCTCCAGTACTTGGTGACGGGAGACAGCGAGAAATATGTGAACTGGGGCGTATTCCTGGTGCTTGGCATATTGGCAGGCTCCTTCCTCGCCGCGAGGGGGAGCCGCGAATTCCGCTTCCGGGCGCCTGACGCCAAGACGGCGTTATCCAGCTTCGGCGGCGGCCTGCTGATGGGATTCGGAGCGAGCTGGGCCGGGGGATGCTCGATCGGCAACGGCCTGGTCATGACCGCCATGATGACTTGGCAAGGCTGGATTTCGCTTCTCTTTATCCTATTAGGAACGTGGACCGGATCTTACTTCGTCTATGTTCGCCCGCGTGCGAAGGCGCGCAAAAATCAAGCTGTATCCTATCAGACAACAACGGCGTAAGCCGATAGCGTAAGGAGGAATAATGATATGGGGAAAAAAATGTCTGTGCTCGGCATGGTATGCCCGTTTCCTTTGATTGAGGCCAAAGAAGCGATCGAGACGATAGACAGCGGCGATGAGCTGGTCATCGAATTCGATTGCACCCAAGCAACCGAGAGCATTCCGCGCTGGGCTGCCGAGGCGGGTCACCGCGTCACCCAGTTCGAGCAGATCGATGATGCATCCTGGACGATTACCGTGCAGAAGAAATAAAGTGCATATCATCTTTACGAAGGAAATGCCGCAGCGGCATTTCCTTTTTTGTCGTGTTCCGGGCGGCGGCATGGCTTCTACGATGATGGGCAAAATGAAAGAAGTCGAGCGCAGCGTACGAGAGAGTGCACATGAAGTGCAACATGTTCTCCGAAAAATCTATGTCGGTTATCATTTGTCCATATTATACTTATGTTAGAAAAGTTGAAGGAGATGAACATACGATGTCAGCTATACGTATCGGTATTGTAGGTTACGGCAACCTTGGAAGAGGAGTCGAGAAGTCGATTCGGCAAAATCCGGACATGGAGCTTGTCGCTGTGTTTACCCGAAGAGATCCGAGCTCGGTGCAAGCGAGCGTTCCGGTTGTATCATTGCAAGAAGTAGAATCCTATACAGATAAAGTCGATGTCATGATTTTGTGCGGCGGCTCGGCTACAGATCTGCCGGAGCAGGGGCCTGAATTGTCACGCCTGTTCCATACGGTGGACAGCTTCGACACGCATGCGCGCATTCCGGAGTATTTCGAAGCCGTTAACGGTGTCGCACAAGCGTCGGGACATGTGTCTGTCATCTCCACGGGATGGGATCCGGGCTTGTTCTCTCTGAACCGCCTGCTGTTCGAAGCGGCCCTGCCGCAAGGCGCGGAATATACCTTCTGGGGACGCGGCGTCAGCCAAGGACACTCGGATGCGATTCGCCGCGTGGAAGGCGTCAAAAACGGCGTGCAGTACACCATTCCTTCTGAGGAAGCAGTAACTGCTGTCCGCAGCGGGGAACAGCCGCAGCTGTCGACGCGCGATAAGCATCTGCGCGAGTGCTTCGTCGTGGCCGAGGAAGGCGCGGACAAGGCCCGCATCGAAGCGGAAATCAAAAACATGCCGAACTACTTCTCTGACTATGAAACGATTGTGAACTTCATCAGCGAAGAGGAATTGAAGGCCAATCACTCGGCGATGCCTCATGGCGGCTACGTGCTGCGCAGCGGCGTGACCGGCGAAGGCACGACGCAAGTGATGGAATTCAGCTTGAAGCTGGGCAGCAATCCGGAATTCACGGCGAGTGTGCTCGTCGCCTACGCACGGGCGGCACACAAGCTGGCGGTACGCGGAGAAGCCGGTGCACGCACCGTATTCGACATTCCATTCGGCCTCCTGTCGCCGAAATCGCCTGAACAGCTCCGCAAGGAAATGCTGTAAGATCGAGCGCCATTTTTTCGATAGACATCAACGCAAGCCCTCGCTGGCTTGCGTTTTTTGTCGTGTCCCCATGATATCCCCTTCCAGGCTCTTATGTTCAATATCCCATCGGTTCAGGGCGTTAGTCCGCATCATGTCCCTTATTCCTCTATGCTATGGAAGAGAGACGCTTTGCTCCATTTCCCCTTGTTCCCTTGTGCAGATGTTGCGGGCCTTTGAAGGCCGTTAAGGTTCTTAAAGGTCGTTGCAGGCCGTTGCAGGTCGTTGCAGGCCGTTGCAGGTTGTTCCAGGTCGTTACAGGTCGTTGCAGGCCGTTGCAGGCCTTTGCAGGTTGTTCCAGGTCGTTACAGGTCGTTGCAGGCCGTTGCAGGCCTTTGCAGGTCGTTACAGGTCGTTGCAGGTCGTTGCAGGTCGCTTCGGGTCGCTTCAGGCCCTGCTGAGGCCGCTCGGGCTGCTTCGGATCGTCTTCTCTGAGTGGATGGGATAACGACCAAAAGGAGCTGGATACCTTATTGAATGGGGCGCGGAATAGGACTCTTCTTGCCTTACGGAGCGGGATAACAGTAGCTTGCCTGACAGAATGGGATAGCGAGAAAAGAGGCTTGTCTGCCTGACAGAATGGGATAGCGTTCATAAGGCGGCAAAAAAGAAAGACGCCTTTCTCTGGCCAGAAAAAATAGCGGAGAAAGGCGCCCCTACAACGATGCTATTCACTGATCCAATGCTTCTTCAGGAAGTTGTCTCGGCCGGATTGGGCCCGGTCAGCTGCATAATGCTCAGGCTCTTTGCGGTAATAGTCCTGGTGATAGTCCTCGGCCGGATAGAACGGGCCGGCATCGAGAATGGGCGTGACGACAGGCCGATCGAACCGCCCGCTCGTCGCCAGCTCCGCGCGGGAAGCTTCGGCCAGACGGCGCTGCTCTTCGTTATGGACGAAGATGGCGGTCGTATAGGATTCGCCGCGGTCCTGGAACTGTCCACCGTCATCGGTCGGATCGATCTGCGCCCAATACAGCTCGAGCAACTGGCTGTACGGAATAATAGCCGGATCGAATGCGATCTGGACGGCCTCGAGATGTCCGGTCGTCTGGGACTTGACCTGCTCATAGGTAGGATGCGGAACATGGCCGCCGGTATAGCCGGACAGGACGGCGTGCACGCCATCCCATTGATCGAAGGGCTTCACCATGCACCAGAAGCAGCCGCCGGCGAAGGTGGCCAATTGGGTCCCGTCCTGCCGCGGCGTATCGTGTTGGGATGCAGAGTTCTCTGCAGCATATGTTGACATGTCGTTTCCCCTTTTTCACAGAATGGTAGATGGTTGAGATGGGCGCGTGACAGCGCAAGCGCCGCCGCCATCCCGCGTCTTCTGTTCACAGTGTAACCTGAAGCGGACAGGCTGCCAAGAGGGGACGAGGGAGCGGCAGGCTCTCCGTCAATACTCCAGATGCTCCTTCTCATCGATCCGCTTGCGGAATACATAATAGCTCCAGATCTGATAACCCAATACGAATGGAAGAATCGTCAGGGAGACATAGGTCATCACTTTCAGCGAATAGGCGCCGGAAGCTGCATTGAATATCGTCAGATGAAAATCGGCGCTGATCGAGCTGACCATCACCCGCGGGAACAAGCCGATGAACACGCTGGTCATGGACAAAATGATGACCGCCCCCGTCATGACGAACGCCCAGCCGTCCCGCTGCCGCTTGATGAACCGGCCTGCCATGACGAGCGCTGCCCCGGCCAGAAGCGGCAGAGCGATCCATTGGGGTCCATGCACAGTATAAATGTCGGTGCTGAAGTAGGTCATGACGGCGAACAAGAGCAAGAAGGCCGTGATGGCAGGCCCCAGGTCGCGCGCCGTCTTCCGGGCCCGGTCCCGCAGCCCTCCGGTGGTCCGCAGCGTAATGAAGACGAGGCCGTGCAGAATGCACAGCAGGACGGTTGCCGCCCCGCCGGTGAGCGCATAGCCGTTCAGCAGGTCGAAGAGGCTGCCGACCATTTCCTTATTGCTGTCGATCGGAACGCCGCGAATCAGGTTGGCGAATACGACGCCGAGCAAGAAGGGCGGGAGCAGGCTGCCGATGAAAATCGCGGCGTCCCATGCTTTTTTCCATGCGCCATGGTCCATCTTGCTCCGGAATTCAAAGGCGACGCCGCGGGCAATCAGTGCGAGCAGCAGCACGACGAACGGGATGTAGAACCCGCTGAATAACGTGGCGTACCATTCCGGAAAAGCGGCGAACATGGCGCCTCCGGCCGTAATCAGCCATACTTCATTCGCATCCCAGTACGGGCCGATCGTGTTGATAAGGATGCGGCGCTCCTGGTCAGTCTGGCCGAGGAAGCGTGCCGTGATGCCGACGCCGTAGTCGAAGCCTTCCAGGAAGAAAAAACCGACAAACAGCACGGCCACGAGAATAAACCAAAATTCATTTAGCGATAGCATGTGCATCCTCCTTGCTGAACGGATCGTAGGTGCGGGACAGTTCGTCCGGCTTCTGATCCCCGTCCTTACGAATAACCTTCACGAACAAACACGCGTCGATAATGGCCAGAACCGCATACATGGTGGTAAAGGCAATCAGCGAAAAGAGAAGCTCGCCTGCGGTCACGGTAGGCGAGATCGCGTCCTCGGTGCGCATGACGCCGAAGACGACCCATGGCTGGCGTCCCATCTCCGCCATGAGCCATCCGGTTGAATTGGCCAGGAATGGGAAGGCGATCGCGCCAACCATCAGCTTCAAGAACCAGGGCCGCTGCTCCAGCTTACGTCTACGGGCCAGCACCCAGCCGTAGATGGCGATCAGACACATCAGGCCGCCGGCGACTACCATCGTGCGGAAGCTCCAGAAGGTCATTTTGACCGAAGGAATGTAATTCCCGGGCCCGTATTTTTCCTCGTATTGCGCTTGGATCTGGTTCATCCCTTCCACGCTGCCGCTCAGCTTGTTGTGCGCCAGAATGCTCAGCATATACGGGACTTGCAGTTTGAATGATGTTTCTTGCTTCTCGGTATCGATGTGTGCGAACAGCGTGAACGGCGCCGGATCCTCGCTGGTGTCCCATAAGGCTTCGGCGGCGGCCATCTTCATTGGCTGTGACTTGATTAGATGCTGGGCTTGCTCATGGCCGATGAAGGCAACGAGCAGGGCGGAGATCAGGGCCACCGTAATCGAGACGCGGAACGATAGCCAAAACATCTCGGGATTGTGCCGCTTCAGCAGCTTCCATGCGCTGACGCCGGCCATGAAGAACGCGCCGGTAGCGAGGGCGGCGAATAACGTATGCGGAAATTGCAGCCATAGCTGCGGATTGCGGATGATTGCCCAGAAATCGCTCATCTCCGCTCTTCCGTTCTGGAATACGTAACCGACCGGGGCATGCATGAAGGAGTTGGCCGTCAATATCCAGAAGGCCGACAGCATCGTTCCGATCGAGACGAGCCAGATGCATGCCAGATGGACGCGCTTCGACAAGCGATCCCACCCGAACACCCATAAGCCGATAAACGTAGACTCCATAAAAAAGGCGAGCAAGCCCTCGATCGCCAGCGAAGGGCCGAACACATCGCCGACGAAGCGGGAATAATTCGACCAGTTCATCCCGAACTGGAACTCCTGCAGAATGCCGGTGACGACACCGACCGCGAAATTGATAAGAAATAATTTGCTCCAAAACTGGGCGGACTGCTTATAAATGTCCTTGCCTGTCCTGACGTAGAACGTCTCCAATACGGCGATTAAGAATGCCAGGCCAATCGTCATCGGGACAAAAATGTAGTGGAATAGTGTCGTCGATGCAAATTGGATCCGTGCGAGAATGACCTGATCCATAACGGCCTCCTTTAGCTGAATCATGTTCTGGTTGATAGATGGCCTGCAGGTGCCCGCGTTTTGTGAATGAGTTCACGTAAAAGACGGCACTCGTTGCGCTGCCTGAACGCGGCGTAGCGCCGAGTTCAGGGAACGGTGCCTATCATTTGGGGTGCGTGGCCTGGACGTTAGCCGTACGACCACATCGAAGGCGGGCGCCGGCCAGGCGATCGCTTATGCCTGATCATAGTCCAGACGGTGCTGCGTGTCGCCATCCACTTTTACAGAGCGGAGTCATCCATGTTCAACACACTGCCACATAGTTGACAACGTTTCGATGAAATCGGCCTGCACCGGAGAAATAGACAAGATGCTATACTTATGATGTGTGATAAAAATCACATACAAAGCACAACAAGAGGTGGATGGCGATGTGGCAACCGGATCGTTCCAGCAAGCAGCCTTTATACCAGCAGATTGCCGCATATATAGAACAGAGAATAAGCTATGGGGAATTCCCGCCGGGAAGTCTTCTTCCCTCGGAGCGCAAATTCGCCGAGCAAATCAGCGTCAACCGGAGCACCGTCGTGCAAGCCTACGAGGAATTGCGTGCTTCCGGCATGATCGAAAGCATGGTCGGGAGCGGAACGCGGGTAAGCAAATCGCGATGGGGCGCCGCACAGAAGCACACGCCAGACTGGCTTCAATATGTGGAAGACGGCACGGCCATGCATCGGCCCGAATCTTGCTTGCGGCTAATCCGTCAAGAGCTGGATTCGGGACGCCCGCTCATCGACTTCGCCAGCGGCGAGCTGTCCCCGGATTTATCGCCCAATGAGGCGATCCGGCTGCTGCTGAGCGAGCATGCCCTCCATGAAGATCTGGGCTATGACCATCCGCAAGGCTACGTGCCGCTTCGGCAGGCGCTGGCCTCGTATTTGAAGCAGTACCGCGGCATTCGGGCCACGGAATCCTCGATTCTGGTCACTTCGGGCTCGCATCAGTCGCTCTATTTGATTACGAAGCGTCTGTTAAACCCGGGTGATGCCGTGGCCATCGAAGACCCGTCTTATTACTATTCGCTTCCGATGTTCCATACGGCAGGCCTGCGATTGTTCCGTCTGCCCGTAGATGAGAAGGGCGTCTGTCCCGAAGGGATTCTGTCGCTGCACCGGGAGCATCAGATACGGATGATATTTGTGAACCCGAATTATCATAATCCGACCGGCCGCGTGCTTGATCCGGCGCGCCGGGAACGGCTGCTCGAGATTTGCGGGCATCTGGGGATTCCCGTTGTCGAGGACGATCCGTTCAGCTTGACCTCGTTCGCGGACAACCCGCCGCCTTCGCTCAAAGCTAACGATGCCGGCAGCACCGTGCTGTATATCGGATCGCTTTCCAAAACCGTCGCTTCGGGCTTGCGCATCGGCTGGATGGTCGCTCCCCAATCCGTGGTGAGCCGGCTGACGGACGAGAAGCAGCAGGTGGATTTCGGCCTGAGCGTGCTGCCGCAGCGCATTGCGGCGGAACTGCTGGCCTCTCCCCATTTTGAAGGTCATTTACTGCGGCTGCGGAAGGAGCTGTCGCATAAGCGGAATCTGCTGCTTGACGCCCTGCAGCGCGAGCTGCCCGGCGAGCTGTCCTACACGCTGCCGCAAGGCGGCCTGCACCTGTGGTGCAAGATGAGGCGGCCCGTCGACGATGACAGACTGCTGGAGGAGAGCATCCGGCGGGGAGTCGTCTTCGTTCCGGGGAGCGTGTACGGATCGGAGCCGGGCTATGTCCGGTTCACGTTCGCGCGTCCGCAGTCCGGCGAGATCGGCCGCGGCATATCGTTATTCGCGGAAGCGCTGCGGACCGCAGGGGGATAAATGAGGATAAGCTTATGATGTCATGCGAGAATGAACAAAAAGAGCGTGCTCGTCCGGCCGGGCCGGGAGCACGCTCTTCTATATTGTCGCACAAACGCTAGGAGCGTTCGACAATTGTGTTATAGGTGGTACGGTCAGTATGCTTCACGAGTTGGACAAGCAGTTCCTTCGCCGCATCAATATCGTCGGTGTGAACGATCGAAGCCGGCGTATGGATATAGCGTCCGCACACGCCGATGACGGTCGCCGGCACGCCTTTGCCGCTCAGGTGAACCTGTCCGGCATCGGTGCCGCCCGGAGACACGAAATACTGGTACGGAATGCGGTGAGTATCCGCGATATCCTGTACGAATTCAAGCAGGCCGCGATGCGTAATCATCGTCGGGTCATAGATGCGGAGCAGCGCGCCCTTGCCAAGCTGTCCGAAGGAGTTCGGGTCGCCGGTCATATCGTTGGCGGCGCTGCAGTCGAGCGCATAGAAAATCTCCGGCTGAATGAGATTCGCCGCGGTGCGCGCGCCGCGAAGGCCAACCTCTTCCTGCACGGTCGCTCCACAATACAGCACGTTCGGCAGGGCGAATTGCTCGCGGTGCAGTTCCTTCATCAGCTCGATCGCCAGCCCGACGCCGTAGCGGTTATCCCACGCCTTGGCCATAATTTTCTTCGGATTGAGCAGCGGCGTGAATGGACAGACCGGCACGATCTGAAGTCCCGGACGGATGCCTGCCTTCTCGGCTTCCTCGCGGCTGTCTGCGCCAACGTCGATATACATATGCTTCACGTCGACCGGCTTGTTGGCCGTCGCTTCATCCAACAGATGCTTCGGAATCGATCCGACGACGCCAGGGATTGGCCCGTTCGGTGTAATAACCTCGACTTGCTGGGCGAGCACGACTTGTCCCCACCATCCGCCGAGCGGCTGGAACTTAATCATGCCGTTCGCCGTAATCTGGGTCGTAATGAAGCCAACCTCATCCAGATGGCCGGCCACCATGACGCGCGGACCTTGCTCGTCCCCCCGCATGACCCCGAATACGCTTCCGAGGGCATCGTGGACAAATTCATTCGTATATTTGGACAATTCTTGCTTCACCAGAGCACGAAGCTCCCGTTCAAAGCCGGGGGCAGACGGGAATTCGGTCAAGGTACGGAATAAGTCTAATGTTTCTTGCTGCATGATTACGAGCTCCTTCCTTCCAGGTCTGACTAGCAGCCTGCATCGATTTCGGTGGATTCTGCCTATTCCTCAGTATGGACGGGTTGGCGTTCCGTTGCAACCTTGATCTTCAAAAAAAAGCCGCCCTCCGCAGCGGAACGGAAGGCAGCTGCCTTACTGGGCAAGCGCACTCAGGGAGATGAGGTCCCAACGTGCAGAGGCGCTTGCTTGATTGAGCCGTGAACGGGATAGCCCGCAGCGATGCCGGGTGCAGCCGCGGGCGGGCAAGCCGCCGTTAGGCTTGCTTCGATGCGATGAAGCCGTCGATTCGCGCCATCACGTCTTGGCGAAGCGCCGTCAGGCGCTGCTCGGCATCGGCAGCCGACGTGCCCTGCACGGCGAAGTACATCTTAATCTTCGGCTCTGTCCCGGAAGGACGCAGACAGAACCAGCTGCCGTCCTCCAGATGGAACTTGAGCACGTTCTCCTTCGGCAGGCCATACAGGCCTTCGGCATAGTCTTCCGCGCGGGCCACGGCAGTTCCGCCCGCAGAGGATGGCGCCGCTGCCCGCCATTCGTCCATGATGCCGCCGATAATGGCCACGCCCTCGACTCCCTTGAGCGTGCGCGTCTCCAGCGCCTCCAAATAGTAGCCGTGCTGCTCGTACAGGCCTTGCAGCACTTCGTACAAGGTCTTGCCCTGCGCCTTATAGTAGGCGCCCGCCTCGCAGATCAGCATCGCGGCGATGACGGCGTCTTTGTCGCGCGCGTAATTGCCTGCGAGATAGCCGTAGCTCTCTTCATACCCGAACAGGAATGTGTGCGCCCCGGTCCGGTCGAATTCGGTCATTTTCTCACCGATATATTTGAATCCGGTCAGCGTATTGAAGACCGTCATGCCGTATGACTCGGCAATGGCCGCCCCCAGTTCGCTCGTCACGATAGTCTTGATGACGGCTCCGTTGGCCGGCAGCGTGCCTTGCGCCTTCATGGCGTCCAGCAAATAGTGGACCATCAGCGCGCCGGACTGGTTGCCGGTCAGGACGACGTATTCGCCCTGCGCGTTCTTCACGACCGCACCCATCCGATCCGCATCCGGGTCCGTTCCCATAATGATGTCCACATCCCATTCCTGCGCCTGCGCGATCGCGATCGAGAAAGCGTCGCGTTCCTCCGGGTTCGGCGACTTGACCGTGGAGAAATTCGGATCCGGCAGCTCCTGCTCCGGGACGACGCGCACTTGCTGGAAGCCAAGGCGATCCAGCACGGCGCGAACGGGCTTGTTGCCCGTTCCATGCAGCGGAGTATACAATACGCGGAATTGATCGCTCGTCTGACGAATCGTCTCCGGATTCCGACTGACGGCGGTGACGGCCGATATGTAGGCATCGTCCATAGCCGGGTCGAGCCAGACGATCAGTCCTGCCGCTTCCGCTTCCGCCCGATCCGCCTTGCGGATGTCGGCGAAGCTGTGAATGCCGCGAATCTCGGTGATGACGCGGCCTGCCGTGTCTTTCGTAATTTGCCCGCCGTCGCTGCCATAAACTTTGTAGCCGTTGTATTCCGGCGGGTTATGGCTGGCGGTAATGACGATGCCGGCACTCGCTTGCAGATGGCGTACGGCGAAGGAGAGCTCCGGCGTCGGACGCAGCTCCGGGAAGATATAGGCCTTGATCCCGTTGCCGGCGAGGACGAGGGCGGCCTCCAGCGCGAACTCCGGGGAGAAATGGCGGGAATCATACGCGATTACCACCGACGGAGAAGGGGAAGCGCCCTTCAAATATTGGGCCAGCCCCTGAGTCGCTTTGCCGACCGTATATACGTTCATCCGGTTGCTGCCAGCGCCGATGACGCCGCGCAGCCCCCCGGTTCCGAATTCCAGCTCTTTGTAGAAGCGATCAGTAATTTCCTGTTCATTGCCCGCAAGTCCGGCGAGCTCCTCCTTAGTCGCCGCATCGATCGACGCGTCATTCAGCCAAGCTTCATACTGCTCCTGGGCCATCGTGTTCATTGTCATTGCGTTTATATCCTCCTTCAATACCCTATATTTGTTGAAGACAATGATTATCGAGATAAGGATGTATCTGGTTGATGCGGCAGCCGCAAGGCGGCGAAGATGCCGGCATGCATCAATCTGGGATGCCGCATTGATCTATTGTACTGGATTCAACCGCGTTCTGCATGTGAAAAAAAAGGAGGCAAGTCAAAAAGCCGGCCCGCCGCACAGGCAAGCCGCTGCGGAGCGCATCCGTTCAAAGGCGTGCAAGTAAAGCAGCCCCCGGATCGGTCCGAGGGCTAATGATTCGTATTCACTTGGGCGATATGCCGGCCCAGCTTCTTCAAGAGCGAGGTCAGCTGCTCCTGCTCCTCCGCAGGGAGCACCTCCATGAGCTGGTGCAGCGCTTGGGCGTGCTTGGGGAAAATGTCCTGCATCAAGGCGGCTCCCTGCTCCGTCAGCTCGGCATAAATGACGCGTCGATCCTGCGCGCACGGGCACCGCTTCAAATAGCCCTTCTTCTCCAGCTTATCGACCACATAGGTCATCGTGCCGCTGGCGAGCAGCACTCTGCCGCCAATCTGCTGAATCGGGGTAGGTCCTTTATGATGAAGGAGCTCCAGAACCGCAAATTCGGAAGGGTTCAGTTGATAGCGCTTCATGTCCTGCTGCGCGAAATCCATCAGCGACTTCGACGCCCGCGACAGGACGACGAATAATTTCAAGGACTGATCGACACTCGCCGCTCCGCTTCCTCCGAGCCTATCCTTTTCGCTCATTTCGAATCGCTCCTTTCCTCCAATATGAATGTCATTCTTCCCTATAGTAACAGATTCACATCAATAACGATAATGTCCGTTAATATCTTGAAATCGAGATGAATATATCACGCCGAACCACGTATGTCAACGCATAAAACGGCCAAGCCCTCCATAATCTAACGGGTAAGGAAAGATTGTCCGGTACAGGGGGGGACCGCCTGGAACAGCTGACAGGACGCGCCAAGAAGGTCCAATGGTCCGATGCCTGCACGGAAAGTATTCACATATTGAAGCAACTGTTCGAACGTTGTTCGGACGCTTTCTTTTCACCTATCGCGTTCCAGAACGGGGAGGAAGCCACGCTCGTGTACATCGACGGGCTGAACGACGACAAGAGCCTCGATGAGCATGTCGTCCAGCCGCTCGTCACCAGCTACCGGGAGTCGGAAGGACGGCCTCCCCGGGTGGGCGACGTTACCGATACCCTCTTCACCTCGAAGGCGGAAGCGATCGAATCGATGGATGAAGCGCTGGAGCTGCTGCTGAACGCCTAGCTTATTACGCATCGCATCAGACCTCGTTCGTCATCGCGATCGAGGCGATGCAGTGGGACAAGCGGAGCTGCCGCGGCCGGGGCCAAAGGCCGGTGAAGCCTTCTTGAAGGGAACCGGAGCAGGCATCATCTGCGGATGATGGCGAATCCGCGCCCTCCCTACCCAGTTTCCGGCGTGGAGCCGGAATACAAAGGAGGGGCTGCCGGCCGAATCGTTCCCGTGCAGTGCCCGCCTAAGCCAACAAGACCCTGAATTCTTTGCCTGATGGCGCAGATTCAGGGTCTGTTCTATTTGTTACGCTCCGCCATGCTGCTTGCGGTACATGTTGGGCGAGACGCCCTCGATCTTTTTGAACACTTTGCTGAAATATTTCTCGTCCTGATAGCCGACCATCTCGCCGACCTGAGCGATGCGGAGATGGGGATTCAGCAGCAGCCGCTTCGCCTTCTCGATACGGATGCCTGTCCAGTAATCGGACAGATTAATGCCGAACTGCTGCTTGAACTTGCGGGAAATGTATTCGCGGCTGACATAGAACCGCTGGGCCATATCCTGCAGCGACAGATCCTCGTTATAATGCTGCTCCACATAGCGGGCGATATCGAAAATAATATGCTGCTCCCGGCCCCGCTGGGCGGACAGGGCATCGGACAGGCGCTGCAGCGCCTCCAGCCAGTGCCGCTCCCATTCTTCCCAGGTCAGGCCGTCCCGATCTGCCAGCTGACGGAGCGGATCCTCCGCCTCCAGCTGCCCGAGCAGGCCGGAGGCCGTCGCGCTGTCTGGGGCGGCTTCCTGCACGAGGCGAGTGCGAAGCGCCTCCCATTCCTTCAGGCACTGCGCCCGCATCGCCGGCGTCAGCACGCCGCGGCTGCGCAGCGGCTCGCTCCAGCGCCGGACGGCGGCCGCGAGCTGATCGGCCTGGCCGCTCTGCGCCGCCAGCGCCCAATCGTCCGCCGCGGCGGTCAAGCGGACGGGCGCAGCGGCGGCTTCCCCCGGCTCCGTTCCGCCCCGGAACGGATGCACCTCGATGCCGGCCTCCATCAGATTGCGCCGCGCCAGTGCCTCCTTGGCCTGCGCGTAGGCCGCGTTCAGGCCGGCGGGGAAGGGCTGGCTGCCGCTTGTCCCGAAGTGCAGCTTCCGCTGCACCGTCTGCGCCAAGCCGGCATTGATGCCCTGGAGCACAGCCTCCAGCTCGGCGGCGTCTTCCCATAGGACGATCGCCAGCTCGCTTCCGGTGCTCCAGTAGCGGAACGCCGCGCCCCGCATGCGCCCGGGCGGGTTCAAAAAATCAGCGGCGATGTTGACCAGCGTGTAGAACAGCAGCTGGACATCATCACCGAATTTGCCGCGGAATTCGCGGCTTCCCGCAGGCACGCAGGCGATCGCGAGCCGAATGCGGGAGATGCCGGCCGGGAGGCCGAATTCCGACGCCAGCCGGCGGACGTTGGCTTCATACACCGCCGGATCGTCGAGCAGGCTCGACCAGAGCTTCTCCGAGACGAGCGGCTTGAACTCGTTCACCTGCATGCGATGCATATGGCTCGCCTGCCGCTCTGCCTCCTCGTGCCGCCACGCCTCCACGGCCTTGGCGACCGCTTCATTGATCGCCTCCGGATCGATCGGCTTCAGGATATAGTCAATGCCGCCATGCTGCAGCGTATGGCGCACGAGCGCGAAGTCGTCGTGGCCGCTGATGGCAATGACCTTGCAGGCGGGCGCATGGCGGCTTATCCATTCCATCACCCCGGTTCCGTCGAGCCGGGGCATCATCATGTCCGTCATGACGATCTGGGGCTTGCAGGCGGCCAGCAGCTCGATTGCCTGCTGTCCGTCCTGCGCCTCGTGGATCGCCGTGATCCCGTGCTCCTCCCAGTTCACCAGCAGCCGGATTGCCTCGCGGACATGCCTCTCATCGTCAATGATTAACGCTTCCATTCGAGTCTAGCTCCCCCTTGATGAGTATCGTGATGCGGGTGCCATGCGGATCGACGGCCCCGATCCGCAGCTTCGCTTGCCCGTTGCTGAACAGCTGCAGCCGCGTCAGCACATTGACGAGCCCGATGCCCGACGAGGTCTCGTCGGCTGCGGCGCCGCGCCACAGATCGTGGCTCGTGCGGATGCCGAGCCGCTCCGGATGAACCTCCTCCAGACGTTCATTCAGCTCGATTCGCCGCTGCAGCGGCATGCCGCGACCGTTGTCCTCGACGGTAATCTCGATCATTCCCGCCTCTTCGCCATCGGCAGGCCGAGTGATGATCCGGCTGGCAATCCGTAGCCAGCCGCCGGAGCGTTCCTGCTCCAGCCCGTGCTTGAAATAATTCTCGATCAGCGGCTGGAGCGTCATCTTCGGCACGGACAGATCCAGCGTGGCCGGATCGAGGTCGAAGCGTGCGTCGAAGGCGTTCTCGAACCGCTGCGCCTGAAGCTGCAGGTAGGCCTTGGCATGGTCGATCTCCTCCCGCAGCGTCACCGTGCTCTCGTCCGTATACATGCTGTAGCGCATCATGCGGGCGAGCGCCGTGACGAGCTTATAAATCTGAGGTGCCTTGTGCTGCAGCGCCAGCGTGCCGATCGATTGCAGCGCATTATTCATGAAATGCGGATTGATCTGGGCTTGCAGGGCTTTCAACTGATTCGTCTTGTTCGCGATCTCCAGCTGATACTCGCGCACGATGAGATTGTTGAGCCTGTCCATCATATTGCGGAAACGCTTGGACACGACGCCAATCTCGTCATTGCTGGCAGGCTGGATGTCGACGTTCAGATTGCCGGTCTGCACCTGGCTAATATAGCGGACGAGCTGGCGGATCGGCCGGGTAATCCGGAACGATACGATAATTGTCGCGATAATGATGATGACAAGCGAGAGCGCGATCAGCAGCATGTTGACCACGGCGGCCCGGTTCGCTTCCTCCAGCAGCACATGCTTCGGAATGATTTTGATAAGCGTCATATTGATCAGCGGCGTCTCGACCCGCTCATGAACGAAGAGAGAGCCGTCCGCTTCGATGCTGCCGCTTGGCGATGCCAGGAACGGGGCAAGATCGTGTCCAGTCTCCTGGAACGGGCGCCCGATCGCCTCCCGATCCCCCGAGTAGAAAATGGCGCCCTCGTCATCGACCAGATAGAACTGCTCCTTGTCCCGGACATAGAGCTGATCCGCAATCCGAGACAGCGCTTCCAATTTGACGTCGATGGACAGATATCCCAGCCGCTCGCTGGATGGCATGCGGTAGATGGGACGGTGGAGCGTGAATACTTGAATGCTCGGGAAATAATAAGGCGACGCGTTGAAGCCGTACGTTCCGCTCAGATGGGTCGGCTGCATGCTGATGCCATCCTGTGCATAGCGCTGGACGTTCTCGTCGAGCGCAACGTCATGCATGCGCCGCGGCAGGCTTTGGATGACGAGCGTAGCCCGCTGCTGCTTGATCCGGTATAAATAAACCTGCCAGATGTCGCCCATCGCGGTGGCGATATTTTGCAAGGAGACATAGGTATTCGCTTCTGCAGTGTAATCGTCATAGCCCAATTCGAGCTGCCGGAAAAATTCATGATCCGTATAGACCGCCAATGAGGTCCGGTTCAAATTGTCCAGCAGGTTGCCGAGATTGGTCTTCCCTTGAAACATGAGCTGACGGTTCTCTTCGATGGCCCGCCGCTTCAATGAGTCGGTCGTATAGCTGTAAGACACGACCATCGTCGCGACTGTCGGCACAATCGTCGCAATCAGCATGAACAGAATAAGCTTGGTGCGGATGCTGTTCCAGCGCATAGATGTTCAACTCCTCCGGTCACAGTGTACCCGTTCCGCAGGGAGCGGTCAATATATTGCACCTTTTCGTTCATCAGCATCGGTGGCAACCGCTTACATCGGACGTCATACTAGAGGTATTCCTGAACACGAATGAAATTCATAACATGAAAAGGGGAGAGGCGAATGTCGCGCAAAACATGGTCTCAAGTCGGACAACAGCTTTTTTTCATCGGCCCGGCGGCATTCTTTTTTACGATTATCGTTGTCTTTCCGTTCCTGCTCGGCATGTACTATTCCTTCACCGATTGGAATGGAGTGTCAGGGTCAGTGACCTGGGTAGGACTCGATAATTTCAGGCAAATCTTTGCGAATGGCTCGGATTTCTTCCCGGCCTTCTGGTTCACGCTGCGGTTCACAGTGGCAGGCATCGTATTGACGAACCTGATCGGCTTCCTGTTCGCTTACGTGCTGACGAAGCCGCTCAAGCTGCGCAATGCGCTGCGCACCGTCTTCTTCATGCCGAACGTCATCGGCGGCCTGCTGCTTGGCTTCATCTGGCAGTTCATCTTCGTCAAGGGCTTCGCCGCGATCGGCGAGCTGACGGGCATCGGCTTCTTCAATCTGCCGTGGCTCGGCGACGAGACGACGGCGTTCTGGGGTATTATTATCGTCTTCGTCTGGCAGACGGCCGGTTACTTGATGGTTATCTATATCGCGGCGATGACGAACATTCCGAAGGATGTACTCGAAGCGGCCGAGATTGACGGCGCTTCCCGCGGGCAGGTGCTGCGCCACGTCATCGTGCCGCTCGTCATGCCGGCGGTGACGGTCTGCTTGTTCCTCGCCATTTCCTGGTCGTTCAAAATGTTCGACCTGAACCTGTCGCTCACGAAGGGCGGCCCGTTCAAATCGACGGAATCGGTTGCGCTGAACATTTATTTGGAGGCGTTCCAAAATAACCGCTACGGTCTCGGTACGGCCAAAGCGCTTCTATTCTTCGTTATCGTCGCCGTCATTACCCTGATTCAGGTGAAAATCACCAAGAGCAAGGAGGTGGAGATCTGATGGAATCCACGCGCAAATACGGCGGCCGTCTGCTCCTGACCGAAGGACTGATGGTGCTGGCCGGACTCGTATTTCTCGTTCCATTCTATTTTCTGCTGGTCAATTCCGTCAAATCGTTCGGCGATTTGCTGAGCAATGCCGCAAGCTGGCCTGTCTCCTTCGAATGGGAAAACTATCGCAAGGCATGGGAGATGACGCAATTCCCGCAGGCATTCAGCAATTCGCTGCTTGTCACAGTCTCCGGCATTCTGCTTATCGGCCTTTTCAGCGCCATGGCCGCTTACCGGATGGTGCGGCATAATTCCCGGTTCAACCGGTTCCTGTTCATGGTGTTCGTCGCGGCGATGGTCATTCCGTTCCAATCCATTATGATCCCGCTCGTCAAGGTGACGGGTACGTTGCATCTGATGGACAGCATCTGGGGATTGCTCATCTGTTATCTCGGCTTCGGGGCGCCGCTCTCGATTTTCCTGTTCCACGGCTTCGTCAAGTCAGTACCGGCAGAAATTGAAGAGGCGGCGGTCGTCGACGGCTGTTCCCCGTATGCGGTCTTCTGGCGGATCGTGCTGCCGCTGCTGAAGCCAATGTTCGTGACGGTGGCGATTTTGAACAGCTTGTGGATTTGGAACGACTACCTGCTTCCGTCCCTTATGCTGCAGAGCGCGGAGCTGCGCACCATTCCGCTTGCGACCTATGCGTTTTTCGGGCAGTATACGAAGCAGTGGGATTTGGCGCTGCCGGCGCTCGTGCTGGGCATTACGCCAATCGTCGTCTTCTTCCTGGCGATGCAGCGCTATATTATCGAAGGGATTACGGCCGGTTCGGTTAAAGGGTAAGCGGTGTGCCTCAATCGGTACGTCATTACCCATCAGCCGCAGGCTGGAAGCATCCCTAATCTTCAATGGTCAATGAATTGCACCTGTTCGGTCAATTCTCTCGGTGTAACCGCTTGCATGATTGGCCTTATACTGAAGAGGAATCAAGCGGCAGTCACTGCCGCAGACGACGGATCGTCGGCATTCATAATCTTTATAACACAGTTAAGCTGCACAACAATTAAGTTACCCAACAGTTAAGCCTACACAACGGCAACAAAATCAGGTATACACATAAGGGGAGGTCTGGCAAATGAGACGAATGGCACAATGGTCGTTGGTCATGCTTTTGGCGGTATCGGTAATGCTCGCCGGCTGCGGAGCGAAGGACGGGGGCGGAGATGCGTCCTCTTCAACCGGGACGGACGGCGCCAAGCAGGACGTGAAGACGGTGAAGATTTTCCAATTCAAGGTTGAAATCGCGGAGGCGTTGAACCGGCTGAAGGGGGAATTCGAGAAGGAGCATCCGAACATCAAGCTTGATATTCAGACAGTTGGCGGCGGAGCCGATTATGGCGCCGCGCTCAAGGCCAAATTCGCAGGCAATGACGCGCCCGACATCTTCAATAACGGCGGCTTCCAGGAGCTGACGACCTGGATCGAGCATCTGGAGGATCTGTCGGATCAGCCGTGGGTGAAGGATGTGCTCCCGCTGGCGAAGGAACCGATGACCCAGGACGGCAAGCTGTACGGCATGCCGATGAACCTGGAGGGGTACGGCTTCATCTATAACAAGGATCTGTTCGCCAAGGCGGGAATTACCGAACTGCCGAAGACGCTGGCCGAGCTGGAGGATGCCGCGAAGAAGCTGCAGGCAGCCGGGGTTACGCCATTTGCCAACGGCTATCAGGAATGGTGGATTCTCGGAATTCATAACTTGAACGTCGCTTTCGCGCAGCAGCCGGATACAAATGCCTTTATTCAGGGGCTGAGCGACGGCAGCGCGAAGTTCAAGGGCAATCCGGAGTTCGAGAATTGGGTGAATCTGCTTGACCTGACGGTGAAGTACGGCAACAAAAACCCGCTGACGACCGACTATAACACGCAGGTGACGCTGTTCGCCAAGGGCGAAGCCGCCATGATGCAGCAGGGCAACTGGACCCAGGTTCAGATCGACGGCATCGACCCGAACTTGAATCTCGGCGTGCTGCCGATGCCGATTGACAATGACGCGGCGAAGAATGACAAGCTGCTCATCGGCGTACCGAACAACTGGGTCGTCAACAAGAACTCCAAGGTGAAGGAAGAAGCGAAGACGTTCCTGAACTGGATGGTTACCTCCGATATCGGCAAGGAGTATATTGCCAAGGAGTTCAAATTCATCCCGGCCATGTCGACGATCGAAGCGATGTCGGAGGATCTGGGCGACATCGCATCCGACGTGATGGAGTACAGCCAGGACAATCGCGTCCTGAGCTGGAACTGGTTCAAATACCCGGATGGCGCCACGCAGGAATTCGGGAACTCGATCCAGGCCTATATCGCGGGCAAGGCCGACATGGATAAAATGTTCGATGAATTCCAAAAGGCCTGGGACAATCTGAAAAAGTAACCTGAACCGCTAACCGGACACAATAACGCCAGAGGCTGTTCCCGCTAAGGGAGCGGCCTCTTTCTCTTGTCTATCCAACGGGGAGATCCATATGGTTTCCATATCGTCTCGCTATCACATCTATCGATTTTTCCACTGATTTCAGAGTGAGGAGATAGACGATTCCTATATATGTTTGAAGCAGACTCACATTATAGACTTTTGAAGTTCGATAAGATACATTGGTCTTGCACTTAACGAAAGGGGAGAGGTTTGATGAAGAAAAGGGTATATGTTTTTATTGTATTATTACTGTTTTATTCCTTTTTTCTCGTAATGTACAATAGTGGTTCAAAAACCATACAAGAAGCACTAAGCACATCACACCCTGAGCGGATCGATATTATCCATGAAGAAAACACGAAGCATGGTATTATCGTCTTTTACCATCAACTGAGTAACAATGATTTTTCAGTGGCTGTTGTAAAAAAAAGATTCGGGAACTTTAAAGTGATTTATAGTGGAGCACAAGGAGATATTGATTTAACGTTAAATCGGTTTGGTTTTACTCATATGTTTTTTCCATCTATAGGAAAAGAATCCTCCCCTATGTATTTTGGCCTTATTAGAAATCCAGAGATAGCTCAAATCAAAATAATAGAAAAGAAACGAAATATTGAAGGGCAAGCTAAAATTATTGCAGGAAGAGGTGCCAGGGTTTGGTTAATGGATATGAAGGGATTTGAGGGAACAGACTTTCAAATCATCGCGCTCTCTAAGGATAATAAGGAAATTGCCAAAAGAGATGACACTATATCTGGGCAAGTATCTGATACTGATCATAAACCTATAACAGGTGAATAGATAAATAAACTGGACAGTGAAAGGTTCTCATCGTAAACCCTTCTAGGCAATTGCAAGATCAGATGCCAGGTTACAAAAAAGATAAGGTGGATAACATTCAATATAAAAACAACGTAACGCATTCTGGTTTGTGACATCTTTCACCTATTCACATTGGATAGTGTCCAGATTTCAGCCACAGGATGCGCCTCTTATCACTTCTCTGCTGCGCATCCTCGTGCTGCGCATCCTCGTGCTGCGCATCCTCGTGCTGCACATCCTCGTGCTGCGCATCCTCGTGCTGCACATCCTCGTGCTACTCATCCTCAGGAAATTGCTGCAAAAATACAGTTTTTCTTCGCTAAAAACCCTTATTTCCACCAAATTCCTGCAAAAGCGCAGCAATTTCCCTTCCAATTGCAAATTCGAGCCCAAACCGGTCAAAATTGATGCCTATTTGCAGGATTTCATTTATCGTAATTCGGCTTGGGGCGAAATCCTGCATTTGTGCAGCATTTTTTGGAAAGTGGTCGCCAATACGGCTAATACAGTTCATTACATGGCCTGGGAAGCCGGTGGGGGACACCGCTGGAGGGCGAACCTGGAAAAACTGGTGAAACTGACGGGACAGGCGGAACGTAAGCTCGGAAGGCGGAACCATAAGCTCGGAGGCGGAACTACATGGCTCGGAAGGCGGAACCGCATGGCTCGGAAAGCGGAACCGTATGGCTCGGAAGGCGGGAGCTCCTGTCTTGCGCCCTTGGGAGCCGCATTTTGACGCGGGATGCGCTCCTCGATCAAGTATGGGGCTCGACTATGACGGCGACGAGCGCACGGTCGATACCCATATCCGCAGGCTGCGCGAGAAGATCGGTGACTATCTAATCAAGACGCACCGGGGAGTGGGGTACAGCCTGGAAGAGACCCGGAATGTGATGGATGCAGATGAATAGGCTGGCCCGCAAGCTTTTTATCCGCTTTTCGCTCATCATCGGCTTCGTGCTGCTGCTAACGTATGTGGCGAATACGTTTTTGCTCCCGGGATACTATTTGCCTGAGAAAAAGTCCAATCTCGCCGATCTGGCTTCGGTGCTCGCTGAGCAGGAAGGAGCGGAGCGGGAAGCGGATCTCGCAGGGCTGGAACAGGAGGCGGATCTCGCCGGACTGGAGCAGGCTTACGGCGTTACCATCGTGCATGTTCCGTTCACGACGAATGTGGATGAGCTGAATAACAGCGTCAAGTGGGCGCTCGCGCGGAAGGGCATTGCGCTGAGCAAGTTCTGGATTACCGAAGACAGCGTCGAGAAGCTTGCGCAACATATGCCGGTCAAAAAAATATACGAACAATAGAAGCTCAAATCGAGCTTTCTCGTAACATTTATGAAGAAGGGGGACGAGCTGTACGCGCTGGGGGAGTCGATCGCCCATTTCGGAAAGATACTGGCGATCGTCAACCGCTTCACCTTGTTTATTTCCGTCGGGGAGCTTGCCTTGGCGCTGCTGCTGTCCGCCTGGTCGGCAAGGCGAATTCTTCGCCCCCTGGGCGAGCTCCAGGAGACGGCGGAGTATGGGCCCGATTTGAAGGTCGTAGTCAATTTTTCGGACCAGGATGCCATGTATGGGGAAGATCCCATCAAGGCCAAATCGGCCCTTATCTTTGACGGCGGGAAGCGCATCCCGTTCGATGCTGCTTCCGTTGCCGCCGAGGGAAATTTTCCGTAACGGCAGACCAGGCTCCGGCAAAAAACAATTGACGTTCGCTCTTCCTATTCTTATAATACCCATTAAACATGTTGGAATTATAAGTTATCAGGAGGACGGATCATGAACGAACAATCTTGGATTTCATTGCGGGACTGGAATGTCTACGCAAGCTGGGGCATTGCCCTGCTGCTCGTCATTCTGCTGTGGTGGCTGGCGAAAAAGAAGGTCGGCTTCGGCGTGCGCGTGCTGCTGGCGATGGCGCTCGGGCTGACGTTGGGGGCGCTGTTCGGTCCGGCGGCTGCGGACGTCAGCATTCTGGGCTCGCTGTATGTCAGCCTCATCAAAATGGTGGTCATGCCGCTCGTCTTCGCCGCCATCATTACAAGCATCACATCCGTTAAAGATCCGGCCGTCTTGAAAAAGCTCGGGACGAAGACCATTGCGCTCTTCCTGATTACGACCGCGATCGCGGCGGTTATCGGCCTGGGGACGGCGCTGGTCATCGATCCCGGTTCCGGCATCGCCCAGAACGGCGATGCGGCCCAAGATTTCCAGGCGCGCGAGATTCCGAGCTTCCGTCAGGTGATACTTGATCTCGTTCCGTCGAACCCGATTAACGAGATGGCTGAAGGCAAGGTGGTGCCGGTCATCATCTTCGCTGCCTTCATCGCCGTCGCCATCATATTCGAAGGGACGCGGAACCCGGAGCGGGTCCGGCCGGTTCGTTCGTTCTTCCAGTCGTTCTCTCATATTATGTTCCGCGTCACCAAATTCGTTATCCGGCTGACGCCTTACGGAGTGCTGGGGCTCATGACATCAATGTCCGCGAAATACGGACTGTCCACCTTGAAGGAATTGGGCTGGTTCATTATTGCTGTCTATGCGGCGTGCCTCATCCATATGATTATTACGTTCGGATCGCTTGTCGCATTCGGCGCCCGCGTCAATCCGATCCGGTTCTTCAAGAAGGCGTACCCGACGATGGCGGTCGCCTTCACGACGCGCAGCAGCTACGCGACGCTGCCTGTCAACATGGAGGTGATTACGAAGCGGATGAAGGTCTCGGACCGGATAGCCAGCTTCGTGGCGCCGCTCGGGGCGACAATCAACATGAACGGCTGCGGCGGCATCTACCCGGCCGTCGTCGCCGTGTTCATCGCCCGGGTCTACGGCATTGATCTGAACATCGCCGATTATCTCCTCATCATTGGCGCCGCAACATTGGCTTCCGTCGGCGTGGCCGGCGTGCCCGGTCCGGCCTCGATCTCGACGACGGTCGTGCTGGTGCAGGCCGGTCTGCCGCTCGAAGGCTTCGCGCTTGTGCTCGGCGTGGATGCGATCGTCGATATGGCCCGCACCACTGTCAACGCGACAGGAACGACCGTCGCCTCCCTGCTTGTCGCCAGCAGCGAGGGCGAATTCGACCGCGAGGCGTTCCATCGCGAGCCGGACGGGGAGATTGACTTCAACACGGAAATTGCGCCAAGCCAAGGGACCGTATCCGTGTAACCTCGATTTGCAGAAGACAACAACGACTGCGATTTTACCGCATGCAGTATGAGCGAATTACGGGCCATCAGGCCCCCGACGAAGAACCCGCCAAGCCGGTTAGGCTTGGCGGGTTCTTGTGCTGAATCAGGAGGCCGGGGCATCGGCGGAACGATAGGATAGCGAGTGCGATTTGTGAGCCTCCTCATATTTCGCATTCGGACCGGGACCGTTGACCTGAAGGAGGCGCTTCTGCTCTCCGTCTTGCTTCAACGCCTGATCTTGCTCGCGGTCCTGCACCGGTTCCTGCTGTTGCTGTACTTGTTGCTCTGATGGCTGTTTTTCTTGGTGTACTTGTATTTCTACTTGGACCGGTTTTTCTTCCAGTTCTAGGACGGCTATCTTTTCCGGGTGCTGATCATGAATTTGGACAATCTTGTGCATTGCCTTCTCGTGTCGCTGCCGGGCCAAATACATTGCATAGGCGATCGGATACGTCAAGGCATTCTGGTACGCTTCCTTATCGCCAATCTTGCGGAACAGATCCCGGCTCGGCTTCGGATTAACCTCCAGCAACCATATCTTGCCTGCCTTATCTACGGCGAGGTCGATCCCGAGTTCGAACAGGGAGCCGATCTTATCCTCGATCACCTCGGTCAGGCGCTGTGCTACACAGCGGCATTCCTCTTCAATGGCTTTCGCCTGCTCTAGCCCGAAGTGCTTCTCCATGAACGGAAGGAACGGCAGCGCTGCACTGCCCCGTTGACCCGCCAGATTGGAATTCGGGCTGCGCGGCGTGCCGACGCGGATAGCCATACCTGTCGTCACCCATTCGCCCTCTCCGTTTTTTTGATGAAGGACGCGGGCATCGGCGGTTCTTTCGGGCAGCAACTCGGTATCAATACCCTGCTGAAGGACGAATGAGCCGTTGCGAATGCGCTGCGACCGGGTCCAATGCGCGAGCCAGCGAACGACCTCGCCCCGATGGCGGAGCCGGACATTACGCAGCCCGAAGCTTCGTTTCCGTCCCCATACTTCATACCTGCCTTGCTTCGCCTGGATACGGACGACGCCCATCCCGCCGGTTCCATTGCCTGGCTTCGCATAGAGAAGCGGATAGTGAGCCAGCATGCTTCTCAGATTCCGTTCGGAATAAGGCATTGACGTCGGAAGCCAGCGGGCGGTTCTTTCATCGGCGGAGAACATTTCCAATGCTTTGGACTTGAGCACGAATTTATCGTTGGCATAGGGGAAAAGCGAACGGTTCCGCATGATGCGGAAGGCGGCGTTCCAATTGCTGCGTCTCCGATCGATGACGATGTCGGGCCAAGGCTCTATCGCGGCGGTCCAGCCCGAACGGGTGAACTTGAACCCGCGAATCTGCCTGTGGCGGAGGCGGATGTCTGATTCATTGAATACATACACATTAGCCCCCAGCTTCCTGCCGATCTCCACCCATTGGCGGAACACGAAGGATTCTGTGAACCAGGTGCCCTTGCGGTATGTGAAAATTCCAATGACCGGACGTCTCTGCTTCATCTGATATCACCTCCTTGGCCGAGAAAGTGGCGGCCGAGATTGTGACTGCGGTTCAATGCGGCAATGCTGATTCCGTTGCAGGTACAGCCCATGGGCGGGCTGTCCAAGTTGATTGCACGGCGGATCTCTCCGTATGCGATCGTACTACAGCATATCGCCGGAGCCGGAGAAGTGTGACTGTCATTTCAGGGAATGTGGTAAATCTCTTACTATTCGAAATCGCTGATAGAATGCGATATAATAGACTCTCAATCTAGCAGCAAGCTGCGAGTCAAGATTGAGAGAGGGGATACTCGAATGAACCAGAACCGTATGGCAGTCCGGTGTCTAATCGCAGCATTGGGTGTAGCCCTCTTGCTTAGCGGTTGCCAGTCATCGAGAAGCAGTGAGGCGGGAACGCCGCAATCGGGCCAGACCGAGGTTGATCCGGCTCTGACGCCATCTCCCGATCCTGATAATTCAGCGGATCCCGGGAGCGATACGGGCAATGAAGGGGCCGTCGACGCTATTGTGCAGATGAAGTCGGAATTCGCCTTGGCGAATACGGTACATGAAGAGGACGGACGAGCAATCGTAACGAATGAAGAATCGACTATGGTTGTCGTCAATAAGCAGCGATATTTGCCGGATGGGTATGAACCTCCGGATTTGGTAGAACCTAATGTCAAGTTCTCGTTCGATGAGCCGCATGAGAAGCGCCATATGCGCAAGGAAGCGGCCGAAGCGCTGGAAGCGCTGTTCGCCGGAGCGGATCAGGATGGCATCACGCTGAACGCCGTCTCGGGCTATCGTTCGTATCAGCGTCAGCAGTCGCTATTCAATCATTATGTCGAGACGCAAGGGAAAGAGTACGCTTCCCGCGTCAGTGCCGTTCCGGGAACGAGCGAGCACCAGACCGGGTTGGCGATTGACGTATCCAGCCCAAGCGTAGGCAATGTGTTGGAAGAGGTTTTCGGCGATTCGGAAGAAGGACAATGGCTTGCGGAGCATGCTCATGAATATGGCTTCATCATCCGTTATCCGCAGGATGGCGAATCGATTACCGGGTATGTATACGAGCCATGGCATATCCGCTATGTCGGGAAGGAAGCGGCCAACGCGATATATAGCGAAGGAACGACATTGGAGCAATTTTTGCAATAGCATTTATTCTTATACGAGAATACGAAAAAGAAAGCCGGAGATGGGGGAACTGTCTTCGGCTTGTTTTGTGTCTTGGGCGGTTGAACATCGAACTAGAACCCTCGGGAACGGTCCGTCCGTTGTCGGTTGTCCTGCTCCGCGCGCACGGCAGCGGCTGGCGGAGCAGGAGAGCTGGAGGATCGCAAGAAAACGGATGTAAAGTTTCTGTATATGAGCGAATGGGATAATCGATCATGCGGCCCAAAACAGGTCCAGACGAGAGGGTAGAGGGTGTCCGAACGGCGCAAGCTTATGAGCGAACGGGATAATGGACAAAAGGAAGTAAACATGACGCTAAGGGATAGTGTGCAAGAGGATATACGAACAATCGGGCGAGGGAAAAGGGAGGGCACATGCCACGCAAAGAACCGGAGGAAGCTCCCCTTCCCCCGGTTCTCTATGCGCACGGATTACTCTTTGGCGTACGGCTGCTCGTCGCGGCGCTCGTCCGCCAGCGATTCGATGCTGTCGCGGCGTCGTTCATTCTTCGCCTTCAGCTGCGTTTGCTCGCCTTCGCTTATTTCATCTGCATGCGCCGACAAATACTGCTCGCTCTCCCGCAGATTCTCTACGGTATTGTCGATTGCATTCTGAATATGCGCTGCATTGTCCGCGCGGTTATCCGGCTTTGGCATATGCAAGGCCTCCTTTGCCTTCCCGAGTATGGTGGACGCGGGGCGACAAGACAGACGGCCCTGAAGGTCCGCCTGAGCATGTTCGCATTCATGGCGTCATTTGATAAGGTGCATCAGCCGCCCGCTTTTTATGCTGGCTGGCTGAGGCGCCTTCCAGGAGCACCATGCTGCCCAGGCTTCCGGAGTCCGCTGCGAGAGAATGGGAGCGCGAGCCTCGCATACACTATGGCGATGACGTGATGTCGCGCAGAGACAGGCCGTTCTCGATTCCTTTGAGCCAGTCCTCCTGATTGTAAGACAGTATCTCTTTGCGCAAATCAAGCATTTTCCGATCCAGATCATCTACGGCTCTAGCTGCTTCCGTCAATTCCTTAATGACATGAGAAGGCACCTGCTGCTCGAATTTATAATAAATGATGTGCTCCAGGCTCGCCCAGAAATCCATGGCCAGCGTCCGCAGCTGTATCTCCACATATATCCAGCGCGTATCCTCGAACAGGACAAGCGGCACCTGGAGAATAATATGAAGGCTCTGATAGCCGTTCGCCTTCGGATTGGCGATATAGTCCTTGATTTCCGTAATCCGGATATCGTCGCGGGTCTTCAGATGATCGAGAATCAGGTAGATATCTTTGACGAACGCGCATACGATCCGCATTCCAGCGACGTCATAGATCTTCTTCACAATCGAATCGAGGGTGAGCGGAAGGCCCTTGCGCTGCAGTTTATTGAAAATGCTGCTTGGTTCCTTGAGACGTGTCTTAATATGCTCGATTGGCTCATAGCCGTTGCGAAGCTTCCACTCCGCTTGGATGACCTTGATCTTGGTCTCCAGCTCTTCCAGAGCCAATTGATACAATGTCGGCAGTTGCTTCACTTCTTCGTACTGCTTCATAATGATATCGGTCTGTGCCATACGAATCTCCTCGTGTAATTGCGTAATATGCAAGAGACATCGGCAAATGGATTACCGGATATGCCCGTATGCTACTTCTATTGTAACGGATTCGGGGGCAGAATATCAAAGCACGCCCAGCTGGCAATCCATACCCAGCCGTTCCGGAATGGAGCCGCGGGGGCCGCATGCTTGGCCCAAAAAGGCATCTCCTTTCCCATAGAAATCGCGGGTTCCTTCGTAGTATAATAAAGCACCCCCGATACATCATGGGCGAACATAGGCGGGCTTGCGGGGCGCTCGGAATTGGGAAGCAGTTGTTGTACATGTTCCGTAAAAGTTGCGCATACGTTGAACAAGAGGCTTGGTTCTGGAACCGGCTCTGCACGACAACGGATGGCATGCCCGCCCGGTAGAACGGAGGGAGCAATACCCGATTGTGTGAAGGGTCTGTTTCGATCCGCGCCGTCCTGTGTATAGGGTTAAGGGGCCATGTTCAACAGCGGACATGGAAAGGGAGGGATTACTTATGAATCGAATATTGCAAAAGTTAAAAAAAGGCGCCAGCAAAGCATCGGAGAAGGCGCAAAATGTCATTGAAATCAATCGTCTGCAATCACAGATTGCGGCCCGGCGCAAAGAGATCGAGCAGAATGTGTATCTCATCGGCGAACGGGTATATGATGCCTATAAAAAGAAGGATTTAACGCAAGCGGAAGATGAGATTATGGCGCTTGGAGACACGAATCTGCTGCTGGAAGAAGAGATCAAGCAGCTGGAGTGGAAGGTGAGCGAGCTGCGTCATGAGAAGCGATGCGAGTGCGGAGAAGTGGCGCCGATAACTTCGAAATACTGCGCTGCCTGCGGCCGGAAGCTGCCGGAGGCTCCGGAGGAGCTGTTCGAGCTGGACGAGGAATGGGGCGAGGAGGAAGAGGAGACGAGAGTCTATGCGCATCATCCGTCCTCTGACTCCGAATCGGCCCCCGTCGCGGAAGACGACGTCCGGTGGCAGCCTCTGCAGCCGGAGGAAGACGAGGAGTGCGAGGGGGAAGTTCGCTACACGTACCATCCGGACCACCTCTCGTCTCACCCGACAAGGCAGAAGGAGGAATTCTCCATCCCGCCCATGGAGTCCAGCCGGACCGGACGGGAGATGAATATTACCGTCGGGGGCAGGCCGGTCACGAGGAGGAAGGAGGAGCCTTCCGTTCGCCGCTGCCCGAACTGCAACTCCGCTCCGGAGCCGGAGGCGAAGTGGTGCGAGCGCTGCGGCACGCCTTTTATATAAGCGAGGGAGTCGGGGGAGGACTTGAAGAGAACCTGAGGGTTCTCTTTTTTATGTGGGCTGTCGACAAATAGCGACGGTATTCGATGAAAAAAACTCCGGTTTGAGTTACAATGACAACAGGGAACGCCAGGTGAACAGCCTTGGTATCTGACAGATGTATTCGTAGAGTGGGAGGCTGGCCTGATGGAAGGACTCGTATCGCATTTACGAGCGCTCGGGTTCACGGAAATGGAAGCTAAGATTGTTGTAAGTTTGTCTGAGCAGGGCGCAATGACCGGATATGAAATCGCCAAAAAACTGGGGGTATCGCGATCCAACGTCTATGCCGCGCTGCAGCGCCTTGTCGATCAGGGTGTCATCCTTCACCGTAAAGGCGATCCGTCGCATTATGCTGCGCTTCCGGCAGAGGAGCTGACGAAGCTGCTGGCCACCCGTCTGGAGACATCGCTGCGCTATGTGGCGCAGCATATGCCTGCGGCGGAAGCGGATGGCGGTTCCTTCTACAGCGTCGAAGGAGAGCGGGCCGTATCGGATACGATCAAGCGCACGCTGCATGAGGCGGAGCGGGAGATTATCGTCGATGTATGGCCTGATGAAGCGGCCGTACTGCGGGAGGAACTGCTGCTGGCGGAAGCGCGGGGTGTGAAGGTGCTGTGGTCGATCGCAGGACATGAAGGCCGGACGACCGAACGGATTTGGCCGATGTCGAGGGCGGCGGAGAGCGAGCCGCGGCATTTCGCCTTTGTCGTCGACCGCCGGGAGACGCTGATTGGCGCGCGGGGCAGCGGCCATGCGACCAAAGCGTTATTGACGGAGCATCCAGCCGTGACGCGCCTTGTCCTGAGCCATTTTTTGCAAGAGGCGGTGCTGTACGAGTTGGAGCGGGAGATGGATCGTGACGGCCAACGGCGCTTCGGCGAGCGTATTGAGGAGATTATGGCCCAATATTTTGACTAATTTTCGAACTTTGTGAAAAATGAAACAATTTCCTGGAACGTGAATCAACTCATTGCGTATTGATCAATATAGTGAGAAATGTGATGCGTCGCTTTGCCAGCCCAAGCTTTCAAGGGAGCTTGATGCGTGGTGCATCGGGCGTGGCGCGAAGGGCAGTCTACCATCGGATGGAACCAAGCCGGGCGACAGCATAGAGGAGGAAGTCAGATGGAATGCATTGTTCATTTTGATGCCGTACACCGTGGAGAAGGAGAGATTGCGAAGCTGCGCGGGCTGGTCATGACGGAGGAAGGGAAGAAGCCGACGACGCCGGAACTGGAGGAGATGTTCCGGATGATGGGATATAACGTGCATTGCACGAATGAAAACAGTTTGGTTTTCGAGCCGGATACGAACGATGGCGATATTGAAGAGCTTCGCGTCAAGAAGCTGGATATCGGGGAGCAGTCCTACACCCCGGACATGCAGCTGCGCGCCATTGCCGAACAATTGATGAACAAGCCGAACCGGCCGATATAACGAACCGGAGCGCGGAGCGGACTTGTCTGGCAATGCGCACGAAAGGCCTTCTTCTCTGCATGCGGATCACCGCATGTCAGGGAAGAAGGCCTTGCTTCATGCCGGCCGGCTAGGCGTGTGCGCCGGACTCGTCCAGCATCGATGTGCAATGAGCACAGCGTACGGCCTCCTTCGGGATCTCCGAGAGGCAGTATGGGCATTCCTTCGTTGTCGGTTCCGCTGGCGCTTCCTCTGCTTTGTTCCGGCGGTGCAGCATATTCGTACCCTTCACGATGAGGAATACGCAGAGGGCCACAATCAGGAAATCGATGACGACATTGATGAATTGCCCGTAGGCAATGACGGGCACTCCGGCTTCTTGCGCTTGGGCAAGCGACATGGAAGAGACGGGTTGCCCGTTCACGACCAGATCCGGATCGAGCGGAATGAACAGATCCTTGAAGTTCACGCCGCCCAGCAGCTTCCCGATCGGCGGCATGACGAGATCGTTCACAACGGAGGTGACGATTTTGTTGAAGGCGCCTCCGATGATCACCCCGACGGCGAGATCGATGACGTTGCCCCGAACGGCGAATTGCTTGAACTCTTCAAAAAAAGAGCTTACTTTTGATTTGGCCATCCGATATCACTCTCCTTTCACGATAATAGCTGGCTGTCCGGATGATGCCATAAGTCCGGCATCATGACAGCGGGCACAGTGTGCCGGTCAGCGTGAGCGCGGCGGAATCATCATCTGCAGCTTGCCCTGAGCGGCAGCGGCGTGCAGCGGAGTAGCCGAGACGCACTCTCCGTCTCCGTATGTCCAGCGGCGGACCTCGGAGCGGATGCCTATCTGCCGGCCACGCAGCATAGTAACATACGGAAGCGTCCGATGGCGGCCCGAATAGACGGTCGGGAAGAGCCACAGCAGCGCCCAGCGGCTGCAGCCGTGCACGACGCAGACGTCCAGCACTCCGTCTCTGGCCTCCGCATCCGGGCAGATCGGGATACCGCCTCCGTAATAGGGGACGTTCGTAATGGCAGCCAGCCAGACGCCCTTGAAGGAGCGGACATCGCCGTCCACGACAATGTCCGCGTCTGCTGGCTGGAAGCGGAATAAGGTGCGCAGCAGGCCGTACACATACGCTAGCGAGCCGATGCCAAGACGGTTGAACCACCTTTTGAAGCGGCTCGCATTCACGTATTGCGCCACGTCCGCATCGAATCCGGTCGCGAGCGCGGTCAGCGTCCATTGGCCGTTCGCATAAATCAGATCGACGATCGACCGCTCTCCATGGAGAATCGTATGCAGCGCCTCCAGCGGATCCATCGGGAGGGAGAAGCCGCGCGCCGTGTCATTGCCCGAACCCGCGGGGATAATGCCTAGGGTTGCTTCCGTTCCGGCCAGCAGTGGCAGCAGGCGGTGAATGGTGCCGTCTCCTCCGATCACGACGATGAGAGCGCCGGGATTGCGCTTCACATAGTGCCGGACCGCCTCCTCCGCTTCTTCTGCCGTCCGTGTAATACTGGAGTCGTAAGGAATGTCGATTCTCCGCAGACAATCCTCTACGCTGCGCCAGATCCCTATTCCTCTTCCGTTCCCCGCATTGCGGTTTACCACACACAGCATCATGCTCTCTCCTATGTTGTATCGAGTCCAACGCGATTGCTGGACTAGGGTCATCTATGATTCTATTATCATAGCAAAACAGCGGTGGTTTGCGTGAACTTTTTGCAAGGAAGATCCCAGCAATGGGCAGGAAAAATAAGGGATTTGTCGAATAGATCGAATGGGCCATCGTATTCGAATGGACCGTGATCGCCAATAAGGAGTCCAGGGAGGCTGCTGCCGCATGTCCATGTTCAATCGTTTCTTGGCAAGCGCGATGTACGGAGGAAGCCAGATTGATACCTTGCTGGAGCGGGGGCGCTATGCGCCGGGTGAGGAGATGCGCGGCATCGTGAAGCTTCGCGGTGGCCCCTTGTCCCGAAGAATTGAAGGGATTCAGCTGATTTTGCAGACCGATTATGCGGAGCCGTACCTTCTGGAGGGCATGTCGAGGATCTGTACGTTGATGCGTTATCCCGTTTGTTCCTATGTGAGCGTGGAGCCGATGGAGACGAAGGAGCTTCCTTTTTGTGTCCAGCTTCCGGCCCATTTGCCTTTGACTATCGGAGATACGTCCGTCTGGCTGCAGACGGCGATGGAGACCGAAGAGGCGAGGGAGCCTTCGGACGAGGATCGGATTGAAGTGATTCCGAGCGTGGAGCAGAGCATCGTCATCGATGCGGTGAACCGGTTGGGCTTTCGTCTGCGAAGCGTTCATTGCCTCCCTTGGAATGGAAGCGGTTTCTCTTCATTCGTGCAGCCTTTTGAATTCATTGCCGACTCTTCCTTCCAAGAATTGATCTCCGTTCTGCGGCTTGTATTTCGGCGAGGGGCGGAGGGGATGGATCTGTATGTCTATACGGAGCCGGCATGGGAAGAAATGAAGGTGAATCCGCTGGCCGCTCCCCTCGAAGCCGACCATAGAATCAAGCACTACAAGCTGTCGGATATGGAGTGGCGGCTGCTCGGAGCGGAGGAGCTGGCAGAGGAACTGGCCGAATGGATTCGAACACAATATGGATATGTAACCTGAACAGAAGACGAGGGGCCCGCAGGCCCCCTTATCGTCAATCTTATTTATCGCCCTGATCGGTATGCTTGCGCGGATGCGTCTGCTTCGGCGGTTCTTCTTCCGCCTTGGGCACGAGCCGGGGATCGGTCCGGCCTTCATGGTGATTGTCGAACATGAACTCCTTCAGCTCCCACTCCGACGCGCCTAATTGCGGATCCGAGGGGAAGTGCTGGCCGCGGTGAAGCACTTCTTCCCGTCCCCATTCATTCGCATATATTCCGTCCACCTCGACCCTATCGCGGGACATTGGATTCATCTTATATTGATTATGCTCCTGTTCTTTTGTCATCGGTGCGCAGCTCCTTTTCTTCAGCATCCGTCTGCCGCGAGGGCGGTGCCGTCGCGCAGGCTCTCTATTATAGATGCCCTCGGTCAAGGAATTGTATCCGGGCCCGGCACGGTTGTCTGGCGGCTTCGTCGTCTCCGTTACTTTTCGGCAAACCAGCGTGACGGGAACAACAAATAAATAATCGAAATCGCGGCGAACAGGCCCGCGCTGATCCAGATGACTGTGCCGGCGGAGGATGCGTTCGCGATGACACCCCCGATAACGGGGCCGAGCAGCACGCCGATCCCTTCCACGGTGGAGAGCAGACTCCAGCCCAGACCTTTATGTCCGGGCGGGACATATAGAGCCAGCAGCGCGTTCCAGGCCGGCAGCACCGCGGAATAGGATATTCCGAGCAGGACGGCCAATCCGTAAGCGAAGATAACCGACGGATAGAGAGACAGTGAGGCAAGCGCCAGGCCGAAGATGCCGAAGCCGATAATCAGGAACGGCTTGCGGCCGACGCGGTCCGACCATTTGCCCATCGGGACAAGCCCGAGCACGGTGAAGCCGCCGCCAAGCACGAGCAGGACCGAATACTGCTGGCTCGAGAAGGAGAGCGTCTCCGCAGCGAAGGTCGGCAGAATCGGGACGAGCATGCTTGCGCCCAGCGTCTGCAGAATCATGCCCGGGAGAAGCGGCTTCATCGCCTTCACCTTCACTAGCAGGGCGTCCCACTGCTGCCGGAACGGAACGGGAGCGGCATCGGCCAACTGCTGCCTTCCGCCCCCGATGAAGAAGCTGAGCACCCAGGCGATACCCGATAAGGCGAACAGAAGCAGATAGGCGGTCTGCGGATGCTTGTCCACAATCAGGTTGAGCACGACCGGGCCCGCCCCCATCCCGACAAGCCAGATCATATAGAGAAATCCCATCTGCGCGGCCCGGTTCTCTTCCTTCACCTTGGTGAGGCACACGATCCATACCGGGGAGATGCCGACGCCATACAGGGCGGCTGCCGCGACGAACAGCCAGTCGCTTGCACCGTAATAGAACAGGCTGATGCCCGCGAAGGATATCAACAATCCGGCATTGATAATGAGCCGGGGGGAGAAGCGGTCAAGCAAATATCCAATCCCCATTTTCAAAATCGTATCCGTTAAATAGTGAGCCGTAATGGCGGTTCCGATAATGGCCAGGCTGATATGCAATATATTTTTCCCGTAGATCGGAATAAATGAAATCAGGGCGGCCCCCCGAACGAACTCCACAAAAAATAAAATAATAGCCAGCAAAGCGATATCTCTGCCTAATCCAAGTCCACGTAATCCCTTCAAGCACGTAACGCTCCTTTCCTAATTATCCCATTATAGCGTGTTCGCCAACCGCTTGCCAGCGATGGCAAAGGACGAACCGAAGGCATCCTACAGCGCTTGTCCCCGGCGGAACCGGAAGTCATTTCAAGATCGAAGTCGCGGTTCATTTCCAAGGTGCCCGATTCATTGCTTGGCGAACATTAGCGGTGTGTTTTTGCTGTGCTGTCGAATATGTTATAATAGAGAAACGGTTGCGAAGTTCCAGAAAGAGAAGCGAAACGTCCAGGCTGTACTCCATTGCGGAGCATGTTCTACAACGCTTTTGGGAGGGAATTTTCATGGCAACGAAAGGTCACAACGAAGTGAAAGAAAGTTTGTTGGAGATGACTCGCATTTTCCGTCCAAAAAATCCGCGGAAGTTTGTGAGGGAGTATATCCGGAAGTACCGGATTATGGGAGGCTATGAAGACGAACTGACTCATCTTGTAGAGCTTGAGCTTGGCAAGATCGACTCCAGCGTATCGTAATTCACACAGTCATGGCAGAGAGCAGGCGGATGGATGTACACCGGCCGCGTGCAGGACGTGCAGCAATCAAGATAGAACCGTCATTTTTTTAATATAATGAAGCGCTCCGAGCAGGTCGGAGCGCTTTTTTTGCGTCCTGCGGCGAGGCGCGGGCCTTACCGCATATAGCGTCGCAGATCTTCCCGGATGATGTCCTGCACCGGTTCCAGCGACTCCCCCGGGTATGCTCGCAACGCGTGAATCGAGACGGAATTGAACAATTCCTTATTGGCGCTCGTGTATACTTTGGCGAGGCTCGGGTCATGGCGCCGAATGGCCGTGTCCACCGTATGCAGGAATTCACCGGACAGATCGTCCATCCGCTCCAGCGTCCGCATCGGGCTGTGCTTGGTCGCAATCCGGGGAACCTTGCGCTTCATCTCGTCATCAAGAACGCCGCTGGTCTCGATTCGTCCCATGCCGTATTGCTCCCGGGTGCCTTTTCCGCCTCGCCCGTTCACCCCGTTGGCTGTCCCGTCGAGCGTCAAGGACACGTAGGCGGTGTCGTTCCACCGCAGAACATAGCCGACCGCGACTCCGTCAATGTTGCTGACGAGCGCGCTCAGCGGGCGATCCACATATAATGTATTGGGGCGGTGCAATTCCGGGCGGGCGAACCGTTTCCGCTCCAGACTGTTGCCCTTGGCGGTGTAATCGGGCGTGGCGATATCGGAATCGGTTGGGGTTGAAGGTCTCTTTTCCAGGGGCTGCACCGTCTTCCGGTTCGCGTAATTGGCGGTTGTATTGCCGTCATAGGATCTCGTTTTCTCGGAGCGGTAGCCAATACAGCCAGTCAAGCCGATGGCAATGCTTAGCGCACAGACGGTATAAGTGACAATTGAGTGAACATTGCGCTTGGGGTCGTCACCATTTTTTGACGACATAAGCATCCCTCCTTCAGTATTTACTTTATTTTTCTGAAAAACGGGTATAAGTATGCAGGGAGCATCGCCGTCAATGTTTGAGAATCGAAAATTTGACAACATCTTCTTGGTTTCGACACATTTCGATAGAGGTAAAATGATTTTGTAAGCGTTTGCATTTGTTGATATAACGGGCCAAAATGACTTTCTGAACACTTTGTGAACTGCCTCCGAAACATTGACAAATAAAATATTGGTAATTATATTTAGGTAAGTGATTGTATTAATTGACAGGATTACGACATCCGTGCTAAAAGCCGGTGACTCCTTGGGGACCGGTTGGATAGCCATGGGCATGAGTAAGCGTATGCAGCATGCCGCTACCTACACGGTCGAAGCCTTTCTTCCGTAGCGATTACAGCGTGCCGAGAGGACAGGAATCCCGCGCGTGGAGCAGAATGTATACGTTCGCATGAATGTATGCTGATGCATTCGGACAGAAGGGCAAGTGAAGGGGCATGAGATGCGGTAATCAGCGAAAACGTACAAAGTGGGGTTGATCAATGATGAAACGGTGGCATGCAGTGAAGCGACTCCTTCCTCTGTTAGCCGGGCTCGTCTTGCTGCTCAGTGCTTGTGGACGCGCGGATTTGTCCGCTCTCAATCCACAAGGTCCGGTAGCAGAGGGTCAGTTCGGTCTGATGAAGATTGCGATTTCGATAATGACGCTCGTAGTCGTTGCCGTATTCGCGCTTTCCATTTATGCCGTCATCCGCTTCCGCAGACGGCCGGGTGACCAATCGATTCCGAAGCAAGTAGAAGGCAATCACAAGATGGAAGTTATTTGGACGGTTATTCCGATTCTCCTCTTGATTATTCTGGCAGTGCCGACCGTGAAGTATGTGTTCGCCTTCGCTGAAGATTACAGCAAGGATCCGGACGCGATCAAGGTGAAGGTAACTGCGCACCAGTTCTGGTGGGAGTTCGAGTATCCTGAACTGGGCGTACATACAGCACAGGATATGATCATTCCGGAAGGGAAAAACGTGGCGGTCGAATTGCGGACGGTTGACGTTCTTCACTCGTTCTGGGTACCTGCTCTGGCAGGGAAGATGGACACCAACCCGTCGGGCAACGTGAACAAAATGTACTTCAGCGCGAACCAGGTTGGAGTATACCGGGGCAAATGCGCCGAGTTGTGCGGACAGTCCCACGCCTTGATGGAATTCAAGGTCAAATCGGTAAGCGAGGAGACATTTAACGCTTGGGTTAATGAGATGAAGGCAGAGCCGAAGCCATTCGAGGGCGATGCGCAAGTCGCCGAGAGCTTCAAGCAGAACTGCCTGACCTGCCACGCTATCGATAATGCCCCTTCCCTCGGCCCGAACTTGAAGGGAACGGGAAGCCGCGAAGCTGTCGCCGGCATCATGCTCAACCGGGATACGATTGACGAACCGATTGAACAGCAAGTGGTGGAAGATCATTTGCGCCAGTGGATTCTTGATCCGCAGAAGGTGAAGCCAGGGAATACGATGCCTAAATTCGAGGGCGTATTGTCAGAGCAAGAGCTTGACGGCATTGTGAAATATCTGGCGGAATACAAACTTGATTCTCTGAAAGAAATCAATAAGCAATAGAAAAGCATCTTCTAGGGGAGGTAACGACCTTGGCTCACACGGTGAAGCGTTATCGCGGCTTAATGGATTGGCTGACGACGGTCGACCATAAGAAGATAGGTATTCTTTACCTTATTGCCGGAGGGGTATTCTTCGGTATCGGCGGTATTGAGGCCATCTTAATACGTATACAATTGATCAAACCGAATTTCGAGTTCGTGGATGCGCAATTATTCAATGAATTGATTACGATGCATGGGACGACCATGATCTTCCTGGGCGCCATGCCTCTGATATTCGCCCTCATGAATGCGATTGTACCGCTGCAGATCGGGGCCCGGGACGTTGCGTTCCCGTTCCTGAATGCGCTCGGCTTCTGGACATTCTTCTTCGGAGGGTTGCTCCTCAACCTGAGCTGGCTGTTGGGTGGAGTGCCTGACGCAGGCTGGACCTCCTATGTTCCATTGTCCAGCACGGATTACAGCCAGCATCACGGAGTTGACTTCTATGTTCTCGGCCTGCAGATTGCCGGTCTGGGCACGCTGATCGGCGGCATCAACTTCCTGGCGACGATCATCAACATGCGCGCGCCGGGAATGTCGTTCATGCGGATGCCGATGTTTACCTGGACGGCGTTCATTACGTCCGCGCTTATTTTGTTCGCTTTCCCTGCCGTTACGGTAGGTCTCGTATTGCTCATGTTCGACCGTCTCTTCGGAGGGAACTTTTTCTATACTCCGAATGGCGGTAACGTCATTCTATGGCAGCATATCTTCTGGTTGTTCGGTCACCCTGAAGTATATATTCTGATTCTTCCTGCGTTCGGTATTATCTCGGATGTCGTCAGCACATTCTCGCGCAAGCGTCTGTTCGGGTACAGCTCCATGGTTTTCGCCACCGTGCTTATCGGGTTCCTGGGCTTCATGGTCTGGGCGCACCACATGTTTACGGTTGGCCTAGGGCCGGTTGCTAACGCGCTCTTCTCGATAGCGACGATGCTGATTGCCGTTCCGACGGGGATCAAAATATTTAACTGGGTATTTACGTTATGGGGCGGTTCGATCAAGTTCACGACCGCCAATCTGTTTGCAGTAGGGTTCATCCCTACCTTCGTTATGGGGGGGGTCACCGGGGTCATGCTTGCCGCGGCGCCGGCAGACTTCCAGTTCCACGACACCTATTTCGTCGTAGCCCATTTCCACTATACGATTGTAGGCGGGCTTATCCTTGGTCTGTTCGCAGGCTTCCATTACTGGTGGCCGAAGATGTTCGGCCGGATGCTGAACGAGAAAATAGGCAAGGCCACGTTCTGGATGTTCTGGATCGGCTTCCAACTGACGTTCTTCATCCAGCACTTCCTCGGCTTGATAGGTATGCAGCGCCGCGTCTTTACGTATTTGCCGAACCAGGGCTTCGATACGATGAACCTCGTCAGTACGATCGGGGCACTGATGATGGGGGTCGGGGTATTGCTCTTCCTGGCCAATGTTATTATCTCGCACCGTCATAAGCAGGTTGTCGGCAACGATCCTTGGGAAGACGGACGTACACTGGAGTGGACGATTCCATCTCCGCCGCCGGAATACAACTTCAAGCAGACTCCGCTTGTGCGCGGATATGATGCTTGGTGGAAAGAAAAGATGGAAGGACGTACGGAGATGACGCCGGCCGAACCGGTTGGAGCGATCCATATGCCTTCACCTTCCATCTTGCCGTTCATGATGTCCGTAGGGCTGTTCATTGCCGGCTTTGGATTCATGTTCGCCAAGGACGATTTCAAAAATGGGGCGTTGAATTTCCTGTTCAACAACCATCTCATTGCGATTTTTGGATTGGTGATTACGTTTGCGTGTATGGTCGTTCGTTCCCTCAAGGACGATCACGGCTATCATATTGAACCGGAAGAGTTGGAGCAGAAGGGGGTAAAAGCATGAGCGCACCTGCACACCAGGCTGACAGCCACTGGCCTCACGAACCGGAAAAAGCGACGTTAGACGGCCGCAATAAAGTAATTGGCTTCTGGCTTTTCCTTGGCGGCGAAGCGGTGTTGTTCGGCACGTTGTTCGCGACATTCCTCGCGCTCCGCGATCAGATAGGCGATGGACCGGCTGCGAGCGAGCTGTTCCAGCTTCCGATGATTGCGGCCGTGACGGCAATCCTGCTGGTGAGTTCCTTGACGAGCGTATTCGCGGTTCAAGCTCTGCATCGCAATGACATCAAGTCTCTGATTACGTGGCTCATCGTTACCGTCGGTCTCGGCTTCTGCTTCCTCGGCTTCGAGATTTACGAGTTCGTCGAGTATGTCCATGAAGGCCATACGTTTACGACAAGCGCCTTCAGTACATCGTTCTATACGCTGGTCGGCTTCCACGGCGCGCACGTTGCCTTCGGGGTCGTCTGGATCTCTATCCTGATCGGCCAACTCTTCAAGAAGGGGTTGAACCTGGTTACGGCGCCTAAAGTCTATGTGTCTGCGATTTACTGGCACTTCATCGACGTCGTATGGGTATTCATCTTTACGGTTGTCTACTTGATGGGAAAGGTGGGGTAAGCGATGGCAGCTCAAAACGTGGCATCCAACTCGTCGAATCGCCGTCATAAGCATGAAGGAAAGCAAAAGCATATCATTGCTTTTATCTTCTCTATCGTACTGACGCTTATCGCCTTTGTAATGGTAGCTTCCGCCGGTATCGTGAACAAAACCTTCACCTATATCCTGCTTCTTGTTATGGCTGTGCTGCAGGTCATCATTCAAATGGCCTACTGGATGCATATGAAGGACAAAGGCCATATGTTGCCCATTGTCTTTATGATAGGTGGAGCTTTCGTCGCATTCCTGGCGATTATTATGGCTGTATATTGGGTCTGGTGGTAAGCCGAATCGGATATTTAGAAAGAGGGGACGCACAGGCGTCGCCTCTTTTTCCGTAATAGAGCAAAATGTGGCGAAATGATGGCATCCGCAAGAGAAGGAGATGAACGAGATTGTTGGAATTAACGAAATACTTTAGCCTGTATGATGTATGGAGTCCGTTGTTTCTTGTCTCTTCGGTGCTTGTTATCATTCTCTATCTGGGAATTACGGGCCCGTATAGACGAGTGTTCGCCCAGGTTGATCCCGTGCCTGTACCTAAGAAGCTCATGTTCATTAGCGGCGTACTGCTGTTATATTTGGCCCAAGGAGGCCCGCTTAATATCATGAGCCATATGATGCTGACGTTCCATATGCTGATGATGGCCATAACCTACATTATTGTGCCGCCATTGATTTTATTGGGCATACCGGCCTGGCTATGGAAGTATTTGCTTGATCGCAAGCCCTTGCGGCGGCTGAAAGGATTCATGCACCCGATCCTTATGGCCGTCCTGTTCAATGCGTTGTTCTCGTTCTACCATGTGCCGGCAATACATGACTACGTGATGACGCATTACGCGGTTCATGTCGTCTACTATATCGTTCTGTTCTTCGCATCCATGATCATGTGGTGGCCGATTGTCGTGCCGGTCCCGGAGTGGGTTATTCTGAGCGACGTCAAAAAAATGGGCTACATTTTCTTGAACGGCATGCTGATTACGCCGGCGTGCGCGCTTATTATTTTTGCGAGCGAGCCATTGTACGCGACTTATGTGGACAAGGAAACGTGGATCCTAGCGATGGGTTACTGCCTTACCGGGGATCCGAGCAAACTGCTGGCCGCTTTTGACGGCCCTGAATTTTTCAACTGGTTCTCGCCAGAGGAGGATCAGCAGCTCGGGGGCGTCGTGATGAAGCTGGTGCAAGAGATTATGTTCGGCTGTATTCTGTATTATGTCTTCATTCATTGGTACCGTAGAGAAAGCAAAGAGGATGACGATATTGTGGACACTCTTCCGGACGGGCAGCTCCATTCATAGAATTGGTTTATAATAATAGGAAAGTCTGAATTGAGGTAGAGGAGGCATACCATTCGTGGATTTGTATAATCTTATGCCTGCGGTAAGCACGACATTTATCGTCATTAGTGCGATTCTGGTCGCGATCGGCTGGGCGCTTATCATCAAGGGCAAGCGCGAGGCGCACAAGAAGACGATGATCGCCGCAGCCGTGGCCGCCCTTCTGTTCTTTATCATTTACGTGTCACGAACCATATTTGTTGGCAACACATCCTGGGGCGGCCCGGAAGGATTGAAGACGATTTATCTCATTTTCCTGCTGTTCCATATTGTGCTTGCTACCGTGGCGGCCGTATTCGGCATAACGACATTAGTTAGCGGATTCCGGTCCAAATTCAAGCTGCACCGCAAAATCGGAAAAATCACCTCGATCATCTGGTTCATTACAGCCATCACCGGCGTTACCGTATATACGCTTCTTTATATACTGTACCCAGGTGGCCACACGAAGCCGGTCATCGATGCCATCTTTGGCTAGGTCCGCGATCAAGCCCTTATGCTTGCTTCCGATTAGGGGAGCGTGGCATAAGGGCATTTTTTACTGTCAAGCATTCCGCGTGAAGGAAGATTCCTCGCCCGGGATGCTTTTTTTATAGGTCCGAAGTCGCATATCATCGGAATCGAGTCTTGACAAAAAAATGGCGAAGTGATTATACTGTGTATAAAGATATACACAGTAAGTACAGTGCTGCATGGAGGCAGCGGCTTCAATATACAAGACACGGGGTTGTTCACATGTTATGGATGGATACGAGAATCGAGGGGATATCGGTGAATAAGCAGTTGAAGGATGCGTGGATGCTGGTCAAGACGGACCTGCTTCGCTTTAAATGGGGAGCGCTGTTTACCTTGCTGTTCAGTTGCTATATGGGGGCTATCTCGACGCTGCTGCTGAACGGCTTGTTGAATTCGGATCAGGAGGGCGATACTTTAGTTCTCCGGGCGGTTGTTGATTTTGTCTACCTCCTCACCTTGCCGAATTTGGGCTTCTTTTTCTCTCGGCGGAACACGCGCTATTTGCAGGAGGATTCTTATACGAAATGGATGAGGAAGCTGCGCATTCTGCCGATTGATGTGGGTACGATCGCCTTATCACGCTATATGATGCTTGCGGTTGCCTTCGTTCTGAATATGACAGTGTTCTTCACCTTCCAGCTGATGCTCAGCGACAGTCTGCAATCGACCTTCTCGCCGCTGTCGCTCGTCGCCTTTGTGCTCGTTCTGACCGCGTACTCCATCGTGGTTCAGACGGTTTACATCCAGTTTGAACTAGGCAAGCATGCCGGGAGCTACCTGCGACTCATCTTTATTGTCATGTTCATCATACTGGCCCTCTCTGTTATCGTGACCTTGTCCGGGGGAAGCATGATGATGGCCGTTATCTATATAGCCAAGTATTATCCGTGGGTAAGTGGCTTGATCGCCGCAGGCGTCATTGTCCAGGCATTCGTTATCGGCATGGCCGTCACCCGGAATACGATTCGCAATCGGGATCTCGATTAGACGGGCATAACCTCTGTAATGTAACGATTACCAATATGAAGAGTCAGGGGGTGGGCAGGCGGTGTTCATACCGATCAACATTAATGAGAACAGCTCGGAACCGTTATATGCGCAGATTACGAATCAGCTGCGCGCGATGATTTTGAGCGGTTATCTGGATGAAGGGATGCTGCTGCCGTCGATTCGTGAATTTGCCCACCAATTGCGGTGCAGCGTTATTACGGTCCGAAGAGTGTATCAGGATCTGGAGGCTGAAGGGCTGCTGCGGACGAAGCAGGGAACGGGGACGTTCGTTGCTCCGGTCGGGGCCGGCGAGCGGGAGCGCTACCGCACGCAGGCCGTGGAAGATGCGCTCTTGGAAGCGGTGGAGGCCGCCATGCGGGTTGAGATGTCCGCGGCAGAGCTAGCGCACATGCTGGAGGACCTGATCCGGCAGAAGCAGATGAAGTAATCCGGAATGAGGAGAGAGTGCGATGAATACCGAGCCGGTCATAGTATTGAAGGACGTGGTGAAGCGAAGGGAGCGGCTGCAAATTGGACCGTTGAACATACAGATTCCCCAGGGCTGCGTCACCGCGATTGTGGGAACGAACGGGGCCGGGAAGTCGACGCTGATGGGCATGTTCATGGGCTTCATTAAGCCGGACAATGGCACCGTTGCGCTCTTCCAGGAGGCCAATCTACCGGAGCCGGACACGTCTGTCAAGACCCGCATCGGTTATGTGGCGGAGAGCCCCAATACGGAGGAGGATGATCTCACCGCGGAAGCGGCAGCATCCTTCACCGCTTACTGGTATGAGCGTTGGGATTGGAAGTTGTACCATCATCTGATGGCCCGGTACGATATCCCCCCGAAGACGAAGCTCAAGAAGCTGTCCAAAGGGATGCGCCGGAAGCTTGATCTTATCCTCGCCATCTGCCCGCAGCCGGATCTCCTGCTGCTGGATGAGCCGTCTTCCGGCTTCGATCCGATTTCATGGCGGATGATGATTGAAGATTTGAATTCGTATTTGGAAGAAGGCCAGCGTTCCGTTGTCATTGCGACGCATATTATCGAGGAAGTGAAGCGGCTGGCCGATTATGTTCTGTTTCTGCACAAGGGTCAGGTGCTGCTTGTCATTGAGAAGGATGCGCTGTTCGATGCCTGGAAGGAATTCTGGGTAGAAGGGGAAGCCGAGGATTATGCCGGCGTTCCGGGCGTCGTCAAGGTGATTCAGGAGCGGCACGGGGTGCGGCTGATTACCAGTCAGGCGGATCGGACCGATGCGTTCTTAGAGGAGAATGGAATTATTCCGCGGCAGACGGCCGGCATCGAGCTGGATGATATTCTGGCGTATTTAATCGAGTTGAATTAGGAGGTTCGAAGCGAATGAAGCCATTGGAGTTGAAGCAAGTCGTGAAGCAGTATGGGGACAAGACGGCCGTCAACGGCTTGAGTCTGGACGTCGAAGAAGGGGAAATTTACGGTCTGCTCGGGGCGAACGGCGCGGGGAAGACGACGACGATGCGCATGGTGCTTGGTCTTATTTACCCGGATGGAGGAGAGATCCGTTATAATGGCAAGCCGTTCCATACCGAGCTTCAGCACACGCTAGGGTACTTGCCGGAAGAGCGGGGCATGTATCCGAAGATTCGGGTAAGCGATCAAGTGACCTACTTGGCGCAATTGCGTGGAATGCCGCGCAAGGAAGCGGACCGGAATCTCAAATATTGGCTGGAGCGCTTCAATGTGCCGGAGAACTACAACAAGAAGATTGAGGAGCTGTCCAAAGGAAATCAGCAAAAGATCGGGTTCATCGCCGCCATCGTGCATAAGCCGAAGCTGCTCATTCTGGATGAGGCGTTCAGCGGGCTTGATCCGGTCAATGTCGAGCTGCTGAAGGAGACCGTCAAGGAGCTTCGCGACCAAGGCACGAGCATTCTGTTCTCGACCCACCGGATGGAGCATGTTGAGGAGTTGTGCCGCAATGTAACGATTTTGCAGAAGGGTAATGCGGTCGTCCAAGGCTCGCTCCGGGAGTTGAAGTCCCGTTACCCGCGGGAACAAGTGCTGCTTCGTACGGCTGGGGAAGTGGAAGGGCTCGGCTCGATTCCGGGAGTAGCCGGCGTGAACCGGACGGAGGAAGGTTACCGAATTCGGATCAGCGACGAGGCTGCGGCGCAGGAGATTTTGCAGAAGGCGCTCGTCCAAGGTCCAATTCAGCATTTCGAAGTGAAGGAGCCGACCTTGAACGAAATCTTCATCAAGGCGGTAGGAGGTGATTCGAATGAATAATGTATGGACGGTTATCGGATTTACGCTGCGGACAAAGTTAATGACCAAATCGTTTCTCATCTCGACCCTCGTTCTGGCTCTGCTGATTAGCGTGGGCGCCAATGTCCCGTACTTTATCTCATTATTTTCGAAAAACGAGCCGTCGACGATCGGTATCGTCTCCGGACCGCATCCAGACATTGCGAAGTCGCTGATGGACCATTACGCCAAGCAGGAGAAGACAGACTTCCGCTTCGTGCCGTATACGGACGCGACGGAGGAGCAGTTGAAGAAGGATGTGCAGGCCGGGGAGATCGAAGGGTATATCATGTTCGAGGACAAGGCGCAGGGAGAATTTCCGCTCGTCGTCTATTCCGGGAAAGACGGACTTGACATGGAGAAGGAATCAAAGCTGACGGGCACGCTCACGCTGATTAAGACGGAGTGGCTTGTCAAGGATTCGCTGACTCCGGAGCAGATCGCCCAATTGAACCAGCCGGTTCAAGTCGAGAACAAGACGATCCTGAAGGAAGGCGGCAATACCGGCAAAGAGGAGAACCCTGCCAAGAAAGGGATATCTATCGTCGTCGTCACCGTGCTCATCATCTTATTCTTCATGACAAATACAATGACGGGGAATATGATCGCGTCCGAGGTTACGCAGGAAAAGAGCTCGCGGATTATGGAGATTCTTATTACGAGCGTCTCGCCGCTCGCCCAGATGTTCGGGAAGATTATCGGGATGTTCATCCTTGGATTGATGCAGATTGTGCTCTTCTTCCTCGTCATGATCGGGAATCTGATGCTGCCGCATAACAATGCGCCGCTGAAGGCCATTAACTTCGATATGTCGATGATCGATTGGAATGTCGTAGGCGGGGGGGTACTGCTCTACGTATTGGGCTACTTCCTGTACGCGACCTTGTTCGCGGCGGTTGGCTCGATCGTTAGCCGGACAGAAGATCTTGGCCAAGCGATTATGCCGATTACAATGTTGACGTTGGCGGCGTTCTATATTGCCATCTTCAGCGTCTCGACGCCGAATTCACTGCTGGTGAAGATTTCTTCCTTTATTCCGTTCTTTACGCCGACCTCGATGCTGCTGCGCCTTGGCGCAGGCGAGGTAGCCTGGTGGGAATTCGGGACATCGATCGTTATCCTGCTCGCCTCGGTCTTCGTATTCGGCTGGCTGGCGGCCAAGATTTACCGCACCGGCGTCCTGATGTACGGCAAGCGCCCGTCGTGGAAAGAGCTCCGCAAGGCGATGAAGGCGTACAAGATTTAAGTTGTGTGGGTAACGGGAATAGCGATGGAGATCCTTACCGTAAAGTTAAAAAGAATACTAAAGCTGATGAAGTAAGAAATCCAGCTTTGGAGGCAGAAGTAGAAAACGAAAACACGGCCGTTATTCCAAATTAAGGGATATCGGCCGTGTTTTTTCGATTTTTCGTTGCTTAGTGAAAAAAGCAAGTTATTTCGTGGTCTCCTTTCATCGGATCTCCTTTTTTTAGGTTTGACTTCTTGATTTTTCAGAAAAGTGTTGATAAACTTCACCTTAAAAGGTCATGGGAATAAAATCACATTCTTTGTCCGATAAAAACTCGTGTGCAGCCTTGATCTTAACGAAGGAGTGTCGGATAAGTATGAGCAAAGCAAAGGTACTCGTCGCCGATGATGAAGACTATATTCGAAAGCTGATCACCACTGTTCTTGAAAGCGATAACATGCAGGTATTTCAGGCGAAGAACGGAAGCGAAGCGATGGATATGATCCAAAAGCAAGCCTTTGATCTGATCATTCTTGATATTGTGATGGATCATATCGACGGTTACGGCGTTCTCGGGAAGACCCGCGCACTTGGCATCAACACCCCGATCGTCTTCCTTAGCGGCAAGAAGGAAGACACGGATCAGATCATCGGCTTCGGCTTGGGTGCCGACGGTTACATCACCAAGCCCTTTAGCCCGCAGGTTATGTGCGCCCAGGTGAAAAATCACATCCGGCGCTACCGCGAGATGCTCGAATCGAAGGATAAGTTTTCTAAATTGGCCTTGGGGCCGTTCCTGTTCAATCTAAAAACGTATACGTTCTACAAAAACGGCGAAGAAATCACGCTTTCCTCCAAAGAAGCGCTGCTGATGAAATTTTTGATGGAGAATCCCAACCAGGTGTTCAGCAAGGAGCAGCTGTACCAGAACGTCTGGAAGGAAACGGTGATCGACGACAATACGATCATGGTGTACATCCGGCATCTGCGAACAAAAATCGAGGATAAGCCCGATAAACCGAAATATATCCAGACGGTTTGGGGGATCGGATACCGTTTTACTGTGGAAACCTAGAACAAAATTGCATAAGCCAAAAGACCGTCAGGACCATCCTCCTGGCGGTCTTTCGTTTTCGTTCAAATCTTAAAAAATAATAAGATTCGATCAGAATACTTTAAGAACTGCAATCTACAATGAAATTATCTCAATCCCAGATGATAACACGCTCTGGATTAGCAAGAAATGAAAACGTTAATAAGAATCTGGATGCTGTTATAAAGGAGGATGATCCAACATTCGATGGGAGAAGCAATACACGCTTAATCATTTCGACATCGGAAAGGAAGAAATCCATTGAACGAGCCTCGACAAGAATGCTCGCTATGTCACGGCAATGGAAGGACATTGGACAAAGCTGGGCAAATTTGCGATCAATGTGCGGACTTGCTGGAGTTTGGTTACCCATCCTTCCCCGCTTACCCGTTAAGCGAAAAAAAAGCCGAATACCAGGAAGCTCGATTGCAGAAAAATGGGAAGCGTTTACAGTGAGCGTAACCACGCGAAAAAAGGTATCCCATTTGTATGGTGAAGTGCCGCTTCTGAAAGCGCTTACATAATTCATGGCCCTGTAATTCATTCAGTTTAGGAGGAAATAACGATGTCAAAACTATCACCAACGTTAGGTTCCGAGGGGATTGGAACCTCCTCAAAGGGGAATTTTCTATCCCTTAACATGTACGGGGTGCCTTTATGGGCATGGTTCGCCGGTTTCGTAATCGTGACATTATCTATTGTCACCAAATCTATCGAAACATCTTTTGCCGGAAGTATTATGTTATTGTATGTTGTTGGATTTTTCTTTGGGAAGGTCGGAGATAACCTTCCTATCTGGAAAGACTATCTCGGCGGCGGCGCCTTGCTTTCTTTCTTGGGCGCTTCATTTTTAGTGGCTCAAGGTATTATTCCTACTGAAGCAGCAGACGGAGTAAAGAATCTTTTTGACAAAATGGGAATGCTTGACTTTTTTATTGCGGTCATTATCACCAGCTCCATTTTGGCAATTAATAGAAAGTTTTTGGCAAAAGCTATTGGCGCATTTATTCCGATGGTTGTCGTCGGTACAATTACTGCAATAATCTTTGCGATTGTAGGCGGATTAATTGTTGGTGTGCCTTATAAAGAAGTCGTCATCAATTATGCATTTCCGATTATGGGCGGCGGAAATGGCGCCGGGGCCATTCCGATGAGTAAAATTTGGGGCCAAGTTACTCAGCAAGACCCGACAATTTGGTATTCCTCGGCAATCGCAATCTTAACAATTGCCAACATTTTCTCCATCATTTTCGCAGCAATTTTAAATGGAATCGGAAAGAAAAAGCCGAAGTGGACCGGTAACGGCGAATTGATTAAAGGTCAAGTCACTGCTGCAAACGAAGCCAAAAAGGAAAATAATGCCACAATGGCGGACGCAGTTTTTGGGCTGTTTGTTGCCATGGCCTTCTTTGCTCTGGCAAATTTGGTTGGTAACGGGCTGCTTCCAAGTATCGGTTCCTTCAAGGTTCACCCTTATGCTTACATGGTTATCTTTTTGATCCTTGCAAATGCATGTAACGTCATTCCTCAACGTGCAAAAGACGGGTTGAAAAAGGTTAACGAATTTATGATGGGTAAAATCATGTATGTCTTTTTGGCAGGTGTTGGTATCACTTTTACCGATTTTAGCGCACTGCTTCATGCAGTTAATCTGCAAACCACTGTTATTTGTATCTTTACGATTGCAGGCGTTTCCGTCGGATGTTGGTTCTTTGCTAAAATGGTTGGCTTCTATGAAATTGAAGCCGTCATTGCCGGCGGTCTGTGCCACGTTAACCGCGGCGGCTCGGGTGACCTTGAAATATTGGGCGCATCGAACAGAATGATCTTGATGTCTTATGCGCAGCTGGCTACCCGTCTCGGCGGAGCCATGATTCTGGTGGCAGCAGGCGTAATTTTCGAGTTGTGGTTGAAGTAATGATATAAGGGCGGGTTGGCGTTGCTGTGCCAGCCTGTCTTTGTTGTCGGGGCTTCCATTGTAGCGGCAATCACGGCTTTCTTGATCCCGACAAATGTATCGAAAGCGAAAATCTTTAAAAAATTTTAAGATGAAGCCAGAATACTTTAAGATTTTTGTTCTACGATGGGTATATCTCGAGATCAGCAGATTCGTTAAGAATGATTTTACAAGTCGGAATCTGGGAATCGCTTAAAAATTACTTCACATTCGTCCATAATGGAATCAGGTTGCCTCCATCCGGATGAAGTGGGCGACTAGATGATGGCCCGGAGAGGAAAAACGATATGTATTTCAAACTTGACAAGCTGCGAAACAAAAAAAGTTTGCTGTATTGCATTATGCTGTTGGCGCTTCCGGTTGCCTTTCTGCTTCTTGTCTGGATGGCCTATGGTTCCTATGTTAATGACGAACGGACCGTGATCACTCAGCAACAGCAGCAGCTTTTGACGATCGCCAAATTGACCGCCAGGAACCTGGAGGTGTCCTTTAAAGAGCAGGTTCACAACCTGGAAGTCGTCGCGGGAAACCGCGGTGTTGCCCTCGGAATGGCCAATGCCGATCCGGTGCCGGTAAAGCAGGCGATCGAAGCTTATTACATGGCAAAAAATCAAGGGGTTGAAAGAATTTACGTTATTAACAAAGAGGGGAAAATGGTAGGTATTTTTCCCGAAACCTCCGATACCGTAGCGGGGACCATTCTGACAACCATTGAAGATGAGATTCAAAATGTTCTGAGGGAAAAACAGGCTCTGATCGGAGAGGCCAAGCTTGAACAACCTGGAAGATACATTACAAATATTTACCAACCCGTGTTTCTAGATCAGGAATTTGAAGGTATTCTCGTCAGTTCGGTTGATCTGAACGCTGTATATGAACTTCTGGTCAAGCCGTTCCGAGTCGGCAAGAAGGGCTATGTCCACGTGAAGAACGATGAGGGGGTTTACCTCATGCATCCGAATCCGTGGAATATAGGGAAATCCCTGGAGAGTCTGAAAATTGCTTATCCCGAACTGGATTTTAGGGATCTGGACAAGTTAATGGATTTGCAGTTAAGCGAGGAAGAAGGTTCGGCGGTTTACCATTCCTATTGGTGGATGGAGCAGAGCCTGGAAAAAACCAAAAAGTTCGAAGCTTTTTCCAAGGCTCACTTTGACGGTTTTTTTTGGATCGTCGCCGCGGCTATGGACTATGATGACGTGAAGGGGCCCATTGCCGAGAATCGTTTCAAAACCATGGAGATTTTTGCCATGATCTTATTAATTTTATCCGGTGCCATCTTCATGGTCATGAAGGCTCAGAAAAATAAAAAAGCCCTTGAAGTGGAGACGAAGTATTTGAGAGAGCTGAACGCCACTCACGAGCAGATAAGGAAAAAGGATCTGCAACTGGTGCACGCTCAAAAGCTTCAGGTTATCGGTACGTTGACCGGTGGAATCGCTCATGATTTCAATAACTTGCTAACCCCGATTTTGGGGTATTCGGAAATCATGCTGAACAAGTTTAGTCCTCAGGAGGAAATGTACGATTATGCGAACGAAATCTATGAAGCGTCTGAAAAAGCCCGGAATATTATCGAACAAGTGCTTGTCTTTAGCCGTTCGGACAACGGGAAAGGCAAATACGAGCCCGCCAACGTAGCCGCACTGGTTGAGGAAACTTTGAAACTTGTCGAGCCGATCATAACGCCAAATATTGCTGTCGTTTTTGAAAAGCTCGATGGCAGTGCCGTCATTCTGGCTAATAAAGTGCAGATCCATCAGGTGGTATTAAATCTTTGCACCAATGCGTATCAGGCGATGAAGTATCAAGGCGGGACTTTGAAGGTCAGGGTGGAAACGATCTCTCTCCACGAGGCCAGAAAAATAAATGAATCCGCACAGGACGCTCCATGCTTTGTCAAAATATCCGTTTCTGATACGGGATATGGCATGAGTAAGGAAACGATGTCCCAAATCTTCGATCCGTTCTTCACGACGAAGCAAACCGGAGAAGGTACAGGACTTGGATTGTTCATCGCGTACGGAATCGTCGAGAATCATAAAGGATTTATAACGGTGGAAAGTGAAGTCCGAAAGGGGAGCGTCTTTGCGGTTTACATTCCTCAAGCCATACTGCAGGTGATTGAAGGCCAGTCTTGTCCCTTGCCTGTTCCTACGGATTCAAAGACCGTTCTACTTATCGATGACAAGATCAAGGTTTTGAAAGCGATGAAAAAAGGTCTTGAGCCCTTCGGCTTTGAGGTACTATCCGAATCGAGCAGCGTTGAAGCGATCAAAACCTTCGAGGTGAACCCGACAAAGTTCGACGTTGTCATCACCGATCAAGCTATGCCCTATATTAAAGGCTTGGATTTGGCGGAACGGATGAAAACACTAAACCCGCAAATCAAAGTCATCTTAGTGACCGGATTTGTGGAGGAAAAGGTCGTGGAGTCCAAGGAACGGTTCATCATAGACGATTACATGTGTAAGCCGGTAACCGGATCGGAACTGGCGAGAAAGATCAAGGAGCTGTTCCAATCCGGAGGCTAAAGGCAGGTAACAGACATAGTAGCGAGGTGTTCACTGTGGAGATTAGCAAAGTAGGGATAGCGGGTACGCTGGAATCAAGCGATATCACGATATCCATCGAACAAAACGGAGGCAAGGGCATCGAAATCGAGCTGTTCAGCACGGTAGAAAACCAGTTCGGCAATCAGATTCGTAAAGTCATCCGGGAAACGCTGGAAAGCATGGGGGTAGCGGATGCGCTTGTACGCGCCAACGACAAGGGCGCACTGGATTGCACCATACAGGCGAGAGTCAAGACGGCTGTCGGCAGAGCGGTCCATGACAACTACCATCCATGGGAGGCGGAATAAATGCAAAAGCTTAGACGAACGATGCTCTACGTTCCCGGCAACAATCCCGGCATGATCCGGGATGCTCATATATACGGCGCGGATTCGATCATGATCGACCTTGAGGATTCGGTTTCGTTACACGAGAAGGATGCGGCGCGTCTGCTCGTATACCATTCGTTGAAAACGTTCGACTTCGGCGGGACGGAGGTGCTCGTTCGGGTCAACGGCCTCAACACTCCTTACGGCAGGGACGATTTCGAGGCGATCGTGCGGGCGCAACCGCATGCCATCCGATTGCCGAAGACGGAGACAGCCGACGATGTCGTCGAAGCGGACGAATTAATCACGGAGATTGAGCGCAGGATCGGCATGGAGCACGGCACGATCAAGCTGTTCGCCGCGATTGAAAGCGGCAAGGGCGTGTTGCACGCCGAGCGCATCGCCACGTCCAGCAGCCGGCTCATCGGGATTGCCCTGGGCGCCGAGGATTTCGTAACCGATCTCAAAACGGCTCGTTCGGCCGACGGCATTGAGCTGCTGACGGCCCGCAGCATCATCTTGTTCGCCGCAAGGGCGGCGGGCATCGATGCGATCGACACCGTCTTCTCGAACGTCAAGGATGAGGAAGGCTTTGCGAACGAAGTGAAGCTGATCAAGCAGTTGGGCTTTGACGGCAAGTCCATCATTAACCCGCGCCAAATTGAGATCGTCAATCGCATTTACACGCCCACGAAGGACGAAGTACGCAAAGCCCTGCGGGTCATTGAAGCCATCGAGGAAGCGGAAGCCAAGGGCTCGGGCGTCATCAGTCTGGACGGCAGGATGATCGACCGTCCGATCGTCGAAAGAGCCCGTAGAGTTCTCAGCTTGGCCAACGCGTAAAAATAACATGGAATAAGGTGATGTGATGCATAACGAGACAGGAAGAGAAATTCCCTTGCATATCGACGGGCTCGGCTCGCTGACCCCCTATCATAATAAACAGGTCAACGGCCAGTATAAAAATACGGAGCGGCTCAAGGAGCGCCAGCAAAATCCCGCCAAAAACAAAATCATTGCTTCGATTGAAGCTGCCATTAAAGCGACCGGTTTAAGAGACGGGATGACGATCTCGTTCCACCATCATTTCCGCAACGGAGACTATATCGTCAATATGGTCATCGATAAAATCGCCGAGATGGGCATTCGCGACCTCGTGCTCGCGGCCAGCTCGCTTACGGATATCCATGCTCCATTGGTCAAGCATGTGCAGAACGGCGTTATCCGCAGAATTGAAACGAGCGGCCTAAGAGGTGAGCTCGCGCAAGCCTATTCGCACGGCCTGATGGGCATTCCCGTCGTCATCAACTCCCACGGCGGCCGGGCGCGGGCGATTGCATCGGGAGAATGCCCGATCGACGTCGCGTTTCTCGGCGTGCCTTCGTGCGACCCGTACGGAAACGCAAACGGCTATTCGCGGGGCAATGCCGCCGCTTCCGCCTGCGGCTCGCTGGGCTACGCGAAAGTGGATGCGCAGCACGCGAACCATGTCGTCATGATTACCGACAACTTGGTCTCGTATCCCAACGTGCCTTTCGGCATCCCGGAATCGCAGGTCGATTACGTCGTCGTAGTCGATTGCATCGGGGACCCGAAGGGAATCGTCTCGGGAGCTACCCGGTATACGAGCAATCCGAAGGACCTCCTGATCGCCCGCTATGCCGCGGACGTTATCGAGGCTTCCGGTTACTTCCTGGACGGCTTCTCGCTGCAGACCGGCTCGGGCGGTGCTTCCCTTGCGACGACGCGGTTTTTGCGGGACAAGATGCTGGCGCACAATGTGAAGGCAAGCTTTGCCCTTGGCGGCATCACCCAACAGATCGTCGAGCTGCACGAAGAAGGCTTGATCCACCGGCTGCTCGATGTGCAGAGTTTTGACCTGAAAGCGGTGGAATCGCTGAAGAACAACCGCTTCCACCATCAGATCGACGCTGAGTATTATGCGAGCCCCGACAACGAGGGATGCGCGGCGCACCAGCTCGATGTCGTCGTACTGAGCGCGCTGGAGATCGACCTTGATTTCAATGTGAATGTTATCACAGGATCCGACGGCGTGATTCGTGGCGCTTCGGGCGGACATTCCGACACCGCGGCCGGAGCTTCCGCCTCGATTATTGTCGCTCCGCTGATCCGCGGCAGAATGCCCACGATTCTCGACAAGGTCAATACGATCATTACCCCGGGCCATACGGTCGACGTGCTCGTCACCGATCAGGGCATCGCGGTCAACCCGCTGCGGGACGACCTGCTGCACAACCTAAAAGCAGCCAAGCTTCCGGTAGTGACGATTGAGGAACTGAAGGAGAAAGCGACCCGCATCGTCGGAAATCCGGAGCCCATTCAATGGGAGGATAAAGTTGTCGGCGTTGTCAAATACCGCGACGGCTCGGTCATCGACGTCATTCGCCAGGTAAAAAACAAATAAGATCGGGCGTTTCTGATCCTATCGAAGAGGAGGCCGTATTGAACCTGCTGTTCAATACGAAATAAACCAATGAGCATAAAAGAAGTGGCGTTAAAAGCGCATAAGGAATGCATCGGAAAGCTGCAAATCGCGGGGAAAATGCCCATCAATACCAAAGATGATCTGGCCATTGCGTATACGCCGGGAGTAGCCGAGCCATGCAAAGAAATCGCCAAAGACAAAAGCAAAGCTTACGAGTATACGATCAAAGGCTGCACCGTTGCCATTCTTACGAACGGAACGGCGGTTTTAGGGCTTGGCGATATCGGTCCGGAGGCGGGATTGCCCGTAATCGAAGGCAAGGCGCTGCTGCTTAAGGAATTCGGCGGCGTGGATGCGTATCCGATCTGTATCGACAGCTCTGACCCGGATGAAATTGTCAGAACCATTCAAGTCATCGCTCCGGGCTTCGGCGGCATTCATCTGGAAGACATTAAAGCGCCGGAATGCTTCTATATCGAAGACAAGCTGAAAGAGCTGCTCGATATTCCGGTCTATCACGACGATCAGCACGGCACGGCCGTCGCGGTATTGGCTGGCTTGTACAACGCGCTAAAAATCGTCAATAAGTCGCTTGATAGCGTAAACATCTTGATCAACGGCGCAGGCGCATCGGGAATTGCCATTGCGAAGCTATTGCTTGCAGCTGGAGCCAAGCATATCGTATTGTGCGATATCAACGGGGCCATTGTCGAGAACGACGATTCCATTAACGACGCGCAGAAAAGTATAGCGAAGGTTACGAACCGAAGTCTCGAAACGGGCCCGCTTGAACAGGTCATCAAAGGCAAGGACGTATTTATCGGCGCATCGGTGGAAGGCGTGCTAACGAAAGAAATGGTGCAAACGATGAATCCGGACAGCATCATTTTCGCGCTCGCCAATCCGGTTCCGGAAATTTTACCGGATGAAGCGTTACAGGGCGGCGCCAGAATCGTGGCCACCGGCAGATCGGATTTCCACAATCAGATCAACAACCTGCTGGTGTTCCCGGGTCTATTCAGAGGCGCTCTGGATGTCAGAGCAGCCGATATTACCGATGAAATGAAGCTCGCCGCCGCCAAAGGAATCGCCGAATTGGTGCAGGATTATGAGCTGAACGAGCAATATATCGTCCCGGACGCACTGGATAAAAGAGTAAGTGGCGCCGTCAGCGAAGCGGTCAAAACGGTTGCCCGGCAACAGGGGTAGCAAGACAATCATCGGCCCTCCCGCAGCTCCATCGGCGGGACAAATATGGGTGCGTATTCGTCCATACCTCTACAGGGGCGGGACGCGCCTTCCTTTATTGGAGAGAATGCCATGTGGACTGATCAACTGCAGGAACAGGTGCTAAGATTGGAATCTGGGCGCGATATCAGCGGGCTCCAGGCGTTCCTTGGCACGCAGGGACTGACGGTGGACAAGGAAATGGAATATGCCGTGGCCATCGTGGACGATGGCCGAATGGTGGCCACGGGCTCCTTCTCCGGCAGGGTGCTGAAATGCATCGCCGTCGATGACGAATATAAAAGCCAAGGGCTTTCGGCCCGCGTCGTCACGCACCTCGTGAATGAAGAATACCGAAGAGGCCGGGCGCACCTGTTCATTTTTACCAAGCCCGAGAACAAGCGAATATTTTCCGGGCTCGGCTTTCATGCTATCGCCGAAGTGCCGCCTGACATCGTGCTGCTGGAGAATCGAAGAGACGGCGTACAAAAGTATCTCGATAACGCCCTGCGCGAATCCGGCGAAGCGGTTCCTTCGGCGGCGATGGTCGTCAACTGCAATCCGTTTACATTAGGACACCGGCACTTGATTGAATATGCCGCCGCCAGGTGCAAAAGACTGCATGTGTTCGTCGTCCGGGAGGACAGGTCGATTTTTCCGTCGGAAATCAGATACAGGCTGGTACAGGAGGGGGTCAAGCATTTGTCCAATGTAGTGCTGCATTGGGGCAAGGATTATATCATATCCGACGCTACCTTTCCGTCTTATTTTATGAAGAAGTATGAGGACGTGGCGGAGATCTATGCCAAGCTTGACCTGACCCTTTTTACCCGATATATCGCGCCTTATTTGCGGATTGAAAAAAGGTTCGTAGGCGAAGAACCATTCTGCGAGGTTACCCGCACCTATAACCGGATCATGAAAGAGATGCTTCCTTCCTGCGGAATCGAAGTGGAGGAAGTGCCGAGATTGGCAGCCGGCGGAGTGGCTATCAGCGCATCGAGAGTCCGGGAACTGATTCGTAAGGGCGATATGAATGCTGTACAAGAACTGGTTCCGGAGACGACCTATACGTTCCTGATGTCGCCGGAGGCCGGTGAACTTATTCGTCGTATTCGGGGAGAGACGCCATGATGCAAGACGTTGAAGTAACCCTTGAACAGATGCTGCTGGCCCGCGAAGACAGGGCGGCCACACAAAGAAGACTTCTGGAGACCTTTTCGCTGCCGTTAATTTCCTTTACGGTAAACATCCCCGGTCCCCGGAAATCCACTTCGATGAGCAGGCAAATTTTCCAGGAGGGGTATGAGAGCCTGATTCAAAGACTGACAATGAATCGAATATCGCCGGTCTATCTGGAAACTTATCATCTTGCGACGGGGTCCGAAGCATTTATTGTCGTCGATGCGGATGAACATGCGGTCAAGGAGCTTCTCATATCGCTGGAGAACCTACATCCGCTGGGCAGATTGCTGGATATGGACGTTATCGGGCGCAACGGAATGATCATATCCAGAGAGGAGCTGAGTCATCCCAAGCGCAAGTGCCTGCTGTGCGAACAGGACGCGCACGTATGCGGACGGAGCAGGGCGCATTCCATAACCGAGCTTTTGCACGCTATTCAAAAGATCGCGGACGATTATTTCCAGAAGGAAGCCGTACATGCAAGAACGCCGGAGTTCGTCTGTTAACTATAATGAAGAAAGAGGGAAAATCGAATGGCAGCTCTACATCTTCCAACCGCTGAGCGCGATGAAGCATCCGTCGTCTGCGGGAAAGAAATTCTCGCCAAGCCGTTACTCAATAAAGGCGTGGCCTTTACGCTGGAAGAGCGCAAGAAATTGAAGCTCGAAGGATTGCTGCCCCCCATCGTGCTGACCTTGGAAGAGCAAGCCAAACGGGCCTATGAGCAATTTCTCGCGCAGCCGAACAAGCTGCGGCAGAACATCATGCTAAACGATTTGGCAAAGCGAAATACGGTTCTGTTCTACCGTCTGTTGACCGATCACATCAACGAGATGCTGCCCGTTATCTACACGCCGACGGTTGGGGAAGCGATCCAGAAGTACAGTCTGGAGTACCATAGCCCCGACGGTGTGTACCTTTCGATCGACGACATCGGGGGCATGGAGGAAACATTCGCCAATATCGATGCGAAGCCGGACGATATCGATCTGATTGTCGCCACCGATTCCGAAAGCATCCTGGGGATCGGCGACTGGGGAGTAGGCGGCATTACTATTTGCATCGGGAAGCTGGCGGTTTATACGGCAGCCGCAGGCATCCATCCGGGCCGGGTTCTCGCAGTCGTGCTCGATGCGGGGACGAATAACGAGAAGCTGCTCAAGGACCCGCTTTATATCGGCAACCGTCATGAGCGGATCACAGGGGAACGGTATATGGCATTTGTCGATACCTTTATTGCCAAGGCGCTTGAGCGGTTCCCGAACGCCCTGCTTCATTGGGAAGACTTCGGCTTCGTGAACGCCCGCAACATTATCAAGTCCTACAAGGATCGAATCCTCACGTTCAATGACGATATTCAGGGCACGGGAGCGGTTACGCTTGCCGCCATCTTATCGGCGATCAAGCTCACGGGTGTTCCGCTGCGGGAGCAGCGGATCGTTGTCTTCGGCCCCGGCTCGGCGGGCACCGGCAATGCCGATCAGATCAGCCGGGCGATGATGGCGGACGGACTTTCCGAAGAGGATGCGTACGATAGATTTTGGGCCATTGATCAACGCGGGCTGTTAACGGACGAGATGGACGGAATAATGGAATTCCAGCGGCCTTACGTTCGAAAAGCCGATGAAGTGGCGGACTGGACACGCTGCGAGAAGGGAACCGTTCCTCTGATGGAAGTCATTCGCCAGGTGAAGCCCACGATTCTGATCGGCACATCCGGCGTGGCCGGCGCTTTCACGGAAGAAATCGTCACAGAAATGGCGAGGCACGTGGAACGGCCCATCATCATGCCGATGTCGAACCCGACAGCTTTAGCGGAAGCGGCGCCGGGCAGCCTTATCGAGTGGACGGACGGCAAAGCGCTGATCGCCACGGGCAGCCCGTTTGAGCCTGTCGCGTATAAAGGAACGGAGTATGCGATCGGGCAATCCAATAACGCGTTCGTGTTTCCCGGCCTCGGCCTTGGCTCCATTGTCGTGAAAGCCAGGCTGATCACGGAAAATATGTTAACGGCTGCCGCATCCGCCGTAGCCGGTCTTGTCGATATTACCAAACCCGGCGCATCCCTGTTGCCCAAGGTAGAGGATCTTCGCAGCGTGTCGCAAGCCGTAGCTATTGCGGTGGCGAAGGCCGCGATGAAGGATGGCGTAGCGGGCGCTCCGACGGACAATATCGAAGAAGCGGTGCAAAACGCCATGTGGGAGCCGGTTTATAAGCCTCACATCGAAAAAAACAATTCCATTTTGGCTTAGGAGAAAGGTGACCTATGATGGCAGAGGTTGAGCTTTGCGAGAAATTGGGAAAAGATGCGGTGCTGGCGCTGCTGCTGGAGGTTTCCGCCAGTCCGAAGCCGGGGTTGGTTGACCGGTTCAATCGGGGCGCGCATAAGGACATGGACTTTTTCACCTTTATGGAAAGCTCTGCCTCCCTTTCTTCCTATTTCGTCACGTGTGCCCGGTTGGGAGCGGAGTCTCGCGGGGACCATCCGCAGGAGCTTTTCAACAGCCTGCGGCCGCTTGGCATGGCGGCCGAGCAAGCCATGTTTGACGCTACAGGCGGCGTAAACACCCACAAGGGGCTGGTGTTCTCACTTGGGATCATCTGTGCCGCCGCAGCTTGCGGTATGGTGGAGGAGCAAAGGGCCCGTGCGGATGCAGACGCTCTCTGCGAGCGAATATCCAGGATGACGGCGGGTTTGTGCTCGCGCGAGCTGGATTCCTTGAAGAAGACGGAAGGGCTGACCAACGGGGAAGCGCTGTACAGGAAATTCGGCTTGAAAGGAATCCGCGGAGAAGTGGAGAACGGATTTCCTACCGTAAGGAACTGCTCGCTTCCGGCGTTCCGGCATTTAAAATCCGAGGGTGCTTGCCATATGAACGATAGATGCGTGCAGACGCTGCTCCATTTGATGGCCGTAAACGAAGACACGAACATTGTCGCCAGACACGACATGGACACGCTCGCGTTTGTTCAAGGGCAGGCTCAGCGCGTTCTGGCCGCCGGGGGCATGCTGACGGATCGGGGCAGACAAATGGTGTACGAGCTGGACGAGGACTTCATCAAGCGAAACATCAGCCCCGGCGGTTCGGCGGACCTGCTCGCGGTCACCATCATGCTGGACCGTATTTGCAGCGAGGGAACAGAACGTGCATCTGTGCTTCGCGAAGATTAGTCGTTTGAGACAATTTTTATACCAGTAGAAGCAAAACTTCCTTGTTTCTCAGGCTGTTGGAAAATCCCTGTTTTTTAGGAGGGGTGATTACCTAATTGAAATTTGGCATTCAGAGCGTCATCGCCTTCTGGAGGCATCATTGCGTTCAGGAAGCATCGTTGCCTCGTGGGGCTTGAACGTGTGGAGGGAATTGCTGCTATTTTACAGGAATTTCGGCTCAATGAGTCCACATTTCGAGGAATTGCTGCACAGCTACATCATTTTAGGCCCTTTTGAGCTAAGTCGAAGAGAAACGGGTGAAATTGCTGCAGTTTTACAGGATTCCCTTTCTGGTGAAGTCGTCCCTATCGAGTTGCTGTATTTTTGCAGGATTTTGCCTACCGAATCAACGTGTCTTGAGAAACCGTGCAGTTTTGAGGACTTCGCCTATCGGATAGACATTTCATTGTGCAGTTTTCAGGCACTTCGATCAGAGCGTTTGAAATCACGATTTTTCTACTGAGAACAAGTCCTAATGAAGTGCCCAAAAAATCCTTTGGATTTTCTCAACTTCCTTGTTTCTACTGGTTTTTTCTTTGCCAATTCCGTGTTGAGCGTGGGATGGGAGCCAAAAATGTTCATATTAGCAACAACAAGGTACCAAGAATAATCAAGATGAAACCTGCAAAAGCCTTCATAGACAATTTTTCTTTCAAAACAATATAAGCAAAGATGATCGTCACGATGATACTCAATTTGTCAATGGGCACTACAATACTTGCCTGTCCTTCTTGCAATGCCTTGAAATAAAACAGCCAAGACATTCCGGTGGCCAAACCGGACAATGTAATAAAAATCCAACTCTTTTTATCAATTTCTTTGATGCCACCCTGTTTTTTGGTGGCAAATACAATCAACCAAGCCATGATCAGCACGACAATCGTTCGTATGGCGGTGCCTAAATTGGAATCAACATCCTCGATCCCGACTTTCCCTAATATAGCCGTGATTGCTGCGAAAAAAGCGGATAGTCCAGCGTACCAAATCCATTTCCTGCTCCTATCGGCGGATTGTTCAACGTCTTGTCTTTGTATCATCATATACGTTCCAGCACCGATCATCGCCATACTGATGATTTTTAATAATGTGACCGGCTCGCCCAGCATGATGATCGCGAAGAGCATCGTAATAACCGTGCTTGATTTATCAATTGGAACGACAACATTAACATTTCCTAATTGAAGCGCTCTGAAGTAGAAAATCCAAGAAGCGCCCGTCGTCATCCCTGATAAAATAAGATAGACAAGGGAATTCAAGCTGATGTCGTAAAGAGTATGGTGAATGTTTCCCGTAAATACAATGATCCAGGCAAAAATGACAACAATCCCGGTCCTGAGGGCGGTAGCCAGGTTGGAATCTGTATTTTGAATTCCGATTTTAGCAAGAATAGAAGTTATACCGGCAAACAGCGCCGCACCAAAAGCATAGATGACCCACATTTATAAATCCTCCAAATAATATATCTATACAAGCCTCTCATTCAGCACCAGAATGCCGGGCTCCACCCCTGGTTCGCCTAAATCTCGGCTGGTAGCGGTGAAGTCGGATAAGCGTATATTGAGTTTTCTATAATTGATAATGATTATCATTATAGTTGAAAAACAGGGAGTTGGGAAGAGGATGTTGGGATTATGGCAAGCTTACTTATGAGCTTACAGACTCCATTCGCCAATACTCATCCAGAACCGTTAAGTTATAGGCTGCCGGAACTTGGGAATGGCACTTGGCTAACACTCCGGAGTCAAACGTATCCCCTATGCGCAGCTTCCATGGCTTCTACTGCTGTCATCGTTCCTGCCTTCTGAATCTGCCGCAGTTGCGCGAGACTGATTGCCGTATGGACGGTCGGCGCGGGCGCATTGGCTATGCTGGGCATCGATATCGTCAGTGAACTAAGATAGATGGCGCATGGGCCGCAGGCTTTTTTTATTTTGTAAAATGAGAAACAGGTTATTGCCAAATGAATGAACAAAGGTTACAGTAATAAAGCAAGTCGTTCATGTTATGATTGAATCTTTTCGTTTATCGTCAGGAGGGGAGAGGGAATAGCAGCATTGTACATAGGATAAGGGGCATTATGATGAAATATTGTAAAGACACTCGTATCATTTGATTGCCGAATTGGGATTGAAGACAACGGGAGGGTTGCTGGAATGAAGAAATTGAAAGCGTTAACATGTTTTCTTGCCGTCATGCTGCTGAGCAGCACATTCTCCATGGCGGCGTCGGCGGAGGCGCAAGGGGCGAAGCTGAAGCTGCGGCTAATGGAGACGACTGACATTCATACACATATTGTCAATCATGATTACTACCAGGACACGGAGACCGACGAATTCGGCCTGGCAAAAACGGCATCGCTCATTATGAAGGCGCGTCAAGAGGTGACGAACAGCATGCTGTTCGACAACGGTGACCTGATTCAGGGCAATCCGCTGGGGGATTATGCCGCCAAAATCAAGCCGCTTCAGGACGGCCAGGTCCATCCGGTATTCAAAGCAATGAATCTGCTTGAGTACGATGCGGCCGGAATCGGGAATCATGAGTTCAACTATGGTCTGGAGTTCCTCGATCGCAGCTTGAAAGGCTCCGCGTTCCCTTACGTGAATGCCAACGTCTATATCGATGATGGCGACAACAACCCGGATAACGATAAAAACTATTTCAAACCGTACGAAATTTTGACGAGAACGTTCAAGGATGACGCCGGCCAAGACGTTACGTTGAAAATCGGGGTTATCGCATTTGTGCCGCCGAAGGTCATGGAGTGGGACAAGGCGAACCTTGAAGGGAAGGTTGTCGTCAAGGACATTATCGAGACTGCGGAGAAATTCGTGCCGAAGATGAAGCAGGAAGGCGCTGATATCATCGTCGCGATTCCTCACTCCGGCTTCGACAGTAGTCCGCGGAAGGGCAATGATGATAACACGGTCTACTATTTGACCCAGGTCACAGGAATCGACGCAGTTATGTTCGGGCATGACCATAATGTCTTCCCGAGTTCGGACTTCGAGAACATCGAAGGGGTCGATGTGAAGAAAGGAACCATTCATGGGACTCCTGCGGTTATGCCGGGATTCTGGGGAGATCATCTTGGTATCATCGATCTGACCTTGGAGAAGTCTGATGGGAAATGGACGGTCGTCGACAGCGAGTCCGAAGCCCGTCCGATCTACGATAAGGAGAATAAGAAATCGCTTGTCGATGCCGATCAGCGCATTGTGGATGCCGTGAAGGCGGATCACGAAGGCACGATCGAATATGTGCGCCAGCCGATTGGGGAGACGACGGCGCCGATCAACAGCTTCTTCTCCGTCGTACGCGACGATCCATCCGTTCAGATCGTCTCTAATGCCCAGAAATGGTATACGGAAAAATATATTCAAGGCACTTCCTTCGAAGGAATTCCAGTTCTGTCGGCGGCAGCTCCGTTCAAGGCCGGCGGACGCTGGGGCCCGAGCTATTTCACCGATATTCCGGCGGGGACGCTGGCCGTGAAGAGCGCAGCTGATCTGTATGTGTATCCGAATACGGTGAATGTCGTAATGATCAATGGCGATGAAGTCAGAGAATGGCTGGAGCATGCGGCGGGGCAATTCAATCAGATTGTGCCGGGCAAGTCAGGAGAGCAGCCGCTCATCAATGAAGAATTCCCTACCTACCTGTTCGACGTCATCGACGGCGTTACGTATCAGATTGACGTGACGCAGCCTGCCCGCTACAACCGGCAAGGCCAACTGGCGGATCCGGATGCGCACCGGATCGTCGATCTGGAATATAACGGGAAGCCGGTGACGAAGGAGCAGAAGTTCCTGGTTGCCACGAACAATTACCGTGCGAGCGGCGGAGGCAACTTCCCGAACCTGGACGGATTCAATATCGTTATCTCTTCGCCGGACGAGACTCGGCAAGTCTTGATCGATTACATCGCGCAGAACGAAAAAATCAATCCGACCGCGGATAACAACTGGTCCTTCGTACCGATTCATGAGGAGACCAATGTCACGTTCCGCACGTCTCCGAAGGCCCAAGAGGCAGCGGCTCAAGCCGGAGGCATGCAATTCATCGGGCTGGAGAGCGACGGCTTCGCCAAGTTCGCGCTGGATATGTCGGCGGGTGAGGAGCAGCAGACCGCGCCGGAGAAGCCATCCGCTTCGGACGTCCTTGTTCCGGTGCGGGCGAAGGCGGAAGAGCAAGGCATCGACATCGTCTATAACAACAAGACGAAGACGGTCACCTTGACCAAAGGCGATGCCACCGTAATTTATATTTTGAATGCGCTCGAGATTCAGGTGAATGGACAGGAGCAGCCGGTTCAATCGAAGCTGACGGACAACCGGTTGTGGCTGCCGGAATCGATCCTGCAATCATTGAGCGCGAGCGCTCCGGCGGCCAGCTAAGGCGCAGCGGAAGCAGAACAGACCCTGTCTTTGTCGGACAGGGTCTTTCTATATCCGGAAGTTTACTTCGGATTAATATACTTATACGCGCCGCTATGGCGAATCTCCGCGTTAATCTTGATTGAAGCGATCGAGTCGGGAGTGAGCCGGATATCTTTTCCGTTGCCAAGCGCTTTCCACAGCTTCAGCTTTTTGCGGTACACCTCGTTTTTCAAGTTATAAATATCAATGCCATGCTCCAACCCCTTCTCGAATGTTTTCCGGATATCCTTCTCGATTTTTTCGTTCAGCATATGGCGGAGCTTCACAAGCGGCACATTTTCCACCATTTCGTCCAGATGTCCGGACACTTTCAGATTGATGTGAAAGACGGGCTGATTGTTCTTCATCGATACCTGGATCCGGCTCATCGGATAATACATCGACAGGACGGCGTCTGGCTTGAGTTTATTGCCGACGACGACGGGCGTGTGCGCCGTTGTCCTTGTCAGCCAGCGCAGGCCCTTCAGATCTCTCCATGACAAGCTTTTTTTATACTTGCCGTTCACGAGGATATAAGCCCCGTTGATTAAGTACTGTCCGCTCGGCTTCCCATTCTTGACCCATTGCGTGTCTTGCGTGATCAGGGACGGGAGGATAATGGCAGAGTTGGGCTCTCCCAGTTCCGACGCCATCTTCTGTAATTGAATCGGGGCGATGAAGGAGCTCTGTTGGTACACCTCCTCCGGGTGATGAAGCAGAGATGTGATCGGCGATATATTGAACACATTCGTAACCGACAACAGCTTGTCCAGGGGCTCCTTCGTGCCGAATACCCACGGCGTATACCGGACTTCCCGGTATCTCCGCAGCCCGTCCAACATATGATTGACATTATGCTTCATCGCTCTCTCCGTAATAATAATGGCGGATGTGTGCTCGAACAGGACGCGCAGCGGGGAGGCGTTGTAGATGGCATTAATGGCCATCTCCAACGTGTAGCCCGTGGCGCGTCCAACCCAGATCGGAGCGGGCTCAGCCGCTTTAGTCTCCTGCTTGGCGACGTTCATGAAGTCGAGCGATTGCGTGTAGATGATGTATTTCCCGTCCTCGAAGTCAATCCCGATGGCTGCAATATAGTTCATGTCCTGAATATTTTTGGCATCCCAGCAGCCGGGCAGACCGAGAAGGATCATTGCCGCGAGCGGAAGGATGATAACCCGCTTCCATCTAGCGTTCATCTCATGAATCGTCCCCTTTTCGTGTGTTGTCCTGCTCTCTCGTCAAATTAGAGGAACGGTACTTGTCCATATTGAGCGGCAAGCGGAGCAGCGCCTTCCACATGTCTCTCCATTGGGGCGGCGATACGGGGGCAAGATACGGAATGCCGTAAGACATTATCGATGATAAATAGAGCAAAATGGCCATTACGGCCAGGAAGAAGCCGAACATGCCCAGCAGCGAACTGACCAGCAGCACGCCCAGCCGCAGCACGCTAACCGTTCCGCTTAGAGATTGATTGATAAGCGTGAAGGTCGCTACGGCCGTGACCGCCGCGACGACCAGCGTCGTCGGAGAAGCCAGCCCCGCGCGGATCGAGGCGTCTCCGACGATGAGGCCGCCGACAACCGCCAAGGTTTGGCCTACCGCCTTCGGCAAGCGAATGCCGGCCTCACGGAATAATTCGAACATGCCCAGCATGAACAGCAATTCCATCGTCGCCGACAACGGCAGGCCAGTCCGGGCAGTCGACACGGTCGCCAGGAGCGGGAACGGAAGCTGCTCCACATTGTAGGCGGTGAGGGCAAGCCAGAAGCCGGGAGTGAAGAGAGAGATAATGAGACCGCTTAAGCGGATGATGCGCTGGAGCACCACGAAGAACACCGGAAAATGGACATCCTCCGGCGACTTCAGCAGCAGCCACAGGCTGGAAGGACCGATAAGCGCCATAGGCGATCCGTCGACCAGGATGACGAATCTTCCGCGGCTCAGCGACTCCACCACATAATCGGGGCGTCCGATGTAATCCATCAGCGGGAACATGGAATAATTGGAGTTCAGCATCAATTCGCCCAGTTGGGAGCTGCCGACGATGATATCGGTGTCAATCGCATGGAGCTGCTTCCTTACGATATCGACCAGATCCGGCCGAATGACATCCTGCATGTAGAGCAGTCCGACCTCAGTCTGCGAGCGCCTGCCGATAATAAACGTTTCGTAGTTCACTGACTGGGTACGAAGGCGCTTGCGGACGAGCGCTATATTCGTCGCCAGATTCTCCGTAAAGCCATCCTTTGGGCCTTTAATGGAAACTTCCGTATTGGATTCTTCCGGCTGCCGCTCCGGCCGCTCGGAAATATCGATGAAGTAGACTTCATTGTCGCCATGCACATAGACAAGCAGCTCTCCGGCGAACAGCTTCCGCTCCATCTCCCTCAGCCCTGCCCCCGGAGGCAATGGAAGCAGAGCGATGAACCGGTTGCGGCTCACCGCTTGGGAGACGGAGGAAGCCTCTTGCAGCATGCGATGCAGCGCCGGAACGACAGCCTGGTTCAACTGCTTCATATCGGTCAGTCCGGAGCAGTAGATTAAGGTGAGCTGGAATGTCCTTGCAGCCGAACCGAATTCGTAGTTTTCTGACTTGATATCGGAGCATTCCGCGAAATAATCGCGAATGACTTTGAGCGTAAGCGGAGAAGAGGATGGCGAATTGGCGCCCATGTTTACAGCCTCCTTGCTTATAAGTCTTTGGGGCGCGGCTTCGTGCCGCGCCGGGAACGGAACCGGCTCATCAGGAACAGGAACAGGGACAACAGGACAAAGGTTGTTGTGGTTCCAGGAAAAAAGAAGATTTCGAGAAATTTGAAAAACACCATATCGCTTAGGTGCAAATTGACGGCAATCAGCACGGTCACTCCCGAAAATACGCACATCAGCAGCCTGTGGTAAAGCGAATGGAGCGGAAGCAGCTCCACGATCAGAAAGAGCAGGAACGAAATGCGGATAAACGCGCCCGACATCCATTGATAAATGGACAGAAAATCGACATGTTCAATATATTTGCTGACGGTAACCAATCTCCACTGCTCGAATGCCGGGTATCGGATATTGACAGCTTCTTTGATGCCGAAATTCGTAATCGAACCAATGAGCGGCCCTATTGTCAACCCGCATAAAATAAGAGCGAGCACAGCGAGTCCCCGGAAGCGGGGTATCTTGGAAATCCGGTGCTGGATCAGGATCAGGAGGAACAGTTCGGCCAGACCCGCTCCGATGTACATCGTTCCGCGAACCGCCGGCATATACCCGTGCTCGAACAGCGGGAACATTAAGGTGTAGTCTTTATATCTGGCATTGGCGAACATGATAAAGTATCCGAACAGGAGGACAAACGGAAGCAGGATCCCCGAACAAATGGCAATGGATCGAAGCCCGGCCAATGCCCCGAAAATACAGAGAAGCAAGAGCGATACCGTAATAACAAACAGGGGGGTCTGCGGCAAATACGATGTTTTGGCCCAGTTCACGGTATCCTTCACGGTGACAAACGCGCTGATCCATAGGTACAGCCCAACAATGGCCGTGACGCACCAGGCAACCGCAGGGCCGAAGGTCGCCTTCATCCAAGGGAACAACGCCTGCTGTCCCTTGGCCTTCATCAGCCTCTGGAGCAAGGGGATCCAAGCCAGAACGATAAGCGCCAGCATAATAACGCTCAACCATCCGTCACGGCCGGCTTGCTGAAGCAGGACCGGAATAATGATGACATGATTCAGTAGCCCTGTTGACAGCATCATGATGAAGCAAAGCTGCAGATATGTGATAAACTCAGAGCCGCGGTTCATGGAGATCATCCTTTTTGGGTACAATTGACATCCTTAGAATGAGCCGGGAAGGAAAAAAATAATCATAAATCGGAAAAAGCTATAGCCAAACTGGACGGTTCCGGCTATAATACAGCTACATAACTTAAAGGCAATGCTACCGGACAGGTACAACCTCGTGATTTATCGCGCTGGCTGTGCCTTTTTTTGTTGTCCGGCGATGCCTTCGGTTATGGGTTATGGCAGATTGAGATGATGTACAAGGGAGTGGGCACATGTTAAGGGAAGCGGTGTATCATCGTTCCAAGCAAAATTGGTCGTATGCCTACGATCGCGAGACGATCCATCTCCGGATCCGCACGAAGCGGGATGATGCCGTGAAGGTGGAAGCGATCGTGGTGGACAAATATGCGTTTAAAGATTCGACAGAGTTCATTCCGATGCATATTTTTGCTTCGGATGCTTTGTTCGATTATTGGGAGGCTGCGTACCGTCCGCCATACCGGCGGCTGCGCTACGCGTTCCGGATACAGGGCAAGGACGAGCAGGTGTATTTGACGGAACGCGGGTTTTTCGAGGACTTGCCTTGGGATTACTTCGAATCGTTCGAGTATCCGTTCCTCCATCCGCACGATATGTTCGAAGCGCCTGCCTGGGTGAAGGAGGCGATCTTCTATCAGATCTTCCCGGAGCGGTTCGCGAACGGCGATCCAGCCAACGATCCGGAGAAGACCGAGGAATGGGGCGGGGAACCGAAGCCGGGGAATTTCTTCGGCGGCGACCTGCAAGGGGTTCTGGATCATCTGGATTATTTAACGGAGCTAGGCATTAATGCCATTTACTTTACACCGGTCTTCGAAGCGACGACGAACCATAAGTATGATACGCGGGATTATTTGAAGGTGGACAGGCATTTCGGCACGAATGAGAAGCTGAAGGAATTGGTCGAAGCGTGCCATGAACGGGGAATCCGTGTTCTGTTGGATGCGGTGTTCAACCACGCCGGCCGCACGTTTCCTCCATTCGTCGATGTGATGGAGAAGGGGAGCGAATCCCCATACGCGGACTGGTTCTATGTGAAAGACTATCCGCTTCGCGTCGTGGACGGTAAGCCGACCTATGAGACGTTCTCCTTCGAGCCGTTGATGCCGAAGCTCAATACGAGCCATCCGGAGGTGAAGCGGTATTTGCTGGAGGTGGCGAGATATTGGGTAGAGGAGATCGGGATTGATGGCTGGCGGCTGGATGTGGCCAATGAGGTCGATCATCAATTCTGGCGCGAATTCCGGCAAGTCGTCAAGCAGGCGAATCCGGACGCCTATATTTTGGGGGAAATATGGCATGATTCGATGGCGTGGCTGCAGGGGGACCAGTTCGATGCCGTCATGAATTACCCGTTCACGGATGCGGTGTTGAACTTCTTCGCCCGACAGACGACGGATGCCCGCGCATTCGCGGATTCCATCGGGTCGATACTGGCCAGCTATCCGCAGCCGGTGACCGAAGTGTCCTTCAATCTGCTCGACAGCCACGATACGCCGCGCTTGCTGACGCTCTGTGATGGAGATGTCCGTCCGATGAAGCTGGCGGCGCTGTTCCAGCTCACTTATCCGGGCACGCCTTGCATATACTATGGAGACGAGATCGGTCTGGAGGGCGGACCGGATCCGGGCTGCCGCAAATGCATGGTATGGGAGGAAGCGGAACAAGACCGCGATCTGTTCGCCTTCTATCAGCGCATTATCGCGCTTCGCCGCAAGCATGAGGCGCTCCGCTCCGCACGCATTCGCTTCTTGCATGCCGAAGTAGAGGGAAGGACTCTGCTGTATGAATTAATGGGAGCCGATGGCCGCTTCTTGATCGCGATGAATGCAGGCGATGCTCCGGCAGGGCTTCGGCTGGAGACGGGAACGGGAGCAGAGGGTTCATGGTCGCTGGAATACGGAGAAGGCATTCGTATCAATGCCCAGCCAGACATGCTGGAGTTGGCTTTGGATGGCTTCGGTTTTGCGGTCCTTTATATGAAAAGCGATATTGACAACGCTCGATGAAAACGTATACAATGCAACTAAGCCAGATGACAATTTAAGGGCAATGCTTTCGGCAGCTTAGCCGAACAACCCCGGTATTCTCTTTGAAGCTTGATTAAAGAGATACCGGGGTTATTTTGTATAACGATGTGCCAGCGAAGCTATTGCCGGATAAGGGGATGATACGGACGGCAGGGTGTCTTTTGTCCATTTGTGCAAGCGTTTGAATAAATCGGGTAATGAGGCAAGCTGATGCGGCGCTGAAGAGGACCCTCCCGGCTTGCTATATGGACAAACGACGAAGCGGATAATGGGCACAAAGAAAAAAGATGTTGTTTTCACGAGGGGATTTTTTCGATTGTATAGCGGTGTTTGTCATTTTCACCAAATGAATAAATGTTCATTTGATCCGATCTATCATTTTTTCTTTAAATGGATCTTATTTGGAATTTGAAGAATTCAAGCGAAAAGGAAGAGAGGGCATATCAGAAAAGACAAACGTTTGCATTAAAAAGACGTCATCGGAACCAACCAAGGAGAGGGGTATGAACATGAAAGGGATAAAGCTTGGAAGCTTGTTCATCGTAATGGTCATGATGTTGTTGATGATTTCGGCGTGCGGACCGCGGTCGGATAGCGGGGCGCCTGCAGCAGAGGAGCCGGCGGCACAGGGCGAGTCCAATGAGACAGCGCCCGGCGGCGAAGCGGCTGGCGACGAGGAGCTTATTCCTGAGCCGGGAGCGAAGCTGGTCATCTGGGAAGGTCCGGAACAGAAGGAGTTCCTGGAGACGATGGCCAAGGAATTCACCGCGAAGTATGACATTCCGGTCGAGATACAGGAGATCGGATCCGGCGAGCAAATGGCGAAGGTGAAGACAGACGGACCGGCCGGGCTCGGAGCTGATATTATGGTGATGCCGCATGATCATTTGGGGGAGGCGGTAGCTGCGGGTCTCGTCATGCCGAATGATTTCTATGCGGAAGATACGATGAAGAACTTCGCGCCGGCTGCTGTGGAAGCGGTGTCATTGGACGGCATCATCTACGGCTATCCGCGCAATATGGAGACGTACTTGCTGTATTACAATAAAGACTTAGTGAAGGAAGAAGATCTGGCCTCATGGGACAGCATCATCGCTTTTGCGAAAAATTACAACGATGCGAAGAACAATAAATTCGGGTTCTTGTATGAAGTCAATAACTTCTACTACAACTATGCCTTTATGGCCGGCAACGGCGCTTATGTCTTCGGCAACAACGGCACCGATCCGGCCGATATCGGCCTGGCTACGCCGGAAGCGATAGAAGCGTTCCAATTTTTCCAGAGCTTGCACGAAGCGATTCCGATCAAGGCAGCGGACGCGAGCGGAGATGTCAAAACAAGTCTGTTCCAGACCGGCAAGCTGCCGATCAATATGGACGGCATCTGGCAGTTGAGCAACTTCACCAAGGAGAAGCTCGGTTTCGAAGTCGGCGCAGTGCCGATGCCGGCGATGCCGAACGGCAAGGCGCCGAAGCCGTTCCTGGGGGTCAAAGCCTACTTCGTGAGCACCTTCTCCGAATATCCGAATGCGGCGAAGCTGTTCATTCATCATGTCACCTCCCAGGAAGCGATGGTGAAGAACTACGAGCTGTCAGGCATTATCCCGGCGCGCAACGGCATGGAGAACGAGCCGGCCATCCAGGCGAATCCGAATGCGCTGGCGTTCCTGGAGCAGTTCAAACACGTGGAGGCGATGCCGTACATTATTGAAATGCGTTCCGTCTGGGGACCGCTGACCGCCACGCTGGAGCCGATCTGGGATGGCGGCAATGTAGAGGCCATTCTGAAAAAAGCGGTGGAGGACGTCAAAACCGCGATTGCCCAACAGGGCTGATAAGATCGATCGTCACTTCGAGCGCCGTCACCTCCCCGCTGCGGGCAGGTGACGGTCTCATTCATCGGGGGGATTGAATCATGAACAGACACCGCGGCATCGCCGCCGTGCTATCCGCCGTTATTATGGGCGCTGGTCAGATCTACAATCGGCAGTTGGGCAAAGGCCTCGTTCTGCTGGCCATGTATGCCGGAGGCTTGTATTTCGCCTTTATGAATCTCGGGCATGCATTATGGGGCCTGACTACGCTTGGGGAACGGAAGCAGGAGCTGAAGCTGGTCGGCAAGGTGTATCAACGGGTTGCCGGCGATCACTCGATCTTTCTGCTGATTGAGGGACTCATTATCGTATTCGTCGTCATCGTCTTCATCATGCTCTATATTTACAACATTCGGGATGCCTACCGGAACGGGGCCCTGCGGGAAGCCGGCGGACGCCCGCATACGTTCGTGCAATCGTTGAAGCATGTATTCGAGAAAAATTTCGCGCAGCTGATTCTGTTCCCGCCGCTCTTGTTCGTTTTTTTCTTCAGCGTGCTGCCGCTTATATTCAATATCTTGATTGCCTTCACGAACTATTCTTCGCCGAAAAATCTGCCGCCCGCGAATCTGGTGGACTGGGTCGGGTTATCGACCTTCAAAGATTTGTTCGCGCTCAGCGCCTGGGCCAAAACGTTCTACGGCGTCTTCTCCTGGACGGTGGTATGGGCCATCTTGTCCACCGTGACGACGTTCTTCGGCGGCTTCGCGGTCGCCTTGCTCGTGCAGCAGCCAATTACGCGCTTCAAGGCGATGTGGCGCACGCTGTATATGCTGCCGTTCGCGATTCCGGGCTTCGTCTCCCTGCTCATCATGCGCAATATGTTCAACGCGCAGTTCGGGCCGGTGAACCAGTATTTGCGCTGGCTCGGGCTAGAGGGGCCGAATTGGCTCTCTGATCCGGTCTGGGCGAAGGCGACGATTCTGCTCGTCAATCTATGGCTCGGGTTCCCGGTGTCCATGCTGCTTATCATCGGGATATTGACGACGATTCCGCGTGATCTGTACGAGGCGGCCGAAGTCGACGGGGCATCGCCGTTCCAGAAGTTCCGCAAGATTACGTTCCCGAGCGTCATGTTCTCGCTTGCGCCGATTCTGATCGGCCAGTTCGCCGGGAACTTCAACAACTTCAATGTCATCTATTTGATGACGAACGGGCGGCCGGCCAATAGCGACTACCAGTTTGCCGGCGAGACGGATATTTTAATTACATGGCTGTACAATTTGTCGATTAACAACGGCAAGTACAATTTCGCTGCGGTCGTCAGCATTATCATCTTTGTCATTCTCGCTACGATCTCATTGTGGAATTTCCGGCGCACACGCTCGTTCCGAGAGGAGGATGTTTACCGATGAACCGATGGAGAAAAAAGACTTGGTCCGTCATTACCCATATCCTGCTTGTGCTTATCGCCCTGTTCGCCCTGTATCCGGCGATCTGGGTGATTCTGTCCTCCTTCCGGCCAGGGACATCCTTGTTCAGCGAGTCGCTGATCCCGGATCGGTTCACGCTCGAGCATTACCGTCAGCTGTTCATTAAGTTCCCGTTCGCCGACTGGTACGTGAACACGATCAAAATCGCCGTCGTCTCGATGGTCTTCAGCACCTTGTTCGTCCTGCTGACAGGGTATGCCTTCTCGCGCTTCCGCTTCTACGGACGCAAAGGAATCATGAGCTTTCTGTTCATACTCGGCATGTTCCCTTCCTTCATGAGCATGATTGCCGTGTACATTTTGCTGCTGAACATGAACCTGCTCAACAAGCACTCGGCCTTGATGCTCGTCTACTCTGCAGGCGCAGCGATGGGGTATTTGCTGGTCAAGGGCTACTTCGACACGATTCCCAAAAGCTTGGAAGAAGCAGCGCGGATCGATGGAGCGAACCATCTTACCGTGTTCTTCCGCATCTTCCTGCCGCTGTCGCGCCCGCTGATCGTCTTCCTCAGCGTGACCTCGTTCGCCGGCGCCTTCAATGACTTCATCTTCGCGCAGATGGTGTTGCGCACGAAGGAGAAGCAGACGCTGGCAGTCGGGCTGTACAGTATGGTCAGCGATCAGTTCGCGACGCAGTTCACCATCTTCGCTGCGGGCTGCGTGCTCGTCGCGCTGCCGATCACGATCCTGTTCATGTCGATGCAGCGCTTCCTGGTCGAAGGTCTGACGGCGGGAGCGGATAAGGGATGAGGACAAGGTACAGCCCATGCGGGCAGCGGCAGGGAACGGCCGGCTTCGTCCGGCGCATACTGGGCGCCCTGGCCGCGATCTGCCTGGCGGCAGTGTTGGCCGCAGGATGCGGGTCCAGCGAGCCGGAACCGGGACGCACTCCGACGACGGACAGCGCGGCGAGCCAACCGACGGACAGCGCGCCGAGTCAACCGGCGGATAACGCGCCGAGTCAACCGGGGGATAGCACAGCAGGGGCAGCCGCCTTTGCCCTGGACCGCGCTCAGCCGGCGATGGGGAAGAGCCGGGGCGTCTATTACGAGATCTTCGTCCGCTCCTTCCACGATTCGGACGGCGACGGCATCGGCGATCTGCGCGGTGTGATCGAACGGCTCGATTACTTGCAGGATCTCGGCATCAAGGGCATCTGGCTGATGCCGATCCATCCGTCTCCGAGCTATCATGGATATGATGTCACGGACTATTATGAAGTGAACCCGGAGTACGGGACGCTGGCTGATTTCCGGGCGCTGACGGAAGCGGCGCATGAGCGCGGCATCGAGGTCATTATCGATCTGGTCGTCAACCATTCGAGCAGCGAGCACCCGTGGTTCAAGTCCGCACTTGGGGACAAGAACAGCCCGTACCGGGAATGGTATACTTTTGCAGACGGCACCCGCCCGGAGGAATCCCAATTGGGGGCCTGGGGACAGCAGGTCTGGCATGGATCGGGCGCCAACAAATATGTCGGGCTTTTCTGGGAAGGAATGCCGGATCTGAATCTGGATCGTCCCGGAGTTCGCGCCGAGATGATCAAGATCGGGCAGTTCTGGCTTAAGCAGGGCGCGGACGGATTCCGCCTCGATGCGGCGAAGCATATCTATGAAGACTTCCAATCATCGGTCAACAATCCGGACGTAGTGAAGAAGAATCAGGCCTGGTGGCAGGAATTCCGCCGCGGCCTCAATGAGGTGAATCCCGATGCGTATCTGATCGGTGAGATATGGGATGCCGCGAGCGTAGTCGGGCCGTATCTGGATCACGCGCTCGATTCGGGCTTCAACTTCGATCTGGCGAAGATGCTGGTCAACGCCGCCAAGCTGGAGCGCGCCTCCACGATTCCGTCAGTGCTAAGCAAGACATACTCCTTCTTCAGCAAGCAATCGGACGGCGCCTTCATCGACGCCCCGTTCCTGACCAATCATGATCAGAACCGGGTCATGAGCGAGTTGGACGGCCATGGGGAACGGGCGAAGATGGCGGCCTCGCTCTTATTAACGATGCCGGGCACTCCGTACATCTATTATGGAGAAGAGATCGGGATGCGCGGAGTGAAGCCGGATGAGCAGATTCGCGAGCCGATGCTCTGGTCCTCCGACAGCAAGGCGGCGGGACAGACCCGATGGCAGCCGTCGAAGCATGCGGATGGCGTCGTGCCGGTCGAGGAGCAGCTGAAGGATCCGTCCTCGCTGCTGCGGCATTATCAGACGATGATCGCATGGCGCGACGAGGAACCGCTGTTGGCCGATGGCGCGATCCTGCCGTATGCGGGCGTGCCGAATGAAGTGCTGGCCTTCATTCGCCTGAATGAGGACGATCAAGTGCTCGTCCTTCATAACTTGTCCGCCCGCGAGCAGACCGTCGACCTCGGTGCCCGCCCGGATCTGCCGTTCGAGGAGATGGTCCGGTCGACGAAGGAGGAGGCGGTGCTGCGCGACGGCGTTGTGACGCTGCCGCCTTATAGCTCCGTGCTGTTGAAGTAGAGGGGGCATGTTCGGGTAGAGAGGAACATGTCTTACCTCTTACAGGGGTTTACGATAATATCAAGATGGATACAAGACGAAGGAGGAAGCTGTAATGTCCGTAACAATCATCGATGTCGCCAAGCAAGCGGGAGTCTCTCCTTCGACGGTATCGCGAGTATTATCCAACCACCCTCGGATTAGCGCCAAGACCGCGCAGCGGGTACGCGAAGTGATGGCTGATCTCGGCTATCACCCGAACGTGATGGCGAAGAGCCTGGTCTCCAAGGTGAGCAATACGATCGCAGTGCTGCTCCACCGCCCGGCGGAGGAATTATTTCTGAACCTCTTCTTCTCCGAAGTGATGCGCGGCTTGGTCACCCAAGCGAGCCGCGCGGGCTTCGATCTGCTGATGACGACGGGGGCGACGGAGCAGGAGGAGCTTGAAGCCATAACCCGGCTGGTCAAGGGCAAGCGGGTCGACGGGGTCATCCTGCTCTATTCCCGGCGCAACGACCCGATCGTGTCGTTCCTGGAGGAGCTTCAATTTCCATTCGTCCTTATCGGGCGGAGCGAGGAGCACCCGGATATTTTGTCCGTCAATAATGATAATGTGCAGGCCGCCTATGACGCGACCCGCCATCTAATCGATCAGGGGCACCGCCGCATCGGCTTCGTAAGCGGTCCTTCCAATCTGATGATTTCGAAGGATCGGATGGCAGGATATCAAGCCGCGCTCAAGGAGGCAGGCATGGAAGCCCGGCCGGAATGGATTGTGGAAGGCGAGTTCCTGCAAGAGAGCGGTTACCGGGCCATGTCGTTCTTCATGAGCCTGCCGGAGCGCCCAACCGCCCTGGTCGCTATCGACGATGTGGTCGCCTTCGGCGTGCTGCGGGGGTTGATGGAGCTGGGATACCGCGTGCCGGACGATCTGAGCCTCGTCAGCTTCAACAATGTCCCGCTGTCCGAGCTGGCGACGCCGCCGATTACCTCGGTAGATATCGGCATCTATCAGCTAGGCTATACCGCATCTCAGACGCTTATCCGGTCAATCAAGGGCGAACCGATGCAGCAGCGGCTCATCATTCCCCATCGGTTGATTGTGCGTGAATCCTCTTTGCGGACGATTAAGGAATAAGGGCCGTTCCAGGCTCGAATTCGGCTATGACCACAACCAAGCATACATGAAAGGCTGACAACGGCGCAGTGCCGGTGTCGGCTTTTTTTGCATGGGAGAGGGGCGGATTCCGGCCGGCCGGATGAATAGAATGATTAGCAACGATGCATAGTATTGACAGGTGATCATGAATGTGGAATGCGATAGTGTCCTATTTTCCAAGCTGGGACATATGGCTGCAGGCGGTGATCGGGCTGTGCGTGCCCTATGGAATCTCTCTGGCCGTAAGCAAGAGCAGGCATCCGAATCAAGAGGAAGAGCAGGAGGGCGGAGTAACGGACCAGCCCGTGCAGTTTGCCGGTGATCTGCGTGCCGATATGGCGCTGATTCAGAATAAATTCAATCACCAGAGCGATGTTTCCATGCGCGTATTTTGTCTCGGCAAGACGAGCCAGCAGGCGGCGGTTTTTTTCGTCAACGGAATTTCCGATAAAGAATTGATTGAAACTCATATATTGAAATCGCTCATGGGAGATTTGGCGCAGATGGAGAACGGGTCGGAAGCCTCCGGCTCCCCGTATTCCAAGACATTTATTGTGGAGCAAGCGCTGGCAGTCAGTACGGTGAAGGAAGCGGACACCTTGGGGAAGGCCGCCTCCGAGCTGCTGCGGGGGAATACCGTACTGCTGATCGAACACCATCCGGGCGCCCTCATTCTCCCGACGAGAAAAGAAATTACGCGGGGCGTAGAGGAGCCGTCGTCGGAATTATTGGTGCGGGGGCCCCGTCTTGGCTTCAATGAGAGCATTGACGAGAATTCCGCCCTGCTGCGGCAGCATGGCGACAACGAGAATCTGGTCATCGCCCGGATCCGCGTCGGCAAGCGAACCCAGAGGGAATTGCTGATCACCTATATTGCCGATATTGCCGATCCCAACCTTGTGCGCGAGGTGATGGCTAGAATCAAGCGTCTGGATCTGGATGATATTCAGGACACCGGCTATATTGAGCAGATCGTGGAGGACAATTTCCTGTCTCCATTCCCGCAGGTACAGAGCACGGAGCGTGTTGACCGCGTGCTCGGCGCCATGCTGGAAGGGCGCGTGGCGCTTATATTGGACGGAACCCCGTTCGCCCTCATCGTCCCGGTCACCTTCCATATGCTGCTGCAGAGCCCGGAGGATTATTATGAACGCTGGATGCCCGTCACGCTGCTTCGCATCCTTCGCTATTTCGCGGCATTCATTTCGATGTTCGGCCCATCGTTATATATTTCCTTCATCTCCTTCCACCAAGGATTGATTCCGACGAAGCTCGCGCTGTCCATTGCCGAGACGCGGGCGGGGGTGCCGTTCCCCTCGCTGATCGAAGTATTGATTATGGAAGTGGCCCTGGAAATATTGCGGGAAGCCGGTCTCCGGCTGCCGAAGCCGATCGGCCAGACGATCGGCATCGTCGGCGGCCTGGTCATTGGCGAAGCGGCCGTCCAAGCGGGCATCGTCAGCCCGATTATGATTATCGTCGTTGCCGTTACCGCGATATCCTCCTTTGCGATTCCGCAGTACAACGCCGGCATCACATTGAGGATGCTCCGCTTCGCGGCCATGTTCTTCGCCGCCGTCTTCGGCCTGTACGGCGTCGTGCTGTTCTTCCTGGCGCTGTGCAGCCATCTCGTGAAGCTGAAGAGCTTCGGCATCCCTTATGTGAGCCCTGCGGCGCCCTATCAGATTCAAGATTGGAAGGACTTTCTCATGCGGGCGCCGCTGCGGTGGATGACCCGCCGGCCGAAGATGTTGCACGTCCTGGATAAGAAACGCAAAAAGCAGCAGGAGGAATGAAGAAACGTGGAGATGGGCAGAGAGCAGGGCATCACGACGCGGCAAGCGGCCGTGTTCATCGTGAACTTTATACTTGGGGTCGGCATCCTGACGCTGCCCCGGACGGCGGCAGAGAAGGTGCACACACCGGATATTTGGCTCTCCGTCATTATCGGCGGCTTGCTGGCGATGCTGGCCGGTATCATTATCGCCAAGCTCGGACAGCATTACCCGGGCAAAACCTTCTATGAATACAGCGAATTGATTATCGGGAAATGGCTCTCCCAAGTTATCAACCTTATTGTCGTCGCTTATTTCGTTGCTATTGCCGCCCATGTCGTGCGTTCGCTGGCCGAAGTGACGGAATTGTTCCTGCTGGATGGAACCCCGCGTTGGGCAATCATCCTGTCCTTCCTGTGGGTCGGACTATACCTGATTCTTGGCGGCCTCTTCGCTATTGGCCGATTGTTCGAGATCATTTTTCCAATGACGGTCATTATCTTTGTGCTCACCGCCGCCATGAGCTTCAAAGTATTCGAGATCGACAATTTGCGCCCAGTGCTTGGCTCTGGCATCACGCCCGTACTGGAGGGCGTCAGGACGACGGGGCTATCGTACACCGGATTTGAGATCATGCTTATTTTGCAGGCGTATATGGTTCGCCCTCGGCATGCGGCCAGAGCAGTGGTGTTCGGGGTGTCCATTCCGATACTCTTCTATGTTACGACGGTCGTGATGGTGATCGGGGCGTTGTCGGTAGAAGGCGTTGTAAGCCGCGCGTGGCCCACGATTACATTAATCAGGAGCTTTGAATTTCCGGGTATTTTTTTCGAACGGTATGAATCACTGTTGCTCGTCATCTGGATTATGCAAATGTTTGCAACGTATGTCATTACGCATTATGCAGCGGCCCAAGGGGTGGCGACCATGCTAAAAAAAGAGATTGGCCCGCTACAGTATGTCATAATCCCAATCGTGTTCATTGTTGCGATGCTGCCGAAAAATATTGACGATTTGTTCCGGTTCGCCGACAATATCGGCAATACCGGAATCGTGCTGTTCGGCGTGCTGCCCGCCGTCCTGCTCGGGATCGTGAAGCTGCGGGGTGGGAAGCGTGAGCTGGACACGACATAGCTGGAAGACCCCGCTGTCATGTGCGATGATTGCGCTGCTCGTCCTGACTTCCGGCTGCTGGAGCGCAAAGGAGATCGAGGAGCTGGGAATGACGGTCGGCACCGCGGTGGATGTGGGCGAGGAGACGATGCTGCAGCAGGGGCTGGAGCAAAAAGGCGGCGATTATCCGAAAAAAAACGCGCTGATGATGACCTTCCAGGTCGTCGATCCGGGATACAGCACGGGCGCGGGGGCAGGCTCCTCCAGCAAGCAAAAGAATTACACCAATATTTCGATAACGGGAGATTCGCTATATGAGCTGACGCGGGAAATCTCATTGAGCCGCGCCCGTCCGATTTTCGGCCAGCATCATAAGGTCATCGTCATCAGCGATAAGATGGCGCGCGCTTACAGCCTGCGGCAGCTGCTGGACTTTTTCATGCGGGAGCAGAAGTTCCGGCCAAGCTGCCTCCTCTTTATTAGCAAGGGAGAGGCCCGCAAGACGCTGGAGCTCAAAGACAAAACGGATTTCCCGGCCATGCGGCTGAACGGCATCACTAACAACCGGGACCGTAGCAGCCGGCTGCTGCCACCGGTGTCGTTGACGAAGGTGATCCCCAAGATGAATACGTCGTCCAGCTTCCTTCTGCAGAATGTCGCTGCGGCGGAAGGGGAAGTCAAGCTAGCCGGGGCGGCGGTCATCTATGGCAAGACGGACAAGCTGATTGGATTTCTTGATGAGGAGGAACTGGAGGCCGTTAACTGGCTCACCGGGAAAGTAAAAGGAGGAATCATCAAGTCTCATGACAAGCGGACTGGAGAGGTTATCGCCTACGAAATCATGTCGCTCAAAAGCCATATCCGCTCGCGCATCGACAAGGGCAAGATTGCATTCGATATTCAGATCGAATCTGAAGGCCGGCTTGGCGAACAGTGGTCTAGCGAAGGCAACAATTTCGACCCCCGGTATCTTCATCAGGTCGAGGCGGATACGGCCGAGCAGATGAAGACGCGAATCGGCGAGATGCTGCATAAGGTGCAGAAGGAGTACCGGGCCGACGTTCTCGGCCTGGGCGATCATGTCCGCATTCATTATCCTCGCATGTGGGTAAAGTGGAAGCAGGATTGGGATGACATCTTCGCGGATGCCGACATCCGGTACAATCTGAAGCTGGAGGTAAAGGAGTTCGGCACGACGAACCTCCAGGCAAAGTAATGGATAGGGCAGCGTGGCGCAAGAGGGCGGTCCGGGATGTTCCCGCGCCCTCTTTTTGGCGCGGCCTCCGGGTGCTCCCTTCGATTCGGGGATAATCCCCTTGCGCTTCACAGGCCGTTTTTTTACTCTCTTTTCTTCTATCTTTCGTTGATTTTGTGTAAACTGAAAGGATACAGAATGCGGCCTTCTCCATGAGAAGCCGTGAAAGTGGAGGTACGTGCGCTTGTCACAACTGGGATTATCCGTTAAGACATTCAACCGTGTCACCGAGCAGATGAAGCGCCGTTTTCGCTACGCGACTTTGGAACAGGGCTGGCGCTACTATCGCAAGCAAGCCGTGCTGGATATGACGGCGGAAGAACAGGCCGGCGGCGGGGCGGAGCCGGATCAGTGGATAGCGGCCGAGGTGTATGAGACGAAGCGCTACCGTGTCCGGTTCAACTGCACCGCCGTCAAGCGGAGCGAGTGCACCTGTCCGGAGGAGGGCGGCTGCAAGCATATGGCCGCCGTCTATTTTCAGCTGTGTGACGAGCTGGGGAAGAAGCCGGAATTGTATCTGGCGGAATTCCGCCAGGTCTATATCGAAGAGGAACGCCAACGCATGGTGCAGCGCAAGCGGGCGGAGCATAAGGCGGAGCTCGAGCGGCGGAAGAAGGCTTGGCAGATGAGTCTGTCCCCATCGGCTCCGGCGCAAGAATGGCATGATTTTTTTCAGCGAAAATATAGCAAGCCCTTCACCGCTTACAATTCTCCTGTGACCGATATCGCGGCCTGGGCGCAAAATGAATTGTACCGCGAGGGAGATCGCTTTCCCAAGGAGGTTGTTCCGTTGTACCGCATGCATGTTCTGCTTTTCTTGCTGCGGCAGCTGTCCATCCGGTACGGCCAGGGCAGCTCCCGGAGCTATCCTGGGAGGGACGCTCCGGCCGAGGAGACGGTTCGGCCCTATATGGAGGAGCTGCGGCGGCTGGCGGAGTCTTACGAGCTGTCCGCCACGCCTGCGGCTTACCAGCAGCATGTAGCCGCCCTGGGCGAGATAGCGGAAGCGGTGGCCTTGTCAGAAGAGGAATCGGCGGTCGACGGGCTGGACGTGCTCGCCTTGCTCTGGTCGACGGTGCTGAACCGGCTGGACTGGATGGAGGAGGCGCACCGCAGGCTGGAGCGGATGCTCGTCCCCGTCTCGTCGCTGCGTCCGCGGCGCCGGGACGCGATCCGGGTGGCGCTGGTTCATTTGGAGGTGCTGCTCGGACGCGAAGCCGAGGCTGTGAAGCGGCTGAGCGAGTTGACCTATCACAACGATCCCGGCCGGTACTGGGGATACCTGAGCGAGCATGAGCGCTCCGGGCGCTATGATCGGATTGTCTATTGGCTGGGCGCCCTCGCTCCCCTTATCCGGCAGTCCGGCCAGAGTGCCGATCTGGAGCAATATTGGGAATTTTGGAAGCGGGTCTACGAACGGATGCCAGACAAGGCTGGTCTGGAAGCACTCGTCCTGTCCCTGCTGCCTGGCATTTACCCGTACTTGTCTTCCTTTTTGCTGGAGCAGGCACGGTACCGCGATTGGGCGGAAATTCAGTTGCTGCAGCGGATCTCGCCGGCCGAGATCGCCGCTGGCGAACTGGAAGCGATGGAGCGCACCGCCCCGGAGCTGCTGCTGCCGTTGTTCCATCAGGCGATTGAACGGCATATCGAGGAACGAACGAAGGAGCATTACCGCGAGGCCGCGGGCTTGCTTCAGCGGTTGAAGCCGCTCTATGAAGCCTGCGGCGCGGCCGGGACGTGGGAGCTGTTCATGGAGCGGTTCACAGCCCGTTATGCCCGCTTGCGGGCGTTGCACAAAGAGTTACGAGAAGGAGCGCTCTTGACATGAAGGAACAGGGAGCTTGGAAGGTGGAATGCCTCTCCCGCCGGCAGGGCGGGTTTCTGCTCCACCACGGGGAGTTCAGACGGGCCTTGCGGACGTTCAAGCATACGCTGTTCGGCTGGCACCAGCCTTCCTTTTACGGCACGATGCTGGACGAGGCGGAGGAAGGGCGCGTCTCGGGCCTTGCCGTCTCTCCCGTCATGCTCCTGGAGCTGGCGGAAGAGCCGATCTCCGTCCGGTGGGCGGGGATTGCATGGGGTGACAGCTTCCGCATTGCGGCATCGGCCGCCCATATCTATGCGGAAGTGCTCCGGGACGGCCGGTACCGGCCGTCATTTGACATGTGGAAGCAGGGGAAGCGAGGCTGGGATCTGCAACTGACGATGGAGGAGCGCCTGGCTCTGGAAGCGGTGGAGCAAGAAGCGGCCGCCCTTGGGGATCCGGGTCTGGTCCGCTGGTTCGACGACCTGATGGCTGACGCCCAGGCCCGGCGCGACGATCACCCGGATGTATGGCGGATGATCGCATCTGTGAGGCCGGGCATCGAGTGGCTGCGCCTTCCCGAACGGTCTGCGGACTGGTGGGAGGAGTCCGACTGGCTGGAGGCGATCGGCTGGGTGAGGGACGAGACGCCGTTCCGCCTCATGCTGCGGCTGGACGAGCCGGAGGAGGAACGCGCTCCGTGGCGGTTGCGCGTGCTGCTTCAAGATAAGCAGCAGCCTGCCGTCCAGTTGGCCTGCGCGTATATTCCCGAAGGCCGGGGCTATCGGGCCGCCGCCGCGGAAGGCCAATTCCCGGAGGCGTGGCAGCCTTATGTCGACAGCCGCGTACATCATGAGACGGACAAAATCGTCCGTCTCCTTCCTTGGCTTGCCCCAGAAGAGGCCGGCGGCGGGCTCAAGACGCTGCTCACCGAGGCGGAGGCGTGGCGCTTCCTCGCGGAGGGCAGCCTCGTTCTGACCGATGCGGGCATTCTGGTCGCCGTTCCGGCCTGGTGGCAGCGGGCGCGCCGCTTGCAGACACGGCTGAAGGCGAAGCTGTCCGGGAACGGCTTCGCCGGGACGTCCTATATCGGACTGGAGCAGATGGTGCAGTTCGACTGGAAGCTCGCCATCGGCGACGCCCAGTTCACCGAGGAGCAATTCCGTGCCCTGCTTGAAGAGGATCGCCGGCTCATTTATCAGAATGGGCAATGGGTGGCGCTGAACCCGGAGGAAGCCGCACGGATTCGGCGCATCATGATGAAGGCGGAGCGGGACGGCCTGTCGCTGGGCGAAGTGCTGGAGCTGCAGTTGGCCGCTGAGCGGGAAGCGCTGGATGAGGAGGATCCGCTGCAGCGGGAGGACGCCGTTCGCCTGGAGCTGGAGCTGAACAGCTATCTTCAGACGTTCATCGACAAGCTGAGGCATCACGACTCCATTCCGCTGTGCGAACCGCCTGCCGGCCTGCGCGGCGAGCTGCGCAGCTACCAGGTCCAGGGCTTCTCCTGGCTTGCCTTCATGCGGCGCTTCGGGCTGGGCGCCTGTCTCGCCGACGATATGGGGCTCGGCAAGACGATACAATGGATTGCCTATATGCTCCGCATTCAAGAAGAGGAGCCGGAGCGGGTTCCGTCTCTGCTCATCTGCCCGACCTCGCTGATGGGGAACTGGCAGAAGGAGCTGGAGCGCTTTGCGCCGAGCTTGAAGGTGCATTTGCATTACGGGCTTGATCGGGCCAAGGGAGAAGGCTTCGCCGCTGCGGTCCGGCAAGCGGATATCGTCATTACGACGTATACGTTGGCGCTCAAGGATCGGGAGGAGCTTCGGCAGATCGTCTGGAGCGCGCTCTGTCTCGACGAAGCGCAAAATATCAAGAACCCGTATGCCAAGCAATCGGTGGCCATTCGCAAGCTGCAGGCCAGACACCGGATCGCCTTGACGGGAACGCCGATCGAGAATCATTTGACCGAGCTGTGGTCCATCTTCGATTTCTTGAACCCGGGCTATCTGGGGTCGCTCGCTCATTTCCGCCAGACCTACATTTTGCCGATCGAGCGGACTCGTGACAAGGAATGGATGCAACTGGTGCAGCGGCTGGTGCAGCCGTTCCTGCTGCGGCGCATGAAGAGCGACCCGCATATCCAGCTCAATCTGCCGGAGAAGCACGAGGCGAAGGTGTATGTTCCGCTGACGGCGGAGCAGGCGTCCTTATACGAGCAGACGCTGCAGGATCTGTTCGCGCCGATCGAGCGAATGGATGAGCGGATGGATATGCTGGAGCGGCGCGCACATATTCTCGCGGCCCTCACGAAGCTGAAGCAGGTGTGCAATCATCCCGCGATGCTGCGCAAGGAAGGGCCGCCAGGATGGAGGCCGGAACGCTCGGGCAAGCTGGTCCGTCTGCTGGAGATGCTGGAGGAGCTTCGCTCGGAAGGCGAGCGCTGCCTCATCTTCACGCAGTATGCGGAGACGGGCCGTCTGCTGCAGGCGGTGCTGGAGCGGGAGACCGGCGAAAGGGTGCCGTTCCTGCACGGCGGCGTGCCGAAGAAGGATCGGGACCGGATGGTCGAGCAGTTCCAGGAGGAGAGCGACGCTGGCGCCGGGCGGGCATCGGCTTTCATTCTCTCGTTGAAGGCCGGGGGAACGGGCCTGAATCTGACGGCGGCGAATCATGTGTTCCACTATGATCGGTGGTGGAATCCTGCGGTCGAGAATCAGGCGTCCGACCGTGCTTACCGCATCGGCCAGACCCGCAATGTTCAGGTGCACAAGCTGATTGCGCTTGGCACGCTGGAGGAGCGGATCGATGATATGATCGAGCAGAAGCTGCAGCTGAGTGAGCAGGTGATGAGCAGCGGCGACAAATGGATCACGGAAATGTCCACGACGGAGCTGCGCGAGCTGTTCGCCCTGCGGAGTCATTGGATAGAATAACGGAGGCGTCCCCGCTTTAGGCCAGGGGGCGCCTTTTTGGCATTGCATCGCTTCCACGTGTCTTGCGTCTGCCGTGCCTATCGTCTGCCGTGCCTTGCATTTGCAGTGCCTAGGGTTTGCCGTGCCTATCGTCTGCCGTGC
>NZ_QYZD01000001.1:384049-553871 GCF_003591545.1 Paenibacillus thiaminolyticus
GCCGTGCCTTGCATTTGCAGTGCCTAGGGTTTGCCGTGCCTATCGTCTGCCGTGCTTGCATCTGCAGTGCCTAGCATTTGCCGTGCCTTGCATTTGCCGGTCTCCTGTTCGGACATTGGCTAGCGGCACGTTCCGGGTGGAAGCAAAGAGAGTCGCCCAGCCTCCCCCGCATTATTGGCGCGTCTAAGGATGCCGAGCCTTCCGTCCTTTTCTCGCAGTCTGCCTGCCCCTCATTCCCCCGTACCCTGCCTGCCCTCGTACCCTACATGCCCCCGTACCCTGCATCCCTCCCCGTACCTTGCATGCCCGCGTACCCTGCATGCCCCCGTACCCTACATGCCCCCCGTACCTTGCATGCCCGCGGCGGAGAAGAAGGTTCCCAATGCCGTCTGCCAGGTTATCGGGCCAATTCCTGCAATTTTACAGTATTTTATGGCCCCGCCGGGCCAAAACCCGAAAATTCCTGCCGGATTGCAGGAATTTCCCTGTTTTAGCGCTGTCGGAACTAAATCGGGGTGAAATTGATGTATTTTTGCAGGATTGATCTTTTAGGGAACTTGATCGCAGAAAAATTCCTGCACTTTTGCAGCATTGGTGGGGCGGAACGGTGAAGGGGCCGTGCACCAAGCCGAGGACTCGCGAATTACGCGGCTGGGCTGCCGTCTGAACCTCCTAAGAAGATGGCTGTAGATGGCTGCTTGCCTGGCACTTTAGAGCAGACTGCTATTTTCCTTCGGATATCTGCATAACTTTCCTTTTTTTACAAAACCTAAGCGGAGTTCTTGTTCACGATCCCAGATCTCCCGATGCCGGAGTTGCGGCTGCCAGAGCTGCGGCTGCCGTAGGTGAGGACGCCGGAGCTGCGGATGTCGGAGTGGCAGATGCCGTAGCTGGGGATGTTGGAGTTGCGGAAGCCGGTGTTGCGGGTGCCAGATCTACGGATGTCGGAGTGGAGATGCCGTAGCTGCCGGTGTTGGAGTTGCGTCTGCCGGAGTTGCAGATGTCGAAACCGCAGATGCCGGAGCTCCCGGTGCCGTCAGGGCACCGAACCAGGCGCAACAAGGGAAGCCGGCTTGTGAACACCCTCAACGGATAAGGATAAGGACAAGAGGGTCAAGCAGAAGGAGGATGCAGGATGTGCAGAAGGTTCTCGCTCACCGCTGATTTGCCGGAAATCATTCAGCAGTTTGAGGTCGACAAGGTCATGATTCATTACCGTCACCGCTATAATATCAGTCCCACCCAGACCGTTCCTGTCGTGCTGCAGCGGAATGGTGTGCGGATGCTGGACGAATATCGCTGGGGAATGGTCCCGTTCTGGGGCAAAGACTCCCTGAATGCAGACATTTATTCCGTGCAGGGCAATCCGGCCTATTGGAAGGTCGTCGAGCGCCAACGATGCATAATCCCGTGCAGCGGCTTCTATTATTGGCGGCGGGAAGGGAAGAAGAGCTTCCCTGTCCGGACGGTGCTTGGCGGCAAGGACGTATTCGGCGTCGCCGGGCTGTATGAGCAGTGGAAGGATGCCAAGGGGCAGGCCCATTCCACCTGCACGATCGTCATGACCCGGGCGAACGAACTGGTCGCGGAGTTCGATGGGCGTATGCCGGCCATTCTGGAGCGGGAGGCGATCGGCGCGTGGCTCGATCCGGCCGTGACCGAGGTCGAGGCGCTGGCCCGGCTCCTGGTCCCGTATGATCCAGCGGGCATGACGGCTTATCCCGTCACCGTCCTCGTCAATAACGACGAGTATGACACATCGGATTGCATTAAGGAAGCGACGGATTTGAAATACGCCTACGTGAAGCCGTAGCTTCGGACCCGGCCCAGCTTATCGGAAGGATTTCCGCCGCCATTAGAGTCAGTACCGCTCATCGGTAGGATTTCCGTTGCCCTTCACAGCCAGTACGGCTTAGCAGGAGCGGTTCAGCTGCCATCCGGGCGTGCTCTGTCCCATGCTTGTTCAAACGCGCTTCCGGATGACTCCTCAATCCGATGGCAAGGAATATGCTATCATAGCGTCAAGAAAAGAGCAGGAGAGGAGCGGAAGAATGGAGATGGAGCGAGAAGAGGACATCAGCAGCCAGGCCGAGGCCGGGAAGGGCGAATATACGTTATGTCACCCGCTGGAGCCGAGGGAACGACTGCCACGGTCCCTATACCGGATGGACGCCGTGTCGCTGGCGCAGACCTTGCTCGGCATGGTGCTCGTCCGGCGTACGGAGGCGGGTATCATCCGCAGCCGGATCGTGGAGACGGAGGCCTATGTAGGCCCCGAGGACAAGGGCTGCCACGCTTACGGCGGACTGCGCACGGCCCGGACGGAGCCGATGTTCGCAGATGGCGGAACATCGTATGTCTATTTTATTTATGGCATGTATCATTGCCTGAATGTGGTCTCGGAGCAGAAGGACATGCCGGAGGCGGTGCTTATTCGGGCCGTGGCTCCTTGCACGCCGGAGGACGAAGCGAGGATGCGCACGTTCCGCGTGATCCGCTCCCGCAAGCCGGCCGACCTGTGCAACGGCCCCGGCAAGCTCTGTATGGCGCTGAATATCGACAAGCAGTGCAATGCCCTGGATTTGACGGTCAGTGAGGAGCTGTGGCTGGAAGCGGGGAGCTGCCCGGGAGCAACTCGGATCGTCGCCGCCCCGCGCATCAATATTCCGTATGCGGAAGAATTCGCGGACAAGCTGTGGCGTTATTACATACAGGGCGATCCCTATGTCTCCGTCGTTGACAAGGAAGCCGTGCCGCTGTTGGAGGCGAATCAGATGGAACTGTAGATGGCTGTTGAATTCGATGCAGACGGAGATGTACATAGCTGTTGAAGGCGACGCAGGGAGCGGTAGAAGGCCTGCGGGAATCAGTCGCTAGCCGGGCAGCGGGGCAGGGGCGCCGGAACGATGGCGCCACATGAAGACGCTGTGGACGGCAGGGGCATATGGAATAGAACCGTCAGGAGAGAGTCCCTCGTTCCTGGCGGTTTTGTGCTGTATAACAAGATAAATCGGAATCTGGGAGATAATGAATATAAGCCTTGCTTGGTTGTGGAGATAGCGTACCTCGCATAAAAAAATATAGTCAAACAATCACTTGAATGTTAGAGGGAGATCGGATATAGTACAGATAAGGAAATATTCAATCATTCGTTTGATTGTTTGAAGAGTGCTCCATTTTACTTATCCTTTTACGATTCATGTTCTACATTAAAGCCTCACATAACGAAATGGAATGGAGTGATGACCTTGTTGGAAGAGAAGCGGCAGCAGGCCGATATGAAAGGCTCGGGAACAAGCAAAGACGACGTGTGCGATATTGTATGCTATGACGCGGAGAAGATCCGTCAGCTGCAAGGACGTGTGCAGGAGGAAGAGGTTCAAGGCATGGCGCAAATGTTCAAGGCGCTGTCCGATCCGACGCGGATGAAGATGGCGTGGCTGCTGGATGAGGGCGGCGAGCTGTGCGTATGCGACATGTCTATCCTGACGAAGCAGTCGATTGCGACCGCGTCGCATCATTTGCGCTTGATGAAGTCGCTGGGGATCGCGACCTCGCGCAAGGAAGGGAAGAATGTCTTCTATTCCCTGGCGGACCACCATATTCGGACCTTGATTCGCATGACATTGGAGCATATGAGGGAGGAACATTGCCATGAAGACACAGGAGCGGGAGAGAACAGAAGCTAACGAACGCGTTGTGTACAAAGTGCAAGGGCTGTCTTGCGCCAATTGCGCAGCCGGGCTGCAGGAGGAGATCCGTAGGCTGGAGTTCGGGGAAGATACCGTGATCAGCTATAACAGCTCGACCTTGAAAATGCATCAGCGCGTTGATATGGATAAAGTGCGGCGCATCCTTCGTTCGGATGGGGCGCGACTGGTGGAAGCATCGCAAACGGCCGGAGCGGCCGCCGCAGGCGGCCATGCCCATGGCCATTCGCATGGCGACGGCTGCTGCTCCGAGGGAGCGCATAGCCATGATCATGGGCATCACGATGCGGAAGGACACAGCCATGGCCATGATCACAGCCACGGCAATATGAATCGGATGAAATGGTTTCTCGGCATTTCCGGCGCCTTGTACTTATCGACCTTCGTACTGGACGGCCGCCTGCCGGGCCCCGTCCTTATTGTCATCTATCTGGCTGCGATGGCGCTTAGCGGCTATGTTACGTTTTTGAAGGGCGCCCGCAATCTGCTTCGGTTGCGCTTTACAATGGATACGCTGATGACGGTTGCGTTGACCGGAGCAGTGCTCATCGGGGAATGGAAGGAAGCGACGCTGGTTGCCATTCTGTTCGGGCTGAATGAGATGCTGGAAGGCTACGGCATGGAACGGGCCCGCCGTTCGATGGAGACCCTGCTTGCCGTCGCTCCGAAGGAAGCGACCGTCATTCGGAATGAGCAGACGGTGTCGATTCCGATCGGGCAGTTGGTCGTCGGCGATATTGTACTCGTCCGTCCGGGCGAGAAGATTCCGTCCGACGGGACGGTTATGGAAGGGCGGAGCGCTGTCGATGAAGCGGCGATTACGGGTGAATCGCTTCCCGTCGCGAAGGAAGTTCAGGACACCGTATTCGGTGGAAGTGTGAATACGGACGGGGTCCTGAAGGTGCGGATTGACAAGGCGTATGAGGATTCGTCGCTCGCCAAGATTTTGCACCTCGTGCAGGAGGCGCAGGACACGAAGACGCCGACGGAGCTGTTCATCGACCGCTTCGCCAAGGTATATACGCCGATTATTATGGCCGTTGCGGCGCTTGTCATTGTTATCCCGCCCCTCTTCTTCGACGGGGATTGGTATAAATGGCTGTATCAAGGCTTGGCGGTGCTGATTGTCGGTTGTCCGTGCGCCCTGGTGCTGTCGTCGCCAATCGCCATTGTGAGCGGCATTACCCGGAACGCCCGCAACGGGATTCTCGTCAAAGGCGGCGTTCATCTGGAGCAGCTTGGCAAGATCGAAGCGCTGGCCTTCGACAAGACCGGTACGCTGACCAAAGGCGAACCGGCCGTGCACGAGGAGGCCGTCTACGATGCCGGCCGCTTCTACCGGATTGCCGGTGCGGTCGAGCAGGCTTCGCTCCACCCATTGGCGAAGGCGATTATACGCCATCTGGAAGTGACGCGGGCGACGGCATTCGAAGAGCCGTCGGAGAGCGAGACTGTGCCCGGGGAAGGTATCCGGGCGGTCGTTGGCGGTTCCGTGTATTGGGTAGGCAGCGAGCGCGTGTTGGACATCGTCCAGGCGAGCGGAGCAGCCGCTGATCGCATCCGGCAGGCCCGGGACGAAGCGGAACGCATGAAGGCGAAGGGCTTGACCCTGGTCGCCGTTGTCTCCGAGCAGGACGGGGAGCCGCTTGGCCTGTTCGGGCTCGCGGACGAGATTCGTCCGGAGAGCCGCGCTACCGTGGCTGCGCTGCATGAAGCCGGCGTGAAGCATACGGTGATGCTGACGGGCGACCACACCCAATCGGCGAAGCAGGTCGCGGATGCGGTTGGCGTGACCGATTGGTTCGCGCAGCTGCTGCCGCAGCAGAAGGTCGGCAAGATTAAGGAACTGGCCGCGAAGTACAAGGTCGCCATGGTCGGCGACGGCATCAACGATGCGCCGGCGCTCGCATCCGCCCAGCTCGGCATCGCCATGGGCAAAGGGACGGACAGCGCCGTCGAGACGGCCGATATCGTGCTGATGCAGGATCACCTCGGCAAGCTGCCGAATGCGATCCGGATTTCGAAGCACGTCAACCGGATTATCCGCTGGAATATCGGCATCGCGCTCGGCTTGAAGATTGCGGCGCTGCTGCTCACCATTCCAGGGCTGCTCACGCTGTGGATCGCCATCCTCTCGGATATGGGAGCGACTATTCTCGTCACATTGTTGGGCTTGACCATTCTGCTCGGCAAAGATAAAGATGTCGCCGGCGTCAAATAAAGCCGAACTTGCCATAACGCAATATTCAGACCTTCCCTTGACTTCTCGGAAGAGACGCGAGGGGAGGTCTTTTTTTGCCGTCGGGCGCAGTTGGGAGGAATCGCGGAGGACATGAGGGGAAGAAGGGCAGCGGATTGGCGCCGGAACAAGAAGCCGGAGGCAGGATCGTGTAAATGGGGACAACTATGGAAATAACTTTACAGAATGTATGAAGTAAGGAGTGGGTATGTAATGACGACAGTCGAACAAGGCGATCGCTCCAACCGCCGCAGGACCCGGGAACCGGCCTGGAGGGCAGCCCTCCGCTCACTGCGGGATCAGGGTCAGGGCTTCAGGCGGATTGCCCGTCTGCCTTGGGGAGCCGTCCTGCTTGCCGGCGTCCTGCTGCTTGCTGCCGGCTGCGAGAAGAGCGAGCCGGTGACCGGAGAGGCCGCGTTCCATGCCGGCGAGCCGCTGGCGGAGGATCGGGCACATGATGCGCCTTGGATCGCCATGAAAAATATGGTCCGCATCAATACGAACGATCCGGTGAAGGCCGCCGTCTACGTGTCGCGCACGGTATGGCCTGCCGGAACGGATAATCAGCGGCCGAACGCCGTCGTGCTGGTGCCGAAGGAGGATTGGGCCATTGCGATGGCGGCAGCCGATTTAATCCACTTTCCGAATAACGGGCCCTTGCTCTATCTTGATGCCGATGGCATTCCCGACGATACATTGGCCGAGATGAAGCGGCTGAAGCCTGTCGGATCTCCCGAAAATAACGGCATCCAGGCCATTGTTGTCGGCAAGGTGAGTGATGACGTCTTGAAGGAGCTTCGCGGGCTCGATCTGAAGGTCGATGCGATTCAAGGCGATGATCCGGCTCGCATCGCCTCGGCCATCGACGCCTATTATACGCGCGTAAGCAAGGAACGGCCGTCCTCGGTCATTATCGCTTCCAGCGAAGAGGCCGCCTACGCGATGCCGGCTGTCAACTGGATTGCCCATATGCCGGAGCCGGTGCTCTATGTCAGCAGGCAGGGCATTCCGCAGGCGACCGCCGACGCCCTCGCCAAGCGGCGCAAAAAAGCCGTAATGTACGTGTTAGGCCCGAAGGAGCTCATTCCCGAGGAAGTGCTGGAGCAATTAAAGGCTTTTGGCAGAGTGGAGCGGATAGCGGCGGACAGTCCGATCGATCTGGCGATCGCGTTCGCCAAGTACTATGATCAGCAGACAGGCTTCGGCTGGAGGATTAGGACGCCGGGGCACAATTTCTCCTTCGTGCGCGAAGGAGATGAAGAGCTGGCGGTCATTCAGGCGCCGTTCGCCCATCTCGGTAAGCACGCTCCGCTGCTGTGGACGAGCGGAGGCAAGATCCCGCCGCAGGTGCAGGCCTATCTTGAGTCCGTTCGGCCCCGCTATAAGGAGACGCCGGTCGAAGGGCCGTTCAATGCGGCCTGGCTGACCGGAGCAGAGGAGACGGTCATGCCGAGCGTGCAGAGCGCCCTGGATGCGCTGCTCGAAATCGAGCCGCAGTCCGGCGCGGGGCATGGCGGCCACGGCCACTAAGCCTCGGTTCGCACGCTGCGCGCTGAACCCCAAGAGAAGAGCGCGAGCCGGATGAACCGCTCGCGCTCTTCTGCTTCATTCGCGCAGCGTCTTATGCGCCGCGAACCGCAGCCTTGCATAGTCCAAGGTCCATCGTCCCCGCTGTACAACGAAGGACGACACCGTTCCTTAACGAGACGGAACAGGCGGCCTGACTCCTTCTCTCCTACGGCGTGGACGAAGGGCTTAGCGAAGCTCTCCAGCCAGTAATCCATTCCGGCATCGCCATCCGGAAGCGCGGTAGGCCGCTTGAAATGAACGGCCATATCGACATGGAAGCCGACCGCCTCCAGCAGCGCGGCGTACTCTCCCAAGGAAGGGAAATACCATGGATGGAAGGCAGAGTCATCGATTCCGTATTCGGCAACGCAGCAGCCTCGATAGCTTGCTCCACAGTCCGGATATTCCCCCGGCTGCCGAACGCCCCGACGAACCGCCCTCCCGGCCGCAAGCATCGCCATACCTCGGCGAGAACCTGATCCGCCGCCTCATCCAGTGCAGCGCCGCGTTCGAGAAGACCGCATCGAACGCTTCCGCCATCGCTTCAGGCAGGGGGCATTCCGCGTCTGCGACGATGAAGCGCAGATTCGGGTATTTGCGGCGTGCCTGTGCAATCATTGCCTCCGATTTGTCGATGCCGACCACATGAGCCCCGCTCTCCCGGATGCGGGCTGTGAGATCGCCGGTGCCGCAGCCGACATCCAGCACGGATTCTCCCGCCTTCGGCTGGAGCAGTTCAATCACATTTTGTCCATGGGCGGACACGAATCCAAGCTTGCTGTCATACAGTTCAGGACGCCACTCGTCTGCCATTACTAGGTCACTCCTTTTCGCGCTTCAGTATGGTTTGATTATGGCACAGGCCTCTTTATTGATGAAATATATAAATCCTATCATCTTTATAATTAATCGAAATAACTTGATTTATTATGTTAACAAACAGTGACATACCTCACAGATCTGAAGAGAAAATTTTTAAAACAAATGGAAAATTGTCCGTATATCTATTAAAGTTAAGAAAGGAAGAAACAAGTAGAAAAGGGTGAATCCATTGGCAAAAACTACGAAACACCGAGCGGCCTCTAGCTCGCGCAAAGGAAAAAAAGGCACTGACCGCGCCTTTTTGTTAATGATCCCCATCGCAATTGTCGTCTTGGCCGTTCTCATTTATGTCTTGAATCAGCAAGGGGAGAAAATGAAGCAGGAAGAGATGGCGAACCAGCCTCCGGTTGAATTCAATATAGCGGGACAGCCTACGCTTGGGAATGCCGATGCCTCCGTATCGATAGTGGAATTCGGCGATTACAAGTGCCCGGCTTGCAAAATTTGGAATGAGACCCTATACCCTCAATTGAAAGCGGACTATATTGACACTGGCAAAGTGAAGTTCACGTTTTTGAATAAGCTCGTCATTCCGGGCTCCGAATTGGCGGCCGAGGCGGCCGAAGAGGTGTTCCGCCAGCAGCCGGAAGCGTTCTGGTCATTCCATCATGAGCTGTACCGCGCGCAGCAGGACGAGAGGAAAGACTGGGCCACAGCGCCGTTCCTCATTGATTTTGTCCAGCGGACGGTGCCGGATCTCGATACGGCCCAGTTGGAAAAGGCGCTTCAGGATCGCACAATGCGGGATGAAGTGATGAAGGACGAGCAGCAAGCGGCTCAGGCCCAGGTTCACGGCACGCCGGCGGTGTTCGTAGACGGCGTGGAGTTCGACGGCAATTATCTAGATTATGAAAGCCTCAAAGCGATGATCGATAAAGCTTTAGAGAAGGCGAAATAAACCGAACTGGGGGAACCGCTATGTCGAGCATTCGAAGATATGCTTTGCATCTCGCTTGGCTCGTTGCTATCATCGCGACGGGCGGCAGCTTATATATGAGCGAAATTCTGCTCTGGGAGCCATGCAAGCTGTGCTGGGTACAGCGTATCTTCATGTACCCGCTGGTTCTGCTGCTGGGGATTGCCGCTTACCGCGGCGACCGGGGGATTTTCCGCTACACCTTGCCGCTGTCGATTATCGGAGGCTCGGTGTCCATTTATCATTACATGGTGCAGAAAGTTCCTGGCATGGAGGAGATTTCGCCTTGCCGGACCGGCGTGCCTTGCGGTTCCGATTACCTTGATTTATTCGGTTGGATTACGATTCCGTTGTTGGCTCTCGTTGCTTTTGTCTTGATTACGATCCTGTTGTTCACCGCGAGTAAGGACGAATCCGAAGAGTAGAGACAAACCATACCGTTCATCAATCATGGGGAGATGACAAGATGAAATTCGGATTTCAGATGAAAATGGTGTTGGGGTTGCTGATTGTATCGGCGGTCACGTATGCGACCAGCGGATTTTTCATCTTTATTTTGAAGCCGGTATTGGCGCCGGATATGAACGCCGTTGTCTATGATGCCATAATTTTTGCGCTTGGCATCTTCTGGACATGTTTTCTCGGTTGGCTGGCCGCCCGCTTCATCGTCAAGCCGCTGACCCAGTTGGCGAAGGCGGCTGACGAAGCGGCGCAGGGCAAGCTGAATGTCGACATACCGGCCTATCGGTTCCATGATGAGATACGCGTTCTCGTCGAATCGTTCGGGACGATGATACGGAATCTGCGGGGCATGATTGCGGAGATTAAGCAGAGCGCGGAGATCACGACGCGCAATACGGAGATGCTGGGGGATGCGATGTCGGCGGCTGCCGAGCAGATTGAGCATATTTCACGGACGGCGGAGGAGATGAACCGGGGGGCTGAACGGCAGGCCGAATGGACGGCCGAATCGGCGGCGAGGGTCGAGCGGATTCACGAATCCGCGGTGGGCGTGCAGCGCCAGGCAAGCGACACCGAGCAGATGACCTCCGAGATGCTGGGAGCGCTGGCCGACAGTGAAGACATGCTCAAGTCAATTATCGATGGCATGCTTCATGCCGCGGAATCCGGCCAAGCCTCCATCCAGACGGTGGAGCGCCTAAATGATCAGGCCGCCCAGATTGGGGGTATCTCCATTGCCGTACGGGAGATCGCGGATCAGACGCATCTTCTCGCCCTGAATGCTTCCATTGAAGCGGCCCGGGCCGGAGAGCAGGGTGCCGGCTTCGCGATTATCGCCTCTCAGGTGCGCAAGCTCGCTGAACAAAGTGCTGAAGCTGTCGGCAGCATTAACGAGCGCATCGTACATATGCAGTCCCAGGTTGAGGAAGCGGTTCGGCTCATTACCGCACAGGTGGAGATGGTCAGCGTCGAAGCGGGGAAAAAAGACGATGCGGCGGAGGCGCTTCACACGATTGCGGAAGTGACCCGGCGGGCATCCTCCTCGATGCGCGACATTGCATCGGCGGTCGGACAGCAGACCGAGCAATTTGCCGCTACCCTCGGGCAGACGAAGCAGATGGCCGTCGTCGTGGGAGAGATGGCGTCAGGCACAAGGCAGGTGGCGAGCGCCACGCAGGAGCAGACCGCGATGATGCAGGAAATCGCGGCATCCTCGGAGGTGCTGCGTGAGCAGGCAGTCCGCTTGAAGCGGCAGACGGAAGTGTTCCGAGGCTGAGCCTCAAGCGGAATGAAATAATGAAGTTGAACGAGACTTGCACCGGTATGAGCGGAGCAAGTCTCTTTTTGCAACATTTGTGCATGCAGGTGGTAAAAAAATTGCATGTTCATTTGCTGGAAAACCGCTATCATGAAAGTAAGGTCTGCCACAGATCGAAGGAGCAGGTATGATCCAGGATGAAATCGGCGAAGGAGAGAAGTCAATGACAACGCTTTCTTATGACGAAGGGCAATTTAAGATGGGCGACCGCCCCATTCAGCTTATTTCCGGTGCGATACATTATTTTCGCATAGTGCCGGCCTATTGGGAGGATCGGCTGCGCAAAATCAAAGCGATGGGCTGCAACTGCATCGAGACCTACGTAGCCTGGAATGTGCATGAGCCGCGCGAAGGCGAGTTCCATTTCGAAGGCGTGGCAGATGTGGCGGAGTTCGTCCGCCTCGCCGGCGAGCTTGGCTTGTATGTGATTGTCCGTCCAAGCCCGTACATTTGCGCCGAGTGGGAATTCGGCGGCCTCCCGGCTTGGCTGTTGAAGGACGACATGAGATTGCGTTGCAATGATCCGCGTTTTTTGGAGAAGGTGGCAGCTTATTATGATGCGCTGCTCCCTCAATTGACGCCGCTGTTGGCTACCAAGGGCGGCCCGATTATCGCTGTTCAGATCGAGAACGAGTATGGAAGCTACGGTAACGACCAGGCGTATCTGCAAGCGCAGCGGGCGATGCTGATCGAGCGCGGAGTCGATGTGCTGCTGTTCACCTCAGACGGCCCTCAGGATGACATGCTGCAGGGAGGTATGGCGGAAGGCGCGCTTGCGACCGTCAACTTCGGTTCCCGCCCGAAGGAAGCGTTCGACAAGCTGAAGGAGTACCAGCCGGATGGCCCTCTTATGTGCATGGAATATTGGAACGGCTGGTTCGACCATTGGTTCGAACCCCACCATACCCGCGATGCGGAGGATGCGGCTCGCGTGCTTGACGACATGCTCGGCATGGGCGCCTCCGTTAATTTCTATATGGTGCACGGGGGCACGAACTTCGGCTTCGGCAGCGGCGCTAACCACAGCGACAAATATGAGCCGACCGTTACAAGCTACGATTATGATGCTGCAATTAGCGAAGCCGGAGATCTGACACCGAAGTACCATGCGTTCCGTGAAGTTATCGGCAAGTATGTCTCTCTTCCGGAAGAGGAGCTGCCAGCGAATACGCCGAAGGCGGACTATGGCTCCGTCCCGGTTACCCGCCGCGTGAAGCTGTTCGATACGCTGGAGCCGATGACGGAGGTCAAGGATAGCATTTGTCCGGAACCGATGGAGAAGTACGGCCAGAACAATGGCTTCATCGTGTACTCGACTCGCATCAGCGGACCGCGTCCGGAGAGCCGATTAACGATTCAGGATGTGCGGGATCGGGCGCTGGTGTTTCTCGATCGCAAGCTGATTGGCGTCGTGGAGCGCTGGAATCCGCAATCGCTACCGGTCACAATACCGGAGGGTGGCGCCCAACTGGACATTCTGGTCGAGAATATGGGCCGGGTCAATTACGGGCCTCAACTGTATGACCGCAAAGGCATTACGCATGGGGTGCGCCTGAATGGACAGTTCCTGTTCCATTGGGGGGTTCGTTCGCTGGAGTTGGAGACGCTGGCCGGCTTGAGCTTCGATGCAGCGGCGGCTAGGGCATGGGAAGAGGAGCAACCGGGATTCTATGAAGCGAAGCTCGTTATTGAGGATGAGCCTAAGGATACCTTCCTTCGTCTGGAAGGATGGAAGAAAGGCGTTGTCTTCGTGAACGGCTTCAATCTGGGCCGTTATTGGGAAGTAGGCCCGCAGCAAGCGCTCTATGTTCCGGCCCCGGTTCTGCGCCAGGGCGAGAATGAGATTGTCGTGTTCGAGCTGCACCGAGAAGGGGAGCAGCTGCGCTTTGAGGCAGCTCCGTCGCTGTCGAAATAAATAGGCTTTAGTTCATACAGGTAGTAAAAATAATGCATGTTCATTTCTCGCCAGATCGTTATGACGGGAATAACGTTAATGTTCACCCGCAATTTTAGATCCAGCAGCAGCGGTTCGCCAGCGCCGTGAACTATGCGTGCGGCAGAGGAGTGTGAGCTTGATGTATATTGGCTTGAAAAATATGTTCCATAAGGAAACGCGCACATGGAAGGGATGGACCCATTATACCCAGCATGCGGCTGACGGCAATGCTCCTTATGAGATAGCCAGCTGCAGGCGGGACAGCGCCGCGTTTCAGATGCTTGTGGCGGATGATCAGCCTTTCCTGCTGACGACACGGCCGGATGCGCTGTTCTGGAAGGGGGGCGCGCTTCGCATCGCCCGAATCGAAGTAACGGCTGAGGGCGTCCATGTGAAGCCGGAGATCAAGCTTGTCGGCTTCATCGGAGATGATGACGGCACGCCGAAGACCGATCTGCTGCTGGAGGATGCCCATATTCATGTGCAAGCCCGGCAGGTGCAGCCGGTATGGGTGGAATGGCATGCGGACGAGAAGATGAATCCGGGAACGTACGAAGGCAAGGTGCGCATCTACACGCATACGTTGTTCGAGGACGAACAGCTGGCAGGAGAATGCGACTTCCGGTGGACCGTCTTGCCGGAGACGTTGCCCGATCCGCGCGATTACCGGTTTTATCTTGATTTGTGGCAGCATAGCTCCAATATTGCCCGCAAATACCATACCGGATACTGGACGTAAGAGCATTTCACCGTGCTGGATGACTACCTGGAGAGCATGGCCCGGCTGGGTCAGAAGGCATTGACTGTCATCGTATCCGAGATTCCGTGGTCCGGACAATTCTCGTATAACGACCGCGAGCCGTCCGATCTGTTCGAGTACAGCATCGTCGCCGTTAGCAGAAGCGCGGACGGAGTTTTTCATTATGATTTTTCCGCCTTGGACCGCTACATTGCTCTGGGAGAGAAGCATGGCATTCGCGAGGAGATTGAGGTCTTCGGGCTGTTGAACATTTGGCAGGAAGCTGAATCGGGATACGGTTCCATTGTCGAGGGTGCTCCCGACGGGGTGCGGGTTCGATACTACGATGAAGCGAGCGGAACGTACCGTTTTATACGGGAAGAGCAGGATTTGAAGGCCTATGTTCAGGCGCTGGAGCAGCATTTTGTCACGACCGGCCGCATCGAGCGCGTCCGCATTTTGGCAGACGAGCCGGCAGAGTATGATTTGTTCAATCGCCGTCTGACCTGGCTGCGCGACGCGGCTCCTTCCTTCCGTTACAAGGTAGCGATCAACCATGTGGAATTTGTGGAAAAAAGCTTGGAAGGCGTATCCGACTATGTGCCCTTGTTCAATTGTGCCGTGAAGGAGCATCAGCGACTGATGGACCAGCGTGCGTCGATCGAGGGCAAGCTGCTCTATTACGTCTGCTGCAACCCGTCACGCCCGAATACGTTCCTGGCTTCCCCGCCGCTGGAGAGCCGGCTTATCGCCTGGTTCGCCGAGCGCCTCGGCATAGATGGCTTCTTGCGTTGGAACTACACGGTCTGGCCCGATAAGCCGCTGGAGCGAATCGCTTACCGCTCTGAAATATGGAAGGCCGGGGATACGAACTTCGTCTACCCTGGCCCGCTCGGCAAGCCGCTGCTGTCCCTGCGTTACAAATGGCTTCTGCGCGGCATCCGCGACTACGAATTGATGCAGATCATGAAGGCAGAGGGCAAATCCGCCAAGGTACAGGCCGCCCTCGATCGCGTCTTCCGGTACGGAGGCATACAGGAATGCGATCCGGAGCGCGGAGCTTCTCCCGAAGCTCTATACAGCCTCAGGGCTGAAGATTACGACAGCCTGCTGTTCCAGCTCGCATCCGTCCCGGCTCAGACTTAATAGATTGAATAGGTAGCGGCATCCGGACTTGCGGGTGCCGCTTTTTATTTTGGAGGACGGGAATAGTGGTGGAGGGGATATCAGAAACGGGAAACTTGTGCGTACGGTCCTTACGGTTAATCTCCCAACGGCTCAGGAATAAATCGTCCGGTATGAATGTAGAGACGAGCTACTTTTATTCAGCGTGTTTTCTCGAAAATAGGTCTTCATCTGCCAGGTGCAGAGGGATATGTAGCGCCGAGAAAAGAGTTGTTGGGCAAGAATGACAGACATGGAGATGCCACGTTGATGTACCGCCTTCCCCAAAGTTACGAGCCGATGGGATATTGTCCAAAAGGGACTAAAGAGGCGGTTGTATAAGGGGTGTCGTCGATAAGAGGACGGAGGCGCGCTACCCGTGAGACCCGTGATGCTCGTGTATAACCTTGGGTAATCAAGCTCTTAACTTCTGAGGGACGGGGATATCGGGGAGTTGATGAGCATGTACTCCCCGGTTGGCTTGGCTGTGAATCGTCATGTAGCACGATGCATGGACGCATGCGATGGTTCTTCTTGGACTTGGTATGCGGGATACGGCTGCTGAACCGAGGGGGCGTCTTGGTGCTTGCTCGGATCGATCTCCTCCATTTCGCGGGCGGTTGGGAGGCCGGTATGTTGGATGACGAATTGGGTCACTTTGTCGGCATACCGTTCTTTGTCGTAGCAGTAGGCAACCCCATGGGTGGCCTCGTCGATCAGCAGCAGTTCCTTCGGCTCGGGCTTAGCCTCGTACATATCGATGCTCATTTGAGTCGGGACGAAAATGTCCGCTGCTCCGTGGATGAACAGAATGGGGAGCTTGCAGGTCTGCATTACCTTGAGCGGGCTGACATCTTTCATGCGGAATCCGGCTTTGCTTTTCAGCAGAATGTCGATCAGCTTCATGAAGGGCCAGGCCGGAAGTCGATTCAGTACGGTGACCTGATGATGTATGAGCTCTGTCAGATCGGAATAGGGACAGTCGGCCACGATGAATTTCACGCACGGATGAGGATTGGCAGCGTACTCCAACACGGTGCCCCCGCCAAAAGACTGGCCATGCAGCCCGATGGTGCAGTCCTTTCCTTTATTCGCGATAATCCAGTCTACCCAGGCTTCGATATCGCGCTTTTCCTTCAATCCGAAGGTGGTGTGAATCCCTTCGCTCTGTCCGTGCCGCCGCTGATCGACCAGCAGGGCATTGTACCCGAGCTTGAAGAACATGTTCATGAATTGGGCCGACCACGGAAGAGCGGATGTGTAGCCATGCACGATAATGACGATCCGATCGGAATAGGGGTGCTTTTCAATGTAATTGCCGTGAAGCTTCAATCCGTCATGGCTGTGAATAAAAATCTCTTCTTTATCGCAGTCGTCGAATTCTTGCTTGCTGAAGACGCGATATTGCTCCAGCAGCTCGAAGCAATTGTCGTAGGTGGCCGGTCTTTTGCGGGTCATCTGGTAGACGGCATATCTTGGAACAATCCAGGCGATTAGAACGAAGATAATGATGAGCGTGCAGGCCAGGAAGATGTAGATCATATCCGCTTGTTCCCCTTGTCAGTTATTGTCGATACGATGGTATTAGGTTGTGCAGGAAAATGGCAATTTACACATCCCCGGGTAGGGCTGCTGCCGCTCGCCTGCGCGATCACGGTTGGCGTTCGCGGTAGAGGTTCTGTACAATGGGGAAAAAGAGATGCGAAAGGATAAGACACCATGTCCGAACTTCATTCCACTCATTCGACATTTATCGAGCGTAATCCGAAGAAGGGGCCGCGCCGGCTGCTTATTGCCGGAACCGGAAGCGGGACCGGGAAGACGACGGTCACCCTAGGACTGATGCGGGCGCTTACCCGGCAGGGCTGGAAGGTCCAACCGTTCAAATGCGGGCCGGATTACATCGATCCGACTTATCATACCGCCGTATGCGGAGCAAGTTCTCGCAATCTGGACGAATGGATGTGCGGATCGGAAGCGATGAGGTCGACCTACCTCCGCCATTCCGCAGAGGCGGATATCGCGCTTATCGAGGGCGTAATGGGGATGTACGACGGGCGCCGCGCCGACAGCGATGAGGGGAGCGCGGCTTCGATTGCGAAGCAGCTCGACTGTCCGGTGCTGCTCGTCATTGATGCGTCAGGCATGGGACGAAGCGCCGCGGCGATCGTGCTCGGCTTCCAGCAGCTTGATCCCGAGGTGCGCCTGGCGGGCGTCATCGCGAACCGGGTTGGCAGCGAAGGCCATGGCAAGCTGATCCGTGAAGCGGTAGAGCAGGTATGCGGCGTGCCGCTGGTGGGCTACGTGTTGCGGGAAGACGGATTGCAGGTGCCGGAGCGGCATCTCGGCCTTGTGCCGGCTGTGGAGCGAGGCGGGCTGGAGGGGCTGTTCGACCGAATGGCCGACGCCGTCGAGGTGCATACGGATATGGAGGCTCTGCTTCGCATCGCGACGGTCGATACGGCGACTCGGGAGGAAATGGCCAACGGCGGTGGCCCCATGAAGCGGACGGACACGGAGGCTCTGCCCGCTGGTGAAGCGCGCCCAGCGGAAGGAGCCGGCACGGTGGCGCTGACCAGCGGGGCGGAGCGGCGGCTGCGGTTGGCGCTCGCTTATGATGCCGCGTTTCATTTCTATTACGCGGATAATCTGGAGATGCTCGAAGAGGCCGGCTTCGAGCTGGTGCGGTTCTCGCCGCTCCTGGACGAGCCGGTGCCCGAGGATGCCGATGGGCTTTATATCGGGGGCGGCTTCCCGGAAGCTTTTGCCGAGCAGTTGGCGCGCTGCGCCCGGACGCTCGGATCGATTCGGGAAGCTGTGGAGGCGGGCCTACCGACGTTCGCCGAATGCGGCGGATATATGCTGCTGATGGAGCGGCTCGTCACCGTTGAGGGCGAAGTCTGCCCGCTGGCCGGTCTGCTTCCGGGCGAGACGCGGATGGGTATGAAGCTGGCCGCGCTGGGATACCGGGAGGTGAACGGCGCGGACGGCAACTTCCTGCTGCGGGGCGGGACGGCGAGAGGTCATGAGTTCCATTATTCGACGATTGAGGAGCCTAAGGCGGGGCTGAAGCAAGCTTATCCTCCGGCCTATCTGTCCCGGGGAAGGGCCGGAGAGAAGCCGGAAGGAGCGGTTCATCCAGCCGGGCTGCCGCTCGTAGCCGGGTATACGCATCTGCATTTCGCGTCGAATCCGGAGATTGTGGCGAATTGGCGCGAGGCCTGTGTCGCATTTCGTCAAAAACGTATATAATGAATCAGTACGGGTCTAAAAATGTCAAGGCCTGTATACGATATCCAGCTAGCAATGCCGCGATTGCGGCAAGTGCCGACTAGCGCCAACTATATGTTGACATACTTCATGAATAGACGTATGCAATGATCGAAAGGATTTGGAACCGATGTGTGGCATTGCCGGAATCTATCATTTTCATGATCAACAACCATCCGAACATCTCATTCGCAGCATGATGGATTTGATCCATCACCGGGGGCCGGACGATGCGAAGCTGTGGATCGGCGACCGGGTCGGCCTGGGCTTCCGCCGGCTGTCCATCATTGACGTTGCTGAAGGCGCGCAGCCGCTGAGCAACGAGGATGATTCGGTATGGATTATTTTTAATGGCGAGATTTATAACTATTTGGAGCTGCGTGAGGATCTCCTCAGCCGCGGCCATCAATTCAAAACCAATACAGATACGGAATGTATCCTGCACCTGTATGAAGAATACGGAACGAAGTGCGTCAACCATCTCCGGGGAATGTTCGGCTTCGCGATCTGGGATCGGAACAAGCAGGAGTTGTTCCTGGCCCGCGATCATTTCGGCATCAAGCCACTGTATTATTACATGAACGACGAGATGCTCGTCTTCGGATCGGAGATCAAAAGCATTCTGGCCGTTCCGGGCGTGGCCCGTCAGGTCAATATGAACGGCTTTTACAACTATTTGACCTTCCAATATGTTCCCGATCCGGAGACAATGTACGCCGGCATCTATAAGCTGCCGCCGGCTCATTCGATGACGATTAGGCTGGGCGAGCAGCCTGTAATCGAGAAATATTGGGACCCGATGTTCGAACCGGTCGATCGCCCGCTTACTCAGGTTCTCGACGAGATTCGTCACGTCATGCGCGACTCGGTAGAGCATCATCTGCACAGCGAGGTGCAGCGCGGGTGCTTCCTGTCGAGCGGCATCGACTCGACGATTACGTCCACGCTCATGCGTTCCATCGAGCCGATCAAGACGTTCAGCGTCGGCTTCGAGGGGCCGAACGATGAGACGATTATCGCCCGCGATACGGCCCGGCAAATCGATACCGATCACTACGATCGGATCATTACGCAGGAGATGTATTTTGACGCCGTGCCGCGCGCGATCTGGCATCTGGACGAGCCTGTGGCCGATCCGTCCGCGATCGCGCTGTATGAGGTCGCGCGGCTGGCGAAGGAGCATGTTACGGTCGTGCTGTCCGGGGAAGGCGCGGACGAGTTGTTCGGCGGCTATCGCATCTATCGCGAGCCGCATTCGCTGCGCTATCTGTCCTGGATGCCGGAAGGAATGCAGCGCGTGGTGAACAAGATGGTGCGCGCCGTACCGTTTTCTTTCTACGGGAAAAACTACTTGCTCCGGGGAACGACTCCGCTGGAGGAGCGCTTCCTGGGCAATGCCAATATCATGACCGACGATGCGAAGGCGGAGCTGCTCCGCGTCAGCGCGGATGAGATTGCGGCCTATCAGAAGCCGTTCGAGATCGCACGCCGTTATTATGACCGTACTCGTCATCTGGATCCGGTGTCGCGGATGCAGTATATCGACATGAATCTGTGGATGCCGGGCGACATTCTGATGAAGGCGGACAAGCTGACGATGGCGCATTCGCTGGAGCTGCGCGTCCCGTTCCTGGATCGCAAAGTATTTGACGTGGCCCGTACGATCCCTGCTTCCTACCGGATTGCCGAGAAGACGACGAAGTATGCGCTGCGCAAAGCGATGGAGGGCATTATTCCGGATTCGGTGCTCCACCGGCCGAAGCTCGGCTTCCCTGTCCCGATGCGAGATTGGCTGCGCACGGAGCGGGCCGGCATCATGTGGGAGGAGCTGGCTGCGAGCGGCATCGATCCGCTCGTCAACCTGAGCGCGGTGGAAGAGATGTTCACCCGCCACCGCAACGGCCAAGGCGACTACTCCCGTAAAATCTGGGTGCTGTACGTGTTCGGACTCTGGTATCGGACGTATATGCGCAAGCAATAATCCGATGCTCGTGTCGTGTAAAGCATGTTATAAGTTGAAGGGCGCTTCTCCTTGGAGAGGCGCCTTTTTGTCTCGTAAAAAGGAGGGATACCAACGCGAAAAGCCCACCTAAAGTGGGCTTGGTGCATATCGTATAAGGATGATGCATGATTAGGGCGCCTCAAGGGATGCGCAGATTAGCTCGGGTCACGTTGTGGGGGGGATAGCACGAAGCCAAGCTTTCATGTTATGGTTAGACCACTATTACTATTAAACCAAAACATTCCAAAAAGGGACTGAGTCGTATGCTAATGATATTCGTTGAAAATTTTATGCTTGCGTTTGGGATCGGTATTATTATATGTATTATCTCTTCGATAAGCCATCATCCCAAGCCGGAGTATCGGTTCGGGATGCACGATGTCAACCGCAGTTTTCTATTGGCATTATTCTTCGCGATCCCTTTTACAGTGATTGATGTCTTGTTTGACCTATGACATATAACAAGCAAGCTGCAGGCGGTCTCCCCTCGGAGCTCAGCTACAGCTTGCAGCTTGCTGTCTCTAGGCGGGCTGGGCTGAATTCCTCTCCGAGCCTTCCTGGGCAGAGCCCGGGTTGCGCTTCTGGCCTGGGTCGTCGCGGGAGATGCGGCCGCTGCCGATCAGCAGGGAGATGACGATGCCGGCGATGATGAACCCGAGTCCCGTCAAAAAGACGGTCGAGAAAGATGCCGACCATGCTTCCTTGAGCGTGTCGAGCACGGCGATTTTGGCTTCGCCTTCGAGCGGCAGCATAGCCGGGTTGATCAGAAGTTGGTATAAGGTGTTCGAATCCGTCCCGATTCGGTCGAGGACGGCTTGCGTCACCGGATCGGCAGTCTGCATGGCCGCAGTGATGTTCCTTGCGATATCGGCGTTCATGATGACGTTGAATAGCGTTGTGCCGATGGTGCTGCCAATGGAACGGAAAAAGGTCGTCGCCGAGGTGACGGTTCCGAGCTGCTCGCGGGGGAACGCATTTTGGACAACGATGGTGATGAGCGGCATGACCAGACCCATTCCGAAGCCGAGCACCATCATGAAGCCGTAGGCCGTGAGCGGGGTCGTATGGATGCCCATGGTGGACATGAGCAAGAAGCCACAGGCGCTGATCACCATCCCGGAAGCCATGACGGTGCGGTAAGGGAGCTTGAGCACAAGCCGGCCGCCCAGCACGCTGGCGATAATAAGCGCGATCATCATCGGGGTCATCGTGGAGCCGGCCTGGGTCGGCGTCACCCCGAGGACGCCCTGCATGAACATCGGCACGAACATGATGGCGCCGAACATCCCGAGTCCGACCAGGAAGCCGAGCCCGACAGCAACATTGAAGACGCGGCTGCGGAACAGCGACATGTCGATAATCGGATCGGCAGCACGATGCTCGATCGGAATGAAGACGAGGAACAGGGTCAAGGCCGCGCCGAAAATAAACAGGCTGTAAGGGGATGTCCAGGCATACTTCGCATGATCCAGCGACAGGCCGTATAGCACCAACACGATCCCCGGAATGAGCGTGAAGATGCCGAGCCAGTCAATATGAACCTTTTTGCTCTTGTCGCGTGGGCTGCCCATCGATTTCATCCCGATAAAAATGAGCGCTGTCGAGACGAGGCCGAAGGGGACGTTGATGAGAAAGATCCAGTGCCAGCTAATATGATCGACGATCAAGCCGCCGAGAAACGGCCCGACGATGGAGCTAAGCCCGAAGATGGCCCCGAACGCGCCCTGCCACTTCGCCCGCTGGGCCGGGGTGAACATCATCCCGATAATCGTCTGGGACATCGGCATCAGCAGGCCGCCTCCAATCCCCTGAATGGCGCGGTAGCCGATCAACTGTCCCATGTTGACTGCGGTGGCGCACAGAAATGAACCGATGACGAAAATAATCCATCCGGTCAAATAAATAAACCGGCTGCCGAACAGATCCGCCAGCTTGCCGGAGAGCGGGATGACGGTAGTCGAACAGATCATGTACGCCGTTGTCACCCAGGCGAAGATGGCGAATCCGCTTAAGTCCTTAATAATGGTCGGCATGGCCGTGCCCACTACCGTCTGTTCGAGTGAGCTGAAAAACATCCCCATAATGAGACCGATGAGAACCATGTTGCGACGCGACCTCGCTATGTCTTGCACCGCCATGACTGGACTCCTTTCCATACGCTGCGGCGCCTACGAAAAGGGCTTTGCCGCGTTTTCTCCATCTTTACTTTCTTCAGGTTAAGCGGTATGATGCTAAGTGAATTTTTCGGTGGACGGGCAAGGGAGGCGCCGGGTCCTCCCAATCTGTATTAAGTTGGGTTAGGCCGTATGATTTTATGCGTTCGTGCCGGTTCGGAAGGCTGGAAGCCCGCCCCGGCGGACGCTTGTAAGATAAGGGGGGAGGACTTATGAGCTGGCTGCTTCGGATCGACCCCTTGACGAAGGGCGTCTGGCTGCTAAGCACCGGACTGGCCGTCATGATCAGTATGAAGGTGGAGTGGCAGGCCGGCTGGTTCCTTGCCATCCTGCTCATCGCGCTGAGCGGAAGCGGGTGGACGGCGCAGCGCTGGAGGCTGGTGAGCTTATGGATCGGCGGATTCGCCCTTCCGCTTCTGCTGTTCCAGTGGCTGGTCCTGCCTGGCGATACGCCGTGGCTGACGGCAGGGAAGCTGACCTTGACGCGGGAAGCCGGTCTCCAGTCGGCCGCGCTGACGCTCAGGGCGATGACGTTGTTCCTGTCATCGCTCGTCTATGCGGGGACGACGGCGCCGCGCGATGTCGTCCTCGCCATGTCGCGCTACTTGCGGCTGCCGGACCGCTTCGCGTACGCGGCGGCGATTGCGCTGCGCTTCGTGCCGATTCTGCTGGCCGAGACGGCCCGCATCCGGCACGCCGAGCGCCTGCGCCGTCTCGTTCCGCCGCATAGCATGGCGGAACGGCTTGAACGGCTGCAGCGCGTCCTCGCCGGAGCGGCTGCGCATACGCTTCGCCGCGTGCAGGACATTGCCACGGCGATGGAGGCGAAGCGGTTCGGGGCCGCCCCGCGGACGTATCGGCGCCAGCTTATCTTCGCGGCGCCGGGCATCGGACTGGCTCTCGCCTCGGTGCTAGGAGCCGCCGCCACCTGGTGGTGCGGCTAACAGCGGCCGGCAGCCTTGCCGGCCAGGGCTTCACGCTCCGGGCGCAGGCGGCCCCGCTTTTTTACTTGCATTTCCAGCGTATGACTTGTAACGTGTATAGAAGACAAGGGATGCCAGACTATCGCATCCTTCCGAATTAGGTAGAACATAAGGGAGAGTTGACCACAGATGACATCATCCAACACGCGATTATGGCGTTCGCTGACCTTGAGCGAATGGGTGCTCATGGCCCTGCTGGCTGCGGCGAACGGGGTGCTGACGAGCGGCTTGTCCTGGCTGAATAAGCTGCTGCACTCGTTGGGCGGGCCGATGCTGACGTCAGCCATCGTAGGGTTATATATGATTTACGGCCTGCTGGCCGCCTATATTATTCGCAAGCCGGGCGCGGCGATGCTGACCTACGCGCTCGGCGCGGTCGTGCAGATTCTGGTCGGTACCGCCTATGGCCCCTGGTCGGCGATTGCGGCCGCGCTATGCTACGGCATCGTGATTGAGCCGCTGCTCTATCTGTTCCGTTACCGGCGATACGATTGGCCGTCCATGCTCTTTATCGGCTTGGCGGCGGTGCCGATCTGGTTCGTCATCTCCGCCTTCATGTTCGGCTACATTTATTATGAGACGTGGGTATTGATTGCCACGCTCGTGATTCGCTGTCTCAGCGGCCTTGTGCTCTGCGGCGCATTGACGAAGCTGATTGGCGATCGGCTGGCGCCTGCACGGGCTGTCCGCCCGTTCGCTCTGGGGAAGGCCTACCGCGGGCATCGAGGATAGGGGGCTGACACGATGGAATTTCTGATTGAAGAGGTCATGCGCATCAAGCGCGTGACCTTTACCTATTTGGGCGCGGACGAGCCGGCCCTGCGCGATTGCAGCTTCACGCTCCACCGGGGCGATATCGTCTATATCGCCGGAGCGAATGGCAGCGGCAAGACGACGCTGTGCAAGCTGCTGGCCGGCGTGATGCAGCCCCATGAAGGCACGCTGCAAGGGAAGGCGGCGCCACCAGAGGGCCAGCCGCCCGCAGTGGCCGGCTTGGCCTTGCAGGATGCCGATTCGCAGCTTATCGTCGGCACGGTGGAGGACGAGTTGGCCTTCGCCCCGGAAAATATGGGTGTGCCCGCAGATGAGGTCATGCGCCGGGTGGAAGAGCAGCTTGATGCGTTCGGGCTGGAATCGCTGCGGGAGTCGCCGATCACGGATCTGTCAGGGGGAGAGAAACAGCGGACGGCTATCGCTGCGGTCATGGCGATGGAGCCGGAGCTGCTCATCCTGGACCAGGCCTGGAGCCATCTGGATGCGGCATCCCGGAAGCGTCTCCTGCAGACGCTTCGTGCAGGGCAGCAGGCCGGGCGCACGGCGGTGCTGGCCGGGGCCCGGCTGGAGGATTGGATCGGGCAACTGCCCGATGTGCGGCTGCTGCTGCTAGAGGAAGGCCGCATCATCTATGATGGCGGCCTCCAAGAAGCGGAAGCGGCAGGCGCCCTGAACAAGCTGCGGACGTCCGCCGCGGCACGGCCGTCTTGGCAGCCGATCGCGGTACCGGATGACAGGGGTTCCGGAGTCATCGCACATAGGTCCGCCCAACTGACTGGGGAGCATTCAGGGGAAGCGCCTATCCTGCAAGTCAGGGACGTGTCGTTCCGGTACGGGAAAAGGCGGAAGGATAACCCCAACTCGAACATTCGGGGGCAGGCGCTTCGCGAGGTCTCGTTCGACCTGTACCCGGGACAATGCATGCTTCTTCGCGGACCGAACGGAGCAGGCAAATCAACCTTGTTCAAGCTTCTAACGAAGGACACGCCGCGGCAAGCGGGACGGATGTCCGGGGAGATCCGGCTGGCCGGCAAGCCGCTGCCGCGCTGCTCTGTCTACGAAGCGGCCCGGCTGTTCGGGTATGTGCCGCAGCAGCCGGAAGCCGGATTGTTCGGCCGTACCGTCGAGGAGGAAGTGCTCGATGCGGCCGCCATGGCTTGGCGGAGCACCCGCTTGCACGCCCCGGTGCCACCGGCGCAGGCTTACAGGGAGGAATCCGTTGTGGCGATGGCAGAGGAGCTGCTCCGTGCTACGGGCCTGTCCCGTTACCGCCACCGCCATCCTCACGATCTGCCTGCCGGAGCCATCCGGCTGCTCAGCGTCGCGTTGACCGGCCTGCATCGGCCCTCCCTGCTGCTGCTCGATGAGCCGACAGCAGGCCTCGATGCCGGGAGCGCCGCGTTGATACGCGACTGGTGCCTTGCACAGGCCGAGCGGGGCTGCGGCTTGATCGTCATCACCCATGATGACATTTGGGATGAGGCCGCTTATCCACAGCTGGCTGCAGCCTATATGGAAGTGGGCTGCTGGCTTGACGCGGCCGGACGGCGGAGCGCCGGGCCGGAATAGTGTTAAGCGATTACGCTTAGATCGCGGCCCGGACAAGGGCATGGTAAGATAGCAGATAGCGGCAACATGCGTGACGATACAGGACCAATGTGAATGGAAGCGGAGAGCAAGAGAGAAGGGGAATGAAGCAATGGGAAGCACTGCAACGATGCAGGCCGGGCGCGAACGGAAGCTCGTGACGCTGGCCTTATTATTATCTACATTTTTGGCAGCAATTGAGGTTACAGTCGTCAGCACCGCGATGCCGCAGATCGTCTCTGATCTGGGCGGACTCAAGCTGATCAGTTGGGTCTATTCTGCCTATTTGCTGACGACGGCCATCTCGACGCCTTTGTTCGGCAAGCTGGCCGATCTGTTCGGCCGCAAAAAGATCTTTATTTTCGGCTCTATTTTATTCGTCGGCGGATCCATGCTGTGCGGCTTATCTTCCAATATGACGCAAATGATTCTGTTCCGGGCTATACAAGGCATCGGCGCCGGTGCTGTCATGCCCGCCACCTTTACCATCGTGGCGGATATCTTCACCTTGGAGGAACGCGCCAAAATCCAGGGGCTGTTCAGTTCCATCTGGGGCATAGCCGGCCTGGTCGGCCCGTTGGTCGGCGGATTTTTTGTCGATTCGCTCTCCTGGCACTGGATCTTTTTCTTCAACGTTCCGTTTGGCATTATTTCGGTATGGATGATCGCCAAGCTATTCCATGAGAAGGTGGAGAAGAAGGACAAGCCGATCGATTACGCCGGCGCGGCGACCTTCTCGATCGGGATGACGGCCTTATTGTTCGCCATTATTACCGGCGGGCAGAACATTGCCTGGACATCCCCGTGGATGTTCGCGCTGCTCGGCTTGGCTGCGGTGTTCCTCATCTGGTTCTACCGTATCGAAAAAACAGCGCAGGAACCGATGGTTCCGTTCCAGCTATTCCGCGTTAGGGACATCGCCATCTCCAATCTCGTCGGCTTCCTCGTTAGCAGCGTGCTGATTGGCATCAATTCGTACATGCCGCTCTGGATTCAGGGCGTCATGGGGCATAGCGCGACCAGCTCCGGGATGGCGCTGACGCCGATGTCCATCGGCTGGCTCATCGGCTCGATAATTGGAGGCCGGATGCTGATCAAGAGCGGCCCGCAGCTAACCTCCTCCCTCGGCATGACGCTAATTGCCGCCGGATCGATATGGCTGGCCTCCATCACGGGCGCCACGTCGATGTGGGTCATCGTCGCGCTGATGACGGTATCGGGACTTGGCTTCGGGTTCTCGATTACTGTGTTCACGATTATCGTCCAGTCGTCGGTTGCTTGGAATATGCGCGGCGCCTCCACGGCGCTCAACACGTTCGTGCGCACGCTCGGCCAGACCATCGGCATCGCGGCGCTCGGCACCTTCCTGAATGAACGCATCGCGTCCATGGTCAGACAAGCCGGCCCGGACATCGCTTCGCGCATTTCGGATGATGACCTGAACAAGCTGTTGAACCCGGAGAGCGCGAGCCAACTGGCGCCGGATGTCATGAACAGCCTGCGCACGTTCCTGGAGACCGGACTCGAGAATGTGTTCCTGGTGATGTCGGCCGTCGCCGTCATCTGCCTCGGCTGCACCTTGCTGATGCCGAAAGGCAAGCTGAACAGCAAATAGCATCGAACCGACCCCTTACGGGACGGTTTTTTTATGCATAAAGTAGGAAAATATGGATTTGTGTCGAATGGATATAGGGGAATTGTCGAACTACCTTCAGCCAAAGGAGTCGTCCTCTATGCCGTATACCTCGGTACTGCCGAACTCAAGCCGTACGGGTTTTGTTTACATCTCGCTTATCCTGCTGGGGGTCGTCGGCTCCCAAGTCGGAATCAAGTTCCCGTTCGGCGTAGAATTTGCTCTGAGCGGGGCTTTCTTCCTTGTGGCTCTCGTCTTATTCGGTGCCGTCCGAACGATGGCGTTCGCCGGACTGGCCGCACTGGTCCTCTATGTCGCTGGATATGATATCGATACACTGGCGTTCATCGGAATGGAGCTTGCCGTTGTGGGTTTCCTCTATCGGCGCAGACGGAGGCTGTTGTTGTGGGACAGCTTGTTCTGGCTTGCGGTCGGAGCTCCGGGAATTGTGCTGCTGTTCTTGATGCGAACCGGCGTGTTCGGGACAGAGGCCATGCTTCAATATATGATGTCCGCTGTGAACGGCATCGTTAATGCGTTTCTCGCCGATATACTGCTTGCCTACGTGCCGTGGCAGCGCCTGTTCGGACGCAGCGCAGACCGGCGGATTCCTCTTCAGCGCGTTATCGTTCATCTGGCGCTGGCCGCTGTTCTGCTCTCCTTCCTCTTGCATATGAAGCTGGGGAGCAGCGGCTTGCTGACCGAAGTGGAGCGCGAAGCATATGCCCGCTTGGAGAAGCTGTCGATCCGGGCTGAGAACGCGCTGCGGGGACTGGAAGGATCTAGCCGGCGGCTCCCGGGAAGGGTGACTGACGTATGGACGAACGTATCGTTGGTGGAGAGTCTCCTGAAGGAAGAGTCGTCGGACGGCGTCATCAAGTTTGCCTTAACGGACGAGCGTGGCGAAATGTTCGCGTGGAGCGACCGGATGTGGGCAGCCTCCCGACAGCGGCTGTATGAAGAGGCGGGAGCAGTGCGAACCGCTCTTCCCCTGCCCAAAATGTTAGCATCGGGAGATGGAGTGGAGAGGATCCAGGTTGCCGGCTTCTATCGCGTCCTGCCGGGGACGGAGAACTACCACTATGCAACCGGTCGCTGGAAGGACGGCTATTATGTGCTGGAACGCTTTGGCGAAGCCGGAAGGGCTGGGGCGGTGACCGCCTTTCTCCCGAATGATACGTTCCTGCCGGGGATTCTCTCTTCTTATGTCTGGGAACTCGCTCTTATGCTGGTTGTATGGGGCATCGTAGCGGGGAGCGCGGTTATGATCAGCCGTTCTCTCATTCGTGCTCTTGACAGATTGAACCGGATGACGGGCGTTGATCCGGATACGATCACGGACTGGGAGAGGCAAGCATGGCCGCATAGCCGCGTCCGAGAGATTCGCTCCCTAATGTTGAATTTTCGCGCTATGGCCGAGAGGCTTACCGCGCAGTTCCGGGAGCTTCACCGCATGAATGAGCATCTTGTGCAGCAGACGAAGCTGCTGGAAAAATCGGAAGAGCACTTGCAGCGGTTGGCCTATTATGATCCGCTCACCCAGTTGCCGAACCGCCACTATTTTACGATAGAGATGGATAAGGCGCTGGAACGGGCTGATGTAGATGCCACACCCCTTGCTTTGCTGTTCATCGATCTCGATCGCTTCAAATACATTAACGACTCGCTCGGTCACAAGATCGGCGATATGCTGCTCGTTCGGGCCGGGCAGCGCCTGCTCCATTGTCTGTCGAAGCAGGAGGGAGCCCATCTGTGCGCCCGGCTGGGCGGCGATGAGTTCGTCATTTTGCTCGAGCAGGGAACACGCGAGGAGGCCAAAAAATTGGCGCAGCGCATCCTTCAGCATTTCCGCGAGCGCTTCTGCATTCACGCGCATGAGCTGTTCGTCTCGGCTTCAACCGGGATCGCGCTCTATCCCGATGACGGGAATACGCTGACCGCCCTGTTCAAGCAAGCCGATACGGCGATGTATGCGGCGAAGGAGCGGGGCGGGCAGACCTATATGTTCTTCGATCAGATTCATCCGGATCTGGCCTCCGGCCGCATGCTGCTTGAAAGCTTGCTGTACAAGGCGATGGAGCGCGATGAGCTGACGCTTCATTATCAGCCGATTGTCGATTGCACAGGGAAGGTCGTCGCCGCCGAGGTGCTGCTGCGCTGGCTGCACCCGCAGCAGGGCTATATTTCGCCTTCGCAGTTCATTCCGGTAGCGGAAGAAACCGGTTTAATCATTCCGATTGGCGAGTGGGTGCTGCGCAGCGCATGCATGCAGCATCGTCAATGGAGGGAGCAGGGCATGCCGCCGCTGCGCCTGTCGGTGAACGTGTCGCTGAGGCAGTTTTTGAATCAGGATTTCGTGGCAATGGTGGAGCGAATCGTGCAGGAGACGCAGTTCGAACCGGAGCAATTGGTGCTGGAGATTACGGAAGGCTATGTGCACAAGCATGTCGGGCAAGCCAACCATGTCCTGCGGCAGCTGAAGCGGCGCGGGATGAACATCGCCATCGACGACTTCGGAACCGGCTACTCGTCGCTGGAGCGGCTGAAAACATTGCCGGTCCATACGTTGAAGATAGATCGTTCCTTCGTTAGACATCTGTCTGCGGATCCAGTCAATGCATCGATTGTGCAGGCCGTCATTCAGCTCAGCCATAGCTTGAATCTTACCGTCATCGCGGAAGGGGTGGAGACGGCCGAGGAGTTCCATTACTTGGAGTCGTTAGGCTGCAACCATTTCCAAGGCTACTATATCAGTCATCCGCTGCCTGCTGCGGAATTCGCGGCGCGCTTCCGTCAATTTTCCAACTATGCGGATGGGAGAGCCATCGCGGAAGCGGCGGGAGGACAGGCTTGATATAACTTGCAACAAGCAAAGAAACGGCCTTCGCAACCGCGGCCGTTTCTTCCTGTTTTACCCCTCTTTTTTTGTGACAAGACTGAGCTTCTCCGCCTGTATGCCCAGCTTCTTGAGCAGAAGTATCGCTTGGGCCTTCTCTTCCAAGGTCAGTCCGCTTAATGCCCGGCGCAGGGTCTGGGCCTGCTTCGGCAAAATTTTCTGCATCTCTGTCCGGCCCTGTTCCGTCAATTCGGCGTAGATGACCCGCCGATCCTTGGAGCATGGGTGGCGCTGCACCAGGCCGTTGCGTACGAGCTTGTCGATGACATAGGTGACATTGCCGCTCTGCAGCAGCAGCTTCGCTCCAATTTGTTGTATCGGCTGTGGTCCTTTATGATAGAGCATTTCGAGTACGGCAAAGTCGGTCGGGTTGTAGCCTTGTTTTTTGCAGCCTGCAGCGGCATGATCGGAGACGCTCTTGAAAGCTTTGGAGAATACGCGGAACAAATGCAGGGCTTCGTCGGTATCGCGTTGCGCCCGTTCAGACATAGTCCTTTCCACCTCGCTTTACTGGTTACCTCTTCATCGTATAAGCTAAAGTTGATGTCCAACATGTCATAGATCACACTTTTGGGCTAAAAGTGCAATAAATTTTGAATATTAAATTTGATCGAGATCGTTCAGCTCTATTTGGTGGAAAATGGAGAGGGGCATACCTAAGGAGGAGGAACAGAATGACCAATCCGACCAATATGCTGGCTTGTCATGTGGAATCGGACCTTCGGCTAACATGGAAGGAGATGGAAGTGCCGCGCTGCGGTGAAGGCGAATTGCTTGTCCGGGTGCATGCCACGGCGCTGAATCGGGCCGATCTGCTGCAGAAGCGCGGAAAATATCCGGTGCCGGCGGGGGCGTCTCCCGTACTCGGTCTCGAAATGGCGGGTACGGTAGAAGCGGCCGGTCCGGGAGTAACGGGATGGAAGCCGGGAGACCGGGTCGCGGCGCTGCTTCCGGGAGGAGGCTATGCCCAATATGCGGTGATCCCGGCCGATATGGCGCTGCCCGTCCCTGCGGCGTTCACCTTGGAGCAGGCGGCGGCGCTGCCGGAGGCTTATTTGACGGCCTATTTAAATCTGTTCCAGCTTGGGAAGCTGGAGGGCGGGGAATCAGTGCTCATCCATGCCGGGGCAAGCGGCGTGGGAACGGCCGCGATTCAGTTCGCGCGGGCTGCTGGGGCGAGAGTCGCCGCCACGGCCGGGACGGAGGAGAAGTGCGAGCGGCTGAAGGCATTGGGGGCAGAGCTCGTCTTGAACTATAGGACTGAGCCGTTGACAGAGACGGTGCTGTCCTGGACGGAGGGCGCCGGCGTAAATGTCGTGCTGGATCCGGTATGCGCCGCGTATTGGAACGATCATATGCGCTGCATGGCGATGGACGGCAGGCTGGTCCTGATTGGAACGCTGGGCGGCTCGAAGGTGGAGGTGGACTTCATGTCCGTCATGCTGCGCCGCTTGCATGTCATCGGGAGTACGCTGCGCGGCTTGCCTCCGAAGCGCAAGAGCGAGTTGACGAAGGCGTTCTGGAGCTTCGCCGGGCCATGGCTGGAGCGTGGAGTGTGCCTTCCGGTCATCGACTCGGTCTGGCGGCCCGAGCAAATAAATGAAGCGCATCAGCGGATGGAACGTAATGAAAATGTAGGGAAAATCGTTCTCTTAGTGCCGTAAGACGATAAGAGAACCAGCAAGCAGAAGAAGGTGCTGGCATGATCGTATTGGATACACGAATCGAAGAAGCGGGCTATGACAAAGGAGATCCGACGATACGCAACATCTCCTTTCAAGTACAAGCGGGGGAACTCGTCGGACTCATTGGACCGAACGGGGCCGGCAAAAGCACGACAATCAAGTCCATTCTTGGCATTATGCGCGAGGTCAAGGGGACTATTCGCATCGGGGACGGAACGGGGACCTACGCCTATGTGCCGGAGCAGCCCGTCCTGTATGATTCGATGACGCTGTGGGAGCATCTGGAGCTGGCCGCCGCCGCCCATGAGCTGCCGGAAGCCGAGTTCCGGGAGCGGGCGGAGGAACTGCTGGGCATCTTTCAATTAACCGAGGTGAAGCATCATTTGCCGACCAGCTTCTCCAAAGGAATGCAGCAGAAGCTGATGTTAATTATCGCCTTCCTGCTCAAGCCTTCCTTATATATTGTGGACGAGCCGTTCGTCGGCCTGGATCCGCGGGCGACCCGGCGCTTCCTTCGGATGCTGGAGGAGGAGCGGAAGCGTGGAGCCGGCGTCCTCATGAGCACGCATGTGCTGGATACGGCCGAGCGGGTCTGCGATTCCTTTGTGCTGATCCATCAGGGGCGCGTTGTCGCCTCCGGCACGTTGGAGCAGGTGCGTGGAACGAGTGGGCTTCCGGAAGGGACGCTGTTCGATTGCTTCGAGGTGCTGACGTGAAGCGCCCGGTCTCCGGGCCGTGGAGGCTCGCCCAGTACCGGTGGGCGACGAATGCCATGTACCAATGGAAGGCGCTCCGCTCCGCGCTGGACTGGACCGTGTGGCTCTATATCGCGATTCCAGCGCTGCTGCTCGGCATCAAGTTTTATTATGATTGGTGGACCCTTCCGCTGCCGGCATCCTGGGTCGCATTGCCGAGGGAAGTATGGCTGCTGCCGTTCCTCCTGCCGGTGCTGTCCGGTACGCTTCATACGTGGAGCGAAGCGGGCGACGTGCTGTTCCTCAGGCAAAAGAAAGCATGGTGGAGACGGTTGGCCGCTTTCGGAGTACTGATGTACACGGTGCGCAGCATCTTGCTGACCGGCCTTATCGGAGTGGTGGCGGCCCCTTGGCTGATGAAGGGCTACGGCCTGTCTGCCGGGGAATTGGCGGCTTTTGGAACGGGAATCGCCTCCTTATCCATATTATCGGCATGCGTTCGCAACCGCGTCCAGACGGAATGGCATGGCTGGCGGCGTTGGGGGCTCGGTCTGTTGGCGGGCTCTGTGATGATTGCCGCCTATTGCGGCCTCGTCTACATTTTGTCCATTCATCCCTTACTGCCGTTGGGCGGAGCGCTGCTGCTCTCTATCCTGGCCGCGCCGTTTATCCGGTATCGCCTGCATGTCACCCATGCCTTCGAGCGCGATGTCGAGCTGGAGAGCCAGGCACGGATGAGACTGACCGCGCTGCTGCTGTCGCAGAGCATGGACAAGCCTGTGCGGCAGAAGCGGAAGCGGGGATTGCTTTTCCCGCGCTCGGGCTATTTCATGAAGCGGAAGGACGGCGGGCAGGTCATTGGCTCATTGGCAGTCAAGTCGCTGCTGCGCAGCCGCAATCATTGTTTGTTCTATCTGCAACTTGTCGGGATTGGATTGACCGCTACCGTCACCTGCGTCATCTCCTTGCCAAGCCTGTACTATTTCATCATGCCCGTCCTATGCGGTGTGCTCAGCTACTGGCTCAGCTCATATTGGAGGGAATTCATTGAAGGAGATGTGCCTTCGATGTTCTCGTTCCGCTCGTCGCATCTGCAGCAGGCGGCGGCTCATATGGTCCGGGTGCTGGCATCTGTTCCCGGCTTTCTCTGGGCGCTGGCAGGCGGGCTCTTCATTGCGCCGCCGCTGTTGGCAGTCGGCATGGGGCTTGTAGGGGGACTGGCCGCCGGCGCGATTGGAACGATCATCGTGCAGATGAAGGGCTGGAAGCAGAAGACCAAGGAAGAGAAGGAGAGTCAATTCGGCGCGTGAACCGATGAACGGATGAGATTCCGGTCTTGCGGGCATATTATGTCCAAAGCGGAGAAAGAGGAGGGCAAGACATGGAAGCAGCCGCTATCCGGTTCCGGTTCTCGGATGCCGCGAGTGCCGGATTGGCCTTCGACACCTTGGAAGAGCTTGGTTATGCGCCGGTCTATGACGGCAATCACCGCACGGAGCTTCATATTCATGTGGAGAAAAGAGATCTGGCCTCGGCGATTGAAATTGCCGAAGCTCACGGCGGTGCGCTTGTGGAAGAGGGAGATATGACCGAATCCGCAATCGTGAATGATGCCTATAATATCGATCTCATTCCGATTCCGGCACATGTGATCAATGAGGATTGGGCAGACGACGACCGGTATGCCTTGGCCGAATCGAGTCATGATGATCTCGAGGCGCGGGAAGAGGACGCGATGGGCTGGAATGACGACACGAACCAGTTCCCTGGAGGGATTCATATCTAGGGCAACGCAAGAGGCGGCTTCGCTCCCCAGCGACAGGGAGCGAAGCCGCTTTGCTTGTTATGGAAGGGCAGCCGCATGCTTCCCGGCCGTATATCCGGTAGCGAATGCGGCCGTAATGTTATAACCGCCCGTATACCCGTGCACATCGAGAATCTCGCCGCAGAAAAAGAGCCCTCTCATCAGCTTCGACTCCATCGTGCGCGGGTCGATCTCCCTCAAATTGACCCCGCCGCCCGTGACGAACGCTTCCTCCAGAGACAAGGTGCCGTTCACCTTGACGGGGAAGGACGTAATCAGCCGGCATAGCTCTTGCAGCGGCTGCTTGCGAATATGATCGCGGGTTACACTCTCCTCGATGCCGGCCTGCTGGAGCAGGATGGGCACTATCCGCTCGGGCACCAGGTGCCTGAGCACATTTTTGATCGCCTTCTTCGGTTCCTGGCTCCATCTGTCCATTAGCTGCCGCTCCAGCTCCTCCGGACTAAGCTCCGGCTTCATATTGATAGTCAGCAGCACGGTCTCTTGTCCGGTTCGCTTCCGCTCCTTGACGACGAACTGGCTGCAGCGGAGCGCCGCCGGCCCGGACAGCCCGAAATGCGTAAACAGGAGATCTCCATCGTGCTGAATGATTTTTTTCCCTTTGGCGTTCCACACCGTAAGACGGATATTTTGAAGCGACAGGCCCTGCAGCAGCTTCTCACGGATGAAATAAGCTTGCGAGGTCAGTGGCACTTCTGTCGGATACAGCTCGGTGATCGTATGCCCGGCAGTCTCGGCCCAAGGATAGCCATCGCCCGTAGAACCCGTGCGGGGAACGGACTTGCCTCCGGTTGCGACGATGACCGCCTTCGCGCGGATGACCGCGCCATCCGACAGGCGGACGCCCTGCACGGCGCCGTCCGCATAGAGCACCTCAGCCACGGGACGATTCGTCATCATCGTGACGCCCCGCTGGCGCACTTCCCCAATAAGCGCTTCGACCACGGTCTTCGCCTTGTCGGACACCGGGAACATCCGGCCGTTATCCTCCTCCTTCAACGCGATGCCGAGTCCTTCAAAGAAGCGGATAATATCCTGATTATTGAAGTGAGAAAACGCGCTATGTAAAAATCTCCCGTTACCCGGAATATGCCGAATCAGCTCATTCAAATCTTTATTATTCGTTACGTTGCACCGTCCGCCGCCCGAAATGCCGAGCTTGCGGCCCAACTTGTCCCCTTTGTCGATCAGCAGCACGTCCGCGCCTTCGCCCGCAGCAGCAACACAGGCCATCAATCCTGACGGTCCGCCGCCGATAACTATAATATCGGTCTCTTTCATTTCGTATGCTCCTTCACCGTCGTTTCGTCCCTTATTGTATCGCAAAATGTAGAAAAATGCCTAAAAGATCGGCTTGCTCCATTGTCAAACTTGGCCATTTATGTTTTAATCAATGCATTCCATAACATGCCAGAGGAGAGAAATCATGTACATCGCTTTGAAGGAAACCCTTCTGCAAGTTCTGATTGCTTGTATTCCGGCGTTCGCCTGCCAGCTGTGTTCCATTCGGTCGGCGCGGCCGCTGCTGACTCGGCTTGCTGTTGGAGCGGCTTCCGTGATTTCCGTGTTTCTGTGCATCCTGTTCTCCTTCCAACATGCGGAGGCTTCACAGCCATTCGATTTTCGGCTGATTCCTTTTATGCTGGGCGTGCTATACGGCGGATACCGCATCGGATTGGTTATGGTGGCCCTCTATACCGTTTTTATTATCGCTTTTCCACTATATCAACCGGCGGGGAACCAATGGGGAGATGCCCTGATTTATTTAACCCCGCTATTGTTTATTACGATTAACAAATTTCGTCAGTCCGGCTTGCGAATGCGGCTTGCCATCATTCTTTCCTTCTCGCTGCTCGGCATGCTCGTCTACAGCATTGTCTACGCAGCGTATCTCTGGACCGATCCGGTTGAGAGAGAGGCGGGGGCCTTAGGCTTGTCCTGTCTCGTTTTATTCGGCATCGTGTTTCTGCTTACCGCGTGCTTGGTGCTGTATATGATGGAAGGCACGAGGGAGAAGACGTTCCTGCAGCAGGGATACCGAATTGTCTCCCGTCAATACCGGGAGGAGGTCGAGAAGCTCAAGCAGATTCTCAATACGGCTCCGCTCTGCGTCATTGCCATCGATGCGGATACCCGCATCACTGCCCTCAACGACATGATGATCGAAGGGATCCAGCTGCAGGTTCCCGGCGTGACGAGAGCGCAATTAATGGGGCGTCCACTGCGGGATTTGCTGCACAAGATGGGAGATGAGCCGAATAAGTTTATTATCCTTCAATGGGCTTTGCAAAAAGGGGCCGTCGAAGGCGAGGTCGCTCGACTTGGTGAACGCGACTACTACATTCTGGCCAAGTCCATCTACAGTCAAGAGACCGGGGAAATTGTCGGCGCGGTAGGCATGGCCCATGATGTGACCGAGCTGTCCAAGCTGCGCGCCGAGATCGGCAACATGGAGCGGCTGCATCTGGTTGGCCAGATGGCTGCCAGCATTACGCACGAGATCCGCAATCCGATGGCGGTCATTCGCGGGTTCATGCAATTGATCCAAGAGAAGAGTCCCGACAATATGAAGGACTATTACCGGATTGTGATGGACGAGATCGACCGGGCCAACGGAATCATCAACGATTTTCTGGCGCTGGCGCAGAACCGCATCGTGGAGAAGGAAATGGTCCATCTGCACGATATTATGAAGCAGCTGTCGCCGCTGCTGTGGGCGGACGCCAACCTGCGCGGCCAGGAGGTTGTCTATCAATTGGGCGAGAATATTCCGGAGCTGTATTTGGATACGAAGGAAATGAAGCAGCTTATTCTGAATTTGTCGCGCAATGCGCTGGAATCGATGGAGTCGATGGAGAAGCGGGGGACATTAACGATCACGACCCGTGCCGTGCCCCAAGGCGTGCAACTGCTTGTAAGCGATACCGGGACAGGAATTCCAGATTCCGTCTTGGAAAAGCTGTTCGAGCCGTTCTATACGACCAAATCGAAAGGGACCGGACTCGGCTTGCCGCTCTGCTTGAGCATCGTCGAAAGGCATGAAGGAACGATCGAGATTGATACGTCGGAGAGAGGGACCACGTTCATCGTCACCTTCCATATCGATCCGAAGCGGCGGAGAGAACCGCGTGAGAAGGAACAATATCCGCAGGAAGCGTTGAACGCGCTCTAATCGTCAGCTATCATAGATGAGGGAGGTGGGCGTGTGAACGTAATCCAGATTGGCAGCTTAACGATCAACGGCGATTTGCTGGCAAGCTTTGCGTCCTTCCTGATCGCGGCGCTCGTCATCTCGCTCCGGGTCCGCATGCACAAGGGAGTGAATCGCCGCTATGCGGACTGGGCCTACGGGGTCGCCTTCATCTGCATGTTGAATGCGAAGTTCGGCTTCCTGTGGGATGCGCCGTCGATTCTATGGGAACAGCCCCGCACGCTGTTATTTCTGAGCGGCACGTCCGCGAACGGCAATGTGCTGCTTGTACTCGGCCTCATCGTCTGGACGACCATATACATGAGACGGAACGGTTTATCGTATCCGGTGCTATCGGATTTGCTCGCCTATGGGCTGCTGGCATTCCTCGCGGCTTATGGCTGGCTGTACGCGCTGCAGGATGGCGCGGCCCCGGGATATACGGCGCTGCCGATGCCCAGCGGCATTTTGCCCAGAGGCCTGCCGCCTGTCGAGTCCATGATCGCCCTGCTTTTGCTGGCGGGAATATGGATGAGGCGGCGTCCGCCCGGCAGCTTGTCGGATGCGCAGTGGACCTTCGTCCCCGTAGGGGCGTTCGGCATGCTTGCCAGCTTCGTGAAGACTCACGAGACGATATGGATGGGACTCGCCCCTGAACAATGGCTGTGCGTTGTCCTGCTGGCTGCCGGATATATGGTTGTTCGGCACCGGGAGAAGACCGACACGGACTCGGAGACGGGAACGGGGACGGACACACCGCCTGAGCGCTCCCCGGACATGGAGGAAGGATAGGCTCTTCTGCTGGTGCGCATACTAGATGCGAGACTGCATGAAGGAGGCCTATGGAGATGCAAGAGAGTCATTCCAAGGAGCAAAAGCAGCAGGAACAAGCCAACCGCACAGCCGACACACGCGGCAAAATACCGGTTGACAAAAAGCTGGAAGGGCCGAACCGTCCGTCCACATAAGCGCTAAAGGCGCAAGATAAGGGAAAGCCGCTCCGGAAGGAACGGCTTTCCCTTGCTTTACTCCTGTGCAAATGGTTAAAATATTAACGATAGCACTATCTGGTGACGTCTATCGGGGTAATTATTTAACGGGTTAGGAGTGAAGTGAAGAATGTCTATGTCTTTTGAGCAATATATGCGCGATATGGTGCAGCCGATGCGCAACGAATTGACATCAATTGGCTTCGAAGAATTGCGGACGCCGGAAGAGGTGGAAGCGAAGCTGCCGACGGCGAAGGGAACCGCGCTTGTAGTCGTGAACTCCGTGTGCGGCTGTGCGGCGGGACAATGCCGTCCAGGCGTGCGCACAGCGTTGGAGCATGAAGTGACGCCGGATCATTTGTTCACCGTCTTTGCAGGGCAGGACAAAGAAGCTACGGCACAAGCGCGCGAATACTTTGCGCCGTATCCGCCGTCTTCCCCATCCATCGCCTTGATGAAGGATGGCAAATTGGTGCATTTTATCGAACGCCACAGCGTAGAAGACCGCTCTGCCGAGCAGATTGCAGCGGATCTGACAGCAGCATTTGATCGCCACTGCCGCTAATGCGCAGTCTCATCCCCGCGTTGCTCTGATGCGGGGATGTTTCCATAAATACGATCAGATCGTTAACAGGATGGATCGAAGGGAGATATCCAGATGAGCCTACAAGAGGAAATCATCAGCCGGTTCGGAGTCAAGCCCCAAATCGATGCAGATGCCGAAATCCGCAGACGTGTTGATTTTTTGAAGCAGTATGTGACCAATGCAGGCGCGAAAGGGCTGCTGATCGCCATTAGCGGCGGAATCGACAGCGCGGTCGCCGCCGGCTTGTGCAAGCGCGCCACTGACGAGCTGTCTGCGGAATCTGGCCAGGAGTACATGACGCTGGGCGTGTTCCAGCCTTATGGGGAGCAGGTTGACATTGCGGACAGCTATGCCGTCGCGGAAGCATTTCAGTTGAAGCATACCGTCGAGACCAACATCGAAGAGGCGGTGAACGAGGTTGCGCTTGAGGTCGAGCAGGGCTTCAAGGGGCTCGGTCAACCGCGGCATATCAGCATTCCTGGCAAAGGGAACATCAAAGCACGAATTCGAATGGTCGCCCAATATGCACTGGCGTTCGACCTGAACCTGATCGTCGTCGGTACGGACCATGCATCCGAAGCGTTGACCGGCTTCTACACCAAATGGGGCGACGGAGCCGTAGACATCACTCCGCTGTCCTCCCTGAACAAGCGTCAAATTCGCCAGCTTGCCGAACGGCTTGGCGTCCCGCGCAGCGTCATCGACAAAGTGCCGACCGCCGGCCTCTGGGAGGGGCAGACCGACGAGAAAGAGCTGGGTGTCTCCTACGAGCACAACAGCGACTACCTGGAGGGCAAGCCGGTTCCTGCCGACGTTCAAGCGAAGCTCGAACAGCACTATCGCAAAACCGAGCACAAACGCGCCCCGATTCCTGGAATCTAACCGTCATTCAAAATAGGCCAGGCCCAGACCTGCCATATTCGCGTTTGATCGAAGAAGACAAGCACATGAACCGTGCTTGTCTTTTTTTATATCTTAAGAAACCGGTGCAAGCAAGCTCGAGCTATGCCGAACGCGGAGCTCGCTCCCTCTGCTTAGAGAACACTGGCTCTCCTTAGTATATCGTGGTTTCTTCCCTTTCCGTCACCTTACTTTGAATAAGAAGAAGACATCTCTTTCAGGGGCGGGGGGAAAGTATGTTTTCAAGGCCTTTTGCTCAATATCCCCATGACTCATAAAAGAAGAGAGGAACGGCTTGCTTGCGGTGAAATTTTAGGAGGAGACCGTGTTTTGGAAAAGGAGCAGAAAACATACATCCTGGCATCCCCTGCAATCAGACGTCTCTTCCAAATGAAAAAAATAACATATCCAACAGACAGAGAAGCCGTTAACCGAACCGGACAGCACCGCAATATCGAGAAGCAGCAATTGTATTATGAGCAAAGGGGATAGTGACGAAAAGGGCCAAAAAGAGATGCTGTCCAATATCCAATCCCCCCAAGAATAACTCCCAACAATCACCCTGGAAGCTGGCGAGCCGGTAAGCCGCTATCAAATATGAGCAAAGGGGATAGCGGCGTAAAGGTATTGGGGAGAGCCGCGACGGTGGGACGAGGGGGGCCGGGACGACAGCGACAGGACGACGGCGACAGATGACGGCGACGGGACGACGGTGACAAGACGACGGCGGCAGGACGACGGCGACGGAACGGCCGAAACCAGAAGCTGCCCGACCCAGAAAGGATTCGTCCTGACCAAGGGAAGAGCCGCTGTGGCGGCAGTATAAGCCCTGACGCCCCGTCGGCGGCTATTCTTGTTCGTTCAGCCAGATAGTGTTTGGCTGCATTGCGCTGCACTTCGCTTCCGCCCGATCAGGAAGGAGACGAGCCACGTGCACAGCGGCAGTATCCATAGAAATACGGCAAAGGGCGCGTATTGATGAACAGGCACATTTAGAATCGTGGCGCAGAGGACGGCCAGCATATTCCACGGAATCAGGGCAGCGAGGACGAGCGCCGTATCGGCGACGATGCGGGAGAGCTGCGCTGGCGGGAAGCGGGTGGTCCACAGCGGCAGCACGCTCCGGCCTGACATCATGATGGGCAGAGTCTGCGTGCAGGAGACTAGCGCCAAGATGAAGCCGAATAAGCCGATGCGCGCGGTGGCTCCGGGCAGGGACGGCTTCGCTCCCAAAAAGGAGGCCATATACGGCTCCAGGGTGCGCGTCGACTCCAGTATGCCGTTGAATGCGCCGGCCATCGCAATCAGCAGGACGAGGTCGACCATATTCAGCACGCCCTTCGTATGCAGCGAGGGCAGTGAGGCATGGTCATATCCCCACAGCAAGCCGTTCCACCATGTCAGCGGATTGGCGCCCTGGAGCCAGGTGCCGAGAAGGAGCGCAGTCACAATGGAGAGCAGGAAGGCGTAACGCGTCTTGAGCCGGAACAAGATCGCTGCGACCAGAACGAGAGCGGGCAGCATCAGCAGCGGGTGAAAAGCAAAGGCATCGCGATAGGCTTCCATCTGCAATGCCTCGGCCGGAACGACCCACGCTCCCGTCCAGTCGAACAAGGCGAAGACGGCCGTAGCCGCGCCCAGACCGAGCAGGGTTGTGGGCAGCATCGCCCGGGCCTGGAGCCGGACGGGGGTTCCCGTCGAATCGGCGACCAAGCGGTGGGCGCTGGAGAAGGGGGAGGTGCGATCGCCGACGAACGCACCGGATACGAGTGCCCCGGCCATAAGGGGCAGCGGTACGCCAGCCATCGCCGCGACTCCCATCATCGGAATGCCTATCGCGCTCAAAGTCCCCGTCGAGGTACCCAGCAGCATGGAAAACAGAGCCGACAACCAGAAGGTGAGCGTCGTCATCCAAGCCGGATGGATCCCCGATAGTCCCTGTTCGATTAGATAAGGGATGGTTCCGCTGAGCGTCCAGGCCGGAATCATCAGGCCGACCATGAGCAAAATCCAGACGACTTCCATCGTATGGAGGGCGCCGGCACGCATATAGCGAAGCAGGTCGGGCCAGGGATGGCCCTGCTTGCGCGAGAAGAGGGCAAGCACAAGGAAGCCGGCAGCAAAGCCGGCAATATGCGGCAGACCGAGCAGATAGGCAGCGGTAAGACCGCCTATCGTCGTTAGGACCGACACAGCGAGCTGGCGCGGGGTCAACATAAGTACACAGCATCTCCTGTCTATGTGTGAAAATTAGCGGGCGCCCAGCCACTGAACGGTTGCTTCAATGGCGGCTTCCAGCTCCGGTGTCGTGCCTTGGAAAGGATGGACCGTGTTGAAGGTATGGCCGCCCCCTTCGATCGTGATCCATTCCGCTTCCGGATAGTTGGCGACCAGACGGGCCGAGCCGTCTCGAAAGCCGGGCAGATCGTCCGAGCCCTGGATGAGCGCCAGAGGGAAGCGGGCATTGCGCACGCGATGAATCAGGTCATATTTATCGCGATTGGCTTCCAGGTCGTCCAGCAGCAGGCGGGACAACGGAAGCGCTTCGCCCGTGCGAGCGTTAAGGACCTTGGATTCCCCCTTATCCCGCATTTCCTGCTTCTGCTCCGCGGAGAATAAATCCATATTCGTCACGCCATTCCACGTAAGCACGCCTGCGATGCGCTCGGGATGCTCCAGCGCATACAGCAGGCAGCTTGCCCCGCCCCGGCTGTGGCCGAGCAGATACAGCGGCATCTCCTTCGAGTAAGGGAAGATTCCTCCTTGGGCAGCCAGCCATTGCGGGAATTCGGGGGAACGAACCCAAGCGAGCAGCATGGCAAGGTCGGTCTGTTCCTCTCCGTACGTATTGAGCGCGAACCGCTCCGGCTGATCGAAGCGGTCAAGCGAAGAGCCGACGCCATTATGTGAAAAATTAAATGTTATCGTCAGCAGCCCGCTGCGATTGGCGATCTGCTCCGCCGCATAAGGGAACATTCCCCAATCCTTAAATCCTTTGTATCCGTGAGCAATGAGGAGCACCGCCGGACACTGCGGTTGCGCAGGCAGAAAGACGTCCCCGCGCAGAATGCGGCCGTCCTGTCCTGAATAGGTGAATCCATATTTCAATCTAGCCAACCTCCTTGCTTTCCATCTTATTTTTCCCCATTGTACCATACCCCTGAATTGGAGCAGAATGTCATTTTCATATTGACAGCAATATCTATTGTCGTGTACCATGTGTACTAGTCTTTATAATACACTTTAAGTTTTGGTTCGATCAGCAGAAAGGGAGGGTGTCCATGTTTCGCCTGCAAGAGCAGAGCGCTTCGCCGATATATGAGCAGATTGTGGACCAGATGAAAGCGCTCGTCGCGACGGGAGCGCTGGAAGCGGGAGAGAAGGTGCCTTCGGTACGCGAGCTGTCCGCCATGCTGTTGGTTAATCCGAATACGGTCAGCAAGGCTTATCAGGAGCTCGAACGGCAAGGGGTGATTGTGACGATGCGGGGCAAAGGCACGTTTGTCGCGGAATCGGCGTCTCCCGGCATGGCGGAGGAACGGATGAAGAAGCTGAGAGAGGACGTCAAGCGCGTCGCCCTGGAAGCGAAGCATCTCGGACTGGAACCGTCCAGCCTGCGGGACATGGTCGAGCAGGCATGTCATGAATGGTGGAGGGAAGAATCATGATGCAAGTGGAGGCTGTGCATAAATCGATTGACGGCAAGCCTGTCCTGCGAGGCGTCAGCTTCAGCATCGAGCCGGGGCGCATCGTCGGGCTTATGGGCCGGAACGGGACCGGCAAGACGACGCTGTTGCGGACGATGGTCGGCATCTATAGCCCGGATCAGGGAAGCGTCGCTTTTGACGGGATTAGCGTTCACCGCTATCCGGAGCTGAAGCGGGATATTGTCTTTGTCCCGGATGCGCCGACGGCGCTGGAATCGTATACGATTCGGGAATGCGCCAGCTGGTACGCGCAAATTTACCCGAATTTTGATCTTTTTTATTTTACGGAGGCCATGAAAAACTTCAAGCTCCCGCTGAACAAGCGGGTACGCTCGTTGTCGAAGGGAATGAAGATGCTGTTCAGCACGGCCCTCGGGTTGGCTACGAAAGCGCGGCTGATTCTATTCGACGAGCCGACGAACGGGATAGACGCGATAGCGAAGAAGCAGCTGTTAAGTCTGATCGTCGGATCGCTGGGCGAAGAGTCTTCCATCCTCATCTCATCGCATATGCTGCACGAGTTGGACCGCATCGCTGATACGGTCGTCCTGCTGCGGGAAGGACGGACCGAGGATGTGTGGGAGCTGGAGCAGCTGCGGCAGCAAATCAAGAAGCTGCAGATCGTGTTCGGCAAGCCGGAGCCGCCAGCCTGGCTCTATGAGCCGGAGGTGTTCGTTCTTCAGCAGGTTGGCCGCGTGTACACGGTGATTGTGGAATCGGAAGCTGCCTTGGAGGCGTTGAAGCGGGAGGAACCGATGCTCATCGACGAGCTCCCGCTCTCGCTGGATGATTGGTTCACATGGAAGTCGGGAGGTGACGGGGGTGCTGCATAATTGGTTTGTCCGGCCGCTGTGGCGGAAGGAGATTCGCCAGACATGGGGATTGCTCGGGTTAATGCTGCTGCTTGGGTTCTTTGCCGTATTGTTAACACATATGCAGCAATGGTGGTTCCAGACGCCGCAGTATATCCAGCATAATGCCTCGATATTCGACCGCGAGCCGGATAATGCGGTGAGGTGGGCGTTTTCCGAGAAGTATGCCTTTTTCCAGTTAGGTCTTACATTGATCTGCTTTTTGCTGGCTTTGTGGCAAATGGGCTATGAACGGCGCAGCCACATCAGCGAGTTGGGGTTCGCTTTGCCGTATCCCCGGTGGCTCATCTATGGCACCAAATGGATGGTCGGCGCAGCTTATATCATCTCGTCGGTGCTCGTGATCACCGTGCTGTACGCCGTCATGCTGTGGTCTTCTCCAGTCGGCTCTCATTTTCACGTCATGGACTTTATCAAGTACGCTTTCCATGTTATTTTTGCCGTCCTGTCGGTGTATACGTTTATGCTCTTCATCGGCTCCTTCACAGGCAGCTGGACCGCCCAGGCGGTGCTGACCTTTATTCTTTTCTGCATTTATGACTTTATGGTTTTGATGGTGCAGCAGCTTGCCTATGTTTTCTTTCTGGTTCTGATCTACCAGCACATGGATTTGAGCGGGACCGTATGGGAAAAATTAAATGTCCTGATCTGGATTACGGGAGAAACCGATCGGTATCCGTACGGATTCGTCGGCGTGTCCGCTCTGCTGCTGCTTGTCGCGGGTCTTGTCCTGTATAACCGCAATCCGCTGGAGAACAACGGCAAGCTGATCGTGTTTCCTTCGGGAGAGAAGGTGCTGATTGGGGGCTTCGTCCTGTGTTCCGCTCTGCTCGGCGGCAACATCGGCTCTGGCCTTTTCTACTCGGGCCGCTTGGGATATTTGATTGGGGCCGGGTTCTGTTTTGTGTTGGGATATCTGATTATCCGAACGCTGGCGCGGATTAGGCTGTAGCGGGCAGGATAATAGGGCGGGCGGGAGCTGATGAATCAAGCTCCCGCCCGCTTCGGCGTTAGCCGAGGACGCGGCGGAGCGCCCGCTCGGTGCGGGCGGCGATGTCGCGGACATCGTCCGGCTTGGCGCATAATGGAAGCCAATAGTAGAGGGTGTCCCCGAGCGGGCGGAGGATGAGTCCCTCCTCGAAGCCCGCCTCGTACATGGCCGCCCCGATGCGCCGCTCGGGCGGGAAGGGCTGGCGGCGTTCGGCATCCAGGTACAGGTCGAACGCCGCCACGAGCCCAAGCTGCCGCACATGGGCGACATGCGGCAGGCGGGCCAGGCCGCGCAGGGCATCCGCCAGCGCGGCAATGGTGTCCTGCGCCCGTTCGAGGACGCGTTCCTCCTCGAACAGGCGCAGCGAAGCCAACGCCACGGCGCACGCCACCGGATTGCCGGTGAAGCTGTGGCCGTGGAAAAAGGTCTTCGCCGCGTCATCGTCATAGAACGCGGCGTACAGCTCCTCGCGGCACAGCGTAGCCGCGAGCGGCATAACGCCGGCGGTCAGCCCCTTGCTGAGGCACAGGATATCGGGGCTGACCCCGGCATGCTCGCAGGCGAACATGACGCCTGTTCGCCCGAAGCCCGTCGCCACCTCGTCGGCGATGAGGTGGACGCCGTAGCGGCTGCACAGCTCGCGCACGCCCTGCAGATAGGCGGACGGCGTCATAATCATGCCGCCGGCTCCCTGCAGCATCGGCTCCACGATCAAGCCTGCGATCGTGTCGCCCTTCTGCTCGAACAGCTCGCGCACCGCGGCGAGCGCCCGAGCCGCCACCTCGCGTTCGCCATCGGCTCCCGCGGTGCGCGCCTGCCGCAGATCGGGCGCCGGCAGGCGGTGGCCGTGGAACAGCAGCGGCCGGAACAGCGCGTGGTAGCGATCGACGCCGCCCACGCTCACCGCGCCCAACGTGTCGCCATGATAGCTCCCGTCCAGGTAAGCGAACGTCGTCTTCTCCGTTCGCCCGGTATGCCGCCAATATTGGAACGACATTTTGAGCGCCACCTCGACGGCCGTCGAGCCGTTGTCGGAGTAGAACACCCGCGTCAGCCCTTCGGGTGTCAGGCGCACGAGCTGCTCGGCCAACTCGATGCCCGGCGCATGCGTCAGCCCGCTGAACATGATGTGATCGAACGCGTCAAGCTGATCGCGAATCGCCGCCTTGATGCGCGGATGGCCGTGCCCATGCAGATTGCACCACCAGGAGGATATCGTATCATAATACCGCCGTCCGTCCGCGTCATAGAGGAAGAGGCCTTCGGCCTTTTCGATCAGCACATGGTCGCGATCGGCGTAATCCTTCATTTGCGTAAAGGGATGCCACACATACGCCCGGTCCTTATCCAGCAATTGCTGCTTCCGGTTCTCTAGCATTGAACTCCAGCTCCTTCGTCTCCGGTATGTCCGTTAACTTCATTGCGTCTTTTGTGTAAACTATTTTTATTATATATAAGGTTAACAAATGATGGAGATTGAGACAACACCTTATCGGCCAACGGCAGGGGAGGTTGCTCCCGCGGCGGAGCGATTTCGGGAACTGTGGAACCGGCCCCTCTTGGCCTGCTCTTGGTCCGCTCCGCCCCTCGGTCTCTAGACCGAGACATAAATTGTTCCGCAGCATGAATACGATTTCAATCGGCGGACGCTTCAGGGGAAGAGGAACTCCATGTATGCTCATAGATAGAAGGATGAGGAGGGAGAAGCGGGTGGATCGGGTCGTATATGAGGTCGAACAAGTGAGCCAGCTTTATAAAAAAGGAAAGGTCAAGGCGAATATCGACATTTCGCTCCAGGTGCAGGAGGGCGAGATTTTGGGCGTGCTCGGTCCGAACGGCGCCGGCAAATCGACCTTGATCAACCAAATGATCGGGCATTTGAAGCCGACGTCGGGCTGCGTGCGATATGAAGGAATCGACGTCAGCCAGCATTCGAAGCGGATTGCGCAGCAGGTGGCCTATTATTCGCAGGAGCCGCATGTGCTGTCCTCGCTCCGGGCGCGCGAAGCGCTCGTATTCACCGGCCGGCTGCGGGGCATGGCCAAGGCGGAGGCCGAGCGGCAAGCCGAGGAGCTGCTGGATCTTATGGGGTTGGCTGATAAGGGAGGGAAGCTGCTGCGGCAGTTATCCGGCGGCCAGCGGCGAATGGTCGGTATCGGGACGGTCATGATCGACCGGCTGCCGGTGCTGATATTGGATGAGCCGACGAATGAGCTCGACCCGGCCAATCGGCGCCTGGTGTGGAATCTGATCAAGGAGCGCAATCAGCAGGGCGCTACCGTCATTCTCGTGACGCATAACGTGCTCGAGGCCGAGCAGGTTGTCGATCGGGTCGCGGTCATCAATCATGGCCGGCTGCTGGCGAACGATACGGTCGCGAAGCTGAAGCAGAAGGTCGATCAGCGCCTCAAGTTCGAGCTGACGACGGAATTCGGACGCCGCGAGGATACGGTGCAGGCGCTGGAACGCTGGGGGCAGCTGCACAGCAACGGAGAGAATCGGCTCATCCTGCTGGTGAACAAGGAGGATGCCAGTCAAGTGCTCGATTATATCGTGCATTCTCCGGAGTTGCCGATTGAGGAATACGCAGTGAAGCCGCCTAGCCTGGAGGATGTCTATTTTCATATTGATCAAAAGGTAGAGAAGGAGGTGGCGGGAGCATGAATCCGGCGATTACTCCACATCCGAATTCGGAAGCGGCATCCGCTCCGCTGCAAGGTCCGGGCCGCGCGCTAACCGAGCTGTCCATCCTGTTCCGCATTCAATTCGCCATTATTCGTGACAGTTGGGTATGGGTGCTGTTGATGGCGACGATGTTCCCATTAACGACGATGATGTTCATGACCTTCTTCATGGACAATCCGAGCGAAGAGATGATTACCCGCATCATTGCGGGCAACCTGATTTTCGGGATCATTGTGACGGGGATGAACAGCATGGGCCAGGAGATTTCATGGCAAAAGCATCAAGGCCACTTTACGTACTATGCCTCGCTCCCGATCTCCAAAATGAGCTTCGTCGCCGCCAACTTGTTGCGCGGCTTGATGAGCACGCTGCCGTCTACGGTCCTTTTGGCCGTCATCGGAAGCATCGGCTACGGCATCGCCTTCCAGCTGTCATGGGGGATGCCGCTCGTCATTATTTTGTCGCTCGCCAGCGTCGTCGGCATCGGGGTGTGCATCGGCTTCTGGTCGCCGAATCACCAGCTGACGAACATGGTCTGCCAGGTGCTCATGATGTTCATCACCTTCTTGTCCCCGGTTATGATGGACATGCAACAGCTTCCGCTGCCTCTGCAGTGGGTGTCGTATCTGTTCCCGACAACTTATGCGGCCGATGCAATGCGTACTGTGCTGCTGATTGGCTGGACCGATGGCGTCATGTGGAACTGTGTCGTCCTGCTCGCCTTCAGTATCGTCACCTTGTTCGTCATTAACAAGCTGGTGAAATGGCGGGTGAGCGAGTAGACGGCAGGACGTGGGCGGCTTCCCCGGAGGAAAGCAACCTGACGGGAACTAAGCTCACGGGAGCCGAACGGGCCATGCGGAATCGGATGCAACACACCAGCCCGCTATGCCGGAGGCGAACTTGCTTCTTACGGCTTCTCAGTTGTATGCTCTCTATATAAAATTCAAGCGTAACCGAAAAGAAGGGAAAGAGGTTCGTGATCTACGGTATCGGGCATGACATATTGGAGCTGGAGCGGGTTGCCCGCCTGTTGAAAGGCTCCAGCGGGGAGCGCTTCCTGCAGCGGATCTTGACTGCAGGCGAGCGGAAGGCCCTTGCGCAGCGGGAAGCGCGCCGGACGGAATGGGTAGCCGGCCGGTTCGCCGCGAAGGAAGCCGTCGTGAAGGCGTTCGGCACCGGAATCGGGCCGGAGATCGGCTTCCAGGATATCGAAGTATTGTCCGATGCGCGCGGCAAGCCGCATGCCCGTCTAAGCGAGGCGGCCTGGAGCCGGCTCGGCCTGTCCGGCGCTTCCTGCCGCATTCACGTCAGCATCTCCCATCAGCCAAGCCTCGCCTCGGCGCAGGCGATCGTAGAGCGGCTGCCGGACGGGGGGCATTGACATCCGGCCTGCTCCCGGTCAGAGCCGGAACGCAATGCGCCTGCGTCGCCGGATAGAGAGCATGATCCATGCTTCGAAGAGCGTCTTCTTGGCGGAACAGCCCCGTATCCTTATGCAAGGCACGGGGCTGTTCCATAACCGAAGAGGATGCAAATTAGGCGGTCGTTATTCGTTCAGGTAGGTGGTCACTTTGCTCTGGATGATACGCAGGACGTCATCAAGCGACTTCTGGCCGGCGAAGTAGGGAGCGATTTCAGTACGGAATATATCCAATATTTTGGGATCCCCGGACGATTTCTGATTTGCTTTCTCTGCAAGAGGCCGCATGCTCTCCAATTGCTCCGGTGTCACCGACACGGGCTCTTCTCCACGGGGTGTCGTTACGCTTCCGTTCTTCTTGACATCATCCAGCATACGATCGAACATCTCGTTGTACACCTGTTTGTTTATCGGCAGGCCAATCCTTGCAGGAGCTTGCTGCATTTCTTCGGACACGAGGAACTTCAAGAAATCCCACGCCTCTTGCTTCATGGCCGAGTTCGCGTTGAGCCCCAAATTCAGCAATGTCCGAAATGCTAATTCCTCGTTCTTGCCATCGAAAGAGGGCTGGCTGTATAATGTGCCGCTTAAAGCGAAAGACGTTGGATCCGAAATATAGGATGGAGAGAAAATAGTAAGTTTCATCTTTTCGGTAAAATCCTCCATACTCTGGATGTCGGTCTGGATGTCGGACATGCCGGCCCCAGCGAACCCTCTATCAAATATTTCCTTCACCTTCAAGATCAACCGGCGGGAATCATCGGAATCGAAGTAGGCTTTTTTGTTCTTTGAATCCACCAGCTGCGAATAATACAGACTGACTAACTCACTCGCCAAGTCTTCGGGCGAACTCTCACTGATGGCAGAAACATCGTTGCCAACCACTTGTCTTACTTGTTCCGTCGCTGTCAGGATATCGTCCCAGGACAGCGGCTCTTGAAGCTGTACTCCGCCCTGCTTCAGCAGTTCATCGTTGGCATTGAGCATTTCCAGTAAAAAATTGACCGGAAATGTATAGAGCCCGCCATCCAACTCTGTGCTTTTCCATATATTTTGGAAGTATTCATTTTTGTTAAAGTCTTGATCTTGATCCATCATGTCGTAGAGGTTGGCAAGCATGTTTTTTTCTTTATATTTGTCGACGGGAAGCTCTGTCGTGTCCAGGATATCCGGGCCCGCGCCCGACATCATCTCCGTATTGATGGTAGAGATATATTTCTCCTGGTCCTCCTTTGTTGGCATGGATATTTGTGCCATGTTGTTTCCCGTTTCTCTAATATCCAATTCTTGATATACTTTGTACACAATTTCAATATCGGGGTGCAACGCTTCGTATTTCTCCTTGGCGAAGTCGAGGAAGCGGTTTTGAGTCATCGTCGCTAGAACGATCTGCTTCTTGCCTGAGGAGTCGCCGGATGTTCCCTCCGATGTGCCGTTGCATGCCGACAGGAATAGCGACAAAATGGTGAAAGTACATACTATATAGGTGTTTATGTTCCTCTTTTTTATTCTCATGCTCATCATATTCTCCTCCTGCATATACGGTGGTTACGTCCTTACTGCCATGCTACTTGACGCGGACTCGGTTGCCTTCCTTCAGGGGCTCGCTCGTCTCGATAATAATGTTATCTTTGGAGGTAAGGCCCTGGACAAGCGATTGCTCTCCCGAACCGGCCAGCACGTTGACGGTTGCCTTGTAGACGATGTACTCATTGCCGAAGGCGCCGAGTGTCTCCTTAACGAGGAATAGATAGGTTCCGTCCATGTCCTGCTTCAGCCACTTCGACTGAATCAGGAAGCCTGTTTGCTCCGATTTCTTTTCGATCGAGATCTTGGCTCTCATGCCGGATTCCAGCTTGATGCCTTCCGCCGCTGCTGGAATCCGAATCGTGACGGTAGCGGCGGATCCGGCCGCAGACTCACCGGTGCTATTATCGCTGCTCGGAACGCTTGTCCCCGTAGAGGGTGCTTGCGAGTCCCCGATATCAATCGAATGAATGGCGCCGTTGAGGCGGTGGCCGGTTTTTCCTGTGAGTTGCACATCAACGGACTCTCCTTCCTCCAGCCACTTTGCTTCGTGCTCCGGCAGCGTGAAGGAAAACTCATATCCGTCTTTCTCTCTCAATAGAGAGGCAATCGTCTGACCGGGGGACGGCGCATCCTCAACCGAGGCTTTCACTTCGGTGATAATGCCGTCGAAAGGTGCCCGTTCGTATCTTTGATTAGTTAAATCTTCTCTCAGATCGGCGAGCTTTTGGCTTTGAATCTGTTGGTCGATGCGATCCAGTTCAATCGCCCTCTCTGCTTCGCGGATCTGTAACTCATCTCCCGCGATACGGGCCTGAATGAATTGTTCTTTCAACTTGTCGGAGCTGATTTTACTCTTCTGCAGTTGGGCTTCTGCCTCTCTGATTTGGCGCTCCAGCGTCCCGTTATTATACTCTGCGATAATATCTCCCTTTTTGACCCGTGATCCCTCCTTTACGGCGAGGCGAGCGAGCTCCAGGCCCTTTTCGTTTTTCACTTCGATCTGGTCTGCGGGGCGCAATTTGCCTTCTCCCTCAATCGTCATCTTCAATTGGCCCGTCTCCGGGGCGGTCGTCACGACAGCGGGGAGCGTGAAGCTCTGAATAGTATTGCTGAACAGTGTCAGCAAGACGAGGGATATGACAAATGCGATGAGCAAAATCCGCCGCATGCGGCCCTCAACTGCTCTGCTATCCAACGGCGGTCCCTCCTCGGTAAGGTAATTGTTTGAATTTGCGGTCCGGCATGCTGCAAGATGTCAGATTCCCGCCGGCTGCATCAACCCTTTATTCCCGATAGTTGCACCCCTTTGATGAAGTAAGGCTCCGCATTCAGGAACAAGAGAATCATCGGCGCCATATAGATAACCGAAGAGGCGTAGGCGATGCCGATATAGTCGCCTCGCAGTCGGGACAAGTAGACGGAAAGCGGCTGCTTGATCGTGTCATGCAAAAAAATGAGCGGCTGCTCGACCATATTCCAGTAATCGACGAATAAAAGCAGCACGAGCGCCGCCGCTCCCGGCTTGATCATCGGAAGAAGGATCGACGTAAAGATGCGGAGATGCCCGGCTCCGTCCATTTTGCCTGCTTCGATATAGGCGTACGGAATATTCATCAGGAACTGCCTCATCAGAAAGACCCCGAATGCGGCGAAGATTCCTGGCCCAATGATGGAGGCCGGGGTGTTAATCCATCCTAGCCAATCGGCCACGATATAGTTCGGAACCATCGTCACCTGGAACGGCATCAGCATCGTGAGCAAATAGACGTAGAATAGCGCATCCCGCCCGCGGAAGCGCAGCTTCGTGAAGGCATACGCCGCCAGGCTGGCCACAACGGCTTGTCCGAGAATCATCGGCACGACCAGGAAGACTGAATTCCAGAACATGCGCAGAAATTGCGGAGTGCCGATGAGAATCGTCTTGAATTGCTCCAGGGAGACCGTGTCCGGGATCCATTTCAGATTGACGAAGGTATCGGCGTCCAATTTTCCGAGAGCCGCGTTATTCTGCTGGATCTCCTGTTCGGTCATGATAGAGTTGACGGCTGTCAAGAGGACAGGCATCAGGAACAGGCTGGCGAAGAGCGCCAGAATGACGGTGTTCGCCAAGGTGCTTATCCGAAAGCCCCTTCTTTCCGACCGGGCGGCGTCACCGGGTCGCACATTGCCTTGACTCATGCTTCTCACCTCCTTTACATGATTCTCCCTTCTTCAATCCATGAAGCCGCGGAACCATTTTTCTCCCCGGAACAGCGCGGCGACGATGATCCAGATGGCGGCAACCATCAGTATCGCTGCAGAGGTCAGCTTCTGAATGTCCAGCGCAGAGAACATATTGTTCATGTAATGCTGCAGCATATAGATGCTGTCATGCGGATAATCGCCTGAGAGCAAGTAAGTTTCACGGAATACTTTGAATGATTGCATGATCGACATGATGACCACGAAAAGCATTGTGGGCACCAGATAGACCAATGTAATCGAAAACTGGCGCATTCTGGACGCGCCCTCCAGGCGGGCGACTTCATAGTAATCTCCGGGAATCTGCTGCAAGCCGGCGAGGAACAGGATAACATTGTAACCTACATTTTTCCAAATATAGAGGAACAACACGACTGCCCTGGCCCAGGCCGAATTGAGCCAATCCACGCGATCCATACCGCATAGCTCCAGCAGATGATTGAGTCCCCCGTTCCAGTCGAATAAGGTCTGCCAGACGAGAACAACCGATGCGACCGGCACGACGAGCGGCATGACGTACGCCATACGCAGCCAACTGCGGAAGTATACTTGCCGGTTCAGCGCCGCAGCGATCAGCAGCGAGCAGACAATCATAACGGGAACGCTGACGGACGTGAACCAGAGCGTATTCCATGTTGCTTTTCGGAACGATTCGCTGCGCAACAGGTCCGCATAATTGGCTAGGCCGACGAAGTGACCTGCCTGCGATCCGTCTTGGAATGAGTAGACCGCTCCGATTGCAAAAGGGATGATATAGAAGAGCGAAAAGCCGATCAGGCTGGGCGCCAAAAAAACAAATGCGACGGCAGCATCGCTGCGCAGCTTGTGTTGCAATCTCATATCCCTTCCTCCATAATGATTGGTGAATTCTAGTGCGCAGATTATAGCTTACTTCTCCTTTGTGTCATTCGTGTGACATATGTGCTGTGAGTGCTGGACCTCTATCGTGAGGCAGAGATGCGAGCGAGTCCGCGGAGCGCTTGACCGACAAGGGGAAGCGGGGCAGGATAACGTCCCTGAAGCAGATGGTTGGAAGGAGATAATAATCAAGGATGATTCATACAATACTCGTTGTTGATGATGAGCCGCTGATGCGTGAATTGATTTCCGATTTTTTGGAAGACGAAGGATATGATGTGCTTCAAGCCGGGGGAGGAGAAGAGGCGGTCAACTTGATAGACAGCCAGCCGATAGATCTGGTCGTCCTCGATGTGATGATGCCGGGGAAGGATGGATTTGAAGTCTGCGAGGAGATTCGAGCTCAATCCGATGCGATTATCGTCATGCTGACGGCGAAGGCGGAAGAAGAGGATGAGTTGACGGGCTATAGTTACGGCGCCGATGACTATGTGACGAAGCCGTTCAGTCTGAAGGTGCTATCGGCCAAGATCCGCGTGCTCCTGAACCGCTGGAAAAACGAAGAGGCGGAAGGGCTGAGCGGCAACGACCGATTGGTCATTGACGCTACGGCGCGCGAGGTGCGCAAGGATGGAATCGCGCTACCATTGACCTCAAAAGAATTTGAGCTGCTTCGTTGCCTCGCCGATCATTCCAATCAAGTGTTGACCCGCGATATCATTCTCGATCGGGTATGGGGGATGGATTATTTTGGAGACGTACGCACGGTAGACACGCACATCAAGCGGCTGCGCCGCAAGCTGGGCGATGAAGCCGGGCGCATCGTCACCGTGAGAGGAAACGGGTATAAATACCGATGAAAAAGCGTATACGGGGTTGGAGCCTGGCGAAAAAAGTATACTGGGTTACGGCCATCGGCTTCCTGGCGTTCACTGCGCTGTTCATGGTTTTGCAATTGGTCTTCTTCGAAGACTATTCGCTGAAGGTGCGGGCGGCCAAGTTGGAGAAGGACTTTCGCGGCATGTACGAGGAAATTCGAGAAATGAAGTCCGATAGCGAGTGGCTAGAGCGGATGGCCAAGTTCGATCAGGAGCACTATTCCCAGACTGTCATCGAAAGGAAGGAGGGCAGGGCAGTGAATCTGGAGCGGATGGCCGAGTTCGATCGGGAGCACGATTCCGGGACTGTTATTGCAAGGAAGGAGGGCAGGATAGCGGAGCTTCTGAGCAATTGGCCCGACGAAGGGACTCCGACGTATCTAAATTGCATTACTCCAAGCCTGAACAAATTGAAGGATATGCAGGGGCGGGACGGAACTGCTGTTGTGTTCGGCGAAGGCGACGGGAAGTGCTGGGCTGCCTTGGCGCCAATCTCGGAGGAAGGAGAAAGACAGGAGTATATATATACGTTTTCATCGCCGCAGCCCGTGTCCGATGCCGCTTCCTTGCTGGGCGGGTTCTACCGCTATTTTTTCCTTGCGGCGGTTATTCCGCTGCTCGGCTTTGCTTTTCTGTTCACGCGCATGATCTCCCGGCCGCTCGTCAAGCTGAACGAGATGGCGAAGCGGCTGGCGCGGCTCGATTTCTCCGTGCGCACCGAGATGAAGCGCGACGATGAGATCGGGGAGCTGGCTGCCACCTTTGATTATTTGGCCACCGAGCTGAACGGCACGATGGGCGAGTTGCAGACTGCCAACGAACAGTTGCAGCGCGATATCGAGAAGGAGAAGCGGCTGGAGCTGCTGCGGAAGCGGTTCGTCGCCAACGTGTCTCACGAGCTGAAGACGCCGGTCAGCCTGATTCAAGGGTACGCGGAAGCGCTCCGCGACAATGTGGGCCAAGGAGCGAAGCGGGACAAGTACGCCTCGGTCATCGTGAATGAAGCGGAGCGGATGTCCCGCCTTGTGAAGGATCTGCTGGACCTGTCCCAACTGGAGAGCGGGCACTTCGATCTCCGGTGGAGCAACGTTCCGCTTCACTCCACGCTGGCGTACGTGATGCAATCGGTGGAATCGCTTGCTCCGGGCCGGCACTTGCGATTGGACTGGCTGTCGGAGGAGGAGGTTATGGTGCGGTCCGATCCGCAGCGGCTGGAACAAATCGTCACGAATGTGTTGACGAATGCGATTCGCCATACCCCGGAGGGAGGGCAGATCGACATTCGGGTGCAATGCGGCGATGACCCCGGATTCGTCCGGATTGACGTCCAGAATGAAGGCCAGCCGATCGCGGAAGAGCATCTTCCCCACGTGTGGGATGCATTTTATCGCGCGGATGCATCAGGCAGCCGCCTGGGGGGCGGCAATGGCATCGGCCTGTCGATTGTCAAGCATCTGCTCGACCGGCATCAGAGCCGGTATTCTATTGCCAATATCGATGGCGGCGTTATGCTGACCTTTACTTTGCCGGTCACGCCAACATCGTGATACCCATCAATACAAAACGCAGACAGGAGCGTACTCCTACGCTTCCGTCTGCGTTCTGCCTGTCCGGCCCGGCAGCCGTTCCTCGAGCCGTGCCCCAAGCCATGTCTCGCTACTTTTTGCCGGCCAGCCACTCGGCGACCTTGTCAATGTCCTCCGGATCGATGTTGCGCTGCGCAGGCATGCGGTTGCCACCGTTATTGATCATATTCACGATGTCTTCCTTCGACAGCCGTTCCCCGACCTTTTGCAGGTTCGATTCCGGGCCCATCAAGCCTTGCAGTGCATCGCCGTGACATTGCATGCAGCGCTGCTTGTAGACGGCGACGGCTTCCTCCGGCCCTTCCAGCGTAGAGGCGGATGACGATCCGCCGCAAGCGGCAAGCAGCGTGCTGATTCCGAGCAGCAGCGCTCCGCATGCCGCGGCGCGCGCCGATAATTTGCGTGTACGCATGGACTCCTTCCTTTCCCGTACTTTCCGAATTGTCTATGATCTTGTACTCAGTATAGGAAAGGAATTCCTCTAAAAGCAAGCTTTCCGCCACAATGTTGCAGAAGGTTCACAACTGGTCTACAGCTTCATGCCCATCCGGCTCTTGTACCGCTTGATCAAAATTTGCGTCTCCACGCTCATAATGCCGGGAAGGGGGTACAGCTTCTCTTGCAGAAATTGCTCCATCTCCCGGTTCGAGGCGAACAGTCCATGCATATGCAGCTTGCTCGGGCCCGTCATATGATACAGGCTCGTCACACAGGGCTCATTCGCTAATTGCTCTGCGACCTTCATTAGGTATTGGGGCTCCACCTCGACATTAAAAAAAGCCGAAACCCGGATGCCCAATTTTTCCGGATTGATGACGATCGTGAATTTTTCCAATAAACCGTCTTCCATCATCGCCTGTACCCGGGCCTGTACGGCCACACGGGACAGGTTGACCTTCTTGGCCAGATCGGTATACGAGATCCGGCTATTGCTGTGCAGCGCCGATAAAATCATCTTATCAATCTCATCGAGTGATGAAGCGGGGATATCGTCGAAGGAGAACATGCGAACACCTCCTCAAGTTCGTTAGCCTGCTCTGCCTATCGCCAGACTTATCATCAGAATGACGAAGACGAGCGATGTGATAGCGACGTACATATAGTCTTTCTCTTTGGCAAAGACGAAAATCGAAATAAAAACCCGCACGACCGGGGTCATGATGAGAAGCAGCAAGCCGCCCATCATAATCGCGTAGGCTTTGCCGGCGGCGATGCCTTGTATCATCGTCGTGACGGTGGTCGGATATTCGCTCTCTGGATAACCACTCACTCCCGTAATTAGGAACAGAATGAGTCCGGTCACGATGACGGCCGCGCTCGTCAGGACGCCGATTCGCAAAAACGAACTGACTGCGGCCTCGACATCAAGCATTTCCTTCTCTTTATCCTTCGGTTCGTTCATCCTTTACCACCTAACCCTTGTATAATCATTTGGATGGCGACATAGGCCAGTATCGGTACGAACAGCTTGCGAATCGTCTTATTTTTCAAGCGCTGCATAATGCGTGTGCCCAGGGTGGCTCCAATCAAGACGCCGAGGGCGACCGGAGCGGAGATGACGGGATCGATGTCGCCCCGGAACAGGTAGACGCCGGCACTGGCCGCCGCCGTTACCCCCATCATCAGATTGCTGGTTGCGCTGGATACTTTGAGCGGCAGCTTCATGAACAGATCCATAGCCATAACCTTGAAGCTTCCGCTGCCGATGCCGAGCAGGCCCGAGATGACGCCTGCGCCGTACATGACGCCGAAGCCGCCGTAAGGGTTGGCCACCTGATAATGCACTTCCTGCTGAATCGCCTTGTCATAATAATGGCTGTGCAGATTCAGCTTCGTCGCCAACGGATGGGGTTCGACTTCGGCCGGCAGGTCGGACTTGCCCTTCTTCAGCATGGCCAAGGCAGAGTACAGCAGCAGCAAGCCGAAGATGACATAGAGCCAGTCAGGCGCGATAATCGCCCCCAAAAAAGCACCGGTAATGGCGCCCACCGTCGTCGCAATTTCAAGGAACATGCCGACGCGGAGATTCGTAATCCGGTCTTTGATATAAGCGATGGCGGAGCCGCTGGACGTTGCGATGACGGAGATAATGCTGGCTCCGATGGCATGATTAATATCGACGCCGAACAGCAGCGTCAATGCGGGAGTGACAATAATGCCGCCGCCCAGCCCAAGCACGGATCCGACGATTCCGGCGAAGACGGAAATCAGCAGCATTTCAAAAGCAAAGAGAGTCACGAACGCATCTCCTTTCCAAGATAGTATAAACGGGGACCAAGGAGAATTATTTTGTCGGAAAAACAACAGTATTCCATCGTTGCGAAATAAAAACTCCATGGTTATATTACGATGTGTATAAATATATCACATAATTATTTCGTTTTGTTGGTGATTAGAGAAAAATACTTTCTATTTTGTGAGAGAGTTGCTCGCCAGCCTACCAGGATGCAGCAAAAAAGCGGGGGAAGGGATTGAACAAATGCGTAAGGTTGTTTATCGTTAAGATCGTTAAAAAGTAAGATCCTTAATTTTAACAAACGAGAACGGGAGGCCGTCATGAACGAACAAAAGCGTTATTTCAGCCGGGAGCTGCTGAGTTGGTACCGTGCGAACCGGCGGGATCTGCCTTGGCGGCGCCATTCGAATCCGTATTATACATGGGTATCGGAAATTATGCTCCAGCAGACTCGCGTCGAGACCGTCAAGCCTTACTTCGAGCGATTCATCGCTCTTTTCCCGACGGTCGAGGCGCTGGCCGAAGCACCGGAAGAAGAGGTGCTGAAGGCATGGGAAGGGCTCGGCTACTATTCGCGAGCCCGGAATCTTCAATCTGCCGCGCGTGAAGTCAAGGAGCAATACGGCGGCAGCATCCCGGACGACAAGGCCAAGGTCTCGGCCTTGAAGGGTATCGGGCCGTATACCACGGGCGCGATTATGAGCATCGCGTTCAACCGGCCCGAGCCGGCCGTCGATGGCAATGTCATGCGGGTGCTGTCGCGCTACTTCCGCCTGCATGACGACATCGCCAAGGCCGGCACTCGCGCGCATATGGAGCATCTGGCCCAGGAATTGATTCCGGAGGGCTGTGCCTCGGAATTCAACCAGGCGCTGATGGAGCTGGGCGCGCTCGTCTGCACGCCCAAATCCCCGGCGTGCCTGCCATGCCCGGTCATGGAGCATTGTGCCGGGCGGATTGCCGGCGAGGAGCTGATGCTGCCGGTAAAGACGAAGGCGAAGCCGCCGAAGCCGGAGCTTCGCTATGCAGCCATCGTGGAAGGCGCAGGGGAGCATGCGGGCAAGGTGCTTGTGCGCCAGCGCCCGGACACCGGACTGTTGGCGCGCATGTGGGAGCTGCCCCATTTGCTGGCGCCGAAGACGGGAGGACTGCTCGACTTGCGCGAGGAAGAAGCGATGGAGGCGCTGCGGCACGGGATGCAGTCGGAGGGCGTACGGCTAAGGCCGCTCGGGCATTGGACCGATGCCGAGCATACGTTCAGCCACATCCACTGGCAGATGCGCGTGTACCGCTGCGTAATCGAGGAGGCGCCAGACGCGATTACCGGCGGCAAATATGCCTGGATCGGGCCTGAAGAGATGGAGCGGCGGGCGTTCCCGAACTTATTTTTGCGACTATTGCATGCATATTTCGCCGAGCGAGGGCAGAACGGATAGCATTTTTATTTCTGAAGCGAACCTATGATATAATAGACACCATTACGAAAAGGCAGGCCGACGGTAGACGTCATCCTGCCTTTTCGATTTCAAATGAGGGTGAGTGTGTTCATGGCTCAACGAGAAATCCTTCCTTTTGGAGATCCGATACTACGCAAAATATGCCGTCCAGTTACCGAGGTGAACCGCCGGATTTTGGCGCTGCTGGATGATTTGAAAGATACCCTCTATGCCCGCCCTGGCCGGGCAGGCCTGGCCGCACCGCAAATCGGCGTGCTCCGGCGCGTGCTCGTCATGGACTGCGGCGATGGACTGATCGAATTGATTAACCCGCAGCTCCTGGAGGCCGAGGGGGAAGAAGATGGGATGGAAGGGTGCCTATCCTATCCCGGATATTACGGCCGCGTAAAGCGATATCAGTACGTCAAAATCAGCAGCATGGATCGCAACGGAGAGACATTCACGCTGGAGGGAGAAAACCTCCTTGCCCGCTGCATCCAGCATGAGATGGACCATCTGGACGGAAAGCTGTTCATTGACCATGTGACCGACAGCCATCTCGTCCACGAAGCCACCCACCAATATGTCTCACTACTCGACGTGATTCGTCTCTCGAACAGCCACCAATAGATATAAGCATATTTCAGAAGGAGGAGATCACCCGATTGAACAGATTGGGCATATTAAGCAGAGAAATCAGAAATTCAGATCGAGCAGACTAACCAAGGAAAGCAGAGTAGGCAGAGCAACCAAAGTAAGCAAAGTAGACAAGGAAAACAGGGTAGGCAGAGCAACCAAAGTGACCAAAGCATCCAAAGCAACCAAAGAAAGCTCAGGAAGCAAAGAAATCAGATTGAGCAGAGCCAGCGGGCACGCAGGGAAGTAGGGTGAGTTGAGTTGAGGAGTATTGTGGTATCTGGATGTTTTTGTTTAAGGGCACCGTACAGAATAGTAGGGTTTAGAGCTCTTTTGGTCATTATCCCATCCAATCAGAAAAAAGGGGTACAGTTGCGGCAGCGAAGTTCTTGCTACTTCACAATGAGCACCAACTGAAAAAGTTTTTCGGAGAACTGCAGCATCGATCTTACCGGGCCTAGTCTATTCGCAGTCATTACCGTACATCGCATCACCGGGCAGGCGTGTTCCCATAGAAAAAACTGCCTTCGTTTTTTAGCTGAAGCGCATCATTTATCACCCAAAACAGATCAAGAGGCCAAATCCAAAGAAGAAGTAAACGCAACGGCAGAGCGATCGTTGATGGAACCTCTAAAGGTGAAGCTCCGCCCACTTGAATGCTGTGAGACTAGCCTTGGGGATTGAATACCCGTAGGCAGCGCATCGACGCTCGCAAGGCGAGGGCCGCGTTAAGGGCATGCAGAAAATACATGCAGATGGGCATCCGAACGAATGGCCTATTGTCGGCGTGCAATAGAAGGACGTTACATCTATGTGCATCGTTTCATGACATCAACAACTGCCTATGCAGCGGAAATTACATAAGAGGTGTTCGAGCCACGCGCATCACGGAAAGACAAGCATGAACGCAATAAATTGCTCCACGATGCTGTTCCATCGGCTGCTGCATTATGGCGGAAACAGAACTCATCCAAGTACAGTTGGAGGTGAGTTGATCCAATGCCGTGAAACGTATTATTCATCCATTGCCAGGCGCGCTTAAATGTCTGATACAGGTAGCCCTTGCGCCGGACGTGGAAGTAATAACGAGTAATGGAGACGCTAGAATCGCAATGGGCATGCAGCTTGGCGAATTCATCGCAGCCTGTGCGCAAGAGCGATTTGCCGGAGCAATGCATCCGGTCAACGATCTTCATCTTGATCCTCTGGGTATGAATGCCTTGTTCGTTCATTTCGCTAACAGAATGTGAATGGGCGGAATCGGAGTTCGCGAAATGGGAGTTGGCGGAATCGGAGTTGGTGGAATCAAAATTGGCGGACTCCGCACTGCCGGAATCAGCTACAATGATCGGGCTCTCGCGCTCATGGAGAAGGATAGGCGAATAAAAGGGACGACCATAGAAAGCTACGATGCCACGCACCTCTCCCTCCAGTGGCAGAGCAGTGTCGGCACGGCTAATGGCCGTTCGAATCTTATGGAGCATTGACCATGCCGTCTTATAAGTTACTTGAATGAGGGAACGAAGTTGAACCGCATTGAAAGTTAGGTCGGTACGAGAGACGAGCCAGATTGCCGTAAGCCACTTCCACAGCGCCGTACGGCTTCCCTCCATTATCGTTCCTGCTATAAGGGAAGTCTGATGACGGCACGCGCGGCAATCATACAGAGGCAGCCGACGAGTCTTGATGACATAAGCCTCGCCATGATGGCAACGCGGGCATACAAATCCAGAAGGCCACTTCATATGGAACAAGAAAGAATTGATCTCGGCTTCGTTATGTAACAATTGAAGTAGTTCTTCCACGCTATGAATCGACTCCCAGACGCTCATACCGTTTCCCTCCTCAAAAAATGCGGGAACATATATTCTTACACCATTATACCGAACTAACGTTCTTGTTTCAAGTGATTATTTGAAAATTAATCCAATTATTTGGCCGTTATCGTCTCCGCTCTTTACCTCGCTATCTGAAGGACTTTAAACCCCTGATACTCTTTTTTCCGAAGCTGTGTTAGAAGCCATGTTAAAAAACGTAAGGTGCGACGTTTCATCGATAATAAGCATCTTTTTTGAAATGAATGCCTATCTATTCCCTTTGCGTCACTATCCCATTGAATCAGCTTGAGTGGAGGGGATAATGGACAAAAGGACCTAAATAGAGCCACGGCTTGATTCGACAAGAAGGAACATTTGGGCAAAGCAAAAAGGAAAGGGGAGGGAAAGTACAGGGAAAGAGGCGATGCTAATAGATGGTAATGTGAGGTCACTAGTGAAGTCGGACGTGGTCAGGGACGAAGCTCGGTATGGCCAGGGTGGTGCTGAGGAGTAACGTGCTTGATGGTCGGGTGTGGCGGACGTGTTGACTGGTACGGTAAGGTGGCTTCTGTGAACATGATTCTAACGAGCAGCTTTGAGGATAATGTGCAATAGACAGAATAACGAAAGTACAGCGGAAGTGAGCAATAGGAGGACAGTGGGAGTCGGCAATAGGTAGACAGCGGAAGTGAGCAATAGGAGGACAGTGGGAGTCAGCAATAGGTAGACAGCGGGACTGAGCAATAGGAGGATAGCGGGAGTGGCCAATAGGCGGGACATGGGAGCGGAGACTAGGCGGGATAGCGGGACTGGGCAATAGTCGGATAGCCGAAGGTAAGCGGCCCCGGGGACGAAGGCTCTCAAGTAAGCAGCAAAAAAAACGGAGGCAAGGAGGCCTCCGGCTAATGGTGTGGCCCTCTGCGCAGCAAGGGGACTTCCGTGAAAAGGCATCAGTAGGCGTCGGCTGCGCAGCGGAAGCCGAGGTTACCGGTTGAGCTGTCGGGGGTGTTTTTGCTCCGTGCGCCGACGCGGTAGCGGTTGCAGTATGATTTGTGGCATAGGTAGGAGCCGCCCTTCATAACACGTTCCGTTCCTGTCTGCGGTCCGCGAGGCTGCACGGCCGGGCCGCGCTCGTCCGGGCTGGCGGTGAACCAATCCGCGCACCATTCCCATACGTTGCCGGCGACGTTATACAGCCCGTAGCCGTTCGGCTCGAAGGCGTTGACGGGAGCGGTGCCGATGTACCCGTCGCTGGCGTTGTTTTTGACGGGGAATTTGCCTTGCCATATGTTGCAGCGATGCTCCCCGTCCGGCTTCAGCAGATCGCCCCAAGGATAGCGCCGGCGTTCCAGTCCGCCGCGGGCGGCGAACTCCCACTCGCTCTCGGTAGGGAGGTGCGTGCCAGCCCATTCGCAGTAGACCTGGGCATCATGCCATGACACGTGGATGACGGGATGGTTCATCCTGTCGGCGACGCTGCTGCCGGGGCCTTCCGGACGATGCCAGCAGGCCTGGCGAACGCCAAGCCACCAGGGGGTTCCCTGCGGGCGGCCGATGATGTGCTCCTCTTCCAGGTCGGGAGCAAGCAGATGGAACACGTAGGACCATCCGAAGCGCTCCGCTTCAGTTACATAGCCCGTGGCCGCGACGAAGCGGGCGAATTCTTCATTGGTGACGGCATAAGGAGCAATCCGGAAGGGACCGACCGTCACTTCCCGGATTGGTCCTTCCCCGTCCGCCGGGAACGACTCGGCATCCTCCGAGCCCATAGTGAAGGTGCCACCTTCCAGAAGGATGAAGCTATCAAGGGACGTACGCGACGGAGCTCCTTCATCCAAATTGGCCAGCAGCTTCCGCGCGGCCTGGGCCGACTCGTCCGGCGAGACGGCAGCCGCCGTATTGTCCAAGCCCGTTGAAGAAGTGGAGGCAAACAATCGGGAACAGTCGGGGCGGGCTGATTCGTTCAAGCGCTCTCCTGCTGGTGGTTCTGCCAAGAGGGAGGTGCCGCGTGCTGCGGCGCAGCAAGGCCGCGGTGAATCGTCCGGATGTTGGTTGATTTGAGTCATCGTGATCGCCTCCTAGGGTAAAGTAGAATCGGTTGGACAATACGATTGTAAACTGTATTTTACGATCAATGTCGTGTTCATATTGTGCGTTACTGCGTACTTCGTGCTTCGTGTAAGCGATGTGCAGTCTAGTGTTTATAGGCCTTGTTGTGCTTAAGTTGCTGTACTTTACGTTCTGCGGCTGGGCTATATCGTCCTGTGGCGGCTTCCCTAGCGAGTGTTGGAAGGCAGTGTCGTGCTAACGGGCAATGTACATAAGGCAATGTACCTAAGGTAATGTACCTAAGATAATTTACCTAAGGGCATTGTACTATATGTGGATCGTCGGGGAAGGCGGGACGGGCGCGGTCAACTGATCCAGCACCATGAGCGCTCCGCCGACGGCAAGGGCTTCTTCGCCGTAGCTGCCCTTGCTGAAGACGACCTGATATTGCGGGTAATGATAGGTTTTGCGAATCGCTGTCTGCGTCGCGGTATAGAAATAGAGATCGTTAATATTCATGAACGGCCCGCCCAGCACGACGCGCTCCGGATGGAGCACATTGAGCAGGTTGGCAAGTCCGACGCCGAAGTAGGTTGCCGCTTGGGTAACCAGCTCGGTAACGAGCGGATCGTGCTTCTTCATCGCCTCGACAATATGCGGGAACGCGGCGGGCTCTCCGCGGGGCACGATATGCTCCAGCAGGCTGCGCCGGCCGATGCGAAGCATCGCATTCGCATCGCGCTCCAGCGCGTAGATGGTGGCATAAGAGTCGAGGCACCCATAATTGCCGTTCGCGGAGCGGTTAGGGATGCCGTCGGCCTGAATGATCATTTGGCCGAGCGCGCCTTCCATATCGACGGCTCCGTAGATGAGCTTGCCGTCGGACATCATCGCCGAGCGGAGACCGATCCCGACATGAACGTAGAGCATGTGGCGCACATCCATGGAACGGTTCGCCCATGCCTCGGCCCGGATGGCGGTATTCGCGCCATTGTCCAGCAGCACGGGCAGCTGCAGCCGCCGCTCGAGCTCGGCGACGATAGGGACGTTCTCCCAGCCGGGAGCAGGGAAATACTCCGGTTGTAAAATGACGCCGTCAAACCGGTTGAGCGGTCCGACAGCGCCAATGCCAAGACCGAGTGCCGTATCCGAATTCAGCCGGTACTCGTCCATCCATGTATGAATATGAGCTGCCACACGCTCGATTAGCCCCTCTGGCGTCATCTGGTCGTTCATCTCGATGAAGTGGACCGCCTTCATCTGCCCGGCGTTGTCCAGCAGGACGAGCCGGGACGAGGTCCGGGAGATGTCGAGACCGAAGGCATAGCCGTATTCCGCGCGAACACGGTACAAGATCGGACGCCGCCCGCCCGTGGAGGCGCCGAAGCCGCTCTCTACAATAAGGCCGAGCGCCGTCAGCTCCTCCAGTACACGGGTAAGCGTGCTGGCGGTAAGCCCGCTGTCGCTGACCAAATCATTTTTCGATATTTCCGGCGCCCGGCGAATCCGTTGAAACAGTTCTTTTCCCTTTTTGGAAGGGATGCGTTGCTCCAATGCGTTACCCATAGATTACCATCCCCACTATTCCAGACAATATAATGACCGTGATTGGATGCAATCGAAGCCGAATCAGTGCGAACAAGGCTGCGATAAACAAAATGACCGGCCAGGCCGAACTGATCGTCCAGCCGTCCAGGTAGCCTGCGCCACGCGTCATGTTGACGGCCGCCAGTGCAATCAGCGCCACGACAGCCGGCTTCATTCCGTCCAATGCGGACTGCACCCAATGATTATCATACACGTGATAGAAAAATGTAGCAACGGCGAACATGATGATGGCCGACGGCAGCGCGATGCCGAACGCGGCCATGAGGCTGCCCGGCCAGCCCGCCGCGGTATAGCCGACGTACACGGCGCTGTTCATCGCGATAGGCCCGGGAGCCATCCCGGCCAAGGCAACGGCTTCCGTATATTGCGAGGCGGTCAGCCATTGGTGGTTTAGCGCTTCATGCTCGATCACCGGCAGCATGGCATAGCCGCCGCCGAACGAGACGAAGCCCAGCTTGAAAAACGTCCAAAATAAGTCCCATAGCATGCTGTATCCTTCTTTCTGGCCGATTCGGGATTGATATCGTCTATCCTTGTTCCCGCTTGACCTGCCGGGAGGAGGAAGGCGGATGGAGAGAAGAGGCGGCATAGGGGCCGTCATGCCGGCGTAATCTGCGGTGCCGGAACCATTCCGCTACGAGGCCGGCAGCCGCTCCGATGGCAAGCACGGCAATCGGATTGAACGGGGTCCACAGCAGCAGGGCGACGGACAATAAGGATACCGTCCAGCCGAAGACGTGGCGCAAGGCATCTTTCCCCATGCGGAAGGCGGCGTATACGATCAGGGCGATGACTGTCGGTTTAATGCCCGCAAGCGCTCCTTGCACGTAAGGATTGGTGCGGAACCAGGCGGCTGTCATTCCGAGCGCGAGCATAATGAAGACGGTGGGCATGGCAATGCCCGCAATGGCTATGATGAGGCCGGGAAGGCCGGCAACCCGGTATCCGACAAGACCGGCAACATTCAGGCCGATTCCCCCGGGGGCGGCCCCGGACAAGGCGGTGACTTCCCCCATTTCCTGCGCGCCGAGCCATTGGCGCTTCTGGGTCACTTCCCGGTCGATGACCGGCAGAATCGCATACCCGCCGCCAAAGGTGGTCGGGCCGATTTTGAGAAACGTAATAAATAATTGTAAAAGAAGAGCGGGGTATCCCGGTGATTTTCTGGCGTTCGGAGTGTCGCTCATCGCTTCATCCCCATTCTTGTGGCTGATAGGCTTTGCTATGCCTTTTCTGCTAGTATAACCGACTTTTATTCAAAATGGAATAAAGTTAAAAGAGAAAGGGCGCTATTTCTAAGGGGAAGCCTGTTTTGGACCGGTTTGGAAGAGGTGTGCGGAGAATGATAACCACTCTTTCATTCGTCATGGTAAAATGATTGCAGAATGATAGATGGCCCGTACAGGCGTCCGGTTCAATCGCGCCTATACGGCGACGCCGTCGTGTGTTCCGGCGCGGGCGGCGATTTTTACAGGGCAGTCGTAGACCTCCCTTGGGCGGGTAGGCTACCGGGATTGCGTTCCCTGAAGAATTATGAGACGACGCTTCCGGGCGAATTCGCCATCGCAGACTTATTTCGATGAAGTGGATGATTATGTAACCTGGCTAAGAGAACGTGTTCCAGGCGCCGATCTGACCACCTCGGCCTGGATTGCAATGCTTCGACGGTGGCCCGTCCGTGGCATTTGCCCGAGATGCTGCATCCGACGAATTGGACCGTTAACAGTCCATCGATTTTTTGCGGGCCGTGATCCGGGCAAGCCATTCTTCCTGTGGATGTCATTCGTGCGCCCGCATCCGCCCTTCGATCCGCCGCAGGCGTATCTCGATATGTACAAGGATGAGGAGATTCCGGATTCGCCGGTCGGAGATTGGGCAGATACGAAGGATGAAGCGCGGTAGGGCTTAGCCCGATTACGTCCCGCGGCCGGGATCGGGAATGGCGAGAATATTTGCACGGTGAGCATGCCCAGGGAATGGCTTCGACGCACTGGGTGACGAACGGGAAGGAGAAGTTTATCTGGTATTCCCAGACTGGCGCGGAGCAATATTTTGATCTGATCCATGATCCGCAGGAGCCTCACAATGCGATTGGCGATGCCGCCGTCCAGGAGCGGGTGCAGTATTGGCGGCAGGTGCTTGTGCAGGAGCTGAAGGACAGGGAAGAAGGGTACAGTGACGGGGAAAAGCTGATTACCGGATGTACCCCGTTCGCGTGCTTGTCCCCTATTTTATGAGGAACAAGGCCAGCCTGGAGGAAATCGTCGATGAGCGAAGGGGATAGGGGCAGTAAGAGGAGGAGCGGGTATATGATAACGATTAAGTACTCCATAATCTGCTGGCTATACTTTAGGTGAATACAAGGTAGGGGAAATAGATTATAGGGGCATTTTGCAATAGAATGAATAAGGGCTTGTACCGTTAGAGAAAAGAGAGGTGAAGGCATGGGGAAATGGGCCACCGCCGCCATCTATATGCTCGCTATGGCCGGAGTCTGGCTCTGGCGCGAGGAGCTGCTTCATTGGATAGAGAGCATGAAGTCCTCCCGGGATGCGGCTACCGCCGCGCAAATGTTCGTCCTGGCGTCGATAGCTTCTCTTTTTCCCGTCATCCCCTTCGGCGTCGTCGGGGGCATTATGGGAGCCACGTACGGATTGTGGCTGGGCGGGTTGATGAATACAGCCGCTTCGACGCTGGGGGCGGCCGTCATGTTCCTTGGGGTCCGGCAGGGCTGGAAGGAGCAGGGCAGGCGCTATCTGGATCGGGTCGCACTGCTGCACAAGCTGAACGCCACGATGGAACATCACCCGGTGACGTCGGTCTTCATCGCCCGTATGATTCCGGTACTCCCTGCTATCGCGATCAATGTATATGCGGCGCTCGTGTCTGTGCCGTTCGTCTCTTTTCTACTCGCTACGGCGGCAGGCAAGCTGCCGGTGATGCTGGTCTTTGCCTTCATCGGGGAGCAGCTGTTGGAGGACGGCATGAAGATTCCGGCTGTGCTGCTTCTCTATGCGGCGATGGCGGGCGGATTGTATGCGGCATACCGTTATCGGGCGAGCCGGCGCCGGAAGGAGTAGGAGGAACGGTCCGGCACGGACATGCAAAAAGGGACCGTCCCCAAGGTCTGATAAGACCTGAGGGACTGTCCCTTATTTCATTCCTTATTTTGTAGCTGCTTCGTAGTTCTTCTCAACTGCCGGCCAGTTGACGACATTCCAGAACGCAGCGATGTAATCTGGGCGCTTGTTCTGATATTTCAGGTAGTATGCATGCTCCCATACGTCCAGGCCGACAAGCGGAGTCTTGCCTTCCATCAGCGGGCTGTCTTGGTTCGGCGTGCTGGTTACGGACAGCTTGCCGTCCTTATCGACTGCCAGCCAAGCCCAGCCGGAGCCGAAGCGAGTCGTAGCTGCCTTCGCAAAATCTTCCTTGAACTTGTCGAATCCGCCAAGCTCCTTGTCGATTGCTTCCGCCAGCTTGCCGGACGGCTGTCCGCCGCCGTTCGGTCCGATTGTCTCCCAGAACAGGGAGTGATTCGCATGTCCGCCGCCGTTGTTGCGGACTGCCGTACGGATGCTCTCAGGCACGCTGTTCAGATCGGAGATGAGTTCCTCAACAGATTTGGACTGCAATTCAGGCGCAGACTCCAATGCCGCATTCAGGTTCGTCACATACGTGTTGTGGTGACGGTCATGGTGAATCATCATCGTCGTCTCGTCGATGTGAGGCTCAAGAGCATTGTTCGCATACGGAAGAGCTGGTAATTGGTGTGCCATCGTTCATTCCTCCCAAAAAATATGTAAGTGATATATTCCCATTTAACCACGAGTCGGGCTAATAAATCAACATAAATGTTTCAAAAGTCAGAGCTTTGTCATAGGGCGCTGACTTTATATCATTACCCATTACATGAGGCTTTCAAACGTAGCACGTGCTCCAAAACAATGGTCACAAAATTGGCACAGTTGCCAATTTTTTATACCTATGGACTCTAAAGTAATGTAAACGCTTTATATGAAACGCTTACACGAGAAAAACCGTGTTTTTTCGGCGTTTTTCCTGGAATCTGAATGATAAAGAAGGAATTTCGCGATTTTTGTCGTATTTGTAAATACTATATATAATGGAATGAGAACAAAAAGGATGTCCGTTGGCGTAGACTGCTTGTTCACAGATAGAGAAGAGAACCGTATATTTAACACCAAGCTCAGGATGAGGGAGAGTAAGACATGAACGTTCGATCCTTTCGTTTGGCGGATTATTTGCCGGCTACTCAGTTATTGAAGGAATCGTTGTCCGAGGAATGCTGTGATAAGACACTGGATGCCTTTGCGCGCCAGTTGTCCTTGGACGGAGAACTTGTGCTCATCGCGGAACAGGAGAACCCGAGTGGGGAGACGATCATGGTCGGGCTGGCTATCGGCACCATCGATCGCAACAACGGGTACTATTATCGTCTGGCGGTGCACCCGGACTTCCGCAACCAAGGCGTAGGCAAAGCGCTTGTCGCCGGAATGGAACAGAGATTCCAGCAGCGCAAGGTCCGCAACATTATGATTGCTGCGGATGAGCATACGGAATTCGTATTGCCTTGGTTCGAGGCATTGGGATACGGGGCCCAGCATGTCTTGCGTTCATTGAAGCAGCTTCGGATTGTTGCTGGCTAGCTGTCTCTAAATTGAACATTTGTCGTCGAATGGGAAGGCATATCTTTACAACCGTTGCAATCGGGGTGAAGATATGCTTTTCTATTAATAATAAGTGAAGAGAAATGAAGTAAAGCCGAGGAAAACGTATGGAACGTTATGAGAAAGCCCTTGTGAAAAGTTTCAAACACGATGGCCATTTGCACCGGATGTGGCTGGAGAACTGGATCGTTCCCTCCTCGCTCGTGCATCCCGAGCATGCCGTTGAAGGAATGTTCGTGCTGATTAACAGTCAGACTCCGATCAGGGAAGCGGACGGGAAGCAGTGGAACAGCAAAATTCCTGCCGTTACGTTCCTCATTCCGAAGCAGTGGTTCAATGTGGTGGCGCTGATTGAGGATCACGGCATTCGCTACTACTGCAATATTGCCTCGCCGCCATATCGCACGGACAACATTTTCACCTATATCGATTACGATCTGGACGTCATTCAGATGCCCGGCGGCCAGGTGAATGTGGTGGACCAGGACGAGTATGAACAGAACCGGCATGTGTACCACTATCCTGATCTGGTGGAGCGCAAGATCAGCGCCGGCCTGGACGCGGTGCTGGAACGGATTCGGCATCGCCGGCCTCCGTTCTGGGACGATGAGGTGCGCCGGTACTACGAAGACTGGAAGCAGGCGATCCAGCCGGAATGAGGGAATTCCTCTGCAGGCTGGCCGGGGAGCAAGGAATGCGGCAGGGATGAATGGAAATGCAGGGAAGTCAGACCGTAACAGGAGCGGCGCCTGCTCTGGGGAATCCGGTACCCGGAGCTAGGGGGCCGTTCTGTATTTAAAGCGGCGCGATCCACGCAGCGACATCAATGAAGGAGGTGAACGGGATGGCGGAACAAAAGCAAACGAAACGATGGACACCATACGGAACAGATCAAGCGGCTGAGGCCGATACGATCCGGGAAGCGGAACGCTGGCAGCGGCTTAAGCAGGAGATTGTGGATGCAGCGGCTTCCATGGGCATTGATCAGATCGGCTTCACGACGGCAGACCCGTTCACCGAATTGAAGGCGCGCCTGCAGCATTCTATCGATCAAGGCTATGCATCCGGGTTCGAGGAGCCGGACCTGGACAAGCGGACGCAGCCTGCGCTGCTGCTGGACGGGGCGCGCTCCATTATCGCGATTGCGGTTGCTTATCCATCCAAGATGGAGGGCGGTCCGAAGTCGGAGGCGGGGGCGAACAGAGGAATGTTCGCGCGGACCGCATGGGGATTGGACTACCACCATGTGCTGAGGGATCGGCTGCAGCGTCTGGAGCAGTTCCTGCGCGAGAGGGTGCCGGAGGTGCGGGTGAAGAGCATGGTTGACACCGGCGAGCTGTGCGACCGGGCGGTCGCCGAGCGTTCCGGCATCGGCTTCAGCGGCAAAAACTGCTCGATTATTTCTCCGAAGTGGGGATCGTGGATTTACTTGGGGGAAATGATTACGAATCTGCCGCTGCCGCCCGATCACCCGGTGACCGAGGATTGCGGGGAATGCACACGCTGCCTCGATGCTTGTCCGACAGGAGCCTTCGTCGGTCCGGGGCAGCTCAATGCGCAGCGATGCATCTCGTTCCAGACACAGTCGAAGGAGATGCTGCCGCATGAGATGATGGTCAAGATAGGCAACCGGCTGTATGGCTGCGACACCTGTCAGATCGTATGCCCGAAGAACCGCGGGCTGAATTGGACCCATCATGCCGAGATGCAGCCCGATCCGGAGCAGGCGAAGCCGCTGCTCGTGCCGCTGCTGTCGCTGTCGAACCGGGAGTTCAAGTCCCGGTTCGGCAGCAGCGCGGCGGCGTGGCGCGGGAAGAAGCCGATCCAGCGCAACGCGATTGCGGCGCTCGGCAATTTCCGCGACCGCCAGGCCGTCCCGGCCCTGGAAGGGCTGCTGCGCACGGATGAGCGGCCGGATATCCGCGCCGCGGCGGCGTGGGCCCTCGGCCAGATCGGAGGTCCGGACGCCAAGCGAATATTGAAGGCGGCGCTAAGCCGCGAGGAGGAGCCGAAGGTGAAGGAAGCTGTGATGCAAGCGCAGGAGCGCGCCGAAGCTCAGCATGAGCCGCTGTATGTGCAAGAGATGGAGAGTCCGCTTGGGCCGCTGACATTGGCTGCGACCGCGACTGGATTGTTCGCGATCGAGTTCGGGGACGCGTTGTCGGTGGCCGAGGGGCTGCAGCGGCGGGCAGCCCGCTGCTACGGCCGCGTCGTGCTGCAGCGCCATCCGGAGCGGCTGCAGGCGGCCAAGCGCCAGTTGGAGGAGTATTTCGCGGGAACGCGGCGCGAATTCGATCTGACGCTGGATATCCAGGGGACACCGTTCCAGCGTCAGGTATGGCAAGCCTTGACCGACATCCCTTATGGGGAGACCCGGTCCTATAAGCAGATCGCGGAAGCGATCGGCAATCCGGGGGCGGTGCGGGCCGTCGGCGGAGCGAATAATCGCAATCCGCTCTCCATTATCGTGCCTTGCCACCGCGTGATCGGTGCCGACGGACAGCTGGTCGGATATGGCGGCGGCATGGACAAGAAAGTCACGCTGCTTCATCTTGAGGGCGTGTCTTGCGGGCAATGAGACACAGGGGCAATCCCAGATAGATTCCATTCGTTTGTCATATTGGAAGGGACATGCTATCATAATGGCGGACGAGTTCCGCGAAGCCATGCCTTCTCACGGATAGATCGAAGTGAGTGTTCACAAAGCCGGTTTGCAACGAAAGGCGGTTTTTTGAATTAGCTCATGTAACTAATTTTTTTGTTGGGGTGACCATAAGAAGATGATTTGGGTTGTAGGGATAATCGCACTCATCGTAGGCATCATTATCGGCTTTGCCGGCGGGGTGTTCTACTTGCGCAAGCAGATGGAGAAGATGCAATCGGATCCGCAAATGCTGCAAAAAATGGCAAAGCAAATGGGCTATAATTTGAATGCGAAGCAGATGCAGCAAGCACAGAAAATGATGCAGCAAAAAAAGAAAAAATGAAATAACGGAACTGCCCGCGTCCATGGGCACGGCAGGCGGGAGGAGGCACAATTATGGCTGGCTTGAAAGACTATGTCAATTCAAAAGTCGGTGTGAACCGCGAGCAGATCGAACATCACGTAAAAGAAATTTTGAGGCTGATCGGCGAGGATGTCGATCGGGAAGGCCTGCAGGAGACGCCGGCGCGTGTCACCCGCATGTACGAAGAGATCTTCGGCGGGTATGAGGTCGACCCGCGCGACGTGCTCGGGGTTACCTTCGACGAAGCCCATGAGGAGCTTGTCATCGTCAAGGATATTACGTATTACAGCTTGTGCGAGCATCATATGGCGCCGTTCTTCGGCAAGGTGCATATCGGCTATATTCCAAGCGGACATGTGGCCGGCCTGAGCAAGCTGGCGCGGCTGGTCGAAGCGGTTACGCGCCGTCTGCAGGTGCAGGAGCGGGTCACGGCGAATATCGCGGATATTATGGAAGAAGTGTTGAAGCCGCATGGCGTGATGGTGGTTGTCGAGGGCGAGCATTTGTGCATGTGTTCCCGCGGCGTCAAGAAGCCTGGCAGCAAGACGGTTACGATGTCGACACGGGGCAGCTTCAAGGACGATGCGGCGCAGCGCGCGGAATTTTTGTCACTGATTAAGCAGTAAATTGGTGCTTTAGGGTTTGAGGAGAACCAATGGAACCCGTTCCGGGCAAAGGGGCGGGTTTTTTGCTTGGGCTGCAAGAAGGTATCGAGAGAAGCGGCGTTCTGGGATTGAGGCGCGCTTGCAGCAGAGCACAGCATGGAAGAGGAGGACGAAGGAAATTCTATGACAAAGACGGATGTAGAACAGACAGAACGCAAGGAAGAAGCGGTGGAATTAACCGAAGAGCAGGCGGAATGGCATCGCCTCTATGAAGCGGCGGCAGCCTTCAAGAAGCAAGGAAGCTGGAAGTGGGTGTCCGATTCCGAGATCTTCGGCGTATGCAACCCGGAGGATGGAGAGGTCGGCTATTGCACCATCATGGGTTCGAACGAAGAGTTGTTCGGCCTGGCTGTCTTCCGCGGAGGCGAAGGGCTGGAGAGCCTGCAGGACATGATGCTGGATCGGGATGAGCCTTATGCTTGGCTGAACCGGCAAAAATGCATCATGGTGACGTTCGAGGATCGGACCGAGCTGGACAAGCAGGATCTGGCGCAAATCAAAGAGCTTGGCTTCCGCTTCCGCGGCCGCAACGCTTGGCCGCTGTTCCGGGCTTATGATCCGGGGCTTGTACCATGGACGCTTGACCGGAAGCAGGTCTGCTTCCTGACGAACGCCTTGGAGCAAGCGGTGGAGCTGGCTGCTCGATGCAAGAAGGACGAGCAGCTGTTCGTGCCGCCGGTCTCCGGGCAGCTGTTGGTCCGTGCGCAGCAGAACGGGGAATGGAGCGAAGGCTGGTGTGATCCTGAGTTCGTCCTGAAGCGCCCGGCGAAGTATGAATACAGCGATGACGCGAAGCTGACGGACCTTGTGCGCCGCATTCCGGAGAAGCGGGGACAGTGGGAGACCGATTATTTCTTCGCCCCTGTCGCGGTGCAGGGCGAGGCCGAGCGGCCGTATTACCCGCGGCTCTGTCTGTGGGTGGATCGCCAGACCCGCAGCGCGGTCGGCTTCCATGTCGCTTATGAAGGGAATTTCGAGCAGGAATTCATTGATCATATGATTCAGTTAATCGAGGAGAAAGGGGCGCGCCCGCAAAAGCTTATTATCCGGTCGAACGAAGGTCTCGATTTGTTCGAGAAGACGGCGCAGCGCCTGAAGATCAAAATCGAACGCGAGCCGCGCCTCGTCTATCTGGAGGAAGCCCAGGCAGATCTGTTCGACTATTTTGCCAAACACGAATCTTGATTGCCATGCCGGGTGTTCTTGCAGAATGCGCGGCAGTCAGCGGGCCAGTTAAGGATATCCTTCAACTGGCCCATTTTTGTGATTATGGTTGATGATTGTTGGGTCTGGTATCTTTTTACTTCGTTTGTAGCCATTGACGGAAATAGGCCAGGTCGATACAATGTAGAGAATTAAATATTATATTCTTCGTATAATTTTGGAAATAGGGTCCAACCGTCTCTACCAAACTACCGTAAATAGTTTGACTACGAGGAAGAGAATGCCTGCCGCGGAGGATGGCTCCCCGCTGGGACAGGCTGTTCTTGCTCCTTGCCGTCAAACTCTAGTTGCTGGACTAGAGTTTTTTTGTTGTATCCGAATCGCGCAATCATCCTATAAAAGCAAAGGAATGTGAAATCGAATGAATTGGAGCAAGCCACATTGGAGCAAGCGGATTGCCGCAGCCGCCAGAACGGCGCCTGCCGACCTTGTCATCACGAATGGGAAAATTGTCGATGTCTTCAATCTCGACATAATCGAAGGGGATGTCGCGATTGTGGATGGTATTATCGCAGGCATCGGCGGCAGCTATGAAGGCGCCCGCGTCATCGATGCGGAGGGACGTTATATCGCCCCGTCCTTCATCGACACCCATGTTCATATTGAATCCGCCATGGTCACGCCTGCTGAATTCGCCCGCGTCGTGCTCCCTCACGGCGTCACGTCCGTCATTGCCGATCCGCACGAGATCGCGAATGTGGCCGGGACGGACGGCATTCAATATATGCTGGACGCTTCCGAGAATCTGCCGCTGGACGTATATGTCATGCTCCCGTCCTGCGTTCCATGCACGCCGTTCGAGCACGCTGGAGCGAAGCTCGATGCGGCCAGTCTGGACGCATTCTACGCCCACCCCCGGGTATTGGGGCTGGCCGAGGTGATGGATTATCCATCCGTGCGCCGCGGCGATGACGATATGCTGGACAAATTGATGTCCTCGCATCGGCATGGCGGAATGATTGACGGTCACGGCGCTGGACTGGATGAAGAGGCCATTAATGTGTACCGGGCGGTCGGCATTCGCAACGACCATGAATGCGTAACGGCTGAGGAAGCTAAGGTACGGCTGCGGCGGGGCATGTACGTGATGATTCGTGAAGGCTCGGTCGCCAAGGATGTAGAAGCGCTCATCCCGGCCGTGACCGCCAGCAACGCGCGCCGCTGCGTGTTCTGCACCGATGACAAGCATTTGGACGAGCTGCTGGAGGAGGGCAGCGTTGATCATAACGCGCGTCTGGCCATACGCTGCGGGCTTGACCCGCTGCAAGCGATCCAGATGGCTTCTCTCAATGCGGCCGAATGTTACGGATTGCAGACCAAAGGCGCGATCGCTCCCGGGTACGAGGCCGACTTCTTGCTGCTCGACGATCTGGAGCGCTTGACAATTGCCCAGGTGTACAAAGCGGGCAGACTGGTCGGCGAAAACGGCCAATATATCGGGCCGCAGCCGCAAACGGCCAAGATCCCGGCTGGACTATTGAAATCGGTTCATCTGCCCGAGATAACGGAGCGGGATTTGCAAATCCGGATCCAGGAAGAGCACCGCTGCCATATTATCGGCATCAATCCGAACAGCCTCATTACGACGCACCTCGTGGAGGAGGTGGATGCGGAGGATGGCTGCTTCCGCCCTTCGGTGGCCAAGGATCAATTGAAGATCGCCGTGTTGGAGCGGCATCATCGTACCGGATGCATCGGACTGGGCATCGTCAAGGGATTTGGCATTCAATGCGGAGCGATCGCCTCTACTGTGGCGCATGACTCCCACAACCTCGTCGTGGCCGGCAGCAACGATAGGGATATGCTGACCGCCATACGGGCGCTGCGCGATCTGGAGGGCGGATTGGTCGTAGCCAGCGACGGCGTCGTGCTCGCTGCCATCGAGCTTCCATTGGCTGGCTTAATGTCCACTGCCGATTATGCCGAGGTGCTCCAGCATATGGAACAGCTCCATCACGCTCTGGCGCGAATCGGCGCTTCAAGCGAGTTCAATCCATTTGTTACGCTGTCGTTCCTAGGCTTGCCCGTTATACCCGAACTGAAGCTGACGGATATGGGCTTATTCGATTTCACCGCCTTTCAGCACATTCCGGTAACGGAAGAGAGCCGCACCGCCGATTATGTGTCTCGTTGATGATACTGCATGCAGGCTTGAACCTTCGTTCACCCAATCGTAGGGTCAAAGTTTCCACAGGCTCGGAAATCACTGCAATAAAAAAGACCGGGGGCAGATAATCGCCTCCGGTCGTGCTTTTCATTCAAACATACCAAAAATAGGTTGCCTATGTAACATAAAGCATGCTTAATAGCTTGTCCATCGCTTGCAGCCGCATCCATCCTATGGTACGATATCAGGTGCGGCACAAGAATATTATGAACAAATATATTTTTACCCAAATATATAATATCATAAAGCGCGGGTTGTTGTCAACTGGTTAAGCAACCCGGTGCCGCAAAAATCGCAATCTATAGTAAAGCGGGTGATCAGATGGACCCGAATCATCGGGAGTGGCAGTTGGAGGAAGCGCGGGCTGTCGAGGTAATGGAGAAGATTGAGCAGCGCATCATTCCGCTGCAGGAAGAGATGGGCACGGTCAAGCGCGAAGTCGTGGATATCCGCCGCGAGTTCTGGGACGACGTCAAGGTCAATCTGGATGATGCGAATGAAGCTATCGAGACGCATGCCAGCTTGAAGCAGCAGTCGGAAGTCTTGGCGGAGCGGGAGCGCAGGCATCTTCATGCGGCCCAGCAGCTTGATGTGTGGAAGCGGATGACGCAGTCCCCTTATTTCGCGAGGATTGATTTCCGGGAGGAGGGGGAAGCGGAGGCAGAGCGAGTGTATATCGGGATCGGATCGTTCCGGGACAAGGACGATAACTTCCTCGTCTATGATTGGCGTGCGCCTGTGTCCAGCCTGTATTATGACTATTCGCCGGGCCCGGCCCACTATGAGACGCCGGTCGGCCTCCTGTCGGGGGAGATGGGGCTCAAGCGCCAATTCATCATCACGGAGGGCCGGTTCCGGGGCATGTTCGATACGGGGCTTACGATTGGCGACGAGCTGCTGAGGCAGATTCTCAGCCGGCCGTCCAGCGCCCATATGAAAAGCATCGTCGGGACGATCCAGCGGGAGCAGAACCGCATCATCCGCAACGAGCAGAAGCGGCTCATGGTCGTCACCGGCCCGGCGGGCAGCGGCAAGACGTCGACCGCTCTGCAGCGGATCGCGTATTTGCTGTACCGGTACCGGGATACGCTGCAGGCCGATGAGATCGTGCTGTTCTCGCCGAATCCGATGTTCAACCGCTATGTCTCGACCGTTCTGCCGGAATTGGGGGAACGGAATATGCGGCAGACGACGTATCAGGAGTATGTGGAGCATCGCTTGGCTGATTCCTTCCGGCTGGAGCATCCGGCCGAGCAGATGGAATATGCGCTGAGCGCCGGGGAACAACCGGAATACGCGGCGCGAATGGAAGGAATTCGCTATAAGGCGGGGGCATCTTTCTTCCGGTTGCTCGGGAGTTATGTAGAGCGGCTCGGACAGGAAGGCATGCGATTCCGCGATCTTCGCTTCCAGGATCGGACTTTCATATCGGGGGAAGCGATGCTGCGGCACTTTTATGAGCTGGATGCGTCCCTGTCGATCCCGAACCGGCTGAGCCAGATAGCGGAATGGCTGCGGGGCGAGCTGGCCGCCGCCGCGCGCCGGGAACGGAAGTCGGAGTGGGTGGAGGAAGAGATCGAGCTGCTCGACAATGAGGATTATGTCATGGCATTCCAGGAGCTGCAGCGCCGGCAAGGATATACGGAGGAGTCGTTCGATGACTTCGATCGCGAACGTGAATGGCTCGCCCGCCAGATCGTGAATGAGCGCTTCAAGCCGCTTCGGGCGGACATCAAGCGATTCCGCTTCGTCGATATGCCGGCCATCTACACCCAATTGTTCTCCAGTCCGGACTTCGCGGCCAGTCTGGCCGGAGAAGAGAGGCTGCCTGAGCGCTGGGCCGGCATCTGCGCCCTGACGGCCGAACGGATGAACCGGGGCGAGATGACTGTGGAGGATGCGACGCCATACTTGTATTTGAATGAATGTCTGGAAGGCTTCCATACGAATACGTCGATTCGGCATGTCTTTGTGGATGAAGGCCAGGACTATGGGGTCTTCCAGCTCCATTTCCTCAAGCGTCTGTTCCCCCGTGCCCGGTTCACGGTGCTGGGAGATGAGGATCAGGCGATTTACCCGCATGCCGAAGGAGCGGCGTCGGTACCGCTTCCGGCGTTGGCGGAAGTATTCCCGGCCGAGGAGGCGGAGTCGTTCCAGTTGACCCGAAGCTATCGTTCGACCCGGCCGATTATGGAGCTGGCCCGCCGCATCATTCCGGGCGGCGAGCGGATCGATACGTTCGAGCGCGAAGGTCCGGCGCCGACGCTGACGGGATTACAGGACAGGGAGGAATTGAACTCCCGGGTCGCCACGCGGATGCGCGAGCTGCTCGCAGCCGGACACCGCAATGTCGCTCTGCTCTGCACCACGGCTCAGGAGAGCCGCGAGGCATACGAGGCGCTGCAGGATGTTGTGCCGCTGCGACTCGTTCATCAGGAGACGGTGACTTTCGAAGCGGGCGCCCTAGTCATTCCGTCGTACCTGGCCAAGGGCGTCGAGTTCGATGCCGTCGTGCTGTACAATGCATCCGATGAAGGCTACGGCCGGGAGAGCGAGCGCAAGCTGCTGTATGTAGCGTGCACGCGGGCGATGCATGAGCTCCACATCTACTACATGGGGCGGCCGAGTCCGTGGCTGGAAGCTGCGCTTGCGGGAGCGGACGAAGGGCAGGCAGAGGTCTGAACCGAGGACCGGCTCTGGAACGGAAGGGCAAGGAGATATAAGCTGTCTAGCGCTGCGTGGGTTCGCCGCAAGGGCGACCATGCGGCGCGGCAGCTTATTTGTACATAGGGAAAGAGGAGGGAAGGCTATTGGTGGAGCTGATTATAATCGTGCTGCTGATGTGCAATCTGTTGCTTTATGCTGCGGATAAACTCGAAGCTGCCCCCGAGGGACAAGGTGGAGGAGGCGGTGAAGCGGGCCAAGGAACGCTACAATCTGGATTAAGGGAGAGGGGCGGCCCGCCGTTCCTATCGATGTGCGGCAGGCCTCCGCCAGCGGCTCCAGCAGAGGGATGATACGCACGAACAAGTTCGCTTGCCGGAGCGGCCCGCCTTCCGGCTCTGCGATGGCCGGGGCCTCCGCGGTGGCGGGCCCCCTCCTTAACATTCAAAAAAATCGTGACGGCTTCTCCCCGGCGACATCTTTTCCTCAGCCGGCTTGCCGTCATGTCCTTCATTTCCCCTTGAGCTTTCCTTATGTATCCTGAAACAGCCCCCGCCTTATTCTTGGGGTTGATAATTCATGACAAGCACCTCGTCCACCGCGCCGCGGGCGGTCGCCTTGGAGTTGATATTGCGGCGGGCTTGTACGATATGGAGCGGGAAGCCTTCATACAGCTCGCGAATATAGTCTGTCGCATGGTTGGACAGCATCACATAGACGCCCCGGCCGTCCAGCTCGCGGAACAGGTTGGCCAGCCGCAGCTGCTCGTCCCGTCCGAAGCCGTCCTTCGCATAGGAGGTGAAGGCGGCCGTCTTGGTCAAGACGTCGTATGGCGGATCGAAGTAGACGAAGTCCCCCGCCTGCGCCGATTCCACGGCTCGCTCGAAGTCGCCGACAGTCATGGCGATATCCGCCGCTTGGAAGTAGGATGCCAAGGCGCGGATCGTCTCTTCCTGGACGATATCCGGCTGCTTGTAGCGTCCGAAGGGAACGTTGTTCTGTCCCTTCGCGTTGACCCGGTACAGGCCGTTATAACATGTCCGGTTCAAATAGACGAGTCGGGCTGCCCGGGTAACGGCGTCCAGCTGCGCGTATTCCTCCAGATTCCGGTCCCAGGAGCGGACTTCATAGTAATAGCTCTCTTCGTTCCGGTGAACTCGCAGCGCGTCGATAAGCGCTTCCGGCTCCCGGCGAATCGTCTCATACAAATTGATCACCTCGCCATTCACGTCGTTGATGCAGGCGCGCGGCGGCATCAGATCGAACAGCAGCGCGGCGCCGCCGATGAACGGCTCATAATAGGCCGCCTGCGACCAGTCGAGGCGCGGCAGACGGCGGCGGATGTCGGGGAGCAGTTGGCGCTTGCCTCCCGCCCATTTGAGTATCGGTTTCAACATTGCCCTTCACCCCTGTCGGTTATCTGCGTCGTGAGGACTTGCTCGCCCGTAGGCGGGGCAGTCTCTCCTCACGCAAAAAAAAGGCGGCCTGAAGGCCGCACGTAAGTTCGCGTATCCTCTTCTATTGTACCGAACGGGAGGGAGAAGACGCAATATCGAAAATGCGGCCGCCAGTTGCTCCCCTGGGGAAGCTGGCGATTTCGCAGACATTAGTACGGCTTCCATGCCAGGGTCCGCGCCGCCTGGAAGCGTTCGTCGACCGCCGGCCAATTGACGACATGCCACCAATCCTCGATATATTTGGCCCGCTCGTTCTTGTGCTTCAAATAGTACGCGTGCTCCCATACGTCGATCGGAAGGAGCGGGATGACGTCCCATTGCGACAGATTCTGATGCTTCTCCGCCTGCAAAATCTCCAAGCGGCGGCTGCGCGGGCTCCAGACGAGAATCGTCCACCCGCCGCCCTGGACCTTCTCCGCGGCCTTGGAGAAATGCATTTTGAACGCCTTGAAGCTTCCGAAGTCACGCGTAATCTGATCGAGCAGCTCTCCGGCCGGCTGACCACCGCCCGCCGGATTCATCGTATTCCAGAAAATCGTGTGCAAATAGTGGCCTGCGCCGTTAAACGCAAGCTCATTCGACCAGTGCTTCACCAGATCGAAGCGGCCGGTGCGCCGTGCTTCCGCCAATGCGCGTTCGGCCCGGTTCAAGCCGTCGACGTAGCTCTGATGGTGCTTGTCGTGATGTACCCGCATCGTCGTCTCGTCGATATACGGCTCCAACGCATCATACGGATACGGCAATGGTGGCAGCGTATGGCCGCCGATTGGGACGGAGGCTAGGTCCCCGCGCAGATAGTACTCCGGCATCAGCGGCTGATGCTGAGGGTGGCCTGGCGGCCATCCGCCCGTCGGGGCATACGTCACCTCCCGGTACACCGAGTAGCCGAAGGGTGCATTCTCAGGCGCGGTCCGGGCTTCGTCCTGCTTCTGTACCGGCTTGGCTTCCTGTTCCTCTGCTGGCTGGACCGCCTGGGCTGCCTGGGCCTGAGCCGTCAGAGGCGTCTGGGGCGCCTGAGCCGAACCGATGTAAGCCAGAATGCCCGAAGCAGGCGATTGCGGTGCGGTTGTCGCCGATGCGTCGGAGCTCTCCTCGGATTCACTGTTACAGGCTGTCAAGGGATATTCCGCTTCCGCCGGGAAGCCGGAGCTGCTGCCGCTGTCGAGCGGCGGGACTTCGTGGATGAACGCCTTCGGCTGTACGGCGTTGCCGGGCGGAGCGGCATGCGCCCCTGGTACGTCCGGCGAAGCGAAGGAAGACAGCGGCTTGTCTTTTAGAGCATGCACGACGTTCAGGAAATAGGCGGATTCGCTGGCGATATGATCGAATACGATCGGGGCGAGCGGCACGCTATGCACGGCACGGCTATACTTCTTCATCGTCTCCAGATGCTTTATGAACTGCTCGGATTGATAGACGGATGCCTTGAGCAGCAGCTCGATCTTGTGCATTGTATCGGGAGGCGCGCTTCCCCCTTGCGACAGTATGAACTGGAGCCAGGCCGAGGCCGCTTCCTCGGTTTTGGTGAAGACCGGCTCCCATTCCCGGAGCACTTGGACATATTCCGGCTCTAGCTGCGGCACGATGGCGAGAATGACCTCGATGTGCTCGCGCTCTTGTTTTTTCCAAAATACGATCTCTTCCAGCACGCGGACAGGCATCAGTGACCCATATATGTACTCCAACGAGCGTTCCTCCTCTACATGTCAATGAGACTCGCATCCATGACCTCTTGTATCTAGCCTATTCCGCCGACAGGTTGGCTTATGCTTCTCCCGCTGTGCCGGAGAACTGCAAAAACCCGCAAGCCATAAGGCTTACGGGTGGGCGATCATCGATGCGGCATCGGCGTGGTAGGCTGCGCTCAGAAATGCGGCGGCCTTGCCGAGGTAGTCTTTGCGGTGCGTGCGGTAGATGAGTTCATGCTGCACATTGGGCACGATCCAGGATTCCGACAGCTTGTTGCTCTGATGAGCCGCAATCTGTTCGGCGATCTCGTATGGCGCTTTCGTATCCGCGGTTCCGTGAATGATGAGGGTCGGCATCTCGTAGCTGGTTGCCTTCACCTCGCTGTACGGGATCTGCGCCAGGCTGGTGCCGTTCAGCGCCGGGAAGAAGAAGCGCAGCAGATCGAGTGACGGATGCTTCGGCAGCGGCACGTACTGCTTCAGGTTGTGGTACAGCGTATCCGGCTCCAGCAGGAAGGTGCTGTCCAGAATCATCGCGTCAATGTCATCGGTCAACAGCGCGGCTTGCAGGGCGGTTCCGGCTCCCATCGAGAAGCCCCAGACGACGATGTGGGAGGCTCCCCGTTCCTTGGCCAGATTCACGGCGCCAAGCAGCTGCTGCTTCTCCAGCTTGCCTCCAGTGGCGGTTGTCTTGTGCTGCTCCGAGGCGAAGCCATAATCGAACATGATGACGTTATAGTCAAGCCGGTGGGCGAACTGGGCCAGATCGTACATCGGCACCCAATATTCTTCGCGGTTCGCGCCATAGCCATGGCTTAAAATGATGGTCCGCGACGAAGCGGAGTCCGAAGGAATATACCACCCGTCGACGAGGGTATGGCCGTCGGCTGCCGGAAAGGTCACCGTCTCGTAAGGCATTCCCTTGGCCTCCATCGGATTGGAAAAGAGCGGAGGCACCTGTGGATTCGCGAACATCCAGGCGATAAAGCCGTGCAGGGCGAGGAAGATAACCGATGCAGCGAACACCGTCGACAAGGACAGGGCAATCACGATATGCTTCAGACGGATGCGGCGTGCGGCCGCCGGCGCCAGACCCGAGGGCCCGAGCCATTCCGGTTGAAGCACGGGTGTGACGACAGGTGTGCTCATGGGCATGACCTCCTTCTGGATGTGCGGGAAAGCGAGAAAAACTCGCAAAGCGGGGTATCGACATAAAATGACATTAACTAGAACGAAAGTCTTGGTCAACGTTAAATAAAAGCTTGCTAGTGAAAGCGTTTCATTTGATCCGAAATGTACTATTATCGTATGCCGCGAGCCGCATAACGTCAATAAAAGTGCACGATTTGTAAGGTGTTTGTAATCGTCTCGTAACATTGCAATCCGGCTGTAAAAATGTCGAAACCAGGGACGTTGGTCGGGGTGACGATCGGTGGTCCGTCCCTTTACGGCATCGGAAAAGGGGGTTATACTAGATGTAACGTAGTTTCACTCGATGGAACGAAAGAGGGAGATGGCGTGGAGGAACGAGGAAAATTAACCGTCCGTGCCGTGGAACGGGCGCTCGATATTTTGATGTGCTTCACGGAGCAATATGAGATGAGCTTGACCGAGCTGGCCGCTCGGGTCAACTTGAATAAGAGCACCGTGCACCGGCTGCTGACGACGCTGGAGGATCGCGGCTTCGTGCTGCGCAACGGCGACAAGTACCGCCTTGGCTACCGGGTATGGGAGTTGTCCGCGAACCTGACGCAGGTTGGCGACGCCGCTCAGCTGCTGCTTCCCGAGATGGAGGCGCTGCGCGACCGGCTGGGGGAGACGGTGAGCCTGTACGTGCGCGACGGCTCGGATCGGATTCGCATTCAGGCGGTGCAGAGCAACCAGGCGATTCGGCGGGTGGCCCCGGTCGGAGCGCGGCTCCCGCTGTTCGTCGGCGCATCGAGCAAGGTGCTGCTTGCCTTCGCCGATCCGGCCGAGCGCGACGCGGCGCTTCGGGATGCCTTTTGGCCGCCCAGTGTCGACAGCGAGGCGTGTATGCGGCAGCTGGAAGAGGTGCGCCGTCAAGGGTATGCGGTGAGCATCGAGGAGCGTGAGCCAGGAGCGGCCGCGGTCTCGGTGCCGATATTCGACCGCAGCGGCAAGCTGGCGGCGGCGCTGTCGGTCTCCGGCCCGGTCAGCCGGATGTCGCTCCAGACGCTGGAGGCGTACGCTCCGCAGTTGACGGAGGCCGCCCGCCGGATGGCGACGATGCTGCGCTCGATCGGATAAGAGGCCGCAAGGTCTGAGCGCGGCACAAGCCGCCCATCGTAACTATCATAGCGACGATGGGCGGCCACATCATTAATGTGCAAGTGCCTGCTCGTAGGAGGAATTCAGAAATAGGGTGGGCACTCTTGCGATTAAAGCATTTTGTTCTCATACAGTGGGGAATTGGGTAATATGTCTTTCAAATAGTGGATACTTTTTTGGGAAAGAGAGAGATGGCCTCCAACAAAAGTGTAGCGTATTGTTATAAATAAAAATAATTAATAAAGAGAATAAGTTCCTGAATTATACCAATATTTATAATGATTACTAGCGTGTTGAATCGTACCGGTTCCTTTCCACATCGAACCTCCAGCAGTAACACTTCCTGAAATAGTTGTTGTGCCATTATCATAAAAATCTCCATTGATAAGCCACCACATTTGAGTAGGATTGTTTGTCGGGATCTCAGCTTCTAAATTTCCGGAAAATTGTTTTGTGAAACCAACAGCTGCGCTTGAGTTACGATCTAATTGAACAGAAACAATTTCTTCAAATTGTCTAAAAGATCCTGAGCTATAATAATAAGCATATATTTTCAAAGTTGGTTTATAAAAAGCTGTTACTTGTTGTTCAACACTAATCTCTTTAATCCATACATTGGAAGCGAGATTTCTTAATTCCTTATGTAATCCCTGTGAAGTTTTATCAGGATGTATTCTCTTGGCTTCTTCTATGGAAATTCCCTGTAGCTTTGCAATACTAGCCATTGCAGAATCATAGCTAACATCACGAACAGTTATGTTTCCATCAAGCTTATCAAGATTGTTTAAGTCAATAAAGCCTTCATCATGAACTTCTCTAGTACCTTCAGATACACTTTGAGAATAGGATGGGAGGGGAAAAGAAAGAATTGCACCTGTAGTTAAAGCACAACTTAAAGCAAGCTTTAAAACAATACTCAGTTTCTTTTTCATACTAAATATATCCTCCTCTTTATGGTATATATTTATAATAAATAGTAATTTGGAATAAGTAAACAAAATTAGTTTTTATTCCTTCTTATCCTTTTTATATTTTTGAAGGATATTACAGATTCGTAATATAATATTTTTTTCTTTGTCATTGTTTGTTGAATTATTAGGTAGATATAAAGCCCACTCATTGTATCCATCTTCGACACGGACAAAGCCAGAAGCATAAGGTCCCCAGCCACCTATTTTTGCATCTTCTAAGGAAAGTTCATCTTCATGAAACACAGCTGTTAGTATGTTTTCTGTTCCCAGGAAGAACACAGGATATTTTATATTTTTAAAAAAATCTTTATATTGTTTTTTTGCTGCTTCTTCAAAATATTCTTTAGAGATGATTAATCCATCAAATTGTTGATTTTCGTCTTTAACCAAATCTTGAAGAGTTGTCTTCACGAAATTGACACTATCAATTCCTTCAATTTGATCATCTCCTATTACAACTATCCTTAAAGCGATAGAGGGATCACCTGAGTCTCCAGGCTGAGGAATCGCTTCCTTTTGAGTAGTACAACTGACCAAAATAGTAGAGAATATGAAGAGAAGCAGGAAGTATTTTTTTTTCATTGAGATCGCTCCTTTATTCTTTTAATAGTTTGGATATGTTTCATGGTGAATGAGATTCTCCTTATTCTATTAAATGTTCAAAGATACTCGGTGCCTGAAAGTCCTTCAAGAAACCAAAGGTTCAACTTCTGTGCCTTATACAATACCATAAAATACTTCATAAGGAAAAAGTAGTTATTTCGATCTATTTATGAAGTATAATTTGCGCAAAAAGCCTCCTAATCGCCCCTGAAAACCAAAGTACGTAGAATCTTCTGTAAGCGTGGTTGATATCGATTCGATCAAAGATGACAAAGTGCATTGTTACGTTAGTTGCTTCCGATAACGTACTGTGGGGAAGACAGCATCAACAAACGGGCCGGTCAGGGATGAAACCCTTGACCAGCCCGTTTGTGGTTGGAGCGAAGCCTGCTATGCCCGACTCTTCGTACTGGGAATCCACGGATTGAACAGCCTCTTCTCCGGCGGGGATGACCTTATCCCGCATGCTGCTGCCGGTATTGGCCGGGCGTCATGCCTTCCAGCTTTTTGAACATCCGGTTGAAGTATGAGGGCTGGTAGCCGACCGCTTCCGCGATCTCGTTGATTTTCATATCGGTGGACAGGAGCAGCTCCTTGCATTTATTCATCTTGAGCGACGTCAAGTAATCGACATAGTTGGAGCCGGTCATCTGCTTGAAGGCCTTGCTGAGCTGGGATGCACTCACGCCGGCCTCCGCGGCGACGATGTCGAGCGACAGATCGCTCATATAATCATGGCCGATGCGTTCCAGCATCTCCTCGACCAGTTGCTTCATGGTCGCGCTGTAGCTCTTGTTCAGCGAGGCGATGTACGGCCGGATGATGCGGGTATGGAACCAGGTCAGGCAGGCGCGCGTGTCGCGCAGCCCGTTCAGCTCCTCCTGCAGGCCCGCCGCGTCGAACACCGCATACGGATTGTGCCCAGCCTGAAGCATCGCGCGGTGAATGTTGCCGATGAGCCGCATCAAGGCTTGGTGGATCAGCCATTCGGCCGCCCCGCCGCCATGGAGAGCGGTGACGAACTGCTCCACCCCTTGCACGGCTTCCTCTTCCAGGCCCAGATTCAGGGCGTGAATGATGTCCTGCTCCAGCTCCAGCGGGAATTCGACATTGCCTGCGGTCTGGGACAGGACATGCTCTGCCTCCAGCAGCTGGCTGCCGGAATCGAAGGTGCGGTGCCGCAGGGCGCGCCGTGCCTGCTCAAGCGCATACGGCACATCGAGCCAGGACGAAGTCGGCCCGCTGACGACGATCGTCGCCTCCAGACGGAGCACGTCGCGCAGAGCGCGCAGGCATTGATCGCAGAGCTGCTCGATCCGGCTCTGGGATTCGTTCGGCTCCGCTCCGGGCAGGATAAGGACGGCGCCGAAGGAGCTGTCGAGGAAGTTGATCAGATGGACGTAATCGGCCATCTGATCGGACAGCTCCTGCGCGATGTTGATGGCCGCATACGCCATCAGATGCTCATCCCGGTCGGAGAACGGCTCCCGGCCATTCCCCAACGCATGCGGCTGCACAACGACGGCCGCGAAGCTCTTCCCCTCGATATTCACCTGCAGCAGCCTCAGCTTCTCGCGAATCTCCCGCTCTGTCAGGTGCGAAGCCTGTCCGGTCACGAACTGGTTGATGAATGCTTCGCGCACGGAAGGGATGGATTGATCGAGGCGGCTCTGCAGCGTCTCGTTCGCGAACCGGTACTGCTTCCATTCCTTCTCGATATAGTCCAGCTCATTATGGACCGCCGACTCCGGCGTCCGCCAGCCGCCGAGCATCGTGACGACCCGGCGAATCGGCCGGTACATCCGGCGCGAAGCGAACCAGCTGAGCGCGAGCGCCGCCAACAGGGCGAAGCCCCATAGGACGAGCACGACATGGGTATACGGCCGGGTAGGGGCCGTAATGACCGATAGCGGGGTTCCCGCGATATAGGTCCATGTTCCGCCCATTTTCTCGAAGGAGACGGTATTGACGAGCAGCGAGTCCCCGCCTTCGATCGGCATCTGCCATGTTCGCGGCGGAGGGAGGCGTCCCGGTTCGGCCGGGGCAGGCTCTTCCTGCAGATGCCCAAGAATGAGCGGCAGCGCCTCCGGATGCTCCGCGGTCTTCGCGGAATGGCCGATCACATGCCCCTCCGCGTCCAGCACATACGACAGGTTGTCTGTATTGGCGAAGATATGCAGCTTCGACGGATTGATGTAGATGACGATCGCGCCGAAGGAGGTTGATCCGTTGAACGGGAGCTTGAGGACGATCGCGTGCGGCGCGCCGCCCTTGGCGAATGGGCGCACGAGATCAGGCACCCAGTAGATGCCCTTCTCCTCCAGCATCAGCCGGCCCCAGCGCTCGGCATCTTGCGTATCCTCCAGCGTGCGAAGGCCAAGAGAAGGCTGCAGCACTTTGTTCTGCTTCTGCACGTACAGGTACACTTGATCGATCAGCGGATCGGCATTTTCGATTAAGGTGAGCGTATCAAGAAGCTGGAGCGTCTCCTCGAATTGAAGCCCGAAATCCATGTCGGACACGGACGGCTTGAAATGCGGCTTCACGACCATGTTCAGCGCGTATTGGACAAGCTGGGAAAATTGCTCGTCAATCTGCTTCGCCGCATCCTGAAGCGCGTCCTCATTCTTCTGCTGGAACTGGTTCACCATATGCTGGTTCCCGATATATAAATAAGCCGCGCTGATGACCGTCAGCGGAAGACAGGTCAGCAGCACAGCCATCGCGATGGTTTTCCAATACAATACGCCTTTCGAAGACAACAGGCTTATCCATTGTCGTCTCAACGGTGATCCTCCCATCATGCAGCGGATTCGGATCGCGGAAGTCCGGATGCCGTTGTCTTCATCATACTGAATGACATGCGGATTGAAAAGGCTTTCAATTGAAATTGTCCCGTTGGACAAGGGGGACACAAGCGTGGAGAGGCCCGGAAAAAAAGTGCAACGGCAGGAAATCGGATCGGGCCGCAAAGACGCTGCAGCGGCGCTCTGTCCAGGTAGGGCACGGCTTCTCAGCTTTGTCCATCATAGCGGTAAAGGGATAAAGCTAATCTGGAAAAAAAGTCAAATTGCACGGAATGATGACAGCGTTTACATTAGCACTACCAAGCCATGAAGCTTCGATTCGAATAGAAAGCGAGGGTGACCGATGAGCTCACAGCCAACGAATATCGCCGCCGAGCGAACAGCAGGTCCTGCGCCCCGTGTCCGTGCTCGTGCCGGCAAGCGTAAGCTATGGTCCGATCTGAAGCGCGACAAGTATTTATATTTGTTAGCCCTGCCGGGACTGCTGTTTTTTCTGATCTTCAAGTACATTCCGATTACGAATCTGGTCATTGCCTTCCAGGATTACTCTCCGTACTACGGCGTCACGAGGAGTCCCTGGGTAGGGTTCGAGCATTTCAGCCGCTTTTTCGCCAATGAAGATTTCTATATTTTACTACGGAACACGCTGGCGATCAGCTTCCTGAATCTCCTTTTCTTTTTTCCGGCGCCGATCATTCTGTCCCTCATGCTGAACGAGGTGCGGAACTCGGTGTTGAAGCGCACGGTGCAGTCGCTCATCTATATTCCGCATTTTCTGTCCTGGGTGCTTATTTACGGCTTGACGTTCCTCATGTTCTCCCAATCGGAGGGGATGGTGAACAAGCTGCTCGTATCGATGGGCAAAGAGACGGTCGACATTTTGTCCAACCCGAATTATTTCTGGGGCTTGCTGACGGCGCAATCGATATGGAAGGAAGTCGGCTGGGGCACGATTATATTCCTGGCGGCGATCGCCGGCATCGATCCGCAGCTGTATGAGGCGGCCGTCATGGACGGAGCGGGGCGGATGCGCCGCATCTGGCATATTACGCTGCCGGGCATTCGCAACGTCATCATGATTCTGTTCATTCTCCGCCTAGGCACGATTATGGATACCGGCTTCGAGCAGATTTATCTGATGATGAATTCGGCGGTCACGCATGTGGCGGATGTGTTCGACACGTATGTGTACCGCATCGGGATCAAGCAGGGCGAATTCAGCTACAGCACGGCTATCGGGCTATTCAAGTCGGTCGTCGGCGTCATTCTCGTCGTGACGGCGAACAAGGTGGCGAAGCGGTTCGGTCAAGATAGTCTGTACTAACTTATTGAATAGTCTCTATTAGAAAAGCAGGAAAGAGGTCGAATGCCATGAGAGAACAGTGGCGGGATCGGTTGTTCCAAGCGAGCAATGTGACGGTGCTGATTCTGTTCAGTATCGCTACCGTGTTCCCCATTTACTATACGATTGTGCTGTCGTTCACGGATCCGACGGAATATTACACGCGGCCGCTGATCCTGTTCCCGCAGCAATGGACGCTGGACGCGTATAAATATTTGCTGTCCAACGGGCTGTTCATGAGCTCGCTCGGAATCAGCGCCTTCCTGGCGACCGTGGGCACGGCGTTCAGCCTGATCGTATCGGGAGGACTCGCTTATGCGCTGTCCCGCAAGCGGCTTCGCTTCCGCAAAGCCATTATGATGATGATTCTGATTACGTTCCTGTTCCAGCCAGGACTGGTGCCGCTGTACCTGGTCGTCCGCAATCTAGGCCTGATCGACAGCGTCTGGTCGCTTATTTTGCCGAGCCTGACGAGTGCCTGGTACGTCCTGCTGATGAAAGGATTCTTCGACAGCATCCCGGACAGCCTGGAGGAAGCCGGCCGCATCGACGGCTGCAACGAGATCGGGGTGTTCTGGCGCATTATGCTTCCCTTGTCCCTGCCGGCGCTGGTCGCCTTCGGCCTCTTCTTCGCGGTAGGCTACTGGAACACCTACTTCAATGCGCTCATGTTCATTAACGACCAGAGCAAATGGCCGCTGCAGGTGCTCCTGCAAAATATGCTGGTCGACCCGACGGCGATGGGCGGCGGCACAGGTGGCGGCATGGACTTCCATGTGAACCGCCAGATGCCGACCGAGACGCTCAAAATGGCTGCGGTCGTCATCGCGACGCTGCCGATTATGATGGTGTATCCATTCTTGCAGAAGCATTTCGCCAAGGGCGCGATGGTTGGCTCTGTCAAAGAATGACGAGATAAGGATGCACAAAAAGCATGTTCACGTAAAAAAGGAGGGTCTACGATGATTCACAAGCAACCACGCAAGCTGGCTTCCGCGTTGAAAACATCGATGCTCATTCTGCTCGCCTGCTCGCTGCTGCTGACGGCATGCGGCGGCGGCGGCAAGAGCGCTTCGTCCGGAGGAGACGGTCCGACGAAGATCTCGATTCAGACGTTGAACTATGCGACAGACATGGTCAACAAGAGCAGCCCGATCTGGAAAGAGCTCGAGAAGCGCACCAACACGGAGCTGGATATCACCTGGCTGACGCCGACGACGATCGAGGACAAGGTCAATGTCATGCTCGCTTCCGGCGACATGCCGGATGTCGTCTTCGTCGAGTCGCTTAACAACGCGCAGCTGCAGAAAATGATCAAGCAGGGCGTCTTCTGGGATGTGACGCCATTCATCAAGGGTTACCCGAACTTGACGGACGGAGATAAGGCGTCGATGTGGGACGAGACGAAGATCGAAGGCAAAAATTATGTCATTCCGCGCTATTACCCTAGCTTCGGGGGCGGCGCCTTCGCGATGCTCCGCAAAGACTGGCTCGATGCGCTGAACCTGGAGGTGCCGACATCGCTCGATTCCCTGTTCGATGTGCTGAAGGCGTTCAAGGAGAAGGATCCGAACGGCAACGGACAGGCGGATGAGATTCCGTATGCGGCCTCTCCGAGCTCGATGGGCTTCGTCTACAATATTTACAACGAGACGCAGGGTAACTGGAAGCTGAAGGACGGCAAGCTTGTGCCGATTATTACGGAAGACGCCTCCCGCGATGCGCTGCTCTGGATTAAGAAAGCTTACGATGAGGGTTTGTTCCCGAAGGATTTCGCCATCTTGAAATTTTCGCAAATCCTGGATGCGTTCCGCAGCGGCAAGGTCGGCGGCACGGGCTTGTCCATGAACCATGTCTGGGTAACCGGCAAGCTGCTGCGCGATATCGACCCGAAGGCGGATCTGTATCCGCTGCCATACTTGGAGAATCCGAACGGCTATAAATATACGCCATCTGGGGCTGCGTATTACGGCGTGTACTTGATTCCGAAGAAGGTGCCGGAGGACAAGGTGAAGAAAATTCTCGAGCTGTTCGATTACGGCAACAGCCCGGAAGGGAATATTTTGACCTATTATGGTCTAAAAGATATCCATTACAAGGAAGAGAACGGGAAAATCGTGCCTACGGAGCAGGCGAAGCAAGATTTGACGGGAGACGGCAACATGTCGAGCCTCTTCCATCTAATTAGCGACGATATGGCCATCGGGGCCGTCGGCATGCCGGATGAACTGTACGAACGCAATGTCCAGATCGTGAACGAGCGGAAGAAGCATGTCGTGCCGGAACCGGAGCGGGGCCTCTACTCGGAAGCGTATAATCGCTATTTTCCGGAGATAAAGAAAAAAGTTGACGATATGCGTACAAAAGTAATTATTGGCAAAGAGACGGTTGAGGAGTATGATAAATTTATCGAAACAATCAAAAAAGATAAGGATTTAATCAAAGTTATTGACGAAATGAATCAGGCTTACCAAGCCGCCCAAGCAAAATAAGCAGAGTATGCCGGAGGAACGCCGCTTAGTGCTGGCGTTTCTCTGCGTCGTGCAAAGGAGAGATGTCATTATGAATCCGATTACAGCCATTGTCATAGGTGCAGGCGACCGGGGTGCGCGTGCTTATTCTCCGTATGCCCTGGATAATCCGCATGAGCTGCAGCTTGTCGGCGTGGCCGATCCGAAGGACGAGCGGAGGCAAGCCTTCGCCGAGCAGTTCGGCCTGAACGAATCGCAGCAGTTCGAGACATGGGAAGCGATTCTGGAAGGGGACCGGCGTGCCGATGTGGCCATCATCTGCACGATGGACCGCATGCATTATGAGCCGACGCTGCGGGCGCTGGAGCTCGGTTATCATGTGCTGCTGGAGAAGCCGATGTCGCCGGAGCCGCAGGAATGTGTCGAGATGGAGCTGGCGGCGAAGAAGCATAACCGGCTGCTGACGATATGCCATGTGCTGCGCTACACGTCCTTCTGGTCGGCGATGAAGCGGGAGATCGATCGCGGCGCGATTGGCGATATCGTATCCATCCAATTGAACGAGAATGTGGGCAATATGCATATGTCGCACAGCTTCGTCAGAGGGAACTGGCGCAACAGCGATGAATCGAGCCCGATGATTTTGCAGAAGTCGTGCCATGACATGGACATTTTGGCGTATCTGATGAATGAGCCCTGCGCTCGGGTCAGCTCGTTCGGCTCGCTGATGCATTTCCATGAAGGGCATAAGCCGGAAGGAGCGCCGGCCCGCTGCATCGAGCGCTGTCCGGCGGAGCAGAGCTGCCAGTACCATGCGCCGCGTTATTATCTTGGCGAGGGCATCGACTGGGCGCGCAAAATTACGGATGACTATACGAAGGAAGGCATCCTGAAGGCGCTCTGGGAAGGTCCGTACGGGCGCTGCGTCTATCAGACGGACAACAATGTCGTCGACCATCAGGTCGTCAATCTCGAATTCGCGAGCGGGGCGACCGCGATGTTCAGCATGTGCGGCTTCACGCACGATAATACGCGCATCGTGCAGGTGATGGGCACGAAGGGGGACATCCGCGGCAATATGGAGGATGACTCGTTCATGATCACCGACTTCGTGACGAAGGAGAAGCGGAGCGTTCAGCTCGCTCCGTCCATCACAGGACACGGCGGCGGCGACTCGGGCATCGTGCGCTCGTTCCTGAAGGAAGTGCGCGGCTTCGGCTCTGGCACAGAGAGCCTGTCCTCCGCCTCGGTATCCGTGCGCAGCCATCTGATGGCCTTCGCGGCCGAGCAATCCCGCCTCCAGGGCGGCCAGGTCATCGACCTGCAAGCGATGTATGACGACCTGTCGGGTGCGGTCCCGGTTGGTAAGGCGTAAGGCCGCGCAAGCGTGCAGGCGGATGCCAGCGCTGGATGGCCGGGTTGCGGGCATTAGGCTGGCCGCACAAGATTGCGGGAAGTACAAAATGCTGCCGGAGTAGCATAGCAGAGCGAGACGAGCATTGTGGAATAGGCGATCACCCCTGTAATTGGCGCGGGGGTGATCGTTTTTGTTTTTCCTCCGTTGCAGCATCTGCGTCGGCGTCGGCATCGGCGTCGGGTCGGAAGCAATCCTGCAAAAATGCATCTTTTTGTTCCGATATAGGGCATATTGGGTGGAATTCCTGCGAATTTGCATCTTTTTACTCGATATTTCTCTAATTCGGGCTATAATGGAAGAAATTCCTGTAAATTTGCAGGATTCCTATTTTATAAAATTGGCTTCTTTAAAAATGCTGTATTTTTGCACTATTGGAGGTACCTGAATGTAAAAGAGAGTATCTTCAACCTGGAGGTATGCCCGAATGTGCTCGATTATGCCCGATTGTGCTCGATTGTGCTCGACTGCGCTCGATTGACAATATGAGGAGGAGGGGAACTTGGCTTTGATTAATCAAAATGGGACCCATAATCGAGTTCGTAATATTTTACTAACCAGCTAATTTCAATCCGGGATTTCAATCTGCACAAGGCTCGAAGCCACTACAAGCTTCTTTTTTTACAATACGGCTAGTGCCAAAGCAATTGAATCGATTGCCGGGACAGCGTTGTATAGGAATAGTAGATTTGACATTTATGGAGGCGCTTTTATGACCAGACAGAAGATAGATTTGTTCAAATTAAGCAAGGAAATATCCTATGCCCTGAGGCATGCCCCTTGGGAGTATGAATTGGAACTGGATGAGGAAGGCTGGGTCAGCCTGGAGCAGCTGCTGCTGGCGCTTCACCTTGACCAACGATGGGAAGCTGTTAATGAACAGGACATCCATAACATCATGGCAATGGCGGACAAGCAACGGTTTGAGGCTGCGGACGGGAAAATTAGAGCGTTATACGGGCATTCGATGCCCAGCAAAATCGTCAAGAAGGGAGAGACGCCTCCCTCCGTCGTGTATCACGGAACGGCAAGACGCTTTGTGGCGCAAATCTTGGACGAAGGACTCCGGCCGATGGGAAGACAATATGTTCATGTCTCCGTCGACAAAGAGACGGCCATGCTGGTCGGGAAACGAAGAGACGCTGCCCCGGTGTTGTTGAAGGTGGATGCCGAGACGGCCCGGAACGAAGGGATTATGTTTTATCCGGGCAACCATACGATATGGCTGGCGGACTGTATTCCTCCCAAGTATATTGCAATAGAATGTAGCGGGCGATCGGATATTTAGAATGCGGATCGGTAAGCGGCAAGAGGATGATGATGAGACTCCGTAGCGCTGACAGAAACAACCCTTGCTTCTGAACGAAGGGGATAGCGGCAATAAGGGATGAAAAATGAGAAATAGCATCGCGTTGTTCCCCTCGATTGACTGCCTGCCCTTCAAGGATTCTTTTTGTGGAATGATAAGGGGGAAGTGTTAAGGCAATTCCGGCATGAACGGGCCGAGCTTCTTCATATATTTTTTACAGTCCTTTAACACCAAGGTTATACAGACAAGCTACGATTTGTAATGATAACCCATATTGGGAAGGGAGCGACAAAATGGTACATCGGATCTGGACCAAGTCAATCAGTATCATTATAGCAGCCGTATTGCTGCTGTCTTCGATGGCGCCTGCGGGTTGGATCGCAGGAACTGCCGCTGCAGCGGAGACGGCAGAGGACAAGACGCTATTCGTCCAGATTGCTTCTCCATTCAGACAACAGTTCGGCTTGCAATCGAATCCGGGAATGTTCGGGTCGAAGCTACGAGTCACCGGTACGCTGGCCGAGTACTTCAAGCCTCATCGGGGCATCACGTCCCCATCCTCCATGGAAAAGGTCAACGTCACGCCTCCGGATCAAGCGGCCTCCGTAACCGCGGCACCGCCTTCCGGAGCGGTGCCAACGGGGACGCGGGTGAGTCTCTCGTCGCCAACGGTGACCGCTTCCGTCTACTACAATCTGAACGGCAGCTCCGATAAGTTCGAGTTCGTTCCGTATACGGAGCCGATCGAGATTACAGGCCCGACGACCATCAAGGCCTATGCCAAGCGGGATGGACTGAAGGATAGCGATATTTCCGAATTCACTTATTCGGTTGTGACGGTCTCCAGCATTGCGGAGGCAAGAGGGCGGAATGCGGGCGATGCCGCCCTGGTGCAAGGCGTTGTTACTTATAGAGAGGACACGGGCAGCGGCTTCTCCAATCTGTATATTCAGGACGATACGGCAGGGATTGTCGTCCGCGGCCAGAATATAACGGCCGAGCAAGGAGATAAGATCGAGGTTCAGGGCAAGCTGGAGCTGTACAGCGGCCTGCTGCAATTGAACAAGGAGCCGGGCGGGAGCCTCCGAATCGTGGAACCGGCCTTGCCTCTGCCGGCGGCGAAGCCGATCACTTCAGCCGATTTTGCCCAGAATGCCGGGAAGCTGTACGAAGGCCAGCTGGTGGAAGTCGCCGCGGCTGCGATTGACCGAAGCAGCGGATCTACCTACTATGCGACTGACAAGCTCGGCACAGGCATTGTCATTTACGCCAAAAACGTTCCCGCAGCGTTCGCGGTCAACCGCACCTACGAGAGGATTACCGGCGTCTTGTCCTATCATAGCTCGTACGGGTACCAGCTGATTCCGCGTGCGTACGCGGATGTGGTAGAGACCGAGCTGTCGGTAACGGCAAGCCTTCCATCCGGGAATGTCGCGAAGGGCAGCGAGATTGCGCTTAGCACGCCGGCTTCCGGCGGCGTCATCTACTTTACGCTGGATGGAACGGAGCCGACGCAGGCCAGCGCCCGCTATGAAGCGCCGATTGCGATCATAGAGGATACGGCGGTCAAGGCCATCGTCGTGAAGGACGGAACGGCCAGTGCAGTCTATACGTTCACGTACAAGGTGCTGAAGGATACGGGCCATCTCCTGATCCACGACATACAGGGCGAAGGCCATCGCTCTCCGTACGCGGATCAAGCCGTGACGGGCGTGGAAGGCACCGTGACGTTCAAGCGGGATAAGAGCAACTTCTATATCCAGGAAAGCAATCCCGACCGGTACAGCAAGGATGGCCGGGCATCGGACGCCATTCTCGTCTATCACAAGGACAGTCCGGTGAAGGTCGGGGACCAAGTAGAGGTATCCGGCGTAGTCAAGGAATATAAGGAAAAGACGTATTCCAGCAATCCGGTCGATCTGACGACGACGGAAATCGCGGCTTCGAGCGTGGATATTATTTCGCATGATCAGGATCTGCCTCCTCCCGTTGTACTGGGGAAGGATCGAGTGATTCCGCCATCGATCATTACGGACGGTTATCAATTGACCGATACTTATTACGATCCGGAGCGCAATGCGCTCGATCTGTATGAGAGTCTGGAAGGGATGCGCGTCATGATCGAGAACCCGGACATTATCGGCCCTTATAAATATGAGATTCCGGTCAGTGTACGGCAGGAGGGCAATCATCCCGTCGTGTCTCCGGCGGGCGGCCTCGTCCTGACCGAGGACAGCCTCAATCCGCAGCGCGTGCTGGTATCCCTTGATTATGTTACGCCGAAGCCGAATCCGGCCGTCAAGACGGGTGATCGATTTACAGAACCGATCACCGGCGTCATTGCCTACTCCTTCAGCAATTATAAGCTGCTGCCGGAACGGCTGCCGAAGGTGGAGAGCGGCAAGGGGGAGCCTGCGGTGACCAGCATCGTGACGGACAGCGAGAAATTGACGATCGATTCTTTCAATGTCGAAAATTATTGGAACGATCCGAGCGCCAAGGGGAAGGAGAAAACCCGCAAAATCGGTGACGTTATTGTGCGCAATCTGAAGTCTCCGGATATTATCGGATTAATGGAAGTGCAGGATAATAACGGGGAAACAGATAATGGCGTCGTCGACGCTAGCCGCAACTATGAAGCGATCATCGGGGCGATTCAAGCGGCCGGCGGACCGGTCTATCAATATACGGATGTCAATCCGGAGGACAAAATGGACGGGGGCGCGCCGGGAGGCAATATTCGCGTCGGGTTCCTGTACAATCCGGAGCGGGTCACGCTGGCCGGCAGCCAACAGAATGGGAAGGGCGACGCGAAGACCGCCGTCCGTTACGGTACGGACGGATTATCATTCAATCCGGGGCGGATTGAGCCGGCGAACGAAGCGTTCAACGGCTCGCGCAAGCCGCTGGCCGCAGAGTTCCTGTTCCGGGGCGAGCGGGTGCTGGTCATCGCCAACCACTTCAATTCGAAGGGCGGGGATCATGCGCCGTATGGAGGCATCCAGCCTCCGCAGCGGTCGAGTGAAGTGCAGCGGGCGAAGCAAGCCGCGCTCGTTCACGGCTTCGTGAGCGAAGTGCTGACCCACAATCCGCAGACGAACGTCGTGCTGATTGGGGACTTGAATGATTTCCAATTCTCCGACACATTGCGGATTGTCGCGGGGAATGAATTGAACAATCTGGTAGACGGACTGCCGGAAGCCGAGCGCTACTCTTATATTTATGAAGGCAATTCGCAGACGCTGGATCATATTTTGGTCGATAATAAGCTGGCCAAGCGCGCAAAGCTGGACATCGTGCATATCAATGCCGATTTCATGGAAGCGCATGGACGGATAAGTGATCATGATCCGCTGCTCGTTCAGCTTCAGTTCGGTAAGCCGGATGATGACGACTTCCAGCTAAGGCTGCTTCATACGAATGATACGCATGCGCATCTGGACGGTGTGCCGCGCCGGATTACGGCGATCAAGGAAGCCCGCGCGGACGCGGATCATTCCCTTCTGCTCGATGCGGGCGATGTATTTTCTGGCACGTTGTACTTCAACAAGTATGAAGGCATGGCGGATCTGGACTTCATGAACCTGATCGGCTACGATGCGATGACCTTCGGCAACCATGAATTCGATGCCGGGCCGGCGAAGCTGACGAACTTCATCAAGCAGGCGAAGTTCCCGTTCGTCAGCGCGAATATCGATTTCGATAAGGAGCCGGAACTGCAGGGCCTGTTCCATCATGAGATCGGCCATCCGGGAGCGGAAGCGAGCATTTACCCGGCGATTATCCTCGATGTGGATGGCGAGAAGGTCGGCGTATTCGGCTTGACGACGGAGGATACGGCATTTCTGGCTTCTCCGGGCGAGCATATCGCCTTCCGCAATTATGTGGAAAGCGCCCGGGCAACGGTGGCCATGCTGCGTGAAGAAGGAATCGACAAAATTATTGCGCTGACCCATCTCGGTTATGAAGTCGACCGGGCGCTGGCGGAGAGCGTGGAAGGCATCGACATCATCATCGGCGGACATTCGCATACGAAATTAACGGAGCCGGTCGTCATCGAACGGGGAAGCGGTGAACGAACCTTGATCGTCCAGACCGGGGAATACGGGCGTTACCTCGGAGAGCTGGATGTCACCTTCGATCACAGCGGGGCATTGACGGAGTGGAACGGGAAGCTGACCGACATCGATGCGAAGGATGCCGCGGGCCAGTATGTCCTGGCCGACGATGCGGAGGCCGCGGCGAAGCTGGCCGAGTATGCCGGGCCGCTGGAGGAATTCAAGAAGCAGGTCATCGGCAAGACGAAGGTGTTCCTGGATGGCGAGCGCGGAAGCGTGCGCAAGCAGGAGACCAATCTGGGCAATCTGATTGCCGACAGCATGCGCGCGAAGGTGCAGCGCCTGTTGAACGAGACAGACATCAAAGGCTACGTAACGATCCAAAATGGCGGCGGCATACGGGCGTCCATACAGGCGGGTGATATTACGCTGGGCGATCTGCTGACGGTGATGCCGTTCGGCAACAATCTGTCCGCCGTGAAGATGACGGGCGAGGAAATTATCGCTGCCCTGGAGAACGGCGTCAGCGGCGTGGAGACGGGCCAGGGACGCTTCCCGCAAGTGTCGGGCATGCGCTTCTATTACGACTCCACGAAGAGGGGCGAGACGATCGACGCCGTGACCGGCGAGGTCACGCAGACAGGCGAACGGATCGTCAAGGTGCAGGTGAAAAATGACGGCGGGACTTATGCCGATATCGATCCGCAAGGCTATTACATCGTGGCGACGAACTCGTTCATGGCGGACGGGGGAGACTTCTACCGCTCGATGAAGCAGGCGAAGAACGACGGCCGCTTCTATGAGCTGAACATTGTCGATTATGAAGTGTTCATCGAGCATCTTGATCGCGTCGGCATCATCAACGCCGGCGTGGAAGGGCGGATTACCGATCTGAAGGGCGGCAAGCTGCCGGAAGAGCCGGGCTCGAATCCGAATCCGGACCCGGGGACAGGTTCAGGCTCCAGCTCGGACTCGGGTTCCACTCCAAGTTCCAAGCCAAGTCCAAAGCCTGAAGACAAGCCGGGAACCGTAACGGCGACACCGGAAAAGCTGGTTGCTGACGGACAAGGCACCATCGTCTTCGAGATGCCGGCCGGGACTAACGAAGTGAAGTTCCCGTCCAATACGTACGGGCTGCTGCTTCAGAATAAGCTGGAAGTGAAGTCGGACCATATCTCGCTCGAGATTCCTTCCGAATTGATGAAGCAGTTGATCAACAAATGGACGGACAGCGAGAAGCAAGGATCGGTCATCTCCTTGAAGCTGGCACCACTCGCGAAGGAGAAGGCGAACGACATGATCGCCAAGGCCGGGAGGGCATCCGGCATGAAGGTGAGACTGTCCGGCGATATATATGACCTTGGCCTTATGATCACGCTGGCGAACGGGACGGGGGAGAAGCTGACCTCCTTCGATCAGCCGGTTACGCTTCGACTCACCGCCAATTCGGGTATCAACCCGAGATGGGCAGGAATCTATTCAATCTCTGACAGCGGAGCGGCCGTGCAGGCAGAGGGAGACTACGCTCGTGCCGAGATGGCTGCCCTTATCCGCCAGTTCGGCACTTACGCGGTGCTCGAAATGACGAAGCCGTTCGCCGATCTGCCTTCCGGCCATTGGGCTTATGGCGTCATTCAGGAGCTTGCGCTCAAGCAGATCATAAGCGGCACCAGCGCAACGAAGTTCGATCCGGCGCGGGCCATTACCCGGGCGGAATTCACCGCGCTGCTGGCGCAGGCGTTGCAGCTGGCCGGGACGGATGGCAACGTTTTTGCCGACGTCGAGGCGGCTGCCTGGTACGCCGCGCCGGTCGCGGCGGCGCATGAGGCGGGGATCGTCAGCGGCAAGGGCGCGAACCGCTTCGATCCCGTGAGCGCGGTTACGCGGGAAGAGATGGCGATCATGCTGGTCAAAGCTTATGAAGTGAAGACAGGCAAGAGGCTTGCCGCCAACGGGAAAGGGACATTCAGCGATGCGGACCGGATCTCGCGCTGGGCCGCCGGTCATGTGAACGCCGCGGCCGGGTTGGGCTTGATGAAGGGGCGGGCGACAGGGCGGTTCGTTCCGGGAGCAGCGGCGAATCGCGCGGAAGCCGCGCAAGCCATTTATAATTTACTGTTCGATTAATACGCCGGGAAAAAAGAAAACAGGGCGGGCAGAGTGAAATCTGCTGCGCCCTGTTTTGTTGATGATCGGATGACAGTTCACAGGACTCATTATTGCCGCCTAGAGGAACAATTTGACAATCATTGTCGTATAATCTAGTAAAGGAGATATCCTGCAGCGTATATAATAGAAACAACCGAAGCATATGCCAAAGTGAAATAGGGCACATTCCTTCGGGTGAGATTGATGTCGGGGCGTATCATAGTTAGATACGATATCTTTCATGAGCCTGGCTGCCGAACGAAGGGGTATCAACGATATAACCTGCGGAGGGAAGGCCTATGAGAGCCATATTGATCGATGAGGGAAGGCCTATGAGAGCCATATTGATCGATGATGAGTATTTGGCGCTTGCTTATTTGAATGACCTGTTGGCCGAGACAGGGGAAATGGTAATAGAAGGAACCTATCAGGATCCGAAGCGGGCCCTGAAGGAAATGGAAGAGATCGCGCCGGATGTCGTGTTTTTGGATATCGACATGCCGGAGATGACGGGAATTGAGCTCGCTGAGCGGATTCAGTCTTCGCTCCCGGCGACACAGATCGTGTTCATTACCGCCTATGATCATTATGCTGTCAAGGCGTTTGAACTCAATGCCATCGACTATTTGCTGAAGCCGGTCGAAGTCGAGCGGTTGACAGCGACGCTGGAGCGGCTGGCGGAGAAGGCGGCCATGACGGCACAGGCCAAGAAGCAGGCGTCCATCCCGCATGATTCGCTGCTTCCAGAACCTGCATATCGAGTTCGAAAATCCGTCGCAGAATCCCCTCCGGTGGCGAACGTCCAAAGCCCAAGAACTGTTCGCCTATTTGCTGCATCACCGGGGACGGCAGGTTCGCAAAGAAATTCTTCTTGAGCTGCTATGGCCGGACAGAATGCCAAGAAAGGGTATGCCCAATTGTATACAGCCATTTATCAAGTGCGCAAAACATTGGAGCCTTACCTCGACCAGATGAAGATCATCAACTGCGAGGACAGTTATATGCTGGTCCTCCAAGAAGCGGTCATCGACTGCGTGCAATGGGAACAGGAGATCGAAGCACTGCCTCCTGTTGGTCAGGATACGATTCTGACCTATCGGGAACTGCTGCAGCAGTATAGCGGCGATTATTTGGCCGATTGCAGTTACTTGTGGGCGGAGGGAGAAAGGCAGCGCCTTCGTTCCTTGTGGCTCCACCTCGTGAACGAGGTGGCCGACTACTATGTGGCGGATAACGATTTCCCGGCTGCGCTCGAGGTCTATCACCGTCAGGTCAATGTCTATCCTCGAATTGAATCCGGCTATTACATGCTAATGCGGTTATACGCGGAGCGGGGGACAGGAATGCGGTGGAAGCCACCTATGCCAAGCTGTGCGAGATGACGCAGAACGAGTTCGGGATTCCGCCGCAAGCGGCCTATCAATCATGGTATGAGCGATGGAGCGGCAACGAGAAGAGATGATTTACAATGTACATAATCGAACGGGTAAGGCCGGATCGGCCGCAATGAGGAAAAGAAAGTGTTGCAGAGCCTATGTCCATACGAAAAATAATGATAACGGCCGGGGCTGGTCCTGGTCATTCTGACGAGCATCCACATCCCGAATAAGCGGTGATGAAGCCGCCTCAGTAGACAAAGACCTGCAGGTTCCCTCGTGACAGGGGGCTTGCGGGTCTTCGCGATCCGGAGGCGCATCCCAGCGGAGGCTTGTTGCAACGGCGAGGGGCGAATTGGAAAATGTCCGTCCCAAGGCTGATTCGCAGCCTATGGATGTATGGTACATTCATGGAATCTTGATCTAACGCATGGGAAGAGAGGAGAGGTTAGCGATGGAGTGGGCAAGTGAACATGATTTGCTGCCGCTGTCTCATTTTGCGAAAATGCGGGTGGAAAGTCCGCTTGTGATGGAGAATGATGTGTGGAATGTGTACCGGTATGATCGGCTCAAGGAGATTTTTGCCGATCATGATCATTTCTCATCGAGTGCGATGACGGAGGAGAAGGATCCGATCGAATTCAGCATTTTGCGCATTGACCCGCCGAAGCATCGCCAACTGCGTACGCTCGTGACGACAGCGTTCACGCCCCGGGCGATTGAGGAGATGATTCCGCGCATCGAAGCGGTGTCGCATGAGTTGCTGGATAAGGCGGCGCAGGAGGGGCGGATGGATGCGGTGCGCGAGTTCACCGGTCCGCTTCCGGTTACGATCATTGCGGAAATGCTCGGCATTCCGGCCGGCGATCGCGATCAGTTCCGGGAATGGTCGGACGCGCTGTTGAGCAATGACTATGAGCGCTATGTCATTTGCCAGAAGGAGATGTCCGTCTACTTCGAAGCGATTGCGGCAGAGCGCCGCCACAATCCGCAGGACGATCTGATCACCCGGCTAGTGCATCGCCGGCGGGGAGCCGCTGTCCTCCATCGAACTGATCGGCTTCTGCATTCTGCTGCTCGTCGCGGGCAACGAGACGACGACGAATCTTCTCTCCTCAGCCCTGCTCTGCTTCGACAGCGACCGCGAGGCCTGGCGCGATGTCCGAGAGGATCGCTCGCTATTGCCAGGACCCGCATGTCGCTTTTGGCCACGGCATTCACTTCTGCCTCGGCGCTCAGCTCGCCCGGCTGGAGGCGAAGATTGCCCTGAACGCGATGCTTGACCGCTTCCCGAATTACCGCCGCGATCGCTCCTACCGGCTAGAACGCCTCGACAGCCAGCTTGTGTTCGGCGTGAAGTCCCTGCCGCTTATTCTGTCATAAGTTAGCGTGGACGACACGCTTTACGTCCTTGCTTTTCATCTTCAGGCAGCCCCGCTCCAATGGAGGAGGCTTCTCTATTTGATTCGGTGCAACGCATTCTCGATATACACGTATAGACTGATATAGAGTTGCAAGGGAGGACAGAGTTCTCTCGCATCTGGGCATGAATCGAAGGGAGGGTTATACCTTGACTTTTGTATGGGAAAATATGATCGTCACCCTCGTTCTCATGCTGCTGCCCGTCTTGCTTATCATCGGCCTGGTCGTATATGCACGAAGAAGACAAGGCCGTTCGTTCGCGCAGCAGAACGATAGAGAGGGAGCCGGCTGCACGCCGGAACGGGGCATCGAGCCTCGGAAAAGGTAGCAGCGCCGAGCGGAGAAGAGCCGCACGCCAGGTTCGGCTTGCTTGCTTTGTCTAACGGAACACGCGGTATTCGCCGCCCCCTGGATGCTCCCTGGAAAGGGAACGCGTCAGGGGGCGTTTTCTTATAGCTTCAATTAAGGCAGCCTTACCGTACGATTCTCGGCGAGGCTCGCATTGGCCGCTTCCAGGAAGGCGATAAGCTCCAGCGTCTCCGCGAGCGGGACGTCCGGATCCCGGATCTGGAAGAACGCCATGACCCGTTCCAGCAGGCTCGCATAGAATGGCTTGGCATCGGCCGCCACATCCGATAGCGCGATTGTCCCTCGCCATGAACGAGCGCGCCGAACGGTCCGCCATGGCGGCCGCGGATCGTCGCCATGCGCCCGTCCGCCCAGCGGGCGGTAATGCACTCCCCGCCGGGAATTGCTTCTGCCCGGACTTCCCGCCAGCCGGGCCCCATAGCCGCGTACAGCATCTCCGCACAGTGGATGCCGTAAGAGAACAGCCCCGGCGCGCCATCTCCCCGCAGCGTCGGGCCGAAGGCATCCACGCCTTGCACATAGGGCCCGCCTTCCGCCTCGGCCGTCACTTCCTTCACCGCCGAAGTGAGCGCTTGCGCAGCGCAGAGCTGCTCATGACCGGCGTGCCGTATCGGGCGGCCAGGTCTGCGATGCGGCTGGCGGAGGCGGTGGAGAGCGCCAGCGGCTTGTCGATGAAGACGGGCTTGGCGAAGGGCGCCACCGCCGCGAAATGCGCTTCATGCACGCCGCCGTCGACCGACTCCAGCAGCAGGACATCGCATTACTCCGCCAATGACGGGAGATCCGGCACGAGAGTGACGCCGTATTGCCCGATGAGCTCATCTGTATAAGCTTTCAAACGGGACATGCTCAGCCCCAGCCCAGGCGTCCCGCCTTGATAGGCGGCAACGACCTGCCCGCCTGGCACATGATAGGGATGAGTGCCGTCATTCAACAGCGCAGTGAAGGCTGTGACGTGGGATGTGTCGAGTCCGATAATTCCGATCCGGAGCATTATGCTACCTCCTAGCTAGTTTCTGGATAATTGCTTCTTCTATCGTACTTTCATTTTGGTGCAGATGCCAGTCATTTCTCGGCCTGCTGCGGCATACCCTCCGCTGTCGCTCTCAGTGAAGCGCCAAGAGAAGGATGGCAGCGAGCGTGGTTGCTGCCAGGCCGATGAGGACGGGAATCAGATTGCGGCGGGCCAGCTCGAACGGGCTGATGCCGCAGATAGCGGCCGCGGGGATCAGCGCCCATGGGATGAGTGTTCCGCCGCCGACCCAGATGCCCGCGATCTGGCCGAGCGCCGTCAAGGTCGCCGTTCCGCCGCCACTGGCGGTTCCGAACAAGGAGGCGACCGATCCGGCGAGCGAGATGCCGGAGAAGCCGGAGCCGTCCAGCCCCGTAATGGCGCCGACGACGGCCAGCGTCCCGGCTCCGACCGCCGGGTGAAGCGGCACACTATGGGCCAGCGCGATGCCCAGATCATTGACGATCCCTTGGGACCCCGCCGGCAGCCCGTGATGGAACAGATTGAAAAAGGCCGCATCGCCGAGATAGAAGAAGGCGGCGATCGGAATGACCGGGCCGAACACCTTGAAGCCGAACTGCAGGCCTTCGATCAGGTAGGAGGTTGTCGCCTCCAGCGCCTGCTTCCGGTGGGTGAGTCCGGTCAGGAGCACGAGAATCGCGATTGCCGTTCCGCCGATAAGGGCGGTTGCCTCCCCGCCTTGCAGATGGAGGCGGAACAGCAGGATGACATCGAGGGCGAACAGCAACGGGATAAGCAGCGCCACCGCCGTCTTGGCCCGGGCGGATAGAGGCAGGCGCGCCGGCTCGCTGCCGGCGGCATTCTTCGCCAGACCGGTCGCCATCGTCAGCCGGCCGGCCCGCATGTCGCGGCGCATCATCCAGTAGGAGACGGCGACCGTGACCGCGCCCATGACGAGGCCGAGCGGTACGCTTGCCTGGAGCACCTGCTGCACAGGCACGCCTGCCGCGTCGGCGGTGAGCTTCGGCGCGCCCTGGATGACGAAGTCGCCGGACAGCGCGATGCCGTGGCCGAACAGGTTCATGGCCATGGCGACCGCCAGCGGCGGAAGGCCGACGCGGACCGCAGCCGGCAGCAGGACAGCGCCGATAAGGGCAACGGCCGGGGAAGGCCAGAAGAACAGGCTGATGAGGAACATAAGTAGCCCGACCGTCCAATAGGCCGGCCCCGGTCCCCGCATTAGCCGCGTGAACGGGGAGATCATGGTCTCGTTCACGCCGGACGCGAGCATGACGCGGCTCATCGCGACGATGATGGAGATAATGAGGATCGTCCCCAGTAATTGCTCAAGCGCATAGATGAAGCTCGTGAACATGCCGCTCACTGCGGAGCTGGCCGACGAGGTGGCGAGCAGTCCTAACGCAAAGATGCCGATTAGGCAGACGATCGTGGTGTCCCGCCGCAGGACGAGGCACAGAATGATGAGGGCGACGAACAGCAAATAGACGGCGTGAATGCCGGTTAACGCGACTGTCATACAGAATCGCCTCCGCAGGATATGCCTTGGTCTCAAGGTAGTTCATCCTATGCGGGGGCCTAGCTGTTGGGAAGCGGTTGGCATCGGGGGCAGGAAGAAATAATTGCGGCGGGAGACTACAGGCGCGAACAAAAAGGAGCTGCTCCCGGTGGTCATGGACCTTCGGGAACAGCTCCGTTATTATTTTTCAGCCATTACGCACTCAAACGCCATTCGCTTACGCGTTCGCCTTTTCTCCGGCAATCATTTGCCGCAGTACGGTTTGCAGGATGCCGCCGTTGTGGTAGTAATCGACGTCGACCATGCTGTCCAGACGGACCGTAACCGGGAATTCGAACGTCGTGCCGTCTTGGCGAGTCGCTGTGACTTGCAGTGTTTGTCCTGGTTGAATGTCGTTCGACAAGCCGTTGATGCTGAACACTTCCGTGCCGTCGATGCCGAGCGCCTTCCAGCTGTGGCCTTCCTGGAATTGCAGCGGAAGCACGCCCATGCCGACCAGATTGCTGCGGTGGATACGCTCGAAGCTTTCGGCGATGACCGCTTTGACGCCAAGGAGGTACGTTCCCTTCGCCGCCCAGTCGCGGGAGCTGCCTGTGCCGTATTCTTTACCGGCAAGGACAACAAGGTTCGTGTTCTCTCCTTGATATTTCATGGACGCATCGTAAATGGACATAATCTCGTCGTTCGGCAAATACTTCGTCACGCCGCCCTCGGTGCCCGGAGCCACCTGGTTGCGGATGCGGATGTTCGCGAACGTTCCGCGCATCATTACCTCGTGGTTGCCGCGGCGGGAACCGTAAGAGTTGAAGTCTTTGCGCTGAACGCCGTTCGCGATCAGGTATTCCCCTGCCGGGCTGTCCGCCTTGATATTGCCGGCCGGCGAGATGTGGTCCGTGGTCACGGAATCGCCAAGGAGCGCCAGGACGCTGGCATTCTCGATATCGGCGATGTCTCCGAGCTGAGTACCCAGATTCTCGAAGAACGGCGGATTTTGGATATAGGTAGACTTATCATCCCACTCATACAGCTCGCCTTCCGGAACCGGAATCGCATTCCAGCGCTCGTTCTGCGTGAAGACATGCTCGTATTTGTCGCGGAACATCGAAGCGTTGATCGCTTGCGCCATCGCCTGCTTGATCTCTTCCGAAGAAGGCCAGATATCTTTCAAATATACAGGCTGATTGTTCTTGTCGTAGCCGATTGGCTCGTTATCCAGGTCGATATTGACCGTGCCCGCGAGCGCGTAGGCGACGACGAGCGGAGGCGAAGCCAGGTAGTTCGCTTTCACTTGCGCGTGAATGCGGCCTTCGAAGTTCCGGTTACCGGACAGAACCGCCGCGACCGTCATGTCATGATCGGCAATCGCCTGGCCCACTTCATCCGGCAGCGGACCGGAGTTCCCGATGCACGTTGCGCAGCCGTAGCCGGCGACATGGAAGCCGAGCTGCTCCAGCGAATCCATCAGACCGGATTTCTTCAAATATTCTGTTACGACCAGGGAACCCGGCGTCAAGCTGCTCTTCACGTAAGCCGGCTTGCGCAGTCCGCGCTCGACAGCCTTCTTCGCCACGAGGCCCGCACCGAGCATAACGCTTGGGTTGGAGGTGTTCGTGCAGCTCGTAATCGCCGCGATGACGACAGCGCCTGTCGACAGTTGGCTTGTCTCACCGTTCGGATGAGCTACTGGCACTTTCTGTTCGATTTTGCTGTCGCTCAAGCCGTATCCGCCTTTGTCGACCGGTGTGCGGACGATATCGAGGAAGGATTGTTTCATATTCGACAGCTCGATGCGGTCTTGCGGACGCTTCGGTCCGGCAAGGCTCGGCACGACCGAACTCAGATCCAGCTCAATGATGTCGGTGAAGACAGGGTCCGGCGTATCCGTATGGCGGAACATGCCTTGCGCCTTGTAGTAGGCTTCCACGAGAGCGACTTGCTCCTCGGTGCGGCCGGTGAGGCGAAGGTAGTTCAGCGTCTCATGGTCAACCGGGAAAAATCCGATCGTCGCGCCGTATTCCGGAGCCATGTTGGCGACGGTCGCCCGGTCCGCCAGGCTGATCGATTCTAGACCAGGGCCGAAGAACTCGACGAATTTGCCGACGACGCCTTTTTTGCGCAGCATTTGCGTAACGGTCAGCGCCAGGTCGGTCGCTGTCGCGCCCTCTGCAAGCGCTCCCGTTAATTTGAAGCCAATGACTTCCGGCGTAATGAAGTAGAGCGGCTGGCCGAGCATGCCGGCTTCAGCCTCGATCCCGCCAACGCCCCAGCCGACCACGCCGAGACCGTTGATCATCGTCGTATGGGAATCCGTACCGACGAGGGAGTCAGGGAAGACTTCGGTTACGCCGTCGACTTCCTTGGTAGCGGCCACGGAAGCCAGATATTCCAGGTTCACTTGGTGAACGATACCGGTAGCCGGCGGCACCGCACGGAAATTATCGAATGCCGTCTGAGCCCAGCGCAGGAAGCGGTAGCGCTCTTCGTTGCGCTCGAATTCCACGTTCATGTTATATTCCAACGCTTGATCCGAACCGAAAGCGTCGACCATTACCGAGTGGTCAATAACGAGATCGACCGGAACGAGCGGATTGATGCGCTTCGGATCGCCGCCCGCCTTTTTCACCGTATCGCGCATAGCCGCCAGGTCGACGACAACCGGAACGCCGGTGAAGTCCTGAAGAACGATGCGGGATGGAATGAACGGAATTTCCTTATTTTCATCTTGACCTTCCGCCCATTTTGCAATTTGGTTGACGTGATCTTTTGTAATCGCCCGGCCATCGAATTGGCGAACGGCAGCCTCAAGCAGGACTTTGATCGAGAACGGAAGGCGATCAATTCCTTGGTAGCCTTGCGCGCCCAATGCTTCCAGGCTGTAGTAGCGGTACGACTTGCCGTCGACCTTCAGTTCGCGGGCCGTAGAGAAAGCATCTGTTCTTGCCATTGAAAATTACCTCCTTCTAAATTCTGTTCATCCGAAGCCCGTCATGGAGCTTCATGCTGTCATGCGTCATTTGTTTTACGTTATTCGTTTCATCTGATGAAACCCGATTTCATAATTGCTTACATCTTTAGTATATCGTGTTCGTGAGACACCGTAAAGAGCTTTTCCCATACAAACCCGCCTAAATCTACCGCTTCGACATGCGAAGCGGCATTTCTGCATACAATGGATAGCAAAATACCGGGCCGGCGGAGAGAAAGGAGCGATAGGCTCCATCCGCGGCTGACGCGACAAAAGTGAGTGAAGGAGGTGGAGAGAGGGGATGCGTCACGATTGGAAAACGACTCTTTATTTGTACGTAGATCAGCATAATCGTTCTGAGATCGACGAACGGCCCCGGGCCATCCAGGCCCCGGTGACCGACATGGAGCATGCGCTCCTCACGAGCGAACGGGCGCGGAGGCTGGTCTCGTGGTACGAGAGCAGGGGGGCCAGTCCGACCAAGAGCGAGACGAAGGCGAAGCTCCTGCGCACCCATGAGGCGGATCATGAGGTTACGGTAGACCTCGAATACCATATTCGGAGAGGCTATGAGCAGAAGGGGCTGCCTCTGAAGGATGAGAGAATTGAGAGAGAGCGGCTGACCTTGCTCAAGGAAGGAACCGGATGGGTCGTGTCCAAGGTGGAGGTTCCGGTACCGGAGAGGCGGGGACAGCAGCTCGTCGGAGCTGAGCAGGATCGGGCATCTCGTTCGAACCGCTCGCTGCCGCTGTTGAACCGGAATGTGCTTGGGCCGCCCGGCTCGCTGCGGGCCATCCCGTACCGCCGCGACAAAGCAGTCGCCTACGCGGATGAATGGTGGAATGAACCGAACCCGCGCTTTCTTAGCTTCGAGGTCGATTGCACCAATTATATCTCGCAATGTCTCTTTGCAGGCAGTGCACCGATGAACTATACTGGTAGAAGAGATTCGGGCTGGTGGTATAAAGGCATGGTTAACAGCCAGGAAGCGTGGAGCTACAGTTGGGCGGTCGCCAACAGTTTGGAGCGGCATTTGACGAACAGCACGTACGGCCTGCGGGCCGAGTTGGTCGAGCATCCGAGTGATCTGCAGCTCGGTGACGTGATCGCGTATGATTGGGACGGCAACGGCCATTACCAGCATACGACCATTGTCACCGCTTTCGATGCGAACGGCATGCCGCTGGTGAACGCTCACACGGTAAGCAGCCGCCACCGGTACTGGGATTACCAGGACTCGTATGCATGGACGGAAGCGACGAGGTACCGCTTTTTCCATATTGTCAATGCATTTTAGGTTGCCAGGCGGGGAAGGAGACAATCCGTTCCCGCTTATTGCGGTGTGGCCCGATGTGCGGGGCGTGACGGGCATTCTGAGAGAAGACAACAGGCGCATCAGGCGCTAACCGGAGGGGAACATGGAACAAGAACGCAAATTGCGCGTCGGTCTCATCTACGGCGGCAAATCAGGGGAACATGAAGTCTCGATGTCTACAGCTTTTGCGGTGATGGGAGCGATGGATTACGGCAAGTATGAGATCCTTCCTTTTTATATTACGAAAAAGGGAGAGTGGCGGGTCGGCACATGGCGGGACCGGCCGTTCACGAATCAAGAGGAACTGACGCTGGAATCGCTTAGAGGGGGAACCGTAACGGCGATGGAGATGCTGTTCGCGGGCATAGACAGCGCAGAAGGGGCGTCGGAGGACGGCGTGAGCCGGCGCCAGATCGATGTGATATTCCCGCTTCTGCACGGCACGAACGGCGAAGATGGCACCATCCAGGGACTGTTCGAGATGGCCGGCATCCCGTATGTTGGAGCGGGGGTGCTCGCCTCTTCCGTCGGAATGGACAAAGCCATCATGAAGCAAGTCTTTGCCCAAGCGGGATTGCCTCAGTGCAAATACGAGTATTTTCTTCACTGGGAGTGGGATCAGAATCAAGCGGAGATTATGGATCGGGTGCAGACTGAGCTGGGCTATCCTTGCTTCGTGAAGCCGGCCAACCTCGGCTCCTCGGTCGGTATTTCCAAAGCCCGCGATGCAGCGGAATTGAAGCAGGCGATTGAGTTCGCGCTGCAATACGATCGGAAGATTATTGTAGAGGAATTCGTTGACGCACGGGAAGTGGAAGTGAGTGTTCTTGGCAATGACGAGCCGCAAGCGTCCATACCAGGCGAGATTATCTCGTCTAACGAATTTTATGATTATAAGGCAAAATATATCGACGGTAAATCAGAAATCGCTATCCCTGCGCCGCTGGACGAGGAACTGCTGGAGCGCATCCGCGAGATGGCGCTGCAGGCATACCGTTCCATCGACGGCTCCGGACTGTCGCGCGTGGACTTCTTCGTCCGCCGTTCCGACATGGCCGTCCTGATTAATGAAGTCAATACGATGCCAGGCTTCACTCCGATCAGCATGTATCCGATCTTGTGGGAGGAGATGGGCATCACGTATCCGGCTCTGCTCGATCGTCTCATTCAGCTTGCTCTGGAGCGCTTCGAGACGAAGCAGAAGCTGCAATACGAGAACGTATAGCTTCACAGCGTGCTTCCAGTTACTTCGCCAGCCCAGGAACTTGCCGACTCCAGGCTGAATAGAAGGGCAATGAGCCATAGAAGAAAAGAGAACCCGCCGGACATGGACAGCATGTGTCGGTTGGCTTGCCGAGAAACCCGGTCTTTGCTAAGACTTCGGGTTTCTTTTTCTTTTGGGCGTGTTGAAGGGGAATGATGCATATAATAGGAAGAAAAACGGTAAATAGCACCCACCAAGGAGAACACTGGCATGCGGTGTAATCGGTGGAAGGGAAATGTCGAATGAGAGGGTATGCCTTCCGCCCCCCTTTTGGCCACTATCCCCTTGCTTCAGAAAAGAGACGAATATCGTGCCCGCTGAACATTATACACGCAAATAGGGAACGAACCCGGGCCAACATTCGGTTGCCGCTCTATGAATGAGCATGTATCTAGTGCTGAACGCTCCACCCGCCCGTTCGGGCGGTCTGTATCCTATCCCGTGCGCCTGCCGCTCGTGTCCCATCCCGCGCTGAGCGAATGGGATACTGCCCATAAGGGCCCGCGGGCCTGTGTCCTATCCCGCGCTGAGCGAATGGGATACTGCCCATAAGGGCCCGCGGGCCTGTGTCCTATCCCGCGCTGAGCGAGTGGGATAATGCCCGAAAGGGCCCGCTGCCCTGTGCCCTATCCCGTTCTGAGCGAGTGGGATAGTGACCGAAGGGCCCGCTGCCCTGTGCCCTATCCCGTTCTGAGCGAGTGGGATAGTGACCGAAAGGGCCCGCTGCCCTGTGCCCTATCCCGCGCTGAGCGAATGGGATACTGCTCATAAGGGCCCGCGCCCTTGCTGAGCGAATGGGATAACGCGGCAAAGGGATCGACGTGAGGCGGGAGTTATGCCACAATAGATATTAATCAAACTGAAGGCTGCGAGTGAGTCCTATCTATTTTAGGAAAAAGAAAGGAGGAAGGAGAGCCTATGCGCATCGGAATCGTGTCGGATACCCATATGCCCCATCGGGGACAGAAGCTGCCTCGCGATCTGGCCAAAGGGCTGCGCGGCGTTGACCTCATCCTGCATGCGGGAGACTGGACATCGTCAAGCGTTATCCCGATGTTCGAGTCGCTGGCCCCGGTTGACAGCGTCGCCGGGAATAATGACGGTACGGCTATTGTGAAGCGCTTCGGCCGCCGCAAAATCATTGAGGCTGGCGGGATCCGGATCGGCCTCGTTCATGGGGACGGGGCAGGCCGATCGGCGAAGGATACCGCCTTCCATACTTTCCGCAATCAAGGTGTCGATATCATTGTCTTCGGCCATTCGCACGTCCCGTATATGGAGGAAAGGGAGGGGATTCTGCTCTTCAATCCCGGCTCCCCGACGGATAAACGGCTTCAACCGAAGTATTCGTACGGCCTGTTGGATATCGGAGAGGACCAGTCCCTCCAGATTCGCCATGTCTACTACCGCAGCAAGGAGTAATCGAATAACCTCCGTTCTCCTCTCACCGGGCGGGCTGGCCATCATGCGGCTGGCCCGCTCCCGTTATATATTGGTGTGCGGGTTCCCGACGGCCGGCGGACGAGCGGCAGTAATTTCTGGTGCTGATGCCTGAAAAATGCGCATAAGGTGAAATGTACCTTATTTCAATCCGATCGGAGGTTCAGGCCCTTGTATCAGTCATATTCAGCCCGTCATTCCTCGTCCCCGCATCAAGAAGCTATCTATCAGGCGGAGCCGAGTACGGTGCAAACCTTGCATTCCATACGGGAACGGGTTCAGTATGTCGGCCATATGTATAAGAAGCGGTATGTGCGGATTCAGACGATAGACGGCCATGTGTACGATGGCGTTATTGTTAATGTTGACCAGGGCTTTCTCTATCTGCACACCCGGATGCCGATGGATCGACGGGCATTCCCCGGTTCAGCGGCTTATAGTGATGTTATTTTGCCGCTTGTTCTGTATCAATTACTGGTTATTTCGTTATTGTATACGTGAGCGAAATATGTTCCAACTGAGACATTATTCAGTCCTTGCATGCAAGATGCAAGGATTTTTTTTTGAGAGAGGGAAGAAAAGCAGCCCTTTTTTATCCAATTTAGATCATCCATTTTTAGGCTTATTTTTACATGAAAATAGTAGAAATTAACTAGAAATTGTTAAAAACATTTTGATGCAATGAATGTTAATATAAATATGACTAAAGAACGATAAAACTAGGTATTATTGGTAAAATGGTTACAATACCGAAACTTTTAAAGGAGGAACGCGTCTAACCATGTCAAATAAAGAAAACCAGAACCAGACCCCTGCTTTTTTCCTCACTGATAGACGGGACTAACCGAATAGACCGTCTGATCACGGGCCACTGCTTTCCGCCCGCATAGAACCATTTTTTTGACTCAAGGGTCCTGAACAAAAAGAGTCTAAATAACCATGTTAAACCATTGGTTTTCTTGGTTATAGTTAGTGTTAGGTGTTGCGATTAATTTCCGTGGTACTGGATAAGTCACAGGAAATACGTTGTGCAGGAAAGGGTGAACAATACTACGATCCATGAGCCGGAGAACGAAGTGGAATCTCATCATAGTTGTTGTCTTGCTTCTCGCTGCCGGCGGGCTGGCGGGGTATTATTTACCCGGTCTGCTGTATCCGAAGCAGATAGCCTATGCTGATGCGAGCGGCATCAAGCTGAAGTTCAAGACGGAAGGAGATCAATTCCTCGAATACAGGAATGAGCAGTTCGAACCGTTATTTGTGAAAGGAGTCAATCTTGGGGCGACGGTTCCGGGACATTTCCCGGGTGAATTTCCGGTCGATGAGGAGACGTATTTACGCTGGTTCCGCCAAATTCATGATATGGGCGCCAATGTTATCCGCCTCTATACGGTGCACCAGCCGGTCTTCTATAAGGCGCTAGTGAAGTTCAATCGGGAGGAAGCGGAACGCCCGCTCTATTTTATACAAGGAATCTGGTCCCCGGAGGAGGAGCTCATCGAGAAGCAGGATGCGTATCTTCCGGAGATCCAACAGGAGTTCAAGCAGGAAATCGAGAAGGTGGTCAAGGCCGTCTATGGGGATCTGGATATCCCGGTCAAGCCGGGGACAGCAGGGGGGAAGTACAAGCAGAATGCGGGGCAGTATCTGATGGCCTGGCATCTTGGGACCGAGTGGGATCCGACGATGGTCGATAATACGAACCGCCTGCATAAGGATGTGAAGCCCTACCAAGGAAGCCGGTTCCAGGCGACGGAGAAGGCATCGCCATTCGAGAGCTGGCTGGCAGAATTGATTGATCTTACGGCAGAGCTGGAGAACCAATACGGCTGGCAGCACCCGATGACGTTCACCAACTGGGTGACGACCGACGTGCTGACGCATCCCGGCGAACCGCTGTTCCAGGAAGATATGGTCAGCGTCGACGCGCGCCATATTCAGCCGGTTGACTGGAAGGCCGGATATTTCGCGGCATACCACGTGTATCCGTATTACCCGGATTTTTTCCATCTGGACAAGACGCTGCAGACGTTGAAGGATGAGAATGGCCAATTCAATACGTATAAAGCGTATTTACGCCTATTGAAGGCGGAGTATCCCGATATGCCGGTCATGATTACCGAATACGGGGTGCCGGCCTCGATCGGGATTTCCCATTTGGGCATGGGAGGCCGCAATCAGGGAGGACATGATGAGCGGGAGCAGGGCCGCATTAACGCCTCCTTGACGAAGGATATTTATGACGAGGAGTTCGCCGGCGCGATTCTGTTCATGTGGCAGGATGAATGGTTCAAGAAGACCTGGAACACGATGCGCTTCGAAATTCCGGAGGATCGCCGTTCCTACTGGCTGAACGTGCTGACGAATGAGCAATTGTTCGGCATTCTCGGCATGTATCCGAGCAAGGAAGAGCAAATCGTGCTTGACGGCGATTGGAGCGACTGGGAGGCCCTGGAGGACAAGGTTCAATTGAAGACCGAGCTTCCGGGCATCCGGGGGATGTGGGCAACCCATGATGAAGCTTACGTCTATCTCGCGCTCAAGCTGGACAAGCCGTTCGATCCGAAGACGCAGACGCTGCATATCGGCTCCAGCGTGCTGGAGGGGGGCAACCGTACCATGCCGGAGCTCCCGGGCCTGAAGCTGGATGAAGGGCTGGAGACGCTCATCACGCTCGGCACGGATCAGGACAGCGAGATTCGCATCGCGTCCAACTATGATTTCAACAATCGGCTGTATGGTCCGTCTGGCTATTGGATGGTGGAGCCGAACAAGAAAGAGCTTCAAGATAATTCGGGGATATTCAATCCGTGGAAATTGGCTGTCAGCCTGAAGATGGAGCCGCCGGATACGAGAACGGCGCATCCGTTCCAAGATGTGACGGTAGGCAAGCTGATCCGCGGGACGAATAATCCGCAGGATGAACAATATCAATCGCTTGCCGCGTGGCAGTACAAGGGGGATTTCATCGAGCTGCGCATCCCTTGGATGCTGTTCGGCTTCGCCGACCCGAGCTCGAAGCAGGTCATCAGCTACGACCCGGTCAAGGACAAGCGGACGTTCACGACCGTGAAGACGGAAGGCATCCGGTTCCTGCCTTGGCTGTCAGAACGGGAACAAGCTTCATCCGGGAAGGAGGTCGTACCTTACGCTTTCCGAAATATCCCAGTATACCAATGGGATGACTGGGAGGAGGTTGGCTATACCGAGCGGCTGAAGCAAAGCTATACCGACATGAAAAATATATTCGAGCAGCTGGGTGCAGAGTAGTGGCCCAAGCTGCGCTTGATACCGACAAAGGAGGCACACGTACATGTTTTCCAGTTTGGGAGTCGCTCTCGGCTTCATTTACGTTTGTCTTGGCTTGATTGGCATCGGTGTACTCATTTTGTTATTGATGAAAGCACGCAATAACCGGCTAGCCAAGCATCAGGAGATTTATTTGGAGAAGCATCAGCCCTATTTCGTGTATTTGCAGCGACATATGCTGGACCCGGATCCGTTCCAGCCCCCCAAAGGGCCTCTTCGTACGCTGGAGATGCGGGTGATTCAGGATAAGCTGATGGAATGGATGGACAAATTCAGCGGGGAGCAGCAGCAGAAGCTGACGGCGCTCTGTGAAGAGATGGGTCTGGTCGACCGCGACATTAAGGAATTAGGCAGCCTGTTCTATTCCAAGCAGATGAAGGCGGCGTTCCGGCTGGGCGGAATGCGCTCTGAGCGGGCGGTTCCCCATCTGATGAAGGCGATGATGCAGGAGAAGGATGGTCCGCTCCTGCAGGTGCTGGCTCGTTCCGTGGCCAAATGCGCCAACGAGGCGGAGCAGCTCCATACGATGCTGCAGCAGTTGACGCGCCACCGCCAGAGCCACTTGCTGGCTGCGGAGGTGTTGGAAGAGACGCGGGTGAACGCGACCCCGATGCTCGTCCGCTGTCTCAAGGACGAGTCGGACAATATGGTCAAGGCGGCTTTGCTCGCCTTAAGCGGACAGACAGACGTCGCGCTGACGCCCGCCCTGCTTCCGCTCGTTGACAGTCATGACAAAGAGATCCGGGCCCTTGCGGTCAAAATGCTCGTTCGCGCCGGACATGCGCTGACCGAGAACAACATCCTCGAATGGATCAAGGATCCGGCATGGGAGATCCGAGCCGCTGTGGCAGAAGCGCTCGGACATTCCAAGAACACGGATCGAATCCCGGTGCTCAAGCAAGCATTGACCGATTCCAATTGGTGGGTTCGCTACTACAGCGCGAACAGCCTGTCCAATATGGGGGATGAAGGCTTCCATGCGCTGTGCGAAGCAGCACTGGAGACCGACGATCACTTCAAGTCGGACATGGCGAAAGATCGCATACACAAGGAGCTTCTGCGCGAACACTTCTTTGCCGGCCGGCGAGAGCAGGGTGCCGGATATCAGCCGAAGCGGATCATCTATGAGCAGTATTTCGGCGAGGCCGCGATCGCTCCGCTACTTGGCAGGGTAGGAGGCGATTATTCTGCTTAGAGATCTGCTGCTTGTCTATGGCATCGTCGTCATGTACTACGTCATTATTGTCAACTCTATTTATTTCGGCATAATGCTGTGTTCTTTTAAGAGCATTTCCTCAATTGTTCGCCGCAAGCGCTATGCGCTGCGCAGCAATCTCGCAGGCTCGGAGCATGTACCGCCGGTATCGCTGCTCGTGCCTGCCTATAATGAAGAATTGACGATTATCGAGAATGTGAAGTCACTTATGACACTCAACTATCCGACCTACGAGATTATCGTCGTCAATGACGGCTCCAGCGATCATACGCTGCAGGTGATGATCGAGGAGTTCGGGATGTACCGCATGGACAATCTGGCCGTGCGCTACGCGGTAAATTGCACGAAGTTCCGGGGCGTCTATTACAATCCGGAATATCCGAATCTGTATCTTATCGACAAGGCGAATGGCGGGAAGGCCGACTCGCTCAATGCGGGGATCAACTTCTCCCACTATCCGCTCATCTCGTCGATCGACGCCGACTCGCTGCTGGAGAAAGACTCGCTTATCCAAATGGCGAACCTGTATATGTCTAATCCGGAGGAGTATGTCGCCATCGGAGGCAATGTGCGGATCGCCAATGGCTGCAAGATCGAGAACGGCACCGTCACCGATGTGAGACTGCCGAAGAAGTGGTGGCCGATGTTCCAGACGCTGGAATATTTGAAGGCGTTCCTCGGCGGCCGCATCGGCTGGGGCGCGATCAACGGATTGATCATCGTCTCGGGCGCGTTCGGCCTGTTCCGCAAGGATTATGTCATCAAGGTCGGCGGGTACCGCGAAGGGTATCCGGGCGAGGACATGAACATCATTATCAAGCTCCACCGCTATATGCTGGAAAATAAATTGCCGTACCGCGTCGCGTTCTGCCCGGAAGCGGTCTGCTGGACGCAGGCGCCGGATACGTATCATATTTTGTCCAATCAGCGGAAGCGCTGGGGACGCGGGAATCTGAAAAACATGATCGAGAACTACGACATGGCGTTCCGTCCGAAGTACAAAGTATTCGGCTTGCTGTCAATGCCGTATACGATTCTGTTCGAAGCGCTGAATCCGTATTTCAAAGTTACGGGATTGCTTGCCCTAATCGGTTATGCGTTCTTGGACATGACGCAATGGCCTATCGTGCTTATCTTTATGCTGATCAATTTCTTGTCCGGCATGCTGCTTGCCATCGGCTCGCTGCTGCTGGAGGAGATCGCCTTCAAGCGATATCCGCGGATCAGTGACCTGCTGCGCATGCTCGCGTTCAGCGTGCTCATGTTCTTCGGCTACCGTCAGTTGGGAGGTCTATGGCGGATTCAAGGCCATATTCAATATTTCCAGAACAACAACTCGTGGGGGGCCATGACCCGCCAGAGCTGGCAAGAGGACAGCAAGCCGGTCAAATCGGCTTGACGATAACAGTTGGGAAAGGTGGTATTTCCGAAAATGCTGAACACGGTAATGAAACCGGAAGCTGCACCATCTGTCAAAGAAAAGGTCCAACGCTTATGCGCCAATGACAGCGACCGCCTGGGGGTGATACTCCTTCACGCTCAACCGTTCGGTTCGAACTGGGAAGCGGAGGCACGGGAGTGGCTCTCGGCTGACCGGAATCTCCGCTTCGAGCTGCTGCGCGATGCGGCCCATGACATTCTGGCCGTGCTGCTGCCGAATTCCGCGCTCGACATGACCCACTATCATGCGCTGCAGCTGAAGATGCTGCTCGAGCAGAGCCATGTCGGCAAGCCGATCGTATGCGCGATAGCCGCGCCGGACAACCCGGCGGAAGCGGAATCGCTCCTCTTCGATCGCTGGCCGGAGCTGAAGATGATGGACGGCACCGCCGGGATTTGCGTCCTGCACGATGAGCTGGAGGCGCCTGATGCGAAGAAAATTCTCATCGTCGACCATGACGACAGCGTGCGCGAGTTCCTGCAGATTCAGCTCAAGCTCCAGGGCTATGAGGTGCATGCGGCAACTGATGCGATAACCGCCCTGGACATGATCCGGAAGGAAGGCTACGACCTGATCGTCACTGAGCTCAATCTGTACGGGTTGAATGGCTTGCCGTTCATTTCCCAGATTCAGAAGATGGAACTAGCCAAAGAGCCCAAGATCATCATTCTGTCGGAGCAGCGCGTAGGAAGTACGATCGAGCACTGCTTCCAGCAGGGCGTCATCGATTATATTACGAAGCCGTTCTCGCCGGCAGATTTGGACGCTAGAATCAGAAACTGTTTTTAAATAGATATAAAAGTGCGTTCCCGCAGACAGGCAAGCGGAATGTGGGAACAGCACTATAATCCAATTCTTCTATGGAAGGTGAAACCTGTGAACATGTATGCCGCCAATTTGAAACACAACATCGAAAATCAATCGTCTGTCGTCGGAGTCATCGGTCTCGGATATGTCGGTCTGCCGCTCGCGGTGGAGATGTGCAAGCAAGGGTTCCGCGTCATCGGAATTGACTTGAATCCTTCCAAGATTGCCAGCATCCGCAAAGGACATTCCTACATCAAGGACGTCAGCGATGAGACGCTGCAACAATGCATGGACACAGGTCGGTTCATGGCTACGAACGAGTACGAGCATATCCGCGAAATGGATGCGCTCAGCATTTGCGTCCCGACGCCGCTGAGCGAGAATCAGGATCCGGACACGTCGTACATTACGCAAGTCGTGGATCAATTGAAGCAGTATATGAAGAAGGGGAGCCTCATTACGCTCGAGAGCACGACTTATCCGGGCACGACGGAGGAGCTCATTCAACGGGAGATCGAGAAGCTGGGCTACCGTGTGGGAGAGGATTTCTTCCTCTGCTTCTCGCCGGAGCGGGTCGATCCTTCCAACACGAAATACAATACGTTCAACACGCCGAAGGTCATCGGCGGCGCCACCCCGACCTGCCTGGAGCTGGGGGCCGCGCTCTATAGCCGCGTCGTCATGAAGGTTGTGCCAGTCTCGTCCACGAAGGTGGCCGAAATGTCCAAGCTGCTGGAGAATACGTTCCGCAGCATCAATATTGCCTTCATCAACGAGATGGCGATGATGTGCGACCGGATGAGCATCGATATCTGGGAAGTCATCGAAGCGGCTTCGACGAAGCCGTTCGGATTCATGCCGTTCTACCCAGGACCGGGCATTGGCGGCCACTGCATCCCGCTTGATCCGATGTATCTGTCTTGGAAGGCGAAGGGCTTCCGCTTCTACAGCAAATTCATCGATATTGCCCAATCGATCAATGCGAACATGCCGTACTATGTCGTGGAGAAGACCGGACGGATTCTGAATCAGAGCGCCAAATCGCTCAATCATTCCAAGATCCTCATCCTCGGGATGGCGTACAAATCCGACATCGACGATCTGCGTGAATCGCCAGGACTGGAAGTGTACGAGCTGTTCAAGGCGAGCGGCGCCAATGTCGATTACTACGATCCGCACGCTACTCACTTCATCAGTAAGTCGGGCAAAATGGTGCGCACCATTGACTACAATCTGCAGGACTTCGGAACGTATGACTGCATGGTGCTGATTACGAGCCACCAGTCATTCGATTATGAGGAACTGGCGGATCTGGGCATTCCAATTCTGGATACCCGCAACGCCTTCAAGGGCATCGAGCGGCCGAATATTTTCAAGCTGGGCAATTCGGTGCAGCAAATTCAGAGCGAGTGGGATCAGGTTGTTCTGGTCTAGACCGCTTCTGTGGCTGTTCCGCAGGAACGAGGAAGGCCGTTGGCGGCCCTCGTTCCTTACCGGGCAGCACGGGCTGAAGGTGGCCGTGCTGCTCTGCTATTTGGCAGTCGCTTCGCTGCTGCTTAGTCAGGCCGGAACGGAGAATACGCGGGCGACCTGGCTGTGGGAGACGAAGTGGATGGCGGAAGCGCCGGCTGATATCGTCTCCTTCGCGCAAGCGCAGCGGATCAATCTGATCTATCTGCAGATTGATGAGGAGCAGGAAGCGGAGTCATACCGCCGCTTCATCCGCATGGCCCGCGAAGCCGGCATTCAGGTGCACGCCCTGGAAGGGAAGCCCGAGTGGGCCAAGCCCGACCGCCGCGAGGAGGGCGTCGGCTTCATCCGCTGGGTCCGCGATTATAATGCGGCCGTTCCGGAGGAGGAGCGGTTCAGCGGCGTCCATTTCGATGTCGAGCCTTATCTCCTGCCGGGCTGGAAGGAAGAGCAGGCTCGGATTGTGAAGGAATGGACGGACAGCATGGACCGCTGGATTCGCGAGGCCCGAGAGGCGGGACTGTTCATCGCGGCAGACGTGCCCTTCTGGCTGGACAAGATTCCGGCGCCAGAGGAAGACGCCTCGATGAGCGTCTGGGTGCAGGAGCGGTTCGACGCCATCACGATTATGGCGTACCGCAACCACGTCAATGCGATCTATGACGTGGCCGCGGCCGATCTGAGCATCGGGGAGCGGCTGAACCGCCCGGTTCTTGTCGGGGTCGAGCTGGGCCAGACAGACGAAGGCGAGAGCGTATCGTTCCATGGCCAGTCGAATCATTATTTTGATTACCATCTGCGAGCGCTGGAGCAGCAGGGAGGACGACATCCGTCCTTCGCCGGCGTCGCCATCCATCATCTGCGGGCATGGTACGATAAGGTGTACGGAGCGGAATGAATCAGATAGATTGGAGCCTTGCTTTTATTGCAAATAAGATGAGGGGCTGAATAATCCGGCCCCTCGATATTGTAATCATTTATTTTACTTTGTCATTAAACCTCCAAGACAGGCCTCTATTCATAACGAACTGAAGTCATAATGATACCCATTGATTTTTAATTGTAAATATATACACCATCCAAATTCAGGTCGTTTAGGACGTTAGTTACATGACCATATCCAATTACATCCGACTTATATCTATCATGATACCCAGCAAAGGATAAAGTGCCTGTCATCACTGATCTCATCATTCCAAAGTCGGCATGAAACGTTGGTGCTCCACTACCCCCTTTAGATGCTTTAGCCTTCACAACTCTCATTTGTGAGTAACTAATACCTGGATTCTCTTCATCAAGGGTAAAATACCGGTTTGTAACGAGTTCACCGCAGGTAATTTCCGTTGTATCGCCAGATTTACATATAATAGAACCTAGAACTTCTTCGTCTTCTCTTTCCCAACCATTGATAGACAGGCTTTCATATCGATTGTTATCAATAAACTTGCCTGCCTCTGATGAAGAAATTGAAATACTTAGGGCATCAGAGAATAAGAGCATCAGATAAACTTGGTCTTCCAGGAAAGGCCGAAACTCTGTTTACAGAACCAATAGAGCTTCCACCTTGCTGGAAGGAGTCGCCGACACGACCCCAATGTCCTGCTGTAATATAATAATACCGTCCTCCGCTATAAGCAGTAAATGCTCCTGTACATCACTGGCACTTTATTTTGACTCGTCCCCCAGTAGAAAAAATTGATGTAAAACGCTCTAAGTGCCAAGTTTTACTTAGGAAAATGGACAATCTCCACCCCCTCGTAAAAAAATGGGGGGTTCCAATGGTCTGAAAACAGCACAATTTCCCTAGACACGTCTATCCGGTAAGCGGAATCCGCAGAACTGCACGATTTCTCCAGACACGTCTATCCGGTAGGCGAATCCGCAAAACTGCATGATTTCTCCAGACACGCTTATTCGGTAAGCGAAATCCTGCGCAAATACAGCAATTCGCTATGGACGACCTCACTAGAAAGGGGATCCTGCAAAACGGCAGGAATTTCACCCGTTTCGCTTCGACTTGGTGCAAAAGGGCCTAAAATGATGTAGATATGCAGCAATTCCTCGTGATGTGGACTCATTGAGCCAAAATTCCTGTAAAATAGCAGCAATTCCCTCCACAGTTCAAGCCCCAGGGGGCAACGATGCCTCCAGAGGGCGATGATGCCGCCAAGATCCGAGCGTTTATCCAATTTCGGCTGTAAAAATAAGCGATAACGTACTCAAATCAGATGTGACGATAAAAGTGAACAACAATGTAGTCGAAGCGGATTGATATCGATCATCAGCCGATGAAGACGATGAAATCGAGCAAGAACGCGAGGACCCGGAAGGGAGACTTCACGTTGTCGCTCTATTCATCGAAGACCGTATATAAGGCAGGAGAGCCGATAGACATCTGGTCGACGCTACAATATGAAGGTGATGATCGTATAGAAATCATTCATCCGAATCGGATGATACTCTATTCCATTCGGGACGAAGCGGGGCAAGTTACAGATGACATGACCCAGGTTGCGCGCAAGCAAACGGTATTCGAGCCGGGGGACATGGTGCTGGATGCCCTGAATTCCTTTCATTTGGTAACTTATAGTTTTCTATATAATAGAGACACTGCACCGGAGCCTGGCGTAATCCGTTCAGCGACAATGTAAGGCGCGCTTTCTTGCCAGCTGGCAAGTACCGAATTCTGGCTTATACTTCTTCAATGGAAGAGGAGGGAGCCGGAGAGAAGCTCGATGAACTTCGGGTGGAGTTGGAGATCGAGGTGCGGGAGTTAGGGGAGCAAGAGGTATCAATGGTATGGAGTTCTTGCGCCTGCGCGCTGGCGGCCCAGGATTGGGCATTGTCCAACGGGCGCGAGAATTTGTGCCGTGTGGGCGGCATGCCTTCCTGGATAGAGGACGCTCAATATCCGAGCTGCCCCGAATGCCGCGAGACGATGGCCTTCATCAGCTCGATTCCGAGCTGCCGCTGGCGGACGGCCAGGAATGGATGTGGGGCAGCGGCGGGATCGGCTACCTATTCTGGTGCGACCGCTGCAAGGTGAGCGGGCATTTATGGCAATGCACCTGACGGGAGCACAGAAAGGTAAAGGGATTATACGGGGCAACGGGGATTATGCGGGGAAACGGGATTAATGACCCCTCGTAGGCGGGGCACTTTACAAGTGCCTCTGCCCTACGGGTTGCTAAGGGGGTGTCTGGCCTTAGATGGAAGTGAATAGAGGGGATTGCAGCTCAATATATGAACTAATCAATATATTCGTTCAGTTTTTGCGCATTCAGGATCGTGATTTCCCGGGTGCCTTTGATTTCAATAATACCCAGCCGCTCAAACTTGCTGAATTTGCGGCTGATCGTTTCACGTGTCACGCCCACATAATTGGCCAATTCTTCGCACGACAGGGGGAGTTCTATCTTGATCCGCTCCTGCGCTCCTTTCACCGGTTTGCCGTATTTATTGCCGAGCTCCAGGATCATATAGGCAATCCGTATTTCAGGGTCCTTGGTAGCCAGGCTTTGGGCCAGGTTTTCCGTGTGCGCCAATCGTTTGGTCACCGTTTTGAGCAGCTTCAACGAAATGTCCGGGTTGTTGCGGACAAGATGCTCCATATTATCCTTGGTGAACATGCAAATGTCGGTCTTTTTCAGCGCATAGGCACTAAAATTACTCAATTCATCGCTATTGAATATATTCAACTCGCTAAAAAAATCACCGTTGGTCAGGATATGCAAGATTTGCTCTTTGCCTTGAGGCGTCACTTTCAACAACTTGACATGTCCTTGCTTAATAATGAATAAGGTGTCCGAAGGTTGTTCCTCCAGAACGAGCGCTTCGCCTTTCTCATACTTTCTGTGTTTGATCATGGCGCTGACTTTAGCCAATTCCTCATCAGACAGAGAGGCGAAAATAGGAACCTTGCGGGTGCAAGGCTCCTCGGCGTATTGGCAGGAATCTTCTGTCATCGTCTCCACTCCATTCCCTCTATCTGCTCCAGGGTGCAGTGCGCAAGCATGATCGCACATCATTTGCATGCTGCTAGCCTTCAATAGGAGCGAATTGGCTCTTATCTTCCCCGCACACCGGACATACCCAATCCTCGGGAAGATCCTCAAACGCGGTGCCGGGTACAATGTCTTCATCAGGATCGCCAATGCTTGGATCGTAAATATATCCGCAAGGCTGACATATATATTTTTTCATCCTATTCTCTCCTTGTTATTGCAATCTACTGGAAATTTCATTCATGACTTCCTCCATGCTGCAGCTTGCAACATCGATTCCATCCAGAGGAAGCTTTTGTTCAATAGCGGCTTTATACGGTAAGGAAGCGGCAGTGTTTTCGAAGGCAATCGCCCCGCATAGGGAACCGTCTTTGATAAAAATCCGTCTGTAACGCCCTTGCGCCGATTCGGTTATGCTGGTATCGGACTGCTCTTCATCCACCAGACCGATGGAAAATAAGGGGGTGTTGAATATGTTGGACAAGGTCATCGGAACCGGCCGCTGGTACATCGCTTTGCGGTTCGCCATATTGGCCCCGGCCACTTGTCCCTGCTCGATGGCGCATCCCCACAGGCCGTCCGCCTTGCCCTGGAATTCGGCGCAGTCTCCTGCGGCATAGATATGAATGTCGCTGGTCTGCATCTGCTCGTTGACGATAATGCCCTCCCGGCTGCCAGGCCTGCCTCGCGCGCAAGCGCTATGTTCGGCATGACCCCGATCGAGTAGACGATATGCTCGCAAGCGAGAGTCGAGCCGTCTTCAAGCTCAATCCCGTCTGCGCGGCCTGCGCCAATGATGCGGGTGACGCCTTGTCCCAGCCTGACCTCCGCTCCGCATGCAACGGCAGCTTCCATCAATATCGCCGAAGATGGGGCGTCCAGCTGCCGAGGCATAAGCCGCGGTCCGGCCTCAATAATCGTGACGGAATATCCCGCTTGGATAAGCGACCAGGCCGTTTCCAACCCTTGAATGCCGCCCCCGATGACACAGACCCGCTCCCCCGTACGCAAAGCTTCCTTGAACTTGTCCGCATCATGCCTGTCGCGAATGTTATGCACGTTGGGAAGGGAAGCGCCCTCCATACTCAGCCTGCGATTCGTGGCTCCCGTACACAGAAGAAGCTTATGATATGCTATCCCGCGGCCGTCAGCGGTTATCACCGCTTTTTTCTCTGTACTGATAGAAGAAATACGGGTATTGTCATGCACGGCAATTCTGTTTTCATGGAACCATTTTTCTTTCTTAATCAAGATTTTCTCACTGTGCAAATCGGTAAACAACCCTTTCGACAGCTTTACCCTGTTGTACGGAAGGGCCGGCTCTTCTCCGAAAATGGAGATCTGCGCTACGTCATCATGATCTCTAATCGCTTTAGCAGCATGTACGGAAGCAACTCCACTGCCCACAATAACATAATGGCGGTTGTCGGCCATATTCCTCTCCCTTTCCTTGCCTGATCTCATTAGACCGCGCTAAGCAGCAAGTCTGAGATGAATTCGGCAGCATTTCTGATTTTTTTGATTTTGTCTTCTTCCTGCGGGGAGAAGCGCACGCGAACAGGGAATTCCACATGCGTCATGCCGGTTGACTTGATTACGCTGGAGGTGCTTTGTACGGTCAGATTCGTCTGATTCAAATAATCCTGGACCACCTCAATCGCTTCGCCGCTCCAACCGTAGGATCCGAAGGCTGCGCCAAGCTTTCCTGCCAGATCCATCTTCAGCATTTTCTGCAGCAGGGGCTCCAATTTTCCGGTCATATCCGCATATTTCGTCGAGCTGCCGACCAAGACGGCGTCTGCAGTCCCGATGCTGTGCAAGATGTCAGCCTCGTCAGCCTTGTCCACGTCCCACAGTTCAACGGCGATATTGTTGTCAAGAAAGCAATCTCTCAATATATGGGCCATTTTTTTCGTGTTATTTTTGAGCGTTGCATAGACGATGGTTACTTTTTTTGCCTTCCTTCGTGTCGGTGCTGAGTTCGGCATACAAGCCGATGTACTTGGCAATGTCGTGCCGCAGTATAAAGCCATGGGAAGGGGCGATGATGTCGATCTCCAAGTCCCGGACAGCTTCCAGCAGTGTCCGGACGTATCTTCGGTGCGGATGGATAATGGCCCGGTAATATCCAATGAAATCCCCTGTGATATCCAATCCCGCTTCATCGGCAAAGAGATGCTCCACGGCAACATGGGTACTGAATATATCGCAAGGAAACAAAATTTTATCCTCTATGCAATACGTGATCATGGTTTCTTCCGTATGCAGATAAGGCGTTTCTTTGAAGAGAAGCGTCTTGCCTCCGATTTCAAGCTGATCTCCATCCTTGACTACCAGGTAATTGCGGTGGTGATGCTTGTACATTTGTTGAATTTCCGGTACGGCAATTTCCGTACAGACAATTGTGGCATTGGTTGCCTTGGCCGCCAGCGCCGCCAGACCGCCTGAATGATCCGGTTCGGTATGGTTGATGACAATATATTGGATATCCAGCGGATCGATCATTTCTGTTATTCTTTCAACGAACTCTCTTCCGAACGCGATATCTACCGTATCAATGACCGTTGGTTTTCCGGTCTTGAGCAAATATGAATTATAGGTTGTCCCTTTTGCTAACAGAAGACGATGAAAGGGAACCTCGCGGCTATCGATTTTTCCTACCCAATAAATATCCTTGGACAGCTTATGCTCCATGTGCATTTGACTAACCTCCTGCGGTTCAATTTGGACGACACCCTGATTCTATCCCTGCTTGCCAGCAAAAAAGAGGATTGAAATCAAATTTTCTGAAAAAAATAGTTCGATAAAGATGGTGATTTTTCCGGTATGTGACTGTAATCACAAGCTAAAAAAACCAGTCCAATATACTAGAAATACATTCACATCCACCAGTTATGAATAGGCGGTGCAGCTATGAATAAAGCAAGTGTTGTCCAGGAGTTTACCTTTGACGATATGGCCAAAATTTCACGAACAAAATTGGGGCACGCTGTTCCGATCGAGCTATACAGAGCCATTCGTCTAATCGGAATGTATCAGGGGCTTCCTATGAGAGGGAAAGGAACTACCGTGACGATAGGTCGAAAAATCGGCGAAAGCTTGCCCGTTCATTCGTTGGAAGAGCTGTTCACTATGTTTCGCGACTTAAAAATCGGAGATCCGCAAATCGTTCTTGAAGAAGAGCACAAAATGCACGTTGCCGTGAAGGACTGTTTTTGCGAAGGGTTGCCGGAAATGGAAGGCCATATGATCTGTGATCTGGAAGGCGCGATTATGGAGGGGGCGCTGACCAAATTGAAAAAGAAGAGAGTTTTGGTCAAGGAAATCAAGTGTAATGTCAATGGCGACGATTGCTGCGAGTATGAAATTCGTTTTTGAGAGGAAAGCGGCTTTTTTGAACAGGGATTAAAAAAACTTCACAGGAGAGTGATAGCAGGTGCAAAAGAGTAATCTGGCTCAATTTCAGGAATATCAAGATAATAAATTTACGAAGCGCATTATTCACAAGGAAGCGGAAAATGTCATTTTCATGTTGAATTTTAGTCCCGGAGCGGAGCTGCCGACACATAATCATCCGGGCGCCAACGTATATATTCTCGTTGTTGACGGGGCGGGCACCGTTATCTGCGATGGGACGGCAACGGCCGTAGCGGCAGGGGATGTCCTTCATATCACGGGCGATGAGAGCTTCTCTTATCGCAACGGCGTCGATGGGGTGTCTAGCCTGTATGTTGTCCTGACGAAAACGCCTGACGAGCGTTACGCCCAAAATATTTGAAAAATCCCAGGACAGTAAATCCCTTTGCGGTCACGGAGCGTGATTGGCAAGGGGATTTTTATTTTTTTCATAAATTAATCCGTTGCGGCGAACGAAAGAGGAGGTCAGGCGTAATACAACATAAGGGGGGAAGGATGTGGGGGAACGCGGGATCGGTCCGCTATGACTTGGAAACGGTTTTGGAACGATACAAGCATCCTCTCTACCGCTACTGTCTTCATCTATGCGGCTCGGCTTCGGATGCGGACGATCTGTTCCAAGATGTGTGGATCCGCGCCATAAAGCATTGGGATAGTTATGATGCGAACAGGAGTCTGGAGAACTGGCTGTTCACCATCGCGACGAATCTGTACCGCGATCGCTATCGCAAGGCGAAGCGGTGGCTGGGCCGCGTGAAGCAATATTTTAACCCGGAGCTCCAGCAGCGGGAGATTGCGAATATTCCAGGGTCTCCGGATGAACCTGAAGACCTGTTGATAGCTTCGTACCGCAAGGAACTGGTGCGCCGCGCGCTAAGCAGACTCAAGGATGAGCATCGCATTCTCCTCGTGTTGTACTATTTCGAGGAGTGCACTTACCGGGAAGCGGCCGAGATATTGCGTATTCCGGAGGGGACGGTCAAATCCCGGCTCAATTCGGCGAAAAAAGCATTGAAAAAGGAACGCAGCGATTGCCCTTGCGATCGCTACAGGGGGGATGGGATGGCTCATGGGATGGATAAATGAGAAAAAGGCGGGCGGCTCCATCCTTCCGAGCTGGTTCATCCATGGATGTGCCAACTTGGCCAGTTCTATCGCTGCCATGGTGAGCATCATCTAAAGGTTTTGCCGGGGCCGCACGTGTTGCCCGGTTGCCACAACCCCTTCCAGCATGGTTCAATATATAGAGAGATTATAACGCAAAGGAGCGGGGACGGATGGGATTTCAAACTGAGTTCAATTCTGTATGCAAGTTCAAGAAGGAGCAGGAATTATATGAACTGCTGGAATATGGGCGCTGCAAAATGACCAAAGCAGGCTTTCGGATTTTTCCGACCGGCCAGATGGTCATCGCTTATTCGCCGGACAATACGGCGGTTGCCATTGTGAAGATTAGCGCCTCCATCGCCGAGATTAACTTCCAAGGCGAGGAAGTGACGGCGGTCGAGATGGAACTCGTCCGCAGACTGAACGAAGAAGAGTCCCGGGTCCAGACCGCTCTGGCCCATGAGATGTTCTTCGGCAATCCGAACCGCGCTTAGCTCTGCATGCGCGTTATGAAATAGAAGCGCTAGAAGCCGCTTGTTCCGGCCGAAGGGCTTCTATTTTAATCCGGGGTGAGAAAAGAAAAGCCAGTGGAGCGCGTGCCACGGTTCCAGTTGGGAGAAATAGGGCATTCTAGGAGTAAGAACACCTGCGCGCTACATGCGACGCAGAGGAAAAGGAGTCTGATTCCATGCTTGTCCGATTCGGGTACGTGGCCATGTCGATGGTGGTGGCGAACGCCTCGCCGTCGCGCACAATGACATATAAGCGCTTCCAGGCGCTGCCCGATCGCGAGGCGGCGCTGCGCAAGCTGGAGCGGATTGCGGCGGAGAATCTGCATAATACCCTCCGGCTGCTGAAGCATAACCGCGCGCATGATATCCGGCTGTACCGCATGTCCTCGAAGCTGATTCCGCTGGTGACCCACCAGGAGCTTGCCGATTGGGATCCGTTCCCGGCGCTGCGGGACGATTTCGCCGCTGTCGGGGATTATGCGAAGCGGCACGGCATGCGGCTGTCGTTCCATCCTGATCACTTCACCGTGCTCAGCACGACGCGGAAGGAAGTGCTGGAGAGCTCGAAGCGCGATCTCGGCTATCATCTTCGGATGCTGGAGGCGATGGGGCTCGACGCACGGGCGAAGAACAATATTCATATCGGCGGGGCTTACGGGAACAAGCGGGCGGCCGGGGAGCGGTTCGTCAGCCATGCCGGGGAACTGCCGGAAGAACTGCTGCAGCGTCTGACGCTGGAGAATGACGACAAGACCTTCACGGCGGCCGAGACGTTGGCCGTCTGTGAACGGCTCGGGCTGCCGATGGTGCTCGATATCCATCATCATGAGATCAACAATGAAGGCGAGCCGCTTGAAGAGCTGTGGCCCCGTATCGCGAGGACATGGGAGACGCCGTATGCCCAGGCCGACGCCACGCCGGACGATCCGCTCCCGCCGAAGATTCACGTCTCCAGCCCGAAGAGCGAGAAGGATATCCGCGGACATGCCGATGATGTCGATATTGCGCCGCTGCTTCATTTTCTGCGGATGGCTGCCGCCCATACGGAGCGGCTGGACGTGATGATCGAGGCGAAGCACAAGGATCAGGCCTTGTTCAAGCTGATGGACGCTCTCGCCGCTTGCGAGGGAGAAGGGGTCGCGATCGCGGATCAGGCCAGCGTCCGAATCGATCCATGATGGACAGCTACTTGAAAATGTGGCGAAAATACGATACGTTGGACACAGAACGTTTACCGCTTGATCGCGGCGATGATGCGTGATGAGGCGAGTGGGCGAGGGGAGGAAGGTTGAAGCAATGACTCAATTATTGGCAGGTAAAAATATCGTCGTCATGGGCGTCGCGAATGATCGCAGCATCGCCTGGGCGATTGCGCAATCTTTGGCCGCTCAAGGCGCAAGATTGGCATTTACATATGAGAGCGAACGGGTGGAAGGCCGCGTGCGCAAGCTGGCGGAGACGATTCCGAATTCGATCATACTGCCTTGCAACGTGACCGTCGATGAAGATATCGATGCGCTGGCAAGCCGGCTTCGGGAAGAATTCGGCACGCTGCATGGACTCGTGCACAGCATTGCCTTTGCGAAGACGGAGGAGCTGCAAGGAATGTATGTGGACACGTCACGCGCAGGCTTTGCCCTGGCGAATGACATCAGCGCCTACTCGCTCGTCGCGGTGGCACAGCGCCTGCATCCGCTGATGACGGAAGGCGGCAGCATTATGACGATGACGTATCTGGGCGCTGAGCGCGCGATGAAGAATTACAACGTCATGGGCGTGGCGAAGGCAGCGCTTGAGGCGTCGGTTCGCTATTTGGCGAACGATCTCGGACAACATAACATTCGCGTCAACGCTATCTCGGCCGGACCGATCCGTACATTGGCTGCGAAGGGCATCAGCGATTTCAACTCCATTCTCAAGGAAGTGGAAGAGAAAGCGCCGCTCCGCCGAACAACGGAAACCGCAGAGGTGGGCGATACCGCGATGTTCCTGATGAGCCATCTGTCGCGAGGCATCACGGGAGAAGTAATCTATGTAGACGGCGGTTTCCATATTATCGGAGTATAGACGATAGTTACGGGACGCTGCAGCAGGCGTCCGCCTTGCGGGATCGATCTCATTCGAGGCCGGTTCCTCAAGGCGGATTTTCTGTATCTTCCGGTGTAAAGGCAGGAACGAGACTTGCGGCGTGAAGGCGAGGCCAGTAAAATCTATGAAACTTGGCTGTTGCAGTAACGTATAATAGCTGGGGCAGTTCGTTCCATTTTTTACAGAAAGTAGCGTGATTGTTTTGAATACGAAGGAAAAAGTTCCTTACGTCGTGTCCAGCAAGAGCCACACCGCGGTGGCGGTGAATTGCGCGGCGAAGGCAGGCGAATGGATCAAGAGCAAGCTGGGGCAATTCAAGTCGCTTCATATAAAGTCATCCATGCACGACCTTGTGACGGAAGTGGATAAAGGCGCGGAGCAAATGATCCGCAAGCTGATATTGACGCATTTTCCGGACCATGCCATTCTGGGTGAAGAAGGGGTGGAGCCGGGAAGCGACGCCTCCAAGCAAGCCTGGGAGCAGGTAAAGGACGAGGAATATGTGTGGGTTATCGATCCGTTGGACGGCACGACGAACTATGTTCACGGCTTCCCGTTCTATTCCGTCTCGATCGCGCTGGCCCATCATGGCGAGGTCATCGTCGGCGTCGTATATGACCCGACGCGCGACGAGCTGTTCGTCGCGGAGAAGGGCAAAGGCGCCTACGTGCATGGCCGCCGCATGCAGGTCGCACCGGAGAAGGACTTGTCCGGCAGCCTGATTGCGAGCGGATTTCCGACTGAGTGTACCCGTGCTCTGCCGCTTAATCTGGCGGGCATTCAGGCGCTGGCGCCGCAGGTGCGCAATATCCGCACGGCGGGCTCGGCTGCGCTGCACATGGCTTATGTCGCAGCCGGAAGGATGACTGGATTCTGGGAGCTGAACCTCAATGCATGGGATTTGGCGGCAGGCAGCCTGCTCATTCGCGAATCCGGCGGTCAGATTACCGACACGCACGGTCAGCCGTATCATCTGGGCGTGCGCGATGTCGTCGCGACCAACGGCGCCATCCATGACGCCTTCATCGGAGCGTTGGAGGCGGCGGGAGCGCAAGGGTAACAACCCGGCTTCTCATTGCTAACCGGTGAACCCCGCGGCAGCGGCTGGACTTTGAACCGAGTCTCCGGCTACGGGTTGTCCGGTTGATCATCAGGAGGAGCGTGTTTTCTCGAACAAGTCCATGAATTGGGTATACTACGGTATGAAGGAGGGGGAGCGCTCATGCCCGAATCAGAAGATCGCCGGCGGGTGGAAGCCCGGCTAAGCGAATATCTGACCGAAGGAGACATGGAGACGGAGGAGCAGGAGGAAGCGGTGAGAAGACGCCTTCCGCCCCGCACCGAGATCCGGATCCAGACGGCCCTCGACCCGATTGTCGAGGAGACGAAGCAGTATCGAAGCATGGCGAAGGAAATTGATAGCCGGTACGATGAGTATTTGAAGCGAGTGAAGGAAGACAAACCGAAGGATTCGTAATTGCATGATGGGGCCCTGTGTGGTTATAACGCAGGGTTCTCCCTGTTATGCGCATGAAGGTTACCGTTAACATTCATTACATTTTATAGGAAGGACAGGCTCTCCGCCGCATCAGCGTTATATATGGATGCTCTGGGCAGGAGCCGCCTTCGCTCACCGAAGGAGTGGACAACGATGACGACCGCATCATACCGAAGACCGAACATTTTATTTGTGATGTCAGATGATCACGCTTCCCACGCGATGAGCTGTTACGGCAGCCGCATCAACGTGACACCTCAGATCGACCGGGTTGCGAATGAAGGCATCCGCTTCGACAATTGCTTTTGCACGAATTCGATCTGCTCGCCAAGCCGAGCCTCTATCCTGACGGGGACCTACAACCATCTTAACGGAGTGAAATCGATCGACGATCACTTCGATGGAAGACAGCAGACATTTCCGAAGCTGCTTCAGCAGCATGGATACCAGACCGCCATTGTCGGCAAATGGCATCTCGGACATGGAGGCCACGCCAATCCGACCGGCTTCGATTATTGGAGCGTCCTGGACGGGCAGGGCGAATATTTTAATTCCGAGTTCTTGGAGGCGGATGGCAGCCGCCGCATCGAAGGTTATGTAACCGATGTCATCGCAGACCTGTCGTTGGATTGGCTGCGGAAGCGGGACAAAGACAAGCCGTTCATGCTGATGTGCCATCATAAGGCGCCGCATCGGCCTTGGCAGCCGGATGAGCGTCACAGCCGCATGTACGAAGATGTGGAGATTCCGTATCCGGAGACATTCGATGACGATTACGCCAATCGCTCGCAAGCTGCCGTCGAAGCAAAAATGCGGATTGGGCGCGATATGGTCACAACCGATACGAAGGGAGATACGCCGGAAGGACTGACGGAGGAGCAAGTGAAGCGGTGGAAGTATCAGCGCTACATTAAGGATTATCTGCGCTGCGTCGCGTCCATTGATGACAATGTGGGGCGGCTGCTCGATTATTTGGACGAGGAAGGAATCGCGGAGGATACCATTGTCATCTACACCTCCGACCAAGGCTTCTTCCTTGGCGATCACGGCTGGTTCGACAAGCGGTTCATGTACGAGGAGTCGCTGCGCATGCCGTTCGTCGTCCGGTACCCGCGTGCGATTGCTCCGGGCAGCGTGACGGATGCGATGGCGCTGAACGTTGATTTCGCGCAGACCTTCCTGGATTATGCGCAGATCGAGGCGCCTGCGGGCATGCAGGGGCATTCTCTCCGGCCTGTATGGGAAGGGGAGACGCCTCCGGATTGGCGGACCTCGATGTATTACCGGTATTGGATGCACCTGGACGAGCATCACAACGTTTATTCGCACTATGGCATTCGAACGCATCGGTATAAGCTGATTTACTATTATGCGCAGGCTTTGGGCACGCCGGGTTCGGTCGACGAAAATCGGCCCCCGGAGTGGGAGTTGTTCGATCTCGAACAGGATCCTTGCGAAATGCGCAATGTATACGGTGAACCGGGCTATGAGACGGTGGTGAGCGAATTGAAGGCAGAGCTTCACCGGCTGCAGGCGGACGTGCTCGATACGCCAGTTGAGGAAGTGTCCTAAATCGATAGATTGCGAACGGAGTTCCGCGTTGCTGCGGGCTCCGTTTTTTTTGGTTGGCCGCAGCGTTTTTTATTTTTCGCATTTTTGGCGGGGGGAGGCAAGGTACGTAATGTATGGGGTGGCGTGTTCTTTTGGCCATTATCCCATTGGAGAAGCAAGATCTGGATTTACAAGCCTATACGAGATATTGCAGAAATGAAATGAACATATAAATGGCAGTAAGCCAAAGTAAACGAAGCCGCCGTAGTCCGGGGGGGGGGATATGAGCGAACGGGATAGCGATGAAAAAAGCAGGTGGACTATATGCACGGTCATGAGGCATTGGGATAGTGGTGTAAGAGTCGGCCAGCCATGAAGTGAGCTTATGAGTGAATGGGATAGCGTTGAAAAGAGCGCTTGGAGAATCGAACAGTTATGAGGCGGCGGGATAGTGACGAAAAGGACCGTTCGAATAGTACTTAACAGCAGAAGGCGAAGGGATTAGGGGCGGAGTTCTGGCGCGAGAGCGGTTTTGGTGGAATTGGTTTGCATTTATTCCCTTTTATGGCATGATGGAAGGAGAGCGAGCCGTTGGCCGCTGCAAGCTTACGACATGGATGGGAAGGGAGGGGGAATCGCGAGAGAGGCTTGGCCGAACGGTGCCGGGCAGATGCTCGCCGCTGGATTGAGGTTCAATCAATGGCAACAAGGGTATATCATGTAGACACAGAGTAGACAGAGACAGCCAGATTCGCTGCTTCATACCGCAGGACCATGTGCAGCCCGTAGGCAGTTGGAGCAGGCATGGATTTGACAGGGGAGGTGGATGGAATGGGTGAACTTATTATTTGGATGGTAGGATTGTTCATTTTGGTTGGCGCCGTGCTCTATGCGTTATGGTATTTCAATAGCCGGGTATCGAACCAGCAGGACGAAGAAAATGTATAGGCAGAAGAGAGGAAGGATGCGGGCCTGGGTCCAGGCTCAGCACGCATCCAACTCTGTTGACATCATATAATCGGCTTACAAAAGAAGCCCGAGGCTTTCCTGTCGACCGACAGGAAGGCTTCGGGCTTTGGCGTTGGAGCCGCAATCATTCCACAGACTCTTCGGACGGCAAATAGGTGATGGCCTGGCTCCCCATCTGCTCCCAGCCTCTCTGGAAGGCGGAACGCTCGATGCGATTGCGGCGGCCGAGCGGGTCATTGATATAGACATATTTCTCGTCATAGCCCGTCACGATGAAGGAATGCTCGAAGTAGGTAACGCGAATCGGACCGTCCGTGGTCTGCCATGTCACCCAATATTTATCCGGCACCTCATCATACATTGTCGTGTGAATGACCCAGACCGGGGTACCCTGCCCGACGATCCATAGCAGGTGCTCGACCGATGTGCCGGTCAAGTCGGCAATGCGGCCCGGCAGGTAGCGTTCGGCCAGCTCGGCAATCGGCTCATGGTAGACGCCGAGTCCCGGATTGGCGAAGGTGTACATGTCACCGACGAATCCGTTATGCGGATTGCCGAAGTGAACCTTGCCGCCTGCTTTCTTATACGGCGTCGGGTCTCTGCGGATTTCCCGGGCGAGGTCCATCTTGTCGACGTCGACATCCGCCGTCTTCAGCAGCATGGCCAGGGCGGTCACTTCACAGCCGCGCGGCAGCTCCGGCAGCTGCAGAATGAGCGGCGCCCCGTTGTAGCGGAACGACTTCGGCGCCGGCTTCTCCGGGTCCCACATGACATGCTGCCCGCGATAGGTTACCCGGCGTCCGGGCGCCTGCCGAGCGTAAGCGACGGCATCTTCCCAGCGGCGGAAGACGCGCTCGAAGCGCCCGCCGAGCTGGACGCCATAGGGCCCGAACGTATCATAGTCGATGTATTGGGACAATTCCTTCCGCCAGTCATTCCACTCTGCCTCATCTGGCGCCTCATCGCGCCTCGATAGCGCGATAAGTCCATCCCGGGCGTAAATATTGCGCCCGAGCGCCTCGCTGACCGGGCGAAGCGGCACGTACGTCAACCCGTTCTTCACATGCGGAGCCGTCTTGACCGAAGACGTGGCTCCCGCAATCTTGACCTCCGGCTTGTTCAGCCGGTAGGTAACCCGCGCATCGTCTTTGGTGAAGGTGATCGTTCCTGTGGCTTCATCATAGGCCAGCTCGGCCTCCAGCTTCGAAGCGAGGAAGCGGGCGGGAACCAGCGTCTCGCCGGACTGCTGGTATGGCGATGCCCTGTTCTCCCGCTCATCGATCGGAACGAGGTAGCGGCCGACGTAGGCGGTATTGCTGTGCAGCATGAGGACGATATCGTCCGTAGGCATGCCGAACGAGAAGGACAGCCCGCCCTCATTGAATTTGGAGGCGAACAGGAATTGTATCGGGAAGGCGCACAGCGCCAGTAATATCAGGAACAGCAGCCAGCGATTGAGCCGCCGAACGAATTGTGGCAATTTCAATATCCTCCTCAGACATACTCCCTTATGTATATCGGCAAATGGCCCGCATTTCTTTAGCGGCTCCGATTTTTCTGACGGAGACGGGGGGATCTCTACGTTCTGGCGGCTTTGTGGCGAAGAATAATTTGATAATAATGAACCTTTTCTCCCGCTAAGTTGTTAACTTAGTAGAGTAGAGCATGGGAAAGGTGGAGGGCCTGTTGACGGACAGGGAGTTTTTCGAGCGGTACAACAAGGAAGTGTACAGGACCTGCTACTATATGCTGCGCGATGCGTCAGATGCGGAGGATATATGCCAAGAGGTGTTCGTGAAGGCGTTACCTCGGGATGGCGGCAGGTAGAGCACCTCAAAACGTGGCTTATGCGCATCGCCGTCAACGGTTTTTTGGAAACGCCATGGACCTTCGACGGCAAGGAGACGGAGCTGCAGCTAATCGTGCGGGGACTGCAGGAGTATGAGACTAGGAAGTTGCCGCTGGCTCTCGATCTGGCCTAGACTGGCGTGCAGACGTTCCCGATTCAGGCTGGCGGCATTGACGCCGCAAGCATTCATATTTCGCGGGAATCAGAAGGGAAAGTGGTGCTCAAGTCCCTCTATACGTATAGGGATGAACGGATTGGGAAGACCGATCTTCCCGCGATTTTGGTGAAAAAGGACGGGAAGCTCATGAAGCCAGGCGGTATTCGGTTCGATCAGGCAGACGGCAAGTGGGCGGAACAAGAAATTTACCAATTGGACGATTCATCAGCAAGATATCACGTTCGAGCTCGCCTACATGACGCCGGGCACGAAGATAGACGGTGAATGGAATCTCGGAATGCTGCGGCTGAACAAGGAGAAGGCTTTGCATGCATCAGCGATCTGCACCCTGGACGTGCCGTTGAGGACGACGGATGGAGAGGCCGTCGTCCGCAAGCTGTTCATTCGTCCGACAGGCATTCGGGTCGAGATTGAGCATTGCAGGGCATACTCGCGGTTGCCTTATAAGCACGTCTACTTGTCTGTTGGCGGCCGGCAGCTGGAAGGGGAAGAATGGTTAACGGACAATACGGGCGAGGGATCTAATTATTTGCAGACGTATCTATTCGAGGCTCCGCCTGATCTCCGCCTGACAGCGGATTTGCCGATGGAGCTGCTGCTGCAATATGAAGTAGAGGAAATATGGGATGACAAACAACCGATCCTTCTGTCAAATATTTCGGACGAAAAGCAGACGTTGACGACGGACGTTGGAGGATATCCGGTGAAGTGGACCTACTATAAGCAGAACGGTGACCTGTATGTAGAAGCGAAAGCGCGGACGCACGATTCGGAGGATCAATCAGACGTTGATTCGCCAGGAAGATCAGCGCATCCCTGGACATATCCTATTCGATTGGATCACAGGCGCCGGGCTTAACGATAGCCTCAACAAACGGGCGGACGTCTATCCCGGCTTTGAAGAAACGGAAGTGGAAATCTATATTTTTTATGTATTTTATCAGATATCCCGAACGGGAGTTAGCATTGAAGCTTCAATAAAGGGACGTTCTTCCTTCCGCGCTGCGGCAGCGAATGCGGAGGGCTTGCCGTGGTGCTAGACCGACCAGATATTTCTGGTTGGTCTATTTTTTTGAATAATGACCGCAAATGAGTGTTCAAAAAAGTGAACCAATTTTTCGTCTGGCGGTGTTTATAACATAGAGGCTTGCGCCTAAGGGATCCCAAAGCAACGCAATGCGGCCTGGCCTTGAACAGAAGCTCGATCAAAAATGAAACGCTGGAGAGGGGAAATAGAACATGAAAAACATGACGAAAGCGGCGATTGCCGCGACGAGCTGCCTGCTGCTGTTCCATTCGATGCATATTGCCGCCGAGGCGGCGCCGGCCAACACGGCCAAGAAAGTGTCGGTACTGTCCGCAGCGAAGGCGCCTTCCGCTGCGGACAAGAAAAAGGCGGTGGAAGCGGAAAAAGCGAAGTATGCCAAAATGAAAAAAATCCGGGTGACTATTACATATTGTATGTAAGCGATAAGTCGCTTAATGGCGGCGAGCAATTTTCTAACTATCTGAATATGTACAATTTCAAAAGCTATGAAGATTACATGAAAGAAGTATCCAAGCTGAAGACTCCCGCATTGAAGCGTCCGGACGGATTGCCGGAAGGGTATAGGTTCACCAAAGCCAACATCCAGCGCCGCCGATTCTGGCCTATGGCGACAAGTATCAGAAAGAAGTGAAAACGGAGGCCAAAGACAAAGCCGCTTACTTGAAGCTCATCAAATGGACGGAAGCGGGTCAGGTCAATCTGGAATTCAAGAACGGAAAAGATGTCGTGCGGCTCCAATTTAGCCTAATGAGCGCAGAGAACGCGAAGAAGTACGGCAAGCAGAAAGGTTACCACTTTACGGCGGCCGACGAATTTGATGAAGAGACGAAGAAAAAATACCCTCAATTCGTTCAAAATACACTGAGTTGGACAGACAACCAATATCAATTTTTAACATTTCGACGAATCCGGAAAATCCATTGACGAAAGAAGAACTGATCGAGCTTGCGGAAAGCGCGGTCCAGCAGCCAGCCGGAGCGAAAGCCAAGTAAAGTTCCGCGTGGCGCTAGTAAAGGAGAATGGGAACAATGATGCGACTGTCCGCCATTGCCAAAAAAGGCCTGCTTCTGCTTGGCTCCGTTGTCTTGCTTAGCGGCTGCTTCGGGTCGAAGTCCGTCTTGGAAGAGCTTGTCGAAGAAGGCAAGGGAACGATAAAGGTTCTTTATTATAACGAAGATGATTTTTACCGGGAATACGGGAATGCGTTCAACGTCAAGTTCCCCAATATCAAGTTCGATATTGTGAGCACGAAGGAGCTTATGGCCAGAAGGATAAGCGGCGAGGATTTCGATTACCGGAGCGAGCTGGCGAAATGGGTGGACCTCCATAAGCCCGACGTGCTGCTGCTTGGCCGGGACGAGTATGAAGAGTATGCACAGGCGGGCAAGCTGTTCAACCTGGAGCCGATCATCAAGCAGGAGCAGTTCGATGTGGACGGATACATGCCCGGCTTGATTGACTCGCTGCGGGAGAAGGGGGGAGGGTCGCTCTATGGGCTGACGCCGAATTTCTTCACCAGCGTTATCTATTATAATGCCGACCTGTTCGCCGAGCATGGGATCGAGCTGCCCCGCATCGGCCTCTCCTGGGCAGATCTGTTCAGGCGGAGGCAGGCAAGGTGGAGGCGGGCAAGGTCAGAGGCAGCAAGTCGGAGGCGGGCAAGGCAGAGGCAGGCAAGGTGGGGGCGTGCAAGGCAGAGGCAGGCAAGGTGGAGACGGGCAAGTCGGAGGCAGGCAAGGTGAGGCAGGCAAGGCGGAGGAGGACACAGTAGTGGAAGATGGATGAGACAGTGCAATCCTGCGTAAACGCAGGAATTACTGATATTCGGGCTTCTTTTTGATGAAATTAGTGCAAAAGTACATCATTTCCAACGGTTTTTGCTTTTAATCTATTACATAATCTGAAATTGATGCCGTTTTGCAGGAATTTCCTGTAACGGAGTACACGTCCTAAAGGAAAACTGCATTTTTACAGTATTTTCGGCAAACTGAACTGTAAGAAGCAGGGGCGGGGCTGTCTCGCTGAACCCTAAAAAACTACCTACGGGACAGCCCCTCTCCTATCAATCAATTGCCCGATTGCAGCATCTCGAACACCTGCTGCACGTCCTTGTCTCCGCGTCCCGACAGATTGACGATGATAATCTGATCGCGGCGAAGCTGCGGCGCCAGCTTCAAGGCGTGAGCGACGGCATGGGCGCTTTCCAGCGCCGGGATGATGCCTTCCGTCTTCGACAGCACCTGGAACGCTTCTAGCACTTCCTCGTTCGTGACGGTGACATATTCGGCCCGGCCGCTGACTTTCAAATGGCTGTGCTCCGGTCCGATGCCCGGGTAGTCGAGACCGGCGGCTATCGAATACGTTGGCGCCGGGTTGCCTTCCTCGTCAAGCAGCACGAGACAGCGGAAGCCGTGAAGCACGCCCGGGACGCCGCGGCTCAAGGTGGCGGCTTGGTCGGGCTCCACGCCGATGAGGCGGACGGACGGTTCGTCCACATAATGGGCGAAGGCGCCGATCGCATTGCTGCCGCCTCCGACGCAGGCCAGCACCGCATCCGGCAAGCGGCCTTCCTTGTCCATGATCTGGCGCTTCGACTCTTCGCTGATGATCGCTTGGAAATGCTTGACCATCGACGGGAACGGATGCGGGCCTACCGCCGAGCCGAGCAGGTAGAACGTGGACTCGTAATTGTCCACGAGATCGTTCAACGCTTCGTCGACGGCGTCCTTCAAGCGGCCCTGCCCCTTCGTGACCGAGACGACTTTCGCGCCGAGCAGTTCCATGCGGAACACGTTCAGCGCCTGACGGCGAATATCCTCGGCGCCCATATAGATAATGCACTCCATATCGAACATAGCGCAGACGGTGGCCGTGGCGACGCCGTGCTGGCCCGCGCCGGTCTCGGCTATGACGCGATGGGCGCCCATGCGCTTCGCGAGCAGAATCTGTCCCATCACATTATTGATTTTATGCGATCCGGTATGGTTCAGATCTTCCCTTTTCAGATAGATCTTGGCCCCGCCAAGCTTCTCGCTCAGATGCTTCGCATACGTCAGCGGACTCTCCCGTCCAACATATTCGCGCAGATACGTTTTGAACTCATCGATGAATTCCGGGTCGTCCTTATAGCGTTCGAAGGCTTTCGCCAACCGCTCCAACACTTCTTGAAGCTGCGGCGGAACGTAGCTGCCGCCGAATTCACCGAACATGCCTGGCTGTGTTGTCTGTGTGCTCAATGATAACTCCTCCCTGTGTGCCCAGCGCATTTATTTAATTTGATATTTTAACGCATTACCGAACCGACGTCCACGAAAACTTATTTCGATTGTTTCGGAGGGGAAGGGTAAAAAATTCGACAAATGTGTCATAATCTTAGATGAGGCTCGATTCGTGTTGGAACGTGTCGAGACGAATGGTATAATGAGACCGATGGAAGCGTTACCGCTTGCAAGGCGGCCGCTGCGGGCTGCGCGGCACCGACAGACAGACAGGGCGCAGCCGTACCAGGCATGGAGAAGGTGAGGGAGAAAGTGATGACACGTATAGGAGCGATTGAAGGCGGAGGCACTAAATTTGTGGTCGCCGTCGGCACGCCGGACGGACAGGTAGGAGAGACGGAGACGTTCCCTACGACGACGCCGGAAGAGACGATGGACCGTACTGTGCAGTTTTTTAAGGATAAGGGAGTCGATGCTATCGGCTTCGGCTCGTTCGGACCGGTGGATTTGAATCCGGCGAGCGCCACCTATGGCCATATTGCGAAGACGCCGAAGCCGCATTGGAGCGGGTATGACGTCGTGGGGCACTTGAAGGGCCATATTCATGTTCCGGTCGGATTCGATACGGACGTGAACGGAGCCGCGCTGGGCGAAGCGACCTACGGGGCGGCGAAGGGGCTGAACAGCTGCCTCTACATTACCGTCGGCACCGGCATCGGAGCAGGGGCGGTCGTGGAAGGCAAGCTCGTTCACGGGCTGACTCATCCGGAGATGGGACATATTTTCGTGAAGCGACATCCGGAGGATACGTATGCGGGCAAGTGCCCATACCATCAGGATTGTCTGGAAGGCTTGGCTGCCGGACCGGCGATTGAAGCGCGCTGGGGCGTCAAGGCGTATGAACTGGGCGAAGACCACAAGGCTTGGGAGTTCCAGACCTATTATCTGGCTCAGGCGTTGATGAACTATATTTTGACCATATCCCCGGAAAAAATCATTCTGGGCGGCGGGGTATCGAAGCAGCTTCATCTGTTCCCGCGCATTCGCGAGGAAGTGAAGCGGCTGCTGAACGGCTATGTGCAGCATCCGGCCGTATTGGATACGGACAGCGGCTATATCGTGCCGCCGGGTCTCGCGGACCGCGCGGGGATTACCGGCGCGCTGGCGTTAGGGATGCAGGCGCTGAAGCAGCAATAACTTGAATCGCCTGAAGAGAGGTTGTCCGATGGTCGTGCACAATGAGGCAGGCAAGACAGGACAGCAGAGAATGATGACGGGAAGCAGATACTAGGAAGGGACAGCAGAGAATGTAGAGGAATGTAGAGGAATGTAAATGTAGAGGCGGAAAGACAGCGGCGAAGGATGGCTGTTGGAGGGATGTTGGAGTGAAATGCTGCGTTAATGCAGGAATTTTCGCCCTTTGAGCCGACATTTTGGTAAATTCCTGCAAAAGTACATTATTTTCCGTCAACTTTTGCTTTATCTCTCTTTTTATGCTGAAATTCATGCGTTTTTGCAGGAATTCCTGTGACGACGCAAAAGTCCTAAGGGAAAACTGCATTTTTACAGTTTTCCGGCAAGTCGAGCTTTAACAATCAGGGGGTGTCTCACAGTAGCGAAAGCCTACTTATGGGACAGCCCCCTTGATGCGTTTGGGGCCGTTCGGCAGCATCCGGAAGCTTGGGACCTGCGGGACCTTGAACGGGACCTTGAACGGGACCTTGAACGGGACCTTGTTCGGGACCTTGAACGGGACCTTGAACGGGACCTTGAGTGGGACCTCGAGCAGGACCTTAAGCAGGCCAATGTGCTGGCAAAATAGCAAGGCGTCTCTTCACGCGGGGGGGGGCAAGCATAGGCGTGGCACGGGGAAGGGAAACCGGCTTCGCTTCGTTCAGCCCGAAGAGAATACGTGGTGTATCCCGAGCTCAGGGACCTGCTGGACGGCGTCGATCAGGTGACCTACTCGATCGAGGAGACGTACCGGCGGATGGCCGATGCCGGAGGGCGGGAGATCGTGTTCGCCGCGGACCGGGAGCATGTGTTGACAGGCGGCATCTATGACTTGCAGGAAAGGCTGCTGCAAGCGGGAATTACCGGGGTCACGACATTTCTGGTCGACCTGAAGGGGATTGCCGTCGATGAGGATCTCCCGTACGGTCCGTTGGAGACGCTATGGTACTTCGATGCCGACCTCGCGGCCAGACAGAAGTTCCCGGCGGTGAATCCGCTCTACTCGACCTCCTCCATCCTGGAGGGGGTGCATCTCGACCAGAACCATCTTGCGGTACAGCAGCGGGCCCAGAAGCTGCTGCGGCGCTACCGGGAGCTTCGTTCCCTCGTCCAGGTGAAGGGCCTGAACGGGATCCCGGGCTCGGAGCGGCATACTTATGACAGGGGCGAGCGGCTGGAAGCCTATCTCACCCAGCCGTTCCATGTCGCCGAGGCCTATACGGGCCGGACTGGCGCGGAAGTCGGCCTGTATGACATGCTCCAGGACGTGCAAGCGATTGTGAACGGCAGTGCGGATCATCTGCCTGTCGAGAGTCTGCTGTATATTGGCCGGCTTCCGTCTTAAGGGGAGGATGTTATACCGAAGTTCACACCAAAGCTAATAACGAAGAGAGACCCGGCCTGGCGGCCGGGTTGTCGTGCGGTGACGGGCATCTGCGGCGAGACGCCTGAAGAGAACGGGCAAGCGGAGGGGCTTGTCCGTTCGGCATGATTGGCTGCCGTCCTTACTTCCGTGGCGGAGCCGTCGATTCGCGTACGATGATCTGGGTCGGAAGAAGCAGCTCAATGAACGGCTCATCCTTATGTTCCATACGCCAGAACAGCTGCTCGACGGCTTTGCGGCCGAACAGATTCAAATCGATGGCCATCGTTGTCGTCATTGGCGTTGCCAAGCGGGACAACTGCCCGTTATCGAAGCTGCATACCGATATGTCGTCCGGCACCTGGAACCCAAGCTGATGCAGCGTAGAATTGACAAGGAAGCCGAGCCCGTCATTCACGCAGAACCAGGCTGTCGGTAGTTCGCTCATCGCTTTCATCGTCTCCATGACATAATCCGCCTGCTCTACCGCATCGGTCACGATCCATTCCGGGCGGGCCTCGAGCCCCATATCGCGCAGAGCGAGCCGGAATCCTTCCAGCCGCTCATAATAGCTCGGAGAGAAATCAATATTGCCGACATATCCGATGCTCCGATGCCCCAAATCGCTCAGATGTTGAACGGCCTCATACGCGCTGAAGCGATTTTTCGTCAAGATGCAATCGGCATGAATGGCCGGATGATGGTGGTCAATAAGCACGGTCGGTATTCCGGTGCCGATAACGGCATTCGTGAAGGCCGTACTCAAGTGGGACAGAATCAGAATCCCGTCCACGTCTTGATTCTCCAAGAAAGAGGGCAAGGCCAGCTCAAGCTCCGATTCCTTGTTGATGGATTGGATGAGCAGGTGTTTGCCGCGTCTTCTCGTTTCTTGCTCCACACTCAAATAAATTTCCCCGAAAAAGCTTTTTTGCCCGAACGCGAAATCCGAGGCGATCAAGGCTATGTTGCCGGTTTGCTCGGATACTTTCTTTTTACGTGCAGAGGGGTAGGTATATCCCATTTGCTTCGCTGTCTCGAGGACAAGCCGGCGCGTCTCTTCGCTTACTCCGTCCTTGCCCGAGAGAGCTTGCGATACGGAGTTTTTGGAAATATGGAGCCGATCCGCAATATCCTGCATTGTCACTTTTGCTTTCATCAGCGACCAACACCTCCTTTCAAGCTTGTATACTTCCGTTGGGTTATTTTTGGAATAAAAACCAGTTGAACATTGCATACTAACCAAAGCAAAATCATCTTCCGCAGTGCAATCGGTTTCTATAGTAATTATGCCAGAAATAAAAGGATTACAAAACAACATTACAAAATAATAATAACGTTACTCAAAGAAATAGTAAAGACAGTTACATATTTATCGAAAAATGTCGAAATATCTATTTTACCTAAAAAAACGGATTGACAACCGATAATATTTGATTAATAATGTGATTACAAACGCTTTCAGTGCGTTTAGTCATTTTAATTGTAACGTTACTAAGTGTATATTGTCATCATGAGGTTTAGTCATGTCATTAGGAGGAGGTCTTTTTCCATGAAAAAGAAACTGTCAATTCTGCTCATTCTTACGATGGTCTTCTCGGTCTTGGCTGCTTGCAGCAAAGGGGAAGCACCGAAGGAGTCGGCAGACGGGGTAATTACCATTGATTTTTGGGCGGCACCGAACCCGCCGCAGCAAGCGTATTGGATGGAAATGGCGAAGGAATATGAGGCGGTCAATCCGAATGTCAAGATCAATGTGAGCGCGATCAAGGAATCGCCAAGCTCGGAGGCGAGCATCCAGGCTGCTATCGCCGGTGGCAGCGCTCCGGCCATCTCGGAAAATATCAACCGCGGCTTCGCCGCGCAGCTGGCCAGAAGCCAGGCGCTTGTTCCGCTGAACACGCTGCCGCAATTCAACGACATCGTATCGGGCCGCAATATGAGCAATACGCTCGAGCCGTGGGAGTTCGCTGACGGCAATCAATACGTGCTGCCGATCTACTCCAATCCGATGCTGTTCGGCTGGCGTCTCGACATCTTGAAGGAGCTTGGTTATAACGAGCCGCCGAAGACATACAGCGAAGTGCTGGATGTCGCCAAAAAGCTGAAAGAGAAATATCCAGATAAGTACGTGTGGGGCAAGGGTGCGGATCTGGTTGACCCTACGGCATGGAAGCGCTGGTTCGACTTCTTCATGCTCTATAATGCCGCATCGGACGGCAACAAATTTATTGACGGAGACCAGTTCGTCGGAGATGAGGCTGCCGGCGTGAAGATGCTGGAGTTCGTCGACAACCTGCGCAAGGAAAAGGCGATCTTGGCGAAAAACGTAACCGATCCGTTCGAGTCGGGCATCGGCATCTTTACGGATCTTGGCCCGTGGACGTTCAACTACTGGGCTGAGAAGTTCCCGGAAATGAAATACAACGAGACATACACGCTGTCCCTTCCTCCGGTTCCGGACGGCATGAATCCGGACGAAGCGAAGACGTTCTCCGACGCGAAAGGTCTCGTTATCTTCTCCAGCGTGCCGAAGGAGCAGCAGGAGGCGGCCGCCGAGTTCATCAAGTGGGTGTACTCCGATCCGAAGAACGATGTAGCGTGGTTCGAGAAGACGAATCTGCCGCCGGCGCGAGACGATCTGGCAGAGCTTCCGGAATTCAAGTCGATAATCGAGCAATCGCCTGAGCTTGAGCTGTACGCCAAGTCCGTGCCGCTCGGCATTCCGGCCATCGACAATGCCCGCTACAATGAGCTTCAGACGCTGATTGGCCAGGAGGCATTCAACAAAGTGGTCCTCGGCGAGATTGATCCGAAGACCGGATGGGACAACATGAAGAAGGCTATTGAAGGGGAACTTCAATAATGATCGACAAGAATAACAATCGGTTGGGCTGGTTATTCACCAGTCCCTACCTCATTTATGGGCTTGTTTTCTTTTTGGGTCCGTTACTATGGTCGTTCTATCTGTCCTTCACGAACTGGGACTTGATTGCGCCGACCTATGACTTCGTCGGGTTCAAGAACTTCATCAAGGCGCTGTCAACGCCAGGGGTACAATCGGCCTTCTGGGTCACTTACAAATTCATGATCGTGTTCGTGCCGCTTGTCACGGTCATGTCGCTCGGCGTCGCCGTGATTGTGCAGGGGCTGCCGAAGCTGCGCAGCTTGTATCTGATCGGTTTTTTCCTGCCGTATCTGTCGTCCGGCGTCGTCGCTTCGCTCATCGTAAAGGGCTTTTTGTCCTATAACAGTCCGGTGAACATTTTCCTGCGTGATGCATTCGGGCTCGATATTAACTGGCTCGGATCGCCGTTGTCGGCGCTCTTCGTCGTAGGGCTTATTCTCGCATGGAAGTTTACCGGTTATTATGCGCTCATTTTGACGTCGGGACTGGAAAGCATTGATAAGGAAGTATATGAAGCAGCGGCGATTGACGGCGTTACGGATCGCCAGCGCTTCTGGAAGATCACGCTTCCCCTGCTGTATCCCGCGCTGTATACGACCTTGATTCTCTCGTTCGGCGTCACATTCGGCATCTTCACGGAAGTATACCAATTGACGGGCGGAGGTCCGAACTTCGCGACGAACACATGGCAGATGGAGATTTACAATCAGGCCTTCAAAAACTTGCAGGCCGGCTATGCCTCGGCTGTAGCCATTTTGGCGTCCGTCGTTACGTTCATCTCGATCTTTGTCATCAAAAAACTGCTGGAAATGTGGGGGAAACGAAATGGTTGGGTCTAAACAAAACAACAAGCTTCGCTTGACGATCCGCTATATTTTGGCGACGCTCCTGCTTCTGGTCATGGTATACCCGTACCTCTACATGGTGTTGAACTCGTTCGCCGACTGGTCGCAGGTCGACCGCAAGCTCATTCCGGCCAGCTACTCCCTGAAATCGTATGAATGGCTGTTCACCGGAGGCGAGACGGGCATTGCGCGTCCGTGGCTGAACGCGTTCGTGAACAGCGTCATTGTCTCGGTCGTGTCGACGGCGCTCATGATGCTCTTTGGCGTCATGGTGGCTTACGCATTGTCGAAGCTGAATTTCAAGGGGCGGGACACGGTGAACAACTTCGTCCTGTTCCATATGTTCTTTCCGGCGATCATCCTGCTCATCCCGAACTTCCTCATCATCCAGAAGGTCGGATTGTACGATACGTACTGGGCCATGATTATTCCGAAGGCGGTCAGCTTGTGGGCCATCTTCATGTACACCAACTTCTTCAAGGCGATCCCGACGGTGTTCATCGAGGCGGCGAAGCTGGACGGTGCGTCCGATTTCAAAATTTTGTACCGCATCATGATGCCGATGTCACGTTCGATTACGGCGGTTATCTTCCTGTTCCTGCTGATGGAACGGTGGACGGAGCTGCTGTGGGACATGATCGTCGTGCGCAGCGACAATATGCTGACGCTGAACGTGCTCTTGTCGCAAATGTTCGGGCCTTACGGCGGCTATCCGGGTCCGCTGTATGCCGCATCGGTGCTGCTGACGCTGCCGATTATTATCATGTTCATGGTGTTCGGCAAAAAGTTCAAGGAAGGCATGCAATTCAGCCTCAAATAAGGAAGTTGCCAGCCTAAACAATGGGAGTGGAGAGAATGGAAGCACCGTGGTGGCAATCGGCCGTCTTCTATGAAATCTATATGCCGAGCTTCTGCGACGGCAATGGGGACGGCATCGGCGACTTCGCCGGCATAGCGTCGAAGCTGGATGAGCTGGCCAAGCTGGGCGTGAACGGCCTCTGGCTGACGCCGTTCTATCTGTCGCCCAAGGTGGATAACGGCTACGATATCGCCGACTATACGGCCATCGATCCCGATTACGGGACGATGGAAGAGTTCGAAGCGTTCATCCGCGAGGCGCATGCCCGGGATATCCGAGTGATCGTAGATCTGGTGCTGAACCATACGTCGTCGGAGCATCGCTGGTTCCGGGAGTCCCGGTCGTCGCGTTCGAATCCGAAGCGCGACTGGTACATCTGGAAGGACCCGGTGAACGGCGGGCCGCCGAATAATTGGGAGTCCTTCTTCGGGGGTACGGCTTGGGAGTTCGATGAAGCGACCGGGCAATATTACTATCACGCGTTCGCGAAGGAACAGGTCGACTTGAATTGGACTCATCCCGAAGTCCGCGCTGCGATGAAGGGCGTGATGGACTTCTGGCTGGATCGGGGCATTGACGGCTTCCGGCTCGATGTCATCAATTTTTTGAAAGTATCAGGGGCATTCCCCGACAACCCGTACGATGCGGAGACGGGCGAGCAGCAGCATGTGCATGACAAGGATCAGGAAGGCATCCTGGAAGCCATCGCGGAGCTGTCCGCCCACGCGCATGAACGGCAGGGGACATTCATGGTTGGCGAGGTCGGCTCCGAGGATATGGACGTGCTGCGCCGCTATAGCGGCACGGGCTTGCTGGACGTCGTGTTCAACTTCAATCTCGGCAGTCAGGAGACGTTCTCGCTCGAACGCCTGTATGAGGAATTGAAGAAGATGGAGGAGGCGCATGCCTCCGACCAGCTTCCGACGCTGTTCTTCAGCAGTCACGATATGCCGCGCCATATCTCCCGCTTCGGGGAAGGCAAGACCGAGCTGGAGGAGCGGCGGGCGAAGCTGATTGCCGCGCTGATGCTCACCGCGAAGGGCGTGCCGTTCCTGTATTACGGCGAAGAGATCGGGATGCGTGACTTCGTGGCCGAGAAGATCGAAGAGATGCGCGACGTGCAGGGGCTGACGGCCTACCGGCTCGCGCTGGCGGAAGGCGCGGCGCCGGAGGAGGCGCTTGAGAGGGCCTTGGCGAAGAGCCGGGACAAATCGCGGACGCCGATGCAGTGGACGGACGAGACCTATGGCGGCTTCTCGGATGCGTCCCCGTGGATCGGCATGGGCCCGCGGCATGAAGTGCTGAATGTGCGGACGCAGCAGCGGGAACCGGATTCGATCTATTCGTTCTACCGGCAGCTTATCGCGCTCCGGCGCAGTTACCCGTCGCTGCACAGCGGCGATTATGCGCGGCTGGAACGCCAGGGGGATGTGCTCTTCTACGTGAAGCAGGCCGCTGGCGAAGAGGTGCTGGTGGCGCTGAACTTCGGGACGGAGCCGTACGCTCTGCCCGTCGTCAGCCTGCTAGCCGGGACTTTCCGCTTCGCCTTGTCCAGCCACGGGGAGCCGAGTGAATCCAATGAATCGTTCATCCTCGGTCCGCAGGAAGCGGCTATTTGGATCAGCGAGAACTCATCAGTGAAGGAGACGTGCCATACATGACAGGGAACCACAGCAGCGCAATCACCTGCGCGACACTGCTGAAGCAATATATGACGCGCAGCCCGTTGGCGGCGAACGCGGAGAAGTTGAAATTTACCGGCGTCGGCAGCAAAGATGTATACAATATTACCGCCCCGTTCGAAGACGAGGGGGAGCAGGTCATCGCCGGACGCGTGGAATCGCGTGACAGCGAGCACTCTGAAGTTCATTTCTTCGTCGAACGGAACGGGGAATGGGTGCCGCGGGAAGGCGCGCCGGCATTCGAGCTTCAGGATCCGTTCCAGACCCGGATCGGAGGCGAGCTTGTGCTCGGTGGCGTGCAGATTTATCCGCATCCGACACAGGCGAACGCGCTGATGTGGCGCACGGTATTCTACAAAGGGAAGCGCATCGCCGATCTGAAGCCGTGCTTCACCGGCCCGGACGGCATGAAGGATCTGCGGCTGGTCGAGCTTCTGGACGGCAGCATCGGCGTCTTTACCCGCCCGCAGGGAGAGAAGGGTGGCCGCGGCAAGATCGGATTTACCCGCGTCGAGCGGTTGGAGGACTTATCGATTGAGCTGATTGACAACGCCCCGCTCTTGGAAGGGCAATTCATCGACGAGGAATGGGGAGGCGCGAACGAAGCGCATATGCTAAGCAACGGCCGTATCGGCGTGCTGGGACATATCGCATGCTTCGATGACCAAGGCGACCGCCACTATTATCCGATGGCGTTTGCGCTTGATCCGGCTACCGGCGAGCACACCGCCATCGAGCTCATCGCCGTGCGGGATCAATTCCTGCCGGGCGCGGCGAAGCGGACCGACCTCGTGGACGTCGTATTCAGCGGCGGCCTGGTGCGCAACGACGACGGCACGGCGGTGCTGTATGCAGGCATAAGCGATGCGGAGGCGCATCGGCTGACCATTGCCGATCCATTCTTGCAATACGAACAGGCATAATCGCAATTATCATTTTACAGCTTAAGGAGTCTACAGCATGAATATTTATCGGTATGAAGAAAATCCGCTTATTACGCCGGCCGACGTCAAGCCGCATCGCGAAGACTTCGAAGTCATCGGCGCGTTCAATGCAGGCGTCGCGACCTACAACGGGGAAGTGCTGCTGCTGCTCCGCGTAGCCGAGCGCCCGATCAGCACCGACCCGAACATCGTGAAGGCGCCCGTCTTCAACCCGGAGACGAAGGAGCTGGACATCATTGAGCTTCGCGTGGATGATGATCGTTACGACTTCTCCGATCCGCGCGTCATTCGTAACAAGGCGCAAGGCGCGACGTTCGAATATTTGACTTCCATCTCCTATATCCGCATTGCCCGCAGCAAGGACGGGCACCGCTTCACGATAGATGATGCGCCATTCGTCTATCCGTCGACGGAATTGGAGACGTTCGGCATCGAGGATCCGCGCGTAACGCAGATCGGCGATACGTATTACATTTATTTCTCGGCCGTATCTCCGGTCGGCGTCGGGGAGTCGATGGTATCGACGAAGGATTTCGTGAATGTGACGCATCACGGCATGATTTTCAGCCCGGATAATAAGGACGTCCTTATTTTCCCGGAAAAAATCAACGGCAAGTATTATGCGCTGCATCGTCCGACGACGAAAAGCATCGGCAATCCGGAAATCTGGATCGCCGAATCGGATAATTTGCTCTATTGGGGCAATCATCAGCATCTGCTTGGCTTGCGTCTGGGCATGTGGGACAGCGGGCGCATGGGCGGCGGTGCCGTCCCGTTCAAGACGGAAAAGGGATGGCTGGAGCTGTACCATGGCGCGACAAAGGAGCACCGCTACTGCATGGGCGCCGTGCTGCTGGACTTGAATGACCCAACGAAGGTCATCGCCCGCTCGGAGCAACCGGTGATGGAGCCGGAGGCGGATTACGAGAAAAACGGTTTCTTCGGCGATGTCGTCTTTTCTTGCGGCGTCGTTGTGGAAGGTGATACGGTCAAGATGTACTATGGAGTTGCGGATACGTCGATGGCCTGCGCGGAGCTTAGCCTCAAGGAAATTTTGGAGAGCTTGACCTATATAGATGAATAGACAGCAGTAGAGACAGGGAGACGCCAAGGCCGGGAGGTCTTGGCGTCTTCTGGATAGGAGCGCGATATGATACTGAATGAGAATTGGAAGCTGCGCGATTTCAATGTCGGCGAGGAGCGCGATTTGGAGGTGGCTTCCCCTGACTATGTCGATTATTTCTGGATGACGGCGAAGGTACCGGGGGATGTGCATACGACGCTGATCGAGAAGGGCATAATCGAGGATCCGTTCTATGGAAATAACGATCAGACATGCCGCTGGGTCGAGGAGAAGGTGTGGTGGTACCGCACGACGTTCCATTGGGACGGACAGCGGGAGGACTTGGAGCGGATGGAGCTTGTCTTTGAAGGGCTTGATACGTTCGCGACCGTGTATTTGAACGGGGTGGAATTGGGCTCGACGGACAATATGTTCATCAGCCATTCGTTCGAGGTGACGCGCGAGCTGAACAAGGGCAAGAATGTCCTCGCGGTCAAGCTGGATCCGGTTCACCTGCATGCGAAGAGCAAGATGCAATATTATTGGTCCGGCTTCAGCAAAAAAAGGATATGGACGCGCAAGAACCAAAGCCACTACGGCTGGGACTGGGGGCCGCGGCTCGTCTGTGCGGGAATCTGGAAGGATGTCCATCTGGTGAAGCGGAGCCGTGCGTATGTGGACAATGTGTTCGCTCATACGGTTGAGGTGAAGGACGGCGAGGCGATGATCGAGGTGGAGGTCGAGGCCCGTGTATTCGACCGCCGCGGCGCCTGCACCGCGGAAGTCGCGCTGATGGACGCCGAAGGCCGGCAGGTGGCGGGGCGGACGTTCGTGCTTGATCGCAGCCTGGGCTTCATGCCGGACGGCGCTATCTGTGCGCATGGCCTGTCCGGCAGCGCACGTCTCCGGGTGCCGAATCCGCGCCTGTGGTGGACGCATGATCTGGGTGAGCCCTATTTGTACAGGCTGGAAGTGACGCTGCGGAGCGGCGGCGATGCCGTGGATGAGCGGCAGCAGCGCTTCGGCATCCGGACGCTGGACTTGATGCTGCATGACGAGGAAGGACAGCATGCGTTCACGTTCGTGCTCAACGGGGTGAAGCTGTTCGCGAAGGGCGCGAACTGGATTCCGATCGACAGCTTCATTGCGGCGGTGCCGGATGAACGTTACTCGCGGTATATCCGCCTGGCGCAGGAGGCCAATATGAACATGCTGCGCGTCTGGGGCGGCGGCATCTATGAGCGGGATATTTTTTACGAGGAGTGTGACCGGCTCGGGCTGCTTGTCTGGCAGGACTTCATGTTCGCCTGCGCCCTCTATCCGGACTATAACCGCAATTTCATGGATAACGTCCGGCGGGAGATCGAGCAGGTCGTCAAGCGGCTGCGGAGCCGGACTTGTCTTGCTCTCTGGTGCGGCAATAACGAGAACGACTGGCTGTATGAAGCACTGCATTCGAGCGGGGAGATCCCGCATCCGTTCTATGGAGAGAAAATTTACCACGAGCTGATGCCGGCCCTGCTGGAGACGCTCGATCCGACGCGCCGGTTCTGGCCGAGCTCGCCATACGGGGGCAACGATCACAATTCGCGCGAGATTGGCGATACGCATAATTGGCAGGTATGGCATGGCAACATCGAGCCGCGGGTCTTCGGCGAGCCGCAATTGCAGGACTATAGCGTCGAAGGGTTGTCGTTCAAAAAATTCAAGGGCGACACGACGAAGTTCGCCAGCGAATTCGGCATGCATGCCTCCTCGAACCGCTACACGCTGCAGCGCAACATCCCGGAGAGCCAATTCTACTGGGGCAGCGACGAGATGATGTACCGCAACAAAGATATCCATCATCCGAAGGGCATCTTGCTGATGGAAGGGTATACCGGGGCCCCGACGGATATGGAAGAGTACATCAATTATTCCATGCTGACGCAGGCCGAGGGGCTGCGATACGGCATTGAGCATTACCGCCGCCGCAAGCCGGATACGAGCGGCGCGTTGTTCTGGCAGCTGAACGACTGCTGGCCGGGCACGAGTTGGTCGGTCATCGACTACTATGGGCTGCCGAAGGCGGCGTATCATTACGCGCGGAAGTTCTATGCGCCAGTGCTGCTGACGGCGGATCATGATGCGGGCCGGGCGCTGCATCTGTGGGCGCTCAATGACCGGTTGGAGCCTTATGAAGACCAGGTCCGGCTGACGGTGTACCGGATGGATGGGACGAGGCTGTATGAGCGCGAGTATGAGGTATGCCTGGAGCCGAACGGCAAAAGGGAACTGGATGCGCTGTCCGAAGCGGAGCTGACGAACGGGGCGGATCCGGCGGAGGTGGTCTGCCTCATCTCGTCCGGAAGCGGCCTCACGGAAGATAACTATGTCTACTTGCGCGACTATAAGGTGATGCGCTTCGAGCAGGCACAGCTGAAGATCGGCCTGGATGAGGAGGCTGGCGTCATTCGCATCGAGACGGATCGGGCGGCCCGTATGGTCAAGATCGAGCTGGATGAAGCGTGGATTGCGGCGAGCGACAACTTCTTCGATCTGCTGCCGGGGCGAGCGAAGGAGATTCGGCTCTCGCAGGCGGAAGGCAAGCGGATTCCGTGGGAGACGCTGCGCATCACCGCCCTGAATTCATCGGAAGCCGTGAACAGTGACGGGAGATAGGACACTCTGCTCTGCGGGGAGGGCATCGGGATGGAGAAGGATTACAATCATACGGGAAAAGGGATGAAGAGCATGAAAGCGGCAGTGTTGCGCGGAACGAAAATGATGGAGGTAACGGAATGGGCCGAGCGCCAGCCCGGCAGGGACGAGGTTCGGCTGAGTGTCGTCTGCTGCGGCATTTGCGGCACAGACCAGCATATTTATCACGGCCATCCGGGATCGGCGGAAGTGAAGCCGCCGATTGTGCTTGGCCATGAGCTGGCCGCCATCGTCGACTCCGTGGGGGAGGCGGTCACGGAGTTGCATCCGGGCGACCGGGTGTCCGTCGACCCGAATATATACTGCGGGGCGTGCGAATATTGCCGCAACGGCCGCGCTCACTTGTGCGATCGGCTGCAGGCCGTCGGGGTGACGAGGGACGGCGGAATGGGCGAATACTGCGTTGTGCCGGCGGCCAACTGCTACAAGCTGCCCAAGCAGGTGAGCTGGGTCGAAGGGGCGATGGCCGAGCCGCTTGGCTGCGTGCTGCATGGATTCAAGAAGCTGGAGCTGCGTGCGAATCAGCATGTGCTGATTATCGGAGGCGGCTTCATCGGCCAGTTGTTCCTGCAGCTCGTCGCGGCCGCGGGCGTCGCGCATATTACCGTATGCGAGCCGGCCGCGCACAAGCACAGACTATTGCATGAGCTGGGCGCCGAAGCTGTCGTCTCGCCGCTGGAAGCAGGCGCAGCGGACGAACTGCGCAGCACAGCCGATGTCGTGATCGAGTGCGCCGGCCGTCCGGAATCGGTGGAGCTGGCCTTGGAGGCGGCCCGCAAGGGCGGCCAAGTCCTGCTCTTCGGCGTCGCTTCTCCGGAAGCGCGGGCCAGCCTGTCGCCATTCGAGGTGTTCAGCAAGGAGCTGCGCATCATGGGCTCGTTCATCAATCCGTACACGCACGAGGAGGCGATCGCTTTGCTCGCGCAGCATATCGTAAGCATTGAGCCGCTGATCAGCCATCGCTTCCGCATGGATGAACTGCCTGATGTCATGGGTCGGTACGGCGAGATGAATGTCTCCAAAGGGGTCGTCATGGAGAAATAGGGGTAAATTTCCTATAAATCGTCAATAATCCCTCTACCGATTGTGTCAATTTGGTAACAGGGGCTGGCAACGCTTGCATTCCGTAATGGGTCGTGTTAAATTAAGCGTTGTCATTTACACTGCAAGCAGCGTGTTACTAGTACGACTAGGCATGAGCTAAGCGGCCGTTCACTGCGTGAACTGGCATGCTTTGGCTCATGCCTTTTTTGTGCTATGCAGACGACGTGGCAGGGGTTCCCGTCATTAGTCCCAAGCCGTGCTGCGACTGCTTTGCACGGTAGGGCATCACCAGTACATATTACGAGGAGGAAGACAGGTTTGGACTTGGCGCGAAGAAGAATACGATATTCATCATTCCCTTGTGCTCAGGCATGAATCGGGCTTGATGACTAAATAGGGGTGTAACCAAGAGGAGGCCAATCATGGAAAAGCAATTTACGATAAAAAATCCGCAAGGCGTGCATGCGCGTCCGGCGGGAGCCATTATGAAAAAAGCCGCCGAGTTCCCGGATTCGCAAGTGTCGCTGGAGTTCAACGGCCGCAAAGTAAGCGCAAAAAGCATCACGGGCGTGTTAACGCTCGGCCTGAAGGCCGGCGACATCGTTATGGTGTCGGCGGAAGGCGACCAAGCCGGGCAGGCGATTGATGCCGTAGGCGCGGTGCTGGAATCCGTTCTCGATTAATGCCCGGAACCGGAACCGTCTCCAGGGCTCTTCGCGTGGCTACGCTTGGTATTCGGGACCATGGCGCGGGGCGGTTCCGCTGCATGCATAGTGCCTGAACAGATTGGAAATGGTAACAATAGGTTTTTTATGCATTTTGCTCATCTGTACATCGATAGGAGTTGACTTCCATGCTTAACATATTTAAATCGATATTCGGCGTTCTGCAAAAGGTCGGCAAGGCGCTTATGCTGCCGGTCGCCATTCTGCCGGCGGCCGGCATCCTGCTCGGAATCGGCAACGCGCTGGGCAATCCGGATCTGATCGCGCGCTTTCCGGTGCTGGGCACCGGCGCTATCAGCCTTATCTCCAGCGTGATGGAGCAAGCCGGGGGCATTGTATTTGACAACCTGTCCCTGCTATTCGCCGTCGGGGTCGCCATCGGTCTCGCCGGAGGGGAGGGGGTAGCGGGGCTTGCCGCCATCGTCGGTTATTTCGTCATGAACGTGACGATGAAAGTGATGATGGGTGTGACGCCGGAGATGGTGCAGACCGACTTTGCCTATGCCAACGTTCAAGGCGTGCCGACGCTGCAGACGGGCGTCTTCGGGGGTATTATTATAGGTATTACGGCGGCAATGCTATATAAGAGGTTCTTCAAGATCGAGATGCCTTCCTATCTCGGCTTCTTTGCGGGCAAGCGCTTTGTCCCGATTATTACGGCCGTCACCTCGCTTGTTATCGGTATTCTGATGGTGTTCATCTGGCCGCCGATCCAGAACGGCCTGAATGCATTCTCCCACTCGCTCATCGACTCGAACCGCGCGCTGGCGGCCTTCATCTTTGGCATCTGCGAACGGGCGCTGATTCCATTTGGGCTGCATCATATCTTTTATTCGCCCTTCTGGTTCGAATTCGGGGAATATGTGAGCAAGGCGGGCGATCTTATCCGGGGGGATCAGAAAATCTTCTTCGCCCAGCTTAAAGACGGCGTTGAATTGACGGCGGGCACGTTCATGACCGGGAAATACCCATTCATGATGTTCGGTCTGCCAGCGGCTGCCCTAGCCATATATCATGAAGCTCGCCCGGAGAATAAGAAGCTTGTAGCCGGGCTGATGGGATCGGCCGCCTTGACGTCCTTCCTGACCGGCATTACGGAGCCGCTGGAATTTTCCTTCCTGTTTGTGGCGCCGCTTCTCTTCGCCGTGCATGTCGTGTTCGCGGGCTTGTCCTTCCTGACGATGCACCTGCTCGGCGTCAAAATCGGAATGACGTTCTCCGGAGGCTTCATCGATTACCTGCTGTTCGGCGTGCTGCAGAACCGGACGCCGTATTGGCTCGTCATCCTGGTCGGATTGGTCTTGGCGCTCATCTACTACTTCGGCTTCCGCTTCGCCATCCGGACCTTCAATCTCCGGACGCCGGGAAGGGAAGCGGCCGCGCCTGCTGCTGCGGCCAAGCCGGAAGCGACGGCGGGAGAATTGCCGCGCGGTATCCTGACGGCGCTTGGGGGCAAAGCCAACATTGCATCCCTGGATGCCTGCATTACGCGCCTGCGCGTGCAGGTCAAGGATAAGGGCAATGTGAATAAGGAGCGCCTGAAGGAACTGGGCGCCTCGGGCGTGCTGGAGGTCGGCAACAATGTGCAGGCCATCTTCGGAACCCGTTCCGAGACGATTAAGCATCAGATTCATGAAATCATCAAGCAAGAGGACATGGAACTGGACGGAGCCGAACCGGAGGAAGACAAGGAATCCGGGAAGCGTACGGACGGCACCCAAAATAAAAACGAATAGAACGGATGTATGTAGAGCGGATGTATTTCACCGCTCTCTTTTTTTTCAGGGATGGAGGCGCGTGGGGTAAATGTCGAGGTGAAGAGCTTTGATTGGGGGAAAATAGGAGTTGTTATTGATCCCGAAGGAAATCGAATCGAATTAAAAGATTAAAATGGGGGTGTCCCAAAAGTAGTATTTCACTACAGTGAGACAGCCCCCCCTGATTCTCAAAGCTCGACTCGCCGAAAAACTGCAATAATACACTTTTTCCTTTATGACGTGTACTCCGTTACAGGGAATCCTGCAAAACGGCATCAATTTCTGACTATCCAATCGATAAAAGACAAAAATCGATGAACATAATGAACTTTTGCAGGAATTTCATCAAATAGCGGCTTAAAGAGCAGAAATTGATGCATCCACGCAGCATTTCACTGCTTCATCCATCTTCCACCGGTTTGTGCGCCGCCGTTTTTCCCGCATCCATATTCTCTGTTAACTCGTCATCTCAATCATTTGCAGTGTCTGTGAGACACTCCCTAAAGTCAATCGGATGAAGTTCAACCTATTCGGCTTCGTTTTGCGGCAAATGCTTCTCTTTCCACATGACGGTAATGCCGAGGCCGATGACCATAATGACGGCCGAGAACAGGAAAGGATAGTGAATGTTAACGTCGAACAGCATTCCGGCCATCGCTGGGCCGGCAATATTGCCCAAGCTCGTATAGGTTGAGTTCATTCCAGCCACGAAGCCCTGCTCTTTCCCGGCCGCTTTGGACAGAAATGTCGTCAAAGCCGGCCGCAGCAGATCAAAGGCGAGGAAGATGAAGGACGTTACCGCCAGCACGATTCCAAAGCCGGAGATGACGGCGGACACCACCGCCAAAATGGCCCCGGCAATTAAGCAGATTTGAATCAGTTTCTTTTCCCCGAGTCTTTCTACCATTTTTCCGAACATAAAGATTTGCACGACGACGCCGAAAATGGAGCTAACCGTAATAATGACGGCAATATCTTTTGGCGTAAAGCCGAATTTATGATCGGAAAAGAGGCTGAAGACCGTTTCGTATGCCGATAAACCGAACGCGAGCACAAAGACGATAATAAATGCGATACAGTAGAGCGGGTGAAGCGATTTTTTCATATCGGCAAGAAAGCTGCTTTGCTTTGCGTTCGCGGAAATCTCCGCAAGCTGCTCCTTGGTGAGCTGCTCTTTTAAAATAAACACGGATAAAATGCAGGCGAAAAAAGCAATTCCCGCCGCAAAGAAGAAGGGCATGCGTATGCCATATTCCGCGATAAAGCCGCCGATGCCGGGCCCGATAATAAAGCCGGTGCTAATGGCGGCCGAGACATACCCCATCGCCTTCGGCCGTTCCTGAATGGAGGTAATATCCGCGACATAAGCCGTAACCCCCGGCGTGATAAAGGCGGCGCTAACTCCACCCAGAAGCCTTGATATATAAAGCATCGTTGCATTCCCGGCCAGCCCGAAGACTAGCTCGGATACGCTGAACAGGAATAAGCCGATGATGATGATCTTCTTGCGGCCGACACGGTCAACCCAGCGTCCGGCCAGCGGCGACATCAGCAGTTGGGCCACGGCAAATACGGCAACCAGATAGCCCATCGTTTTGCCTGATAAATGCATCATGTTCATAAAAGACGGCATGACGGGGATAACAAGGCCAATGCCCAGGAAGGCAATGAATATATTGCTGAGGAGTATAAGCAGTACTGCTTTTTGTTCTTTGATTGTTTTCTTCATATCATCAACCACTTTCTTTCTGTCAAAATCAAGGATGTGCTATTCCTCGCCAAAATACGGTCCAGGAGGCTTCCAATTTGTCCTTCAGCCGCTGATCATCATTGCCGCCATACACAAGCTCCAGCATAATGGAATCGACGACGCCCAGGAAGGCGAGGGTTGGCGTTCTCGCCGCCTCTTCGACGATAGCCTTCTCATCGATCCAATCCTGAAATTTCCGCTCCAGCATCGCCTGCACCTTTTCTTCGATATCGATGACTTCCTGTTCGATCGCTTTGGCAAGATGAGCGGGCGGAAAAAAAGACATGCGCAGCCAAAACGTTAACCGCTCATCTTTTTGGAAAAGATCGATGACCAGTTGCAGAAACCCGTATAAAGCTTTCTCGGGATGCTGGGAGCCTATGCTGCTAAAATATTGAAGCTTGGAAGAGAGCTCCGTCTCCTTCGCATCACGCAGCACTTGCAGAAAAAGATCGTCCTTTCCTTTAAAATGGGCGTAGATCGATTGCTTTTTCATGCCGACATCTTCGGCAATAAGAGACAGGGATGCCCCTTCATAACCATGTATGGTGAAATATTTCAGAGCTGCATCCTTAATTTCCTCGCTTTTCAATCGAATCACCTCAAATTAACGAACGTTCGTCAGTTATACTAGCAAATAAAATTAATCTAAGCAAGCGCGATCTTAAAAATTTTACTTTATTTTTATAATTCACTGTCACATTCCCGTGTCGATGGTTCGTTGTATAGAGGTGAAAGGGGGGGCGGCGTGGATGAAGCGAAGTTGCGCCAGGTCCTTGCTGACGTGGTGGAGGGGGATACCCGAAAAGTCGAGCGCTCACATGGGTGTACAAGAGCCCGGATAAAAAACAGAGATTCACCTATGACATCTGGGCGGACAAGGGATAAAGCAAGCAAAGAGGAATCGCCGAGGCGTATCTGAAATAATCGATAGATACATAGGGAAGAGTCCGTTCCTCGAGCCGCTTCCCCTAACAGTCCGAAGTCAGCGCCCCACCAAGGAAGATATGGAACCTGGATGCTCGGCACAGCGGATCAACGAGATGCAGCACGGACACCGGGGCAACAGAAAGAGAGCGGAACAACATCGTTCCGCTCTCTTTTATTATCGAATCAGACGCAGGCTATCAGGAAGCTGACTTAGGGGGCAAGATAGGGGGCCAACCCTTTGGCAATAAGCCGGTGCCCCTGATCATTGGGATGGATGGGCAGGAACCCGCTCAATGCGTCTTCCAGTTTTCCTCTTCGATATCCATAGATAAGATTGGCTTGTTTTCCTTCAAACCACGTATGAACAGGTACGATCGTGGCGCTGCAGCTTTTCGCCACTTCTTTGGTCGCGTAATTTAACCGGTCTATCGACATGATGGAAATAGGGCTGTTCGGAAACGGATTATATTGCGTGCAGCAAATAATCCGGGCATGCCTGTTCCTTTTGATGTGAGTCAGGATGGCGTGCAAGGTTCGTTTATAACGGCTTAAAATCAATTTGGCAGCCAATGGCCGGCGGGTGCGAAGCGCAGACAGCGCCGCATTCGCCAGATCCACCCCTCCAATCCATACTGACACCACGGCAGAACGGTGAATAAGGGAGGACCCTTGCCATATCACGGCATCCAACAAATCATAGGCGCTCCAACCGGGACGCGCCAGAACATATACCCGGTAAGGGTGTGACATCGATCCGGCCAATCGGGGATAAGCCCTTGCCGCAGAGGAGGCATTTTCTCCGAATGTAATCGAATCACCAAGAGCTGTATAGATCATAGGAAATTCCCCACCTACTCCTCATTATGCAGACGAATCCTAATCGCATCTTATAGGTATGATATGGCGAACATCCACAGGTTGTGTGGACGCTTATCATTCAAGGAAAGTTGGCTCAATGGGGTCAAAGCGGCGTAGCAGCCCAAGTAAGTGACTTGTCCATTGGACTTCCGCAGCCTTATGAAGGGAAAAAACGGCATGCAAGACCGGGAGCCAGTCCTTGCATGCCGTTTTTTTACACACTAGAAGTTCATATAAATAAATTCTTGTGTCTCGCCGGAGAAGAACAAAATACCGAGCACGATGGCGATTAGGACGATCGCTCCGCCGAGCGCTGCTCCTACCATCATCAGTGCGCGTCCGACGCGATGAGTGAGACTGCGGGCTTTCGTTTTGGCCAGTCTGGCACTACGGGGTTGTAATTCCATATTCCTTCAACCTCTTATACAAAATTTCGCCGAACATTTTATTTCCTTTGTCGATAAGATGGGCCGGATCGCGATAATATTCGTGTGGGATCGTATTGTCCTTATCCTTATTGAATTCGATATACGGATAGCCTTTGGACTCAATCAGCTGCTGGTAAGCCCCCATCACCTTGGTATACTCGTTCCAGTTGAAGAGCTTCTTCTTCACAATATGTTCTTTATCGAGCGGAGCTGAATAGAACACGGCTTTTTTGTCATGCTCCTGCAACAGATCCAGCGTTTTTTCAATCATGAACAACCCGAAGCTGTTATCCTTGTCGAAAGGCTTATTCCAGCGATAAAGCTCTTTGTAATGCTTGTCGATGCCTTCCTTTTGGGCATCTTTCAATTTGTCATAGGCGGTATACATCGGGGTATAGCTTTCTTTTATCCCTTTTTTCTCATTCTCTTTCTTTTGGATTTCCCGGCGGATTTTCTCCGTCGGCGTACGGGTCTTGAACAACCGGTAGCTGATCGCGTCGCGATCATGATAGAGGGTCCACTTATTCAGGAAATGGGACATGACCCAATTATGAGTGTCGCTGGGAAGCGACTGGCGGTTCTTGTCCGGGAAATCATCCAGCCAGCTGCGCGGGATATTTTGGTCCAGCTTCTCGACAAGCGACGGATAGACGATAACATTCGGCTCATTATCCGAGACGACGGCGATGCCGTAGTTGATCTCATAGACAACATAATCGACATTGTCAATCATCGAGGCAAGCAGAGCGTACGTCTCGGTGAATCTTCCGCCGGCAATACCCAGGTTAACCACGCTGCTGTCTTTCATGTGGACCTGAAGGACACCTGCCGAGGTGTTCTCCCCATTCTTCACCGTCGTGCCGAAGACAGTGGAGGGCCCGAACATGCCGATGACCTTTTTGCCGTCATTCGGCTGCTCCTTCAAATATTCCACCCATAACGGCGTATAGACGATCGAATCATAGGTTGGAACGCGGAGTTCCTTTTTGGCATGCGTCACGACTTCTTGTCTCATTTGTTCGACCACTTGATCGGCTCCATTGCCTAGTCCAAGCAATCCGACCAAGGCGAAGGAGATAAGCATGACGGACACGGTCTTGTTCAGAAATAAATTAGCCATTATACCTCACACTTCCATTCCATCAATAATCGAAAATCGGTTAACCTATCGCAAGCCGAGCAACCGGAGCATCAAATCCCATCCGTCCACAATCGGCAGAATGAAGAACACTCGGCTGATCGTGACGCCAAAAAACGTAATCAAAATCGCGATGGTTGTCGTTCCCGGCTTCAGCCACTTCGGTACAGGCTTAAATGAAGGCTTGATTTGCTTCACGTAGAAGCGATGGATACATAACATCACGCCATGGAACATGCCCCAGACGACGAAATTCCAAGCGGCTCCGTGCCAGAGGCCGGAGACGGTCATCGTCGCCATCAGATTCAAATAGACACGGGGAGCAGGGACGCGGCTTCCACCGAGCGGGAAATACACATAGCGGGTCAGCCAGGAGCCCAGCGAGATGTGCCAACGGTTCCAGAACTCGGCTACGCTGCGGGCCAGGTAAGGGAAGCGGAAGTTCTCCGGCACCACAATGCCGAACAAGCGCGCGGTTCCGATAGCAATATCCGAATACCCCGAAAAGTCAAAATAAATGACGAATGTATAGGCGACGAGCGAGATCCAGAGCGTTGCCGTGTCCGATCCGGCGATTCCGGCCTGCGAGTATACCGGTTGCGCCAGCAAATCGATCGAACCAGCCAGCACAAGCTTTTTGAACAACCCGAATCCAATCCGGGTTACCCCGATCATCACATGGTCGATGTGAAATTTCGCAGTAAGCTGGGGATAGAACACCTGGAACTGCTTGATGGGCCCGGCCACCATCGTCGGGAAGAAAAAGATAAACGACAAAAGTCCTTCCGGCCGATGTTCCGGCAAAGTGCCACGCTTGCGTTCGACCAAATAATGAATCAGTTCGAACGTAAAGTAAGAGATGCCGAGCGGCAGCACAATCTGCTCCGCCTTCGGCAAGAAGGGTTGGTGCAAAAACGAAAACAACTCATGTAACGTATCCAGCATCATATTCGTGTACTTGAAATAACCAAGCACGAGAACGGCGCCGATAATGCCCACGGGATAAATCCACCGCTTGGTCCACTTCGCCGCGGCCGTAACGACCAATATGGCGATGACCACCTCAGCAAGCAACAGAAACAGGTAAGAACCTGCATAATAGTAGTAAAAAGCGACCCCTGCGGCAAAGAGAACCCAGGGTCTGACACGATGCGGCATGAGGTGATACGTGACGACAGCCACGAGCACGAACAGCCAATAAAACCAATCCGTATAAATCATAATTTACGTATCCACCATCCAAATTGCCAAACTATCTATCTCTTAAACCTGTGTTCATCTTACAACATCTAGCAGTTAAATCATATGGAAACTTCATAAAAAGACCCCTTATTTTTTTCTTAAAAACGACATGAAAATCCTGGGTAGCAAACTCTCTTTCACCTTGCCTATGATTAGATACATGAAGCGGCCGGAAAGTTTTGAATTGTTTCCAGACATCAACGGCGGCAATTTTTTGCAAGAAAAAAAGGAACTAGGTGCTCCTCTATTGCTCAAGCGCTGCATAAGGATTAGAAGGGACGTGCGTGCTACGTTTCTTGGCCTGTTATTCATTCACTAATGTCTCTTTTGATCGTTATCCCAATGAGTCAGGAAGGGGGG
>NZ_QYZD01000001.1:553971-630486 GCF_003591545.1 Paenibacillus thiaminolyticus
CGTTATCCCAATGAGTCAGGAAGGGGGGGAGGGAACGTGAACTGGTTTGTCCGTGGCGGTAGTGTTTGTTGTTTCTTTTGATCGTTATCCCAATGAATCAGGCCGGGGAAGCGTGGGAAGTGTAACGCGTCACCGGGATTGTAACAACGGTTGCTATCTCCACAGAATTAATGGGGAAAATGGCGAACTCCCAGACTTCTGATTCGAGGGGATAGTGGAACAAAGGCTTGAAAGGTATGGAGGAAGAGCAGACGTTCGGAAGAGGAGCGACTTCATATCAGCCTGCCATATATGTAAACCCAATAATCGAATCAAAGGTTAACAAAGTATTGTCGTCATCATGTCAATCTTGTAAAATGAATCGTTGTAACGTTAACTTTTAATCAAAAAAATTTGGTTTACAGAAGAGGGGGGACGCAATGATGCCAGATACACTGCCACTGCCTAAACGTGTGAATGCGGCAGGCCTGTTTGTGTCCTCGACTGGGACTGAGGTAGGGAAGACGGTCGTTGCTTCAGGGATTGCCGCTTATCTCCATTCGGTTCGGAGGCGTAGGCTTAGCCTCTGGAAGCCGGTGCAGAGCGGCGTGGCGTTAGGGTCTCCGGATGCGGATAGCTACCGGCTGCGAATGGGCAGCGGAATATCCGAACTCGCGGAGGAGGACATTGCGACGTGGACGCTGCGCGAGCCGCTGGCGCCCTGGATGGCATGTGAACGGGAAGGGATTCGATTTGCTGCGGAAGCCCTGATGGAAGAAGGGCGCCGGCGGCTGGAGTCGGATGCGTTCCTGCTGGCAGAAGGAGCGGGCGGCATTGCCGTCCCGTTGACGCGGGAGGTGACGATGGCGGATCTGGCGCAGGGGCTGGGACTTCCCGTCCTGCTCGTGTCTGCCCCCGGATTGGGCACGGTCAGTCACACGGTAACGGCCATCTCTTATGCCCGCCAACGGGGCATCGACGATATCGCCGTTGTGTTCATTGGTCCGCCGGAGGCGGCATCGGAGAGAGAGATTGAGGAGAATGTCCGCATGATCGAAGCGATGACGAATGTGCCTGTATTGGCGTTGATGCCATGGTTGCCGCAGCCGCAAGGCAAGTGGGCGGCTGATCCGTCCGCATGGGCGGCGTGGCGGGAGCAATGGCTGCAATGCACCATGCGCCTGTCTCGGCTGACACAGTGGTTGGAAGACCGGGAATGGGGAGAAAAAAAGGAGCGATGATGATGAGCGAAACAATGCAAGAGCAGCAGATGGATTGGCGGAAGCTGGCGGATAAGGCGTTAGCCGGTGAAGGAATAAGCCGGGAAGAAGCGCTGGCGGTGTTGCGGGCGGACGATAACGAACTGCTGGCGATCATGGACGCGGCTTACCGGGTGCGGCGGCATTTTTATGGGAATAAGGTGAAGCTGAATCTGATTATTAATGCAAAAAGCGGACACTGTCCGGAAGATTGCGGGTACTGCTCGCAGTCCCGGGTGTCCGATGCACCGATAGAGAAGTATACGATGTTGGAAAAGCATGTCTTGGTGGACGGTGCGCGCAAGGCGATGGAGATGCAGGCTGGAACGTACTGCATTGTGGCCAGCGGGCGCGGGCCGACGCCGCGGGAGCTCGATCAGGTGGTCTCCGCCGTGGAGGAGATCAAGGCAACGATGCCGATGAAAATCTGCGCTTGTCTTGGCATTTTGTCGCAGGATCAGGCGAACCGGCTGAAGCAGGCCGGCGTTGATCGCTATAACCACAACTTGAACACGAGCGAGGATCATTATTCGCATATCACCTCAACCCATACGTACGCTGATCGGGTACATACGGTTGACACCGCGAAGAGGGCGGGGATGTCGCCTTGCTCCGGGGTGATTATGGGGATGGGAGAGACGGATAAGCAACTGGTGGACGTCGCATTTTCGCTGCGGGAGCTGGATGCGGATTCGATCCCGGTTAATTTCCTGAACCCGATTCCGGGAACGCCGCTCGGTCATCTGCATGATCTGGACCCGCGCCGGTGCCTGAAGGCGCTGGCGATGTTCCGCCTCGTCTGCCCGTCGAAGGAGATCCGCGCTTCCGGCGGGCGGGAGGTCAACCTCGGTGCGCTGCAGCCGCTGGCGTTCTACGCGGCCAATTCGGTGTTCGTCGGGGATTATTTGACGACGGATGGGCAAGAGGCGACCTCCGATCATCAGATGATCGCGGATCTCGGCTTCGAAGTCGAGCGGTGCGCCCTGTGATGAAGCCGAAGGCGGCTGCGGAGAATGCAGAGCGCTGGGATTGGATGCGCGCTGAGCTGGACGCCTTGGAGGCGGCGGGCCGGGTGCGCAAGCTGGATCCGGCGGTGTGGCTGGAGCACGGATGGATCGAGCGGGCCGGCAAGCGGCTGCTTCATCTCGCTTCGAATCATTACCTCGGCTTCGAGCCATGGCTTGATGATGCTGGCTGGGCGCAGCTTGCGGCCGAGTGCCGCCGCCTCGGCGAGCCGGCCGTGCGCATCGGCTCCGGGGCTTCGCGGCTCATTACGGGTCATGATCCGCAGCATGACGCGCTGGATCGGGAATTGGCCGCCTTCAAGGATACAGAGGCGGCGCTCGTGTTCAGCAGCGGCTACATGGCGAATGCCGGCGTCATTCCGGCGCTGGTCGGACGGAACGGTGTCGTCTTCAGCGATCGGTTGAATCATGCGAGCATCACGGACGGCATCATCCTGAGTCGGGCTCAGCATATCCGCTATCCGCACCGGGATATGGACCGGCTCGAAAAGGCGTTGAAGCAGTGGCGTACCGGAGGACCGGACGTCCTATCGCGGCAGGGGCGCATGCTGATCGTGACCGACGCCGTGTTCAGCATGGACGGAACGGTAGCGCCGTTGGCCGATCTGGTGACGCTGAAGGAGCGTTACGGCGCGATGCTAATGGTCGACGAGGCACACAGTGGCGGCGTGTACGGACCCGGGGGACGCGGGCTGTGCCATGCGCTCGGGCTGCATGCGAAGGTGGATATCATCATGGGTACCTTCGGGAAAGCCTTTGGCGTGGTCGGTGCTTATATTGCCGCCGAGGACATCGTCGTCCGCTACCTCATCAACCGGGCGCGGACGCTCATTTATAATACGGGGCTGCCCCCGCTTATGGCAGCCTTTATCCGGCAGCGGCTGCGCGACGTATGCGCTGCCGACTCCGCGCGCGCCGAGCTGATGCGCAAGGCAGCGCTGTTTCGCGCGCGGCTGCAAGCCGGAGGCCTGGACACGGGCTCCGGCGACAGCCATATCGTGCCGGTGCTGTGCGGCACGGACCAGCGCGCGGTTGCGCTTAGCGCCGCGCTCGCGGAGGCGGGCGTCGCCGGCGTGGCGATTCGCCCGCCGACGGTGCCCGAGGGAACGGCGCGCATCCGCTTCGCGCCGACTCCGGCGCACCGCGACGCCGACCTGCTGCAGGCGGCGGATGCGGTCGTGCGCCTGGCCGCGGGGCCGCGGACATGAGCGGGGCGCTCGCGCGGCCCCGGCCGCCGCAGCGGGCGAAGCTGCTGTGGATACACGGCTGGGGTCTGAGCGCCGAGGTGTGGCGGCCGCTTGCGGAGGCTTTGCCGATGTTCGCGCACCGGTACGTGTCCTTCGCTGCGTGCGAGACAGCGGATGACCTGCGGGAGGCGGTGCGTGCTCCGCTCCGGCAGGAGCAGGACGGCCCGTGGCATATCGCCGGGTGGTCGCTTGGCGGCATGCTGGCGATCGAGCTGCTGGCCGGACGTGCCGCCGAGAGCGCCGAATGGGCGGGACTGCCGCGCATTGAGAGCGCCCTGCTCATCGGCACGACGCTGCGCTTCGCTGACGCGTCCGGGCAGGCAGGCTGGCCGCCGCGCGTGCTGGCCCGCATGCGGCGCCGCCTGGTGCAGGCGCCGGAGGAGACGCTGCTGGCTTTCCTCGGCCAGCTGGATGCGGGCCCTGCCAGCCCCGGCGAGCCGCCGCTGGCGGAGAAGCTGTGGCGGCAGTTGGGCGCGGCTCCCGGCTTCACGCCGGCCGGGCTGGATGCGGGGCTCGCCTATTTGCAGGAGGCGGATCTGGCCCCGGAGTGGGCGCGCATCGCCGCGCTTCCGGCGGCGGAGCGGCCGCGCCTGCTGTGGCTGCACGGCGCGAACGATCGCGTGTGCCCGCGAGCCGCGATGGAACGGGCGCAAGCATCGTTCGGTTCGGGGCTCCGAACCGCCGTAATCCCGGATGCGGGCCATGCGCCGTTCCTGTCGCATCCGGAGGCATGGCGAGAGGAGGTGAGCGCGTGGTATGAAGCGAGCACAGATGCTAGGGGCCGGGCCGGAGAGTGACCCGGTGCTTGCCGGTGCGGGCGCTGGGGCTGGGATCGATAAGAGGCTGGTCGCCCAACGGTTCGGCAGACATGCGGCAGAGTATGACGGCTACGCCGAAGTGCAGCAGGTGATGGCCGCGGGATTGGCGGAGCGGGTGCGGCGGCATCACCAGGGCCCTGCGGCGCGAATTGCCGACATCGGCTGCGGCACGGGTGGATTGGCGGTTCGGCTCTGTCCGCATTATCCCGCAGCAGAGCTGACGCTGCTCGATCTGGCGCCCGCCATGCTGCATCAGGCGGAGCGGAAGCTGCTCCGCCACGGCTGCCCCGGCGGGCAGGTGCGAGCGGTAGCCGCCGACGCCGAAGCGTGGGCGGCCGCCCAGCCGGAAGGCGGCTTCGACCTGATCGTGTCGAGCGCCGCCTTCCAATGGTTCAACGCGCCGGCCGCGACGCTGTGGCGGCTCGTGCAGCTGCTCCGGCCCGGCGGGCTGCTGGCCTTCGCCACGTTCCTGCCGGGAACGCTGCATGAGTTGCATGCCGCGTTCCGGCAGGCGGATGCCGAGCAGGCCCGAGCGCCCCGTCCGCGCGGGCAGGCGTATCCGTCCGCAGCCGATTGGCACGGCTGGGCGCGGGACGCGGCCGGGCCCTTCCTGCTCTGGGAAGAAGCGAGCTGCCGCTACGAGTACGGCAGCGTGCTGGAGATGCTGTCCCAGGTCCGCCGCATCGGGGCTGGCAATGCGCTGGCGGCGGGCGCATCGGGTGCCTCCGGCATGAGCCCCTCCCTGTACCGCCGGATGGTACAGACGTATCAAGAGCGCTTCGGTGGTCCGGACGGCCGGATTCCGGCCACCTATACGTTCGTCTACGCACTGCTGCGGAGAGAGCGGGAATGAAGCGCAGCCGAAGCAAATAGGCCGCCTGCGGTGCATTGTGCACTACAGGCGGCCTGTTCCCGTTTATCCGATCCGTTCGACTTGAATCTGTGTGCGAAGCGACTCGATATCGGCTAGCCGCACTTGCCCGGCGGAAGGCATCAGCGCATTGGCCGTGCCGCAAGCGGCGCCGAGAATGAGGCCGTCTTCCGCAGACAGGCCGCGCTTATCGGCCACGACAAGCCCGGCGACCATGGAATCGCCGCTGCCGACGGGATTGATCGCCATGACCGCAGGCAGGGTGACGCGGTAGAGGGCGTCCCGAACACCGGCCAACGCTCCGCGGGCGCCGAGCGAGACGACGACCCGCTCGATGCCGGACGCCATCAGCCGCTGGATGGCCGGCAGCACTTCGTCTTCGGAGGCATCGGCGCTTTCGCCGGTCAGCTTGCCTACCTCATGCTCGTTCGGTTTGATTAGCGCGGGCGCGCTCTTCACGCCTTCCTCCAGCGCGGCGCCGCTTGTGTCCAGAATCGGGATCGCGCCTGCACGGCGCACGCTCTCTATCAATTCGGCATAGAGTGCGGGGGGGCAGCCCTGCGGCAGGCTCCCCGAGAACACGATGTGAGTGGACCGGGCGGCGAGCGTCGCGACTTTGTCCCGCATCGCGTCGAGATCTGTCAGGGTTACGGTCGGCCCTTGCTCCAGCAGCTCGGTCTGCGTCCCGCGCCCCGGATCCAAAATGTTGAGGCATACCCGCGATTCACCTTCCACGTTCACGAAATCGGCGGGAATCCCTTCCTCGCTCAGCTTGTGCAGAATCATCTGCCCGTGGAAACCGGCCGCGAACCCGGAGGCCGTCACTTCTTCGCCCAGCGCATGAATGACGCGGGCCACATTGATCCCTTTGCCGCCGGCGGTGGCGGTCATCTGCTCCACCCGGTACAGCTTATCGAGCGCGAAGCCGGGTACGATATAGGTTTTGTCGATCGCCGCGTTGAGGGTTACGGTCGTAATCATGTCGCTTCTCCTTTCACCTTCCGCTGCAGCCGGCCGAAGTGGCCGGTTCAACAGCGGATAACGGGACGCGCCGTTCCGCCGCTGCGGATTAGCGGACGGCGTCCGCTTGGCCGAGGCAGCCGGCCATCTCCATTTTCTGAATCGCCAGCTCCTTGACGGCTTGCTTGGCCGGAATCATATATTTGCGCGGATCGTTCTCATCCGGATTGGCCGCGAAGACGGCCTTGATGGCGTCGGAGAAAGCGATGCGCAGCTCGGTCGCGACATTCATCTTCGCCATGCCGAGCTTCACGCAGCGCTTCACCTGATTCTCCGGAATGCCGGAACCGCCGTGCAGGACGAGCGGAACGGCGACCAGCTTCGCGATCTGCTCCAGCCGGTCGAAGGCGATCTTCGGCTCTCCCTTATAGATGCCGTGCGCCGTTCCGATGGCAGGCGCCAGCGTCGGCACGCCGGTCGCGGCGACGAAGGCGGCGCATTCCTCCGGCACGGCCAGGCGGGCGTCTTCCTCCTCGACGACGATATCATCTTCCACGCCGCCGACCTTGCCCAGTTCGGCTTCGACATTGACCCCGGCCGCCAGGGCGACGCGCACGACCTCCTGCGTCATCCGCACATTGTCGTTATAAGGATGCATGGAAGCGTCGATCATGACTGAGGTGTAGCCTGCGCGGATGCAGCGGACGATAAGATTATAATCAGTGCAATGATCCAGATGGAGCGCGATCGGAACCGAGGAGAGCTTCGCCGCGGTCGCCGCCGCGGCCACGATATATTCCGGACCGAGATGCTTCACGGTGCCGACCGTTGTCTGCAAAATGAGCGGAGATTGGGTGTCTTCGGCCGCTTCCACTACCGCTTGCAGCATTTCCAGGGTGTGCACGTTGAATGCGGTAATTCCGAAGCCTTGCTCACGGGCGGCTTGCAGCATTGAAGTCGAGCTGATGAGATGTCCCATAGTTGTAACCTCCAGCAGTTAATGATTGATTCAATCAAAATTATGATTTATAATTTCATTATAGATGATTATAAGGGAGGAATTTGGGAGATGTCAATTCAAGATACGCATACGTACCGGGAAATCAGCGAGCAAGCTGCCGCGCTTCAAGACGCGTGGAATCAACTTCAATCCCAGCGCGGATGGGCAGATAAATATGTAGGAAACGCGCAGTTCGAGGAGATCATATTTATCGGATCCGGCTCATCTTGGTACCAGGCGATGACGATGGCGGCGACGTACCGCGCATGGACGGGCAAGAGCGCGTCCGCCATTCCTTCCTCGGAGCTGTTCTTGTTCCGCAACCAGACCGTGACACCATCCAAGAAGACGCTGCTGGTCGGGGTATCCCGTTCCGGCGAATCACATGAAGTCATTCTGGCGCTCGAATCGGTCGCCGATCTGCCGAACTGGACGACTTGCGGCATTACATGCCACCCGGAGAGCAAGATGGCGAAGATGACGGAATGCCTCGTGTCTCCATCGGGAGCGGAGAAGAGCACGGTGATGACCAAATCGCTCAGCAGCATGACGTTCCTCATGCAGGCGGCAATCGCCCTTGCTTCCGGCAGCGAAGCGGCTTACCGCGAACTCGAAGCCGTATTGCAATCTGATGCGGCGTTGGTTACAATGGCGGATGACAAGGTGAAAGCATGGGTTGAAGCGCATCAATTCGACCGAACGATTTATCTGGGCATGGGTGCGCTGTACGGCTTGGCGCTGGAGGCCTGCCTGAAGCTGAAGGAAATGACGTATACATGGACCGAGGCTTACGGCACGCTGGAATTCCGCCACGGCCCGAAATCGATCGTCGATGCGAACACTCAAATCGTGCTGCTGTTGTCCGAACAAGCCCGCTCCTACGAGCTGAAGGTGGCGGAAGAGATGAAGCAGTACGGGGCAACGGTTGTCATTATTACCGCCCAAGCGGGAGCGGACACCGCATTTGCCGATCTCGTCTTCGAGGTGGGCCATGGAGATGCGAGCGATGAGGCCCGGGCGGTTTTGTATTTGCCATATGTACAATATAATGGTTATTATACGGCGGTGACCCGCGGCTTGAACCCGGACGATCCGCGCAACTTGACTCAATTCGTAGCCATTGAATAGAAGCGGCATGGCCCCGGTTCCAGGCAGGAGCTATCGTGGCCCTTGAGCCGGCCATTTCGCGTTGCGCTTGCCCCTCGTGCAAGCGAGCAGGGGCGGACATCGCCGGGAGAGGGATCTCGTTCCTTATGGTGGCGATGCTTAGGACGGCGATGATTGGGGCGGGGATGCCCGCCCTCTGCCTGCCGCGGGGGAGTCATGATAGGAGTGTAGTGAATAATGAGTGAGACGTTATCCAAAGGAGAGCAGCGCCGCAGGCAGATTTTACAGCGGTTGAAGCAGAACGGCCGCATTACGATATCGGAAATTATCGAGAACTTCGATTGCTCGGAGGCGACAGCACGCCGGGATTTAGACGTATTGGAGCGGAAGGGCGAGCTGATTCGCACTATCGGGGGAGCGATCTTCGAAGGGGCGGGAGCGATCCGAGAAGTCCCGTTCGTGGAGAAGCGCCAGCTGTTGTGGCTGGAGAAGGAAGCCATCGCCAAGCGGGCGCTCGATTTCATTGAAGAAGGTGACAGCATCTGTCTTACCGGAGGCACGACAACCTTCCTGATCGCCAAGCTGCTGAAGGAGCGGCAAGGTATTACCGTCGTTACCAATGCGGTGAACATCGCGATGGAGCTGTCGGACTGCGACGGCATTCAGGTCGTCGTCATCGGCGGCGTCATGCGCAGCAACAGCTTCGAGCTGTGCGGCCCGCTGGCGGAGCGCACGATCGAGCATCTCAACATCGAGAAGCTTTTTATGGGGATTGACGGTTTTTCCCCGGCGAAGGGTATTACGACGTACTCCGAGCTGGAAGCGCAGACCGCTCAGATGCTGATGCGGCAGGCGCAGCAGACGATCGCGGTGTTCGATCATACGAAGGTCGGCAAGGCCTCGCTGTTCTCCGTCGCCGCCATCGGGGAGTTAGCAGCCTGCATTACGGATCACGAACTGCCGGAAGAGACGGCTTCGGCCCTCGAACAGGCAGGAATAGCTTGTTATTATGCCCAGCTTCCGGATTGAGAGGCGGGCTTTTTTTATTTTGGTGGAAAGCACGAAGTGTAGGCGGAGCAAAGCTGCACCAGTACAGTATTTTCCACTCTAAAAGGCGTTTATTGGCGGAAATGCTGCAAATCAGCATCTTTTTCTCCCAATTGGCTCCTTTTCTAAGCCCCAACGAAGGTAATTGCTGCATATTTGCAGGATTGCCCGTGTCGCAGCTTCGTCCCAATCAAATTCCTGTATTATTGCAGCTTTGGCGGGACTCAACCGAACATTATTTTCGAAAAGTTGGGCTGCGGGAGCACACGAACGCATTCTATTGATACATAAAGCGGATGCGAGAGCCCTTACTTCCTCTGCCACCGGGCAGGTCGAGGCGCAGCCGTACCCATCAGGCGGTGCGGCAGGTCGAGGCCGAACCGTCCCATCGGCGGTGCGATGCTATAGGGGGGCTGCAGGTCAGCGGTATGATTTTATCCCGGAACGCACATCTTAATGGATAACCGCCCATTTACAGCTCTTGGCGATTATGTCATTTTGGTAACAGCCGTTACGTAAGCTTGCAACCCGTATGCGCTCATGTTAGAATAGTGTTGACATTTACACTGCAAGTAGCGTGTTACTAGTACGACTAGGCATGAGCTAAGCGGCCGTTCACAGCGTGAACTGCGTGCTTTAGCACATGCCTTTTTTGCTTTGTACAAGAGATAACCACTTTGCAGGGATTCCCGTTATTGGTCCTATTTCGTGCTTCGGCTGCGGATGCGCGGCAGGGCATCATCAGTGCTTACTACGAGGAGGAATTCACATGTTTGGATTTGGCAAGAAAAAGAAAACGATATCGGTCGTTGCACCTATAACTGGAAATGCAGTTCCCCTGGAACAAGTGGACGATCCGGCATTTGCCCAAAAAATTATCGGAGACGGTCTGGCGATTGAGCCGGAGCAAGGCGTTCTGGTTGCACCGTTCGACGGGCATGTCATCCATCTGATTGATTCTCATCACTCGCTCGTGCTTGGGCATGAATCGGGATTGGAGCTGCTGTTCCATATCGGCGTGAATACGGTGTCTCTGAAGGGCGAGCCGTTCACTCCGCACGTGAAGTCGGGAGACAAAGTGAAGCAGGGCGATGTCTTGATCGAGTTCGATATGGATCGGATTCGTGAAGCGGGCCTTCCTGTTATCACGCCGGTGGTCGTCGCGAATGGCGATGCGGTCGCCGAATTGAAGACGAAGCTTGGTCCTGTTAAGAAGAATGAGACGGAAATTATGGAAATTGTAATGAAAAAATAGGTTTTTGTGAAAGAGGAGGCCATCCATCATGGAGAAGCAATTCACGATCAAAAATCCGCAAGGCGTGCATGCTCGTCCGGCGGGAGCCATTATGAAAAAAGCGGCTGAGTTCTCGGATTCGCAAGTGTCTCTGGAGTTCAACGGGCGTAAAGTAAGCGCGAAAAGCATCACAGGCGTGCTGACGCTTGGCATGAAGGCAGGAGACGTCATTACGGTATCCGCTGAAGGCGATAAAGCGGAGCAGGCGATTGATGCCGTAGGCGCCGTGTTGGAATCCGTTCTCGATTAATTGGTGAGAGATACGGTTATAGATATGACGAACGGCAAAGTTATGCCGATGCGTCACAATAGACACGATAGAGACGGGATTGAAAACAGAAGGAGTGGAGGAACCGTCATGTTGCTACAAGGGATTGCCGCCGCCTCCGGCTATGCTATCGGGCAAGCGTTCGTCCTGCAGGAGCAGGAAGCTTCGGTAGAACGGACAGACATCGCTCCCGGCGAAGCGGATGCAGAAGTAGAGCGGCTTCAGAATGCGGTTGCACAGTCGAAGGATGAACTGGAAAAGATTAAGGCAAGCACGGCGGCCAAGCTTGGAGAACATGAGGCGGAGATCTTCGCTACGCATCAGCTCCTCTTGGAGGATGAGGAATTCATCGGGCAAGCGATCGCGCAGATTCGTGCCATGAACGTGAACGCCGAATATGCGCTGCATGAGGTGACCGAGCAGTTGGTCGCGATCTTTGCCGGCATGGATGATGAATATTTGCGCGAGCGGGCAGCCGACTTCCGCGATGTCAGCAAGCGCGTGCAGCGACATCTCTCCGGCGTCAAGGCGGCTTCGCTGAATGATTTCGCCGAAGCGGTCGTCCTGTTCGCCAATGATCTGACGCCTTCCGACACGGCGCAGCTGGATCGATCCAAGGTGGCCGGATTCGTTACGCAGATAGGCGGACGCACTTCGCACTCCGCGATTATGGCCCGCTCGATGGAGATTCCGGCGGTGGTCGGGCTAACGGATGCGATGCAGAGCGTGAAGACGGGCCAGATGGTCATTGTGGACGGATCCAGCGGCATTGTGCTAATCGATCCCGATGCCGAGACGCTGGCCGCCTACCGGGAGAAGAAGGAGAAGTTCGAGCTGCGCCGGGAAGAGATGAAGCAGTATAAGGATCGGCCTTCGGTGACGGCAGACGGCCACCAGGTCGAGCTGGTCGCCAATATCGGCAATCCGCAGGATGCCCTTGGCGCCCGGAATCACGGGGCGGAAGGCGTTGGCCTGTTCCGCACGGAGTTCCTCTACATGGGCCGCGACAACTTCCCTTCGGAAGAGGAGCAGTATCATGCTTATACCGCGGTCTGCCAGACGATGGGAGCGGAGAAGCCGATCGTCATCCGGACGCTCGATATCGGAGGAGACAAGGAATTGTCTTATCTGGAGCTGCCGAAGGAGATGAATCCGTTCCTCGGTTACCGTGCGATTCGACTCTGTCTTGACCGCAAAGATCTGTTCAAGACGCAGCTGAGAGCCATTCTCCGCGCCAGCGCTCACGGCAACATCAAGCTGATGTACCCGATGATCGCGACGATTACCGAGCTGCGGGAAGCGAACAAACTGCTCGCCGAAGCGCGGCAGGAGCTGGACGCGGAAGGCGTGGCTTATAACCGCGAGATGGAAGTCGGCATTATGATCGAGGTGCCGGCCGCGGCGATTGCCGCCGACCAGTTGGCCGAAGAAGTCGACTTCTTCTCGATCGGCACCAATGACCTCGTTCAATATACGATGGCTGCCGACCGCATGAACCAGCAAGTGTCGCATCTGTCGCAGCCGTTCCATCCGTCCGTGCTGCGGCTGATTAAGATGGTCATCGATGCGGCGCACAGCCATGGCAAGTGGGCCGGCATGTGCGGAGAGATGGCCGGCAATCTCAAGGCGATTCCGCTGCTGCTTGGCCTCGGTCTGGATGAGTTCAGCATGAGCGCCAGCTCGGTCCTTCCGGCACGCGTGCTGCTGAGCCGGCTCGATCGGGAAGCGATGAAGCCATTGGCCGAGGAAGCGCTGCGGCTGACGACATCTGAAGAGATCCAGTATCTTGTAGTCGAACGCATTCCGGCTATTCAGGAGCTGACGATATAAGCAGGTTCGAAATAATAAGACAGCTTGTTGCAGGCTTGAGGGAGGAAGCACAGGGCCTTCTCCCTCAAGCTTGACACTTTTCGACAATGTTCATCAAAATCTTGACTTTTTTTTATTTTTTATTGAAGATGGCTTCATGCTGTTTTACAATAAACTTACATGGATGATGATTTTTTCGTAACCGTTTCCATTTTCTGCTCGCAATCACCCATCTGATGAGAAAGGAGCTTACCGTTGTCTAGCGAACGCCGCTTTGAGATTATGCGCGCCTTAAGCAACAATGTTGTGTTGGCGAAGGAAGTGCTGACGGACAAGGAAACCATTCTCATGGGAAAAGGAATCGGGTTCGGGGCGAAGCCCGGACAAGCGATACTTTCCGGCGATACGCGAATCGAGAAGACGTTTTATTTGGATAATAAGCAGAATCTCTCGCAATATCAGATGCTGTTCGAGCAGATTGATCCAGAAGTGATTGATGTTTCGGAACAGATCATTTCCCTTGTGGCTTCCGAATTGACTCCCAATCTGAATGAGCATATTCATCTTGCGCTGCCGAGCCACATCGAGTATGCGCTATACCGGTTACGGCATCAGATTGAGATCGAGAACCCTTTTCTATGGGAAATCCGGACGCTGAACCCGAAGGAATACGAGCTTGCTTCCCGCGCGGCGGAGATCATTGGACACCAATTCGGCGTCGAGGTGCCGGAGGATGAGATCGGGTTCCTGACGATCCATATCCAATCGGCCGTCGCCCATGTCCCTGTCAACAATGTGGTCCAACACAATCACCTGCTGCGGGAACTGGTTGGACTCATCGAAGCGCGGCGGGGCAGTCCGATTCCGAAGGACAGCATCGATTATTTAAGGCTCGTTACCCATCTGCGCTTCGCGATAGAGCGTATCCGCGAGGGCCAGCATTCCCGCAATCCGTTCCGTGACCGGATGCAGGAGATGGCACCGTATGAATACGAGGTCGCCGGTGAATGCGCCAAGCTGATGAGCGCGCAGTTGAAAGCGCCGGTGTCGGAAGACGAGACAGCCTATATTGCCATGCACTTGTACCGTCTCTTCCATCGGGATGCCGAATAACATAGACAGTATCATACGAATCAAGCGTGTTACTAGTTCGACTAGGCATGAGCTTGCCGGAACCATCCGCTTCGCGCGGATGTTGTTCTGCTGCAGGCTCATGCCTTTTTTCGCTGTCCGGGCCATCCCGGCGGCGAAGCGGGGCGATGACAGGCTGGAGAATATTTCTTCCGCCTTTAATCCATGTTGTAGTACCTTAGACCGTAAGTCCTTTGCTTCATTGCGGTTCATGTCCGGCCGCTTTATTACGATGGTGTTTGGCTTGCTGGGAGGCATTGGCGATTTATCACAAAGCCAAGCCGGAGAAGAAGAAGGTGGTCTTCGGTCTGATCTGTCCGCCGCGCTGACGTCATTCCTGACAGGAATGACGGAGCCGCTGGAATTTTCGTTCTTGTTTATCGCGCCGTTCCTGTATGTGATCCACGCGTTTTTTGATGGCTTGGCCTTCATGCTCGCACCCAAGACCAACTGGCTGATGGTTCCGGTTATCGACGTTGTCTGGTTCTGCTTGTACTATTTCACGTTCCAGTTCTTGATTGTCACTTTCAACTTGAAAACGCCGGCCGCAGGTCACGATTATCAAAAACGAAATCGAGGAATATATGGGAGAATCCTAAGTTGAGGCAGCCCATGTATCGTCTATCCAGCTTTCATGGTGAATAAAATAGAACAACATATTATCTCAAGCGTGTTACTAGCTCGACTAGGCATGAGCTTGCCGGTACCATCCGCTGATACGGGTGTTGTCTTCCTGCAGGCTCATGCCTTTTTTCGTTGCCGGGCCATCGTTGCGGTAAATCGCGGTGATGACAGGTGGAGAATATTTCTTCATCCTTTAATCCATACTTTAACTAACTTTCTTAAGGGGGATAACTTCCATGCTAGGCTTTTTGCAGAAAATTGGCCGTGCCCTCATGCTACCGGTCGCAACACTGCCTGCGGCTGCCATTTTGTTGCGTTTTGGAGACATTGATTATGTCAATGAGTTTCGTTTCGGCGCTTCAGTAGGTGGCTTTATGAACCAGTACGTCGCGCCGTATTTGCTGGCGGGCGGCGATACGATCTTCAAGCAACTGCCGCTTATTTTTGCCGTGGGTGTAGCGATAGGTCTGGCCGGTGATGCGGTAGCGGCGTTGGCCGCGGTCATCGCGCATGTCATCCTGCAGCAGGTGCTGGCGACGACGCCGAACGTATTCGCATTTATTCCAGATGATTTGGTACTCGATATGGGTGTACTTGGCGGGATCCTGACAGGTTGTCTCGCGGCGTTTATGTACAAACGGTATCATAATATCAAGCTCCCGGATTGGCTTGGCTTCTTCGGGGGCAAACGGTTCGTTCCGATTGTTACTTCGCTGTCGATTCTCGTGCTCGGAATTCCGGTTGCCATCATCTGGGGACCAATTCAGGAAGCGATTGACGCGTTCGGGAACTGGATCGTCAGTCTGGAAGCAATCGGTTCCGGCATCTTCATGGTCGTCAACCGACTGCTTATTCCGACGGGCTTGCACCATATTATCAATAACGTGGCCTGGTTCCAGATCGGATCATTTGAATATGGCGGGGAGATCTTCCGGGGCGATATCGACCGGTTTTTCCATCACGATCCGTCGGCAGGCTTGTTCATGACCGGATTCTTTCCGATTATGATGTTCGCCTTGCCGGGCGCCGCGCTGGCGATTATTCATACGGCGAAGCCGGAACGTCGTAAGCTCGTGTCCTCTGCCTTCTTGAGCGTGGCTTTCGCCTCGTTCCTGACCGGGATTACCGAGCCGATCGAATTCGCCTTCATGTTCGTGGCGCCGGTGCTGTATGTCGTGCATGCGCTGCTGGCCGGCTTGTCCGGCGTCATTACGGCGCTCCTCGGCATTAAGCACGGGTTCGGCTTCTCGGCCGGCTTCATCGACTACGCACTGAACTTTGGTCTGGCGACGAAGCCGCTGCTGCTTATTCCGATCGGTCTCGTCTACTTCGCCGTCTACTACTTCCTGTTCCGCTTCATGATCGTGAAGCTGAACCTGAAGACGCCGGGACGGGAGGATGATGTCGAGGTTGACGAAGAGGACGAGAAGGGAGCTGCGAATTCGAGCCTGCATGATAAAGCCGTCAAAGTGCTGGAGCTGATCGGCGGCAAGGATAATATCACTTCCCTCGATGCCTGCATCACTCGCTTGCGGCTGACGTTGAAGGATGAGTCGCTCGTCGACGAGAAGGGGCTCAAGGGGCAAGGCGCTGCCGGCGTCATGCGCCTGGGCAAAGGCAATGTTCAGGTCGTCTTCGGCACACAGTCCGAACTGCTGAAGGAAGAAATGAAGAAGCTGTAAGCTGAAAATTATGTCAGGTCTCCCGTATGCGGGGGGCCTGACTTTTTTATAGCCAACGGAGGGACAGATCTGGTAACATAGATCCGCTTGATGGAAAGGGCTGGGTTGGAAGTCAAGCCATCTTGGCCGGCCGAAGCCTGCCGATGATGAACTCGGCCTCATGAAATGACCCCCGGTTCATGAGCAAAAGGTGGTTCAATACGTGAAAAACTGGAAAAATATATTGCTGCTGGCGATCCCGTCGCTGCTGTCTTTCGCGACGCAGACGGTCATCGGCACGATTAATTTGATCATGGTTGGCCATCTCGGCGCGATTGTCATTGCGATCGTCGGGGTGGTCAATATTATCATTTACAATGCGTTCGCCCTGTTCTCCGGAATCGGGCATACGGTCAACTATCTCGTGGCGCAGAACTATGGCGCCAATGATAAGGGGCTGCCCCAAAGCAGGTTTACCCTACTGTGTGACAGCCCCGCCCTGCAGCAAACTTGCCGAAAAAGCTGCAAAACTACAGCATTCTGCTTGCGACATTTCCTCCGTTATCGAAAATCCTGCACCACGGCATCAATTTAAGCCATCCCAGGGGATGGAGAGCAAATATCGGCGAAAATGATGCACTTTTGCAGGAATTGTATTGGAAAGCGGCGGACAGAGCGTAAATTCCTGTAAAAATGCAGGATTCGCAGCCTCAACCCGCTGCCGCGGCTGGTGTCGCCGCTGGTTCCGCCGCTGGTGTCACAGCTGGTGTCCCTGCTGGTGTCCCTGCTGGTGTCGCCGCTGGTGTCACCGCTGGTTCCGCCGCTGGTGTCGCGGCTGTGTCGCCGCTGGCTTGCGCCGGGCCGGCTACTGCTCCAGCAAGGCTGCCTCTCCAGCAAGCTAGAAGCTCCATCTGCCTCCCTGCTGCTGCACGACCTGCCCCGCGATGTCGTTGCCGAGCAGACAAGCCTCCCGCAGCGGCAAGCCGCTGGCAAGGCCAGCGATGAAGGCGCCCGTATGCGAATCGCCGGCTCCAATCGTGTCGACGACGGTTACTTTTTGGCTCGGCAATATTTCGCTTTCCTCCGAAGTGAACAGCAGCGTGCCGTCCTGGCCTAGCGTCACCACGACGGGCTGACCGGTCTGCCGGTGCGCCTCCTGAACGGCGTCATTCAGCTCCTGCTTGCCCGTTAATCCGCTCAGCTCCGCACGATTCAAATGCATGATCGTATTCATGCCCAGTACGCGCCGCAGCGTCTCCTGATCCACAAACGTAACTCTTGGGCTCGGGTCGAAAATGATCCGGCAGGATGACTTCCTGGCGGCTAACGCGTCCAGGATGACTTGGCCGGAAGGCCCCTCCAGTTCGTAGCCGCTCAAATAGATATAATCATATTGCTCCACGCGGCGCTGTTCGAACCAAGCCGGCTTCCATTTCGTTTCGATTCCGGAAATCGTAATGAATGTTCGTTCTCCGTCCTGCTCGACAATCGACAGATTCCAGCCGTTATCGCCGCTATCCTCTTCGATCAGCAGCGGGTAGCCGTCGGCGTGCAGCTGCTTCCTGATGATATCCGCATAGGCGCCAGCGCCTACAGGGACGAAGAGATCGTGATCGACCTGCAATTGCTTCAAAATATGGGCTACATTGTAGGCGCACCCGCCGACAAGGGTCTCCCGATGCTCGGCCGAGACATCGTCTCCGGTTCGGGGCAGCGAATCCAGTTGGATAATCACATCGATAACGGCGGCGCCGAGCACGAGCACTTTCGCATCGCTGCGCGTATTCTTCAGTCGATTTATGAGATCGGCCATTTCAATTCCCTCCTATTTCCGGGCGGTAACGGTCAGCAGACCGTAATAGACAATCGCGCTTACGGCGAAGGCCAAGAGTACGCCCAGACTGTTGTCCTGGAACATGCCTTTGGCAAAAGGACCGTCGAAAAACGGCGAATTCGTAAACAGGAACCCGACGAGAACGCCGGCCAGCCAACTGGATACACCTCGATAATTGACCTTGTTGTAGCCCGGATCCGTGAGCAGACGCGGTTCGTACCCTGCCGTCTTTCTGATTTTGACATAGTCGATGAGGAAGATAGCCGCCCAAGCCGCCATGCCGATGCCGAGCAAGCCCAGGAACGTCTGGAAGTTGCCCATGAAGTCCTCGGATACGAACAGCGTGTAGATCGGAATCAAAATCAGAAACAGCGAGTGAATGATGAGCGATGTGGAATCTTTCACATGAATATTCAACGTTTCCAGGTTGACCCGCGCCGACTTCAGACCGATAATGCATTGCGGAATCAAGCCGCCCAGAGCAGTTACAAAGTAAAGTACCGTCATCCAGCGCGGCAGTGCCTGACTAATGACCTCGATCGGGTTGGCCGAGACAGCCAAGTCCGGCACCGAAGTGCTCATCAGCACGCCGACGCTCATGATGACGAACAACGGAATGAACGCCCCGAATGTGACGCGGGTGACGATGGAGCGCGATGATTGATCCGGCTTCTGATAGCAGCTATAGTCGGCGGAAGCGATCGACCAGCTGATTCCGGTGCCGGCCATAATGATCGATACGGCAGGCAGGAAGTTCGTTACCCAGTTGCCGTTGCTCATATTCATCAATTCCGGCCAATTCGTTTTTGGAATCAGGATCAGCAGGACGAGAAGCGTCAATCCGCCAAAGACATAGGTAAAAAAGGTCTGGATTTTGACGAGCGCTTCTTGGCCGAACATACTGGACCCGATGATGAGAGCGGCGAAGATAAGCAGAGAGATTAGGGTTAAAAATGGATTGGAGCCGATGCCGAACACACTAAACAGCGCCAATAGCGTCAATGTTCCGGTTACGACGCCGACCGCGAGCCAGCCGACCAGGTTGATCCAGCCCATAAATGTAGGAATATAGTTTCCTTTGAAGCCGAAGGCGGCTCTGGACAGCACGAAAGTCGTCGTGCCCGCATCTCTTCCGGCCAAGCTTAAATAGCCTACCAAGGCGAAAGAGAGCGCCCCTACGGCCGCCGCCAGCAAGGATTGCAGGAAGCTTAATTGAAATCCGACAATCATCGCGCCATAGACGACGCCCAAAATTCCGATATTGCCGGCAAACCAAATGAAAAACAATTCCTTGGGGGTTCCTTTTCTGTCCTCAGCGGGTACAAAGACCGAAGATTCCGGGGTGTTCATTACAATTCCTCCCATTGTATGCGGTTATTCGATTAGCATTAGATGTGCGTACTTTCTTCAGTTCATGTCTCTATGGGAAAGAAGCTGATTCGCGTAATGATGGAAATCGACGGCATTGCTCTCGTCGATTCGTTGAAGCCACAGCGGATCGATCGCATCGATTCCAACCTTGGCTCCGCAAATGGCGGTCGCCATCGCCCCGATTGTATCGGTATCCCCGCCCAGATTCGCGCATAACAGGCTGCAGCGATGAGGGTCCTTGGCGTAGTAGGCAATCGCCAGCGCCGCAGGCACCGACTCGCTCGTCAAGACACCGCTGCCGATCACGTCGTATATTTTTTGGGAGAACTGCTCTTCGTCGTGCTCGTATTGCTTCGCATATTGAAGCGCCAGCTTCAGACGCTCGGCCAACGATGCGCTATAGGTGGCGGCTCCGAGGTGCCGCGCGATATCGTAAGCTTCCAGCGCATCCTGCATCATCGTATCCCAATCCTGATCCTCCAGCGCGGAGCTGACGGCCGCGGCAACCATCGCTGCGCCGCTAACGGCGACATCGGTCGTATGCGTCACTTTGCTGATGTCATAGACATATTGGGCCAATTCCGCCTTCCGATCCCGGCTGAACAGGCATCCAATCGGAGCGATGCGCATGGCCGCGCCGTTCGTCTCTGCCCTGGATGTGAAGGGCTCGGGATCCTGCCCCTCCTTGATCGCCCCTAAGGCCGCCTTGGAGCTCGGCCCGAGAATATTGTTGTCGAAGGCGCCGATTCGATCGGCCCAAGCCAACAGATGCCGGGCAATTATGGAGGTATCCGGAACAAAATGATTTTCAATGAGCGCATCCAAAATCAACAACGCCTGCGCCGTATCATCCGTATACTGCCCTTTCGTAAAATTGCAGGCTACTTCGTTCTCCTGCGGCCCGTCGAGAAACTCGGTAATTTGGCCGAAGTACTCCTTGACCTTGCTTCTTGCCCATAGCTCCGGGGGCATGCCCATCGCATCGCCGATGGCCATTCCGTAGAGAGCGCCGGTTATTTTTTGCTTGATCATTATGATCTCCACCTCACCGTATTCACATCTGTATCTTATCCGGTTGTACGTACAAGCCGGGGCGAACAGGAAACTATGCTTGTCCTTCGCACGGGAAAGAGAGCAGCGAAAAAGTCTGTCCGTCCGCATTCAAATGCTGGTGACAATCTTAAAGTTCATATGAGGCCCATAGATGACCTGAACCTGTTCGATCTCGGCCTCGTCTTCGCTGATAACGGTTCCATTTGCCTGCAGCAACGGGATGTCCTCTTCGTATGCCAGCAGTTCTTTCGTGCTCTTGTCTCCCATTATCGGTTCGATCTGGAGGAGCGCATGCTTGGGAACCGTCTTGTATTGCTGCTTCATGATGCTATAGAGCGATTGCTGCGAGAAATCATACTGATCAATGCCCGGGAAAACGGATAGCGGAACCAAGGATGTATCTATCGTTAGCCACAAGGTGGCCAGCTTATTCTTGATCCCTCTTACGCGAACCAGCTTCATCCATTCGCGTCCATCCTGCGTTATGATGCGCTGCTCCATTACTCTGGAGACGGGAGTTTCATTCTTCTTCGTCACATAATCGGTAAAGCCGCTGAAGTTCCAAATATTATGCTTCACTTCCCTGAGGCATACGAAGTTGCCTTTTCCTTGTATCTGCATTAACAGGCCTTCATTGACCAGATCTGATATCGCCTTGCGGATAGTCGTCCTTGTGACGCCGTACAGCTTCATCATTTGCGCCTCGGAAGGAATCATGTCCCCCTCCTTATACTTCCCGCGAATAATATCTTGTCTAATGATCCGCTGTAGCTGTACATACAGGGGAGTATAGTCCTTGCGATTAAGCATGTGAACCTCCTTTCCTCTTGTCCGGTTGTACGTACAAGCAGTGTATCATCGCGGAGCGGGTTCGGCAGTTACATTTGTCTCCATGCTGGCGGCCATAGTATCGAAACATAATATAACAATCCTTATTTCATATTGGAAGTAAATTCATGTTATCGTGAAATTATGTTCACAGGTAAAAATATGAATAATGGAGAGGAGCAGGAAATTCATCATTGCCTGGGGGCATAGGTAAGCAGTTATTACAATAGTAAATTCAACATTGGGAGATGATTTGATGAAAGCCAAAATAAAACTTCTAACCGCAATGATGATGTTAAGTGTTTCCTTTCTACTGCCGGCAGCAAACATTGCCAGCGCGAATGCGGATGCGGTGAACGTAAATAACCAAATCCGATCGTCCAACTACCAGGCGGTGCAGGTTGTGAATATCGAACAATCGGCAAGAAAAGTAATTCCTAATTATGTCCGCTGGATTCATAACGGGCTGCATCCGAGCGTCAGAGTAGATGTGCTTGACGTGAAACTAATCAATGTGGAAGAACAAGGCATTGTTCCGGACTTTAAGGTTGAATTGGATCTGGTGCAAAGAGGGCCGGAGAAATTGGTCCAAACATTACAGCATGATGCCTTTAATCCTAGCTCTGACAAAGAACTGACGGTATCGCATAATTTTACGCATACCGTGTCCAACGCTTCCACGCTGACGAAATCGATTACTCATAGCCATAAAGCCGGCGCTAAAGCTACTTTCAAAGTAAAAACAAGCTTTTTCGGGAATGAAGCAGAGGTTGGCGGTGAACTGTCGTATGAATATACGAATTCAAATCAAAGCGGGACGTCCGATGCCAAGACGGTAACTTTCTCCACCAACTCCTCCGCATCGGCAAAATTGCCGCCAATGTCGAAGGGGACGTTGATTTCCCATGTGTATTCATCCCCCGCTACTTATAAAATAAAGAGCCAAAGCTACTTTACGGGAGATGTCGAATTCTCTTACATTTTATCCAACGATGCTCCGGGAGCAGTCCGGACGTTAAAGGTTCCGCTGCATGATTTATTTTACAGAGGAGATGAAAGCAACGAGGTTGCGTTCAAAGATAATTTGTGGGCCCGTTCGGTATGGGATGATGTCACGGGCAAACAGACCAAAGCATTGATTTTTGAAGGTCTTTCTTTCTTGACATTAGACGAACAATACCGAACCGAGACCTACTTGAAAGATATTTAAGCGGTTTTCATGTTAAGTTGAATAATATATCTTCAGCGCGCAATGGCCGCCCGGCGAAGAGTCCGGGCGGCCATTGGCGTTCCGGCGGATACGTCCTGCTGCGGAAGTTGGCGGATCAGGAATGAAATCCAAGCTTGCGCATCCAATACGGAGAGCGTTTGCGGTATGATTATAAAGAATGTTTTAAAATGAGAGGGACGTTCATGCCAGAGCGCTATACTTAAGATAAAGCAAGAAGGCAAGGAGAGATGGATATGTCAGGGCACGTGCTGCTTGTTGAAGATGATAGAGAGATTGCGCGCATTGTTCAGGATCATTTGCGCAGACAAGGCTATAAAGTAACGTGGTCCTCCACCGGAGCGGAAGGCTGGGAGGATTACCATACCGGCTCGTTCGATCTGATCCTGGTCGATCTGATGCTGCCAGAGATGGACGGCTATACGCTGTGCCGCAATATCCGCCTCAGCAGCAATGTGCCGCTGCTCATCATTAGCGCCCGTCAGGAGGACGAGAGCAAGGTGCGGGGATTGGAGCTGGGAGCGGATGATTATATTACGAAGCCGTTCAGCTTGTCCGAGCTATCGGCCCGCATCAGCTCGCATCTGCGGCGGTTCCGCCGCTACTCGAATGAAGAGGAGCTGCCCCGTCTCAAAAAGTATGAGGGCGGTCTCATCATCGACGAGGATCGCCAGCTCGTCACGCTGGAAGAGGAGCCGATTCCGCTGACGGCGAAGGAATGGGCGTTGCTGCAGCTGCTGGCTCAGCATCCGCAGCGCGCCTTTTCCAAGAAGGAATTGTACGAGCAGGTATGGCATCAGGTCAATATCGAGGGCAACAACACGGTATCGGTTCACGTCAAGAGCCTCCGTACCAAGCTGGGCGAGGATATTCGCGAACCGCGGTATATCCAGACGGTCTGGGGAACCGGATACCGCTTCATCGGTGAATTCATGCCATGAAGATCAAGCATTGGCTTATGCTGTGCTTCCTCGTCGTCATGCTGCTTCCGGTCTTGGCTGGATATGTGTTCTATCAGTCCATCCATACGTATGATGAACGCCAAGAGCTGAAGGAATATATCGAAATGACCGGCCGCCTGGCCGAGATCGAGCCGCTGCTGCAGGATGTGTCGCTGTACCGGGTGCAGCCGGACGAACGGTTCGCCGCGCTGCAGCGGGAGGCGAGCGACTCGCTCAAGATTACGCTCTACCGGGTAGACGGCGTCACCGTATTTTCGTCGATGGCCGACAGTCTGACCCCGAAGCTGTACCGGGTTCGGCCTGCGGTGCTGTATGAGCATTTGTACGAGATGCGCAAATCCCACCGGGCCTACACGCTCAAAAAACCGGTATTCGATCAGGAGAAGCTGGCCGGCTTCTATGAGATTACGATGGTCCGCGATCAATGGCTGGAGGCATTCCAGAACCGGACGCTAATCGTGGCCGGCGGCTGGGTGCTGTTCTTCCTCCTGCTGTACGCGGCGGCGATCTTCGCTATCCACCGCAAGCTGATTCGTCCGATGCAGGGGCTCATGAGACAGATGGCCGCCTTCGCGAACGGCGAGGCCGCGCCGAATCCGGTTCATCGAGCGAAGGATGAGGTGGGAGAGCTTATCGGCCGATTCCATGAGATGCGCGCCCAGATTGAGTGCGCCCGCGAGCATCTTGCGGCAGAACAGCGGGAGCGAGAGTATATGGTGGCCGCGCTGTCGCATGATTTGAAGACGCCGCTGACCTCGCTTCGTGCCTATGCCGAGGCCTTGCAGCAGGAAGGGGATCTGTCGGAGGAGGAGAAAAGCGACTATTATGCCGTTCTCTTCGACAAGATTGCGCATATGCGTCGCATGCTGGACAATCTGACGATGTATACGGCGCTGAAATCGTCAGAGAAGCTGGAAGAGCGGTTCGAGGTCGACGGGGATGAGCTGTTCGAGATGCTCTTCTCCGGATATGACGGACTGTGCGCTCAGCGCCGCATCCGGCTTGCGGTCGACTCCGCGGTCTCGGGCTCTTGCTATATGAACGCCCAGCAAATGATCCGGCTGGTCGATAATCTGATGAGCAATGCCATCCGCTATACGGGTAGCGGACGCTCGATCTGGCTTGGAGCCTATTCGGCGTCTCAGCCGCTGCCGGACTGGATCTTCCCGACGATCATGGACGAGGTGCAGGCATGGCGAGGGGAGCGCCTGATTCTGCTCGTGCAGAATCAAGGGGCGGCCATTCCGGCCGATCAGTTGGAACGGCTGTTCACTCCTTTCTATCAGCCGGATTCGTCGCGGACGAAGGCGCATGCCGGCAGCTCGGGGTTGGGCCTGAGCATTGCGAAGATGATCGTAGAGAAGCATGACGGGGACATTCGGATATGGTCAGAGGCCTCGTTCGGCACGCTTGTAGCCTGCCGGTTCCGATAATGAGGAGGTTCCGTGTTGATGATAATTCGCATCGGATTATGCATATTGCTCGTTACCAGCTTCCTGATAAGCGGGTGTCAGAACAATCTGGGGTTCAACCTGTCGGGGGAGCAGATTGTGGACAAGGTGCTGGAGAGCGGGAAGGAATCGTTCTCTTATTATGGGGAGAGCCTGAGCATCACCTATGAGAACGGGAAGGTAAAAGACAGCTACCTGATGAAGGAATGGCTTGATGGCGAGAGCGATCGGATGCGCCTCGAGGTGACATCGGTGAAGGATAGCACGGTTACGGTGAACGACGGGCGTCAGTTCATCGTATGGGATCAGACGGGGGGCGAGGCCTTCCGCATGTCGGTGCGGGGGGACAGCCCGCCGCTGACGCAGCGCGAGCAGATGAAGCAGATGCTGGAGAAGCTGCAAGCCACGCATGATTTCGAGACGGTGGGCGAGGAGAAGGTCGGCAAGTGGAACACGATTCATTTCAAGGCTATCGCGCGAAAGAAGGATGATCTTTTCCAGCGGATGGAGCTATGGATTGATCCGAAGACGTGGATGATGCTGAAAACTGTGTTCGAAAGCGGACCGGTTCGTTCAGAGTCAATTTATACGAAGCTGGATATGTCTCCGAACTTCGACGAGGATACGTTCAAGCTGGATATCCCGGAAGGCATCCCCGTACTCGATCTGGATCCGTCGATGGAGACGAGGAATGTAACGCTCGCGGAGGCGGAGGCGGCGCTTGGCAGCAATATCCTGCAGTGTCGGGCGGACGGCGTGAAGCTGATGGAAATCAATATGTATGACTTACAAGAAGACTTCAATCGGTCTGAGTTCTCCTTGAATTATTGGAAGGACGATAAGCCGTATCTGACGCTCGGTGTCTCCACGGCACCCCCGGAAGGATCGGGCATGGAAGCGGAGTACGGGATGGAGAAGGTCGAGGTTCGCGGGCAGACGGGGCTATACGACGACTCCCTCCATACGATCTGGTGGAATGAGGATGGCCTGCAGTACACCTTAATGCCGGAGATGGACTCCATGACGAAGGAACAGATGCTGTCGATTGCCGGGCAGCTCCGATGATAGATGACAGGTTGGGACAAGGAGGAGGATTATGAACGAAGCATCGACCAGACGGCTCCATCCGGACTTCATGAAGGTGGCCCGCATTCGCGCATGCGTGGCCCATCTTGTTCTCTTCGCGATGGTCGTCGCGTATGCCATCGTGGCTCATAGTCAGGGGTGGGTGAAGTATCCGGGCTGGGTTGCATTCGTTCTGTTTTTGGCGACGGGCGTATGGTATATTTTCCTCTCGCCCGTGTTGACTTACCGTTATTTTAGCTATGATGTGCGTGAAGAGGAAGTGGAGATTCATTCGGGGATCTTTTTCCGCAAATATGTGCTCGTGCCGATGACCCGCGTGCAGCATGTCGAGAAGGCAAGCGGCCCGGTGCTGCGGAAATTCGGGCTGGCCCAGATCTCGATCGTGACCGCGGCCACGACCCATGAGATCCAGGGGTTGAAAGCGGCCGATGCCGAAGTGCTGAAGCAGCGTATCGCTGTTCTCGCCAGGGTGGAAGACGATGAATAAGGAGCAGGAGTATCGCCTTCATCCGCTGTTCATTGTGTTCTCGTTGGTTCAGACGCTGAGGAATTTATGGCCGCTGCTGCTGATCCTGTTCTTCAAAGGAACTCAGCATCCGGAGCGTTATCTTGTCATTGGAGGGGCCGCCTTGCTGCTGTTCCTCGCGGCGGACATCATCAAGTGGCGCCGATTCAGATATCAGGTGGAAGCGGACAAGCTTCTCATCCGTCAAGGGCTGTTCTTCCGCGATGAGAAGACGATCTATTACAGCCGGATTCATTCGGTGCAGGTGGAGCAGCCCTTGCTGCAGCGCCTCTTCGGCATGGCGCAGTTGAAGATCGAGGCGCCGGGCGGAAGCGGCGAGTCGGACGGCGTCCTCCCTGCGCTGTCGGAGGAGAGGGCGGAGGAGCTGCGCAGTCTGCTTATGAAGCGCAGCCAAGGGCGCGAGTTGCCGGAGGAAGCTGCGGCGGACGGCAGCGGCGCCGGGTATCGGACGGAGGCGGCTCCCGCAAGGCCCCTTCCCCTCGTCCGCATATCGGCAGCTCAACTGTTCGTCGGGGCGCTCAGCACGATGAATCCCGGGCTGGTGCTGGCGTTCTTCGCCGGGCTGCTCTCGTTCGCCGATGATATTGTGAAGCTGCTTGTACCGAAGCGAATCTCGGATCAACTGCTGCATGCCATCGAATCGAGCGTATCCGGACCGGTATCGCTTATGCTGATGGGCGCCGGGGCGCTGCTTGGCGCCTGGCTTCTGTCCTCCCTGCTCTATATTATCAAATATTACGGGTTCACGGCAGAGGAGCGGGACGGAAGCATCGTCGTCACATACGGGCTGTTCGAGAAAAAAATGAGTGCCATCAAGCCGGAACGCGTCCAGGCGATCGTCGTGAAGGAGGGCCTGCTCCGGCAGGCGCTGGGCTATGCCGAGATCGAGGTTCGCGTCGTCTCGTCGGACATGAAGGAATCGCTGATGCTGCATCCGTACGTCCCGGTCGGCGACATCCCGGAGCTGCTGTCGCGCTGCCTGCCGGGCTTCGTGCTCGGCTCGGTGCAGCATGGCGCGCCACGGCGGGCCTGGTGGTATTATATCCGCTTCCGCCTGCTGTTCCTCGCGCTTGCCTTCATTGGCGCATACTGGTTCCTGGGAGCCTACGCCTATTGGGTGCTGGCGCTGCTGCCTCCGCTGCTGCTCACCGGCTGGCTGGGCTTCCGCGACGCCGGAGTCGGGCTGCGGGATCGGCAGTTCATTGTGCGGAACCGGATCATTGCGCGCAAGACCTGCTATGTGCTGCGCCCGCAAATTGTCGCCTTGCAGATGGGGCGGACGTATTTTCAGGAGACCAAGCGTCTGATGTCGCTTAAGGCTCATCTGCTGAACGGCAATGATTTCTCGGTTGCCTGCCTGGATGAACAGGATGTGCAAGAGATATGGACGTGGTATCAGCGCAGCAAGAGAATAAGTTAGGAGGGCGGTGCGCCGCTCTTAAGAGACCGGGCGGTTCAAGGGTGGGCCCGGTCTTTTTGCTGTGGGGAAGCGCTTGTCTGTTCGGGTCGCGGTCATGTTATGCTAGGGGGAATCAGGCCTTATGTCCTAACGAATGGGCGCTTCTTGTGACCAGAAAATAGGATTCCTGCTCGTGGAACCGCAGCCGGATAGCGATTGATGAATAACGGGGCGCACGAGGAAGTGAAGGGGCACGGAGGACGAGTGGGAATATTTATGCGGAGGCAGATCGCGAACGCTGTTCCGCTGGGGCAATTCGTTCGATTTCAACATGCGCGTGCGCCATTTTGAGCAGGATGACGATAGGGAATGAGGATATGATCTGGAGCAGCAGAACGGATTTGGCCTCGTTATCGCCCATGACCCATTGTTGTTATGCGGCAAGCATTATATTGTATAACGCGTCGCAGCAAGTGCTGATGCTCCAAAGATCGGATAATGGATGCTGGTGCTTCCCGGGCGGGGCCATGGAACTTGGCGCTCAACCTCATAAGCAGTCCTGACGCTAACTCGACTAAAAAATACATGGTTGGAAATAGATATTGTGTAAGAACGTGTCTTAGCGATCCTGCGATGAGTTTTAACGACGATTGAGGTTGAGGAACTTCTCTGAACGACATCATTTTTAGGAGGGAGCAACATGGAAGTTTTTGCAGAATACTTAGCGCATATTGATAACCCGCAGCATCGGGCCCGGACGGAAGAGGTTTTGGCTTGGGTAACTAAGCAATTTCCAAATTTAATGCCAAAAATTGCGTGGAATCAGCCTATGTTTACCGATCACGGCACATTTATTATTGGCTTTAGCGTAGCCAAACATCATTTGGCTGTTGCCCCTGAAAGGGCAGGGATTAATCATTTTTCTGATGAAATTGTGCAGGCGGGCTATGATCACACCAAGCAGTTGGTACGTATCCCGTGGGATGGTCCGGTTGATTACTCATTACTTCAGAAAATGATTGAGTTTAATATGTTGGATAAGGCAGACTGTTCAACTTTTTGGCGGAAATAATATGAAAACATGAACAAAAAAGTTCAAAAGCCAGCCTTGTTTTGGCTGACTCGCTGTTAGGCTGTCTTGGTTCTGTAGCAATTAGCTTTTCATTTTCGGATCAAGCGCATCCCGCAGTCCGTCTCCCATTAAATTAAACCCAAGGACAGTCAACATGATGGACAACCCCGGGAATAATACGGTCCATGGGGCTTGAAGAATGTAGTTGCGGGATTCAGCCAGCATGGTCCCCCACTCGGATGCTGGAGCCTGCGCGCCCAATCCTAGAAATCCCAATGCCGCACATTCAATGATAGCCGTCGCAATGGCCAGCGTGCCCTGCACAATGATAGGGGCCAGACTGTTCGGAAGAATGTGATGAAAGATGACTCTGCCGTCTTTCATTCCAATGGCTTTCGCAGCCGCAATATATTCCTCTTCCTTGATAGCCAGCACTCGGGAACGGACTAACCGGCCAAAGGTCGGCACATTGATAATGGCAATAGCAATCAATGCATTGCGTAAGGATGGTCCTAATGTCGCCACAATAGCAATCGCTAGTAAAATACTTGGGAAAGCCAGCAATATCTCGAAGAGTCTAGAGATAATCATATCCAGCCATCTTCCGTAATATCCTGCTATCAAGCCGAGAACCGAGCCCACAATGATGGACCCCGCCACAGAGATGAAGCCCACCCATAAAGACAGCCGGGCGCCATAAATAATCCTGCTCAGTATATCCCGTCCGTATTCGTCCGTGCCGAACCAGTGCTCTGACGATGGAGCCAAATGCTTGTCCGGCAATTTTTGAGAATCATAGGAATAGGGGGCCAGTAAATCCGCAAAAATAGCCAAGAAAAGAAAAAAGATGACGATGCCCAATCCGGCAAGGGCGACTTTATTTCTCCGAAAACTTCTCCACCCATCCTTCCATGGCGAGATGGAGGGTTCTTCGTTCACAGGCGGAGCCGCGATCGGCGGGGGATTGCTGACGAGTTGTGCCATGACATTTCCCTCCTATTTATACTTAATTCTCGGATCGATGGCTGCATACAACAAATCGACGAGCAGATTAATCATAATAAAGATGAACGCAATGACTAGAATTCCAGACTGAATTACCGGGTAATCGCGGTAATTAATCGCATTGTAAATATAGGTGCCAATTCCCGGCCATCCGAATATGGTCTCCGTTAAGATTGCCCCTCCGAACAGCATGCCAGTCTGCAGACCGATGACCGTCACAACGGGGATTAACGCGTTTTTCAAGGAATGCTTATACACAACCCAGAACATTCTCATCCCTTTTGCACGGACGGTGCGGATAAAATCGGAGCGCATCACCTCAAGCATGGAGGATCTTGTCATGCGGGCGATAATCGCCATTGGAATCGTGGCTAATGCAATACCAGGCAAGATTAAGTGACGGATCACCTCGATAAATTGATCAAATCTTCGATGTAACAACGAATCAATTAAATATAAATTCGTGATCGCCTCGACGGGATCCCGTATATTGTCACGCCCGGTCGTCGGCAATAGATCCCACTTCAGCGCGACGATGTATTGTTCCATCAAGCCAAGCCAGAAAATAGGCATCGATACGCCGATAAGCGCGATAATCATGGCAATATAATCGAACCATGAATTTTGGAACCAAGCTGAAATAATCCCGGCATTTACGCCGATAATAATCGCAATAATCATAGCAATGATGGCAAGTTCAATCGTTGCTGCTAGATAGGGCCAAATTTCCTCTGCGACCGGAGTTCTCGTTTTTAAAGAAACACCCAAATTTCCTGTAAATAATCCGCCTAAATAATCGAAAAATTGGATGTACCATGGCTGATCTAATCCTAATTCCTTGGTAAGTGCCGCTACAGCATCCTTTGTCGCCTGCTGGCCGAGAATCAGCTGTGCCGGGTTGCCTGGAATGGCTCGAATCATCATGAACACGATAAACGCCATTCCGAGAAGCACCGGAATTAAGGCTCCCAGCCGTTTCATTGTGAATGATAACAAATCTGTTCACCTCTTTTTCAAGCTGCTTGTAAAAAGGGAGGAGCATGATCCCGCCATACTCCTCATTGTCCATGCTATGATCAGAATGCGCCCAATCCGGGCATCCCTCATTGCCGATTATTTGATCGATACGTTAGTAAAGGCTTGAGATCCCGTTGGATGCGGGAAAAATCCTTGAATTTCTTTAATCCCTGCAAGCTGAGGTTTAGAGTGAGCCAGAGGAACCCAAGGCGCTTCCTCATGGATAATTTCCTGCGCTTTTTTGTACAGCTCATTACGTTTGTCTTCATCCGGGTTGGATTGCGCTTCGATCAGGATATCATGCAATTCGTCATTGCTGTAACGCGAGTAGTTGTTCGATCCGATATTGTCTTTATCCAATAATGTGTATATGAAGTTATCAGCATCTCCATTATCCCCGGTCCAGCCAAGCATAAATGTAGGAGCTTCTCCAGCTTGAACCTTCTCTAAGTAAGTCCCCCAGTCAAACGTTACGATATTTGCTTTAATGTTGACTTCCTTCAGAGATGCTTGAATCGCTACGGCTACTTTTTGGCCATCTGGCATATAAGGTCTCGCAACTGGCATTGCCCACAGGTCCATTTCAAAGCCGTTTTCCAATCCGGCCGCTTTTAATAATGCTTTTGCTTTCTCCACGCTATATTCATAGTCGACGATGCCGTCATTATAACCGCTGACAGATGGCGGCATCGGGTTTTTGGCAGGTTCTGCTGTTCCTTCGTAAAAGTTAGTAATCAAAGCTTCTTTGTTAATGAGATGGCTGATTGCCTGACGGACTTCTTTTTTATCAAAAGGGGCCATTTCTGTATTAAAACCAAAGTAGCCTACGTTCATCGACGGTCTTTCAAATATTTGTAATTTACTGTTTCCTTTTACTTGACCCAGATCACTAGGGTTTAGGCCATCCATCAAATCAAGCTCGCCTTTCATCAAGGCATTAAGCCGGGCTGAGTTATCAGCAATGACTTTGAACTTTACGCCGTCCAACTTAGGAAGGCCGGCTTGCCAGTAATCTTCATTCTTAACCAACTCGATCGTGTCATTTGCTTTCCATGATTTGAATTTGAACGGACCTGTTCCAACCGGGTTTTTCGTGAAATCATCCCCATATTCCTGTAGGGCATTAGGGCTGGCAATCGCAAACATGCTCATGGCTAAGTTTTTCAAAAATGGGGCTTGCGGACGATTCAATGTGAACACAACGGTATGCTCGTCTTCCGCTTGTACCTCTTTAATGACATGACCGGGATCTCCTTCAAATCCGCCAAACATGGAAGAATAGTAGGCGAATTTTGCCTCGTCCTTACTTTGGGCCCAACGTTGGAAGTTGGTTACGACAGCTTCCGCGTTGAAGTCTGTTCCATCGTGAAATTTTACGCCTTTCCGCAGGTGAAACGTATACGTCAAGCCATCCTCAGTAACTTCCCACTTTTCAGCAAGGCCGGGTTCGATCTCCGTATTTTCTGTTTTATACTTTACAAGTGTTTCATAAATTTGCTGGGTAACAATAAATGTTTCACCTTCTGTGGTGATGGCCGGATCAAGCGCCGTGGAATCTGCTCCTCTTCCATAGATAAGTGTTCCGCCGCTTTCCGACTCATTGCCATTACTTTGTGTCCCGTTGTTGCATCCAGCGAGCACAACAGACAGGATCAGCATACAAGTTACTATTAGCCAACCAAATTTCTTCATAATATCCCCCCCCATTAGTGTAATCGTTTTTAATTTATGTCTACGCGGACTTGTTCGTATAAGTGACAAGCCACGTAATGACCTGGTTCACTTGCACTTAGCTGCGGGCGGGCAGCTGAACACGGTTCAAATGCCTTCGGACATCGGGTATGAAATGGACATCCCGTTGGCGGGTTAACCGGACTTGGCACATCACCCTCCAGAATAATTCTGTCCCTCCGGCAAGTAACATCCGCAATGGGAACGGCTGATAATAACGCTTGTGTATAGGGATGAAGCGGCTTATCGTATAAATTTTCCGTATCCGATATTTCTACCAGCTGACCCAAGTACATCACGCCTACCCGATCGCTGATATGGCGAACAACGCCTAAGTCATGCGCGATGAACAGATAGGTGAGCTCATATTCTTGCTGCAGATCCTGAAGAAGATTCAGTACTTGCGACTGGATCGATACGTCCAGAGCGGATACAGGCTCATCGGCGATAATAAGCTTCGGGTGGATAGCAAGCGCCCTTGCTATGCCGATTCGCTGCCGTTGTCCGCCGCTGAACTGGTGGGGGTAACGGGACGCGTGGTAGCTGTTTAGGCCAACCACTTCCAATAACTCTCTTACTTTTCGTTTACGTTCCGACCTGTCCCTTACGCCATGCACAATAAGCGGTTCCTCAAGGATTTTGCCAATCGTATGACGAGGGTTTAAGGAGGCAAAGGGATCCTGAAAGACCATTTGCATGTTCCTGCGCATCTTCCTAAGTTCATTGCCGGACAGCTTCGTAATATCCTGTCCTTCGAAATAAATGCTTCCTTCGCTCGGTTCAAGAAGTCTGAGCAGCATTCTCCCCGTTGTGGACTTCCCGCAGCCGCTCTCTCCGACAAGCCCGAGAGTTTCCCCCTTGTTGATGTGAAAGGATATACCATCCACGGCTTTCACCGCGCCTACTGTTTTCCCCAGAGGGCCTCCTTTTATCGGAAAATGCATTTTCAAGTGTTCAACCTGAACTAATGGCTGAGTCATGGCTGTCTGCTCCTTTCCCGTCTTCGTATAACCAACAACTCACCTTTTGTCCATTGTCGAAGCTCTGTAATGAGGGTTCTTCACTCCCGCATCGTTCCGATGCATGTGTGCAGCGCGGCGCAAAGGAACAGCCTTGTCTGTGAGATCCCGGCTTTGGAACCTGACCCGGGATCGAATAAAGTCTTTCCTTTTTCACTCGCATGTCTGGAACAGATTGGATTAGTCCGATGGTGTACGGATGCTTGGGGTGTTGAAAAATCGTTCGGACATCGCCTTCTTCCACAATCTTGCCGGCATACATTACGATCATTCGCTGGCACATTTCCGCCACAACGCCTAAATCATGCGTAATCATCATAATCGCCGTCTTTGTTTCTTGATTTAGTTTCTTCATCAGCTCGAGGATTTGGGCTTGAATCGTCACATCCAACGCGGTAGTCGGTTCATCTGCGATAAGCAGTTCAGGCTCACACATCATGGCCATAGCGATCATGACTCTCTGCCTCATACCGCCGGAGAGCTGATGCGGATATTCATTGATTAAGGCTTCGGCTCTGCCGAGTCCTACCTGCTTCATCATTTCTATCGCTCGCGCCTTAGCTCGTTTTTTATCTGCTTTGTTATGAATTCTCAGCGATTCGGTTAATTGCTCTCCGATTGTAAATAAAGGGTTCAGGCTGGTCATTGGTTCCTGGAAGATCATCGCGATTTGATTACCGCGGATTTTCCGCATCTTCGCTTCCGATAATAGGGGGAGTTTTTCTCCTTTAAAATGAACATCTCCGCTCACTTTTCCAGTCATTGCAGGGATAAGTCCCATAATCGATAAGGACGTTAGACTCTTCCCGCATCCGGACTCTCCGACAATCCCCAATACCTCACCGGGATGAATATGAAAACTAACCGAATGGACAACGGGAACGACACCGTCATCCGTCTGGAAGCTTATACTTAACTTCTTCGCTTCAATAATTGGAGATACCAAGCATTCTCCTCCTTCTATTTCGTTTTTACATAATATGTATAAAAAGCTAAGCTAACTTTAATAATTACCAGATCATGGATCTTTAACTAAATTCAGCGCTGCCAATCTTGAAAGTTGAAGGAAGTGAATCATGAAGAATACGCGGGAGCGCCTTAGCAGACAAGGATGTTCCACTCAAGGCGAGATTCCAAGCATGATGTAACATTCTTTGGGGTTCGTTGAAGTAGGTCGAAGTAATTTGGTTTAAACTTGTAATCATATGATTAATAGTAATTATTGCATTTTCCTGAAAGATTGACAATCTTTATTTTTGGGTATTTTCAAGTTAGACAAAGCCTTGTCTGAAATGCCAATGAACTGAACCGTGACTTGTGGCAGGAAGGCTAGTCATGCCTTCACTTCTACAGGTACAATCTTAGGTTCTGTTCATTTTATTGGTTATCGTATTACGCTCGTGTTTTTATTAGAACTGGCTGAATTCCTCCTGTGCTTGCCCCATCACCTTCACCGCAAGCCCTGCTCCTTGGAGCAGACGATCAATCACAAACGTAGAACGGATTATGCAGCGTGCTCAGCTACAATGCCGTGTGTGCGTATCACAGGCCTACCACAAAGCCATAAAAAAAAGGCATTATCATGAGCATGTCCCCCATGGGAACGCCCCCTGATAATGCCCCACGAAAATCTAAACCTTTTTAGAGCGATTGATTTCTTTTAAATAATCTTTATACACTAAAATAGCAACAATAATAAAACTAATACTAACAACCCGAAAGATCATATCTAAGCTTATCCATTTGGCAAAAATCCCCAATACAAATGCACTAATTCCAACACCAACGTCAAAACTGGAGAAAAAAGTGGCATTGGCTGCTCCAGTTTGCTCTTTTCTTACCTTTTGAACGGCCCATGTTTGTAAAGATGGCATAATCGTACCATAACCTGCACCGAATAAAACCGCAGCAATAATAAGATGAAGAGCATTTGTTGCATAAGACAAAATAATCAATGATAAAAATCCTACAAAAGCGGATATCATGATTATGGACCAAGGTCCTCTTTTGTCATACCATTTTCCAGTAAACGGACGTAATATAGTTGATACGATTGCATTGATTAGAAAGAACAGAAAAATATGATCTAATCCTTTTTGTTTTCCGAAAAGAACTAAGAAGGTAATAATGGCGCCAAAACTAAATGTTGTTATTACTGCTAGTAATGCTGGGAACCACACCTCTTTTTCAAAAAACATAGTAGAAAATTGAAATGGTTGTTTTTCAACCTTCACAGGAACAGGAAAATGTGTAAGTTGAAGTGAAATGACCGCCAGTAGGCTGAGTATTACCGATGACCAAATTAATATCTCGAAGGAAAAAGTATCATAAATAAAGAGACCTACACTCGGGGCAATGATAGCTCCGACCGTTGTGGATATAGAGAAATAACCCACACCTTCTCCTAACCTTGTTTTCGGAATTAGATCAACGGCTATTGTACTATTTGCAGTTGTTGATACACCCCATGCTGCACCATGAAAAATTCTTAACAATAAAAATAGCCATACGATATTTAGAAAAGGGTAAACAAGTGTAATAAGCATTAAAGCCATAGTTGCTCCGACTGCCAAGCTTTTCCGTTGGTTATCAATTAAATAGTATCCTACAAAAGGTCTAATTAGGACAGCACCTAAAGTAAATAACGAGGTCACTAAACCTACTTGGATAGTAGATGCATTCATACTGATCAAATAGGCTGGCAATATAGGGAGTAACATTTCAAACCCTATGAACACTAAAAAGTTACTGATAAATAAAAACAGAAAAGATTTATGGAATATTTTTTGATTTTTCATATTAATTCCTCGCTTCTAAATTATTTTTTAACTTAGAAGCGGTTGGAACACTGACACATTTTTCAATTGCCTAAGTTTTTTAGTCAATTGACTCACCTCTCTAGACCATACATTAAACTACGACATGTATAATATTGTAACAAATTATTATAAACAATAAAGTATTAAGTTTCAATAACTAAATATTTCCATCACAGATTTGCATATTAACACGATTGACGACGCGGAGGCGCTGTCCGGATTGAATCAAGCCTTTAACGGCGGGGAGCGGCGGCCTGTGGGGTAAAGAATATAAAGATATTAACCGGCAGCGATAACGATCCCGCCATTAAAATCTATGAACGCTGTGGCTATGTTAAGGATGATGAACTTCTCTTGCAAAAGAGTTGTAAGCGGGTGATGGGGGAGTGGAAACATGACAGAGCGTACATCATGCAGGGATGATTTTGTCATTATCAGAAATCTATCACACCGATAGGGAGAGAGGGCAGGAATTTGAAGAGGCGCAGGCAACCTATCAAATCATGTATGAAACGTATCAACGGCTTGAATATGAATTGGTGATACCCAAATTGCCGGTTGAAGAGAGGATGGAGTTTGTTCTGGAGCATGCTGCTTCGTTACAAGGATAGCCTCAGCTGTCGTTGAACCTACAATCATGCCAACCTTCTTTGCAGAGACAAGGGGAGTTCATTCGATGCTCTGAATCTCCCCTTTTTATTAAACGCATTATTTCATGGAAACCGCACATACAGATTGCCAAGCGGAGTATCCCTATGCTGATAAACCTTTATATATTCATCTTCATGGGCTACTTGATAGGCAGAATGGTTATCCATGTGAAAGGGTACAACATATACAAACTGTTCTTTGGATATCGTTGCCCCCCGAGTCTGGTATGGAATCATGCTGAATGTTCCATAGAGGGGAACGGGTCCGCTGGATTTTCCTTGCCAACCGAACCCTTTTCCTTCAAAGAAAGGCGTTGGTTCGATATTGCCTTGAAACGATGCGTAATCTTCTAAATAGGCAAGTCTGCCATAGGCTCCTAAAAAAGCATAGGGCAGGTGGGTCAACGTGTCAGGCAACGGGCGCGACCACTCAAAGGAACCAATCAGTCGCGCTTCTGTAGGATAGGTTTGCCCGCTGTTATCTTCGATGATCAGATATAATGAAAGCCGATACAGCTCGTTCATTTTCTCTTTTGACAACGAATGAAATCGCTCTTTATCGATGGGGGCTAGTTGATTATGTTTTTCATCATATGAAAAATAAAACTGTTTCCCTGTCGCCCTGGCCGATTGAATATCTAAAGAAGCCCATTCCTTCCTCAAGAAGGGGCTTGCCTCTTCAAAACTATGGTAAGGATCAAAGGGGGAGGTAAGCTGCTCCTCTTCGATCACATACTGAAATTGATTTTGATAGGATAATATGAATTCATCCTTCGCGACATGTTCTTCTTCCATCCTCGGAGCCCGATTGCAGCTAGCCACCAAAATGACAGAGATAAGGAGCAAAGCAACAACAGGCAGGCGTTGCATCCTATCACCTCCTATCAGTTAAATAGATAATGTCCCTCTCCCCCATCCGGCCTTGCCTCGACATATCTTTTATCTATGTCAATATTCCCCTTTCTTCAATAAATTCCTTTTTCCTTTACGTCTTTACGTTATTTTTCATCGCATTTGATCCGTACAACCGCATTGCCATTCCGTGTACTGGTGGAAGCCGGGCGGGGGGAAGTAGTACGATGTTTCTATTGATAATCGTTCTCATTATCGAACGATAGAGATGAAGAAAAGGGGAAGAGGAAAGATGAGGATTATAGCACGTTTTGCGGTTTTACTTTGCGCCATGATGTGGGTTGTTGCCGGCTGCGGGAATAGCGTCTCGCAACAGGGGACGGCCCAGGAGCAGGCAGTACAACAGGTTGCGCAGGAGCCACAGCAGCCGGAAGCGGCGGATAGCGGTTCTACCGTTTCCTTTCCAAGAACCGTGGCGCATTTATCCGGCGAGACGGTGATTGATGCGAAGCCGATGAAGATTGCGACGCCATATATCGCGTTCGTCGATTATATGGCCGTGCTCGATGCGTATCCGGTTGCCGCGCACGGGGTGGATACGATCGAACGGAACTTCCCGAATCTGAGCCAGCGGATCGCGGGCAAAGATATCATCGATCTCGGGATGGAGGCAGATCTGGAGAGGCTGCTGGCGGTGCAGCCGGATCTGATTATCGCGGCGGATGATATGAAGGATCAGTATGAGCGATTATCGCAGATTGCGCCTACGGTCATTTTCCCGCAAGCGGATGATTGGAGGACGACGCTGAAGCAGATCGCGGAAGTCATTGGCGAAGAGGAGAAGGCCGAGCAGGTGCTGGCGGAATTCGATCGCAAAAGCGTGGAATACAAGGAGAAGCTGGCATTCCGAAGTGAGGAGTCGGTTCTGTTCACGATGTACAGCGGCAAGGAAATGTTCGTCATGTGGAATGACGGGCGATTCGATCCTTTTTATAAGGGACTGGGCTTGAAGCGTGTAGAGGGGGCGACGGCTAACGGGCAGATCTCGCTGGAAAGCTTGGCTGTGTTCAACCCGGATCATTTGTTCGTCATTAACAACTGGCAAAATCCGATCCAGGGAGGCGTGAAGGAGGCGTTGAAGGACAGCAAGGTATGGAACAGCATGGATGCGGTGAAGAACAACCGGGTCTATGAATTGGCCGATCCGTCCTTGCCCGGGCCGATGGCGCTTGCGAAGATCGACGGCATTGAAGAGATTATGAAGGCACTGGGCAAGTAACTTCCAGCCAGCCTTTGTTCGGGTGGCAAAAGAGAAAGGGGATGTTTCTCATGGCGGCGGCACCATTGCCTTTTCTGCTGCGGCTTGTCCGCAAACAGCGCGTGAAACTGCTCACATCCTGCATCTGTTCCGCAGCGAGCGCCGTATTCGGGCTCATTCCGTACGTGCTTGTGTTCCGAATTGCGGAACAATTGTTGGAGCCGTCGATCGATTGGGCTCCTGGGCGGCAGTTCATTCTGCTGGCCCTCGTCTCGATTCTGCTTCGGTTCGCGCTGATGGCGGCTTCGACGATGCTGGCGCATGCCGCGGCGTTCCATGTGCTGTATGACCTGCGCGTGCGCTTGATCGAGAAGCTCGGCAAGCTGCCGTTGGGCTTCTTCAGCGAGCAGCATTCCGGGCGCGTCAAAAAAGTAGCAGCCGACGATGTCGAGCGGATCGAGGCCTTCATCGCGCATCATCTGCCGGACTTGACCGCTTCAATCGTGGCGCCGCTGTTGACGGCGGCATACTTGTTCATCGTCGATTGGCGCCTGGCGCTTGCCGCGCTGCTTCCGATTCCGGCCGCTTATGCGGTACAGGGAATGATGCTGATGCGAGGGAAGCGTTCGACCGATATGAAGCGCATGCATGATCTGTCCGAGGCGATGAACGGGGCGATCGTGGAGTTCATTCATGCGATGCCGGTCATTAAATCGTTCAATCAGACGGTGCATTCATTCGCCCGTTACCGCCATTCGGTGGAGAGCTATGCGGCCCTGTGGTCGCAGATCGCACGCCGCAAGACGCCATTATATACGTTATTCCTCCTTCTGCTGGAATCGGGCTTGCTGTTCATCATGCTGCTGGGCGTCTGGATGTACGGACAGCAGATGATCCCGCTTCCCGTATTGGTGCTGTTCCTGCTGCTTGGTGTCGGGCTGACTGCTCCGCTTCGCCAGATTTCCACGCTCGGGCATATGATGCAGAACAATGTGGAGGGCGTAAGACGCATTCAACAGCTTCTGGAGGGAAAGGAGCAGGCCGAGGGACTGGCGGCGGCGCTGCCCCTGCCCGAACGGTTCGATATCGCGTTCCGGCAAGTGCGCTTCGGTTATGAGGAACGCCAGGTGCTGAGAGGCATTGACTTCGTGGCCGAGCACGGGAAGGTGACGGCGCTCGTCGGGCCTTCCGGCGCAGGCAAATCAACGATTGCCGGCTTAATCTCGCGCTATTGGGATGTCACCGAGGGGGCCGTCAAGATCGGCGGCGTCGATGTCAGGGATATGCGCAGCGAGGAATTGCTGGCGTCCATCAGCATGGTGCAGCAGCAGCCCTATCTGTTCAACGAGACGATCGCCGACAATATTCGGATGGGCAGGCCGGCTGCGACGGACGCAGAAGTGGTGGAAGCAGCGCAAGCGGCGCACTGCCACGAGTTTATTATGAAGCTGCCGCTCGGCTACGGCACGATCGCCGGCGAGGGCGGGGCGATGCTGAAGGATGCGCCCATCATTATTCTCGACGAAGCGACGGCCTCGCTCGATCCGGAGAACGAGGTGCATCTGCAGCGTGCCATCACCAAGCTGACACATCGCAAGACGGTGCTCGTCATCGCCCATCGCCTGAAGACGATACGCGGGGCCGATTCGATCATCGTCGTGGAGCAGAGGCGGATTGCAGAGACGGGTACGCATGACGAGCTGCTGGCGCAGGGCGGGCTGTATCATCGGTTGTGGCAGGAGCAGCAAAAAATCGGGGGCTGGAAGATCGGCGGCGGCCATCGCCCAGCCTGACTTGAAGCGCCGGGAAGGACCTGCTGCGGGGAAGAATCGAATTCGATTCACCGGGCAGGCCTTTGTTCGTCGTCAGCTCTAACCGCAGCGATGGGACAACCCGCTGGCCCGCCATGGTCTGCTATCGTGTTCCGTTGCGGAGGGAATCCACCTGACTGTTCACCCGCTTGCGTAATAGATTCAGCAGTATCCTTTTGAGAGGACCCTTCGTATTGTTGTACTTGGAAAAGAACTCATCCGGATGATCGTAATATCCCAAATCTTCGGTAATGGAAAAGCTCTGAATATACGTGCTGTCCCCGCGCCAGCAGAGGTTGATCTGTTCTCGGTTCTTGACGGCTACCCCGTATCCGATATACCCTCCATTCGAACTGCACAGCTTATCCTTGACCTGACTCAGATACGGATCGTCGATAATGACCCCCTCAAGAGCCAGCCACTTGTTATCGTAATACACTTCGGTCCAGGCATGAACGATCTTTTGCGGCGCGAAAAAGTAAACCACTCCGGTCAGCGCGCCTTTTTGCATGCGCTTATCGATATAGAACCCATGAATGCGGCAGGGAATGCCGGCTTTACGCAGGAGGGCCATAAGAAGAATGCTTTTCGTATTGCATTGCCCGCGGCCGTCCCGCAGCACTTCAGAAGCGGGAATATCGTCGCTCCGGTTGTAGCCGAATGGGATCTCGTTGCGAACGAACTCATAGATTTCTCGAATTGTGTCGTAGTCGGAGAGTTGGGCCCATTGGCGTTCTTCCACCAGCTTGCGTATGGAAGGATGGTTGTAATCAACTAGGTTCGTTACCTGCAAATATGGAATGCGCTCCATGCTCATCACCCTTTCTAGCTTGACTATAAGGGAGATGGAGCGAATTGACTTTCATATATCTGCTATTCTGCACGATGGCGCGCGGGGCCATGCCGAGCTTGTCCCGCACCGTGCGGGTAAAATGAGAAGAACTGCTGAACCCCGCCTCCAGGGCCGCATCCGTCATCGTATGGCCGCTAAAAATATAGTGAAACGCGGTCTCCATTTTTTGAAGAAGAATGTAGCTGGATAAGGAGATGCCGACCTCTTCCTTGAAAAGGTGAGACAACCGGCTTTCCGATAAATAAACGCGTTCACTGAGCCGCTTGACGGTCAAGCGATGCAAGGGCGACTGCTCGATGCAGCTTAGAACGTCCATGATGCGATTGTCCAGCGTATGCTCCATGCCGGATTCATGCAGTCCCAGTGCAACCTTGGTTCTGGCGAACGCCTTCATATATGCTTCGGGACAAGCAGATGCAAGCAAGGACCCCATAGCGATAGATCGCAATTGATTCACCGTGTGCGGGTCGAGAACATAAGCGTCGTTCCTGTGCAAAAAGGCCCGCCTCAGCATTTCGCCGAAAAGCGATTCCGGATTGACCAGCAGATACCATTGCCACTCTTCGCCGCCATGCAGCTTATGTCTTGTATTCGATGGAACAATCACCCCGGAGACGTGCAAGGGTTGATTGTCGAACGTGATATCAAAATCATGTTCAAGCCCAATGGTTACTTGAATATAGTGATGGATATGATCCTTGGCATCGACCTTTTTGGTCAGAAAAGAAATATGATCCTCACACGAGAATAGGATAAAGTCGTATGAAGTCCGTATCATGGAAATGGTATGCCTCCCGCTCTATACATTGACCCGCTGCCCGTTGTCCTCCTCATCGTATGCCATGACATCCCGAAATGGCAAGCGGAACCGGCGACTGCGCCGCAATTGGAGCCTGAGCTAAGGACTCTCCAGCCCGGAACGGGGCAATTTGATTATAAAACATAGTTAGTAGATGGGAATTATACGAAAAAAATATTGTATCCCTCCAAGAACCGTGATATCATCGGAACAATCATCGGTCTCATAAGATCGCAGCGAATGATATTTCACTTTTAGGGGGTTGTGCGCGATGAAGAGAAGAACAGTAACATTCCTGTTGCTTGCCCTTGCAGCCATGATGATGGCGGCTTGCGGCAGCCAGAGCGAGGGCGCGAAGACAGGGTCCGGACAAGGAGCGGCCGCATCGGCGGAAGCGGGCGGCCTGCTGGAAGAGATCAAGGCGAGCGGGAAGCTGCGCATCGGCACCGAGGGGGCGTATCCGCCGTTCACGTTCCATGACGGCAGTGGCAAGCTGACCGGGTTCGACGTCGAGATTGCGGAAGAGGTCGCGAAGCGCTTAGGGGTGACGCCAGAATTCAGCGAAGCGAAGTGGGACGGGATGTTCGCCGGGCTGGACGCGAAGCGGTTCGACATCGTCGTGAACCAGGTGGCCATCAACGATGATCGCAAGCAGAAATATGACTTTTCCGAGCCGTACAGCGTATCGAAAGCCGTACTGATCGTGCATGAAGATAATCAGGATGTGAAGGCTTTTGCGGATATTCAAGGCAAAAAAGCCGGACAAACGCTCACCTCCAACTTGACGGGGCTGGCGAGAGAGAACGGCGCCGACATCGTGCAGACAGATAGCTTCAACCAGGCGATCGAATTGCTTGTATCGAAGCGCATTGATGTGACGGTGAACGACGGCCTGTCCTTCCTCGATTTCAAAAAGCACCGTCCCGACGCCAAGGTGAAGGTCGTCGCGGAGCATGCGAATGCGTCCCGCAGCGGCATCCTGCTGCGCAAAGGCAATCCGGAACTGGTCGACGCGGTGAATAAGGCCTTGGCGGACATGCAGGCCGACGGCACGTATTTGAACATTTCCCAAAAATATTTTAATGCCGACATTTCGAAATAACCGGGTGGTTGCGTATGGATAAAAATATACAGCTATTTATCGATTCGTTATGGCCATTGCTTAAATCGGGGCTGTTGTTCGCGATTCCGCTGACGCTGATCTCGTTCGCGCTTGGTCTGGCGCTTGCCTTATTGACGGCTTTGGCCCGCTTGTCGAATATCCGGCCGCTCGTGTGGGCCGCCCGCTTCTATGTCTGGATCATTCGGGGGACGCCGCTGCTCGTGCAATTATTTATTATTTTCTACGGTCTGCCCAGCATGGGGATTACGATCGGCGCCTTCCCGGCCGCGGTGATCGGGTTCTCACTGAGCGTCGGCGCCTACAACTCAGAAGTGCTGCGAGCAGCCATCCAATCGATTCCGCAGGGACAATGGGAAGCGGCGGAATCGCTCAGCATGACGCGCAGCCAGATTTTGCGCCGGATTATTCTGCCGCAAGCGGCCAGGGTGTCGGTGCCGCCGCTGTCGAATTCGTTCATCAGCCTCGTGAAGGATACATCGCTGGCCGCGACCATTACGGTGACGGAGATGTTCCAGCGTGCCCAACAGATCGCGGCGGCCACCTACGAACATATGCTCATCTATTGCGAAGTGGCGCTTCTTTATTTATTGTTCAGCACGATTTTGTCCGTCCTGCAGGCAAAGACGGAAAAATATTTTGAACGCTACGCCGTTCGATAGGAGCAGGTACATGATAGACATAAGAGATGTACGCAAACATATCGGAGATGTGCCGATCTTGAAAGGGATTAGTCTGCATGTGAAAAAAGGGGAGACGGTCGTCATCATCGGCCCTTCGGGCTCCGGCAAGTCGACGCTGCTGCGCTGCTTGAATTTGCTGGAGCAGCCGACGAGCGGGTCGGTCCGCATTGGCGACGCCGAGCTCCATTTCCGTGAGGGGGCAGGGGTTGAGCGGGCGGCGCTGAAGAAGCTGCGCCTGCATACCGGGATGGTGTTCCAGGCGCATCATTTGTTCCCGCATATGACCGCGCTGCACAATGTGATGGAAGGTCCGGTTACGGTACGGCGGCGGGCGCAAGCGGAAGCGCAGGCCATCGCGCTCAAGCTGCTGGAGAAGGTCGGATTGGCCGACAAGGCGGAGGCGTATCCGTACCAGTTGTCGGGCGGGCAGCAGCAGCGTGTCGGCATCGCGAGGGCACTGGCATTAGAACCGGATGTGATGCTGTTCGATGAGCCCACATCGGCGCTTGATCCCGAGATCGTGGGCGAAGTGCTGGACGTGATGGCCGAGCTGAAGCAGGAGGGGATGACGATGGTCATCGTCACCCACGAGATGCAGTTCGCGCGCTCCATGGCCGACCGGGTTATTTTCCTGGATCAAGGGATTATCATCGAGGAAGGCCCGCCGGATCAACTGTTCGACCGTCCACTCCAGGAGCGGACGCGGCAATTTCTCCATCGTCTCCATTGGATGAAGGATATCCCGGCCGCAGCTTCCCAAGCGATATGAAGGCGATCCGCTACGATTCCAAATATCCAATACTTAATCCCAGCGGAACGGCCGGATGATGTTGTACAGCACATTGACGACGTCCCGTTCCGCCTGGGACAGCGGATACTGCTTGGCATAGCCATCGTAAAAATGCTTGAAGCACCGCTCCATTTGATCAATTATGCTGCTCATTGTTGACGGGTGGCCCGTCTTCCTGATCATATGCCGCCGTATCCCGGAAGGGCAAGCGCCAAAAAGCGAAGACGGTTGTCAAATACGAGCTTTAACTCCAACAAATCTGCAAGGCTATAAATAATTTTAATTATTTTACTACCCAATGGAAAGGGCTTGGTGTACAATGTTAGGAAAATATATCCTTCATACAAAATTCAAAAATTGAGAGAGGGGAATTATGTGGTAAAAAAGAAGTGGTTTTCATTCATGCTGCTTGTGGTGCTTTTGGGAACGCTGGTCTCAGCGTGCAGTGGTTCACCTTCATCGACGAATCCGCCCAATGGAGAACCAACACCGTCCGACACAGCCAAGACGGAACCAGCAGAAAATACGGCGCAAACACCGAAGGATGGAGGAACGATCACGATAAGTAATTTCTCCGACATCGTTACGGTGAATCCGCTATTTTACAGTGATACCGCTTCAGGAGATGCAGCCAACGTGATATTTGCCAGCCTGTACGATCTTGATCGTCAAGCGAATGTCATTGTAGAGCCATGGTCCCTCGCCGCAGAGCCTCCTCAGATTAGCGAAGATTCGAAGACCTACACCATCAAATTAAAGCCGGAAGCGAAGTGGAGCGACGGCCAGCCGATTACGGCGGATGATCTTATCTATACGATTGATACGATGCGCAACCCGAAAACCGGCTCCCCAGGAATCAGTCAATTCGAGCATGTCGACTCCATCACTACAATCGATACCCACACCGTCGAAATCAAGCTAAAGCAAGTATATGCCCCATTTCTCTACTCCCTTAGACTCATGCTTGTACCTCAACACATTCTGAAGGACGTTCCGGTCGAGGAACTGAAGCAGCACCCTTATGGCTCGGATCCAGCCCAGACCGTGACGAACGGTCCATGGAAATGGACAGAATGGAAGCAGAAGCAGTATTTGAGCTTCGAAGCCGACCCGAATTATTGGGGAGCAAAGAAACCACACATCCCTAAAGTCATCTACAAGATTTACGCGGACCAAAATACAGAAGTTCAAGCCCTTATCAAGGGCGATGTTGATACGGTAAACGCGATTCCTGTAACACAGCTTGCGGCTGTGCAAGCCCGCGATAATCTTCGCGTCGTGCTAGCGCCAGGGCCGTTGTATGAATACCTTGGCTTTAACTTTAACGGGATGAACTTCCCTAACAACGAGAGCTTCTTCACCGGTCAGAAGACGAGACAGGCGATCGCGCATGCGCTCAACCGTCAAGGCATGGTTGACAACATCCTGAAGGGCACCGGCCAATTGATGAATTCGCCATTTTTGCCAGGCTCCTGGGCAGACCCGGGAGAAGCTGCGGTCGTCTATAACTACGATCTGGAGCAAGCGAAGAAGCTGTTGGCGGAAGACGGATGGACAGCGGGCGGCGATGGCATTTTGACCAAGAACGGGCAGCGCTTCTCCTTCGAGCTTCAATACAATACAGGCAACAGCCGCCGCGAACAAGTTGCCAATGTCATCCAACAGAACTTGAAGGACGTCGGGATTGAAGTCCAGCCAAGAGGAATCGACTTCTCCGCATGGCAAGAACAGAACATTGAACCGGGCAAATTCCAGGCCATCTTGGCAGCATGGTCCTTGACCGATCCGGATCCGAACCAGGAAAGCATCTTATCTTCGGAATTCTTCCCGCCGAACCAAAACGGGGGCTGGTACAAGAACGAGAAGCTGGATGAACTGTGGGTAAAAGGGTACTCCGTCGTCGATCAGAACGAACGGAAGAAAGTATACGAAGAGGTTGGCAAAGAAATCACCACGGATCTCCCTTATGTATTCTTATACCAATACGGGACGCCTCAAGGTTTAGGCCCGAAGGTAAAATTCGCCGATGAAGACAAGCCGGAACCGGGGCTTGCTTACGGATATATGTACCGAATGATCAACTGGTGGATAGAGTAACGTAACTAGCGCATCAGAATTTTGTCTGAGAAGGGGGGGCTTGCCCCCTCTTCTTTATAGGTTGCTCATTTTTCGGCACGCACTTTATGGTCTAGGAGGATGATTCATGTCGGAATTTCTAATCCGCCGGATATTGCAATCCCTATTGGTGCTGTTTCTTATCTCTATCGTTACCTTTGGACTCATCCATTCGGCGCCGGGCGGCCCGACGCAAATTTTCCTGTCGCCGGGCTTGTCTCAGGAGGCCGGAAGGATTCAAGCGAAGAACCTTGGGCTCGATAAGCCGATCCACATCCAATACATGAAGTGGGTTGGCGGCTTGCTGCAGGGCGACTTGGGCCATACGTTCAAGAACAATTTGCCGGTAGGCGATATCCTGTGGCCTACGGTGAAAAATACGATCATTCTGATGAGCGCGGCCTGGCTGTTTGCGATGCTGATCGCGATACCGTGGGGCATTTATAACAGCACCTCCGAATATGGGCTCTCGGATCAGACCGCATCCCTGATTTCGTATATCGGATTCGCGATGCCTACCTTTTGGTTCGGGATTATTTTGCAGGAATTATTCGCGTTGAAATTGGATCTGCTGCCCTTATCCGATATGTATACGATGGGGAAGGAAGGGGATCTCGGAGATCTCTTCCTTCATCTTGTGTTGCCGGTATCGGTGCTCACGCTCGGCTTCCTTGCTTCTTATGTAAAGTATTCGCGCTCCAGCATGCTGGAAGTTCTGGAGCAGGACTTCATCCGGACGGCGAGAGCCAAGGGAATGAAGGAGAGAAGAGTGATTTTCCGCCATGCTCTGCGCAATGCCATGATACCGATTATTACGATCCTTGGTCTGGATCTGCCGATCCTTGTCGGAGGAGCCGCGATTACCGAAAGCGTATTCAATTGGCCGGGCATGGGACGGCTGTTCGTCGAGATGGCCTTGGCCCGGGAATACTCGGTATTGATGGCCATTACCTTGATTACCGCGGTCATTGTTGTGTTAGGGAACTTGATAGCGGACATCCTGTATGCTGTCGTTGATCCACGCGTGCAGCTGGGACGTAAAGGGGGCGCGTCAGCATGAGTACGACCAATCTGCAGGGGCTTCAGCCGGAACAGGGGCCCGGTGCCGAACTCAAGCCTCATCTGCCGGCACCGGATGCGAACGATAAGCCTGTCGGCTTGTGGAGGATGGCCTGGAAGAAGTTCATGAGCAACCCGTTTGCGGTGGGCGGCTTCATTGTTCTCTGTTTTTTTATCGTTATCGCGCTCTTTGCCGACATTATCGCTCCATACGATCCGGCCGCGATCGATTTTTTGAATGTGAACTTGCCGGCGGGAAGCCCAGGCCATCTGTTCGGAACCGACGAACTGGGGCGCGATATTCTGTCGCGGCTCGTATACAGCAATCAAGTATCGATGCTGGTCGGCTTCTCCGTCGCTCTGATTTCTGTCGTTATCGGAAGCGCGATCGGATCGAATTCCGGCTATTTTGGCGGCTGGCTCGACACGTTCTTCATGCGCCTGGTCGATGTGATGAACTCCGTGCCGACCTTGTTTTTGAACATCTTGGTTTTGTCTATATTCGGCTCCAAGTTTAGTTATATGATTATCATTTTAGGGGCTACCAGTTGGATGAACTTGGCCCGGCTGGTCAGAGGGAACTTCCTCCAATTGAGAGAGATGCAGTACGTCGAAGCCGCGAAGGCGATTGGCGTATCCAGCTGGGGCATCATCGGCCGGCATCTGCTGCGGAATTCAACGGCTCCGATCATTGTCAACGCTACATTGATGGTGGGGACCGCCATTCTTGTCGAATCCGCATTATCCTATCTTGGATTAGGCGTTCAATCTCCGGATACAAGCTGGGGATTGATGCTCAGCAACGCCCAGCAGTTCATGCTGGTCGATCCGCTGCAGGCGCTTTATCCGGGGCTGTGCATCTTTATTGTTGTGTTAGCGGTGAACTTTATCGGAGACGGTATCCGGGATGCGTTCGACCCGCGCAAGAAAGTGAAAATTCCACGGAGGAGGCTGCAGAAATGGCAGGAAAACTTCTTGAAGTCCAAAATCTGACGGCAGGCTTTGTAACGGAGCAAGGCATTGCCAAAGCGACCGACCGGATTTCACTTCGCGTGGAGAAAGACAAGACCCTCTGTATTGTAGGCGAATCCGGCAGCGGCAAGAGCGTGGCATCACTTTCCATTATGCGGTTGATTGATTATGCAGGGGGCGCTCTTTTTGAAGGCAGCATCAGCTTCACTGGCGAAGAACTGACATCGAAGGCCCAGAAAGAGATGATCCGAATTCGCGGCAATCGGATCGCGATGATCTTTCAAGATCCAATGTCGGCATTGAATCCCGTATTCACGATCGGGGATCAGATCGCCGAGAGCTTGCAGCTTCATCAGGAGATAAGCCGCGCCGAGGCCTGGAAGCAAGCGGTCGCTATGCTCCGCATGGTCGGCATCCCCGATCCCGAGATTCGGGCCAAGCAATATCCGCATGAGATGTCAGGCGGCATGCGGCAGCGGGTCGTGATCGCCATGGCTCTCGTGTGCAAGCCCGAGCTGCTCATTGCCGATGAGCCGACGACCGCGCTGGATGTTACCGTCCAGGCCCAGATCCTTGATCTGCTGCGGCGGTTGCAGGATGAGCTGGGGATGGCGATCATGTTGATTACGCATGATATGGGCGTCGCTGCGGAGATGGCGGACCGGGTCGCTGTCATGTATGCCGGCAAGATCGTCGAGGAAGGCACTGTAGAGGAAATCTTCGATCATCCTTCCCATCCGTATACGGTCGGGCTATTGCGGTCGATTCCGGGCTTGGAGGGGGCAAGAGGCGGGGCATTATATACGATTCCGGGGACGATTCCGAGCATTCATCATCTGCCTGGGGGATGCCGCTTCCACCCGCGGTGCGCGAAGGCGGAGGCGAAGTGCCGGCATAGCGAGCCTTCCCTAAGCGAATTCCGGCCAGAGCATCAAGTGGCTTGCTGGATATATGAACCCGGATGGACTGCAGGCGCAGATGACGGAAAGTCTGAGGTGAACCGCTCATGACAAGAGAACCGCTTATAGATATTCGCCACCTGAAAAAGTATTTCCCGATCAAGACCGGGCTTTTCAATCGGGTCGTCGGCCACGTGAAGGCGGTAGACGATGTTACGTTCCGCATTTATAAGGGGGAAACGTTCGGATTGGTCGGCGAATCGGGCTGCGGCAAATCGACGCTGGGCCGCGCGATTCTCCAATTGCAGGAGCCGAGCGGCGGCGAGGTGTATTTCGACGGCAAGCCGGTGCAGCAGATGAAATCGCAGCAGCTCAGGCGGATGCGGCAGGAGATGCAGATCATCTTTCAGGATCCGTTCGGCTCCTTGAACCCACGCTTTCATATCCGGGATATTATCGGAGAGCCGCTGCGAGTTCATCAGAGGGCATCGGCCAAGGAGATCGACAAGCGTGTCGTTGAATTGATGGAATTGGTCGGCCTCGATGCTTCTAGACGGAACCGGTATCCGCATGAATTCTCCGGCGGACAGCGCCAGCGGATCGGCATCGCCAGAGCGATCGCGCTCCATCCACGATTCATCGTGGCGGATGAAGCCGTCTCGGCGCTGGATGTGTCGGTTCAGTCGCAAGTGCTGAACTTGTTAATGAAGCTGCAGCAGGAGCTGGGCCTGACGTTCCTCTTTATCGCGCATGGTCTGAATGTGGTACGGCACATCTCTGATCGCATCGGGGTCATGTATCTGGGCAAGCTGGTTGAGGTGGCCCGCACGGAGGAACTGTTCGCCAATCCGATGCATCCCTATACGGCAGCGCTTCTCTCCGCCATCCTAAGGCCGACGCCGCACCGGAAGGCAGAGCGAATTGTACTGCAGGGGGATGTGCCGTCGCCGGCCAATCCGCCATCCGGCTGCCGCTTCCACCCGCGCTGCCCTTACGCGCAGGCCAAGTGCCGGGATGAATTACCTGAACTTCAGGAGGTTACGCCCGGCCGGCTGGTGGCCTGTCATTTCCCGCTCGATTATGCGCAGTCGGCTGTGATGGTATAGGGGAGCGGTTATCGTTTAGGTCGTCACCGCGTCGTTTGATCTCGAATGCTTCTTTTTTGCCGCAAGCGGAATCTCGATTTCCTTGCGTCGGGAAAGGGGCATTATTTCGTTCGCGCCCCAGGCAGCGCTCTCCATGCGAACAGGGCGCGAGGCACCAGATCAGCAGCGTGACGGCGCCGGATTCTCAGGCAATATACGTCCAGACGCTCTGCTTGTGATAGAACAGGACCTCGAGCCAGTAGCGGCTGTGGTTAATGACGGTGCGCCGTCTTCACCCTGTTCGGGATCTTGGTCGCAGCGGTTGCCTAGTTGGCGCTGGGGCGGCTAAGAGCGGCCGAATCATTACGAGTTGAAAAATAGGCGAAAAAAAGCCGACCTTCGCGGTCGGCCTGCTTCCTGTTACTGCTTCAACGGCACGATGCTCTTCTCGACTTGCGCCATCGTGTCTTCTCCGATGAGCCCCAGTCTCCAGATGGCCGTGCCTTTCAGATTATGCCGCTTGGCAAGCCCGATCACCGAAGAGACGGACTTGCTGTTCTCGCTGCCCATCGACAAGCCGAGGATCAGTTGATCCCGCGGCACTTCCTTCAGCGCGAGTTGAATCGCCTCGTCTACCTTATCTAATGGTTCCGGAGCTTTTTCATCCTCATACGCATACGCCATAATAATGATATCGTCCGCTTCGGAGGCGAGCGTCTTATAATCGTATCCTTGATAAGCGCCGTTCAGCGGATGCAGCACGAGCGTCAGCTTCAGATCGGCGGCTGTGGCTTGCTTGGCAAGCTGCGCAACGAAGCGGTTGTAGTCCTGCTTCGCCTTGGCGATGTCGCCGGACAGTCCCAATCCTTCAAAATCGAGCGCTATGCCGGAAAAGCCCTTTTCTTGGGCCAACTCGATTATATCTTCCCTTGCCTTGTCCGCGAGCGCTTCATCCTCCAGCATATTGGTAAGCTCGTTCTTGCGATCCGAGGCGAAGACCATCAGGTAAGGGCTCGTCCCGTCCTGCTTCGCTCCGTCCACGATCGATTCCGGCGTAATCTCTCCCGCCGGCTCCGGCCAGTAGAAGTCTTTGCCGCTGGTTGTGATCGTGCTATCCTCCTGCAGCCGCGCCCAGCCGAATGCTGCCGCATCGAACTGCGTCAGGAGATGGCGCTCCTTGAAGGAAGCGATGGCATAGTAAGTCATGCTGTACATCTTCTTCGCCGGCGATTGAATGGAGACCGTCTTCGTTGCGCCATTCCAGGACACCTGAGCCCCGAACTGCTTGCCGAAGAAGCTGAGCGGAATGTATGTCGTTCCCGCTTTGGCTAACGGCGCCATGGACAGCGCGACAGCTTGCCCGTCCACCTTCGCTGTCTTCTGGTTCAACTGCAGCAGCACGGACTTCTCCCCATCCGCCGTCGTCTGCTTCGCGGCGACGGTCTTGGTCTTCGAGTCCCATTTCACCTCGATGCCCAGCGCTTCCGCGATGCCGCGGAACGGAACCATGGTCGTTCCTTGTATAATTGTCGGCTTCGCCGAGAATTCGAGCGGATAACCGTCCAGCACAATCTTCGTGCCTTCTGCCTGCTTCGGCTCTCCGGCGGCCTGCGCGGCTTGCTGCGGGAACAGCATCGCTGCTATACATAACGCCGCCAACATAGAATAGATATAATGCCTCTTTTTCATAGAACTACCCTCTTTCTGTCGCACATGATGCGAACGCGAATCTGCAACTCTTTTTTTTCCAGTTTCTATTTTACGCAAAAATAGGGAGAGTTGCTAGATAAATGATAGAAAAAAGAGGGATGAATGGCAGTTTGAAAGGTAATAGGCAGGTTTAGGTTTCTTTCATCGCCTGTGAGCATGGCTATTCTGGCAAGAACTCGCGAATGGAAGGGGAAGCCTTCACAGTCTCAACGCAAAAGTGGTATCATATAGAAATTATTGCTATGTTGCGAGGTTGAAATGATATGAAAAAATGGATTTATATGCCGTTTCTTGGAATAGCCGTTGTCGCGGTGGCTGCGACTGCGGGTTGTTCATTTGGCGGCCGGGGGCATTATTCACTCACCGGGAAGAAGGTTAGCGAGGAATACAAGGTGGTGATTAATGGGAAGCCGATGGATGGTGCCTTGATTGAGGGAAATCTCTATGTTCCGCTACGCCCTATGCTGAAAGAGCTGGACGTTGGTTTTACGGTTGATGGCTTAAATAAAGTCATTACGGTGGGTAAGGAAAGTCCGGCTCCTCCGAACAAATTTATGGAGATGAGCCCATCGGAATTGCAAGCATTACGCAGGAATTTGGAAAACGAAACATTGCCTAATTTTAAAAAGAGAAGAAAAAACATTAGTGCCAAGATGACAGAACGATTGCAGGCAGGCGACAAAGAGGGGTACGAAGAGGCAAAAAAACTGCTGGTGGAATGTAAAGCCGCGATGGCCCGCTACACCGAAGAGCTTCGTCTGGTTGAAGAGGCGTTGGCCGCGAAGAGCGGTAAATAGCTTCGGGATGGGTGCAAGTTGGGAAGCTCTGGCTGGGCTCTCCAATATGAATATAGATTGTCGTCGATCCCTAATAGAGTAAAAACCCCGGATGATCGACGACAACTTGAAAAATGAAGAAATGAGAAGTGAAATGTAGATTTTCGGAGATATCCTTATAAAGTGTGTTGTTTATCAATTGGTGCTAATTGCTTGTAGTGCAATATCTGTCTGATAGAATTGGCGTAGGGACGGCGTTTTTTGGGGTTTTGAATGTACCTATTAGGAATTGAAATTCGTATGTACGACTTCTTGATTCAATAATAGCACCATGTTTTTGGAGTTCCTATATATCTATCCCGCCCATATTTTACCCCTCTGATAGTTTGGGTCGAGCCTGCTCTCGGTTGAACGACAAGAGCCGCGGGATTATTCCTGCGGCTCTGTTAGCGCGTGTATTCATATCTCTTGAAAACAAAACCTTGAAAGGAACGGATCCAGTCTAGGTCAAGGCCATATTACTGACAGAATGGCAAGAAAGCCAACTTTAATTTTTCCTTTACTTTCGATTCTAGCCCATAAACCTCAAAATAAGATGTATCAAAAGCACGAATCTCCACTACAGCTTGTTCGTGTTGAAGTCCTTCCTCTTCTTCAGTCGTTGGCAGGTGCTCTAAATTCCATTCGGCAACCTCTCCTTTTATTGCTATAAATACACCGGAAAGAAATTGGTCTACCATTTTTGAATTATTAATTAAGCGTTCAATACTATCAATCCTACAAAACGGTGACGTAAAAAAATGTTCTGAATGAGGAGTGTTAAAATCTACATCAAAAGCATACCAATTGCATGCTTCAGTTTGTTCATATATAACGGATAGAATTTCCGCAAGTTGTTCTCCGAGACATGAAAATTGTTGAGTTTCTTTCGTTTTTACGATCCTTAATACAAATTCTGGTTTTTTCATTTTTCACCTCACCACTGTAGCGGGGTAGGGCCACCTCGTTGTTTTGTTCCACCTGTTGAATTGGGTATATAATAATGGTCATGTGGATTTGTATGGTTTTTTCTACCGTGATTTGTCCAATCTGTATCCTTGATATAATCCCCGTTTTTTCCGAATTCTCTTGTTTGACGATAACTTCCGTTTCTTCCTTGTTTTTCGCCGATTTGAGTATGGGGATTATGAGTATCGGGTTTCGGAATTCCATTTCCATGCCTTGGTAACTCCCTATTAACCCTATACTGACCTCCTCCGGTAGGAGCACTCATCGGTACATTTCTTATTCCGCCGGCTCCGCAATTATGCGTCCATATCTCCAGTTCTGTTACAAAATAATTATGTACTCCTTCAACTCGGAAGTTATACACGGTCGTGCTGTTGTTGTTAATCTCGATCCGGTCGATCGGATACAGCTTGCCTTCTGGATTTTGAAGTAGGTCACCTGCCTTTAGGTGTCTTGCTTCTGTCCAGCCTCGGCCAGGAATCTAGAACGGGTGCTCTTCCGTCGTGGTTATCGTTATTCCTTTGACCGTAATTTGGTACGTCTCGGTTGCCTGTCTTTGGAACAGTTCAACAACCGTATTATATCCTGTTTTTCCTGTAAGTTCATCCTTCGTTAGAACAAAATCACCGATCAGGATTTCTTCAATAGGCTTGAAGCCTGTGTTCGTTAGTACAGGTGTGCCGGCAGAGAAGCATTGCAAATTGCAATTAGCGATGGATTGAGCAGAAGCAAGAGGAATGCTTGTGACTGAAAGGATAAAAAATAACATCAAAGAAATAATTTTTTTCATGTGCTTCTCCTTGTCGTAAAAAAATAATCGGATACCGTGTTCATGATCGGTCACGGAATGCTGCTGTCCATACACTTCATGTCCATGTTCCGGTTGAGTTCAAGCCAACGGACACTAATCATGTCTTTCCCCCTTATCTCGTCACACAGCAAAATTGTCTATATATGGGCTGGATGATGACGGATGGAATAAGTATTGTTAAAAAATGACGTTTCTGAGTATAGCAAAAAATGGTGGATTATGTCCTTGTTTTTTTAAATACTTTAAAGATTTGTAATAAATTCCGAAATGATGGGTTTGTATAGTGTGCTAATCATTTGTGGCGGCGAAGGAGGATCGCAACTTAAGCAGATGGAGAAATAATCGATGACGACTATGGATTCGATGATCTGATTGGCGGTTTTGAACGTACCTATGAGGAATTGAAATCACGTGCAGTACAACGTCTTGAGCTACGGTGCCGATAGGGTATTGGACAGAGGCCTCGACCGGAGTGATTTGACGCAGGACTCATGGGTGGACGTAATACCGGGTTTGCGTTGAACGAGCCGGTTACACGGGCTGAGGTGGCCGTTATTCTGGATCGTTTGCTGAAAAAGTTGGGGTAATAAGGGCTTGGCACGAGTCTGCTTACTGTTGCACGAGAAGAGCCGTGGGATCATTCCTGCGGCGCTTCCTTAGCGCGAAATGAGAGTGTGTATTCCTTGCCACAATAAAAAGAACCTTGAGAGGCTTGTGACCAATCAAGGTTTTTGTAGTTTTAATCCAAAGCATCTTCGTCAAACCATATATCCTCTTCAGAATCAGTAATATAAAATCTAAATCCATTTGGCAGTGCGAGATACTTTAATAAATCCGGCCTATTGAACGCAACATGAAAGTAATGCACATTCATTAACGAGTCTACATTATCATCATATAAATCTGTTGTAAGCCACCAACCCGTCATATGCTCCGGCGAGGCGTATCTTACAGCATCAATACCTAAACCTTCATAAACACCTTTGGAAATGACAATATTCTGGCTGAATTGTGGAAAACCTGGACTAACGTCAAATTTATTGCACATCTTTACTTGCTCTTTGATTACTTTACTTGCGTAACTAATACCTTCTTTGAATCCATCACCATCACTTTTTGCTTCCCACACGGATAAAAGAGAATCGGAAGAATGACAAAGCTGAACTAACCATGAATGGTATGCGATTGTTTGTTCTGGAGTTATCCGCAGTTTGTAGTCGAGACAATAGTCGATAAAGTACTTCAAAAAATTCAAGCATTCTTGACTATTTTCTTGGTCGAGAACCTTAATTTCATAGCCTATCACTGGTAACAGATTATTGGTAAATAGATAGCTACTGTCAGTTAGTACTTGTATTTCACGATAAGTATTCATTCAGGGTCTCCTTGTCGCTTTTTCCTGCTTTTTCATTGCCCCCAGTGTCCCGCCTTGCTTTGCACTACAGCTCTTACAATGAGGGTACAATTGTTGTGGCGTGCCGTTTGGAACAGTTGAATTAGGTGGTTGATGGTCAGGGATAAAGTTCACAGTCTTTGTTCCTGGGTTTTTATTACCACAAGTATGGCAACCCGTGTTCTTTCCAAACTCATTTATCTTATTTCTTTCTTCCTTAGTAAAATTCCTTCCCTTTCCTCTTGCCTGAATTGACCCACTTGCGTATGGACCAGGCTTCAAGGTGTCTCTGCCGCTAATATTATTACCCGTAGCCCCATTCAACGTATTATTGGCTTTCTCAAATAAACTTTTAGAACTGAATTCCGCAGGTGGTTTTATCTGCTGAACACTAGATTGAACTACATTACCTGTCCCCTTAGACGCCTTGCTAGAGCCTCCGCCTCCTCCTGAAGGTGCCCTCATCGGGATATTTCTCATTCCCCCGGGTCCGCAATTATGCGTAATTATGTACTCCTTCGACACGGAAGCTATACACGGTCGTGCTGTTTTTCTTAATCTCGATCCGGTCGATCGGATACGGTTTACCTTCTCGATTTTGAAGCAGGTCACCTACCTTTAGGTGTCTAGCCTCAAGCCAGCCTTGGCCTGGAGCCCAGAACGGGTGCTCTTCCGTCGTGGTTATCGTAATTCCTTTGACCTGTTTTCCCTGTTCGTTCATCCTTCGTCAGAACAAAATCACCGATGCGGATTTCTTCAATTGGCTGCTGCAGTTTGCGATGCCTCCAAACGAATCAGATGCAATGGGCGTATTTGTGAAAGCAAAAATAATAAACAGAAATAATGGAATGTACTTTTTCATGTTCACCGCGATCCGACAGCTTGCAGCAAATACTAAAATATATTATTAATTTCATTTTTCTAGGAGGTAATTTTAATTATATGTAGAATATACATATTTAAGGAGATGGTGTCGAAACTTTAAGTGCATCTTTTCCACATCTAAGCAATGTTATTTTGAAAGGATGGCGAGAAAAAAATGAGCATCGAATAGATTCAAATATTGCTGCCCCGGTTGTTGGAGATTATCTCCATGCATTGGCATTAAGAATTAGCTCACGGTCGTGATTTTAAAACCCTTTTAAGGAGATGTTTGAGAATGACTTTGTTTAAGCACAAACTTTTTTTAGTACCAGTATTACTAGTAGCAATGTTAATGTTTTTCACGCTCCCTACTCCATCTACACATGCAGCTAATAATACCGTTTTGGACACTGACGGAAATCCTGTTATTGCGGGACAAAAATATATTGTTAGCGTAATAGATAGTAATAATAATTATTCTGATCGTTATTGGTCTCTATCATCGATAATTAACGGACAATGGGTTGGTCTCTCAACATCAATGGAGAATGCAAGTTTCTATACATTTGATGGTACTGGTGTAATTTATGAAAACGAAGTACATAAAATTATAGAAAATGAATATGGACGTTACTTATATTATCAAGCAGCGACAGCTTTTTATCCAAAGGGGGGCATTTACTTTGGGCAAGAAACGGGTAGCATTAATTTCACTTTAGTCAAATCAACCGAAAAAGGATATAATTTAATTGCTGATGACGGACCACTTTTCGCTGATCAAGGTAATACTTCATCCATGGTAACAAGTTCAGGAGCAGGTAACGATTTCACTGTTGAATTTATAAAACAACCATAGGGAGAGAGAGAACCTTCAGCAGAACGGTATGTTCGTGCGTACTCACTAGGCGTAGAGTACCCGATAACAGAATGGATTCCTTTTCCATTGTAGAAGCAGGTAGTGTATTCAAAAATACGTTTCGGAAAAAGATAGGCCCCGGATTGCCCGGGGCTATTTTGTTTTTTTGTCGTTTCCCAAATGAAGTGAATCCTGCCGCGTCGTAAAAAAGACCTCGAAAGAGGGGAAAAAGAGGAAGCCGAGTCTCGTGGATATGGACGAAGGCCATGGAAGCTGTTGAGAACTTGGAGCGACAGCGAAGAATCCTCCGTTCGTAGCGAGATGCTCTATAATCCCAGGAGGTGAAGTGAGCCATCTGCAGGAAGGGAGTCCGAGGAGGGGGCCATACTACCGGGGAACGCAGGACAACACAACCTGCGGGAGGGAAGGGGCCCTGCTTTGTTCAAGCTGTTGGGGAGGTACGAGTGAGTGAATCATCATTTCCCCCTCCCATCCCCATCATCTCGCCATAAGCATCTTTTCCCGACTCGCCCCTCATCCCCCGCAAATAAATTCCACCACACACCCAGTTTTCACATCACTAAAAAACAAAAATATTGAATATTTTGGGTTTTGTTTATGTAAGTATGTACCATGTCAGCATACTATCCGGTCAGTATGTTTCGGGTGAAGGGGGATAGGCTAGTGAATTTTGATTATTCCGAGAAGGTGAAGTCGATGCAGCGTACGCTGCTGGAGTTCATGGATGAAGTGGTGTATCCGAACGAGAAGACGTATGAGGAGCAGCTCCAGCAGGGCGGCAGCAGGTGGACGGTGCCGCCGGTTATGGAGGAGATGAAGCAGCAGGCCAGGCGGGCCGGGCTGTGGAATCTGTTTTTGCCAGACAACGAGTACGGAGCGGGTCTGACGAATCTCGAATATGCGCCGCTGTGCGAGATAATGGGCCGCTCGCTTATCGCGCCGGAGGTGTTCAATTGCTCGGCGCCAGATACGGGCAATATGGAGGTGCTTGTCCGGTACGGCACCCGGGAGCAGAAGGACAAGTGGCTCTTGCCGCTGCTCGAAGGGAAAATCCGCTCGTGCTTCTCGATGACAGAGCCAGATGTCGCGTCCTCGGATGCGACCAATATCGAGGCGACAATCGATCGCGAGGGGGAGGAGTATATCGTGACCGGGCGCAAATGGTGGTCTTCCGGGGCGGGCGATCCGCGCTGCAAGGTCGCGATCGTGATGGGGAAGACGGATCCGAGCGCGCCGCGCCATGAGCAGCAGTCGATGATTCTGGTGCCGATGGATACGCCCGGCGTTCGGGTTCGCCGCATGCTGCCCGTATTCGGCTATGATCATGCGCCGCACGGGCATGCCGAGATCGAGTATGACCGCGTGCGCGTGTCGGCAGACTCGATGCTGTGGGAAGCGGGCAAAGGATTCGCGATCGCGCAAGGGCGGCTCGGCCCTGGACGCATCCATCATTGCATGCGGCTGATCGGGGCGGCGGAACGGGCGCTCGAGCAGTTATGCAAGCGCGTGCGGCGGCGCACGGCGTTCGGCAAGACGCTCGCCCAGCAGGGCGTCGTTCAGGAATGGATCACCGCCTCGCGAATCGAGATCGAGCAGGCGCGCCTGCTGACGCTGAAGGCGGCCTATATGATGGACACGGTGGGGAACAAGGCCGCCAAGGCGGAGATTGCGATGATTAAGGTCGTCGCGCCCAATATGGCGCTGCGGGTGCTGGACCGGGCTATTCAGGCGCTGGGCGCCGCCGGGGTCAGCGAGGATTTCCCGCTCGCGTCGCATTGGGCTAATGCGAGAACGCTGCGTTTGGCGGACGGCCCGGATGAAGTGCATCAAGCCGCCATCGCCAAGCTGGAGCTTCGCAAATACGACGATTGACGCTTAAAGAAAACGATTGCGACGTTGTTGGGAGTCAATTCAATTTCTGCCATCCAGAAAGGGGAGACAGGAATGAAGGTCAGGCAATTATTCGACTTGACGGGCAAGACGGCGATCGTCACCGGCGGCGGGCGTGGGCTTGGGGCACAGATCGCGCAAGGGCTGGCGGAAGCCGGGGCCAATCTGGTCCTGTGCTCGCGGAAGGAGGAAGCGTGCCGGGAGACGGCCGCTCGTATCGAGCGGGATACAGGCGTAAGATGCCATGCGATGGCTTGCGACGTTAGACGCCCGGACGAGGTACGGCGGGTGGCGGAGCGAACGGCGGAGATCTATGGCCGCATCGACATCTTGGTCAACAACAGCGGGGCCTCCTGGGGAGCGCCCGCTGTCGAGATGCCGCTCGAAGCGTGGAACAAGGTGATGGATATTAACGTGACGGGGACGTTCCTCATGTCGCAGGCGGTCGGCCGGATGATGATCGGGCAGGGCGGGGGCACCATCATCAACATTGCTTCCGTAGCCGGCCTGTGCGGAACCAATCCGCAGTGGCTCGATGCCGTCGGCTACAGCGCAAGCAAAGGAGCGGTCATCGCGTTGACGAGGGATCTGGCCGCCAAATGGGGCAAGCATCAGATTCGCGTCAATGCGATTGCGCCCGGGTTTTTCCCGACCAAGATGACCCGGGAGGTGCTCCATCATGGAAGCGAGCAGATCCTTCGTCTTACTCCGCTCGGGCGGCTTGGCTCGGACAGCGATCTCAAGGGGAGCGCCGTATTTCTGGCGTCCGACGCATCGAATTACATGACCGGAGCAGTGCTGGCCGTGGATGGGGGCATGTCGGCCATGTAGCGCTGCGAGGGTGCCGGTCGTGCTGAATGTAAGGCATGGCCGTTCTTGGGGCATGGCAGCCTTGCAGCGCCGCGGCAGTGCTGGCGAAGGAAGCAGTCATGCCCGTGAGCAGGATTGAATAGAAATGGTACGGAAAAGGGGGCTTATCAAAACGATGTCCAAGCAAAAGGCAGTGCCGAAGGACACGATTCCCGTGCGCCGGGGCGAAGAGCTGGACGTTGCCGCGCTTGAGGCGTATATACGGGAGCATCTCGACCTTCCGGACGGGGGCTCGATCGAGGTCGAGCAGTTCGGGGCGGGACATTCGAACTTGACTTATCTGATTCGCGCCGGAGATTGGGAGGCGGTCGTGCGCCGGCCTCCGCTCGGCCCGGTGGCGCCGCGGGCGCATAATATGGAGCGCGAGTTCACGCTGTTGAAGCAGCTCCATCCTTTGTTCCCGCTTGCTCCCCGTCCGTATCTGTACTGCGGGGATTCTTCGGTGATCGGCAGTCCATTTTTTGTGATGGAGAGACGGCATGGAATCATTCTGGATCGGGAATTTCCCCCGCATGTGGAATATACGCCCGCGCTGGGAAGGGACATATCCCGAACGATGGTGTCAACACTCGCGCAGCTCCATGAAGTGCCCTATGAAGAGGCGAATCTGCGGGCGATCAGCCAACCGGAAGGCTTCATGCGCCGTCAGGTCCAGGGCTGGGTGGAACGCTATGAACGCGCCAAGACGGAGGAGATTCGGGAAGCGGAGCGGCTTCAGAAGTGGCTGATCGATACGCTGCCCGCTTCGCAGACTCCGACCGTCATCCATTATGATTACAAGCTGAACAATGTGATGTTTTCCCGCAGCCATCCCAGCGAGATGACCGGCGTGTTCGACTGGGAGATGGCGACGGTCGGCGATCCGATGGCCGATGTCGGGGCGGCGCTCAGCTATTGGTTCGAGCGGGACGATCCGCCGGAGCTGCTGCGCGGGCTGGGGCATCCGCCGTTGACGGTACAGCCGGGCTTCATGACGCGGGATGAATTCCTGGAAGCCTATGCGGCCAGAAGCGGCCGCGATGTGTCCGGCATTTCGTATTATTTGACGTTTGCTTATTTCAAGCTGGCCGTCATTTGTCAGCAGATCTATTACCGCTGGAAAAAAGGACAGACGAACGATGAGCGGTTTGCCCGCTTCCAAGACACTGTCCGAGCGCTGATCGCGCATGCTTGGCGGCAGACGGAACGAAGACAGCTTTAAGCTCTTGAGCTCTGACTTTATCCGTTCCGGGTTTTTGACCATTCGTATGCAAGAGGAGGAGATTATGGATGACACGTCCCCATTTTGCGTTTTGGCCTGCACGCATGCCGCTTACGCTCGCGGTGCCGGATACGACACTGAGCGACAATCTGGATGTGACCGCCCGCCGGTATCCGGACCGGACGGCGATCATCTACTATGATCAGGTTATCACCTACCGAACGTTGAGAGACGAAGTCAACCGCATGGCCGCTTATTTAATGCATCTGGGCGTCGACCAAGGCGACCGCGTGCTGATCTACATGCAGAACAGTCCCCAGTACATCATTTCCTACTATGCGATTATGCGGTGCGGCGGCATCGTCGTGCCGATCAATCCGATGAATCTGAAGGAGGAGCTCTCCTTCTATATCACAGACGGCAGCGTTAAAATCGGCTTGGTCAGCCAGGAGCTGTATCCGCGCATCGAGCCGCTGCTGGGAACGACCTGTCTGGAACGCATCATTCTCGCCGCTTATTCCGACTACTGTCCGAATCCGGGCGCGGATGCCCCGGACTTCGTCAAGGCTCCCCGGCTGGAACCGGCGTCCCCTCAAGTTATCCCGTGGGCGGAAGCGATGGGAGCGGCCATCGTATCGCACTCTGTCCCGGAGACGGCAGGGAGCGATCTGGCGGTGCTTCCCTATACGTCCGGGACGACCGGTCAACCGAAAGGCTGCATGCATACCCATAAGTCGGTGCAAGCAAATGTGATTGCGACGGCCTTCTGGGGAGCGCTGACCCCGGAATCGATCGTGCTGTCCACGCTTCCCCTCTTCCATGTGACCGGTATGGTGCACGGCATGCACACGCCTATCTATATGGGGGCCGCCATCGTCATGATGACGCGGTGGGATCGCAATACGGCCGCGCGGCTCATTGAAGCTCGCAAATGCACGCATTGGACGGGAATCAGCACGATGATTATTGATTTTCTGGCCAATCCTCAGCTTCCGCAATATGATCTGAGTTCGCTGGTCGCCATTACCGGAGGAGGGGCGGGGCTGCCGGAGGCGGTCGGCGAGAAGCTGCATCAGGTCACCGGCATCCGGTTCGTGGAAGGCTACGGCTTGTCGGAGACGATGGCGCAGACGCATTTCAATCCGCTCGATCGCCCGAAGCTGCAATGTCTCGGCATTCCGTCCTTTGACGTGGACGCGCGCATTATTGACCCGGTCACGCTGGAGGAGAAGGGCCCCCGCGAAGAAGGGGAAATCATCTTGAACGGCCCGCAATTATTTGAAGGCTACTGGAACAACCCGTCGGCAACGAAAAACGCCTTCGTCGAGATAGACGGCCAACCGTTTCTCCGCTCCGGGGATATCGGCTACTGCGACGAGGAAGGCTACTTCTTCATCGTAGACCGGGTGAAGCGCATGATTAACGCTTCCGGCTTCAAAGTGTGGCCGACCGAAGTGGAGTCGATTCTGTATAAGCATCCGGCGATTAAGGAAGCCTGCGTCATCGGGGTGCCGGACAAGAGAAAGGGCGAAGAGATCAAGGCCTACGTCGTCCTGCAGGAAGACAAGTGCGGCACGGTAACAGAGGACGATATTATTAGCTGGGCGCAGCGGCATATGGCTGCCTATAAATATCCGCGCGTAGTCGAATTTGTCGCTTCGCTTCCGGTGACCGGGAGCGGCAAAATATTATGGCGCAAGCTCCAGGATGAGGCTTGGGACAAAGCGAAGCAGCGGGCACATGCAGGCCCCCAATAGAAGCAGGCGCCATACACGCGATGAGGGGAGATCAGACTTGGAGCCGTCCATGAAAGAGAAGATTATGAAGATTAGCATTGCGCTTTTCGAAGCGAAAGGGTTCAGTGAAGCCTCGATCCAGGACATTGTCGACACGCTGGGCGTGACCAAGGGGACCTTCTATTATTACTTCGCGAGCAAGGAACAACTGCTGACGCAGATCCATCTGCAGTATATTGATTACATGCTGGAGGAGCAGCGCCGCATCATCGAGCAGCCGGATCAATCCTGGCGAGAGAAGCTGTCCGGGATCATCCTCATGATGATTCGGGCCATCGAAGGCCAAGGCGGCAGCGCGCGCATCTTTTTCCGTGAACTCCTTCATATTACGGGCGACAATCTCGCGGCTATCACACAGAAGCGGGATCGGTTCCGGCTGAATGTGCAATCTATCATCGAGCGGGGAATGGATAGCGGCGAGTTCCGGGATGATCTGCCGGCTGACATGATGGCGTTCAGCATCCTCGGCGCCTGCAACTGGGGCTATACCTGGTTCAAGCCCGACGGTCCATTGTCCGATGCCGAGGTGGCGGCTGTCTATACCGAGCTGTTCCTGAACGGGATGAGCAAGTAAGAGGGCAAGCAAGCAGCTAGAAGAACAGAGCCGCAGGGAGGGACAAACTCCTTGCGGCTCTTGGCACGTTGTGGCGGACCCTTATCGTCTATTTCTCCTCAAAAAGATGCCGATTGGCGCTCACCGCCTGCTCTTCCTTGGCTCGCCCGGATGAATAGGCGTAATCGTAGATCGACTCCAATTGCTTCGCCATATATTCGGGAGAATAGGGCGTGTCTTGGTCCAGCCAGCTCACCAATACCCCGAGATGGGCGAACAGAACGTAGTGGCTCACAATCTCTTTGTTCAAGCCGTTCACGGGGCGCGGCGTCAGCTTCAACGATTCGAAGGCCTGGCTGAATTGCTTGTATAACATTTCCGTGAAGCGGTTGTTAAAATACGTTCTGGCATTATCCCCGAACATCGTTTTGTAGAAATCGCGATGCATGCGGAAATGGGAGAATAAGCGGATCACTTGCTTTTCCGGGTACGCATGAGTATTGCTCCGCTTTTCATCTTCGGTTGGCCCGACCGCCTTGGCGAGCTCCTCCAGCATGTCGTCCACGCTTCGTTCGAACAGATCGTATTTGTCTTGATAATGCAAATAGAACGTCCCTCGATTAATGTCCGCCCGTTCGGCAATATCCTGCACCGTGATCGCTCCGAACTCCTTTTCATTCATCAATTCGATTAATGCGCGTCTTATTCGTTTTTTCGTTCTTTTGACTCGCCGATCCGTCGTGTTGGACATCAAGCTTCACCTTCTTATTTACAAATTATTTACCCAAAAATCAACAATCTGGCTGCATGTGTACGGTAATGAACAGATGACAGCGAACTGCGTATTGAACAAAAAACAGGGCTTGGTAAAATTATACTCATCCAATTGGATGGTTTTCAATAATACATCTATTTACTAGTACCAGTGGATAATTTAACCTGTTTTGAGGAGTTGAGGCCATTGTTGAACTGTGTCAATTTGGAGTACGTGAATCGGACCCATTTGCCGATCGTGGGCGGGAAGGGCTCCAATCTGGGAGAATTGCGGCAAGCGGGATTTCCCGTTCCGCCGGGATTCTGCATTACAACTTCTGTCTATGATGCGGTAGTGGAACAATCGGCTCGAATGGACTCTTTCTATGAAAAGCTCCAGCTCTTGAACGCCAAGGATAACGAGGAGATCCGATCCCTAAGCAAGCGCATGCGGCAGCATATCATCGGCTTGCCCATCCCTGATGAGATGCTTGAAGATATTCACGGCGCATGGAGAGAGATGGGCGACCATCCTGTTGTCGCCGTTCGTTCCAGCGCGACGGCGGAGGATTTGCCGACAGCTTCCTTTGCCGGGCAGCAGGACACGTTCTTGAATGTCACAGGGGAGCGGCAGCTCTTCGAGGCCATTCGGCAGTGCTGGTCCTCTCTCTTTTCCGAACGAGCGATTGCTTACCGGATTAACAACGGCTTCGATCATCGTTCCGTCCGGCTGGCCGTCATCGTCCAGCGTCTGATCGTGCCTGACGTCTCAGGGGTCATGTTCACCGCCGATCCGATTACAGGGAACCGAAGCCTCATCTCGATTGATGCCAGCTTCGGGCTGGGGGAAGCGCTCGTGTCGGGGCTCGTCAACCCTGATTTGTACCAGGTCAGGCAGGGCGAGATCGTGAAGAAGCAGATCTCGTGCAAGCAGTCGGCTGTCTGTACGCTCGCCGAGGGAGGCACGGCCGTCGAAGAACTCCCCGAGCAGAAGCAGAAGGTGCAGGCGCTGTCCGATGAGGAGATTGTGACTCTGGCCCGGATGGGAGAGCGGATTCAAGCTCATTACGGGTCGGAGCAAGATATTGAATGGTGCCTGTCCGGAGGGCAGTTCTACATTGTTCAGGCCAGACCGATTACTTCCCTTTTTCCGCTACCGAAGGCGTCTGACGATGGGCTGCATGTCTATTTCTCGTTCGGCCATATACAGATGATGACGGATGCGATGTCGCCCGCTGGAATGTCGATCTGGCAAATTCCGAGGGAACGAGCTTTTGTTGGGGAGGGCCGCGTGGAACCGCTGGTAGAAGCCGGCGGCCGGCTCTTCATGGATGCAACGCGTTCGCTGCAGGACAGCTTGGCCCGGAAGGTGACGCTGCAGATGATTGGCAAGATGGACACCCTGATAGCCAGCGCGGCCAGACAAATCCTGGACCGCTTTCCGGTCAAGGAAAAGTCCTCTTCCGACTGGGAGGGGCTGGAAGAGATGCTCCCCCGGCTTGCGACGCAAGTGCTCAAGGATATGCTGGAGGGAGAGGGCCAAGCGGCTTACACGGAGGTCGAGGACGGAGCGGATCACTATGTGGATATATGCCGGCAGCGTTTGGACGAATGCGGCGGAGCCGACAAAATAACGTATATTCATCAAAATTTCGAGTCTTTAGGTCACTATTTGATGGGCGAGAACTTTCACTACATGGTGGCGTCCATGGTGGCGCAGCATCTGCTCGAGCTGCTGGCGAAATGGTGGAACTTCGACGGCGGCGAGTTGATCACGCTGAACAAATCCCTGCCCTTCAATGTCACGGGCGAGATGGGGCTGGAGCTGGGGGATGTGGCGGATATATGCCGGCCTTACCCGGAACTGGTCGCGTATTTGCGGAACGCGGCCGAGGATGGATTTATGGAGGGGCTGGACGGCATTGCCGGAGGTCCGGAATTCAAGGCGGCCTTCGAGCAGTGGCTGGAACGATACGGCGTCCGCTGTCCGGGCGAGATTGACATCATGCGAACGCGTTGGACGGAACGGCCTTATATGCTGATCCCCTCGATTGCGGGTCATCTGGACAGTCTCCAGCACGGAGAGCATCGCGAACGCTTCCGCCAAGGGGAGCAGGAGGCCGAGAGGGCCGCCGGCCGCATTTTGTCCCAAGTCCGCAGTCGGGAAGACGGAGCGTTCAAGGAACGGATCGTGACCCGCCTGATTACCGTCTATCGCAGCTTCATGGGCTTGCGGGAGCATCACAAATTCGTGCTGGTCCGTCATTTGGCACTCTATCGGAAAGCGGTGCTGGAGCTGGGCGATGATCTCGCGGCGCAGGGCGTCCTGAACGAGCGGAACGATATTTTCTTCCTGGCCTTGCCTGAAATGAAGGAGATTCTAAACGGCAGCTTCGAAGAGGATGTTCCATCGCTGATCGCGGCCCGCAAGGAGAGCTTCAAGCACTATCAGCGGCTGCAGCCGCCGCGCGTCTTCACGAGCGAAGGGGAGATTATCGAGGGCAGGCTGGACAGCGGCGATGCCCCGGAAGGGGCCTTGATTGGACTGCCGGTCTCGCCCGGCATCGTCGAAGGCAGGGCGAGAGTCGTGCTTGATCCGAGCAAGGCTGCGCTGAAGGAAGGCGAGATTCTGGTGGCGCCGTTCACCGATCCGGGCTGGACGCCGCTGTTCCAGCAGGCGAAGGGGCTCATCACCGAGATTGGCGGCATGATGACGCATGGCTCCGTCATCGCCCGCGAATATGGCATTCCCGCCATCGTCGGGGTCGATCGTGCGACGACGCTCATCCGCGACGGCGAGTTGCTTCGCCTGGACGGCACCACGGGGTATGTGATCGTGCTGGAAGCAGCGCATACTACGGCCTGATAACTTCATCTATATTAGCAGGAACGAACCGCGATTTGCCGGAAAAAGGCAGAACGCGGTTCTTTGCTTCCATACGGAAATATGCCAATATAGTCGTAAGGGGATGAGTGAATGTTCAACGATTTCAAGCTCGTAGATGGACGTCCTGCTTCCGTTCAGGTGAAGGACTATATCAAGGAGTTGATATATAAAGGAATTTTGCGCGCCGATCAGAAGCTCCCTTCGACCCGCGAGTTCGCCTCCTTATGGCAATTGAGCCGCAACACGGTCATGACGGCGTACCGGGAGCTGGAGGACGAGGGACTGATCCATTCCGTGGCGGGCAAAGGCAGCTATGTCGCGCAAGAGGTCGTGCCGGCCGTGGACGGCGCGCGGCTGGAATGGAAGGACATGATCGGGGCGTGCGCCCGCACGGCCGAGGAGCTCGATCTGATGAAGCACGGCGTTCGCTGGGAGAAGGGGATGATTTCCTTCACGAGCATTGCCCCGGACGAGAAGCTGTTCGATCTGGATAATGTGAAGCGGGCCTTTCTCGATCGGATGTCGCTCGAAGGCGAGATTCTGCTGAACTACGGCTATGCGAAAGGCTACAAGCCGTTAATCGACTACCTGATGCGATATATGGAGACGAAGGGCGTGGATTTGACCGGCAAAGATCTGCTGGTGACGAACGGCTTTACCGAAGGGCTCGACCTTGTCCTCTCGGCCGTGCACAAGCCGCACCGGCGCGTGCTGTGCGAAAACCCGACCCATCATACGGCGCTCAAGCTGTTCAAGATGCACGGCATGGAGATCACGGGAATCCCCATGCAGGAGGACGGACTCGAGCTAGAGGATCTCGAGCGGGCGTTGATCCGGCAGTCCTTCGATCTGGCCTACCTGATTCCGTCCTATCATAATCCGACAGGCATCGTCATGTCCCCGGAGAAGCGGATGGAGGCCTTGCGCCTGTTCGGCGATTATCGCATCCCGGTCATCGAGGACGGCTTCAACGAGGAACTGCGCTATTCCGGCTCGCATGTCGCCCCGCTCATTGCCTGCGGCGGCAGCGGGAACAACGTGGTCTATATCGGCAGCTATTCCAAGGTGCTGTTCCCGGGGATTCGCGTTGGCTGGGTGCTGGCGGATCGGGAGCTCATCGATTATTTGGAGAGCATGAAGCGGGCGCGGAGCATTCATACGTCTACGCTCGACCAAGCGATTTTATTTCAATATTTGCATAACGGCAATTTCGAAAAGTATATCAAACGGGCCCGAAATGCTTACAAGCGCAAATATGAGCTGGCCGTTCAATGGTGCCGGGAGCATATTCCGTTCGCCAGGCTGAGCGGCTACGGAGGACTGCACTTATTCATTGAATTGCACGAATCGTTGGCCGCGCGCGATGTGCTCAGCGCATGTGTGCGGCAGGGCGTTGTCTTTACGCCCGGCGATATTTTTCATACCGATGGCTCCGGTACCAATACGTTCCGGCTCGGCTTCTCGCGCGTCTCGGAAGGAGAATTGGAGGCAGGCATCGCGACGATAGGCCAGATGGTCAGGCAGCTAATGGGGGAGGGAACCGGATGCAGGCGATAAAAGTCGGCGTGATCATGGGAGGCGTCTCCTCTGAGCGCCAAGTGTCGCTCATGACGGGGAAGGAAATGATGGCGCATCTGGACGAGAAATATGAACCGGTACCCATCGAGCTGAATTCCACGGAAGAGCTTATCGACAAGGTCAAAGGGGTGGATATCGCCCTGTTGGCGCTGCATGGCAAATACGGCGAGGACGGAACGGTGCAGGGCACGCTGGAAACGCTCGGTATCCCGTACACAGGATCAGGCGTATTATCCAGCAGCCTGTGCATGGATAAAGAGCTGACGAAGAAGATCATCCGCTTCGAGGGATTGGCGACGCCGGACTGGATGTTGACTACTTCGCTCGATGAGCTAGACACGGCGGAAGCCGGGCGGCAACTCGGCTATCCCGTCGTCGTGAAGCCGAACACGGGCGGCTCCAGCATCGGCATGCAGATTGCCGGCGGCCCGGACCGTCTGCGTCAAGCCGTGGCGGACGCACTGGCGTGGGACCGGGAGGTGCTGCTGGAGCAATATATTGGCGGCGAAGAAATTACGTGCGCGGTGCTGAATGGAGCGCTGCTGCCCACGGTATCGATCAAGGCCAAGGCTCATTTCTTCGACTATTCGTCCAAATATTGCGATGGCGGGGCGGAGGAGGAAGTCATTGAATTGCCCGAGCCGTGCGGCAAGGCGGTTCGTGAGGCCGCCCTCCGCATCTATCAGGCCATGAAGTGCAGCGTGTATGCCCGCATCGACATAATGCTTGCCGGTGGGGTTCCTTATATACTGGAAGTGAACACGCTTCCGGGGTTGACCAAGAACAGCCTGCTCCCGAAAAGCGCCAAAGCGGCGGGCCTGTCGTACAGCCGGCTGCTGGATGAAATCATAACGCATTCTTTGCATACAAGAATGACAGAAGAAGCAGGTCTCCCCGGGCGGTAACGCTTGGAGATCTGCTTCTTTATTTCCGGAGGTTTTTGGTGGATCAGGTCTATAGGCAATGGGCTCAACCTTGGATCTGTTTATCAAGATCGGCAGTGAACGCACGCTCGCAGGGGGCCTATTATGGCGAGTGGGGAAGCGGAAAGGACAGAATGTCCCTGACAGAAGGCATGGGATCTGCATTATTATGTAGAAAACCGAAAGATGGGACTATGACGAATGCCCGCACAGGGGCAAGGGGAGGGGTGCGCGATGAAGAAATGCATTGTGTTCGCCAACTGCCATGGCATTCCGATTCGCAAATATTTGAGTTCGTCGGCGACATTCTGTCAACTTTACGAATTGGTAGAGGTGCCGATGATCCAAGTATGCAATCAGGCCACCGGCATCGGCGATCACCTGCTGAGCCAATGCGATCTGTTCATCTATATGAGAACGAGCGATGCCTTCGGGCCTTATCTATCCACCGACTATATATTGACCCGACTGCCGGATCACTGCATCCGCATCAGCATCGGCAATGCTTTTTTGATGTCCTATTATCCGCAATTCATCCCGGACAATAAGGAGCCGCTATTCGCCTATGCGGATCAGAATGTCATTCGCTTGCTCCAAGCGGGAACAAGCAAAGAGATGATTATTGCCGCTTTGTCGGACGAAAATTACTATTCCGCTCCGTTCTTGCAGCAATATCATCATGATTTCATGCTCAACCTGCGGAGCCGGGAATCGGGAATTGATATTCCTCTGGCTGATTTCATCGAACAGAACTACCGGAAGGATCATTTATTCGCCACGATATGCCATCCGCGGTTCCAGATTATACGGTACTTGGCGATGAGCATTTTGGAGCGGCTTCATATTTCCGGCCAGGAGATAGCGCATATCGTTCACGACACGGCCTTCCTCGAGCTGATTCACCCGATATACCCGAGCGTCATCAAGCGTCTGGGGCTGAGCTTCGTGCGGCCGGAAGACCGGGTGTACACCTTGGGCGGTGACATCCTGACGTTCCCGGAATATATTTCGCGGTATGTCGATTATCATGCGCAGGCGATGAGGGGGAGCTAGAACCATGCCTTGCCTCAGGCTGGCGAGAGTCCAGCGGTTTGATCCGGGACTAGATTTTTCCCGTCGAAAAGAGTCCATAATAATAGCCGTTTCTTCCTGGACAGAAAGAAACGGCTGATGAGCTTAAGAGAAATGATCAGTCAAGCTCAATGGGAACTGTACGTTGATTTACAAGCCGGGCATTCTTCGCATCCGTCACATCATAGGTTGTGACGATTAGCTCGGCGCCAATTACGCCGGAAAAGGAACCTTTCCCGGTTACTTCAATAGAAGAAAAGCGATTAGCTGCAGCTCCGTAACCACTTGTAGTAATCTGAACTCCGGCATTTTTGATTTCTTGCTGCTGACTGGCTGTCAGGCCGGCATAATGTACCCCCAGGAAATTGTCGTAGGTAAATTGCTTTGAAGTTTGCATGCCCATCCAGCCCGTATATATTCCGGTCGCTTTGATGATGCTGCGATTAGCCAGCGTGCTTTCTGTCCGGCCTGTAAATACGACATCTCCGCGATACGTCCTTTGACTGAACTCCACTACCGTTTTATACGTTTTATGAGGGGGAACCTTCACGGGCTGCGGCGGGACTTCCAACGTGTAGGATTCACTTGATGTTTTGGTTTCTGTACTGCCTGTGTTGTACTCCAGATTGATTTTGCCTGCGCCCTCCAAAATCAACGGAAGAATGAATTTATTGCCGAGATCCCCGGCTCCGCCAACCTTGAATCCGTTGGAGATACTGGTTGAAGTTGATTCTGTATAAGTCTTGCTGTATTTCAAGGTGTTGTAAGATTGCTCTTCATCCAAATTATTTGGAAATGTGTTTTCTCCGATAAATACAGGCATCGTTGAATCATAGTGTATATTTTCCGTTCTCGCCTCAATCGACAGATCGATTACGGGCGTAACACTATCCGGATTTGCCTTAAGCCGGTATCTAAATCCATTGCTTTCCGGGTTGGCAATGGTATTTGCCAGATGATTTTTGTAATAATATGTGCCTACCTTGTTAAGCACTTCATTCACATCTACAATCCCGATGCTTTTTGCTTGGGTAATCGAGGCTTGGGCATAAGCCGGGGGCGGTGCGGAAGCGCTTCCAAGCATCAGGGCAGAAAGCCCGATGACAAGACCATGTTTCAGAACATGTTTTCTCATTGTGTATTCCTCCAATTGAGTATGATGATGATTTCGCTCCCTAAGCCTCCTTTCCTTCGGGTTAAGGTTATCGTAGCACGGCTAGCGTTTCCTCATGGCATAAGGATTGTTATATTTTGTATCGATCATGTTAATCGCCCGGGATAAGCAAAAAACGAGCGCCCCCTGCACAGGTCAGGGGGCGCTCGCCGCTGCACGTCATACTACGTTGCGGTGCTTTCTTAGTTTATCTCTATTAACTTATGATTTGTCCAATCAAGTATATATTTTGTAGTAAAGGTTGAATGGAAGGTGTCTTTGTCATTGCTTCCTATCCAATAACCAAGACCAAATAGTTCATTATGCCATTGCAGCTTATAACTATCTTGCGTTCTTCCTAAATGTACAGTTAATTGAGAAGTGGAATCCGTTTTATCGGCAATGACAACGGCGACCACGGCAGGAGAAAAGCTATAGGCCGCTAAAGCAGGCATCTGATCGCTAGAAAGAAAATTATCTTTTGCCCAAACTTGGCCGTTACGAGATTTACTAAAAAGCTCATTGCCATACAAACCAGTAAATGAATCCCTATAATACGGTCCCCATCCTTGGTTCATAGCAGAAACAAAAGGAACCGTCCATTCCACTTTTTTATTGGTATCGGTTTTTAAATTCGTTTTGTAGTCTGCTTGTTCATAAGAAACGGAGGTTGACCAATTGTTACTGCTATTCGGAATACTGCCTATTGTACCGCCAATGGTATATCCAATGGTAGAGGATACCGTTTTTTTATCAATTGTATTCGTAGGAGATACCTTGAAAAAATCCCCGCTTCCGTTTAATTCCATTGCTATCCGATAAGAAGATGCCCAATGCAATGTCGCTCTATAATACCCTTTATACGTATCCTGCTCAGGAAAAGAGATTTTTCTGTCCGCATCAATGTTGCTTCCTTCTGTAGTAATGACTGCAATTTGCTTATTACTATGGGGATCGTCAATAAAGGAAACAGAAAGAGAGGTTTTTATTTTTTCATTCCCAAACCTTGTAGATAAGTTATTGTATACCTTTGCGCCTTGTCCAATATCGATTGGAGAATTTTTCGCTACTTGTGCAGAGACAGATGCTCCATTTAATGTTAGAGATCCTAGTAAAATAGCAACTGCGGTTATACTTTTCAAAAATACTTGCGGCCTTCTTTTCTTTTTTATCATATGCTCCACTCCATTCTTTTCTTCGGGTTACGATTTATCGTAGCATAGCTGCTGTTATCTGATTGCATAAGGATTGTTATATCTTGTATCAATCATGTTAATCGCCCGGGATAAGCAGACACGAGCGCCCCCTGTACAGTTCAGGGGGCGCTCGCCGCCGCGCGATCAACCTATTACGGCTTATACGGGCTTCTCAGAACATCAATTTCAACAGTGTGGCAAGCGAGGCTGGCATATCGAAAGCTACATTATATTAGGGTCTGAATGGTTTACTTAGCATTTCACCAGCAGGCGGCATCACACCGGACGATACAGTGTAGCAACTGTTATAATATTGCTAAGGAACCGGTGGTCGGGAGTAGGGCTAAAATTTTTTCAGGAAAGAGGACTTAGAGTGAAGATTCTAATTACTGGCTCGACTGGTCGCGTTGTCGCGCCATCTATATCAGGCTCTGCAAAAAGCATACTGTGGTGGCAGGGTTGGATTGTACGCCGTCATCAACTGCTGATTTTGTGGGTGACCTAGGAGACGAAGAGTTGCTTGCCCGGGGCATTAATAGGGGGTGACGCGGTTGTTCATACTGCGGCATTACACGCGCCGCATGTGGGAATATTGCCAGATGCTGAGTTTGAACGCATCAACGTTCACGCCACTAGTCGGCTCTTGGAACTAGCGTATGATGCGGGTGTGTCCCGTTTTGTACTGACAAGCACTACAGCACTTTATGGGGGCGCTGCCACCCCGGAAGATCGGGCGGGATGGGTTGATGAGGAAATGGTCCCAAGTCCAAGAACCATTTATCACCGGACAAAGTTAGCCGCGGAAGAGGAAGTCAGGAAAGCGGCAGCACGTGGGAGATTTTCGGCCACAGTGCTGCGAATGTCGCGTTGTTTTCCTGAGAGAGAATTATTGATGGCCGTATACAGGCTGCATCGAGGCATTGATGCCAGAGATGTGGCAAGCGTTCACGAACTGGCCCTCAATTTGAGCGAGCCTGGTTATCGCATTTTTGTCCTATCAGCGCCAACACCTTTCGAACCGTCTGACTGCCAAGAGTTAGCGGTCGATGCCCCTAGTGTGCTTCAACGCAGAGCTCCCTTTTTGGTAACCGAGTTTGAACAAAGGGGATGGGCACTCCCTAGGAAGATTGACCGGGTTTATTCGCCAGGAGCACTTTGCGCGCTTGGTTGGACACCTAGATAATTATGCCGAAGTGCTGCGATTGCTCGAACAGGAATCGGCTGAGGTACTGCCTGAGGAACATTATTTGAATTGAACGAACTGAGAACGATATAACAAAAAAAAGCAGTGGCAAATCTGGGACCCTCTGATTCCTAGATCGTAACTGCTATTTAACGAGTCAGTCATAGATATTCTATTTGTCGGTTGAAAGGTTCCTGTAAAATAAGCTCCCGCAGGAGCACTCCATACATCAACTTCTAAACGATTTCCCTAAGGGTGAAATTGGGGTTGAAAAGAAGTAATAAATCCAGATGGTGTCAGCTTCGTTGATATTCCCCCTATAACACGGTAAAAGGGGGTGTCTCAAAAGTAGTATTTAACTACAGTGAGACAGCCCCCTGATTCTCAAAGCTCGACCCGCCGAAAAACTGCAAAAATGCACCTTTTCTTTATGACGTGTACTCCGTTACAGGGAATCCTGCAAAACGGCATCAATTTCAGACTTTCAATATAGATAAAAGACAAAAACCGATGAACATCACACTAGCCTTGCATAGAACCTGACATGAAAAAGACTTCATGCCCCTGATATGGGA
>NZ_QYZD01000020.1:0-48107 GCF_003591545.1 Paenibacillus thiaminolyticus
CCGCGACCGGACTCTCACCGGCTAGATGATGCGTGCTTCGCTGGGCACGCTGAAATGCAGAAAGGGGCTGTCTCATGGTAGTTAAAAACGACTTATGAGACAGCCCCTTTCTTTATTTCTTCATGATTCGAATGTTCGCCACGCCCATTTACCGTAATTTACCTATTTAAAAACACTTAAATATTTCCGTTGAATAGATTTGTAGACTTCTAATCATATATTTCCAAATAGTTGGGAAGGAGGCATATATATAGATGGAAAATCGGATTTACATAGGAGTCATAGGAACATATCTTGTACATCAGGGGTGAGACGAGGATGGTAACACTTAAGAAGTGGGGCATTCGCATCGCGAATATGTCACTGCAAGTAAAGCTTCCGTTATTAATCAGCACCTTGGCGGTATGCATGTTGATCGGAACAAGTTCCATACTGTACTGGTACGGGTCCGACATGCTTTTGAAGGAAAGCAAGAACAACATGATTTTGAATGCCAACCGCATCGGTGAAGGTTTATGGTCGTCCGTGCAACTGGAGGAGCAGTCCGTTTATCTGGCGTCTATTAATCAGACATACCTCTCCTTGCTGCAGCTTCGGGCAGAGCATTCATTAATGGATGCCGATTTTTTCTCTGAACGCAATCCGCTTTTCACGAAGGCGAATAAGCTGATGGCTGATAGTCTCAAAATGAGCACGGGCAGTCTCATCGATAAGAACGGCATCATCATTGCGAGTTCGAACCGAGACAACATTGGAAGCAGCCGCACGGATCGAGCCTATTTCCAAGAGGCAATGAAAGGACAATCGTTCATCAGCGAGTCGATTGTATCCAAAAGTACCGGCAGTCAGGTGGTTGTGTTCGCACAACCTATCCTGGGGGACGGCGCGAATGTTGAAGGTGTGTTTATTATGACCGTAGACACCTCGTTTTTTGTAGACCAACTGAAGCATGTGGACAGCAATGAGCAAGGAAGCACCTTGGTCTTGGATCGCGAAGGCCGAACCATCTTCCACTCAGACAATGACTCTGCAATCGGGCAGATGGTAGAATCCGACAAGTTTACTACAGTCGTTCAGACTCCGGTTAAGGGGCAATTATCCCGAGGAGGTATTGAGGATCCGGAATACTTTATCCGTTATTCAAAAATTCCGAAAGCAGATTGGACAATTGTGGTACAAGACAGCTATAAGAACATTAATAAACCTCTTGATGATCTTTTCGCCAAAATATCGATCATTACGCTTGTTGCCCTATTGATATCCTTGGCGGTGGGTATCATCATCTCGCGTACGATTACGCGGCCAATCGCAAGACTAACCGACTTATTCAAGACATTGGCGTCCGGCGATCTTACCGTTGCCGCAACGGGCAACTACAAGAGCGAATTTAAAGAGTTGGCGGACAGCTTCACCGTCATGGTCGAACAAAATAAGAGCCTGATTTCCCAAATGAATCACTCAATCGAGCACTTGAACACAAGCACAAATGAATTGGATACCGCCTCCAAGCAAACGACGATATCCATTCAGGAAACATCGATTACGACCATGGAAATCGCCAAAGCTATAGAGTCCCAAGCGCTGGATACCGAGCAAATCGTAAATAAGTTCGGTGATCTCGGGGATAAAATTGCAGTTGTCAATCAATTGTCATCCGCTGTGAAGGATCGGACGGATTCCATTATTGAAGTCTTCCATAGTGGAAATGAAGTCGTGAATCAGTTGATCCATACCCATGGTGACAGTGAACAGGAAGTTGCTTCAATCGCAGCCATCACGGCCAAGCTGGAGGAAAGCTCCTTACGTATTGCCTCCATTACGGAAACCATTGGCAAGATTGCAAAGCAAACGAATTTGCTCGCCCTTAACGCCTCGATAGAAGCCGCGCGAGCTGGGGAGCATGGCAAAGGATTCGCCGTTGTCGCTTCCGAAGTAAGACAATTGGCTGAGCTATGTGCAAAGCAGTCAAGCGAGATCGAGGAAATCATAACAGACAACCTTAGCTTGGCGCAGGAGGCAAATGGATCAGTAAGAAGCCTTCAAGATGTATCTGCCAAGCAAAATCAATATGTTGACAATACGAAGCTGGCGTTTGAAGCCATTTTGAACAACGTTGTTGACATTACAGAGCAAATTAAGGGCATGGCCTACGAAATGGACAACATGAAGCGGGGCAAAGAAGATGTTATGGAGCTAGCTCAGAACTTGTCTGCCTCTGGCGAAGAAGTGTCCGCTTCGGTTGAGCAGGTAACCTCTACGATTCAAGTACAATCGGCTATGGTTCAACAGTTGGCCTCCATGATTGAAGAGATCGACGCATTGACCAAGCAGCTAAGAGAGGCTTCCTCGAAATTCAAAACCGAATAGAATGCAAAAATGGGGCTGTCCCAAAAGTCATTTGAAATGACTAGGGACGCCCCTTTTTCAAAAATTAAAACAAAAAAGAAACCGTTCTTTAGTAAAATGGGAGTGGATTTAGACGCTTCCTGCTTCGAGGGCTGTCGAAAATAAGCCTTGAGGTCGGGTGGCTTTCCCTCGCCGCAATCCCCTTCTCTTATAAAGACGGAAGCAGCCGGATAATGGCGTTCGCCGTCTCTTCAATCGCTTTGTCGGCTACATCGAATACATGGCAATTCCATTTGTCGGCCAGCATGGCCGCATAATCCAGCTCCTCCTGTATCCGCTCGGCAGAGCAATACATGGAGCTATGCGGCAGGCCCAGATTCTTCAGCCTCTCTTCCCGGATGCGCAGCAGACGCTCGGCTGGCATCGTCAGCATGAAGATGCGCTCGCCCGGCATCCGGTAGATTTCCTGCGGCGGCTTCACTTCCGGCGACAACGGAATATTAGCGACTTTGTAGCCCTTGTGGCTCAAAAAGACGCTCAGCGGCGTCTTCGAGGTGCGGGAAGGGCCAATCAGCACGATATCCGCTTCGGCAATCGCCGTCGTATCCTTTCCGTCATCACATTTGACCGTGAATTCAATGGCCTCCATGCGGCGAAAATAATCGTCATCCATCGTATGAAGCAATCCGGGCTGACGCTTCGGAGAGTCGTTGAACGTATCGATGAATGCTTGCATCATCGGTCCCATAATATCGACCGCGCGCACGCCGAGCCGAATCGCTTCTTCCTTCATCATTTCCCGAAGCTCGGGCTGCACCAGCGTATAGGCGACGAAGCCGCCTTCGCGACTCACCTGCTCCATCAACGCTCTAATTTCATCCTCTTGCTTCACATGGCTCTTCCGTTGAATAATAATTTCCTGTCCATGGAATTGTCGTGCTGCCGCCCGTACGACGGATTCAGCGGTATCTCCCAACGAATCGGAGCATACCGTCACAATGTATGGAGATTGTTGGCTCGATTCTCCCATGCTTGCGCTTCCCCTTCCCTTCCTTTACCTGCCCTTCGCCTGGCGAAGAAATACTTTCAGAATCGTCGTCTTGGATATCCGTCCAACGACCTCCCATTTGTCGTTGGACGCATCTCCACCCTGTACAACGACAGGCAGCGTATCGATATCATGCTCGTCCAGCTTTTTGGCGGCCTCGATAATCGAATCCTCCGGCTGCACGGTAATCAGCGGCGTGCGCGTCATCACGAAGCTGACGGGCATCGTCCCCGCCACCGCATTGCCGAGCGTTACCTTCAACAGATCTTTTCTTGAGACGACGCCAAGCAGCATCCCCTCGTCATCAGCTACAATCAAACTTCCTACATTCTCCAAAAATAAATTGACTACGGCATCATGAACAGTGGAAGTGTCCCGGACGATGATGGGCATGCTCTGGACGTCCTGTACTCGAATGTTCAATGGCTCGCTTGGAGCGCCTGCCGTAATGTTTCCCGGGAAATAACCGACCTTCGGCTTGGCATCCAAATATCCCAGCATAACAAGCACGGAAAGATCAGAACGAATCGTCGGCCGGCTGATCCCGAGCTGCTCTGCGATCTGCTCGCCGGTAATCGGCGCGGACCGTTGCACGAGCTGGACGATTTCTGATTGGCGCGGCGTAAGTTGAATGGCGCATCCCCCCTTTTTCCTTCGACAAAATTCATGTTCATGCGCATCTTCATTCCCTACATTGTACTGCAATTCGACATCTTCCATCAATGCCCGACAGAAGAGACGATCTTCACCGCCAGGCAGGAAGATCGTCTCCATGGCTTAATAAGGGGAGAATGAGCATCTCCATACGATATCCGCATCCGTAATCCGCTCATCTTCATCTACCCCCGCTTCATCGCCCGTAATCCAAAGACCGACTAACGGGCCGCTTCGCTTGGCCGTCTCGCCCATAATCTGCTCGGCGGCAGAGCGGGCCATATGGACATGCTTCTCCCATGCCTCCGATTGATAGGGGAGCATCACGGTGACATGAGCTTTGCTGCCGTTCCGGTAACAACGATCGACGGCCCGGAACAGCGCTTCCGCCTGCATGTCTATCCAATCCGGCACGACGTCCGAGATGAAGGCCGGCTTCCGGTCCTCATCGGCAAGTAACCATTCCTTCCAGCGGCGCAGCACGAACCACTGCTGGTTCACCTTCTCAAGGCTGCGTCCTTCTGATTCCGCAGCCAGGCGCTGCAGCACTTCCATCCGCTGCTCGATATCCGTCAGGCTCGGGAGCGCTTCCTTCAAGCGGGCATCCGCCAGTATGATATATAGATGCACGGGGCGTGATGATGAGGCCGCCTTGATGGAGGACTCATATTCTGACGTCATGAACGGAACCAGCTTGTCAAGAGCGGCGCTTCGCTCAGACGCATTGGCCGCCTGCAGCATCTCCCTCACCAGCCGGATTCGCTCCGGCGTCAAGAGCGGCTCCGAACCCGAGGTGAGCAAAATGTGAGCGGCTTCCTGGCTGAGCGCTACATGAATGTCTGAACGCTTCCAGCAGCGCATGACCGTGCGGCTGAACGCTGCTCTCTGCCCTGAACTGTCTTCATCCCATATGTGTCCCCATGCGGAACCGGTGCGGCGAATGAGGCGAAAATACGCTGCCTGTCCGCCCTCGCTCCATTCCGCTTCCTGATGCCATGCCGGCTGCGCACTAGACTTCAAGGTACTGTACCTCTCTTTCCGATGCCGCATCCTCGTGACAGCCATGTGATTTGCAGTCCATGTAATAGACCGTTACCCGTTCCGTATCTTGTTCTGCGATAAACCGGTTGCATTGTTTGCATAGAATGACGCCCAATAGCGGCTTGCATTGGGTTTGTTCCATCACACTCATCCACCTCTCCTTAGTCATCGTGACGGGTATCCTAACGCGATGCATTATGGTGTCATTAATGACGGTGATCGCGGAAGCCTCTGGCTGATACCCTATAAATATGACGGCATAAACCATCATATTCTTGCAACAATTCGTTTGACTGGACAAAATAACGGATTGCTTTTCCATATTATATATCATATTATTTAATAACACACAATATTTAATTATTTAATACGTCATATTCAGGAGTGGTGAAGAAGTATGGATCGTCAATTAAGTTTGGAATGTGTTCGCGTGACCGAAGCGGCGGCATTGGCATCGGCGCAATGGGTTGGCAGGGGGCGTTCCGATGAGGCGGATGACGCGGCGACCCGCATGATGCGCAGCATGTTCGCTTCGGTTCCGATTCAAGGTATGGTCGTTATCGGGGAGGGCGAAATGGACGAGGCCCCGATGCTCGCCATCGGAGAATCGGTCGGATCCGGCGAAGGCTCGGAGGCGGATGTCGCGGTAGACCCCGTCGAAGGCACGGAATTGGTCGCCAAAGGATTGAACGGAGCATTATCCGTCATCGCTATTGCTGACCGGGGACAGCTCCTTCATGCACCCGATATGTATATGCGCAAGCTGGCCTGCGGACCGCGGCTAAGAGGTCATCTTCATCTGGATGATCCGCTTGAATGGACGGTCCGGAAGGCGGCCACCGTCTTGGGGCGCGAGATATCGGAGTTGACGGTGTCCATTCTCGATCGGGAACGCCATGCCACCGAGATCGCCGCCCTGCGGCGCGCCGGCGTCCGGCTGAAGCTGCTCGAGGCCGGCGATGTGGCAGGCGCGCTGGCCACGGCCTTCTCGGAGTCCGGCGTCGATCTGTATGTCGGCTCGGGCGGCGCCCCGGAAGGCGTCTTGGCCGCAGCCGCTCTGCGCTGCATGGGCGGAGAAATGCAGGCTCGTCTTATGCCGGCTGGCGAAGACGAATGGAACCGGTGCCTGGCGATGGGAGTTCACCCTCCCGATCGGCTGCTGCATACGGAGGATCTGTGCGGGCGCGGCGATGTCATCTTCGCGGCGACCGGGATCACGCCGGGAGATGTGCTGCAAGGAGTGCGGAACACATCGGGCAATTACGCGGAGACGCATTCGCTCGTGCTGCGCTCGAAGACCGGAACGCTGCGCTTCGTCCGAACGCTGCACGCGATGGATCCCTGCTCCCTGCAGCCGGATGCCGTTATCCCGGAGGTCGCGTCGGCCTCGGCAGACAGACGCTCCGATGTGATATAGATGGCGGCGCTCCTCATCACGCCTTCGAATCACGAAGAAGGGTATCCCTGCGCCCTTAAGCGCCGAATACCCTTCTTGCTGTCTCTAGGCTTCATCATCATCCGCCCGCCGCTTGGCGCGCTTGAGACGGAACAAGAGCACAAGCGCAAACCCGCCCGCCGCGGCGGCTCCCTTGAAGCTCCAAGCCGTCGCGCCCAGCCAGAGCGGGATCAGCAGGACGATGGCGCAGCTTAGATGGATGGCTGTGCTCATGCGCAGCGCCGCCTCATGCCGGGCGTTAGGCGGCAGGGGATAAATGCTTCGCATGACATCATGCCGGTGATACGTGAACAAGGTATGAAGCTGGGCTCCGATAATGAGCAGGAGCAGCCCGTAGGCCGCTGCGCTCCAGACGGAGTCCCGCACCCAAAATAAGGCGAGCAGGCCGATGACGGTGAGGCGCATCAGAATGCCCAGCAGCTCGCTGTGGGCGAATGTCTTCGCCAGCAAATACCGGTAAGCGGCATGAGGCCGGTAGGCATGGCGATCGCCGAACCGCTTCAGCCAAGGCCGCATATACCGGCGCTCTTCCGTGACGGCAATGTCGACGAAGTTCGAAAGGAACAGAAAGACCCGGCTCGTATGAACCCGCTCCGTCTCGATGTGGCGCTCCCATGGAAAACGGAGCCTGCTCCGGGAAAGCGCCCAGCCGATATAGCCTAGTCCCGCCGCTCCCGTAACCAGCGCTGCAGCCGGAACGTTCAGCCACAGCCAGCTCGCCAGGGATCCCCAGACCCAAGCATAGCGAAGCCATTGGCCCGCTCTGCGGAGAGACGGATCGCTCATCTGCCGTTCGGCCCAGCTGCCGGCGGCAACGACAGACTTCAACAATATAATCACCGCTAGCATCAGCGCAAAATGCTTCGGCTGCGCATCCGCCCGATGGTACAACGGCCACAGCACGGTCCATACCGCCAGCGGCAGCAGCATTCTCGGGATAAGACTGTAACGGATGCTTCGCTTCATGTAATCGGCCATCCGTCCTTCCACCCGGAGCAGGAAGACCAGATCCGGCGGCTCCAGGAACGTACGGTAGGTCATGTAAGCCGTCGCCGGCGCGACCAGAAGCAGCACCAGCTCGCGAACCGGAAAGCCAGACGGAATATGATCCAAATAGTTGGCGTAAAAAGCCGTCCCGGTGATAAATCCCAATACAAGAACTATGGCCAGTCCGCTCTGCGCGACATACCCTAAATAGGGAATCACTTGCCTCCAAAACCGCTGCCGTCGCTCCTGCCATAACCGGGCGGCCTCGAACATCGCGGCTCCGTCCGCTTCCCGGGTTATCCGTTCCATGGACGATCACCGCCCTCCTGCACACCGGTCACCCACGTATAGAAGAGATCCTCCAGCCGTTCTTCTGCAGGCCGTCCGGATTGGCCGCTCCACTGCTTCCGCAGCTCCTCCCGACTGCCCGCGCCCAGCACTCTTCCTTGGTGCAGCAGGACGAAGGCGTCGCAATAATGCTCGATCGTGGACAAAATATGCGAGCTGACGAGCAGCGCCGCCCCTTCTTCCTTGACGCTCTTCATATATTGAAGCAGCGAACGGATGCCGAGCGGATCAAGGCCAAGGAACGGCTCGTCAATGATATAGAGCGGAGGGCGAACCGCAAATGCGCACATCAGCATCGTCTTCTGCTTCATGCCCTTGGATAGATGCTGAGCCGCCTTATCCAGATGAGGCTCCATCTGGAACAACTGCGCAAGCTCGGCCACCCGCTGCTCGAAGCGGGCCTTGTCCACCCCGTAAGCGGTCGCCGTCCAGACCAGATGCTCGCGTACGGTTAAGGCGTCATACAGCAGCGGCGACTCGGGAACATACGCCAATGCCGCCCGGTACTGCTCCGGCGCTTCAGCGAGCGTGCGGCCCTGCAGCGTCACCTTGCCGGACTGCGGCTCAAGCAGCCCAAGAATATGCTTCATCGTCGTGCTCTTGCCGGCGCCGTTCAGCCCGATCAACCCGATCATCTGGCCGGCTTCGACCGTGAAGTTAATATCGTGGAGAACCGGTCGGCCGACACTATAGCCGCCGGTCAACCGCTCAATATGTAATAAAGATTCCATATATCGTCACCTCACAGCCTATTATACCGGACACGGAGAGGGGATGCGAACCCCACGGTATCATGCGGGCGCTGACGGAAGCTTTGTCTGCAGCTTCGGCTTCGGCTCGGGACACGCTCCGGGTAAGCTCGGGGCACGATCGGGGTACGCGTGGGATATGCGCTGGACACGCTTGAGACACGATCTTAAGCGCGGGGACCACGGCAGTATCCCGCTGCCCGGCTCCTTACTCGCTTTCGGCCGTTCCTTCCTTGTCCTCTTGCGCCGCCGAGCCTGCGTCTTTCCCGCTATGCTTCGCGGCCTCCCGCTTCATCTCCGCCGCCTCCCGCGCCTGCTGGAGGGCCGCATTGCCTTCGGTCTCGATGACAGCCACGGCTTCCTCCGCAGACTTTCCGTTCTCGACCATCGCCTTCAATTCCTTAATGATTAGATTCGAAAAGGCCATGCGGAAACCGTCCGGGAGATTCACGTTCGAGCCCCCCCATACGGACCCGCCCGAAGCTTTTGGACGCAGCATATAGAAGGCTTCCGTGCTTTTGCCGTCCACTTCTTTCATCGCGTCCACCCTTGTCGGCAGTTGGCCCCGGAAGGAACGGGAAGCGGCCTTCGCCATCTCCGGGCCGTTCACGAACTTCACGAACTCCCAAGCCGCCCGCTTGTTCGGGGAATCGGCCGCGATCGCATAGATAGAGTCCAACACCGTAAAGGCAGATTCCTCCGGCGCAGCCGGATCGACGGGCGCCGTAACGAAGTCCCAATTGATTTCTTCGATGCCGCTGTCATACTTCGGCCGGTTCCGAAGATCGCTCATGAGCCAGCTCGATCCGAACATCATCGCGACTTTGCCCTTGAAGAACTGCTCGGTCTGCAAAAAATACATCGTATTTTCTTTTTCCGGCTCCAGAGAAGCCGTATAGAGCGCTTTGCCGCGAATCGCCTTGGCTGTCACCTCCATCGCTTCCTTCCAGCCGTCCGTATTGAAGGTGATCTTCTCCCCCTTCGCGTCGAACACCCGGAGCGACGAGCTGTTTGCCACATTAAAAAGCATCCCTTCGACTTGACCAAATTCATCGGACAAACCATAAATCTGATCGTCCCCGGAACCGATGCCCGCGAAGCGGCTCGACAATTCGAGCAGTTCTTTCCAGCTCATCTTATTGCGCGGCGGGTCAATCTGATGTTCTCTGAACAGATCGGCGTTATAGTAGACGACCGAGGCATTAAAGTATGGAGCCAAGCCGTATAACGAGCCGCCGCCGCGTTCCCGAAGCATATCGACGAGCCCGGGCATATATCCGTCAAGATTGACTTTCTCCTGCTCGATCACCGTGTCCAGATTGTACAGCTTCCCTTCCTGCGCAAGCTTCTCGAAGCTGTCCGAACCCGTCATAATGACATCCGGCTTGTGTTTCTCGATAAACTTGAGATATTCCTCCTCATAGCTCGTCCCGTTTTCCTGCATATCCTGATAGATTGTGCCCGTGTTGATGACCTCGAATTCAATATTGGGATACTTCACATTGAAGTTGTTCCCGTAATCGCTATAAAAGCTGCCCTCGTCATAATAGAGTACTTTAAGTTTCCCCTTGCCCTCGGAATCCAGCTCTTCAAGCGCGGGCTCCCCGCCGAAGCACCCCCCCAGCAAAGAAATCACAGCAAGCAGCAGTATGACAACCTTCCATTTCTTTCTCAATCCGTTCTCCTCCTTTTCGTTACAAGAAGCAAGTATATCGGTGCTTTCCGCATCATTCAACCAAATAAAGGAAATCTTAATCAAATCGATAGGAGATGTTAAGAACTATTAAGGAATCTGCAATCGTTCCGCTCCGGCCTTGATCGGGTCTACTTCATTCCGGCATTCGCCGTCTCCGCCTTACTCGCTTCCCGCGCTTGCTCGAGGAGAGCGTTGCCCTCCCGCGCCAGCTTCTCGAAGCTGTCTGAACCGACCATAATGACATCCGGCTTATGTTTCTCCACCAATTTGAGATACTCTTCCTCATAGGTCGTTCCGTTTTCTTTCATATACTTTTGGATTGGGCCCCCAGTTCTTCAAGCGCGGGCTTCTCGGCAAAGCAGCCCCCGAGCAAAGCAATCGCAATCAGCAGCAGAATGGCTGCCTTCCATTTCTGTCTCAATTCCTTCTCCTCCCTTTCATTCCAGAGCAAGTATATCGGCCGCTCCCATTCGAATCAACCAGAAAAAGGAAATCTTAAGCGAATCGATAAGTGAATGTTAAGAATATTAATGAATCTCCACTCGTTCCCGCTCTCTCTTGAAGCATTCCTGTCTGCCGAAAAAAAAGACCGCCGATTTAGGTCAGCGGCCTCGGATCCAGCCTTCACTATCTTTACTTCTTCGCGACGTTCTCCTGCGCTTTCTCCCGCGCCTTCTCTGCCTCCGCCTTCTCTCTCTCCCGCTCTTGCTTGAGGATAGCGTTGCCTTCTTCGTCGATCTCGGCAACGGCGGCTTCGGCCGGTTTATTGTTCTCGATCATGTCTCTCAGTTCCTGCTTAATCAGGTTCGTGAAGTTCCAGTAGAAGCCCAGCGGGATCTTTACGTTCGGTCCGCCCCATATCGTTCCGCTCGTTGCCCTCGGTCTCAGCATAAAGAAAGGCTCCAGACTCTTGCCGTCCACTTCTTTCATGTGCTCCCCTCTTGTCGGCAGCTCGTCCCGCAAGTCCCGCAAGGAACGGGAAGCGGCCTTCGCCCTCTCTGGACCGTTCACATACTTCACGAATTCCCAGGCCGCCCGCTTGTTCGGAGAATCGGCCAGGATAGCGAATTCGTCGTGAAGAGACACATACTGTGATTGATCCGGATTCCCCGGATCGACAGGGGCGGTCACGATGCCCCAATCGATTGAGCTTGCTTCTTTATCATAATTCGGATACTCCCTAAGCTCGTGCATAAACCAGGGCGTTCCGAGCACCATCGCGACCTTACCTTTGAAGAAATTCTGGGTATGTGCAGCTTCAATCTCACCATAGCGAAAGCGCGGTTCCAACAGCGTAGTAAAAAACCGCATTGCCGCGTATTGCATTGGCTGTCAGCTCCATCACTTCCTTCCAACCGTCCGTACTGAACGTGATTTTTTCCCCTTTCGCATCGAACAGCCGCAACGACAAGCTCTCGGCCACATCAAAAAAAATGCTGTCGACTCGTCCGTACTGATTAACCAACTCGTAGATCGGATCGTCTTCGGAACCGTATTCCGCAAACCGGCTCGCCAGTTCGATAAGCTCCTTCCAGCTCATCCTATTGCGCGGCAGTTCAATGTGATGCTCTCGGAACAGATCAGCATTATAGAAAATGACCGAGGTCGAAAAGTACGGCGCCAGGCCGTATAGCGAGCCGCCCCCGCGTTCCCGCAGCAAATCGACGAACCTAGGCAAATAGCCGTCAAGATCGAACTTCTCCTGTTCGATAATCGCCACCAAATTGTATAGCTTGCCTTCCTCCGCCAGATTATCGAACAGGTCGCGTCTGCTCACAATCAGAACATCCGGCTTGTTCTTCTCGATATGCTTGATATATTCTTCCTCATAGGTCGTGCCGTTGGCCTGCATTTCCCGGCTGATTGGAGCGGTACTCACCACCTCCAGCTCAATATTGGGTAGCTCAAATTAAATGGGTTGCCAAATTCCTTAAAGAAACTGTCCTCGTCATAATAGAGAACTTTGATTTTTCCCTTGCCCACCGGACCCAGCTCTTCGAGCACCGGCTTTTCGGCGAAGCAGCCCCCAAGCATAGAAATCACCGCAAGCAGCAAAATGGCCGTCTTCCATTTCTGTTTCAATCCGTACTCCTCCCTTTCATTCCAGCCCAAAGTATAGCGGCCGTCCCCAGACTCTTCAACCAGATAAAGGAAAAGTTAAGCGAATCGATCAGTGAATGTTAAGAATCTTAAGAATCTCCATTCGTTCCTGTGTCCTGTTGGACTGTCCTTGCCTTCCGAAAAAAGACCGCCGGTTCTGCCCGGCGGCCGTTCGAATGTTCTACCCTATTGGCTGATGTCCTCTTTCGTAAGGCGGCGCGCTTTCTTCTCTTCCCTGACCTTCCGAAGAACGGCTTCGCCACTTTCCGTCTACACCGCAGCGGCGGCTTCATCCACTGTTTTCTTATTGCTGATCAAGGATCTCCCGCAGCCGCAGCAAATAGAAAGCTTCCATGCTTTTGCCGTCGATCTCCTCGACAAGATGGATCCTGGTCGGCAGAGTTTCCATCGTCTTCCGGGAGTTGGCCTTGGCCATGTCCAGCCCGTTCACGATCTTCAGCAGCGGCTGGTCCGGCTCCCCGTGTCGTTCATAGAAGCCCGCAACCTTGTTCTCGCCCAAATTGACGCCTTTGAAGTGGCTTGACAACTCCAGCAGCTCTTCCCAGCTCATCTGGTGGCGCGGCGGATCGATATGATACTGCCGGAACAGAGCGGCGTTGTAATAGCTGGCGCTCGTGCTGAATTCAGGTGCCCATCCATATAAAGCAGTGAAATGCTGCGTGGATGCAGCAATTTCTGCTCTTTAAGCCGCTATTTGATGAAATTCCTGCAAAAGTACATTATCTTTATCGATTTTTGTGTTTTTATCGATTGGATGGTCAGAAATTGATGCCATTTTGCAGGATTACCTGTAACGGGGTACATGTCATAAAGAAAAAGTGCATTTTTACAGTTTTCGGCGAGTCGAGCTTAGAGAATCAAGGGGGACTGTCTCACTGTAGTGAAATACTACTTTTTTGGGCCCCCTGAATATCGGCTCCGTTCGTTCGGGTTGCTATTTTCCCTGCTGTTTCTTTTCAGCCTCCTGGGCCGCTTTGTCCGCTTCCCGGCCCTTCTGGAGCGCGGCTTCCCCTTCTGCCTGGATGGCGGCGGCGGCTTCATCCACCGTCTTCTTGTTGTCTATTACGGCATTCAGTTCCTTACTCAGGATCATTCTGAAATCCATGTGGAACGTTGATGGGATATCCGTATTCGGTCCGCCCCACATCGATTCGTACTTCACCTTCGGACGCAGTGCATAGAAGGCCTCCGTGCTTTTACCGTCGATTTCCTTCATGAATTGGTTCCTTGTCGGAAGGTTGCCGTCCATCGAACGGGAGGCTGCCTTGGCCATTTCCGGCCCGTTCACGAATTTGACGAACTCCCACGCCGCCCGCTTGTTCGGCGAATCCGCCGCGATGGCATAGACTTCGTTCAGACTCGCGTACGAAGACTCGTCAGGAGACGCCGGATCGACAGGCGCGGATACCATACCCCAGTCGATGTTCTTGGAATCTTTATCCCACATGGCACGGTTCTTGATTTGGGATATGAACCATGGGCCCTCCATAATCATCGCGGCCCTGCCTTTGAAAAAGAGATCATCATCTGACGAAAATGTTCGAGCATTCCCCTCATCCCTCGGTTGGGTGTATACTCCCTTGTTCCGGATCGCGTCCGTTGTCACCTTCACCAACTGTTTCCACCCGTCCGTATTGAAGACGAGCTTCTCCCCTCTGGCGTCAAAAAACCGCAGCGAGGAAACGTTCGCCACATCCAACAGCAGTTCTTGAGGGTCTCCTCCATAGCGCTGATAGTAGCCATAGACTTGATTTTCGCCTGAGCCGACGCCGGCGAAGCGGCTCGACAGGTCGAGCACCTCCTGCCAGGTCATTTTGTTGCGCGGCGGTTCGATGTTATGCTCCCGGAACAGCTCGGCATTATAATAAATGACATTAGAATAGAAATACGGAGCCAGTCCGTACAAGGAACCGCCGCCATGTTCCCGAATCATGTCGACAAGGCCCGGCATATACCCTTCTAAATCGAATTTTTCCTGGGCGATGACGGAATCCAGATTATACAGCTTGCCTTCTTGGGCCAGCTTCTCCATCATTTCCAAATCGATCATCAACACATCCGGCTTGTGCTTCTCCAGAAACTTCATTCGCTCTGCTTCATAATCAACATCTTCTTTGTCCTGCATGTCCCGGTACATTTCTTGCTGATTCACGATTTCAAATTCAATATCCGGATATTTCACATTGAAATAATTGCCGTATTGCCGATAAAAGCTATCTTCATCATAATAGACAACTTTGATTTTCCCCTTGCCGTCCTTCCCCAACTCCTCAAGTACTTGTTTCTCGCCGAAGCAGCCGCTGAGCATCGCAACGACCAGAGCCAACAGCAGAGCAATCTTCCATTTTTTAAGCAAAATAGATTCTCCTCCTTTACGAAATGAAAAGACCGCCAACTTGTGTCAGCGGCCATAAGTCATGTCTTGCATTCTATGCTGGTCAATCTCCTTCTGCTGTTCCAGCCTCCGCGCTGCCAGAGCCTTCTGTTTTATTATCCTCTGTCGCTTTGCTGCTTTCGCCTTTTGCTTTCTGTTCAGCCTCTTTGCGTGCTTTCTCCGCTTCTCTGGTCTTGTGCAGCTCTACCTCGCCTTCTGCCTGAACAGCGGCCGCCGCTTCATCCACCGTCTTCTTGTTGTCGATGACGGCCTGCAATTCCTTCGACAGGATGGAACCGAAGCTCGAATAGAATTCAGAAGGGATTGTGACGTTCGGCCCGCCCCACATCGAGCCGGATTCCGCCTTCGGCCGGAGCATATAGAACGCCTCCGTGCTTTTGCCGTCTACTTCCTTCATGAACTGCGTCCGTGTCGGCAGATCGCCTCTCATTGAACGGGAGGCCGCTTTGGCCATTTCCGGCCCGTTGACGAACTTCACGAACTCCCACGCCGCCCGCTTATTCGGGGAATCCGCCGCGATGACATAGATGTCGCTCAGACCTGCATATGCCGTTTCATCGGGAGAGGCCGGATCGACAGGCGCGGTTACCATGCCCCAATCGATTTTCTTCGACTCTTTATCCCACAAATGGCGATCCTTAATTTGGGATAAGAACCAGGAGTTTTCGAGAATCATTGCCGCCTTGCCTTTGAAAAAGAGATCGTCGTCTCCCCAAAATACCCGATCTTCATTATTGCTCGGCGGCATCGTATATACCGCCTTGTTCCGGATCGATTCGGTCTCCTGCTTCATCAACTGCTTCCACCCGTCCGTGTTGAATACGAGCTTCTCCCCCTTTGGGTCGAACAGACGGAGCGAGGAAGCTTGTGCCATATTATAGAACAGATTCTCTAGCGAACCGTAACGCTCATAGTAACCATAGATTTGATCCTCGCCTGAGCCAATGCCGGCGAAGCGGCTCGACAGGTCGAATATCTCCTGCCAGGTCATCTTGTTGCGCGGCAGTTCGATATTATGCTCCCGGAACAGCTCGGCATTATAATAAATGACACGAGTATAGAAATTCGGACTCAGTCCATACAGCGAACCGCCTCCTCTTTCCCGGATCATGTCAATCAGGCCTGGCATATACCCTTCCAGATCGAATTTTTCCTGGGCGATAACGGCATCCAGATTATACAGCTTGCCTTCCTGGACCAGCTTCTCCATATTCTCGAGATTGACCATCATTACATCGGGCTTATGCTTCTCCATGAACTTTAGCTGTTCCGCCTCGTAATCGACATTTTCCTTCCCTTCCAAGTCCTTATACATTTCATTCATGTTCACGACTTCAAATTCAATATCCGGGTATTTAACGTTAAAGTAATTGCCGTATTCACGATAAAAGCTATCTTCATCATAATAGACAACTTTAATTTTCCCCTTGCCGTCCTTACCCAACTCGTCAATCACTGGTTTCTCGCCGAAGCAGCCGCTGAGCATCGCAACGACCAGAGCCAACAGCAGAGCAATCTTCCATTTTTTAAGCAAAATAGATTCTCCTCCTTTACGAAATGAAAAGGCCGCCAACTTGTGTCAGCGGCCATAAGTCATGTCTTGCACTCTATGCTAGTCAATTCCCTTCGGATGTAGTTGCCTCCGCACTGCCTGAATCCTCAGTTTTGTTATCCTCTGCGGCTTTGCCGCTGTCGCCTTCTGCACTTTTTTGGGTCGCTTTGCGCGCTTTCTCCGCTTCTCTGCCCTTTTGCAGCGCTGCCTCGCCTTCCGCCTGGATGGCGGCGGCGGCTTCCTCCACCGTCTTCTTGTTGTCAACCACGGCTTGCATTTCCTTCGCCATAATCTTAGAGAAGTCCTGGTAGAATTCCATCGGCAATTTTACATTCTCTCCGCCCCACATCGATTCGTATTCCGCCTTCGGCCGCAGCAGATAGAACGGCTCCGTGCTTTTGCCCTCAATTTCCTTCATGAACTGGTTCCGTGTCGGCAGACTTCCCCGCGAAGATCGGGAGGCCGCCTTGGCCATTTCCGGCCCGTTCACGAATTTGACGAACTCCCACGCCGCCCGCTTGTTCGGGGAATCCGCCGCGATAGCGAATACCTCGTGCAGGGTCGCGTACGATGATTCATCCGGATTCGCCGGATCGACAGGCGCAGTCACCATGCCCCAGTCGATTTCCTTTGCTTCTTTATCCCACATCATGCGGTTCTTGAATTGGGATACCATCCAAGTTCCATCGAGAATCATCGCGGCCTTGCCTTTGAAAAAGAGATCGTCGTCTCCCATAAATGCAGATTCATTGCTGTCATCCATTCGGGTATAGATTGACTTGTTCCGGATCGCGTCTGTAGCCATCTTTAGAGTCTGCTTCCAGCCATCCGTATCGAAGACGATCTTTTCCCCTTTGGCGTCGAACAAGCGCAGCGAGGAGCCTTGTGCCATTTTATTCAGCAGTTGGTCTACAGAACCGTATCGTTCGTAGTAGCCATAGATTTGATCCTCACCTGATCCGATGCCCGAGAAGCGGCTCGACAGATCGATCAGCTCCTGCCAGGTCATTTTATTGCGCGGCGGTTCGATATTATGCTCCCGGAACAGCCCGGCATTATAGTAGATCACATCCGTATAGAAATTAGGGGCCAATCCGTAGAGCGAACCGCCTCCCTTTGCTCGAATCATATCAATGAGGCCAGGCATAAATCCGTCAAGATCGAATTGCTCCTGAGCAATAACAGCATCCAGATTATAGAGCTTGCCTTCCTGGGCCATCTTCTCTATCGTGGACAAATCAACCATCAATACGTCCGGCTTATGCTTGTCCAGGAACTTCCGCATTTCTTCCCGATAATCGGCATCTTCTTTATCCTGCAATTCCCGGTACATTTCTTGCTGATCGATCACTTCAAATTCAATATCCGGATATTTCACATTAAAACTATTGCCATAATCGGAGTAAAAGTCTTCTTCGCTATAATAGACAACTTTAATTTTCCCCTTGCCGTCCTTCCCCAGCTCCTCTAGCACCGGCTTCTCGCCGAAGCAGCCGCCGAGCATCGCAACGACGAGGGTCAGAAGCAGAGCAATCTTCCATTTCCTTACCACAGTCCGTTCTCCTCCTTTTCCCATTCCAAATTCAGTATATCGGTTGACATAGCCCGGTTCAACCATATACAGGAAACTTTATGTTTTTGTTATGTTTTTGCTAGACTCGATGCCAATTCCTTTACAAATGAAAAAAGCACCACCGAATGATGCCCATTCAGCGGTGCTTGACCTTTTCCTCATCGTTACGTGCGTTTATCCTTGAGCCATTTCGGTGCGCCCTTGTCCTTCTGATCCCGGTGACGCTCCGACTTGGTCTGCGCCTTCCTTGCAGCTCCGGCGGCATCGCGCGCGCCCCGCGGCTTGCGGTTCGGCTTGCCGCCCCGGTTCGCGTTCGGGTCGTGCAGGCGCCCTTCGTAGAAGACGCGCTCGGCGATCGTAATTCCAAGCTCGCGTTCGAACTTGCGCATAATGAACCGCTCTTGCGGTGTAATCAGATTGACGGAGGTGCCTTGGCGGCCCATCCGGCCGGTACGGCCGGCGCGGTGAATATAGTGCTCCGCATCCAGCGCCGGCTCAATGCTGATGACGAGCGGCAGATCCGGGATATCCAATCCTCTGGCCGCGACATCGGTCGCCAGGAGCACCTGGACCTGGCCATCGCGGAAGCGCCGCAGCACGGCTGCCCGCTCCTGCTTCGGCGCATCCCCGTACAGGGAAGCAACCGACAGGCCGACATAGGCCAGCTTCGCCTCCCATTCTCCGATGCGGTTCGTGTCATTCACGAACGCGATCGCCCGCTTCGGGTTCCACAGCCGGATAAGACGGCGGAGCATATCGATCTTGTCCCGTTCAACGGCCACATACAGATGCTGAATCGTGTCCGCCATCCGCTTGTCCGGCTCGATTCCAATCTCCGCCGGCGCCTGCATGAAGCGAGCGGCCAGTTCCCGAACCTCCTGAGGGAGAGTCGCCGAGAAGAAGAGAAGCTGCCGATCGCGCAGCGCGCTGCGTATCGCCATGTCCGTATCGCGGGCTCCGCCCTTCTGCAGCAAATGGTCGACCTCATCCACGACGATCATGCGGACCTCATGCATCTTCAGCTTGCGCATTTCAATCAGTTCCCGGATTCGGCCGGGCGTGCCGACGACAAGCTGCGGCTTGTCTCGCAGCCGCTCCACCTGGCGGTTCAGCGCGGCTCCGCCAATGAGCGCGGCGACTTGAATGCCGCTTCCCTCGCTGTAGTACTCCGCCTCGCGCACGATCTGCATCGCCAGCTCCTGCGTCGGGGCAATGACAACCGCCTGCGTACCTCGATGGGAGGCGTCTATTTTCATCAATACCGGCAAGAGGTAAGCCAGGGTCTTGCCTGTTCCGGTCTGCGACTGGGCCAGGATATCACGGCCCTCCAGCCCTGCCGGAATCGCTTCCGCCTGTACGGGAGACGGAGCGGTAATGTCTTTCGCTTGAAGCTTGGCTAACAATTCCTCGGTAATCAACAAGGAAGCAAACGTGGTGCTCAACTGCATCGTTCCTCTCTATGACATGACATCCGTTCATGTATGTATATCTAACTCAACTGCGGTATCCATGGCTCTATTATAGCGAAAAGAAGCGCCGCCACCAAACTTTTCGTCCTTGACCGGCCCGTCTTGACGGCGAAATGTGGTACAATTAACCATATATGCAGATTATGCGCAATAAATAGGGCGGATCCTGAAGCCGGCCCGAGCCATCGTGATGCATCATCGTCTCTATTTCGTGACATGCTGGAATATAAAATGAAGTATTGAAACAATCGAAGGGACCGCAAATCGCGGAACGTAATCGTGAGGCATTAATCCTGATCGTAACAGGAAAAAGGAGGACCTAATATGAGTGAAGCTGCGCAATCCGCATTCGAACGGTTAGTTGAAAAATATGCCGAGCTGCTGACGGGGCATTCCGATCCGGCCACCGTCGACAAGGTGAAGCGGTGGGCTCTGTATAATCAAATGCATAAGACGATGCCGAACCTGACTCGGCATTGGAACGATGCCCATCCGGAAGGAAAGGCGGAAATACGGGCGCTGTTCGAGGAGATTAAGCTAATGAACGAGGCGCATCGGCAGGGCGGCTCCAGTTCCTGACGCTCTGTGCCGGCTGCTGCGACAAGTCCGCTCCCGCGATACCGCATTCCGTTGCGGCATAGTATGAGCGGACCGGCTGTACTCCTTCCCGAGCCGATAACATTCGTTCAGCGCCCATAGCGGCGCTTATTTTTTGTTCAGCAATCTGGCTGCGATTCGATTGGATATGCGGGGAAAGAAAGAATAGAGGCGCATTCCCAAGGCTCCCAGCCACGGCAGGTCGACTTCCTGTCTGCGCGTCTCCATGATGCGAAGCAGGTGGCGCACCACCTTCTCCGGCGGCATCATGAACCAGCGGACATTATTCACATACTGACCGGAAGGATCGGCCAGTTCGAAGAAGGGCGTATCGACAGGTCCCGGATTGACGGCCGATATGGCCACGCCAGTTCCCGCCAGCTCCATCCGCAGCGCATTCGTGAACCCGAGCACGGCATGCTTCGTCGCGCTGTAGCCGGCAGACTTGGGAGAGCCGATCTTGCCTGCCATAGAGGCCATATTCACGATATGACCGTCGCGGCGTGCCAGCATATGCGGGAGCACCGCCTTCGTGCAGCGCACAACCCCCATATAATTAACGTCCATCATGCCGACGAATCGGGTCACGCTCATGTCCGTAACGCGCTCGAATTCCCCGTATCCCGCATTGTTGAGCAGGATGTCGATACGTCCGAACCGCTCCAGGACATCGGCTACGACACGTTCCACGTCATCGTCGCTCGTCACGTCCATCGTATAGACGGCATGCTCCGCTGTTATGCCCAGAACGGCAGCCTCTAGCTTGTTCCGCGAACGTCCCGTCAACACCGGAACGGCTCCTTTGGCCGCGACGGCTTGGGCGGTCAGAGCCCCAATGCCGCTCGACGCTCCAGTGATGAGCACAATTTTCCCTGTCCAATCCATTTCCTGCTGCTCCTTTGGCGCTGCCTCGCCTGCAGTCCGCCATTCCTGGCGCTGCAGCTCGCCGCAGACCTTGCATCATGCGTCAGGATACAACACTGACCTTATCACTATATCCGAAATGCATGAGCACATCAAATCGTCCAATGTCTCCAATAATGAGCGGCACCGCCATCGCCTGTTGAATCGGTCCCGAGTTGGAGGGGAGCAACAATTGAGGCGGCGTGATATCAACGTGCAGCCCTTGATTGAACATCAACGTCGTCGCATTGCCGCTAATCATATTCCCCAGCTCCGAAATCGCACTTTCTCCAATAGCGTCAAGCACTTCCAGCGGGAAGCCTCCCATCATCGCAGAAGCCATCTTAATGGCAACATCTTCATTTAATCCGAACGCCACATGGCCCGATAATTGCCCTGTCATCCCTATCTGGATACGAAAATCATGAGACCCGCTCCAAGCTAGCATCTCAAGCTCTCCCCGTTCCGGACGGACTTGCACGACTTGCTCAATGACTGTGCACGCCGATTGCAAAAAAGGATGAATCCACTCGGCTTTCATCTTTGTATCTTTCGCCCCTTTCCGACAATAAGGGAGTGATGTCCGAACCCCATTCGAACGTCCTACCTACCCACTTTTATATGACTATTATACTAAAAACACTCGCATCGATCACTAAAACATTTATCTCAATTTCATTAATTTTATTTATATAGCTCCGAGCATAAAGAACGAGTCCCGCAGCTTTATTTTTGCTATCAACCGCTGGCTTTTACTTCTGCAATCGTGGATAACGCTGTTCTGAAGAGATTAACGCCGTTTCAATCAAGCTATCGTTCATGACCAAAGACCTAATCTTCAAGCAAAACATGAAATGAAAAATTATACAGCAAAAAACTCCCTTCTATTTATAATAGGTATTAAGAAAGACCTTTTTTAGGGCGATAAATAAAATAGAGAGGATGTCGAATTTCCTTTAATAATGTCGAATCTGTTTGCGCAAACAGCTTAGAGGAGGGCCAGCTATGTTAAAAAGTATTAAAATGAAACTGATTCTTGCCTTTTTAGTTACGATCCTGATTCCGATTTCAATTATTGGCATTATTGTGAATAACAGTATGATCAAGGAAATCACCGCTTCATTCGTAACATCGACGACCAACGAAATCTCGCAGGTAGACGGCCGAATGTCGCTTTTTTTCGACACGGTGAAAGAAAATGTAAAGTTTCTGGCGGACAGCCCGATCATCAATCAAGCGGATGACAGCATCACCTCGTATATGAAGCAGACGAAGAACATAAAATCGACATTTGCGCAAAACGGCGGCATTGAGAGTCAAATCTATAAGGAATTTGAGCGCTTTGCCAACACGCATCCGAACACCTCTGCCGTGTTTTTGGCGGCTAATCATGGCGGTTACGTCCAGTGGCCGGAGAAAGAAATGGCGGCCAAGTATGACCCGCGCACCCGCCCTTGGTATGCGAATGCGATGGCGAATCCGGACTTGGTGACGATTACCGATCCGTATGTCGATTCGGTTACGGGCAAGTTGAATATGAGCAGCGTCACAGTCGTCCATGACGACAACGGCAAGCCGCTGGGCGTAATCGGACTGGATACGAGCCTCGACAAGCTGGCCGAACAGCTTCAGAGCATCAAAATCCGGGAGACCGGCTATGTCGTTCTCCTCTCCAAAGACGGAACGATTCTCGCTGACCCCCGCAATCCGGAGCTGATCTCCAAAAATATCGCGGACATCGGCGTGCCCGAATTTGCCGATATCAAAGAAAAAGATGCGGATCACTTCGAGATTGAAGTCGATGGCACGCAATACATGACCAACTTGTATTCGTCGCAGACGACAGGGTGGAAATACTTATCTATCGTTGAAAAAAGCGAGCTGACGAAGGAAGCCGACAAGATCGCAAGGATCAATCTGATCACCAGCTCGATATGCGCCATCTTCTCCGTGCTGCTGGCGCTTGGGATGGCATTGAGCATAACGAAGCCGATTCAGACCGTCGTCGCCAGTCTGAAGGAGATCAGTGCCGGGGATTTCACGGGCGAGGTCCCTGCCCATATTCGGCGGAAAAAGGACGAAGTCGGCGTGCTGGGGCAGTCGCTGCAAGTGATGCAAGCCTCCATCCGCCAGCTTGTCGGGGAGATACGCAGCGCCGCGCATACATTGGCCGACTCTTCGAAGCAGTTGTCCGACCACACGGCCGCGAGCACGGCTCAGATTCAAGAAGTAGACTCGATCGTCAAGATCGTCGCGAGCGGCGCCGAGACGCAGATGCGGGGCACAGAGGAAGGAGCCAAGGCGATGGAAGAGATGGCCATCGGCATTCAGCGCATCGCGGAAAGCACAACCAACATTTCCGAGACGTCCATCGATACGACCGACCAAGCGAAGCAGGGCAACATGCTGCTCCAGGAAGCGGTACAGCAGATGAATACGATCGATGAATCGGTGAAGCATTCCGGGGGATTGGTGCAGACTCTCGGCGAGCGGTCGGAGCAGATGGCCCATATCGTCGATGTCATCACCCAGATCGCATCACAGACGAACCTGCTTGCGCTCAATGCGGCGATTGAAGCATCCCGGGCCGGAGAACATGGCCTAGGCTTCGCCGTCGTCGCTCATGAAGTCAGGAAGCTGGCGGAGCGCTCGGCCGAATCCGCCCGTGAAATCTCCGACCTGATCGAGTTGACGAGACATGATGCGCGCAAAGCCGTGGAATCGATGGATCTCGTGCGGGACAGCGTCACCGACGGCATTGAAAAGGTGCAAAATTCGGGCACGACCTTCGAACGCATCTTAACGGACATTACGGACATCGCAGGCCAGATTCAGGACACGTCGGCCGTGACGGAAGAAATGTCCGCCGGCTCCGAGGAAGTGCTTGCTTCCGTGAATGAGATTGCACACATCGCTGAGAAGAACGCGGAGCATGCCACGAATCTGGTGAAGTTCACGGATCAGCAGCTGCTCGATATGGACGCACTGCTGAATAACGCGGAGCAGCTTAATCAAATGGCGCAAACGCTGAACCAGATGATAAGCCGCTATAAAATATAAGAGAACGCAGAAAGGGGGCTGTCTCACAAGTAGTGTTTCACTACAGTGAGACAGTCCCCCTTGATTCTCAGAGCTCGACTCGCCGAAAAACGGCAAACTACACTTTTCCTTTATGACGTGTACTCCGTTACGGGGACGCAGCATTTCACTGCTTCATCTATCTTCCACCGTTTTCCGCGCCGCCGTTTTCCCCGCATCCACATTCCCTGTTAACTCGTCATCTCAATCGTTTTGCAGTGCCTGTGAGACACTCCCCTTGTTCGAGTCTCATGAACTTCGGCTTGTCCTTTATTTGTCCAGCAATCCCCGCTGCATCGCTTTCCACACCAACTGGGAGAACAGACTGTTCGACCAGGCGAACCACGGGCGGGTGAAGATGGCCGGATCATCCGCGTGGAAGCCTTCATGCATGAAGCCGGTATCGGCATCGGTTGCTTCCAGTGTGCCGATGAGCGACACGATCTCCTCATCGCTGATCGCGGTCAAGCCCTGCATCGAGAGCGCCATATGCCATATATAGCCGTCCGGCGTATGCGGGCTGCCGATTCCCGAGGCGGCCTTGCCTTCGAAGTAGTACGGATTCTCCTTGCTCAGAATGAAGCGGCGCGTATTCTGGTAGATCGGATCTGCTGCGTCCGTATAGCCGAGATACGGAATCGACATCAGACTCGGCGTCCCCGCGTCGTCCATCAGGCAGAAGTTGCCGAAGCCATCTGTCTCGTACACGTACATTTTGCCGTAGGTCGGGTGATTGCAGGTGCCGTATAGCTGGATGCCGTGCTCGATTTCTTTTTCGAGCTTGTGCATTTCCTTCACGAACGCTTCGTCGCGGAAGCCGTACTTCGCAATCTCCTGCATCTGCCGGAGCGAGACGGCCGCGAACATGTTGGAAGGAATATTGTAATGGAAATCGCAGGCATCGTCGCTCGGACGGAAGCCGGACCACGTCATCCCCGTATAGTTGACCGGCATGCCAAGGCCGTCGTTGCGCAGCGTATCGATATCCGGGCAATTCTCGCGCATGAAGCGGTACGGTGATTGCTCGAAATGGCGCTGTTCCGTCTTCCAGACGTCGACGATTTTGCGCATGGCGGATTTGAAGTTCGAATCCAAAATATCGGTGCGCCCTGTTTCTTTCCAATACATATAAGCGAGACGAATCGTGAAGCACATCGAATCAAGCTCATATTTGCGTTCCCATACCCATGGGGACATATCGGTCTGGTCATTCGCATCCCAGTGCCAGTCGTTCGGGCCTTCATTGAATGCGTTCGCATACGGATCGATATTGATATAGAACATATGGCGCTTAATCAGGCCGCCGATGATGCGCTGCAAATCGGCGTCATCCTTGGCGAACGGGACATAGTGAATGACTTGCTCCACCGAGTCGCGCAGCCACATAGCCGGAATGTCTCCGGTCAGCACAAAGGTCGTGCCGTCCTCCAGCAGCTTCGTCGTCGTCTCCAGCGTATTCGGGAAGCAGTTCTTGAACTGCTTCAACAGCTTCGGGCGATGCGCCAGCTTCTGCTCGGCCTCCGCCAGCACCTGCTTCACCGCTTGGGGAAGCTCGAACTTCGGCACGTCGATTTTGGGCAATCGGAATTGTTCCATCTTGGGTATCCTCCACCTGTTCCACTTGATGTATATATGGGATGATATGCGCCGGCACGGACAGCGGGAAGAGCGAAGTCATTCGTCTGCCTTGTCCTGCCCGCGGCTCTTCTTAGTTTACATGCAAATGCGGGTTATCGCTACCCTCTGCTCCGGAACTTCATCAGCTTATCGCAAATGAATCCGCGAACGGGTCGCCAACCTGCCTCATCCACGCCTGCATCGCCTCGTCCAGGCGGCGGATATGCTGCTGCATCTCCGGCTCGTGCGCCAGATTGCGCAGCTCTCCGGGATCTTCCAGCAGGTCGAACAGCTGCACCATATCCGTACCTTCGCCGGTGACGCCGGACTTCCGGTAGCGAATGAGCTTGTAGCGTTCGTCCTTCACCATCCGCTGCGTGTCCTTGTACAGCGCATAGACGGTATTCCGCTCTGCGCCGGCTTCGCCGCGCAGCAGGCCTGCCATGCTGTGTCCTTCCACGGACGCAGGAACAGGAATGCCGGCCAGCTCGCATAAGGTCGGATAAATATCCATCTGATACACTTGCCCGCGTATCGGCCCCTTGGCCGGCACGCCAGGCCCTGCCATCAGCCACGGGATGCGGATGCTGTGTTCGTACAGATTCTGCTTGCCCATCAGACCATGCTGCCCGACGGCGAGCCCGTGGTCAGACGTATAGACGACGATGGTGTCATCCCTTCGTCCGGTCTCCTCCAGCGTCTGCATCAACCGCCCCATCTGCGCATCCATATGGGTGATCATCGCGTAATAATCGGCGATATGGCGCCGGACTTCTTCCTTCGTGCGCGGCAGGCCCGCGAGCCCTTCGTCCCGGACATGCATCTCTCCATTGTCAAAAGGATGCTCCGGCAAAAAATTGCCGGGCACGGTGACGCGGCCGCCCTCATATTGCGACGCATACGGCTCGGGTGCCGTCCGCGGATCATGAGGAGACGTATAGGCGACATAGAGGAAAAACGGTTCCTCCCGGTCATACCTCCGGATGAACGCCTCCGCTTCCTCCGTGAAAAGCTCGGTCGAGAAGGTGCTCTCGACGGTGCGCTGGGAGGACGCATAGCTTCCCGTCGGATCATAGTTATAGACAGGGACCTCCCGATGATGGCTCATTCCGCCGAAGAAGATGCGGTTGCCGCCGGCAAAGCTGCGGTTGAAGCTGGCTGTGTCATTATGCCACTTCCCGACCGCATACGCATAGTAACCGTGCTGTTGGAACGTCTCGCCCAAGGTGTGCTTCTCCGGAGACAGCGTCATCTTCTCCACCGTGTCGCCCAGCTCCTGCTTCACCGTCGCCCCGAATATCGAGGAGCCGGTGTTCAGGCACGCTCGGCATGGCGAGCATACCGCTCCGTCCATCCCGCCAATGATGTTCGTGCTCTGGTAGCTGACGCCGCGCTCGGCCAAGCGGTCCAGCGTCGGAGTCAGCACCTCGGGGTTGCCGTGCGCCCGAATCGACTCATAGCGGTGGTCATCGGCGACGAGCACGATCACATTCGGCCGCCGCGCGGAATGCTTATCCATCATTCATCCGCCCCTATCTGCTCATTATGTTCGTTAGACGGGGGTCCGTTAGCCTTTGACGGCCCCCGCCGTCATCCCTTGCATAATTTTCTTATAGAAGGCGAGATAAGTCAAAATGACCGGCAATACGACGATAACCATCGCGGCCATCATTTGCGGATAGTTCACGGTGAACTGTCCGTTGAAATTCGTCAGACCGACCGGCAGCGTCCGCAGCTCCGGGCTCTTAATCAGCACGAGCGCGAACGGGAACTCGTTCCAGGCGCCCAGGAAGTACAGGATGATGGCCGTCGAGATGACGGGAAGACACATCGGAAGCACGATCGTAAGCACCCGCCGCGTCGTGCTGCTTCCGTCAATCGCCGCCGCTTCCTCAACCTCGAGCGGAACCGATTTGATGAAGTTCTCGAACAGGAATATCCCCATCGACAGGTTGAAGGCAACATACGGCAGCACAAGCGTTATCCGCTTATCGAGCAGCCCAAGCGCCTTGAACTCGACGAAGACCGGGATAAGCAGCCCGTGAATCGGAATGAGCATCCCTGCCAGGAACATGAAGTAGACCAGATTGCGTCCCGGGAACTCGAAGCGCGCCAAAATATAGGCGGCCAGGAAGCTCAGGACGACCGTGAAAATAACCGTCAGCACCGTGACGAATACACTGTTCACGAAATACGTATCCATTTTCCCGATGCGGAAGGCGTCAATATAGTTCTGGAAATTAAGCGACGTTGGCAATGAAATAATATTCACATTGAATTCCTGCTGGGTCTTCAGCGAGGAATAGATCATCCAGATGACCGGGAATATGCAGGACAACGACATGACCCACAGAAACAGGTTAATTAAGAACCGCGGAATGAATCGCATCGCTTTAGTCATTGTTCTTCCCTCCAATCAAGCGGCTCAACAGGATAAGGAAGACGCTGAGCACCATAATGCCAATGGAGATCGCACTGCCGTATCCAAGCTTGAACGCTTTGAACGACGTGTCATATGCATATTGCGCCATGACCGTGGAGGAATTGCCCGGTCCGCCTCCCGTCATGACGAAGATGCTGTCGAACGCCTTCATGTTCCCCGCAATACAGAGCATCACGGCAATTTTCATCGTATCCTTCAGCAGGGGCAGCGTAATGTACATCGTCTTCTTGAAGCCGGTGGCTCCATCGATCTCCGCCATCTCGTACACTTCCCCGTTGATGCTTTGCATCGAAGCCATAAATATAATCAGGTAGAAACCGATATATTGCCACACAATCGGTGCTGTTACGGAGTACATGACGACGTTCGGATCGTCCAGCCAAGGCTTGATCCAGGATTCGAGCCCCAGGGAAGTCAACAGCCAGTTCAGCAGTCCCGCATCATTATTGAAGATCATGGACCACAGGAACCCGATGACGACTGAGGACAGGACGACGGGGATAAAGATGACGGTCCGGTGGAATTCGCGCCACTTCACCCATTTGTTCATCAGGAATACCGCGATGACGAACGCGATCCCGATCTGGCCGACGACACTGAAGCCGACAATAATTAAGTTATTGAGAAAAGCGCCCCAGAATTTCGCATCTTGAAGAAGCACCTCGTAGTTGCGGAGCCCGATCCATTCCATCTTCGGTCCGCCCGACCATTTATAGAAGCTGTATCGCAAGGCGAGCACCAGCGGAACAAGGACCATGAACGCGTACAGCAGCACGCTCGGCAGCAAATAGGCGAAAAATGTCCAGCGCTTGGGCCGAATCGCGGAGTTATTCATCACGGCTCTCTCCTCTCTTTTGCATATGCAGAACAATAGACAAGACAGACTCCTCCCGAACATGGCGTTCAGGAGAAGGGTCCGTCCGTCTTCTATCCAACTGTTGCGTCTCTATCTTTGTCTCTTGTTTGTATCTTTGTTATAAGCCAGCTTGTCGTTTAAGCCGGGATTACATTTCGTTCTCGTATTCCTTTTGCATCACTTCAGCCGCTTTTTCCGGCGTCAGCTGACCGATGAGCAATTCCTGCATCGCAGAGTTCATCGCTTCCGTCAGACCCGGGGACAGACGGGAATCGTAGATAGGAACATATTTCGTCGTTTCAAGCAGCTTCACCATTTTTTTGGTGAGCGGGGACAGATCCAACTCGTTGATATTGTCCACCTTGCTGGAAGGAATGTCGCCGTATTTCAGAATGACTTCGGCTGCTTCCTTGTCGGACAAGGTTTTCATCAGCTTGGCGATATCGTCGAGCTTCGACTCGTCGATGTTGGCATTGATGGCATAGGCCCATCCGCCGCCGCCGGATACGCCGTTCTGATCGCCCTTGGCGCCATCGATAGCCGGGAAGACAGCCAATTCCGTCTTGTCCAAAATCTCTTGCGGACCGCCGGTCTCCACCGCGTTGCTCGCCCAGGCGCCTTCGATGAACATCGCCGCCTTGCCGTTGTAGTAGAGTGTCTTCATCTGATTGTTGTCGATCGAGTTCATGTCGTTGTTGAACGATCCGCGCTTGGCCAGATCCTGGAACAACGCCAGCGCTTCCACGAATTCCTTATCCGTGAACTTGGCGCCCTTGTGGTTCGCGAGGCTCTCGAACCATTCCGTTCCGGTGAAGCGATCGCCCAGCGTCGACATGTAGCTGGAGTTCGCAAGCCATTTGCCTTTGTTGCCGAAGGCAATCGGCGTAATGTTCTGAGCTTTCAGGTTGTCGATCAGCTTCAGGAAGTCACCCCATGTTTTTGGGAATTCGGGGAAGCCGGCATTGGCAACCAAATCTTTGTTGTAATAAATAACATGGGTCGGTCCGCCCGAAAATTGAATGCCGTATGTCTGGCCGTCGACTTGGTACGTATCGAGCGCGCCGTCTACGAAGCCGTTCTTCCAATCCGGATCTTTATCCAACAGATCGTCAACCGTTCTTACCAATCCGTTCTCGACGAAGGTCGTTACCATCGAGCTCTTCATCAGGAATACGTCCGGCAGCTCGTTGGCAGCGGCCAGCGTCTTAATCTTCGTCTCGTAGTTGTCATGGGACTGAATCTCTTGATCCAGCAGAATGTCCGGATTATCCGTCGTGAACTTCTCGAGCAGCTCCGCTTGATGGAGCCCGCCGCCTTCGGCGTTCTTGTCGAACATGTGCATGAACGTGATCGGATCGGATGGGCCTTTATCCTTGCCCGACTCCGCAGCCGGCTTGGACGAGCCGCAGCCAGCCACCGCTACCGCCAGACAGCTGATCAGCAGAATCGAGGTCCAGCGTTTGATGCCTTTTTTCATTTTTGTACACCCCTTTAAGTTGTGCAATCATTATGTGTGCGACCGTTTACAATTCTAAGTATAGGTAATCAGACCCGGCTCGTAAGTAGAGGATTATATCAAATTATCCGATTTTTTAACCTTCTTCCCGTCTCCTGCGGAACTGTAGCCGGAAGAAGGAAGACGCAAATAAGGCAAAGCCGGCGCCGCCAGCCTTGCCTTATTGTATTCTGCCCCATCAGCCGCATCATTTCTCCTGCCCGCTCTGCCGCTACAATTCATTGCGGTACTGCTTCGGAGTGATGCCGGTATATTTTTTGAAGATATGCGCGAAATATTTATAGTCATTATAACCTACTCGCTCGGCGACCTCGTATACCTTGAGCCCGACATCCTTCAGCAGTTGCTTCGCCTTCTCCACCCGGAGCTTGTTCAACCATTCCGAGAAATGCTCCCCCGTCTCTTCCTTAAAGACACGGCTGAAATAATTCGGGGTGACATAGACCTGACCGGCCACGTCCTCCAGCTTCAAATCCTGGGCATAGTGCTCCTGCATATACTGGATCGCCACCGCGACGATATTGCGGTAGCGCCCGGTCTTGTGGCGGGTAAGATGAGCCACGAAGGAATCGAAGATACGGCCGACCCAACTCCGCAGATCGAAGATCGTCTCGTACTTGTGAACCTCCTCGTACGGGCGCAGCAGGACCGGCTCCAGCTCGCCGCGCTGCACCCCCATCTGCTCCACATGATTCGTCGCCAGCACGATCAGCTTCACGCACAGCGACCGCACATGCGGATAAGATGCGCCCGCTTCCGCAAAATGCCGGAACCAGGTGTCGAGCCGATCCTGTATGCCGGCGGTATCCAACGCCGTTAGACATTGAAGCAGCTCGGCTCCCTCCTTGGCGGATACGAACATCGGCTCATCATTGTCCGCGTGCTCCCCCGGCTGGAAGGGGATGACCTGCCCCTTGCCCCGGTACGCCTTGCCCGACAGAGCGTTAAGCGCTTCGATCATGCTCTCGTTCACCTGATGGAGCGAAGGAACGACGCTTCCGATGCCGATGGTGACAGATACTTTGACAAAGCGGCGGATGCAATCGCTCAGCTCCTCGCACAGGGACAGGATACGGTGCCTGTTCATCCTATTGACGTTGAGCAGAATCGCGATCGAGCTTTCATCCATTTGGCAGAGGCAGCTCGGATACCGTTCCGTCAACAGCTCGTCCGCCACATTGTATAGTGCGAACATAAGCAGCTCCTTCTCCCGGTCTGACGCCTGGCCCATTAGGAGCAAGTAATCGTCAATATCGACGACGGCAACGGCATATTCCGGGCCTTCGAGCGTAATCTGAAGCTGGCGCGCCCGATCCAGCATCTCCTCATCAAGCTTCGCCTCTCCCTGCAGGAGACGGAGCAGCCATTTGCTCTGGATGAACGGCAGGCTCTCGCGCAGCAGCATGCCTTTATTCCGCTCATCATAAGAGCGATCCCGCTCCTCATGAATCTGATCGCCCAGCTTGAGCATCAGCTTCGTTAAGTCCTCGGCGCCGACCGGCTTGGTCAAATATTCGCTGACGCCGATTTTGAGCGCCTGCCGCGCATAGTCAAAATCATCATATCCGGAGACGATGATGATCTTGACATGCGGCTCCCGTTCGCGCAGCGCCGCAGCCAAGGCGAGTCCGTCCATGACCGGCATCCGGATATCCGTCATGACGATATCGGGCTCCAGACGGCCAGACAGCTCCAACGCCTCCTGCCCGTTCTTCGCTTCGCCGACGATCTCGATGCCGAGCTGCTCCCAATCGATGGACGTTCGTATGCCTTTGCGGATAATCATCTCATCGTCAACGATCAATACTTTGATCATGTCCCTGTTCATGCTGGCTTGCCCTCCCCGTAGCGCCAAGGCTGGATGATTTCTGCGATCGTCCCGCCTTCCTTCCTGTTCATGAAGGTTACCCCGTACTCCTGACCATAATAGAGCTGGATGCGGTCGTTCACGTTCTTGATCGCGAACCCCCGGTTATTGCCGCCGCTCTCGCGCATCAGCCGTTCCATCTCCGCGATATCGACCCCGGTGCCCGTATCCTCAATACGGAAGACGAGCTGTTCGTCCCGCCGGAAGATGCGAACGCGGATCGTTCCCGGTTCGCCCAGCTTCTCGATGCCGTGAACGATCGCGTTCTCGACAAACGGCTGCAAAATAAGCTTCACGGTCATTCCGTTCAGTGTATCTTCTTCATCGACCTCCAGCGCGAAATCGATTAATTCTTCATAGCGCTTGCGTTGAATAATCATATAATTCGTTACGTGATTCACTTCATCCCGCACCGTCGTCTGCTCCTTGCCGCTGTTCAGGCTGAGGCGGAACAGCTTGGAGAGCGCCTCGACGAGCTGCGCCGTGTCGTACGCCTTCTCCATGCGGCTCATCCAGTAGATCGTATCGAGCGTATTATAGAGAAAATGCGGGTTAATCTGCGCCTGGAACGCCTTGAGCTCCGCTTCCTTCTTCTTGAGCTCCGCCTCATAGACGAGATTGATCATCTGATGCAGCCGCTCGTTCATGCGGTTGAAGCTGCGTCCGAGCAGCGCAATCTCATCGTTGCTCCCGATCTCGACCCGACCCTGGAACTGGCCCCGCTCGACCTTCAGCATCAGGCCGCGGAGCTGCCGGATCGGGCGAATTATGCGGCGGGAGAACAGAAGCGCCGTAATGACGCATAGGGCGAAAGAGATCACCATCGCCAGCAGCATCAGCTGCGGAATCGCGCTATTCTCCTGGAGCACTTCATTCAACGGGACCGAGTGGACGATCTGCCAGCCGGACTTGCCCATGCCGGCGTAGGTTACCAGATAGCGTTGACCGCCCATCGCGACCGTATAGTATCCATGACCGCCCCGGGCCTCATTATCGTAGTCAAGCTCCGCCGGGAGCCGGGAATAGACATGCGCATCCCCGGTCGAGGCCAGCACGAGCCGCTCCTCATTGAGCAAATAATAGTTATCCTGCGTACCGATGCGCTGCTGCTTCATTAGATCGCGCACATACGGCAGGTCGATGTTGATCTGAACCATGCCCAGCCGGCGGCCGACATTATTCACATCCCGTATCTCGCGAATGAAGGACAGCATCTCATGCCCGCCCCGCCTCTGGACGAACCAGAGCGGCTTGCCGCGCAGCCGCTTCACCTCATCGAGCATCAGGCCGTCCAAGCCGATGGCTTCAGGCGAGGTAGAGAAGGTCATGCCGTTCTCCCCCCGCAAATATATCGAATGAATGAAATCCTTCATATTGATAAGATGAAGAAAAAAGCGTTCCATGACCGCCTGCTCCTTCGCGATATTGTCCTGCGATTGGGTTCCGCTAAGCAGGAAGCGCCGCACCTCATCCGATTGAATCAGGAACAGCGATGTATCATGCACGTAATCCGTCATGAATTGAATATTCAACCCGACCTGGGTCACGGCATTCAGATCCGACGCCGATACTTTTTGCTCTACGATCTCGGATGATTTCCAATAGGAGAACAGGCCGATGAGCAGAATCGGAATACAGACGAGCAGGACGGTAAATCTCAATATTTTCGACTGCAGACTGACAAAGGGCTTGATGCGCCCCATATGCATCGTCTCCTTTTCCAAGCTTGCATGCGAGGCCATATCCTTCTTCTGCGGCCCGGCATATACATCAACGGTTCCCATTATACAAAAAGGTTGACAACTTTGCCTAGAAAGCGTCATCTTGAACTTAGAAACGGTGTTCAAAAGCGGACTTGGCGAACAGCTCGGGAAGCTGCTATACAGGAGAACGCTGAACTGACAAAGGAGATAGTATTGATGCCGAATGTGTGGACGCATTTGCTATTCGGCCAGGAGGCGCTCGCCGCGGCGGGCCTTGGCCGTTCCATTGAAGAGAACCGAAGCCGGCGGCTGTTCAATCTCGGCTGCCAGGGGCCTGATTTTTTGTTCTACCATCATTTTTTCCCGTGGCAGCCCGCGAGCGTCATGAACGAGCTGGGAAGCGCGATGCATAATGAGCATTGCGGCCCGTTCCTTACCGGTCTGATCCGCGCGGCAAGCCCGGATCTCACCGCCGGGGAGGACAGCCGCTTATACGCGCTCGGCTTCCTGCTTCATCATATTTTGGATCGGAATATGCACCCGTATGTGTTCTCCCGCTCCGGCTTCCGGAAGTGGGATCACCAGCGGTTCGAAGTGTTGATGGATACGCATGTGCTGCAGGAGAAGAGGGGCATTCCTTCGTGGAAAATTCCCGTATGGAAGGAGATCGAGGCAGACCCTTCCTTGCCTGCGGCTGTCATTCATCATTTATCTGAGCTGTCGCGGATCTATTATCCGAAGCTTGCCGCAGGCGTCGCGCCATCTTCGTGGAACGCCGCTTACCGGGCGATGATTCGCGCGCAGAAGCTGTTCCATGATCCGACTGGCGTGAAGCGCCGTCTCGCCGGCAAGCACCTCGATCCGTTCGTCTACCGCAAGGTGACGCCGCCTTACGATGTGATGAATATCGCCCGCCGGCCATGGCTTGATCCGACGGGAAGCGGCGAGCGCTTCACGACGACGGTATGGGAGATGTGGGATACCGCCCGGACGGATGCGGCAGCAGCCTTGGAGGCCGTGAAGAATTATTGGCACGCCCGCAGGACGGAGGGGGCCGACAGCGCGGATGCGCGCCATGCCGATGCCGCCTTGACAGCGGCCATCGGCAACCGCTCGTATGAGACCGGACTGCCGCTGGCTCAGAACCGGGCAATTACCGTCGAGGATCCGATATGGGATGAGGACGACGTCCGTTGAAAGGCCGGCACACACATATTTTTCCGTTTGTTCTCTCACACTAGCCTTGATAGGAGCTGAGGAGCATGAAGAAGGAACAGGAGAATCAAGAGGCAGCTTATCATACATTGACCGCCGATGCGGCCTTGCAGAAGCTTGGCTCGCGCCGGGAAGGCCTTACCGGGCAGGAAGCGGAGCAGCGGCAGCAGCAATATGGGCGCAACATACTCGAGGAGACGGCAGGCCCGTCCCTGCTGGCGAAGCTGCTGGCCCAATTCAAGGACGTCATGATTCTCGTGCTGCTTGCTGCCGCCATCGTCTCCGGCCTGTTGGGCGAATGGACCGACTCGGTCATCATTCTCGTGGTCGTCGTCCTGAACGCCGTGCTTGGCGTCATTCAGGAGCAGAAGGCGGAACAGGCGTTGAGCGCGCTGAAGCAAATGTCTACACCCCATGCCCGCGTCATGCGCGGGGGGCAGGCGCTCGATATTAAGGCCGAAGAGCTTGTCCCCGGCGACATCGTCCTGCTGGAGGCCGGCAATGTCGTACCTGCCGATCTGCGGCTTATCGAATCCGCCTCGCTGAAGATTGAAGAGGCGGCATTGACCGGGGAATCGGTCCCGGTCGCAAAAGGAACGGAGCCGTTAAGTGAAGCCGATCTCGTGATCGGGGATCGCATCAATATGGCCTATATGACAAGCCAAGTCTCTTACGGCCGTGGCCTCGGTGTCGTTACGGCCACCGGAGGCGCCACCGAGGTCGGTTCGATCGCGGGATTTTTGTCGCAGGAAGAGGATGAGGTCACGCCGTTACAGCGCAAGCTGAACGAGCTGGGCAAAACGTTCACCATCATTATCGTGATCGTCGCGGTCGTTATGTTCACCGTCGGGCTTATCGAAGGCAGGGAGCTGTTCGACATGCTGCTCACCTCCATCTCGCTTGCGGTGGCGGCCATTCCGGAGGGCTTGCCTGCCATTGTCACGATTATTTTGGCGCTTGGCGTGCAGACGATGGCCCGACGCAAAGCGATCATCCGCAAGCTGCCTGCGGTGGAGACGCTCGGCAGCACAGATATTATCTGCTCAGACAAGACGGGAACCTTGACGCAGAACCGGATGACCGTCAAAGAGCTCTACGCCGACAATACCCTCCGCTCATCCGGGGAGGAGTGGAGCCGGACTCCCGCGGCCGAACGGTTGATGCAGGTGATGGTCCTCTGCAATGATGCCCGGCTAGCGGATGACGGTGGAGGAACGACGGCCGGAGCGATCGGCGATCCGACCGAGACGGCGCTGATCGACTATGCGCTCCTGAACGGCATCGACAAACGCGAGGCCGAACGGCGCTTCCCGCGCATCGCCGAGCTGCCGTTCGATTCGGAGCGCAAGCGGATGACGACCGTTCATCAGCTGCCCGCTGAGGAGAACGGAGAAGGCGGGAGCCGGTGCCGCATCATGACGAAGGGCGCGCCTGACGTGCTGACGGCCCGATGCACGCACATTCTTCAGGATGGCAGCGTTGTGCCGATGGCAGACGAGCACCTCCAGCGTATCGCCGCCGCCAATAAAGCGATGGCCGACAAGGCGCTTCGCGTGCTGGCCCTCGCCTACCGGGATGCGGAGCGGGTACCGGACAGCCTGACAGTGGATGCCCTCGAGAGCGATCTCGTCTTCGCCGGCCTCGTCGGCATGATCGATCCGCCGCGCGAAGAAGTGAAGGAAGCGGTTCGCATCTGCAAGCTGGCCGGCATTCGTCCGGTGATGATTACGGGCGATCACGGGGACACGGCCGCCGCGATCGCGAAGGAGCTGGGCATCCTCGACAAGGATGGCACCGTCCTGACCGGGGCGGAGCTGAGCCGCATCGATGACGAAGAATTCGAGGCGAAGGTGGAGCAGTATTCCGTCTATGCGCGGGTGTCGCCCGAGCATAAGGTCCGGATCGTGAAGGCGTGGAAGAAGAAGGGCAAAATCGTAGCCATGACAGGTGATGGAGTAAATGATGCTCCGGCCTTGAAGGCGGCCGATATCGGCGTCGGCATGGGCATTACCGGCACCGATGTGGCGAAGGGCGCTTCGGATATGGTGCTGGCGGACGACAATTTCTCGACGATCGTTCTCGCCGTCGAGGAAGGACGGAAGGTGTACAGCAACATCCGCAAGACGATTCAATATTTGCTGTCTGCCAATCTCGGCGAGGTCGTCACCCTGTTCGTGGCGACGATGCTGAACTGGAAAATTCTCTTTCCGATTCATATACTGTGGATCAATCTGGTCACCGACACCCTGCCCGCGCTGGCGCTCGGCTTCGAACGGGCCGAGGAGGACCTGATGAAGCAGGAGCCGCGCCAAGCATCGGCCAGCATCTTCGCCGGCGGAATCGGCGCCAGCATCGTCTATCAGGGACTGCTTGAAGCCTTGCTGACACTGCTAACCTATTACTGGGGACATACGCATTATTCCGAGGATGTGGCGATTACGATGGCCTTCGCCACGCTGGGCTTAATCCAGCTCACGCATGCGTTCAATGTCCGCTCCAACAAGCAGTCGCTGTTCAAGATCGGCTGGTTCACCAACCGGAGGCTAAATATCGCCGTGATTATATCCGGGCTGTTTATCGTGCTCGTCATCGCGCTTCCATTCCTGCGCGATCTATTCAGTGTCGTAGCGTTGAACCGCCAGCAGTGGCTCATCGTCGTCGGCGCATCTCTGTCCATGATTCCGATCGTGGAGATCGTGAAGCTGTTCTCCCGCAGACGGGCAGGCGGCACGAACCGGGGTTAATAAGCCGCAGCACTCTCCGGTATCCGCTTCGACAGGCCTCGAAGCTCCAAGCCAGGAGGGCGTGGCGGCCTAGCTTCAGGAGCGGCACCAAGGGCGTCTGCCGCACTCGCGGCATGACGCCCTTATCTTTTTTCCACGCAATAGTCCGTTTCTGTTACGGTGTCCCGGCCCCGCTCCGTCTCAATTCACCGGAACGCCGGGGGCTGGCGGATTGATCGAGCCTCCCGTGAACAGGCTCTCTTCCTGTTCCGCCTCTCGGCGCCCCTTCTCAATATCGACGAAGACAAGGAGCAGAATACCGATAATGAAGAAGGCGAGAATCGATAAGATCGCCAATCGGGTGGAGCCGGTCAGCAGGCCGACCATTCCGAATACGGCCGGGCCGATGGAGGCCGATACTTTGCTCGACAGGCTCAGGAAGCCGAAGAACTCGGATGCCCGGCTGCGCGGCACCATCTGGCTGAAGACGGAACGTGCCACGGCCTGGCTGCCGCCTTGAACCATGCCGACAAGGAAGGCTAAAATATAGAAATGAAGCGCGGACGTCATGAAGTAGCCAAGGAACACGATGACGATATACGTGCTGAGCGAAATATAGAGCGATCGCTTCGAGCCGAGCTGTCTGGCGAACTTCGCGAACAGGAACGTGAACGGAATGCCCACGAACTGCGTAATGAGCAGGGCAATAATGAGATGGCTCGTCTCGATGCCAATCTCGGCGCCATAGATGGCCGACATGGCGATGATGGTCGATATCCCGTCATTGAAGAACCAGAAGGACAAAATATACTTCAACAGCTCCGGATAGTGCTTCACTCGCTTCAAGGTGTAGAAAATGCGGCCGAACCCATGCTTCGTGTAATAAACCACCGAGCGCCGTTCAATTCGGGCCGGGTCGCGCAGCGTGCGGAACAGCGGCAGCGAGAACAGAAGCCACCAGACGCCGACCGTGAGGAACACCGCCTGGGTCGCCGCCACCTTGCTGGCGAAGCCGAACGTCTCCCACAGTTCCAGCATCACAATATTGACGGCCAGCAGGGCCCCGCCGCCGATATAGCCGTACATATAGCCTTTGGCAGAGATCTCGTCCCGTGCTTCGGGCGGAGCGATATCCGGAAGGAGCGAGTCATAGAATGTATTGCCGCCGGAAAAACCGAGCGTGGCGAAGACGAACAGCACCGATACATACAGCCAGTCTCCTTCACCCGCGAACACCATCAGGATGCAGGCCAAGGCTCCCATCCAGGCACATACGCGGAGGAACGCCATCTTCCGCTGGGACAGATCGGCCACCGCCCCCAGTATCGGCGACAGCACCGCAACCAGAATCATGCCTATCGTCTGGGTGAAGGCCCAGTAGCTGGTCGCCTGATGTCCGGGTAGATTCGAAGCGGCGACGGTCTGGTAAAAAATCGGCAGCACCGCCGCCAGCATCGTGGTCGCAAAAGCGGAATTCGCCCAATCGTACATCATCCAACTGCGAACTTCTTTCGTACGCATTGCGTGTCCCCCTAATTTCAACTTATCATCTCCGCATTCCGCTACGATGAGAGCGTCTTCATTTATTGTGAGGCATCGCAGGCTGGCGGGTCAACTGTTTCAAATATTAAGTTTTCGCAACGAACCAGCCCCATTCTTGTCCAAGATTTTTTTGCCCGATTGGTTGTATTTGCCGCTCCTGCATTGCCTATAGAAGTGAAAGCATGCGCACACATAGGCCAAGGAACTGAAATGGGGCGCAGCTTATCCATAACAGGGAGTTGATCAAGGATGAAAAACATTCTGTATGTGCCGCTCGACGACCGGCCCGTTAATTTGGATGATGTGATTATGCAAGGGCGCTCGGCAGGTCTCAACGTCATCACCCCTTGCCGAAGCGATATTCGGAACCGCCCGGACGCGAAAAAAACAACAGCCGGCAGCATCCTGGAAAGCACGTCTTCCCCGGCTGTCGGCCATCCGGACCACATTCGGCGCTTTATTCTCCATCACGCAGAGGCGGTTGACGGCTTCATTATCTCCACGGACATGCTCGTCTATGGGGGCTTAATCGGCAGCCGGCGGCCAAGAGCGAGCGGGGGCGGGATGTACCCCGACTTCGACCCCGCTGCGACGGAGTTGCTGGATATCATTCGTCTCGTGAAGCAATCGTGTCCGAGCAAGCCGGTCTACGTTATCGACACCATCATGCGATTGGCGACGACGACATTCGTGGATGGTCTGACCTACGAGGCTTATGCGGAGTCGCGCAGCTTCATGCAGCAGCCCCGCAAGAGCTTTACCGCGTTAGACGATATTTTGCAAGGGTATGACTTGTCCCCTGACGGGTCTTATGGAGATACCATTCATTTCGACAAGGAACAATATTACAACGCCCGCCAGCATAAATTCAAAACCAACTATTATATTCTGGAGCAGCTTGCCCGGCCGGGTTATATCGACTTCCTGGCGATTGGCGTTGACGATGCTTATACGCAAGGCGTGCAGCTCAACGAGATTCGATTCATCGAAGGGCGCATCAACGCTTGGCTAGGCGGCGGAGCCAGCGGACAAAATCCCGACCGTGCCATTATTCTTCCGGACGCGGACGGACTGGGGCATGCGCTGATGGCCCGCATGGCGAATCAATTGCATCGCGGCGGGGCCAAGCCGCGCTACGCAGTGCACTATTACGGGCCTGACGGCTCCACCATCACGAACCCTTACGAATATATGAATGTGGATGACAATATCCGTCGCCACGTCGATATGATCGGGGGCCAGCTTGTCCCTTGTTCACCAGATATCGAGATCCTTGCCATTACCGCGCCGGAGCAGGTCTCCGCCGCCATAAGCCGGATGGAGGCGAATGTGTCGAACCGGATTCCGACGATCGCCATCGATTTCGCGGGGCAAGGTCCGGCCAACGCCGCCGTGACCGAAGCTCTGCTGGACAGCCGGCATACGGGATGCCTGCTTGGATACAGCGCCTGGAATACTCCGGGGAATAAGATCGGGATGGCGCTCGGCATGGGGCAAGCACGCTATGCCTTCCTCGTTACAGAGAATCGTCCAGCAGCCCTCGATCGGGCCGTCAATGCGCATGGTTCGCTGCTGTTCAAGCGTTTCCTGAAAGACTATTATTATAAAACAACGGCAATCGGCGAAATCCGTACCTATTCGAGAGACCACTGCATGTACTCCAATGTGGCGGCAATGGCCGACCAGAACATGCGCCTCTTCAACACGGCGGTCGATTATGCCTATCTCCGGGCGCTCCTCCGCAAGCGGATGCAGACGCATACCGCCACGCTTGCCGGCAAAAACGCATTTGGGGCCGGCTGCCCGGGAGCTGCGCAAAATGTACGGCAAATTCGCGGATCTTTCTGGTCATTGGCGGCCTACTCCCATGCATCGCTGGACGATGACAACCCGGACTTCATTTGGGGGAGGGCCTTCGAGGTCACCTTGCAGCCTGCCGCAGCATTTGATTGAGCCTGCACCGCAGCATTGCCTTGAGCTTAGACCGTAGCATTGCATTAAGCCTAGACCGTAGCATTGTATTGAGCCTGGACCGCAGCAGCCCGTTCCGTTGACTGGAGCGGGCTGTTTTGGGACTGGCGTCACAGCCGGTTCAACTAGGATGGCGCTAGACCAGTTGTTCTCCGGCAAAAAATGCCGGCTGAATCATTATGCGTGAAATGGGGAAAAATTCGGACGTACCTGCATGCACAGCATGGAAAAAGGGGCACACATTGCTCCGGCCATCCGCTTACTCTATAATCTAAGATATATAATGACAAAACAATTTTATTGCTATGTTATTATTGATAAATATTTTTATAATCTCGGCATTTATGATTCATCTCATTGCACGGGAAAGGAGAGCTTCAATGAATTTGAGCCAATTGGAAACGCTCATTACGATTTCCAAGACAATGAGCTTTCGCAAAGCCGGCGAGCTGCTGAACCTGACTCAGCCTGCCGTATCTGCACAAATCAAGAGCTTGGAAGATGAGTTCAAAACCATTCTCATTGATCGCAATCAGCCGGTTACGCTGACCGACAGCGGCCGATTGTTTCTTGAACATGCCGAACGCATACTCCAAATCGTCGATGATTTGAAGCAAAAGCTGACCGATTTGCAGGAAACTCCGCAGGGTCATATCGTGCTCGGAACGACGACATCGATTGCCATTCAAATTCTCCCGCGGGTGCTTTCCTATTTCCAGGATCAATTCCCGCTCATCAAGACCACCATCTTGTCCATGTCCTCAACCCAAATCATGAGCCAAATCGAAAACGGCACCTTGGATATCGGAATCGGGTATTTGAATGAGCAGAATCCAAATCTTGTCTCCTCCGTTCTGTACTACGACACGTTCGAACTAGTTGTCAATGCGAACCATCCGCTAGCCGCGCATAAGCATGGCACCATGGATCTGCTGCGGGATATCCCTCTCATTATGCTGTCCACCGACACCCTCGGCCGCCGGTTCGCGGATGAGACGTTCCGCCGTCATGGCATTCAGCCTCATATTGTGATGGAATTGAACAGCAGCGAGGAAGTGAAGCGGATGGTGGAGCTGAATCTTGGCGCAGCCATCATCTCGAAGCTGTCCGTCAGCAACGAGTTGAAGCGGGGAACCCTGCAGATTGTACATATCCATGAGTTGGAGATTGCCCATCCGGTCGGCGTCATGTACCGTACGGGCCGATACTTGAATTCCGCGATGCAACAGTTCCTGAATGACCTGAAAGGCATGCCGGAAACGCAATTCATCGGGTCAGAATAGGAGGAAGAAGACATGAAATTCGACTTGCATACACATCATTTCCGCTGCGGGCATGCAGACGGGAATATTCGGGAATACATCGAGGCTGGGATCGCGAACGGGCTGGACGTCATCGGCATTTCCGATCATACCCCGTACTTCGGCAGAGAGGAAGATCAGGCCTTTCCCAATATCGCGATGGCGAAGAGCGATTTCGAGAATTACGTGAATGAAGTGCTGGAGCTGAAGCGGGAATATGAAGGACGCATCGACGTACTGCTCGGCATCGAGTCCGACTATTTCCCTCCGCACGCCGAGACCTACCGACAGATGCTGGACCGGTATCCGTTCGATTATATTATCGGATCCGTTCATTATACGAACGAGATCAGCATTTTCAATAAGAACCGGTGGAAAAAGCTGTCCGAAGAAGAGCGCATCGCCCAGAAGGTAACGTATTATGAGCTCATCCGCGATTCCGCCCGCACCGGCATGTTCCAGATTCTCGGCCACATCGACGCGATGAAGGGGAACTATCCGGCTTTCTCGGATATCGCTGCCGCCGAGGCTATCGATGAGACGCTGTCCGTCATCGCCGATTACGGCGTGGCGATCGAGATCAATACGTCCGGGAAGACGAAGCTGAGCGGCGGCTGGTATCCGTCCGACGATATTCTGGAACGGGCCCTTCACTTCGGCGTCGATGTCACGTTCGGCTCCGATGCCCACAAGCCGTCCCGCGTCGGCGACGAATGGGAGCAAGTCCGGAAGCGGCTCCTCGAGATCGGCTTCACGTCCTGGGTATACTATAAGCAGAAGCAAAGACATGAAGTGCCGCTCGCGTAGAGCGGCTTTTTGGTCCTTCCGGCCGCTCCTGACAGCCAGGAGGCAAAAAAAAGAGGACCTGAACATTCAGGTCCGACTCAAGGGATATATATTCATCAAAAGGGGGTCTTGTTATCAATATACCCTCTCAACATTAACCTCCGTTAACAGAAATATTACCGTTGTGTAACAAATGATGAAAATTTGATGTTCGAACCGCTTTTCGTATTTTTTGACGGCCTATAAAGCGGTCTCTCATTCATCGCTCCATTGAAACTCATTTGCCCAATCGAACGAGGCCGATCCTCCAGGCAATGCGGCCAATGGCCCCACCAATCCGGTACATGAATTTTTCCAATCGGATTCAACATCAGTGGCTTCATAGCAAATCCTCCTCGTTTTGGATGTCAATTTACGGTATGCCCCTACATCGTGTGAGAGTCAATCCTGAAAAAATCGAATCGCCGTTAGAGAAGGAAATCTATTGTGTTTTGCGCAAGACAGGCGTTTGAACTTCCCCGGGCCGGTTCAACAGGCCGGCTTCATCATAATATCGCAGCATTCGGATGGACATTTGCGTTAATTTTGAAAAGTCTCTGATTCGGAACATCGATATCACCGCTACGCAGCATAGCATTCTATGGAAATGAGTCCATAACTTCTGCCGCCGCACGACAAACAGGACAGTCCGTTACGGGCTGTCCTCATCGTCTGATCAGGCTCGCATGGCTGGTGATGCCGAGCTTCCGAGTCTATGCTTCTACGTTCTGAAGCCCCCGGTACACACCGGTGCGCAGCTCCCGCACGTACGGCTGGAGGCCGGGGATATCCGCCTCTTGGGCAGCCCGGACGGCCCGTTCGATATCATAGGGCACCCGGTGAAAATGAATCGAAAATTCACTGGTCGTCACATGGCCCATACTCCCCTGCAGCATAATATAGGACGCCTGGGTAATGTCGAGCGGATTGCCCACGCTGCCGCAGTTGACCAGCGTACGGCCTTGAAGATGCTGCAAATAAGCATTATGAATATCCCCATATATGACAACATCCGGCGATTGGCACGGATGAAGAGGCTCATTGAGGGAGGAGGTGAATTCGAACATGCCGAGTCTTCTCTCTTCCGCATCCCACGGCTGCACCCGATGATAGACGCTCTGCGGAGACGCATGGACGAGACGGATATGCCGGCCGCTCATGATGAAGTCATGAGAGAACGGCAGCGCGGCCAGCATGCTCCGGCGCTTCTCCCCCAGCCGTTCGGCATGCCAGCGGAACTGAATGTCCTCTTCCATCCGCAGGACAAGCTCATCCCAATTGCCGCGCACGATCACATCGCAATGCTCCCAAATGAGATCGACAGCCTCCGCCGGATTCGGGCCCTTCCCGACGACATCGCCAAGACAGTAGATCCGGTCGGCGCCTTGGCGCTCCACATCCTGCAGCACCGCTTCCAATGCCTGCAAATTCCCATGTATATCTGAAATGATAGCGATGGATTGCATAATGTTATTGTCTCCTCTCTAGACTATGAATGTCGGTGTCTTGTTCTGTGTTATGCGCGGGCAATCCGAGATATGATACCCTTTCTCTTGTCAAAGTAAGCAGCGCCCACTCCGGAGGACCGAACAAGCGAACCGGCAGCAGCTAGGCCGACGCGCATTTGTCCGGATTGCGCAGCGAAGCTGGGCGAATGACATTCCCCTCCCGCGTTCCATAGCCGTGCCGCAATCGCCAGGAAAAATAAGCGAAAATCACATTGAATTCTGTACTTTTATTATGAATCAGCAAGAAGTTCAATGCAAACCGCAAAAAAATATGATGTAATGAGGTCATGAAGCATTGCGATTGGGAAGAGGAGGCGTCATCCATGACAGATCCGGCTCTGCTGGAAATGCAAAAAACGTATTACCGTGAGGGGCGCACCCGTAACGTTAAGGAGCGGCGCGCAGCCCTTATCCGCCTTGCTGACCGCGTGCGCAGGATGGAGCAGGACATCACCGCCGCGCTTCGGCAGGACTTGGGGAAGAGCGCGTCGGAAGCGTACATGACCGAGATCGGCATCGTTCTGGAGGAAGCGCGGCTAGCTGCGCGGCGGGTCAGCCGCTGGGCGAAGCCGCGCCGTGCCAAGACGGCGCTCACCCATCTGGGAAGCCGCGGCATGATCGTGCCTGAGCCGTACGGCAGCGCGCTCATCATCGCTCCCTGGAACTACCCGTTCCAGTTGGCCCTCGCCCCGCTTATCGGCGCTATCGCCGCCGGCAATACGGCGGTACTGAAGCCGTCGGAGCTGACGCCGAACACCGGCGCGGTGCTCGAACGGCTCGTCCGGGAGACGTTCGATCCGGGTCATGTCACCGTCGTGCAAGGGGACGCCGAGACGGCCCGGCAGCTGTTGGCCTTGCCGTTCGATTATATTTTCTTCACCGGCAGCGTCCCGGTCGGCAAGCTTGTCATGGAGGCGGCGGCATCCCGCCTGATACCGGTCACGCTGGAGCTCGGCGGCAAGAGCCCCTGCATCGTCCATCATGACGCTGATATGAAGCTCGCGGCCAGACGGATCGCCTTCGGCAAATGGACGAATGCCGGGCAGACCTGCATCGCGCCGGATTACGTATATGTCCATCAATCCCGCCGCGATGAGCTAATCCGCGAGCTGGAGCGGACGATTGGCCAATTCTTCGGGCCACGGCCGCTCGACAGCGACGAGTACGCATCCATCGTCAGCGAGCGGCACTGGGAGCGGCTGCACAGCTTCCTGGACAACGGCCGCATCGTATTCGGCGGCGATTCCGACCGGGAGCGGCTGCGCTTGGCTCCGACCGTCATGACGGAAGCGGACTGGTCGGCGCCGGTCATGCAGGAGGAGATATTCGGGCCGATCCTCCCCATTCTCGCTTACGAGTCGTACGAGGAAGCCGAGCAAGCGATCCTTGAGCGTCCGAAGCCGCTCGCGCTCTATCTGTTCACGGCCGATCGGGCCTTGCAGGAGCGCGTCGTCCGGCAGCTGCCGTTTGGCGGCGGCTGCATCAATGATACGCTCATGCACCTGGCTACGCCTTATCTTCCGTTCGGCGGGGTCGGCGAGAGCGGGATCGGCAGCTATCACGGCGTTCACAGCTTCAATACGTTCAGCCATCGGAAGAGCGTCCTGTATCAGACGACCGCCTTTGATTTCTCCTTCCGGTATCCCGGTCACGCCCGGAGGCTGGATATCATCAAGCGGCTGTTCCGCTAGCCAGACAGCCGCGGCCTGCAAGCCCGGCCCTTCCCGATGCCGATACTGCGGATTCGGCCGGGAGGGCAGCGACCTGCAAGCCCTGCCCTTCTCGATGCTGATACTGCGGATTCGGCCGGGAGGGCAGCGGCCTGCAAGCCCGGCCCTTCTCGATGCCGATACTGCGGATTCGGCCGGGAGGGCAGCGACCTGCAAGCCCGGCCCTTCTCGATGCCGATACTGCGGGTTCGGCCAGGAGGGCAGCAACCTGCAAGCCCTGCCCTTCTCGATGCCGATACTGCGGGTTCGGCCGGGAGGACAAAGGGCTTCTCATTATTCAGACAGGCTACCCCTCCAGCCGTCAGCATACCTCGGTCTTATGACAACGCCCGTGGTGAAGCCTCCAATGCTCATACCTCTCGAACAGCCGTTCATCTTCAAGTAAACGCCGACAAAATGTCCGAATGCTTCGCGTCCACGCTTCCCCGCGCTCTCGCGGCATCACTGCCGGACCGAGGCCGAATTGCTCCTCCATATGTCGCTCCAATTGCGTAGCCATGCCGTCCGGATCCGGACGCTTGGCGTACAGCAGCGTAATATACAGGGACAAGCTGTCGTACTCGTCAGACGGTGCGCCCAGTGACAGCAGGCCGATAGGATCCCACAGATCGACTGCTTCCTTAATATGCGGGTAGAACAACCGGGAGCACGCCATAGCGTCGCTTTCGCAGTTCGCAAATGATTCACGCAATGAGAATCCCTCCCCTATCCTGTCTGTTCCAGACTCAAGGTGATGCAGAGGTGCTGCAAAGGTGCTGCTTATATTTACCATTACTATAAAGGAAATTGTTGTCTACGGAAATATGAAATTCACGAATTCGTCAAATTTATTGCTGCGGCGAGAAGTATATTGCTCCGCGCAGCTTACGTTTCCCAGGCCAATGCTGCAAAAATACAGCATTCCCGGTGAAGCTCTATTTTGAAAAAGAGATTCCTGCAAAAAGGCATCAATTTTGTGCTTTTAGGCTTGGATTTGCGATTGGACGGGGGAAAAGATGCAGATTTGCAGCAATTTCATCGGAAACGACCTCTAAATGAGAGAAATACTGTATATTTGCAGGATTCAACCGTTCTTGCCTCTCCGAGTAGCATCTTGCCCATGCGGGCCGCGTAGTGCCAGCATCGTACTCTCTCCATATCTCATGCCCCACCATATCGCATTTTTCGGCCTTTCGCGGTGGCGGCCTATCGCGACGGCGCGCTTTCGCGGTGGCAGCCTTTCGCGGCTCGCTTTCGCGGTGGCGGCCTTTCGCGGCTCGCTTTCGCGGTGGCGGCCC
>NZ_QYZD01000020.1:48117-104296 GCF_003591545.1 Paenibacillus thiaminolyticus
GCGGCTCGCTTTCGCGGTGGCGGCCTTTCGCGGCTCGCTTTCGCGGTGGCGGCCCATCGCGACACGCTTTCACGGTGGCAGCCTTTCGCGGCTCGCTTTCGCGGTGGCAGCCTATCGCGGCTCGCTTTCGCGGTGGCGGCCCCTCTCGCGACACGCTTTCACGGTGGCGGCCTTTCGCGGCTCGCTTTCGCGGTGGCGGCCTTTCGCGGCTCGCTTTCGCGGTGGCGGCCCCTTTCGCGATGGCGGCCTTTCGCGGCGCGCTTTCGCGGTGGCAGCCTATCGCGGCGCGCTTTCACGGTGGCGGCCTATCGCGACGCGCGCACCGAGGGGCAGAACAAAAAGAGCGCCCCGCTTCCGGGACGCCCTGTGGCCTGACGCAGCCTTGGTTACATTTTGAACCAGCGCTTGAACATCAGTTTGGTCGTGTCTTTATTCATTTCCGCGATGGATGTCGTCAATGGAATCTCCTTCGGACAGGAGCGGACGCAGTTCTGCGAGTTGCCGCAGCCTTCAATGCCGCCATCGTCCAGCAGCGCTTCCAGGCGTTCATCCTTGTTCATCTCGCCCGTCGGATGCGCGTTGAACAGACGGACTTGCGATAGCGGCGCCGGTCCGATGAAGCTTGTCTTGTCATTCACGTTCGGGCAAGCTTCGAGACATACGCCGCAGGTCATGCACTTGGACAGCTCATACGCCCACTGGCGCTTCGTCTCCGCCATGCGCGGCCCCGGTCCCAGATCATAGGTGCCGTCAATCGGAATCCATGCCTTGACGCGCTTGAGCGCATTGAACATCCGCTCCCGGTTGATGACTAGGTCGCGAACGATCGGGAACGTCTTCATCGGAGCCAGGCGAATCGGCTGCTCCAGCTTGTCTATCAAGGCCGAGCAGGCTTGGCGCGGCTTGCCGTTGATGACCATCGAGCAGGCGCCGCACACTTCTTCCAGACAGTTCGACTCCCAGCAGACTGGAGCCGTCTCTTTGCCCGACGCGTTGACCGGATTCCGCTGGATCTCCATCAGGGCGCTGATGACGTTCATGTTCGGGCGATACGGAATTTCGAACTCTTCGGTATAAGGAGCTGCATCAGGCGAATCCTGACGCGTCACAATGAACTTAATTTTCTTGGATGATGCCACTGCTTCCGCCATCGTTATTCTCCTTTCTTTTTACTTTTTTTATCCGTCGTATAATCGCGCTTCCGCGGTTGAATGAGTGATACGTCTATCTCGTCGTAACTGATCTCCGGCCCTTCCGGCGTCCAATCGGCAATCGTCGTCTTGAGGAAGTCCTCATCGTTCCGATCCGGGAAGTCCGGCTTGTAATGAGCGCCGCGGCTCTCGTTGCGAAGCAGGGCGCTCTTCGTCATCGCTTCGGCCAGCTCGAGCATGTTCCATAGCTGGCGGGTGAAGCTGGCGGCCTGGTTGTTCCAGCGCGCCGTATCCGACATATTGATGCTCGCATAACGCTGCTTCAGCTCTTTAATCTTCACGACGGTCTCTTCCAGCTTCGAATTGTAGCGGACGACCGTCATATTGTTCGTCATCCATTCGCCCAGCTCTTTATGGAGAACATAGGCATTCTCGCTACCGTCCATCTTGAGCAGATTATCGTACCGATCCGCTCTCAGCTTGACTTCGCGGTCGAATACGCTGGAGGAGATATCCTCAACGGACTTATCCAGTCCGCGAATATATTCCACGGCCTTCGGCCCCGCGACCATGCCGCCGAAAATGGCCGACAGAAGGGAATTGGCGCCGAGACGGTTCGCCCCGTGATACTGGTATTCGCATTCCCCTGCGGCGAACAGGCCCTTGATATTCGTCATCTGGTTGTAGTCGACCCACATGCCGCCCATCGAATAGTGGACACCCGGGAAGATCTTCATCGGAATCTTGCGCGGGTCGTCCCCCATGAACTTCTCGTAAATCTCGATAATGCCGCCGAGCTTGACGTCAAGCTCCTTCGGATCCTTGTGCGACAGATCGAGGTAGACCATGTTCTCGCCGTTGACGCCGAGCTTCAAATCGACGCAGACATGGAAAATTTCCCGAGTCGCGATATCACGCGGCACGAGGTTCCCGTATGCCGGATACTTTTCCTCGAGGAAATACCATGGCTTGCCGTCCTTGTAGGTCCAAATCCGCCCGCCTTCGCCGCGCGCGGATTCGGACATGAGGCGCAGCTTGTCGTCTCCCGGGATGGCCGTTGGGTGAATCTGGATGAATTCCCCGTTCGCATAGCGGACGCCCTGCTGGTAGACCGCGCTGGCTGCCGTGCCGGTATTGATGACCGAGTTCGTCGTCTTGCCGAAAATAATGCCCGGACCGCCGGTCGCGAGAATGACCGCATCGGCCGCGAACGACTTGACCTCCATCGAGCGGAGATCCTGCGCCGTGATGCCGCGGCACACTTCATCCTCGTCGATAACGGACGACAAGAATTCCCAATGCTCATACTTGGTGACGAGACCGGCGGCTTCCCAACGGCGCACCTGCTCGTCAAGCGCATACAACAGCTGCTGGCCGGTCGTTGCTCCAGCGAACGCTGTCCGGTGATACTGCGTGCCGCCGAAGCGGCGGAAATCAAGCAGCCCTTCCGGCGTGCGGCTGAACATGACGCCCATCCGGTCCATCAAATGGATGATGCCCGGCGCCGCTTCGCACATTGCCTTGACCGGAGGCTGGTTCGCGAGGAAGTCCCCGCCGTATACCGTATCGTCAAAATGCTCCCATGGCGAGTCGCCTTCCCCCTTCGTGTTGACCGCCCCGTTGATTCCGCCCTGAGCGCATACGGAGTGGGACCGCTTGACGGGAACCAGAGAGAACAGGTCAACGTGCACGCCTGCCTCCGCTGCTTTTACGACAGCCATCAGACCGGCGAGACCGCCGCCGACGACGATGATTTTCTGCTTAGCCATTATGCGTCCTCCCCCTTAACCAATAACCAATTTCACTGTATCCATCATAACGGAAGCCGCCTGGAACTCTTCTCCGCGGAAGCCGATCAGCGACAAGACGAACAAGACGGACATGATCACGAACAAGCCCATGCAAATCTTGGCCGACACCTTCTGCGCACGCGGGCCAATCGTGATTCCCCAGCTGACAAGGAAGGCCCACAGTCCGTTCGTGAAATGATACGACGCCGCGATGACCGCGATCGTATAGACGGCGAACATGAGCGGCTGAGATACGATACCGTTCATATGGGTGCCCAGCTCTTCATGCGTCACATTGCCGAGTGTAATCTGGAAGCGCGTCTCGAACACATGCCATGTGACGAAAATAAACGTGATGACTCCCGTAATCCGCTGCCATAGAAATGCCACGTTGCGCCCGTAGTTGAAGTTCCCTACGTTGTTCTTCGCGGTATAGGCGATATAGAGACCATACACTCCGTGATACAGAAGCGGAAGCCAGATGCCGAACATCTCGAGAAAGAAAATGAGCGGCAGGTCATTCAACATCTTGACGCTGCTCTGAAACGCTTCCTTCCCGCCGTCAAATGCCGCGAAGTTCGTCAGCATATGCTCCACAAGAAAGAAGCCGAGCGGGATAACCCCGAGAAGCGAATGCAACTTCCGCGAGTAAAAATAACCTCGTTTCATAAGCGTGCCGTTTCCCCTTTCCATGTACGTACCAGTAGATTTTGGTAAATGAAACAACCCCCATTTTACCCGTGCCTGTCGAAAGCGTCAACATTTTGTCATTTTTGCGAAATCGGAGGCGATCCACATTATGCCATGCGGCTGGATCTCTTGGGCGGTACCGATGTAACCGCTCTCCATACTTGTGACTAAGTTGTGACACTTCTCATGTTACCTCTTTTTCTCTTATAATGGTATTGCAATGTTTTTATAATTTTAATAACTTTTACGCATATCAAAGTCATTTATCTGAAATGCTAGCCTCTTATTACATGGCAAAAGGAGGAATTGCAGTGCTCGATTTGCTGGAATCATTCGCTACCGTCGTTGAATTATCAACCTTGAATCAGGCCTCCAAGCGGCTCAACCTGTCCCAGCCCGCCCTCTCCCGCCAGATCGCGAAGCTGGAGAGCCAGCTCGGCGTCGATCTGTTCATCCGGAACGGCAAGCGGCTGGAGCTGACCCGGGTCGGTCAGATTACGTATGAGTTCGCGCTCGACATCCGCAACCGGCAGCTTGATTTCTTGAAGTCGATCGCGGATTACAAGATCGAAGGCCATGCGTCCGTCACGATCGGGGCGAGCTTGACGACGCTGCAGACAACGCTGCCGCTGTTTGTTTCTTTATTTGTCGAAAAATATCCGGAAGCGCAATTGAAAACCGTAACTGGCAAGACGCACGAGATCATATCCTTCATCCGGGATCAAAAGGTTGATGTCGGATTGGTCGCCGACGCGATCCGCGATCCGAGCCTCGTCTGTCTTCCCCTGTTCTCCGATCATTTGGAACTGGTCATGCCGCGGGAGCATGAGCTGGCCTCCGGCGATCAGGGTTCGATTGCCCGGCTGAACGGCCTTCCGATGCTGCTGTTCTCCAAAGGGACCTGGTACCGCAAGCTGATCGACGACCTGTTCCGGCGCCACCATATCGTGCCCGACATCCGGATGGAAATCGACTCCTTCGAAGCGATCGTCCGCCTGCTGTCTCCCTGCCATGCCGCCGCGCTGCTCCCCAAATCGTACTTGCGCTCCGAATGGCTAGACGACAACGGACTCGTCGCCATCCATCTGAAGGAGCTGGTGCAGACGGAGCGGATCACGTCGCTTGTCTATGCGAAGCAAGCCGCACTCAGTCTGACCGCAAGGCGGTTCATTGAAGAGACGGCCCGGGCCGCATCCGGATGGAATGTACAATCGAAGCAGGAATAGGAGATGATGCGTCGAATCTAGTACTGTTACATATACAGAGACACGAGACACGATATGTTCATGCATGATGGGGGAAATCTAGGAGGTAGATAAGATGAAAGTATGCAATCGATGCGGCGAACCGCTGCAGGATCACGAAGTACATACGTGCCGGGTTCATGACGGGCGGACGGCAGATGAACTCCCGGCGTCCTCTCCAGATCGGCGGGAGACTGCCGCCGCGGCGGAGCAGCCGTGTCCCGTGCGCCATGCGCAAGAACCCGTGCAGCCGATGGATCCAGGTTATGGCTCACCGAAGACATCCAGGTCGAATATCGACATGGCGCGCGTCGTCCGCCTCATGAAGGAGCCTCAGGCGGCCAACTATATGACGACGGGAGCCGATTATTGGTACGGCGTGATCGGGGCTGCCGCGTCTGCGATCGGATTTGCGCTCTTTGGCTATCTGTTCATTAACCAATTCGCGAAGTTGCTGTTCGGCTCCCTGCCGATCGGACTTGGCAGCACGGCTCCGCCGTTTTCGTATTTTCTGCAGCTGATGCTGCTCCATCTCGTCGCCTTGGCCGCCCTCTTCGGCTCGCTCTACTTCGTGAACCGCTGGAAAGGCGGACGGAAGCTCGACGCCAAGACCTTCTTCGTGCAGTTAGCGGCGATGCAGATGCCTTACGGACCTATCTATGCGGTCGCCGGACTCATCACGCTGCTGTCATTCTATTTATTGGCGCTCTCCATCGCCGGCCTCGCCTGGCTCGTATCGGTCATGATGACCATCTATGAGTCGCTGGAGCAAGCCCAAGTGTCGCGGAATAACCGCTTCGTATATGTGCTGGCCAGCCTAAGCGGCTACTTCCTTCTCTTATTGATTATGACCAAAATTCTGTTCTAATCCCGTCCTGCATGCAACAAAGCCCTCCGCCGGAATGGCCTGGAGGGCTTTGTTGTATCTACCTGCGCTTCCCGATCTGATCCTCGAATTGATCGATCTGGGCATTCGTTCCGATGACGACCATGACGTCATCGTCCTGGAGGACATCCTCGGCCGATGGAGCAATAATGACGCCGTTCGGCTTATGCAGCGCCACGATGCTGCAGCCGTACCGGGCTCTCGGGTTGACATCCTTGAGCGTCTTGCCGCACAAATTGCCGGGCACACTCAGCTCCGCAATCGTATAGTCCTTGGACAGTTCGATATAATCCAGAAGGTTCGGCGACACCAGTTGGTGGGCGACCCTGATCCCCATATCCCTTTCCGGATAGATGACCCGATCGACGCCAATCCGCTCCAACACGCGCCCGTGCAGCTCGGACACGGCTTTGGCAACCACCTTTTTGACCCCAAGCTCCTTCATCTGGATACTGACGAGAATGCTCGTCTGCAGATCATTCCCGATCGCAACAATGGCGCAATCGAAATTCCGGATGCCGAGCGAACGAAGGACATCCTCATCCGCCGCATCGGCAACGACTGCGTGCGTCAAGACGTTGTTCATCTCCGAGACAACCTCTTCATCCTTATCGATCCCCAGCACCTGATGGCCGAGCTCGACCAGCTCCTGTGCCAGACTCGAACCGAATCTGCCCATCCCCACGACTGCAAATTGTTGTAACTCCATGTTCGTATTGCTCCTTCGCCCATTACTCTTCTTCTATTGGTAATCCCGGAATGACGACCTTTTATCCGATCGTAATTTTGCCCTCCGGGTGCTTGAATAGCTCACGTTCGCTTTTCGGGCCTAAGGCATAGGCCAGCGTGATCGGACCCAGCCGCCCCGCGAACATCATCAGACAGATCAATAATTTGCCGATCACGGTCAAATCGGTCGTCAGGCCCGCAGTCAATCCGACGGTCCCGAACGCCGAAGTCGTCTCGAACAATATCATCAAAAATGGATGATCCTCGGTCGTGGACAATACCATCGTTACCCCGATCACCATGAACAATGCCATCAACGTTATCGTGACCACCTTAAATATCCGATCTTTGCCCAGCCGATGGCGGAAGATGACGATGTCCTCCTTCCCCCGAATCATCGTGATGACGGCGCCGATAAGAATGGCGAACGTCGTCGTCTTGATTCCGCCGCCCGTCGAGCCGGGAGAGGCGCCGATGAACATCAGCACGACAATGAAGAACTGCGTTGCTTGCCGCATCGCGCCGATATCGACCGTATTCGCTCCTGCTGTACGGGGGCTGACCGATTGGAAGAATGCCGCCCACATCTTCTGCCAGCCGTTCAGACCGCCCAACGTCGCCGGGTTCGTGAATTCGAAGACGAGAATGACGATGGCGCCCACTACGATGAGCAAGCCCGTCATCGTCAGCACGACCTTGGAATGGAGCGCCAGTCTGCGGGTGCGCCGGTATTCCGCCACATCGGACAGGACGATAAAGCCGAGTCCGCCCAGCACAATCAGCAGCATCGAGACGGTATTCACGATCGGGTCGCCGACATACCGGGTCAGGCTGCTGAACGGTCCCGATACGGAACCGAACAGATCGAAGCCGGCGTTATTGAAAAACGAGATCGCGTGAAATATGCCAAAGTACAATGCCTTGCCGAACGGCAGGTCAAAGGACCAGCGCAGCGTGAACAGCACCGCCGCCGCACCTTCGATGCTGAAGGCGTACAGCAGCACCCTGCGAATCAGGCGGACGATGCCCTCCATGCTGCCTTGATTCAGCGCTTCCTGCAAAATGAGACGTTCTTTCAACGAAATACGCTTGCGGAAGGCAAGCGCGAACAGCGTCGCCATCGTCATGAAGCCAAGTCCGCCGACCTGAATCAGCGTAATAATGACGATCTGCCCGAACAAGGTGAAATGCGTGCCCGTATCCACCACCACAAGCCCCGTTACGCAAGTTGCCGACGTGGCTGTGAACAGCGCATCGATGAAAGGGAGAGGCTGGCCATCCGAATTGGCTATCGGAAGCATCAGCAGTAGCGCCCCGATGAGAATAATCGTCCCGAACCCCGTCACAAGAATTCGCGGCGGGGTGAGCTTCCACCGGGATGCTTTCTTAATTGATTTCAGCGAAATCACCTCATTTTCAGCACGAAAAAAAGCACTGGAAATCCAATGCTAACGCTGGTATCCTGACGTTCAATGCCTACGAGGTTAGCTGACGGATTCGGGCGCGTCCAGGCCGCCCTATTTGCTCGATCCATAATGCGGATCGGCGCAAAATTCACCCCAATGATCGGGTCCCCCGCTTTCGTAATTCACGAAATTCGGCCGTATTCAATTCATAACGAGATTATATACGTTTCATGTCAGGGGCACAAAGTCGATGCAGGCACAAAATAAACAAAAAATACAGGAAAAAGACTTTAAATAGCGCTTACATCCTATCCTAATCTCTCACTGTGTCTTTCGCGCTTTCTATTTCAGCGTGTAGCTAGTTTATTCCATAATTTTCATGCCTGGACTTTCCGCCAATAGAGTGGATACAATAATGAAAAGGACCGGAAACGATAACGGAGGTAGCTCTATGCCTGTGTCCCATCATGTAACGAAACGTTTATGGCTGGCTTCGATCATTGGATTTATAGTGTTTGTGCTCCTGCAGATTGTTATTCCCTCGCTTCAGGAAGCGAACCGGACCGGGCCAGAGCAGGAGCGAACGCTTCTCACGAAGCGGCAGGCTGCCGAGCGGGCAGTTGAATTTGCGAAGCGCGAGCCGTGGAGAAGCCGCATCATGCTGTCGGAACAGGAGCCGACGGTCGTCTACCAGACCGACAGACTGACGTCAAGATATATGAACCGGGAAAGGCTGACCGCCGTCTATGCTCCCTGGGACAGCCAGGCCCCGATAGATATTTATCAAGTCCTGCTCGGCGTCACTACACCCGATGGGAACGACATTTTGAAGGTTGATGTACATATGACAAGCGGCAGCGTCGTGGGGTATGAATTAGCCGCCATACCGGGGAGTCCGCAATCGGAGGCCCCCATCCTCGACGTTGAGAAGGCACGGCCAATTGCCGACCGCGAGCTGAACGCGCTCGGCTGGGACGTATCCAAGCTGGAGCTGCAGGATGATCATTCGTCTAAGGCGGATGAACTGCGCTACTCCGTCAAGCAGGGCGAGGTCGGCGCTGCCCGGCTCGAACTGGTCGTCCGCATGCGCTCAGATCGCGTCGTGGCGCTGCATCCCGTCTGGAGCGTTCCGTCCGATTACAAGGACATTGATGTGAAGCAGACCGAGACCGCCGGTTCCCTCTATCGTATCGGCTACCGGTGGATGTCGATGGGACTCAGTATGCTCGCGCTGTGGGCTTGTATTTATTACCGGCGGCGGATCCGCTTCGGCTCCGGCACCTTAATCACTCTGTCGCTTCTGTCGTGCGCCATCTCCATGCTCCATATGTGGAATATGATGCCCGGCTTGGTCGTCCTGCAGTTCGGAGTGCCCCGTACGGAGCTGAATCTGAATGTGGCCCTCGTGCTGCAAGGGGCCATCACGGTTACGCAAGGGCTGTTCCTTTATTTTTCGCTGGTGTCGGGCTCGTATTTCTGGAGGCAGACAGGACGAAGCGAGCTGCTGCCGACATGGCGCGATCGGTCATTCGGCATGGTCTTGACCCGGTCATTCCGCCTCGGGACGCTGTATGCGGGCGTACTGCTCGGAGTACAGAGCGTCATCTTCCTGACGCTGGAGACCGGCTTCGGCGCATGGTCGGCTGCCGATGCCTCCATGTCTCCGCTCAATCTAACCGTGCCAGCCCTCTATCCGCTCCTCGCCTGGATGGCGGCGATTTCGGAGGAAGGCGTATTCCGCTGGTTCGGGACCGGCCTGCTGATCCGCTGGATTCGGAGCCCCTGGGCAGCCGGGGTCATTCCGACCTTGATCTGGGCCTTCGGCCATGTGACTTATCCAATTTACCCTTACTATTCGCGTCCGGTGGAGCTGCTCATAATCGGCCTCCTGTTCCTCGCCATTATGCTGCGCCATGGCTTCTGGACCGCCATGTTCGCTCATCTCATGCTCGACAACGTGCTGATGAGCATCTCTTATCTGCTGGAGGGCACAGCGGCCGGCCTCAGACTTGGCATATTCTATCTGGCGCTGCCGGTGTTGATCGTGTACGGCGTGAGGTATTTCCATCGGTATAGCGCAAGCCTGCCATGAAAAAAGACGTGTGCGGGTTGACCCTGCCTAGCGGCGGGTTAACCCGTACACGTCTTATTTGCAACAGCGTCGCGAGACAGGCCCCGCAACGCTGTTTTTCATCATTTACGATTTCAATTTTACATTTTTGAACGCTTCAGCTTGCTGGCGGATGCCAACCTCGGCAGCGAACCGCTCGATGCTGGAAGCTCCGAAAAATCCGTCGATGCCCGTCGTATGCTCGAAAATATAGCGGGCATCCTCCGGCTCCGCAATCGGACCGCCATGGCAGATAACCAAAATATCCGGATTCACCGAACGGCCTGCGTCAGCGATGGCCTGGATTTTCTTGGCGCAATCGTCAAGAGTGAGCGCAGTCTTTGCGCCAATCGTCCCTTTGGTCGTCAAGCCCATATGCGCAACCAAAATATCTGCGCCCGCCTTGGCCATCTTCATCGCCTGCTCCTCGTCGAACACATACGGCGTCGTAAGCATATCCAGCTCATGAGCCTTGCGAATCATGTCCACTTCCAGATCATAGCCCATGCCCGTCTCTTCCAGATTCGCCCGGAAGACGCCGTCGATCAGGCCGACGGTCGGGAAGTTCTGCACGCCTGCAAAGCCTTGCTCCTTCAACTGCTTCAGGAACACATCCATGATGCGGAACGGATCGGTACCGCATACGCCCGCCAGCACCGGAGCGCGCTTCACGACCGGCAATACTTCCGCCCCCATATCGACGACGATCTGGTTGGCATCCCCGTAAGGCATCAATCCCGCGAGCGAGCCCCGGCCGGCCATTCTATATCTTCCCGAGTTATAAATGATGATCAAATCGACTCCGCCCGCTTCGCCGCTCTTGGCGGAAATCCCCGTTCCTGCTCCGGCGCCCAAGATCATGTCGCCATTGGCTACTTGCGCTTTCAGTTGACTGATGATTTCCTGTCGGGTTTGTTTCATTTTGCATCCTCCTCTTGTGGGCGCTTCCGCATCAGCTCGACTAACTTCCGGGCTGCGGCCAGTGCAAAGCTCTTGTCATTGATGTCCGCATCCAGTTCGATGAGCTCTACGGCATTGCGGTCAATATCTTGTCTCAATGTATCGAACAAAGCCCGATCCTCTTCCGGTCCGTAGAATGGCTGTCCTTCCACATCCAGCCCGGATATACCCCTCAATGGCAGCATGAGCACAGTCGGAGCAGTCGCCTCGTTCAATTTCCCGGCGATAATTTTGCCCAGCTCTATATTTTCCTCAACGGTCGTTCTCATCAACGTGACGGTCGGATTGTGCTTGTAGAACGTTCGATTCGCGAACTTCTCCGGTACCGTATCGAACGGGCCGAAGTTGACCATGTCCAGGGCTCCTGTCGATACCACTTGAGGCACATGCGCCCGCACGGCCGCCTCAAGCCGGTTCGGTCCGGCATTGAGCACGCCGCCGACCAGTTCGTCGCACCATTCCGTGGTCGTGATATCCAGCACGCCAGCGAAGAATCCGGATTCGATCAACCGTTCCATCGTCTTGCCGCCGGCGCCCGTCGCATGGAACACGACCACTTCATAGCCTTGTTCCTCCAGATACTCGCGTGCTTGATTGACGCAAGGCGTCGTGAGCCCGAACATCGTCGCCGCGATGAGCGGTTTTTTCTCCACGGCATGCTCCACCTCGAACTTCAGCATACCGGCTATCGCCAGGGCCGCGTTCGTAAATATTTTTGTCGAAATCGAGTTCAGTCCCGACACGTCGACGATAGATGGATACATCATAATATCGCTCGTCCCGACATATTGCGAGACATTTCCGGAAGCGACGGTCGACACCATAATCTTCGGCACGCCGATTGGGAGCGCTCTCATTCCGGGCGTAACGATCGATGTGCCGCCGCTGCCGCCGAAGGAGAGGATTCCATCGAATTTACCTTCCGCGTACAGTCTCGGAATCAGCTTTTCCATGCCCTTCGCGAGTACTTCCGTGGCTAGCGATCGGTCCCGTTTGGAGGCGATTTCACGAATATCCGCTCCAGCTTCCCTGGCTACTTCCTCATTAGAGACATCCGGGACGAACATCGGCTCGAACACCCCGCTATGGATAGTAAGCGTATTCAGCCCAAGACCTTGAAGCATATCTCTGACAAAAGAAAACTCGGTTCCTTTGGAATCAAACGTTCCGACTATCGCGACTGTTTTCACTGGCATAACCTCCTCGGTAAAGTGGAAGTACTCCGTATTGCTGAACTTGCTTACAATTCAAGTATAGAGCTTTGAAATGGGCAATTCATGTTAATTTGTACGGCATTTATGTGTTTTTGTACTGATGTCGATATTCTCGCGGGGACAGCCCCGTCAGTTTTTTGAATGTTTTGCTGAAATGGGCATAGTCATTGTATCCGGCGAGCGCTGACACCTCGGACAGGCCGATATGGCCCTGCTTCATGAATTCCTTGGCCTTGTTGATTCGGAATCTCGTCAAGTATTCGGGAAACGTGCAGCCTACTTCTTTTCTGAACAAGTAGCTTAAATGCGTTCGCGAAATATGGGCTACCAGAGCTAGCTCGGCAAACGAAATCTCATTCATGTAATTCGCGTCTACATACTCCTTCACGAACTGCACATAATCATAATGCTTGGCCACGCCCTCCAGCATATGGCGAAGGAGCTTGTCCTGCTCGCTCTGACCCGCCTCCTTGAACTCGCTGGCCGCCTGCGTAATCGCCGCTTCGGAAGGAATTCTCTCGAAGGACGAGCCGCCCAAATAGCCCGCAGCTCCGGTATTGTCGTACATATACTCCACGTCGGAAGGCGTGTTGACCGGCCCGCCGTAGACCATTTTCATGAAATCGGAATTGACTTCATCGCAAGCGTTAAAAATATCTCTTGCCATCTCCGCCGCGGCTTTGAGTGACAATACTTTTTTCGCGCCAAGAACGCCGCCCTTCGTAAAACCCAAATGCGCGCACACGATATCCGCTCCGGCGGCGGCCATACGCCGTGCCTGATCTGCTTCGAACACGAACGCGATCGTAAACAAGCCTTTCGCATGCGCTATCCGAATCGCCTCGATCTCAGTGTCGAAGCAAGTCCCTTCTTCCTTCAAAGCCTCACCAAAAAGACCGCCCATTAATCCGACGGTAGGATAGTTATTTATGCCAGAAAAGCCCTGTTCCCGAATTGATTCAATAAATTGCTCCAACTCAATGGTCGGATCCGTCGCGCAAAGCCCAAAGATAACGGGAACGTCTCTGACGATAGGGATAATTTCCCTCGTTCCGAACTCCATCACGAGAGCGTTGCTGTTGGAAAAGGGAAGCAGCCCGCCAAACGAGCTCAATCCCATCTGCCGGAACCGGCCTGAATTTAAGGCCAAAATGAAATCCGCGCCGCCCTTAACCGCATACTTGGCGGTGATGCCCGCGCCGGCCGCTACGCCAATAATATGCCCGTTCGCCTGGATCTGCGCTTGCAGGTTCGTTCTTATCGTCTCGCGGTCGAAATACACGACAACACACCCTTTACCGGCTCAATGCTTATTTCTTGACCAACATCATAACATTCCCCGGATGACCGGTCTATAAACCGGCGCGACCGCTACCGGCCGTTCGGTAAAACAGCACCGCCTCTCCGCCTTCCTGTGTCTTTCCCAAGGCCAAGTTGATCTCTTGTTAACATCCTTATAGACATTCTCCCCTTCGCTCAGTTTCCGTCCCGGGGGTTGCCCTTGCCGTTCCTTTCACGCACTCTCCCCTCTCCTCAGGAACGTTTTCCGCTCCGCATTTCTCCGGGTCCTCTCCCCTAGAATCCGGGTCCCCTCTCATACAATCCGGGTCCTCTCCCATACCATCAGAAAGCTTCAAGCGGCCATCCCTTTGGGCACGATCCCATCTCGTCAGGGACATGTGCCAACTTCGATTCTGAACGATGGGGAGAGTGCTTATAAGGTGCTCCGAACCCCTGCCTAGAGGGGCCGAGCCGCCGCCCGGTACTAGGGCCAAGCGGAAGTACAGTACGTCAACCGGAACCGTCTCGAAAAAAAGAAGCCTTGCAGTAACGGCCTGCAAAGCTTCCAGCTTGTTTCCTTTTATTCATCATTGTTCACGTCATTATCTACATCGGCAGACTCCATGTCCGGGGCATCCGGCTCCGCTTCCTGCGGTTCCTTCTCTTGCCGGAGCGAGGCCAGGATCGTATTCGCCAGCTTCTCGCCGATCCCGATTTCCCGGAAATCCTCGACCGATGCTTCCCGGATTTTCTTCAAGGAGCCGAAGTGCTTGAGCAGCAGCTTCCGCCGCTTCTCGCCAATGCCCGGAATGGAATCGAGGGCCGACGTCACCATCGATTTGGCCCGCCGTTCGCGATGGAACGAGATCGCGAAGCGGTGAACCTCATCCTGGATGCGCTGCAGCAGGTAGAACTCCTGGCTGTCCCGCGCAAGCGGCACGATGGCGGGCGGGAATCCGGCCATCAGCTGCGCCGTCTTATGCTTGTTGTCCTTGACCAGACCGCATACCGGGATGTCAAGGCCGAGTTCATTCTCGAGCACATCCAGCGCCGCCGACATCTGACCCCGGCCGCCGTCCACGATAATGAGATCCGGCATATCCAGTTGTTCCTTCAACACCCGTTCATAGCGGCGGCGGATGACTTCGCGCATCGTCTCGTAATCATCCGGGCCGACGACGGTACGCACTTTGTATTTCCGGTATTCCTTCTTATCCGGCTTGCCGTCGGTGAAGACGACCATCGCGGAAACCGGGTCGGCCCCCTGAATATTGGAGTTATCGAAGGCTTCAATCCGGCGCAGCGAACCGATCCCGAGCGCGTCCCCCAGCCGTTGGGCAGCCCGCTGCGTCCGCTCTTCGCTTCGCTCGACCAGCTTGAACTTCTCGTCCAAAGCGACCCGCGCATTTTCCATCGCCATCGAGACCATCTGCCTCTTCAACCCGCGCTTCGGCAATATGACCTTCACCTTCAGCCATTGCTGGAGCGCTTCTGTCGTCGCCAAGCTCTCTTCGGCATGTGGAACGGTGTCCAGCCCCTTCAGATTAGACCCGCCATCCACGTCTTCCAGGTCTACCAAGTCTTCCGCGTCTGCCGAATCCCCCGGTTGGCCTGCATCCGGAATGCGGGTGGATGCATCCATGGCTCCGTCCCCCTCTTGCACGGCCTCCACCGCCGCCGGAGCGAATTCGGCAGCTGCGTCAGCCGCCAGCGCAGCCAGTCCATCCGGATCCGGGAGCAAAATCTCCTTCGGCACCGCCGGATTCTCGCTGTAATATTGCGTCACGAAGGACATGAAGTCGGCATAGGGCTCCCCATAGAACGGAAATTGGGTCGTATGGCGCTCGATCATTTTTCCTCGACGGATATATAGAATCTGTACGCCCATCCAGCCTTTGTCCACCGCGAACCCGAACACATCACGATCGACCTGATCGGATGTATTGATGTTCTGCTTCTCCATAATCGCGGCGATCGCCATCAGCTGATCGCGATATTCCTTGGCCCGCTCGAATTGCAGCTCCTCGGCCGCCTCCTCCATTTTCCGCTGCAGCTCACGTTTAATCTCTTCATGTCCGCCGCTGAGAAATTTGGAGATCTCCTGCACCATGTTTTCGTATTCGGACTCGGTCACCTCGTACTCGCACGGCGCCAAGCACTGGCCGATATGATAGTACAAGCAGACCCGATCCGGCATCGTGGAGCATTTGCGCAGCGGATAGAGGCGGTCGAGCAGCTTCTTCGTCTGCTGGGCGGCGAAGCCGTTCGGATAAGGGCCGAAATATTTCGCCTTATCCTTCAGCACCCGGCGCGTTACCTCAAGCCGCGGGTGGCGTTCATTCGTTATTTTGATATAAGGAAATGTCTTGTCATCCTTCAGTAGCACATTATAACGCGGGTGATGCTTCTTAATAAGATTGCATTCCAATATGAGGGCTTCCATATTACTGCCGGTGACGATATATTCGAAATCGCGGATTTCCGCTACAAGTCGTTGGGTTTTGCCGTCATGGCTGCCCGAGAAATAGGAGCGGACACGGTTCTTGAGCACCTTCGCTTTGCCGACATAAATAATTGTGCCCTCTCTGTTCTTCATCAAATAGCAGCCTGGCGCATCGGGCAGCAAGGCGAGCTTGTGATGAATCTGCTCCAGCGCCTGGGCGCGTTCGGCCAACGCTTCGGCATCCAGCTCGTCTTCCTGTTCCGGGGCATAGCGTTCATTCCAGCGGGCCTTCCACCGCTCTGCGCGCCAGTTCGGGCGGTTCTTGTCCGAGTCGCTCACGCGAGCTCCCTCCTTACTATCATTGTTCCTGCCTCGGCACCCTGCACGAAAGCTCATGGCATTCGTTGTAGATACATGACTCTTCTATTTTATCAAAAAAGAGGGCGCTGCGCTTCTGCTCAACGCAAAGAAGCCTTCCTGAGCCAGGAAGGCTTCTCTCTATTCCATGCTCATCCGCACGGATGCTTATTGATGCTTGCCAATCAAGCCTTTGAGCGCATCCTTGGAGTTCAGGCCGACCACTTTGTCCACTGGCTGGCCGTCCTTGAACACGATGATCGTCGGAATGCTCATCACGCCAAAGCGGGAAGCAGATTCCGGATTCTCATCCACGTTCACCTTCGCGATCGTTGCTTGACCGCTTACTTCTCCGTCCAATTCTTCGAGAATCGGAGCCAATCTCTTGCAAGGGCCGCACCAAGGCGCCCAAAAGTCGACCAACACGACGCCCTGCTGACCTTCTACCTCGGTCTTGAACGACTGGTCGGACACATTTACGATAGCCATGTTAGAGAACCTCCTTTATCGTGAAAAACAGAATATCTGAGTCAACAAGTAAAGTATACCACAAGTCAGACTTTGATGTGAAATCGGGGCGGGATGCATTTTGTTAGGAATTTGTCACACGATAAGAAGGCCCGGACTTTACAGTTTCGCCGCCGTTCGATATACTAGAGGCGTTAAAATGGGTTTTACTACCTGTCCATGTTGTGATCCAAATCATTGCAACATGACGGACAAATGGGAGGACGCGCTAATGGAAGCCAATACGATGGATCCTCGCGAACATATCAACGAAGAGCCGAGAAATGATTTTTCAGACGTGTTGTTCGGGTTCAACGCCATGTTCGGGTTTATGTTCGTCGTCTTCTTCGGTATGGTGATCGTGAAGTTCATTATGTCGTAACATCCAACTGCCATACGTCGTTCCGAGGCAGGCCCGGATTGCTTCCGCCCTGCCGGGAACAGCGTCAAGCCGAGGCGCTCGAACCGTTCAATCCGTTCCTGCGCGAGCCATCATGAAGGCAAAGCATGCATCGCCGCATGCTTTTTTTGCTGCTATCGAAGCCTTTCCGGAGCCCGCACCAGGCGGATAGACGAAGACGGCAAGCTGTTCATCATCGTTTGACTGCAATGCGGCAGGCGGCGGCCAAGCTGATAACAATGAACAACAATTGGGCGGCCAATGCCAGCATGATGCCCGCACAGATTCCCCAATCAAGCGAATCGCTGATGGCGATGAGCGCTCCGCCAATGCCTACGCTTAATCCGGGCCCGAACGCATCGACGAATTGAAGCTGAGATGAGACCTCGCCTTCTTGGCCGGGCACAGCATGCTGCAGGGCAATACGATGGCATATATTTCCTTATGATGGCGTTGTCCCGATGATGCGCGCCCGGTCTGCTGCATGTGCCGGAAGGAAGGAATCGTCAGAATCACGGCCACCACAACAAAAGGGAGCACAAACCAAAATACAAATCTCCACGAGGCGAGCTCGGCGATGACTCCTGCCAGGTAAGGACCGATTAATGCAGGAAGGATATAGGCGCCGGAAAATGCCGCAAGGATTTTGGTCCGGAGCGCATCCGGATAGCGCAGCGTGATGCTGTAATACACGCAAGTGATGCTGGCGCCCGCGCCAAAGCCTTGAAGCGCTCTCCCAGCAATGAGCATATACATATTGACCGCTGATGCCGCGACGACAATGCCGATAACAAAAATGATGATGGCCGCCATAAAGGAGCGAGTGACTCCCCTTCTGTCAATCTGCTGCCCCATGATCATCGTGCCGATAATCTGAGACAACAGAAAGGCGCTGAATATCCATCCATATAAATGAATCCCCTCTAAATGATGCGCCAATTTGGGAGCAATGGTCGTGATGGCCAGCCCTTCAAATGCCATCGTCGTAACGATCAAAACGATCCCGATGGTTATTGTCCGGTAGGGAGCATCGAGGATCCCTGCCTTTTTTGATCCCGTTTCCACCTGTGTACCCGATATACTTGTCACTTCCTTAATTGTTATGGCAAGTAATTTTTCAAAAAATAACCGACTATCCCGCGCAATTGAAAATAAAATCCCCCACCCCCACTAATCTAATTGTCATGATGATAATAGTTATAGCAACTATTTGTCCATAAAATGAAGGACCTCGCCCAGACAAGCAAGCTACAGATCCTTGACATTGTTGTACATCACCGCAAGCGTTCTTCTGAAGTTGTCTACTTCTTCTTCGGTTAAGCCGGCTATCGTTTTTTTATAGGCTTCAATCGAAGGTTCCATAATCTCGTCCTTGATTTCCCGTCCTTTGGAGGTTAAATAGACGCGCAAAGCCCTTCTGTCCGTCTCATGGGTGACGCGATGGATAAAACCCTTTTTCTCCAGCTTGAACAACATTCGCGCAATGTTCGTCTGATCCTTGTACAAGCGCTCGGCAAGCTCCTTTTGCGTGGTGCCCTCCTGCTCCCACAGCACGACAAGAATCTCCCATTGATCGACGGTGATGCCGAACGGGCTAACTACTTTTTGATAATAATTGCTCAATTTCAAATCTGCACGGCTTACGATGACGCCAATATATTTTTCTAATTCCAAAGCGGACCTCCATTATTGATGCGACGATAGTTGCTATGACCATTATAATTTCGTCCTTCTCATCCTGTCAATGGAGCATAAAAAAGACACGCTTATCACGTGTCTTACGTTCCCCGTTTGTTGCGCCCATTCACATGGACAATGTCCGCGAACGGCTTAATCCGGTCCATCAGTCGCTCTGCCTTATAAATATCTTCCCCGTCGCGCGTATAGCTGAAATGCTTCAGCAGCGAGTTGGTGTCATAATTCGATGTATAGAAGGTCGGCTTCCGGTTCATCCGGTAGTTCAATATCGAGCCGAGCACATGATCGCGCACCCAGGCCGACATATTCTCCGCTCCGAGATCGTCAAACACGAGCAGATCTGTCTCCTTCATCAGCTCGATCGTCTCCCGCAGCTTCTGCGGCTCCTGGAACATCGATTTGAGCTCCTCGACGAATTCCGGCATGTAGACGATGACCCCGGTATAACCGGCGCGGGCCAGTTCGTACAGCACATAGCTCATCAGGAAGGTCTTCCCGGTCCCGAACGGGCCGACCAGGTACAATCCGTGCGGTGTCAGCCCGGATTCCTTCGCCTGCATCACATATTCCATTACCTTTTTGACTGCAGGCACCCGCTCCATGTCGATCTCCAGCATCTCCCGGGCGGAATATCCCTGCTTGAGGGCCGTCTCATCCACATAAAAAGAACGGACGCGGTTGTGGATCAACTGCTGGCGCTCATTCGCAAGCCACTTCTGGCACGGGACCTTGCGGTCATAGATGAACGCCTGTCCGTTGACCGTCTCGGCGCCCAGCCGGGTATAATGCCCATGGAAATCGTTCGGGCACTGATCCAGGCCCGGGCATTGGCTGCAATGCCCCGCCTCCTTCACGTACTGGTACAATTTGTTCATATTCATGCGAAGGCTGCGCTCGTCCAGCTCGGGGTGGGAGCTGCGGAATTCGGCGACGAGCGGATGGTTCATCAGCTCGGCCATCTTCTGCTCCGCTTGCGCGCGCCGGCTGCCAAGCGGCAGCTGCTTCAACAGTTCGCCTATCGATTCCATGCAGGAGCCCTCCTTGTCTTCTGTCTTCGATATTCATCGTGTGGGGAGCCTGCAAGCACGCCTGCCGGCCCTAGGCTTGTCCGTCCAATCTCCGGGCGAGCGCCCGTGCGGCGTCGATCTCCTCCTGCGACAGCGACGAAGGCGCCTCCTGCGAGCGGGTCACGATCGGAATCGCCGGCTTCGCCGATTTCCCATAGCGGCTGCGCGTCCGCTGCGAAGCGGCCTTCCCGCCCGAACGGGCCGCGCCCGCCTCCTGCAGCTGCGACTGCTGGCGGATATACATTACCGCTTGCTCATAAGTGTTGACCTGCTTCACCAGCATATTGGACACAATCGCTTCGACGAAGTTGCGGTTCAACCGCTGCTCGGCCCCTTGTGCGAGCATGGTCATCAAATAATGAATGAGTACGTTAATGACTTCATCCGGCAGCTTATAATTGAGATCCATCTTGGTGAACATATCCAAAAAAGAGTCCGGCACCGCTCCCGGGAAAAAACGCTCCAGCAGTTGGGTGTACGGTGTATTGCGAAGCATCATATTGTATTGATGAATATCGCATTTGCCGCTGAACTGCGGCGGGACGTCGACATAGAACTCCATCTCGACCGCGACTTCCTCTTGCAGGGCCGCGGTCTCCTCCCCGAGATGGCCGATGCGCTGCTGCTCCCGCTCCTGCCATTCTCCGCGGCGCTTGTTCTGACGGAAGTGCATATGCGCCCGGTGCTGCAGCTCATCGATGACGATGCGGCCGTTCTCCGCAAAGATGCCGTCTTCATCGAGAAGCCGGACCGTCTCCTGCAGCGTGAGCCCGAACTTGCGGACGACATAATTGATGACGCCGAGCCCTTCCTGGTCATAGCGCAGCCGTTCGACGAAGCTGCGGTTCACTGATTGCTTCGGGAAGCGGATAATAATGTCGGCATAGTTCAAGGCCGGCGCCTCTGCTTCCTCGGGCACCGCCGGAGGGCGGACGGACGCCCGGCTCGGTGCCACTTCATCCAGCGCCTGCTCCAGCTCGACGTCAATCACCTGCGTATTGAGGCGGAACAGTTCATAGAACGGGATCGAAATATTTTCGCGCTCTGCCTCCTTCACCGTCGCATCGAACGGCTCGCCCGTACTGAATTGCTCCCTCAGATTCAGCACGGCGTACTTGCCGACGAAGTCGCGCAGCAGCAGGGTCAAATGCTGTGTCCGGAAAAATTCATGCGGCGACAGCGGAGGCTGAAGCTCATATTCGTACATATGCTCCTCCATGTCCGGAAGCAGCATCCGCGACGTCTGCAGCAACCCGACCGCCTCCAGCTTCGAGGTCTGTTCGACGAAGTAGGTGCGCCCCTTCTCGCTCGGCTCCAGCCCGAGCAGCAGGAACAGGCGGCGCTGTGCATCGATGCCCGAGTAGCCGGCGCGATCCGCAGGTGCATGCTGATACAATAAATGATATAGCCCAATCGCGAATGCTCCGACCATCGGCTGATAGACGTGGGACAGCATCTTCCGATCAAGCTCGCTGAGGCTGAATTCCCGGTAGGCCACATACCGATGGTGTTCTGTAAAATGATGCATGTTGGACATCCGCATGACACTCTCTCCTTTTCATCCGTGCACGTCACGTTCACCTATTGTAACATACTTGGGGACGAACCGTTCGGGGAAAAATCCGGTGTTCGGCTATTGCAGCAGCCCCGTACACAAGTCCGTACTGGCCGCCGCAGGCACGGCAGCCGGTTCGGAATCTTCCGCTCATCGCATCGCCCGGCGCAGCTCGAGCAATTCGGCATAACGCCGCTCCAACAGCTCCCTCTCGGCCTCATCATGGCGAACCGGCTGGGACAGCCGGGACAGCAGCTCGGACCATTCCAGCTCGACCTTCATCCGCTGCTCTTCTGTCCAGACCGCTTGCTGCGGGGCCGTACCCTCGGCTTGCGAGTCCTGCGGCGGCGGCGGCGCCTTGTCGGCATGCAGCGCCTCGATCGGCAGCAACTCCAGCGACTGTCCGCTGAAGCGGAGGACATGCGTGGCCGTCCGTTCCAGCAGCATCCTGTCATGGGTCGCGAACAGAAGCGTCCCCGGATAGGCGGCCAGCACCCGCTCCAGCTCCTCGCGCGCCTCGATGTCGAGGTAATTTGTCGGCTCATCCAGCAGCAGCACATTGGCTTCGCTCAGGAAGAGCTTGACGAGCTGCGTCTTGACCTTCTCTCCGCCGCTTAGCTGCCAGACCGGCTTCAACGCCTCGTCCCGGCGCAGCCGCAGCCGGGCCAAGGCCGTGCGAATGGCGGTCTGGTCGTAGGCGCTCGACTTCTGCACGTTCGCCAAGGCGCTCTCCTGCAGGTCAAGCGAGTACAGCTTCTGATCGAAATAGGCGACGCGCGCATTCGGCGCGAACCGGATCATGGCGGATGAAGCGCCCGCTTCCGGCCCGCCGTCCGGCGCTTCACTTCCATGCTTCAACAGCCGCAGCAGCGTCGTCTTCCCCGAGCCGTTCGGCCCGAGCAAGGCCACCTTCATCTGCGGACGAATGCGGAAGCTGCTGTCCCGCACCAGCTCCCGCTCCCCGGCGCAGAGCCGCATCTCCTTTACCTCGAGTGCATTCTTGCTCCGGAGGGGCCGGTGGCACTCCGCATCGAAGGCGACGGACGGAAGCTCGAACGGGCGCTCCACCTGCGGCAGCTTCTCCAGCCTCGTCTCCATTGCCTTGACCCGCTTATCCATCTTCCCTTGCTTGCGGTTGAAGTGAGGGCGGGCAGAACGAATCTCCTTGCTGGTTAATCCTTTGCGGGGACGCGGGGTGCCGACGCCCTGGGCCGTGACCCTCGTCTGGACAATCATCTCCTGCAGCCGGTCCCGCTCCGCGATATACTGGTCATACTCGCGCTGGCGCTCCGTACGCAGCCGTTCCTTCTCTACACGGTAATCGTCGTAGCCGCCGGCATAAATATGGAGGGTTCCGTGTTCCATCTCCCATATTTTCGTGCAAACCCGGTTCAGGAGCGTCCGGTCATGCGAGATAAGCAGCAGTGTGCCCTTCCGTGAGAAATCGAGCAGCCGCTCTTCCATTCGCTTCATCTGCTCCATGTCGAGATGGCTGGTCGGCTCGTCGAGCAGTAACAGCTCGGCGCCGCCCTGAAGCACCTGTTCAAGCCGCCGCTTCGTCCGCTCTCCACCGCTAAGCGTCGCTTCGGCCGAGGCTTCATCCCGGATATCGTCGAGCTGAGGCACGAAAGCGGAGGACGCCATTCGCCGGACGCTGCCTTGCGCAGGCTCCAGCAGCCCCGCCAATATCCGAATCAGTGTCGTCTTGCCTGCACCGTTCGCCCCGATCAGCCCGATCCGTTCGCCGGAATAGACGCGCAGCGTCTCCGGAATCGAGAACAAGCGGCGGTCTCCGGCCTCGGCGGCCAGGCTGCTCGCCTCCAATATAAGCTTGCCAGCATGGGGCAGTTGTCTGCCTTCTGAGTATCTGTTTGAATTCATAAAAAAACCTCCCTGGATTCCAGAGAGGATAGATGATACGGCAATGCTCAAGGATGTCTGGCCGCTGGCCATACTGCCGGCAAGCCGCAAACAACGCGTGCCCCAGAGGCAGCGTCTCTTCGCCAGCAGCCGAAGCTGCCTGCTTCTTGCAGCGCCTGCATCGCTTAGGCAGTCAGTCCACCGCGCGTGTCAGCGCAAGTTCTCACTGCGCCGAAGCGCGCAACAGCAAGGATATCCTTGAATATGGGTCAAGACATAGCCGGTGACAATCCGCCCGCAGGCAGATCTATCCTCTCTGAACGTACATTTTGAAATCGATGTCGTCAAAATGATTCGCTTCAGTTCGGATTAATTGCTCATCGGCGATATACCTTGCCCTTTCCTTCGAAATGTAGTGCCCGCCCGTCTCGCTGCGGCAGACATATCTTCATTGTATGCGATGGAGCCGCCTTCTGTCAAAAGTCCCCCCCGCTGCCCCTCCCCCTTCGGGAGGATGATTAATTCAACGGGTCCAAATAAGCGCGATGCGGATTGGAAAAGCCGAATCGGTTGAAGCGGTCCCAATTGATCGACCACGTCATCAGGCCGCGGAGCTCTGGATAACCGGACGGGTTCCGCAGCGTATAGCTGCCCCCGAACGCTCGCCCCTTGATGAGATAATCGAGCGCCTTGTGCACTTCTGCGGCGCTCGTATAGCCGTTGCCCGCCTGGCTGTCAGCCGGCAGGCCGATGACGACCTGGTCCGGGCGGAGCCCCGGGAAGACCCGGTTCGGATCTTTGGCGAGCGTGAAGCCCGTCACCAGCATGTCGGCCATCGCCACATGGAAGTCGGCGCTGCCCATCGAATAGTACCGGTTGTCGAGACCGGTTACCGGTCCGGAGTTGTAATGCTGCACCTGCACCCAAGCGATGATGTCGCGCAAGGCATGGATGACAGGCAAGTATGCCCCGGCGCGCCGATCGCCGCCCCATTGGCCTGCGCCGTAATTCGTGTACCCGACCTGGACGAAAAACGTCTCCGGTGCCATCGTCAACAGGAACTCTACTCCAAAATGATGATGAATGGTGCGCAGCGCTTCGATCAGATGGATAACCGCCGGTGTCGTCGGGCGCTCGAGATCCGTATCCCCTTGGTTCAGATAAAGCGACTGCCCTTCGAAATCAATGTCCAATCCGTCAAATCCGTACTTCTCGATAATCGCGATCACCGATTGAACGAACCGGTCGCGGGCGGCGGGAGTCGTCAATTCGACGTGGCCGTTCTGGCCACCGATCGAGAGAGTCACTTTTTTGCCCAGACTTTGCAAGTAAGCGACATCTTCCTTGAAGGCGGCATCGGTATATTGGTAAGGCGTGAATTCAATCTGCCCGCTGTAGTCCGCCGGTTCGGCAAAGGCGACATGGATAACATCGAAATTGGTGGAGACATCCCGCAGCGGAAGGAAGCCCGCCCCGTTCATGAAGTTATGCCAGTAGCCGACCAATACTTTGCCGGGCAGCGGAGCCGGCCCGCCGGCAGCTGAGGTCGTCACATTCAAGGCGGCGCTGGGCGGGGAGACATTGCCGGCCGCATCCTTCGCCTTCACCGAGAAGGAATACGCCGTCTCCGGCGCCAACCCGGTCACAATCGCGCTTGTGGCGCTCGTCGCCGTGGCCAATGTCTGATCCCGGTACACCTCGTATCCCGTCACCCCGATATTGTCCGTCGCTGGGCTCCATGCGAGCGACACACTGGTCGCCGTCTTGCCGATCAGCCTCAGATCGGTCGGGGCGCCGGGAGGTTCGTTATCCTCCGGCGCTTCTCCCTCGCCGACGTAGCTCCACAGCGCCGGCACGTTGGGCGGCTCCCAGCCCGCCAGCGACGTATGCGGCTGACAGCAGCGGTATATCTTCCCTTGGAAGGATACGTGATCGTTGACGGCGTAACTCACCCCCGTAGCCCATGGCGCAGCCGCGGCAAGGGCTACGTCAGCAGCCGGCAGCGCTTCGGCGACTCTTGCCAGCGATGCTTCGGCGATTGTTGCCAGCGGCGCTTCGGCGGCTGCTGAAGGCAATGCTTCGGCGGCTGCTGGCAGCGGCGCTTCGGCGACTCTTGCCAGCGACGCTTCGGCGATTGCTGACGGCGGCGCTTCGGCCACTTCTGGCAGCGACGCTTCGGCGACTCTTGCCAGCGATGCTTCGGCGATTGCTGACGGCGGCGCTTCGGCGACTCCTGACGGCGACGCTTCGGCGGCTGCTGACGGCGCCGACAGGATGCGGACCGCCTGTTCCGGGCCAGCGGCAAGGCCGGCGGCGCTGCTTAATCCGCTGAAGGCCGACCTGACCTGACTGGCAAAGGCATAGCCGCTCGTAGCGTCCCAATTGACCGACCATGTCATCACGCCGCGGAAGTTCGGATACCCCCCGGCTTGCTGCAGCTTATATCCACCGCCGTAGGATGTCCCCTTCACAATATAACGGAGCGCCTTCGCGATATCTGCCCCCGAGGTGTAGCCGCCCGAAGGCGCAGCGCTAGGCACCGCCGGAAGGCCGATCGCGACCTGATCTTCCCGCAGCGGCTGGAACAGATTGTTCGGGTTGCGTCCGATCGGGAAGCCCTGCAGCAGCATTTCCGCCATGGCCACCTGGAAATCGGCCGTCCCCTGTGTATAGACCCGGCCGTCCAGCGCCTCGTTGCCGCCGGCGTTATAATGCTGGACATGAATGAAGTCCAGCTTGTCGCGCAGCCCGTGAATGACGGGCAGGTAGGCGCCCCATGGACCGGCGTATGCGACGATACCGCCCTGGACGTAAGCGGTCTCTGGCGCCATCGTCAGCATGAAGCCCGGGCCGACGCGATCGCTGAGCTGCCGGACGGCGGCGATGAGATTGACGATTTTCGGCGTCGTCGGATGGCGGTAATCCGTGTCCCCGGCGCCTAGCGAGACGGAACCACCCTCCAAATCGATGTCCAATCCGTCAAATCCATAGGTCTGGATGATGCTTGCCAATGAGTTTACGAAATTTTGGACGTCCTGATTGCTGTGAAGCTCAACCGAGCCGTTCTGCCCGCCGATGGAAATCAGCACCTTTTTCCCCTGGCTGTGCAAATAGGCGACATCCGACCGGAATTCCGAGACCGTGGCATTATACGGCGTGAAGCTTAAGGTCGAGTGGTCTCCCCCTACGGCCTCGGCGAAGGCGACATGAATCACATCATACTGCGGCGATACATCGCGCAGATTCAGGGCGGTCGAGCCATTGTCGAAATTATGCCAGTAGCCAATCAGCAGCTTGCCGGGAGCCGGATTCGGGTTCGGTCCTCCCGGTGCGGTCGTGACGGTCACGGTCACGCTCGATGCGGAAGCATTGCCCGCCGCATCCTTCGCCTTTACGGCGAACGAATACGCCGTGTCCGGCGTCAGTCCCGTCACGGTATACGACGTGATAGCGGTCGTTCCCGCGAGCGTTCCATTCCGGTATACCTCGTAGCCGGTGACGCCGACATTATCGCTCGCCGCGCTCCAGCTAAGCGACACGGCCGTGGACGTAAAGCCGGTCACGGCCAGATTCGCCGGCGCCGTCGGTGGCTCGGTATCCGGTTCCGGTTCGGGCTCCGGTCCGGGGCCTGCCTGCGGCATCCACAGCCCCGGCGCGTTCGGCGGCTCCCATCCGTTCAACGAGGTGTGCTGCTGGATGCATTTGTAGTCAGCTCCGCCGTAGGTGACAACATCGCCGACCCGATAATCGGTATTCGGCGCCCATGACGGGGCCGCAAGTACGCTTGCGGGGAAGACGGAACAGAGCAAGGCGATCACGAAGAGACAAACCAGTGCTTTGCGGTTCGCTGCCCACATTTCATTACGTTCCTCCTTTTTGTTATCAGCATGAATCAAGCCTTCGGGAAGGCCAACGTCGCCATTACTACAGCATCACCCCCAACTTCGTTCCCCCCTGGCCGCTGCAGCCTCTGTCACCACGGATCAGAACTGAGCAAAATATTCCCAGGAGCTCTATACATTCCAATAAATCACCCTCGCGGGCTGGCTACAAGGATAAATATCTACACAGAGGGATACTATTCTATATTCGGTATAACGGCGCTGAAGAGGAACAATCATTGGGGGAGAGACTTGAAGAGAACAACTTAGAAGAAATCAACTCTGAAAATTACTGCTTTGTAGATTGCTGCATGAGAGATAACTACTATTAAAGAGTACCGCTCTAGAGATAACTACAATGGAGATTAATGCATTTGAAATAGGTGCTTTGGAGTTTGATTCATTGGTGATAGGTGCTCTGGAGATAGTAATTTTGGGGCAACTGCTTTGAAGATTGCAGCTTTGGAGATGGCTAGTTCGGAGTAACTGCTCTGAAGATTACGGCCTTGGGAATCGCTAGTTCGGAGTAACTGTTTTGAAGATACAGCTTTGGAGATCGATAGTTCGGGGATAATGGCTTTGAAGATTGCAGCTTTGGAGATGGCTAGTTCGGAGTAACTGCTCTGAGAGAGAATTCGTGCGGAGAAATATACGTTCCTTCTTCCCCCAACGGATTGCGCTTGTTGTTTTGCTGAACCCGGCGTTGGAAGGTCGAGCTTTCTGTCATTGCGATTCTATGGAAATACTGCAGAAATGCAGTATTCTCACCGAGGCGGATGTTCAAATTAGAAAATCCTGCAAATAGGCATCAATTTTCGCCTGCTACTGGGCTCAAATGGAGTGAGAGGGGCAGATTCCTGTACTTTTGCAGCAATTTCGTGAAATTTCCCCTCTAAACACCAAAATTACTGCGCTTTTGCAGGATTTTGCCATTTGTGCCGCATCCGGCGCTGTCCGAGTTTCATAAAGCCTGTGGCAATGCCGCCAGCCCTGCACGCTTCGGTGGACGATCCCCGGGCTACAGCTACGCTTGCACCTCTGCATCCGTAACCGGCAGCAGGCAGGATCGCTCCCCATAAGCGCCATTCCGGAGCCGCAAAAAACCGCTGAAGCCTCCCCTTCAGCGGTTGAACCCACGCGCTTCGCACCCGCGCCCTTCAGCCATCCGGCACCCGTGCGCTTCAGCCCTTCGCACCCGCGCCCTTCAGCGCTTCGCACCCGCGCCCTTCTGCAGTCCGCACCCGTGCGCTTCTGCAGTCCGCACCCACGCGCCTCTGCCCTTCGCACCCCCGCGCCCTTCTGCGCTTCGCACCCGCGCGCTTCTGCGGTACGCACCCACGCGCCTCTGCCCTTCGCACCCGCGCCTCTGCGGTACACACCTTCGCGGCTCCATTCCGATCCAAAAAGGCGCGGAATCCCGTTCCACGCCCCGTAAACCTTATCAAAACATTTTGTAGCCGCTCTTGCGAAGAAGATCAATCGTCTTGCCGCTGATGAAGGCCCCGGCCAATCCCGCCAATGCTGTCAAATAATCAACAAGGCCATAGCTTCCGATATTGCCGATGAAGGACAAATCGCTCTTCCACAGCATCCAAATGGTCGCCGGCAGCACAATAACGATATAAAATCCGATTGGGAACCAGGTCGTCTTCATCAGCATGTTCAAAATAAACCCGATCCCGAACATCATGACGAAGAACAGCATCATCAAAATGATGACCATAATCCAGCCCATCATGTCTATCATCATCCCCCTGTAACTATCTCCATATGGATACTCAGACGGCCTGCCGCATATCCAAAATTCACTAATTTGCCTTGATTAGTATTAGTGTACTGGCACAGAAGCCAAAAATCAACGAACATTCAGTGACATTTATCACCTCCACATTGCTCCCGGGCTGACAGATAAGCTACAATGGCCTTGTGTATGTTCGATGATGAAGACATCTTCATATAATAAAGCATTGGAGGTTCACGACATGAATGAAGCCGCATTAACATTGGAAGGCTGGTATGCGCTCCATGATTTTCGCTTAATCGACTGGACGAAGTGGAACAAGGCGGATGACGAGGAGCGAGCGCATGCGCTGGACGAGCTGCAATCGCTCTGGTCCGATTGGACCAAGGCGGAAGAGGAGAAGCGGGGAAGCACTGCCGTATACAGCATCGTCGGGCAAAAGGCCGATCTCGTTCAATTCCATCTGCGCGAGACCTTGGAAGAATTGAACGCGATGGAGCATGCCTTCAACAAAACCTCCTTCGCACAATATACGATCCCAACTTATTCGTACGTGAGCATTGTCGAGCTGAGCAATTATATGGCGAAGCCGGGTGCGACCGGCGATCCGATGGACAATCCGGAAGTGGCGGCCCGCCTGAAGCCGGCGCTGCCGAAGAGCAAGCATATCTGCTTCTATCCGATGAACAAGAAGCGCGACCTCTCCGACAACTGGTACATGCTGTCCATGGATGATCGCCGTGCCATGATGCGAAGCCACGGCATGATCGGCCGCAGCTATGCCGGGAAGGTGAAGCAGATTATTACCGGTTCCGTCGGCCTGGACGATTGGGAATGGGGCGTCACGCTGTTCAGCGACGACGCGCTGCAATTCAAGAAGCTGGTCTACGAGATGCGCTTCGATGAAGTGAGCGCCCGCTTCGGCGAGTTCGGCTCCTTCTACGTCGGGAACCTGCTCACGCCGGAGAAGCTGAACGACATCATGAAAGTTTAGCTATTCCGGCCGTTACGAGGAAGCGAAGACCGGGAGCCCCCATGGGCGGCCCGGTCTATTTTTTATCTGTGCGTATCCCGCAGCTTTGAATCGTTCTCCTGGATTAAGTTAATCCTCATGCTCCCATCACTCCGTGCTGCCCTGTTCCCTTGACAAGCGCCCCTCCCCACCGCTGCTATTCCCATCGGTACTATTCCCATCGATACCGCTCTGCGCCAGTTCGGCGCGTTCCGCGATCAATGGCGATTCCATGGTACCAAGGGGGATGCCTTTCTTCGAAGATACAATGTAATTCAAAGCGATGGCTGCGATTTCACCCGGCGCTTCGCTTCTTCCAGCTTCAATCCAGCCTTGTAAGATGCCTACAAATCCGGAAATAACAAAAAGGGAATAATAATGGGCTTCCCGTGCGCTCATTCCGATTGTCAGCGATTTCCATTCATTCTTGAATTTTCCCTCAATCATCCGGCTGATGCGCTTCCCTGTCGTAATGCTCCCGGTTTTACTTAAGAGGACTACGCAAATCTCAGAGTTGTCATTGAAGTAATGGAACAAGCTAGTGAGCAAACGCAAAGGATTCTCTGCGAGTTCGAGCGGTGAAATAAGGCTGATAATGTCGGATATTTCGGCAAAAATATCGCTTTCGATCTTGTCCTGCAAATCATACACATCGTTGTAATGCAAATAGAAGGTGCTGCGGTTCACGTCGGCCAGCTCCACGATCTCTTGCACGGAGATCTCGTTGATCATCTTCGCCTGCAGAAGTGTTGTATATGCCGCAATAATCGTTTTTTTCGTTTTTCGCACCCTGCGATCTTCCGGCTTCTTCCCCATGTTTCAGTTGCCACCTCCTCTGACTAACATTTTCCTCTTGCGTTTTCCGCTTTATTATACCATAATGTACATCATTCCACTAAACAACACTTGTCTATTATCTTTTCTCATTATGCAACTTTCATCCCATTCTTTTTTAGGAGGTCTTTCATATGAAGGATAGTATTTCCGAGTTCAAAAAAAATCTGAAATCGTTAAGAAAGCAATTTGTAGGCGGCATTTTGCAGGAGACAGGCAGCGTGCTTGACGAGAAAAAAACCGATGTGGCCGAAAAAGTAAAGCGCGGGATGGGGAAAGGCAGCCAGGCGCTCTCAGGAGCACGCGCGAAACTGGAACAAGAACTGAATGCAGACAGCGCGGATACTCGATAAACCGCATATCCATCGATAGGGGGGATTCTCATGACATTTTGGGAGACATTTTTCAGGGGCATAAAAAACAGCTTTCAAGGAAAAAGAAACATCGTTACCGTGCTGATTATTTCATTTGTGCCGGTACTGTATACGTTTTTCTTCGGGAAGGCTTTCTGGGATCCGTATCATCATCTGGATAAATTACCCGTGGCCATCGTCAATGAAGATAAAGGAACCGCAACCTCGAATTACGGGGAGGACCTGATGAAGCAATTGCAGGTCGGCAAGGACGTACAGTGGAGGTTCGTGGACAGGGAGAGCGCTGATGCGGGGCTCAGACAGATGAATTACTATGCCGAGTTTGTCATTCCTGAGAATTTTTCGGAAGCGATCGAATCGGCGCAGCATGGAAAACCGCAGACCGCTGTCATTGAACTGTATACGAACAGCAAAAACAATTTTCTCTCCACCTTATTGGCCGAACAAATCGAGAGACATTTGGAAGCAACGCTTTCCGGACAAATCGCCGAGCACACTGTGCAGACCATGCTTGATCGGCTCGCGGACGGAGCTTCCGCATTGCAGGCCGGGGCCGATCAATTAAGCGCAGGAGCCGCGCAATTCGGAGAGAGCTTATCCGGGCCTGATTCGGCAAGATCCGTTTCCAAGGGAGTTCCGTCTTCCCCGCCGGAAGCCGAGAAGCGGATGGAACAGTTCGCCTCCGAAGCAAAAAGATACGCGCAAGCCACGTCGCAATACAGGCAAGAAGTATCTGGGCTGCAAAACGGAGGAATCGCCGCGTTTATTTCCCAATCCCGTTGAAGGCAAGCAAGTGGACTGGAACGAAGTCCCCAATTACGGAACTGGGTTCGCCCCTTACTTTATCTCGCTCTCTTCATGGCTGGGGGCTTTATTGCTGGCGATGACCGCGGATTTCCGATTAGGCGGGGACAACAACATTTGGACACGGACTAACAGCTTCAATGCCGTGGCCGGCCGATATGCGGCGTTCGCCGTTCTTGGCCTGTTGCAGGCGGCTTTGCTCACGCTTACGGTCACAGCGCTTGGTATCGAGCCCGCAAGTTGGACCATGCTTTTCCTCGTTATCATGGCAGGTTCATGCGCAAGCATCGCGATTGTCACGACGCTAGTCTCCTTGCTGGGAAAAATCGGGCAGCTTCTGTCCATGGTTTTGCTACTGTGTCAGCTTACGTCGAGCGCTGGCACTTTCCCGATAGAGCTGACATCAAGCAATATCTTTACAGCTCTGCATCCGTTCATTCCGTTCACCTATTTTATCCAAGCGTTGCGGGAAGCCATCTCCGCGAACCCGATGGACTATGGCATGGTATGGCGGTCTTTGGCGGTGCTCGCGGTTTATGTGATCGGTTTTCTGACGCTAGGCATCGCATGCAGACGCAAGAGCGAAGCATGGCTTGATCGGCAGGCCGTAAAAGTTCAGGCAGCAGAATAGTCGGTGATGCCCCATTGTTGCATGAGGCGCAAGACGAGAGTCAAGAGCGATGGCCACCGCATGCCTAGCCAAAAAAAAGCCGCCGCATCGAACTGCGGCGGCGGTGTGCCCATCTTGCATCACTCTTCTTCATCCTGCAAAGAAGCCAAATATTCCGCTGTCATGCGATCCCGCATGCGGCCTTTTTCCTTCAGCCGTTCGATCGCTGGTTGAATGAGCAGATCGATTTCTTTTTGCACCGTATAGGCCAGATCGTGGCGGTTCTGCTGCTCCAGATACGATCCGACCTCCATCAAGGCGTTGTAGCGATCCAATTCGGGGCGGGTCAGCAGCCCTCGCACCTGCACGCTGCAATGACGCATCGCTTAGAAGAACTTTCCTTTGCGAAGCGCCAAGGAAATACCGCCGATGATGAACAGCCAGCGAATGTCGATCACTTTTTTCAGCTGTGCCGCCCAGAAGCCTTTCAGCTTCTTCGAGCCGACGACGCCGATCGCTTCGCCTTTGCCCAGGGATGCTACAGTCCCTTTATTATGATACTCGAATTTCTTGAGCGGTTGATTGCGAATGGAAGCGACGATATTGCTTGTACATACCGGACCTTGCTGCATCGCCATCTGCGCCGTCGGCGGGAATGGACGATCGTTCGCCGGGTTAATCATCAGCGAGTTGTCGCCGATTATAAAGATGTTGTCATGGCCAGGCGCTCTCAAATATTCATCCACCTTGACACGGCCGCGCATCGCTTCGAAGCCGGCTTGCTCGATGAGACGGTTGCCGCGGATGCCCCCGGTCCATACGACGGTGGCCGCCTTGATCTCTTCGCCGGTCGCGAGCACGACGCCTTCCGGTGTGCATTCCTTGATTGCGGTCGCCAGCTTGAACGTTACGCCCTTCTTCTTCAGCACGTTCATCGCGTATTCGACCAGCTCCGGATCGAAGCCAGGGAGCGCTGTCGGCGCCGCTTCAATGTTATAAATATTAACCAGCTGCGGATCAACATCGAACTGCTTGCACAGCTGTGGAACGCGATCGGACAATTCGCCTACGAACTCAATGCCGGTGAAGCCCGCTCCGCCGACGATGAAGTTCAAGCGCTCCTTCTTGCTCTCATCCTGCTTGAACAGAGCGAATTGATGCTCAATATGCTCGCGGATGACGCGAACCGAGTTGATGCTGCGAATGCTGAATGCATACTCGCCCAGACCCGGAATGCCGAATGTCTCCGGCTCGCCGCCCAGACCGATGACCAAGTAATCAAAGGACAGCGTTCCGTCTTCCAAAATGACCTTCTTGTCTTGCACGCGGATTTCTTTGACGGCCGATTTGACGAAATCAATCTTGAACTCGTCGATTAGCTTGGAAATCGATACACGCGCATTTTCATAGGAGTCTGTACCGGCAGCAGGCATATGCAAATGAGTCGTGAAGTAATGGTAGTCATGTTTGTTGACCAGCGTTACATCCGCTTCGTTGTAGTTCAATTCTTTTTGCAGCCGTTGAGCTGCCATGATGCCACCGTATCCCGCGCCTAAAATGACGATTTTAGGTATGTTGCTCATCGTAATTTGCTCCTTCCAGTCGGGTAAATCAACTTGAGCCGACTCTGTGGACCCGCAGGAAAAGAATCGGCTGTGCTTCGACGCCCATTTATAATCAGTTGTAGTGGAAATGTGAAAATCCCCACAAAAAAAAATAAACTATTGCTTACGCGATGTTGTAGAAATGATACGCCGCTGTGAATTGCATCATCGACAATTTATCGAACTTTGTATACAATCCACATGCAATGATATCGAGTTTCCAGCTAAAATACAAGCATCATTTTTACTTATTCCTAAATGTAAGCGTTTAAAATGTTTGTTTTTTCGAACTGTCAATTAATGGGCCGAGATTTTCGTGTTCTTCCTTCTTTCCTATATTGTACCACATTTCATTTGTGAAAATCGCTGACATCGCATGAAACATATTCAAATGCATTGTTTCCTTCTCTCCGTACTAGGTTTATAATGGATAATGTGCCGGATTGCACAATGACCATGATCACGTGGTCAGACATCGTCATTTTGGAGGTGCTCTGCCTTGGATTCACAGCCAGCTTCACAACAAGATATTGTAGATATTCTTATTATTGGTGGCGGTCCTGCCGGAATGTTTGCCGCCTTCTACGGCGGCATGCGCCAAGCATCCGTGCGGCTGCTTGAGAGCATGCCTCAACTAGGAGGACAGTTAGCAGCCCTGTATCCCGAGAAATACATTTACGACGTAGCCGGATTCCCGAAGGTTACGGCCCAGGAACTGGTCAATCAGCTCAAGCAGCAGATGGATCATTTCCACCCCGATGTGCGGTTGGAAGAGAAAGTGCTTAAGGTCGAGAAGCTCGACGAGCGCCTCTTCGCGATTACGACGGATAAGCAGGTTCATCACGCCAAGGCCGTGATCATCACCGCGGGCGTAGGTGCCTTCGAACCGCGCCGGCTCGAGCTGCCGGAAGCCGCGAAGTACGAGAAGTCGAACCTGCGCTATTTCGTCAGCGATCTGCAGCAGTACAAAGGTCAGCGCGTGTTGATCAGCGGCGGCGGCGATTCCGCCGTAGACTGGGCATTAATGCTGGAGCCGATCGCGGAGCAGGTGACCCTGATTCACCGCCGCGACAAATTCCGCGCCCATGAGCACAGCGTCGAGCAATTGATGAGCTCCAAGGTGCAGGTGCTGACGCCGAAGGAGATTACCGCCCTGCACGGAGACGCGGGACGCGTGGACCGGGTGACCATCACCGATACGAAGAGCAAAGGCTCGATGGATATCGATGTCGATGCGGTCATCGTTAACTTCGGATTCGTATCCTCATTGGGGCCGATTGCCGAATGGGGATTGAACATTGAAGGAGGATCGATTGTCGTCGATACCCGGATGGAGACCAACATTCCAGGCATATTCGCGGCAGGCGATATTACGACATATCCCGGCAAGCTGAAATTGATTGCGGTCGGCTTCGGCGAAGCGCCAACAGCGGTGAACAACGCGAAGGTGTACATCGATCCGACAGCTAAGCTGTCCCCTGGCCACAGCAGCAACATGAAGATGTAAGCTGCTTGACAGGAAGCGCAGAACGGCGCGGATAGCGCAACAATAACAGCTTGTCATGAGATAAGGAAAGAAAGGGTATCCTACTCCTATTCTGTATCTAATGGAGGAGGATACCCTTGTTTCATGTTTGTCCACTATGCAACGGCATAACCAGTCACATGCTTCAATGTCCGAACTGTTTGAACCCAGCCGTCGACAGCGGCAAACTGGAAGATTATTATGGACCTTACTCTCCTTATTTCCAAGCGGAGGACGCCAATGACACGCTTCCAATCCATATCCAGGATCGTTCTAGCAGCCGGTTGTGTGTGCATATCTTATATTGTGAGCACTGTAATACGTCCTCAACCGTCAATGGCCTGTCTTGGGAGTAAGGATCACGAATAACCGGCAATTCTATCTGCGCACCGGTTTATGGAAGAGGGTCGGATGCAGGCGGCGTTTCTGAATTTCGGCAAGCAGCAGCGCGAGGAAGTCATCATCTAGACCCAGCTTGATTGCCTGCTCATAGGAATCCATAAGCAATTCATCGGAGAGCAAAGCCATCCTAATCACAACCTTTCCTAAAAGTTTCCTTCTTAATACCCCATCATCATATCATGGTTGATTTCTAAGGAACAAGCGTTCCGTTATCCACAGCCGGCTGTGGAAGATATGTGTTTAACTTGTTGATAACCGTCGAAAAAGGACTTGAATCATTGGGGATGATGTGGATAGCTTTATTCACATCTATTGTCGTTGAATTTTGAATAAAAATCTTTAATCATAATCTTGTTCATCCCAAATGAAATCTATCAGCCTATGAACTGTATGCGCAAAAGCCGCCCGCAGCGCGAATGTTCGCTATTGCGGGCGCGTATTCACTTCAAAGATCCAGATATGTCCGGATTTGTCGATCCCGTAATCATAGCCAAGCTGGCTTATGCCTGGGTACTTCCTCTCCAAGATTCGGGTGCATTTCTGCGAAATATCCAGCATCTCCCGCCTCTTCGATCGGACCATCCGGCCGGACAAGGAGCGGCGAATGCCTTCTGACCCGTTGAGCTGCGTCCCGCCTCTGCATAGATTCGTCACGAAGAGGCCCTGGCGCGCCAGCCTGCCGACGACGCCCCGGCAGACCCATCTTCCCTTCGTCTTCACGAATTTGACCCGGTAATCGATCGGTCTCCCGCTAATCGAAGCCAGCCGAATGCCGCGCTGAATAATGTATCTCCGCTTCTTCTTCACCGTGGACAGCGAGCGGACCATCTCATCGAACCCGGTAAATGAGCGCGTATTCGCCATATAGGTGTACGCATAATTCCCGCCTTCCATGGTGATTTTGATGACGCCGTTTCCGCCGCCGCCCACGATCGGCTTGATGACGACAAATCCATATCGGTTCAGCATTTGATGCAAATTGGAGGTGTTATACACCCGCGTTGCCGGGATATGATCTGCAACCCGCGGATTTCCAAGCAGCGCTTCCGTCTTCAGCCATTTGCTGGCTAACTGCCGTCCTTCCATGCGTCTATCCCCTTTCGTCTACGAGCCTCTCGTTTATACATACTCAATGCCTCCTGAAAATTCTTGGATGATTGTCCGCGGCACGCGCCTTATTTTAGGGACCTGCCTTGGCCCGCTTCCTGCTTCTGAAGCGCTTAACTTCGATACATTTCTCCGTCTCGTCGGCTTGTCATTGCCGCATGCGGGATGGTATCGTATGGATAGGGTTACAGAGGGATTGCAATAATGAAGATGGGAGCGACTTTCCATGACGACGGCCGCCGTATTTGAAGTGCTGTATTGGATTGCCATTATCGGCATGTCCGTGGTGCTGGTTCTGGCCAATGCCGGAATATTGGCACTCGGCTTTCAATTTTGGAGAAAGCAACATCGCTTGCTTGGGACAGGATGCTGGTTATTTTCCTTATTTTGCTTTTATTTGATTGCCTTAATGATCGACAAAACGTTTATGTAGCGAACATCGAAATCCTTGGGGCCGCCATCCACGGTTCCAAGGATTTGCTATATGGAGAGCCGTTGTCTCCGGTTTATGTGAAAATTATTACATTCAAGGTGGTGCTTACAGATGCGCATTCGAGTGCTTGTCGCGGACGACGATCCGCATATTCGGGCGCTGCTGCGCTTGATCCTTGAACGGGAGCAATATGAGGTGATTGAGGCGGCTGACGGCCTGGATGCTTCTCGTCGATTGGAAAAAGAAACGGTGCATATCGCGGTTGTCGATGTCATGATGCCCGGCATGGACGGCTGGACGCTCTGCGCCGATATCCGCCGGCATTACGATATTCCGGTCATTTTGCTCACAGCCCGCGGCGAGCTGGAGGATAAGGCCGCAGGCTATGAAGCCGGCACCGACGATTATCTGGTCAAGCCGTTCGAGCCGAAGGAGCTTCTGTTCCGGATGAAGGCGCTCCTGCGGCGCTATCAGCTCGTATCGGCCTCAACGATACGCTTCCACGGCACGATCATCGACAGAGCGAGCTATCTCGTGACGACCGGCGGGCAGGAGTGGACCTTGCCCCGCAAGGAATTCGAGCTGCTGGCGCAGCTGGCCGCCCATGCCGGCAGATTGTTCACGCGCGACCAGCTGCTCGATCAGATCTGGGGCGCGGACTTCACCGGCGACAGCCGGACCATCGATGTCCATATTAAGCGTCTGCGGGAGCGGCTGCATGAGGCGACCGATGACTTCCGCATCGTCACCATCCGGGGACTCGGCTATAAGCTGGAGGTTCGTGAATCATGAGATCCTTATATGCGACGATTGTAACCAGCTCTGTCGTCATCGTGCTGCTCAGCTTCGCGGTCGGCCTCGTGACGGCCAATCTGGCATACAGCCATACGCTCAATCTTCATTATGAAGAGAAGATGCGGGATATCGGGCGTTCCATCACCTTTTTCGCCACGGAATCACCCCCGGACAAGCTCGCCTCCTATATGGAGCATCTCTCCGGGATGGGATACCAGCTCTATTTGTTCGACGAGGACGGGCAAGCCGCCGCGTTCGGCCGCGCCTTCAAGGATGCCTCCTTGCCCGAGGGAGTCGTGCGGCGCGTGCTTGACGGCCAAGTTTACAAGGGCCTGCTGGAGAACAAGCAGCGGTGGTTCATCCCGAATATTTTCGAGAACAAGCTGGAGTTCAGTTATGGTCTTCCGCTGGAAGCGCAGGGCGGCCGCTACGCATTGTTCATCCGCCCGGATATGGTGCAGCAGACGAAGGAGATCCGCTTGCTGCTGGCCGTGCTGCTGGCCGTCACCTTCGGCTTCAGCCTCGTGTTTATCGCTATCAAGTCCCGGTACATCGTCCGCCCGGTCAACCGGCTCGCGAAGGCAACCACCGATCTGGAGCGCGGACAGTATGAGGTCTGGCTTGATGTCCACCGCCAGGACGAGATCGGGGAACTGGCCCGCCGGTTCACGCGCATGGCCCAATCGATCGAGCAGGCAGACACGATGCAGAAGCAATTCGTGGCCAACGTGTCCCATGAGATCCAATCGCCGCTTACGTCGATTCGCGGGCTGGCCGCCCAATTGCTCGAGCATCCGCTGCCACCGGAAGAGGAACGCAAGTATCTCCATATCATCGCAGTGGAGAGCGAGCGCTTGTCCGGGCTCAGCCGGCAGCTGCTGACGCTCGCCTCGCTCGATCGCGGCCAGGAGGCCCTCAAGCGGTTGCCGTTCCGGCTCGATGAGCAGCTGCGGGAACTGTTGATCACGCTGGAGCCTCAATGGTCGGAGAAAGAGCTGGAGCTGCATCTCGAGCTCCAGATGACGGAGATATCCGGCGATGCCGGACTGCTCCATCAAGTGTGGATGAACCTGCTCGCCAATGCGATCAAGTTTACAGATACGGGCGGAAGTCTTTATGTACAATGTGGAATAAATGACCATGGAAACGCCGAGGTGGTCATTCGCGATACCGGCAAAGGCATCGCCGCGGAGGATCTTCCCTATATTTTCGACCGCTTCTACAAATCAAGCTCTCCGGAGCGGGGATCGCAGAGCGGAACCGGCCTCGGGCTCTCCATCGCCGAGCGCATCGTTCACTTGCACGGCGGATCGCTTCACGCCGCGAGCGCCGTCGGGGAAGGGACGGCGTTCACCGTTCTGCTGCCGGCCAAGCCTTCCGGCGCTTCTGCCTAGCGCAAGCCTGGCCTGTCCGGATCCTCGCAGGCAGCAATTCGATGCGGCGCCGGCGCGGCGCCGAGCCCCGATTGTTACCTTCCGTTCATATTCCGTTCATACGAGGCAGGTACACTGTCTGGTAGAGACGCGAAAATACAAGCAGGGGACGAAGAATGCTGCCCTTCCGTCAGAACGGCGAGAATACAGTGGCGATGGAAGCTCCGGCAGCTTGCCCCCGCCTCGGCTGCTGCCCGGCGGCTATTGGATGCCGGGCAGCAAACAGGTCCCCCATCATGAATTGGAGAGAGGTAATGCAACATGAAAAAGCTGTATGTGACATCATTTATTTATGCTGTGCTTGGACTATTAGCGGGTGTTTTTTTCAGAGAGTTCACCAAGTTGAACGGCTTTACGGACTATACGATGCTGAAGCCGCTCCATACCCACCTGCTCGTGCTCGGCTTCCTTTTCTTCCTCGTGCTTCTCATCCTGGCGCGCCTGTTCCGCGTGCACGAGGTCCGCTCCTTCACAGCGTGGTACTATGTGTATAATGCCGGCATGCTGATCACGATCGGCACGATGACGACGCGCGGCATCCTGCAGGTGCTCGGCCGGGACATGAACGGCCTGAACCATATGGCCGGACTCGGGCATGCGCTTGTGGGCGCGGCCATCATCTGGCTCATGGTCCTGCTCGGCAAGACGCTTAAGGAGCCGGCGCGGCAATAGCCCGGCCCTTCCGCAAACTGAGCCGCCCCGACGCGAAGAACCTCCAGCTCTTTTGATGGGAGCTGGAGGTTTTTGCTTCGTCTGTACCGAAAGCCTCTTTAGGCGCAAGCGTCGCACCCTCGGAAGGCGGTGCTGAGACCGTTAACCTTTTCCGAGGGCGGTCTATTTCTTTTTGTGCAGGTATATCGGCAAACAAAAACCTCCCGTAACGGTCATTTACCCCATCCACCGTTAGAGAGGCCGTGATTACCAATACGAAAACGACGCGGCGTCAGTCGTCGCATTTCTCCGCCTTGCCCTGAGCAAGGGCGGTGCGGAAGCTCGCGCCGCAGCCGCAGGTGGCCGTGGCGTTCGGGTTGTCGATCGTGAAGCCGCCGGACATTCCCGACTCCTTGTAGTCAATAACGAGTCCGTTCAAGAAAGGGATGCTCTCTTTGTCGACGACGACCTTCACCTGGCCGAACGTCATATGCACGTCATCGGCACTCTCCTGATCGTCCAGCCCCATGCCGTAAGAGAAGCCGCTGCAGCCGCCGGCATGCACGCCGATGCGCAGGAACAATGCCGGATTCTCCTCCTGGGCCATCATTTCCTCTATTTTCTCAACCGCTTGATCGCTGATTGTAATCATTCTAATCCCTCCTTGTGTATTAAGTATACCCATCCCATCGGATCGTTACAAGAGAACGATCTCCCGTTTCCCGCTATCCCGTATCATGTATTGCCCCTTCCGGAAGGCAAGAGTATAATGAAGGTGACTACAGAAGCTGTGATATGTTTCACTGAATCCTCCGACGGAATCAACATTTCGCCGAGGAGTTTTTATTTTGTTCGGAAATGGATCGCGCCGGCCCACCAGCTGGCGCACGACTGCTCTGCCGGGCAAGGCGGACCGCGTGCCGAATGCCTGAAGGTAACCAGCCTATCGGATCCGCTGCGGGCCTCGCATTTGCGCAAGCGCCGAATGCGAGGCCTGCCGCCGGATGCCAGTGACGGCCAAGAGCAGATGAACGAGAAGGAGGCCTGTGCATGACAACGGTCATCGCCCGTCATGCGGATACCCGCATGGCCGAAATAGTGGACAAGGTCGAGCGTGGGGAACGCTTGACGCTGGAAGACGGTGTATATTTGTATGAGACGGACGACTTGTTGACCTTGGGTCAATTAGCGAATCTCGCAAATTTACGCAAGAACGGAAAGAAAGTATATTTCATCGAGAATATGTCTCTCTATTTTACCAACGTCTGCGAAGCGCACTGCGCCTTCTGCAATTTCCGCAAGAATCAGGGGGAAGAAGGATCGTACACCCTGTCGGGGCAGGAAATGATCGAGTATGTCGACCAGCACATCCATCCGGGTGTAAGGGAATTCCACATCGTGGGCGGCCATAACCCGCATGTGCCGTTCCAATACTATGTCGATTCCTTGCGCGTACTGAAGGAGAAATACCCGCAAGTGACGCTCAAAGCGTATACAGCTGCCGAAATCGACTTTTTTACCCGCATCAGCGGCTTGAGCGTGGAAGAAGTGCTGCGCCAGCTGATGGACGCCGGCCTGGAGTCGCTGACGGGGGGCGGCGCAGAGATTCTGTCGGATGAATACCGCAAGAAGATGCGCGTGGAGAAGGCCGGCGTCGACCGGTATCTGGAGGTGCACCGCACGGCGCACCAGTTGGGCATGAAGACGCACACCACGATGCTCTACGGCGCGATCGAATCGCATGAGGATCGGGTGCGCCATATGATGAAGATTCGTGAATTGCAGGATGAGACGAGCGGATTCCAGGTATTCATACCACTCTCGATGCAGCCGAAGAGTCCGAAAGCGAGCATCAAGCGGCGCAACTCCGCGTACGAGGACTTGAAGACGATCGCGATCAGCCGTCTCATGCTGGACAATGTTCAGCATATCAAGGCATATTTCATCAACATCGGCACGCAGCTGACCCAGGTCGCGCTCACCTTCGGCGCTTCCGACGTGCACGGCACGCTCGTCAAGGAGCGGATCAGCCATGCCGCAGGCGCGCTGACGCCGGAAGGACTGACGCGCGACGAGCTGATCTGGCTCGTGAAGGGCGCAGGCCGCATTCCGGTAGAGCGCGACACCTTTTATAATGAAGTGAAGGTATACGAATAGCCTGGGGATTGCAGGCCAAGCTTCTATTTAGGGAAATAGGAACCGAGATAAATAGATAGAATAGACAGGCATCAGTGCACGAGCAACCCGTTTTCTGGAGAGGAGCCATACGACGTAGGCGCTGTCGATGACGGCACATTATCTATTATTCCGGCATCATAGGGGGAAGTCGAACGGATGAAACGATACGTCATATTAGGTGGCGGTTACGGAGGATTGGCCATTATTCAACGGTTGTTAGAGGGCGATCTGCCCTCTGACGTACAGCTTGTATTGATTGACCGCATGCCATACCAAGGATTGAAGACCGAGTACTACGCGCTGGCGGCCGGGACGGTTCCGGATATCGATATTCGCGTGGCCTTTCCGACCGATCCGCGTGTTCAGCTTCATTACGGCAATGTCCAAGCCATCGATTTGGACAACCGGCTCATTCATTTCGAGCATGATGATGTGATGGCATACGATTATTTGGCGATTGGCCTGGGCTGCACGGACAAGTTCCACGGCATCCCCGGCGCGGAGCAGTTCGGCTGCAGCATTCAATCGCTCTCCAGCACGAGACAGACCTATCAGCGCTTGAACGACGTCAAGCCATACGGGCAGGTGAGCATTGTCGGGGGCGGACTAAGCGGGGTCGAGACGGCAGCGGAATTGAGAGAGAGCCGTCCCGATCTGAACATCCGGATACTGGATCGGGGCGGCCGGGTGCTGTCCGCCTTCCCGGAGAAGCTGTCCCGCTATGTATCCGAGTGGTTCCAGGAGCATGATGTGGAGCTCCGCTCGCATGTTCACGTCAGCCGCCTGGACAAGGGCGTCATCTATAACCGCCCGGAAGACAAGGAAGAGGAGATTCTGTCCCACGCTACGGTATGGACCGCCGGTATACAACCGGTGGAGGTCGTCCAGGCGCTTCAGGTGCCCAAAGATCCGCAAGGGCGCGTCCTGCTGAATGCGTACCATCAGATTCCGGATTATCCGAACGTCTTTGTCGTCGGCGACTGCGCCAGCTTGCCGTTCTCCCCGAGTGCGCAAGCGGCCGGAGCCCAGGGAGAGCAGATTGCCGACGTCTTCAAAGCGATCTGGAAGAACGAGACGCCGCATTTGGGCAAAATCAAGCTCAAGGGCGTGCTCGGCTCCCTCGGCAAGAAGGCCGGCTTCGGCTTGCTCGGCAAGCGCACAATGGTCGGCTACGTTCCGCGCGTCATCAAGAGCGGCGTGCTGTGGATGTCCAAGCAGCATTTCGGATAACCCTTATACAAAGCATGGGAGCAGCGGCGTCAATCGGCGTCCGGCTGCTCCCATGCTTGTATTTCCTTAACTTTCTCCATAATTAAATCATATAATTGCTCCGCAGTCTCCACAGCCACAATCTCCCCGTTCACATACGCAAATGGGAACAGGAAGCACTCTCCGCAATTGCCGAGGCAGCCGTATTCGATCACATCGACATCCGGAAGAGCGGAGAGCCGCTTCATCAACTGGTCCGTTCCCTGATGCACGTTATTCACGCATAACTCAATGATCGGACGCATAGATATTTCCCCGCTTTCATGTAGTGCCTTTGATTTCGAATAGCTTTATAATATAATAAAAGGAGCATGGATGAAAGGAGTTGGCGAAAGATGAGTGAACAAACACAGAACAGCACGTATGATGAAGTGCTGGAAGTGCTGGATAAACTGCGTCCGTTCCTGCAGCGTGACGGCGGGGATGTCGAATTGGTCGACGTCGAGGACGGTATTGTCAAATTGCGCTTGATGGGCGCATGCGGCAGCTGCCCAAGCTCCACCATTACCCTCAAAGCGGGTATTGAACGCGCATTGGTAGAAGAAGTGGAAGGCATTACGGAAGTCGTTCAAGTATTCTAATTGCCCTCCCTGAACGGACAAGGGATGCCACCGGCCTGAAGAGGCTGGCGGCATCCCTTTTTTTGTGCCGATGGAAGGGGCCATCCTTAACTTGAAGGTGGAGTTGGCCATCGCGGAGACGATATGCTTCTGCATGAACGTGAACAGAATGACGATGGGCACAATCGCCATGACGCTGGCGGCCATAATGATATGGAAGTACATCCGCTTCATCACCGGCAATCGAATCGCGCAGCATGCTGATGCCCACGGTAAGCACGCGCATGTCATTCGAATTGGTCATGATGAGCGGCCAGAAATAAGAATTCCAGGCGCTAATGAATTGCAGCACCGCCATCACGACGGTAGGCATCGTCATCGGCAGCAATATCCGGTACAGCAGCGTCAGCCGCCCTCCTCCGTCCACCCGCGCCCGCTTCCAGCACATCGTTGTTGACCGATTTGAACGCTTGCCGGAGCAGGAAGATTCCATATGCGGCCGCCGCCGTTGATCAGCCACGGATCATAATACCAGGTATCCCAGCCCGGCACCATGAAGGCATAACGAGTGGTCTTGCCGTTGTCCCGCTTGGCGACCATGGCGTTGAAGGCGTCGATCTCGTCCCATGCCTGCGGCGGATCCACGCCCAACTCATCGAGCAGCGTCTTGTTATAGATGAGTATGCTCGTGCTGACGATAAGCGGGAAGCCGTACTGCTTCCCTTGATAGGCATACGTCTTCAGCATTCCAGAGGCGAAATCGTCCAGGTCGACCTTGTCCCGCTCGATCCATGGCGTCAGATCGGCGAACACGCCGCCCTTAGCGAAGTTCGGAAGCGAAGCGACCTCCACGTTGGTCACGTCTGGCACGTCGTTGGCCGCGACCGCCGCCTGCAGTTTTTTATGTAGATCCCCATATCCTCCCTGATAGACGGGTTCGACCGTAACATGCGGATATTTGTTCTGGAACGCCGCGATCTGCGCGTTCAAGCCTTCGATCTGGGCTTCGGCATGAGCGTGCCAGTATTGAATGGTTACCGGCGTCGTGTCCTCCTTCAAGCCGGCAGGCGGCGCCTTCACATCCACCGTCGTTCCTGCTCCTTCTCCGCCGGAGCATGCTGTCAGGCTGATAGCGAGCACGCCGGTCAGCAGCGGCCGCAGCCATGATTTCATATCATTGCGTAATCAAGCTCCTTTTCGCGCAGTCCCCCGGACTGTTAGTTCGTTCCTTCCCGGCCTGCGAGCCGGATCGGTATGCATGCGCGGGACGTTCCCCTCCTTTTTTGTGCCGCACCTATTCAATGTACGGCCGTAATATTAACGGACGATGATCGGATTGTAAAGATCTTGTAAGGAAAAACTTGTACTGCCACCACTTCCACTATATTCAGCAGGACGAACGGTGATGCAAGGCTTGTATCGAAGAAAAAGGCTGCGCAAGCGGTCTTTTTCCGCTTTACGCAGCCTGTCGGTTGCCTGCATATTAGGAAATATGCGTCCCGGTTGTTCCTTGAAGAGCCAGAGCGGCATCGTCAAGCGAGCAGATGATAGCGTGCTTGCCAAGTTCCGCAAATGCCACGGCGGCCTCCATCTTCGGCCCCATGCTGCCGCTGGAGAAATGCCCTTCCCGGATATACTGCTTGGCTTCCTCGGTACTGATCTGCTCCAGCGCCTTCTGCTCGGGCTTGCCGTAATGAATATAGACATTTTTCACATCGGTGACCATCATAAAAATATCGGCGTTCGCTTCCTGAGCCAATTTGAGACCGCTGCGATCCTTGTCAATCACCGCTTCGACCCCGGAAAGCGTGCCGTCCTCGGCTTGCACGACCGGAATGCCTCCGCCGCCGGCACCAATGACAATGGCCCCGCTTGCGGCGATCTTCATAATCGTATCCGCCTCCACAATCGATTGCGGCTGCGGCGAAGGCACGACGCGTCTCCACCCTCGGCCAGCGTCTTCTTGCATGTTCCAGCCTTTGTCCTCCATCAATCGCTTCGCTTCTTCCTCAGTGTAGAAGACGCCGATCGGCTTCGTTGGATGAAGGAACGCTTCATCCTCCAGTGATACTCTCGTCTGGGTGAGCACACTGACGACCTGCTGCGGCAATCCCCGCTTGCGCAGTTCGTTTTTCAAGCATTGATCAAGCATATATCCGATGAAGCCCTGAGACTCCGCGCTGCACACGTCCAATGGAAACGGCGGAACAACCTCTTTCGCTTCTTCATTTTGCTGCAAAATCAATCCCACCTGCGGGCCGTTGCCGTGCGTAATAATAACTTCGTAGCCCGCTTCCACGATATCGGCAATCTTCTTGCTGCTGCTGCGCACATTGGCAAGCTGGTTCTCATAGGTTGCCGCTTGATGAGGCTGCAAGATGGCGTTTCCACCAAATGCGATCACAACTCGTTTTGACATGTTCTTTCATTCCTCCTAAGGGCCATGATGGCACTGGCGATCCCGAATGCCGTATCGATCCCGGAGCTGTGTCCGGTCTCAAGCATCTGCTCAAGATTGGAATTGAGCGGAGCTGCGTTTTCTATCTCTTTCATATCTTCCATTACCATCGCGTTCATCACCCGGGTGACCTTATCGCTGAAGCGGCCTTGCAGCGCATGAAGCAAATAAGCCCTGCTGACATCCGTCGTAATGGCTTCTCTTTCCACCATATGGCGCAAGACGGCCACACATGCGGGATGAAATGCGCCGGTTAGCTTATGAACGGCCAGCACACCGACGAGAAAGTCATCTCCCGACGGCGTCAGTCCCGGCCCGCGTCCAAGAAAATAGCGCAAAGGCGCCTCGACCGCTTGAACCCCGCCGGACAACAGGCCGCCAAGCAACTGCTCCGCCTGCCGCACGACAGCATACTGCGGTTCATCCGGCCTGTATTCATTTGCGAGAAAGCGGTCCCATTCCACATCGAGTCCGGTCGGCACGCCCCAGGTGAGGCAGGTTTTCAAAAATTCGTTTACGTGAAATAAATCACGAAAACAGTGATACCGATCCGATCGGATCTCATACTGGAATGGGGCGGCCTGCGCCAGATCAAGCGTCAGCGGACCCCCTGGATGGAGAAAGCGAATCGTGTCCGCCCCCTCGGCCACGACGGTGTCATCGAGCCGAACATGGCGGCGCAGCCTTTTGACACTGTCCTGCCCCATATGGATGCCGAACGGAAGCCTGCCGTTCTTCGTCGTACCGACAAAAATCAACGTGTCTCCCATCGTCAGGTTGATGCCGTTCTCGAAGATGCTGTGGATGCGGCCCGTCGGCCTCTGGGCGAGGAGCGCCCCAAGCTGGGTGTCCATCTCCTCTCCCTTGAGACAATGCGTATGGTGCGGCGTGTTACAGAAGTCCGAGCTTGGCCGCATACGCTTCCAGCGCCTTCTCGAAGCACTCGACAGGCGGACGGACCGTGCCGGCGCCGATCTGTCCCACACCTGGCTCTTTATGGGCGATCCCGGTATTAATGACAGGCGTAATTCCGGTTTCTACGACCTTTCTCGCATCGATGCCGAGGCAAATGCCGCGGAAGTTCCAGGTTGGTACCGTGAAGTTCGGATTTTGGTCGATCGAGATCTCGATCATCTCGTTGCTCGTCGCCAACGCATCGTTGAATCCGCCGGCCCCGACGAAGCGGGTTACGCCCGGAGCGGCAATCATCGCCATCCCCCCGACCCCGAACGTCTCCGTAATCGCGCTGTCGCCGATGTCCGGGTTGGCATCCTCTTGCGAATAGCCAGTGAAGAACAGTCCCTGCGGAGTATTAACCGGCGCGGTGAACCATTCGTCGCCCATGCCGCTGATGCGGATGCCGAAGTCGCGTCCGTTCCGGCACATCGCGGTAACCACCGTACCGGCTTCGATCGTGCGCGCACCGTCCATGACAGCTTTGGACGCGGCCATCATAATGTTAAGGAAGAACTGATCCGTATCCGCCAAAAATTTAATGACGCTCTGCATCTCTTGCTTATCCATATCAAGACTAACGATATAAGGGCTGATTTCCTTCAAAAAGACAAGCGAAGCAGCGATGTTGCGCTGATGGAATTCGTCTCCCATCGTAATCGCCTTCGCGATCATGACATTCAGATTAAGTCCTTCATTCGTCGCCTTCAACGCGCGGGACAGCGTCGGGCCGAGCACGTCTCGCATCCATCTCAGGCGCGTGATGACCTCTTCCGAATAAGCGCCGAAGCGAAGCACCTTGCCGATGCCTTCATTCATAATGCAGTACGCTTCATTGCCTTCGGAGCGGTTTTTGACGACAAATACTGGCATATTGCCGGACGTGATGCCTCCCATCGGCCCGACGGCCTTCACATGGTGGCACGGCATGAAGCGGATGTCGCCCCGTTCCAGCATAGCGCGGGCCTCAGCTTCATCCTTCGCCCAGCCCTCGAATAACGCAGCGCCTACGCATGAGCCTTGCATCGGTCCCGTCATGTCTTGGTAGGCGATCGGCGGACCTGCATGCAGCAGCGTCTTGCCTTTCAGTTCCGGAATAACGGTGTGAGCCGGCACGGCATCGACAAGGAACGGCGTGCCGCCGGAAATCTTGTCAATCACCGCCTGATTGGCTTCATCAATAGTATTAAATTTCATCTATAATTCCCTCCCAGCTGTTCGTCTGCGGCGTCGATGGTTCGTCATGGACGCGGTTCACAGGAGTGGATTCATCGTCCACTGGAAAAGCGACACCGGATACTAATTCGTAAACCGGTACTCGTTCAATAGCTTCAATACGCGCTGCATCTTCACACTGCCGCCCGCAACCGGCCGCCAATCATATTGAATTGCCGTAGCGCCGCTTGCAAGAATGGCTTGCGTGAACTTCTGCAGCCCCACATTGATGACGGAAGGCTTCCCGCCAAGCAGCGCTGCGACAGGCGCGGACGCGGAGGTCTCTTCCGGCATAGCCGTTGCCGCCGGACGGTGCGTCTTCGGCGTGTCCTCCAGGCTGAGGTTCATCATCGCCAGGACGGTGCGCACCGCTTGATTATTGCTCTCCTTCACCAGCACGCCCGCTTCTTCGAACTTGCGCTTCTGCTCCGCGTAAGACTGCGGATCTTGCTGCGTGCCGCACAGGACACCCACAAAGTAGAGGTTGCGCCCTTCCGCCTTCGCCTTGGCAATCGCCTTTTCGATCACCGGCGCCAGCACGCTCGCCATATCATCATGGCTGCCGTATCCAAGCACGACGTCGAACAGAATGACCGCTGTCGCCGGATCTTGGGCCGCCTTCTCGATATACTGAACCCGGGTAGCCGGATCGATCATCGGATGCGGCTTGCCCTGCGTATACATGTCATCACCCAAATCGACAATCGCATGACCGTTCGATTTGAGGACGTAACCGTCTTCATGAATCAGTCCATCTTTCAATTGAAGCCCATCCGCGATAAGCATGGCTGCTTCAGCGGCCAGGGTACCGCCGGCATACAAGCCCTGAATCGAGGTCTGCCCCGGCTGCAAATCCATCTTCGGCACGTCGAGCGGCACGCTGTACAGCGGCTGCACAGCGGCGCCTTTGGCCAGGTCGACGGCAATTCTAGCTGCTTCTTCCAAAGTATAGGCTTGATAGACATTGCCTTCATGCGCGGACGGCTTCTCTCCGAGGAACAGGGTAACCGACGGCTTCGACATTCCTTGCAGCTGGCGCACCACCTGATCGCGCACCGCCTTCGCCGGTGGCTTGGACACGATGACGATCACCTCGGTCTGGTCGTTATGCTCCAGTCCGCGGATGCCGTCCAGCATCGTAATCGCTCCGACCGATTCCGAGAGGTCGCGCCCGCCAGTACCGATCGCATGGCTGATCCCGCCGCCCATGCGGTCGATGAGCGTCGTCACCTCTTGGATGCCTGTGCCCGAGGCGCCGACGACGCCGATATTGCCTGCCTTGACGCGGTTCGCGAAGGCGAGGGGAACCCCCGACATTATTCCCGTGCCGCAATCCGGACCCATGACGAGCAATCCTTTTTCATGCGCCTTCTGCTTCAGCTTCAGTTCTTCCTCCACAGGCACATTGTCACTGAAAATGAACGCATGCAGACCGTAATCGAGCGCTTTCTCGGCTTCCCCTGCAGCGTATTGGCCCGGTACCGAGATAATGGCCAGGTTGGCGCCCGGGTTCTCCTTCAAAGCCCGCTCCCACGAGCGTACGCTCTCGAGCGAAGACGAAGCGGAGCTGACCGATTGGTCGCTTAGAAAGCTATCGATCGCAGCGAGAATGTCATCCAGATTGCTCTGCTCCTCGGCATCGATGACGATGCACATGTCATTGGCCCCGGCTTGCTCGAGTTCATCCGTGTATAAGCCGGAATTGTTCATAATGTCCTTGTTGGCTGGCGTTCCCATCATGATCGATGCTTGCTTGACGCCTTCCAGCGCGGAGATATGATTCGTGAGAAGCATTAAATTGACGGAATCTTGATACGAATTTTTTTTAATGATCGTATGCAGCATTCTAGTTCACCTCTGGTTGTCCGTTCGGTATCGACGATTTCCCTCTGGAGTGGTTGGATCCCCTACTCCGTTGAAAAAAGTCACTTAGCAAACGGATCTTTATGGTCGTACGCATTGTTATGAATCACATCGGAGACGAGATAGTCATACACCTCATCCACAATCTCGATGCCGTTCGCTTCATTATCCTGTTCAATCAGGTCATAATTCTGGCCTGGATACAGCACCCGCTCGAAGCCAGGCGCCGGCTTGATGCCGTTCAGATCGCCCATCGTCTTCGAAATATTGCGCCGGAACGCCTCCAAATCGGTAAAGAAGGACGGATCCAGCACGATATGAAGCTGGCCCAGGTTCCGGCCTTCGGTCAAGTCATGATACATGGAGCTGACCTGATTCCCGAACGGCAGTCCGAGCAACACGCCGGACAGCACATCAACCATCATCATCAAGCCGTATCCTTTCGGTCCGGCAATCGGAAGCAGCGCATTCACCTGGAACGGATCGGTCGTCGGCACACCCCGTTCATCGACAGCCCATGTTTCCGGAATCGACTCATGCTTCGAACGGGCATGCAAAATTTTTCCCCAAGCCTGGACAGTCGTTGCCATATCGAAGGTCATGAGCTCGTTCCCTTCGCCGGGTGCGGCAAAAGCAATCGGGTTCGTTCCATAATAAGGCTCGGCCCCGCCGAAAGGCACCACCATCGGGTCGGATTGGCAGACCGAAATACCGATCAGCCCTTCCCGCGCCGCTTGCTGCACATAATAGGACAGGGAGCCGCTATGTCCGATTCGCCGTACCCCGACGACCGCGACCCCATGCTCCTTCGCGATATTGACGGCCTCTGCCATTGCCTGCTTGGCCGCCACATGCCCCGCTCCGTTATCCCCGTCCAACACGGCGGAGCATGGCCCCGTCTTCTTGAATTCAAATTGGGGATCCACGTTCGTGCCGCCTTTGGAAATCCGCTCCGCATAATATTCGACCCGCATGGCGCCATGCGAGTGAACCCCGCGGACATCGGCATGAACGAGTACTTCCGCCACTACATCCGCATGCGCGACCGATAGTCCGGCCCGGGATAATTTTGTTCGGATTAGCTCATGCAATTTCTGTTTGCTTACTCTCATGTCCATTCCCTCTCTGGCAAGTATTCCGCCTTCCCCCTGCTGCTGGGCGGAGCAAGCCCCAGCCCGCAGCAGGGATGCGGTTTCGATTTCCTGCTTCGCCTATAGAGTAGCGTCCCGGTTGCAATCCTTGGAATACAAGTAGGCGAACGGCTCTCTCCCTACGGCATAAGTCGCTTGCGGCACATAAGGCCCCATATAGAGGTAGTCCCCTTTTTTAATTGGGATCCATTCATTGTCCAGATTGTATACACCTTCGCCGGACAGCATAATCGCCCCATGCTCCTGATAATGCGTCTCTACGAACGGATGGCAGCCGCCTGGCTCGAACGACAAAATATGAAAATTCATATCGAAGGCAAGGTCGGCTGGCAGCAAATCCTTCAGCTTGACGTTCGCCATGTCGTCGTAATCCACTGCTTCCAGATCATGCACATTCCCCGATACGACCCATGGAAGAGAGCTTCCTTCCAGCGGTTGATATTTCTGCTTGTACAAGAACAAGCGCGTATCTTCTGCCTGCTCGTTCTCCAAGTACAGCTTCACGCCCGGAGGGCAATACAGGTAGCCGCCTTCCTGCAGGGAGAACGACTGCTCATCCGCAGAGGCCTTCACCCGTCCTTCCATGCAGTACACGAACGTTTCCACGCCGGCTTCGCCGAATCCCCGAGCGTTCTTCCCGCCCTCGTGCATCGTCACGACATAATCGACGAATTTGGCGCCAAGCCGTGGAGATGCCAGAATCGAGATATCGCATTGCTCAAAGCCGGGCACCGTATTTTTGACCAAGCCCTCCGGCGGTATCAAGGCAAAATTACCGCGCTTGATGATGGAACGGCTCGACAACAAATCTTTTGGATAACCCATATTGCACACTCTCCTTCTACTAATTAAGACGTCTGAGGCGTCTTCTTCATATTAGCCAGCAGCATCACGGTCGCCCCGACCAAGATGATGATCGTCGCCAGATAGAAGCCCAATACTTTACTGCCCGTCGCGTCGGAAATGAGGCCCGTAACGAACGGAGCTACAACCGATGACATCATGCCGAAAAAGTTGAAAATTCCGAACGTAGACCCAACTCCCTGCTTCGGAGCGATATCCGCCACATACGAGATTAAGATCGGCTCGACGGCCAGCTTGCCGAGGAAGCCGTACAAAATAAGGCAGACGATTAGCAAAGTGGTCGTCTGGACCGAGACGGTCAAGTACAGCATCACCGCGGCCAGCAGTTCCAAAATGATGATGAACGTAATCTTCTTGTGCATGAACTTGTCCGACAGCCGGCTGAACAGCAAGGCGCCAGGCACTGCGCTGAACGCAACCAGGGCGGCCGCGAAGCCGATCGCGGTCCCTTCGAAGCCCCGTTCATCCTGCAAATACGATGGGAGCCAGGTCACGATCATATAATATCCATAACAGGTCGCAAAATACAGCACATAGGAGGCAACCATCTTCGGATTGGCTAACAGCCGTTTAAATGTCGCCCTGTCTTGGTTCTCGGCGTCCGAACCCCCGACAGCTGCTTTGGATTGCGGCGTGTTCTTCTTGATGTTTTTGGCAAAAACCAGCATCAAGCTGAAGGCCAAGCCTGCCGTAATAAAGAGCAGCACCCGCCAATTCCAGCCGGCATCCTTTACCAGGAAGCTCGATCCAATAAGTCCGATGGCCATACCGATGGCGGAACCGCTGTTAATGATTGCCGTGGAAATGCCCCGCTTCTCCTTCGGTATCGTCTCTGATGAGATGGAATAAGCCGGACCATAATAAGTACCTTGCCCCAACCCGGTAATGAAGCTCGCGACCAGGATGAACATGAGTGAGGTCGAGAACCCGACAAAAATTGCACCCAAGGTGAACAAAATAAATCCCGGAATAATGATCGTCTTCCGCCCAAACCTATCTGCCAACAACCCTGACGGAATTTGCATCATCGTATAAGCGAAGAAAAATACACTGAAGATGAGGCCCATGCTTGCATCTGACGTTACATTTAAATCTTGTTGAATTTCGGGAAGAATCGGATTCAAGATGGTGCGGTAGATCCAGATGACCGTCCATCCGAGACAAAGCATGACGATGACTTTTTTCCAATATTCCCACTTACCCTGTTGGCTGACGTCACTCATAATTCTCACTCTCCTCAGCGCAAATCAATTTGTGCCTGCCTGCTTGTCCTTTGTTTAATGCCTATCATGCTTAATACGCCAACTCATGCAGAGCGTAGGTCAAAGCGCGAACCCCGTCTGCCAGATGCTCCGGACTCGTATACTCTGCCGGATTGTGGCTAATTCCATTGCGGCTTGGAACGAAAAGCATGGCCGTAGGCACAAATTTCGCCATAATCTGAGAATCGTGACCCGCTCCGCTGTGCATCAGCTTGAACGGAATGTTATTTGTCCGGCACTGCCGTTCTAGTACGTCGAGAATCCGTTGATCCATAGGGACAGGATCCTCATCCATCCACATATCTACCTTCAATTCCACGCCGATTGCTTCAGCGGTGCGCTGCATCAGCTCCGTCACTTCATCAGTGAACCGGATCAGCTCCGCTTTGTCCGTATGGCGGATATCGAGCGTGAACAGCGCCTTGCCCGGCACGACGTTGACCACATTCGGCGTTACTTCGATCTTGCCGACCGTTGTCACGAGCGGGTCGCCTTTCGCTTGCGCAAGATCCAGAATTTGCTGAATCATCCGGCCTGCTGCGTGAACCGCATCTTTGCGGTAACCCATCGGCGTCGTGCCGGCATGATTCGCCTCTCCCGCAATCTCGACGGTGAAGCGTCGCTGGCCGACGATGCTGTGAACGACGCCAACGGACAAGCCTTCGCGCTCCAATACGTTGCCCTGCTCAATATGCAGCTCGACAAACGCTTGAATATCGGTGCGTGGTGTCACCGGCTCCTTGCGGAAGCCGAAGCCCGCTTGCTCCATCGCGTCCGTGAAGCGCACGCCTTTGAAGTCTGCAATGTCTTGCACGTCCTCCTTTTTGGCGATACCCACGACATTTTTGCTGCCCCAGAACGTATACGGGAAGCGGCTGCCCTCTTCTTCCGCGAACGAGACCACCTCCAGCGTGCGCAGCGGTTGGCCGTACTTTTCCTTCAGAGTCTTAATCGCCAGCAAAGCGGCGAGAATGCCGTATTGCCCGTCATACTTACCACCGTTAAGAACGGTGTCCACATGAGATCCGCTCATAATCGTTTCATCCGGGAACTGGCTTCCTTCCAACCGCCCGAACAGATTGCCGACCTCATCGTAATACGTAGTGAATCCTTCCGCTTGCATGTACTGCTCCAAAGCTTTTTGCGCAGCTGTCCACACATCGGAATAGAGCAGGCGCGATACGCCTCCAGCCGGGTCTTTACCGAACTCGCTCAGCCATTCGACAAGACGGACCGTTTCCGTTTGGATATTATCCATGACCATATCTGTCCTTTCTGTAAGATTTGCGCATTATCCAAGCGGGATAAACGGCGTGCCGCTTACCCGTGGCGCAACCTTAGCTGTTCAAACCGCCCGCTGATCAACTTGAAAATACCTGCAGGTGTGACCTTTTGAACTCGCGTGAATAAGGTCTTAATTTGCTTGCATCTTGATTGTAAACGCTTCAAAAACGAATAACATCGAGGCATCTCGATAAAAAACACCCCGCCTTTTTATCCACTTCGGATAAAGGCAACAAAAAAGCAGCTTTCCTATGGTTCGAAAGCCGCCAATCGTTTACAGAATTCACAGATAGAGTGCCCTCCACCCAGTTTTAGTTCATTGCTTATCTGCCACCTATTGGGTCAAATTTACCTCCTGTTTATGCTCTTTGCACCACTCTCCCATCGGATCAGGTTCACCTTCTGTTTATGCTCCTTGCACCACTCTCCCATCGGGTCAGGTCCACTTCCTGGTTATGTTCTTTTCACCACTCTCCCATCAGGTCAGGTCCACTTCCTGGTTATGCTCTTTATTCCAGTCTCCCATTGGGTCAGGTCCAGCCCCTGTTTATGCTCTTTGTTCCAGTC
>NZ_QYZD01000021.1:0-87960 GCF_003591545.1 Paenibacillus thiaminolyticus
CGGCCATCCGCTCGATCGTCTCCCGCGCGAACAGGCTCGTGCTGTACTCGAACCGGAAGCCGATCGTATCGTTCAGCTCCGCTCCCTCCAGGGTCAAATCCACCTTGGACACGTTATAGCTGAACTCATACGGAGAGAACGCCAGCTCCTCCGTGCGGGGATAGAGCGCTTCCACCGTCTGCCACGCAAAGACGGTCTCATAGACAGGATGGCGGCTCGGGTCCCGCCGCAGAGAAAGCCGGTCCTGCAGCAGCTCCAGCGGATAGTCCTGGCGGTCATGCGCCCCGATGACGATGTCGTTCACTTCTTCCAGGAACGCTTGGACAGAGCGCCCGGGCTGCGGCTGGCTCCGAAGCGCCAGCATGCGGACGAACATTCCCAACACGTCCTGCACATCAGCATGAGTCCGCCCGGCCGAGGGCGCCCCCACGACAACGTCTTCCTGTCCGGTATATTTATGAAGAAGAATGAAGTAGGCGGCGAGCAGGATCGTATAGACGCTCATCCCCTGCTCGGCGGATGCTTGCCGCAGCGCCCGCACTGTCCCTGCGCTCAAATCGAACTCGAACAAAGCCCCTTCATAAGCCTGAAACGGCGGTCTCGCATAATCCGTCGGCAATTGCAGGACAGGAAGCTCCCCGGATAAGGCGTCTAGCCAGTATTGCTCCAATGGCTGAAGCTCCCCCGACCGCAGCCGCTGTTGTTCCCAGACGGCATAATCCTTATATTGAATGCGGGGCGCGGGGAGCTCCTCGCCGGCGCCGGCCTGATGCCGGTAGAAATGCAGCAGCTCCTGCATAAATAATTGCAGCGAAAATCCGTCGAAAATGATATGGTGCAGGTCCAGCATGAACAAATGCGTCTGCTCCTCCAGCCGGAGAAGCTGCGCTCTCCATAGCGGGGCCTCGTGCAGCGAAAACGGACGGATCCATTCGCGGATGATCTGCTCCGCCTGCTCTGGCTTACATGTCTGGCACGAAAGGCTGAACTCGACTTCCTCGTGAATGCGCTGGACAGGCTCGCCGCCGGTCATGTCGAACGAAGTGCGAAGCGCTTCATGGCGGCGGATCAGCTGCTGCAGCGCCAGCTCCATGCGCTGGCGATCAAGCTTGCCCTCTATCTTCATGACGAAGGGCATATTGTTCACGATGGAATCGTCCGCCAGCGCTGACAGAAGATACAGCTTCTGCTGAGCCGCGGTCACCGGATACGCGTCCCTCGCTTCCGCCTTGCCGATCGGCGCATAAGCTGCGGGCGCCGCGGTACGGATGAAGGCGGCCATATCCTGGAACCGCGTGTTCAGGAATAGATCCCGCAAGGCCATGTGAATGCCGAACCGCTTCTGGATCCGGGTCATCAGCAGCGCCGCTTTCAAGGAATGACCGCCCAGATCGAGGAAGTCGTCGAACCTGCTTACCTCATCCAGGCCGAGTATGTCCTTCCACAACTGCGCCAGGCCCAGCTCGAACGCGTCGGTCATCGGGGATGCATCCGCATGGGCGCCCATCCACTCGTCAGGTGCGGGCAGCGCCCTCCGATCGATTTTTTGGTTCATCGTGAGAGGAAGACGCTCCATCCAAATAAAGATGGAAGGCACCATATACGAAGGCAGCTCAGTAAGCAGATGCTCCTTCAACCGCTCCGCAGGAAGCTCCGCTTCCGCCTCATAGTAAGCGGCCAAATATTTTTGCCCGGTTTTGCTGTCCGCCGCGGTGACAACCGCTCTTCTCACAGGGTCACACTGCAGCAGCTTGGACTCGACCTCGCCCAATTCGATCCGGTACCCCCGGATTTTGACCTGGTCATCATTGCGGCCCACAAAGTGAATGTTGCCGTCCGGCAGCCATTTCGCCATATCTCCGGTCTTATACAGCCTCTCGGAAGGCGAATAAGGGTGCGGAATGAATTTGTCCGCCGTCAGCTTCGGCTTGTTCAAGTAACCGCGTCCGACTCCGAGCCCGCCGATGTACAGTTCACCGATGACACCCGGAGGGAGGAGGTTGCCATACTCGTTCATGATATACATGGACATGTTCGGAAGCGGCTTCCCGATCGGGGTAATGCCCGAGTCGGCAATGTATTCCGGCTTCACGTCGTACACGCTCGTTTCCACCGTCGCTTCGGTCACGCCGTATGTGTTCAAGATTGTGATGCGGCTTCCGAAGCGCCCGATCAACCGCTTATAATCTTCCGCCGGACAACTGTCCGCTCCCATCACGATCAGCCGGAGAGAAGAAAGTTCCATCCGGTTCTCGTATATGTAATCCAAAAACGGAACAATCAAGGCCGGCGTCGATTCCACCATCGTAATTCGGTGCTCTTCCAGCATCCGGTACAGCACCGCAGGGTCCGTCTTGACTTCCGAAGGGCACAGCACCAGTTGCCCTCCGTTCAGTAACGCCCGGGCCATGTCTCCGGCACACACGTCGAAGGCAAAGCTCGCGATCTGCAGCAGCCGGATCGATTCCGACAGACCATATGTATCCTTATATGCATAAGATAAATTGACATAATTGCGATGCTCGATCATCACCCCTTTGGGAGTGCCTGTCGTTCCCGAAGTGTATATGACATAGCATAGGTCGTCCGGCGAATTCCGGTTCTCCGGATTGTCCCGGCGCTCCGCCTCAATCTCCGGCCGGTCGAAAAAGACGGCTTCCGCAGGAACCTCGGCCGGATCGATCAGCCCCTGCTCGCACAGCAGAATCCCCGCCTCGCTGTCCCGCAGGATGGCTTGAATGCGCTCCAGCGGATATTCGGGATCGATCGGCACGTAAGCCCCGCCCGCCTTCATGACCGCCAGCGCGCCGATGACCATGGCGAAGGAGCGCCCGGCCAAAATCCCGACCCGGCTCTCCGGAACGACTCCTCTTCTGCGCAAATCCCACGCCAGTTGATTCGCCCTGGAATTTAGCTGCTCATAGGTCAATGTCCGCTTCCCGCTTACGACCGCCACGCTGTCGGGGGATTGTGCCGCCTGCCGCTCGAACAGGCAGTGAAAAGGGCGGGAGAGGTCATAGCTCCGCCGTTTCGAATGCGAGGAAGCCAGGCATGCCTGCCGTTCCTGCTCGGTCAGCATGTCAAGATCGGCGATTTTCCGTCCGGGAGAGGACACCGCATTGTGAAGCAGGGTCATAATACGGGACATCATCTGATCGATCTCGGAATCGGTGAACAGCTCAATGCGATAATCGATGTCGAAGCTGAGCGTGTTCTCCTTTTTCCCGTGCCGGATTAAATGGAAGGCCAGGTCATTGATCTCGGCCTGGTTATACAGAAAGTCGACTTCATAATGAATGCCGTCCTTCGGCGGCAAGTTCAACTCGATATGCTGAAAGGAAATGGAATACAAATATCCCGTTTCCTGATGCCGCTCTCTCCATGACTCCAAAATCAAAGGATACGGATACTTTTGGTGCCGCATCATGCCCAATTGCTGAACGGACAACGTCTTCAAATAATCTTGATATGCCATATTCGGGTTCACGTCGGAGCGCAGCGGGATCGTGCTGACGATCATGCCGAACAAGTCTTTTTCCTTCGGCCGGGTTCGGTTCGCGTACATCGTCCCGATGGCAATATCCGTTTTGGACGTCATCTTATGCAGGTAGATGAATATGGCGGAAAGAAAAAGATTCAAGATCGAGACCTGATGTTCTTGCGCGTAAGCATCCAGCAGCCGCCGGCGGTCTTCCGGAACGACTACCGTTTTTCGCCTCGATGCCGGATTCGTGCGATAAATGTCGCTTGGCTTGAGAGAGGTTACCTCCGGCGACGTGGCGAACATCTCCTCCCAATAGTCGCGGTCCTTTCTGAACCGCTCACTGCGTTCATATTGCTTTTCACGCTCCATATAGTCCAGAAAGGAGGCATAGGGCTCCGGCTGTCCTTCCGCTCCGCGCCGGATGTCCAGGTAAATATCAACAATGCTCGTAATGGCATGCATGATCGATACCGCATCCGAGATGACATGATGGATATTGAGATAAATCCAAGCGTCATGGTCACTCAACTTGAAGATGGCGAAATAAAACAAATCCGCGTCGAACAGTGGAAACGGCGCATTCAGTTGAGCGTAAATCCGCTCCTGCACCTCCGCCTCCCGCGCCTCTGCCCCGCTGTAATCCAACAAAGGCACTTCCGCCGGCGTGTACGCGGCTACATATTGCATCAGTTCGCCCGTAGGCCGTCCGCTTAATCGCAGCCGCAGGTTGTCATTGGCCGCAATGTAAGATTGAATGGCTTGATTCAGGCCGGGGAAGTCAATGCCCTCCCCGGAATTTAGCTTAATTACCGCTCCATTATTAGAAATGCTGGTATGAGGATATAGCTGCTCTACATACCAGATGCCCTTTTGTCCATGGGATAATGGAAAATTGTTCTCCATCCGCGCATACCTCCGCACTGTATTTAGGCGTGCCGCACCTCTAGGCTGTCCAGCTTGCCCAGCTCCATCCTGGTGACATGATCGGCCGTATGGAAATATCCGTCATCATGCGTGATGGCGATGACACATTTCCCCCGTTTCTTCAATTCCGGCAGCAGGTGAAGATAGAAGTATTTCCGGTATTCCGGGTCTTGATCGGCCGCCCACTCGTCGAATAAGCAGATCGGACGGTCCTCCAAATAAGTGACCAGGAGAGCCAGCCGCTTTTTTTGTCCTGTCGATAGCTTCGTCGTGCTGAATTCTCCATTCGTAATCCGGACCTTGTCATTGATTTGGAGAATTTCCAGCAGCCGCTGAATTTCTTCTTCCCGTCCCTGGATATCGATGCCGTATAACCGGTCGAATAGATAAAAATCGCTAAAAATCGCCGAAATATGCTCCCGGATGCTGCCCGGATCCTGGGGCACGCCGTTGATCTTGACCGTTCCTTCATCCGGCCGGTACAGCCCCGTCACAATTTTGGCCAGGGTCGATTTCCCGCTTCCGTTCCCGCCCGTAATGAACGTTACTTCTCCCGAACGGAATTCGTAATCGATCGGCCCGATGGAGAATTGGTCACCCTCGGCATGCTTATAGGCATACACGACCCCATCCAGCTCCAGCTTAAGGGACGGGGCGGAAGCAGGCGCAGACGGATCGGCCTCTTCGTAGCCCTGTTCCTCCAGCTCTGTCACTTCCTTCAATAAGTCCTGGATCCGCTTCCAGCTCACCTGGATTTGCAAAATTTGCGGAAAGGAATAAAGCAAATACGTTACGGGACCTGTCATATACAGAAAAATAAAAATGTAGTTATAGAGCACCTCGCCGCGGATTTCCGCAAAAAGCAGCGGGAATACGAAGGCTACTAAGCCGACGACCGACAGGAAGATTAAATCTTCCACGATGAAGGCGTTGGCGAATTTCAGATCGGCCTTCATTCCTTTATTCCGGTAATCGTCGCAGGCGCCCTCCATTCCGCGCTGAAAATCCTTCTTTCTCTTTTTGTTCATCGCCAGTTCTTTAAATCCGTGCAGCAGATCGTGGATGTAGTTGAAAAACACGTTTTGAATATCGCGGGTTTGCTCGTACAATTTGTGTGCCTGGCCGCCGATGACCAGATTGATGATGACCGTGACGACGATGATTCCAAGCGAGAGCAGCAGCCCCCAGACGCTCATCATGCCCAAATAGATGAGACAGAAAAAAATCGTCACCATGCTGGTCACGCCGGTAACGGCGATATGCATGCCTTCGCTGATTTTCTCGGTATCGTTATTCAGACACGCATTGATCTTCCCTCTATCGAAATGCTCCAGTCTCTCGAAAGGAATGCGAAGCGTCTTATCGATCAACTGCACCCTTTTCTCATAGACCAGCTTATTCGTGATGACGGCAATTCGGGTGCGAATAAAGCGTTCGGCAATGACGTGAACCAGCAAGCCGAAAATAAAATAGTAGAACAGGCCGTTAGCGAAATTGTTCTCGTAATTGAAGGTCTGATTAATGATATAGATGACAAATGTGTTCGTTAAGCCGCTGATTATGCTGCCAAGAATGACCGGGACCAAGTTTCTGCCGTCGGCGGCCCGAAAACATGACGTGATCGCGTAATACAACAGGAGCAAGCCGGCAAAGGCGTGCGCGAGCCAATAGACATAGACCATGCGGGCCGGAGCCCACTCCTCCAGCCGCGCCCACGTATAGCTGCTGCTGAGCATGGCAGGCGCACGATCCCAGACGACGAGAAACAATCCATAGAGGATGAGTCCCAGCACGATTTTGATGGCCGCTGTGGGCCCGAAGGCGAACCTGCGCTCCTTGCGGGCGATCTGCTTCCATGTTTTGCCCAGTACAACGAGCATGGCGATGACAAATATTCCTAGCACGAGCAATAGCCCCAAAGCAGCCTGCTCCAAATTGATGACCAGATTTCCCGCGGTTTGCAATGAAGTCACCTTCCAACTTAGTCTTTTGACAAGATTTCCCCGTGGGCAGCCATGATCTCACCGATCCAGATAGTTCCCTTGGAAATGGCAAAGCCCCTACGTTTGCGGATAATTTCCGCTTCCAGCCGAAGCGTATCGCCTGCATAGACCGGACGGGTGAACTCGAAGCCGTTCAAGCCCGCCAAGAGCGGTAAAGGCCCGTCCGCGCTTTCCTTCCCTTCGGCGATGGCGCTCACCTGAGCCAACGCTTCCAAGACAAGCGCGCCGGGAAACACTTTCCTTCCCCCGGCCTCCATCAAATACGGATCGCTTAACGAAATATGCTTGATTCCGACCGCCTTTTTTCCTTTTTCCAAATGAACCAGACGATCCACAAACAGAAAAGGGACCCGATGCGGAATCAAGCTCTCTATTGCAGAAAAATGCATCAGGTTACCCTCCCCGGGGATTCGGCTTCGCTGTGGCGCAAAAACACGGAGGCATAATTGCCGCAAAAGCCAAAATTGTTCACCAGAACGCTTGACGTCTTCTGCGGGAGACGCTCGGTGAGCAGCCGGGCCCGAATATGCGGGTCCTGAATCTCCAGCCCCGCCGTCGGCGGCAGGCACTGGGTGCGCAGGCTCGCGATGCCGGCGGCTATGCCCAGAAATCCGGAGCATCGCAGTAAATGTCCCGTGGCGCCTTTGTGCGAACTGACCGGGATGTTCCCGGCATCGTCCATCGCCTTGAACAGCGCCTCGGCTTCGTAAGCGTCGCCCTGCGGCGTCCCCGTGGCATGCGCATGGATATAGTCGGCTCTGTCCGCCCCCGCTATGGCCAGAGACATCTTCATGCACTCGACGACGCACGGCTTGTCCAGGTCAATCATGTTCAAGTCCGCGCCGCCGACGTAGCTGGCAGCCCCGTCGAGCCAGGCGAGAGCTTGGCCACGCCTTGCCGCCAGGCTTCTCTCCGATTCCAGAATCACCGTCCCCGCGCCCTCTCCGATCATGATTCCGTTCCGCTCCGCGTCAAACGGTCTCGCGTCCGTGAGTGAAATCGCCCTTACAATATCCATCGAGGCAAAATCATACACATTCAAAATCTCCGCCCGCGCGATGACAACGATGTCCAATTGCCCGTGCCGTATCATGCTCCACCCCATCGCAAGGGCCGAACTGATGGAAGCGCAGGCTGAAGTTATCCGGTGAACCCTCCCGAAGGGAAGGAACGCCTCCGGATCGGCGATCGCTTCCAGCGGTTCCTCCAGCCAATCGTCCGCCGCTTCGCTCAAGGAATGCTCCGTCTGGCCCGTTACCACGGGGAGGATCAAACCGGCCGCCAGCTCTCGGCTGCCGGTTGCCTCGGTAAGTCCCGAGGCATGGAAGGCTTGGCTCATAACATAGGATAAGAAGCGCCGGGACGGCTTCTCTGTAGACGGGCCATGCTCCGGCACCTGCCCGCCCCGGCGGCTGCGGAATATAGCCGTATCAAAACGCGTAATGTCGCCAATGGCGGACGTGCCCGAGTATAATCCGTTCTCGAAGACCGGTCGTCCGTAACCAAAAGGAGAAATCACTTCCATGCCGCTGATGGCTACTCTATTCTTCATCTCTCGCTCCCTCTCCGCTCCGGATAGTGTGCTGGCAGGGCAGCCACCGGCTCCGCTTCCTCTTTCATCGTCCGCGCCGTTCCGGCCTGCGGTTCATAGCTTGCCATTGGCACGCAGGAGCCCAGATCGGCTGTTCTCATCAAAGCGGAGATGCTGAGTCTGCCGGAAAATCGTTCGCCGCTGTCCTCCTGCCCATAGTCTCGTTCCACATCGGCCGCGAAGATGAGGGAGGCCATTCGATCGATCAGCATATTATGCGCCCATACCTTATTGCCGCTGTGACCGTAACGATCCGCCAGCGTGGCGGATGGGCCTTGAATCCGCATCAGTATGTTCGCCTGCGCCGTCGGCAAGCTGCTCTCGAAGGAAATCGTCATATGCGGGCGGACGGCCCGCTTCCCTCTGTCCAACGCCTGGGCATAGCGCGCAATATCGATCCAGGTCGAATTGGAAATATTGAGCAGCAGCCCCCGTTCGGCAGGCGGAGGAAGGATCCCTTGGAGATCCAGTTCCTCCATGATCGCGTGCAGCCCTTGGCATAAATGCTTGGCAACGGCATCGGCATACTTGCTCTTCGGCATCGAGAACCTGGACGGTCTCATGCCGGAAAATGACGCGCCGGTATGCCAGCGGCAGACCGGAACGTCATTCACAATGGTCATTTCTATACCCATCACGACCGAGATTGCCGGTGATTGGTCCATATTCTTTCCCTCCATCATGACATCGGGGCAGTCATTACTTCTTCACCAAAAAGCTTGGCGGCCAGCTCTCTCAGAGCCGGACGGTTGATTTTCCCGTTAGGAAGCATCGGAAATTGTTCAATGACTCTATATTGGGAAGGGCGGCTGGCCAGCTCCAGATGTTCTCGGGCATGCCGCTTCACCCGATCAAGGCTGTAGCCGTTCTCCTCTGCCAGAAGCAGGGCGACCAGGCGGCTTCCGCCTTTTGTGTGGGGAATGCCGACCACGGCGGCATCCCGGATTCCGCCGCATTGGCGGAGGGTCTGCTCGACATGCTCCGGGCTGACGTTCATTTCCTTGACGACAATAATGTTCTTGATCCGGCCCTGAATGGTCAGATATCCGTCTTCGTCCACCGCGGCCAAATCTCCGGTGCGAAGCCAGCCGTCCTCGGTGAAAGGCTGCTCCCCGTCATAGTCCAGAGGGTAATAGCCCTTCATGATGCCAGGGCCGCGGAGCAGCAGCTCTCCCTTCCCGTCTATCCGTATCTCCGTTCCGTCCAAAGGCCGGCCGACCGAGCCCAGCTTGTAATCGTTCACCGCGCTTAGCGCCACATTCGGGCCCGCTTCCGACAGCCCGTATCCGTCCAGCAGCGGCAGTCCTACGGCTGCGATCCATTTCCGGTTCAGGGATACCGGAAGGATGTCTCCGCCGCATCCCCAGCTCCGAACCCGCTCTACTTCGCGGGCGGCCTCCGGATGCTTGGAGAAGTACTCCGCCAGCATGCTGTAGAGCGAAGAAGCGCCCTCCATCAAGGTGACCTCCATTTCCTTGAACAGCCGGATAAGCGAAGCGGGCCGGATGCTCTCCGGCAGGATAAGCGTCAAGGCGTGATGTTCCAGTATGTTCACGACCGAAGCGCCGTAAGCCCCCCACAGCGGCACGCATACACAGAGCCGGTCATGAATGGTATAGGTCAGGCGCTTGACCGTTTCCCTATGCTGGTACTGAAGCCCCTGCTCGGTCCACATGACGAACTTGGGGATGCCGGAGACCGAGCCGGTCGTCCGGATAATGACCGCGACGTCATCGGGCAAGCTGGCGCCGGCATCGAAGCCGAGCCGCTCCAAGTGCAATGCGCCTTCTTGTTCATGGCAGTAATAGGCGAGCTGCAGCTCCCGCAGCCGCGCTTGCGCATCGGGATGAATGCCGATAAGAACCGGAACCGCGCCGATGCGCCGGCATCCGAGATAAGCGGCGAGAAACAGCAGCGGATCTTGAACCGATAAACCGACCAGAGCGCGTGCGGACACTTGTTCCCGATGCAACGATTCGATAAATGATTCCAAAAGTCGTTGAAATTGATCTGAGTAATGACGGGTTCCAATGTAAATTTGCAAGGATTCATTTTTCATTGGAAGTCACCATACTGCTCCAGGACCGTCACAGGAAGATCCTGATCCCATCCCGTTTCGATTTCAATGAGCGCGAAGTTACCGTTCTCATTCCTCCGCTTGGCCTCCTTGAAGGCCGCCGCCAACTCCTCATGGTTGCGCGGCTTGGCGAAGTATCCTCCCAGGGTGCGGACCTGTGGCTCTAATTCGGAGCCCAGCACGAACTCGCACCCGATGTCATACCCCGCCTTAGCTTGCTGGAACCGGGGCCATGAATACCCTTGGTTGTTAATGATGACGAATGTGATTCCCAACCGGCGTTCCGCCGCCGTAATCAGCGCCCCTTGGCCCATCGCGAACGATCCGTCGCCGATTATCGTTACGACGCTGGACTCGGCGGAGGCCAGCTTGGCTCCGAGCGCCGCTCCCATCGGCAAGCCCAAGGCGGTCTGCTCTCCCGGTACCAGCGTTCTCCCGGCAGCCGAGGTGAAGATCGGGTAAGAGTAGCCCCACATATCGTGCAGGCCGTTATCCTGCACCAGGATGACCCCGTCGGCATCGAACTCCGTCAAGGCAAGAAAGGCGCTGCGGACCGGCGAACGCTCATAGTCGGCCTGCCCCCATAGCCGGATTAACGCTGCTTTGGCCTGCTGCTGCCGCTCAAGCCAGTTGTCCCTTGACTTCTGACCGCGATCCGCCGGGACGGCGTCAAGCAGAGCCTGCAGCGTCAAGGAAGCGTCTCCGAGCACCGGAAGCTCTCCGGTCAACGAGCGCATGAGGCTGCTATAATCGCAATCCACATGAATCAGTAAGCGGCCAGCCGCTGTCTCCTCCCAGCCCAAGAGCGCCGTCTCCTCCAGCTGCGAGCCGATCACGAGGAACAGATCGGCCTCTTCCAGCAGAGCCCTGGCCTCCGGCAGCGTATACAAGCCGACATTCCCGAACGCCTGGCGATGCCGCTCGTCTACGACTCCCCGGCCGGAAGCCGTCGTGAACATGGCCGCTCCATAATGCTCGGCAAGACCGGTGAACAAAGCCCCCACGGAATTGTCATTGCATCCGCCCCCCGCGATAAAGACGGGCTTCTCCGCTTCATGCAAGAGCCCGGACATCCGCTCGATCAAGTCGGCGGCCGGTCGGATGCGAGCGGGCGCAAGCGGCAATGGGCCAGTCTCCAGATCTAAGGAGTAAGGCCCCTTCACAAGATCATGGGGGATTTCGAGATAGACAGGGCCCGGCCTTCCGTTCACGGCCATATGAAAGGCCCGCTGAAGCGCCCAGAGCGCTTTGCTCTCATGCTCGACGCGGTAGGACCACTTCGTCACGGCCTGCATCATCGGAAGACTATCGAACTCCTGGAATGCGCCCGTCCCCTTGGCTTTCCGCGAGGTGCCGCTGGAGATGATAATCAGAGGAACGCTGCCTGAATGCGCTTCCAACACACCCAGCAGTCCATTGACCAGACCCGGCCCCGGACTGGCGGTATACACGGCCGGCCGCCGGCTTATCTGGGCATATCCCATGGCCATGCCGACCGCGATGCGCTGATCTCTTGCCGTGCAAGCGGTCAGCCCGCTGCATTGGGAGGCGGCTTCCAGCAGCCCTTCTCCTTCGCCTACCATGCCAAACACATAAGATATTCCTGACTCTTCTAGAATTTTCGCATATAAGCCCCAAATTTCCCCATCCATAGACATCGTTCGACCCCTTATCCTGAAAAATGGCAATAGATTAGATGCTGCTGTACCCTGCTGTCGTTATACTGCGGGAGTTGTGGAAAAAACGCGCCACTTGTTCCGAAATAAGCAGCGGCTCGCTGACCGTCCGATCCTTATAACGGACATAGCTCGCTTTCATGCCGTAGCCGCCAAATGGCCGATTGCCGTTCTCGATATCGAACAAGGTCGCATTGAGCGCAAGCATATGACTAGGCTTCAGCTTTTCGATCAACTCCGGTTCCCCGAACAAACAGGCGCCGAAGGAGGACTCCGCCCGCTCTTCCGAGAAAATCCACTCCGCGACTTCCTGCGCGCAGCCGTACTCAACCACGTTAAAGATGGGACAGTAGTGCTCCTCCACCTCGGGCATCCGATCTATCGCAGACAGGAGAATCGTCGGCTCGACCAGCTTGCGGCTGATATCCACCTGACCTCCATGGATGATCCGGTCCCGGTATTTATCCAAGAACAGCGACGCCAGCAGCGGAATCTCATCATAAATGAGCGGATTAACCACCGTGTCCTGATCCACGGATACGCCCGTCTTCACCTGACGAACCTGGTCAAGCAGTCCGGCGACGAAGTCACTCCTCACCTCCCGGTGAACAAAAAAGACATTTGGGCACATGCAATCTTGTCCCGAATTGTACAGGCGGGATTGAACCGTCGCTTGGACGGCCGGCCCGAGATCCGCTTGGGCGCCGACAATGAACGGGTTGATCCCCGATCCGAAAAAGAGAAACAAGGAAGACGGAAACTCGGCTTGAACCTCCAGACTGTTGTAATAATCTCCCGTAAAGACAACGACATCCGCGTCCTTCATGCTCCTCCGGAACTCAACCTGCCCTACAGGATGCATCTCGATCGGCAAGGAAACCCGCTCCCCGATCCAGCGATGGACATCCAGGGTCGGCAGGCTCACTTGGGAAGAGGGCCGGATGCAAATCCGGCTGCAGTAAGCGCTTGGAACCACTCCGTAAAGGATGTATGAGTACAAGATGTTGTTGGACGAATGGAAAACGGCCATTTTGTCGATAAAAGAGGGATTATAGGAGGCAATTTCCTCCGCCGCCCCCCTTAATACGGCAATACTGGAGTCAATCTCTGCCTCTGCGCTGCGATATGTAGAGATTCGGGTTAACATCGTCCGCACCTCTGTCCGATGGGATTCAAGACAAGAAGCCAATGCTTCCATCTGTTTGATCCTGCCTTCCCGCGCCTTTAACATAGCAAGAAATCACAACCTTTTGCCTGATATTTTAGAAATCTACTATAAATAATTTAATATGTTAAAACTAGGCCTCTTTTCTATGTTGTGATGGAGACGCTAGCTGCACATATCGATGCCGGTTCAAGCGGCGGCCGTTTCCGGCCATGCCCAAGGGGGCTGGATAGCCAGCCCCTACTCGTACTTTAATTTCGCGCTCTCTGTCCATTGCTGTTTAATCATGAGATGACATGCAGTGATATTTTCTTACGATGTTGTTAGCTGAGGAGTTCGTGCTTCTTCTGGTGACTACGCTATTGGAGTAGTAGTTTATTCCTGATTATCCCAATATATTGCAAAGAAAGAGAATAGTCAAGAATAACACTCAGATTTCCATATTAAGAAAAAATTAAATCAGTAAAAAAAAGGCCATTGCTTCCTATGAATCGGTACACAAAAAAATACGACTCTCCTCCGACACTCCGGAATGAAAGTCGTAATTTTGGTCATGCCGATTGATGGTGGCACGCTATGCTTGCAGCAACGCTTGAGCCGTGAATTGATCCGTTACGATAATATTGGCGTATTTGCCAATGAGCGCGGCCCGTATCGCTTCGACCTTATGCTGGCCGCCGGCAATGAGAATCGATTTCTCCTTCTTCCGCAGATCCGGCAAATCGATTCCGACGGTCCGGTTGTTAATATCTTCGCTGCATATGTTTCCATCCTTGTCGAAAAAGCGTGAACAGATGTCCCCGACACCGGTGCGCTGCAGCAGCTTCTTCTCTTCCTTGCTCAAATACCCCAACTGGAACAGCAGCGCATCATCATTCACGGTGCCTACGGTAAAGACCGCGATATTGGCTTGCTTCCCCAATTGAATAATCCGGTGGATATGCCGATCTTCCTCCACCATCTGCTTCAGGGCAACGCTGTCGAATATAACGGGAAGCGGCAAATATCTGGCAATCGTCTGGAACGCCGCCGCGAATAAATTGACCGTCTCCGCCGCATACGTATTGACGTGGGAGTAGCTGATGCCGCCTTTTAATTGAACAACCTCGACGCCCCGCACCAGCTTCTCCTGCAGCCGCACCGCCACAGCGTGCATCGTTCTCCCCCAGGTTACGCCGATGATGTCCGTGTCCTGAACCGTCTCCACCAAATAGTCGGCCGCTTTTTGGCTAATATTTTTCTGAATTTCGTGGTACTCATTCAAGGGGGAGAAGCATACGAGCGCGGTATCCAGTTCGTACTTCTGCCTGACGCGCTCTCCCAATTCATCCAGATCCTCGAGCGGATCGACGATATTGATGCGAACGTACCCCTGATCTTTGGCATACTGAAGCAGTCTCGATACCGTCGGGCGGGAGACGCCGAGCATGGATGCGATCTCGATTTGACTATAATCCGACATGTAGTACATTCTTGCAGCTTCGATACTTAGCCGCCGTTTATCCTGATCCATTATGACAACCCGCTTCTGTAGAATTATGGTCTTCACTCTGGCTTCTTGCCTGCAAAAATAAACGATAGTGCAGTGCAGTTAGCACTATACTACCATACAAATTCAATCATTGAAACGAACCCTAAACCGTAGGGGCGGGGATCGGCTCTTGTACCCTGCCGCGCCGCATGATGCCGCCCCATATGATGCCGTATTACCAATAAGATGTAATAAGATGAACAATGGATATGATCTTGTCCGCTGGTTCACCTATAATAAAGAGAGCACGCCCCTTGTGAACCTACATCATCCGAAGACAGCGGACCCTACATGGGCAGCGCTAACGCGGGATCTGCAGGATCGGAGTGAGTTGGCATGTACCATGCGCTATCGGCGCAAATAATGAACCCAAAAAGGAGAGACGTACCTATGGAACTGAACAATCTCGCGAACAAGACAGCCCTCATTACCGGCGCCGGAAAAGGAATCGGCAAAGCATTAGCTGTCGCACTTGCCAAGGAAGGCACGCACCTCGGGCTCATTGCCCGCACGCAGTCTGATCTGGAGGCATTGAAGGCCGAGCTGGCCGGGCAATACGATGTCAAGGTTGCGATCGCCACAGCCGATGTCGGCTTGCAAGCCGAAGTGGACCATGCAGTCGCTTCTATTCAAGAGCAGCTCGGCCCGATTCATATCGTCATCAACAACGCCGGCATCGCCTCGTTCGGCACGCTCGCCGACATGCCGGTGCAGGAATGGGAGCGCATCATTCAGGTGAACCTGATGGGCACTTATTATGTTACGCGCGCCGTGCTGCCGGGCCTCATCGCCCAGAACGAAGGCAGCATTATCAATATTTCTTCGACGGCGGGCGAACGCGGCTTCGCGACCGGCTCCGCCTACAACGCATCCAAGTTCGCGGTCATGGGCTTGACCGAGGCGCTGATGCAGGAGGTGCGCAAGCACAACATTCGCGTGACAGCGCTCACGCCAAGCACCGTCAATACCGAACTGGCCGTCAACGCCGGGCTCAAAATTGGCGATGAAGACCGGATGATGCAGTCGGAGGATGTCGCCGAGCTCGCTCTCGCCGCCTTGAAGCTGCCGCAGCGCGTCTTCGTCAAGACAGCTGGCATCTGGACGACGAATCCGCAGTAAGGCCTCCGGCCATTCCTATGAAAAAGAGGGGCATTTTCGCCCTTCGGTCCTATTTTTTGCCTGTGATATCCATCCATATGAAGGGGCTGTCTCATAAGCAGTTTTTTAGCCTGCTGCAGGTAGACAGCTCCCTTCTTCTCCATGCTCGACTTGCCAAAAAACTGCTAAAATGCAGCTTTTCTATATGACGTTTACTCCGTGACATGAATTCCTGCAAAACTGCATCAATTTCAGCCATACCTATAGAATAAAAGCAAAAATCGGATAAAATGGTGCGTTTTTGCAGCAATTTCATCAAATACCCGCTATAATGGCGTAAATTCCTGCATTATCGCAGGATTTCGCTCCAGCTCCATGTTCCACCGCTTTGCCGGCTGCCGGATGTATTAGGGCAAGCTAAGCGACAGAAAAAGAAAAAACCGGAGCCCCGCTCACGCAGAGATCCGGCGTATATCCGGTCTGTATCCGTCTATATTTATTAATCCGCTTTAACCAAAATTTTGACCTGCCGCAGATTCCGCACCATTCGACTTTTATTTTCACTTGCCTTTGAGAGCCTTCGGTTCCTCGATGTTCTCCAGGCGCAAATCCTTCACGCCATGCCATCTCAAAGCTTTCACTGCGATCATCTCCCTGGACGTGTAGATAATGAGTGGTTCGATAGATTGAATGTATGGAAAATAAATGATCACTTCGCAAACGTTTCCGATATTAAATATGTCACAATGCACGTTAATGTCAATTCTATTCCTTGTTTTTGTGAAATGATAATGAAGAAAGACGATTCTATGGTATCATGTTCTTGATTTGTTCACATGATGCAGATGGAAGCAATTCCAGAGAAGGCAGGAGGACAGAGGAATGGGCCGCAACAAAGTAACGATAGAGGACGTAGCCGCCAAGGCGGGGGTCGGGATCGCGACCGTCTCGCGAGGGATTAACGATGCGGAAGGCATTAGCGCGAAGACAAAGGCGAAGGTGATGGCCGCCGTCGAGGAGCTGGATTCATTCCCAACACTTCTGCCCAAAGCTTGAAGGTGCACCAGACGAAGCAAATGGCGCTCGCCGTCCCGGATATTCGGAATGCGTTCGTTCCGGAAATCGCCTATGCGATCGAGCAGGCCGCCAAGCATTACGATTACCGCGTCGTTCAAATCAATACGCTGGGCAACGCGCGCGCGGAGCTGGAACTATTGAAGGAAGCCAAAAAGCTTCATGTCGATGGCCTGATTCTGCTGCCGCTCGCCTATCCGAAAACGTTGAAGGACTGGATCAACAAATCCGATTGCAATTATTAACTATGGCGAAAAATGGAGGCCGATATCAAAGCCGATATCGTGAGCATGTCCGCCCAGGAGGGCCGGCTCGCGATGGAGCATCTCCTCAACATCGGCCGCACGCGAATTGCGTACGCGGGCGCGCCCAAGGATATTATCGAGGAGCGCTTCTTCGCTTATGAAGACGCTTTGCATCAAGTCGATATTTCGCTCGTCTATTTCGGCGACGATTTCTCGCTGCAGACCGGAATGAAGGCCGCGGATTACTTCGCCGGACTGACGCATATGCCGGACGCCGTGTATGCGGGCAACGACATGATTGCGATCGGACTGCTGAACCGGTTCAAGGAATTAGGCGTCCGTGTGCCTGAAGATATCGCCATCGTCGGAATCGACAATATTTTCTGGGGTACGATCACGACGCCGAAGCTGACCTCCGTCTCGATTATGGGCGCCGAGGTCGCTAGAGTAGCCGCGGAGCTGCTGCTGAACCGGATAATCGAGCAGAAGCAGGGCGTGTATGAGCGGGTTCAATTCGAGCCGCGCCTTATCGTGAGGGAGTCCAGCATATCGATGACCCGGACTTCCCGGCAGTTGGATTGACGCAGGTCCGGCCATGCAAAAAGAGGGGAGCCCGTCCCCTCTGCCGCCTTATGCCGCCTTAATCAAAGTCCCACTCATCATCGTCGTCATCTACATCTTTCTCCACAATTTTGCCCGTAAACTTGTCAATTTTGTATTCAACTTCGAGATTTCCGTTTCGAATTTCGATTTCGTAGACGTTTTTGTCGGAATCAACCTCAATCACCTTGCCCGGCGTATCCTGAAGTGCGATGGCGATCGCTTGCTTCTTCGAAATGGTTGCCGTCCGATCCTGAGCTTGGCCCTGGCGGCGCTCACGCTTACGATCGTCCGCATCATCGTCATCATCCCATTCGACCTGGAGCACCTTGCCGGACACAGCATCCAATGTCACTTCATTGTCATCACGGCCGTCTGCCGTTCTGATTTCGACCTCGAATACCATGCGGCCGTTCTCCTTTTTCAACTCGACGCTTCGGATGTCGCCGTTCACTTCCCGAAGAGCTATCTCCTCTGCCTGCTTCGATGTTATAAGTTGTTCGCTCCCGTACGATGAGCTCTTGACGGCCCCGTTCGCCTTGCCTGCGGCCGCGGCTGCCCCTACGGCCCCTCCAAGCAATAATAAGCCTGCCATACCGGCGATAAATGTACGCTTCATATCCTGCTGCCTCCTTCATTTAAGGTGTTACCCTTACTATAGACAACGAAAATGAGGAAACGCGGATAGAAAAATGAGAATTTGCTGAGAAGCAGCCGACCTTGCCGAGCGGCCTCAGTCATCCCAGGTTACCGACTTGACTTCTCCGGTTATCGCGTTGATCTGAACCGTTCCATCCTCGCCATCTTCCCGATCGATTTCGACCAGGTAATAAGCGACGCCGTCCAACTGAATCAGGTCGATGTCATCGACTTCTCCGCTCACGTGCTTGAGCGCGATAGCGGCCGCTTCGTCTTCCGTAATCCGTTGCTGGGGCTCGGACTCCGGCTTCGATGCCGCGGGCGGCTTCTGCTTATCCGGCTGTACGGCAGGCGGCTTCGCTTCCAGCTCTGGTGCGGCCTGTGTTCGGGTCATCCCGCCGATGCTTCCTTTATCCTTGTCAATATCGACTTCATACGTTCCCGTACTCAATTCCATCGTAACCCGGTAGGCCCGCGGAAGCTCGCTGACTTCCACGACTTCGCCCTTGTACATTTCCTTCACTTTGCTGGCAGCTTCGGCCGCGGACAAAGGCTCGGCAAAGGTGATCAGGCGAACAAGCTGCCAGACCACAATGGCGAAGAACGCGATTACGGCTGCGCCTAGCCATGCTTTTTTCATGATTGCGCCTCCCTATTTCCAGACTCCCTCACCGGCTTTGCTTCAGTATACATGAGCAACATGAGAAATCGATGAGCTTGCGGTGCTCTACATTGGATAACTCCGCGATCAAAACCGCCCCTTTTCTGCGGCCCTTTTAAAGGTGATTCGAACCATAGTGCCATGGCCTTCAATGCTCTCGATGCGAATATCGGCTTCCAGCACCTCGGCAATTTCCTTGGCAAGTGCCAGGCCCAGGCCGAAGCCGCCCTTCGCTCTTGTTCTGGCCTTATCGACCCGGTAGAACCGGTCAAAAACCTTGTCCAATGAAGCCGCCGGGATGCCGATGCCCCTGTCGCTAACCTCGACCACCGCCGTTCGGCCTTCTTTTTTGATGCGGACCCCGATTGCTTCCTCGCTATATTTGCGCGCATTATCCATCACAATATAAAATAATTGTTTGCATTTTTGAACATCCGTGTCGATGATCACGTCTGTTTCCTGCTGGAGCGTAATGTCACGGTGGTACGCCTTCTCAAAAGCGCGGACCCAGTCTTCAACCACTTGCCCCAGATCAACAGGCTCCATCGTGACCTTCCACATCTCATCATGCTTCGCCAGCAGCAGCAACTGCTGGGTCAGATCCTTCATCCGAATCGCTTCCGAATGTATCGCCTCGACCGACTCGTCGAACAGCTCGGGCTGCTCCCTCCCCCTTCTTTTCAACAGGGATGCATAGGATTCGATAATCGTAAGCGGTGTCTTCAGCTCATGGGATGCATTGGAAATAAATTGGCCCTGCTTCTCGTAGTTGACTTCGAGCAGATCCATCATATGATTGAACGTGTCGCCCATCTGGTAGAGCTCATCCTTGGACTTCTTCGGCAGCGGAATCCGCTTGAACTGCCCGCTTCGCTGGATATCGCGCATCGTCGCAATCATCGATGAGATTGGGCGGGTGATGAAGTTGCTCAGCAGCTTGGCCGAGATCAGGACGGGCAGGATAGCGAGCCCCGACACCAGAATCAGGACCACCCGCAAAATACTGAGCATGTCGGCGGTAGGCTTCAGACTTTCCGTCACTTGCAGGTTGGCTACCTCGCCGCCATGCCATACAATCGGAATCGACACGAAGACATGCGGGATGCCCTGGTAGGTAACTATGTTACGCTCTTCCTGACGATAATAAGCAACGGGGAAATCGCGAAGCTCCTTCAGCTCCGGCGGCGCCACCGCCGCGCCCCGGCTTCCGTCCGCATTGACGATCTGGAGAATGCCATGGAGCGGCACATAGGCCCGCAGCAGCTCATCGGGCGGAATCGACGTGCCGGCCTGATTGATCCCCGCCAGCGCCTGCTGCGCTTCGGCGGCCACTCTGTTCGCTTCGCGGTCCAGGATCATGCTGCTGAAAATATAATAAATGGCCGCGTTGACTATCAGGATAAGCGCGATGAACAATACTGATGTGTATAGATTGATTTTATTTCGAAGCTTCATCTCGTATCCCTCAGCACATAGCCTACTCCGCGCACGGTATGAATCAGCGCCGTATCATAGGGCTTATCGACCTTATGACGCAGGTAGCGAATATAGACATCCACGATATTCGTATCCCCGTAATAGTCGTATCCCCACACTCCATCCAAGAGCTGCTCCCTGCTCAGGACCTGCCGGGCATGCTTCATCAGATACGCGAGCAGGTCGAACTCGCGGGGCGTCAGTTCAATGCGGTCCTCCCCGCGCTTCACTTCATGCGTCAGCTCGCTCAAGCTTAGATCGGCGACCGTCATCCACTCGGGCTGGATCTCGGCGGCCGGGGGCATCCGTCTCATTCGCAGCGAGGCGCGAATGCGCGCCAGCAGTTCCTCCATCTGAAACGGCTTCGTCACATAGTCATTGGCCCCGAGATCAAGGCCCGATACTTTATCCTCCACGGAGTCCTTCGCGGTCAGCATCACGACCATCGTATGCGGATCATGGGAACGGATACGGCGCAGCAGCTCGATTCCGCTAATGCCGGGCAGCATCACATCCAGCAATATCAGGTCCCAGGACTGCTCCTGGAACAGCCGGAACCCCTCCAGGCCGTCCAGTGCCTTGCCTACCTCATACCCTTCATACGTCAGCTCCAGCTCCAGCACGCGGGCAATTTTCTCTTCGTCTTCGACGATCAATATTTTAGGCTTGTCCATATCGGCCTCGTTTCTCCTCCGCGAATAGGTTCTTGGCTTTCGAATTTAGTATAAACCGTGCCCTGTATTCCGTCTAACACGAAGTCATCATTTCCCAGAAAACAGGAACCCTGTCATAACAAGCAGGCTCCCTCGTCTGCCGCTGCTTCATGTTCACCGATTCGGAATGGTATGATGAAAGCAACAAAGATTATCGGAGGGCCCCGCAATGGATAAGCGAATCAAGGAATGGATTGATTCCGCGCAGCTCAAATTCGGATTGGACAACTATGACCTGCATTCCCATCAATTGTACCGCAAAGTCACGCTGCTGAACGAGACCAACTATTTTCTCAGCATGGAATGGTTCCCTTCTCACATCACGGAATGGGAGGAAGATAGCAATCCGGAGGGAACTGCCGTCATTACGGTAAATTTGCATACCCGCCAATATATAAGCGTTATTTTTGTGGGCGGGAAGTCATTGGCAACGGGGAGGCCATTCCAACAGGCCGGCTTGAATGAGGTCATCCGGTGGATTGAAGCGGAAGCCGGGATCGCGTATGGCAAGCAGTTCTGTCTGGATAAGGAACAGGAAGGGGAATATCACTTTACCGAATGCATCGACGGCGTGCCCCTCTCTCCCGGCGGGCGGGCCGAGCTTCAGTTCGACACGGAGGGCAAGCTCACCTTTTACAGTGTGTACGGAACATTCCCGGACCGTTCCCTTCTGCAAGAAGCGGACTATACGCTTACGCTGGAAGCGGTGGAGCTGCTGGCGAGGAAGCAATTGAAGCTGCTGGAGCTTCCCTTGCTGGAGGAGCGGCGGATTATTCCGGTGTACGGTCTGGAGGAAATCTATATTGCCAATGACGGCGTAACCGCCATCCCGTTCGAGATCAACAGAGGTGCAGCAATGAGCGTGAATATCGAGAAGCTTATGACCTGGGAGCAGCCGACGACGGAACCGGAGCCTTTGGAAAGAATCGAGATCGTTCTGCACGAGACCGTCACGCTGGAACAAGCGGAATCCCGTGAGCCGCATCCCGAATCCTTGCCAATTACGGAGGCGGAACAAGCCAAGTGCATTGACGCTGTCGAAGCTGCATTGCCCCAGCTCTATCCGCAGGATTCCGGGCAGTGGATCCTCAAAAGCTTGCAGCGGGAAAGAGGATACATCCAAGCCATATTGAGACAGAGCACGCCAAGCAATCGGATCTTTCAGCGGAAGCTGCTCCTGTTCATCGATCCTCATCGCTACAAGGTCATCAATTATATGGATAACGCGCCGCTGCTCTCCATGTTCGATGAATTCCAGCTCGAAGAAAAGGTTGCCGTCAGCCACGAGGAGGCTTTCGACAAACTCAAGGGCCGCCTCGAATTAACGCCTGTCTATGTGTATGATCCGCAGCGGAACAAGTATTTGCTGTGCGGCAAGCTGGATTGTCACTATGGCGTAAAGGCTGCTAACGGGGACGTGGTGGAGTTGAATAGCTTGTAGGGGAAAGGAAAAGCCTTCCTCGGCCCGTGTCGGTTAATGGTCACTGCACACCGGTTCCACAAGAATCAATGTGCCATTCCGACACGTAATCTTCCTCCCCGCCCGAATCCATTTTCCCAATAAGCGTAAAGGCTGCAACACTACCCGCGAAATGCAGTGGCTATAAGTGACCTCAGAGCGGCTGGAGAAGACCGAGCAGGAGAAGAAAAGGCTGGAGGCCAACAAGCAGCGGATGCTTGTCATTTCCCATGATCTGAAAACGCCGATTCCCACGATCCATGGCTACGTGGAAGCATTGCAGTTGGGGCTCATTCATGATGAAGACAAGAAGCAAAAAACGTTGGACCTAATTCAAGATAAAACACAGCTCGTGGCGGCCTTGATCGAGGATGTGTTCGAGCTGTCCAAGCTGGAGCTCCCGGACTATCCGCTTACGACCGAGGTGTCGGACATCGCCGATAACGGCATCGGCATCGCGCCGGAGCTGCAGGACAAAATATTCGATGCCTTCGTCCGCGGCGATCAATCCCGGAGAAGCGATGGAGGAAGTGGGCTCGGTCTGACGATTGCCAAGCATATTGTCGAGAAGCACCGGGGCAGGATTCGCTTGGATGTGTTGGATGGCGGACTGGAGAGCACAGCCGGCGGGCATGGCACGATATTCCGAATTGCGCTGCCAAGAAGATAGTGGGTTCCATGAGAGGTTGGGGCCGGGCACAGCAAAAAAGCCGCTTTCCCATGAACTTGTTCAGGGAAAGCAGCTTCTTGTTGTGAATGCAGCTTACGCTTCGCCGGCCGGCGGCGTGAAGGTGCGCTTCGCGAGCTCGGCATCGAGCATATAGAAGGCATTGCTATCATTATCAATGCGGCGCAGCTTCTGAATGATGCTGTCGAAGGTCGCTTCTTCCTCTACCTGCTCGTCAATGAACCATTTGAGGAAATTGATTGTCGCATGCTCCCGCTCATCCCACGCGATATCCGACAATTCATAGATTCGCTTGGTCACCGTCTGTTCATGCTCATAGGAATGCTCGAAGGCGTCCAGCAAGGAGCCGTACTCATTCTGCGGATGGTCCATGCCGCTGACAATGGCCCGTTTGCCCAATGCATTGATAAAGTGGTAAATTTTCATCCCGTGGAATTTCTCTTCCTCCGACTGCACGATGAAAAAGTTCGCGAACCCGTCAAAGCTCTCCGACGAACAATAAGCCGCCATCGCCAGGTACACCTGGGAAGAATAAAATTCATAATTCATTTGATCGTTCAACTTCGCAAGCAGCTTGTCGCTTAACATCGGATCACTCCCCTAAATAGCTTGTCTAGATGAGAAGCAAGCACATCCCGCTTCCTTCTATTCTCAGTATGTTGGAAAATGTCAGCGATGTAAAGGGAATTATTGGCTGCGCTGAAGATCGGGATGAATTTGGAGAATGAGCTTTTTGTTGCTCTCATCATCTTTTCGGCTAACCCAGTATTCAATGAAAGTCCCGTTATAATGTGCACTGAACCGTTCCTCAACCGATATCCGATCATAAGTTTCTTGCGTGCCGTTCACGGTGACTTGAATGGCATTGCCATCGAATGCGAGATTCGTTCGGATGACTCCGCCTTCTTTGGTGCTCGCTAGAACCTTGATTTCATCCTTTATTTTGTGATTCACGTTCTCCATAAACTTATCCAACCGCTGCAGGTTGCGAATTTCTTTATGGCTCCAGAAAATCTCATCATCTTGAGCTTCCGGTTCGCTCGACGCTTGTTTTGTCTCACCAATGGCGTCATGATTTGAAGCGGTTCCCGTCTGACCTGGCAGATCATGATTCGATGGCGAATAGGAGCATCCGTTGAGAATGACGATGCCCGTCATGAGAGCACCCCATAATTTCCCCATTCATATCCCCCTGTCCTCGTAAAAATACCCCGCAGTAAACGGGGATTATCGATATACATATTCAATATTCGCATTTCCCACTAAGGAATGAACCCATTCATCAAAGTGCTCTTTTCCTTTCTTCAGGACATAGCTATGAGTAAATTGACTGACTAAAGCGCGATTTTCTTCTTTATCATACTCGCTTTTATCTTGAATTACCCCTTCGGATACCATTTCCGCTTTAACAAGCTCGACATCAATGGGATTGTCTTTTACATAATCAGACATGATTTTGTCCCTCGTCCCTTGATACAGCATTCGTAGCTTTAATGCCTCTCTATAGTTGTCGATATCCCCGTATTGCTTGACGGCCAGATCGTAGAACAAGTTCTGATTCATGTTTTTTAAAGCATCCATTTTATGATCTAACTCGGCTTCATCCACCGTAATTCCTAATTTACCGGCTTCCTGGAGCACAAGAACCTCTTCAATTGCGCTATTCACGACGTCTTCTTCGGAGACCTTGATGAATTCCCCTTTATCTTCATAGCGCTGTAACACATTTTGAATCTCCTCATGGGAAATGATCTCGCCATTTACCTGAATCAGCGAAAAGTCAGACTTGGCCGAACAACTGATGATCACAAAGCTGAACAGAAAAACAAAAAGACAAAAAACGATCTTTTTTCCTTTAAAGTGCATCAGCACACCCCCTTATGATAAGAACTTCCTTCCCAATTCTATGAATTGAGAAGGAAGAATCGTTACCGCCTCCTATTAATACATGTTCCTAGCAGCATACCAATCGGCATGATGCCCTTTGCAGAACCGATCGATAAACCCAAAGCCAACGGCCGTCATCACGCAATTCTTTCCGTCATAAACCGAACTTCTCTCTTCTTCATCGTGGTGCAGACCATACATATGCCCCGCTTCATGCTGTGTCGTCTCCGCATTGGTACTATACCCGTTGTCAAAAATGGTGGAGTAAGGACTGCTAAGCGTTGCGATCCCCGCAATATTGGAATTATCGCTAGGTTTGAGGCCCGAGAACGCAATCATAATATCCGCCTTCTGATTGCCGTTGTAAGTCAAACCGTGTTTGTTCCGCGCATCGTTCAATAATCCGGAACTGGTGGTTGAAGAAGACTGCCATACAGGTTGAGCCACGGACAAGAAGTTGATGCCGAATTGCTCCTTCAAGGCCGTGCCGGCACGAGCAACCACTCGATTGACTTCATTTGCATAGTTTTGGTACGTAGAGCGCCATTTCTGATCGACAGGAGAGGTGACATTGACGGTAATATCGGCCATTCTGAAAGCCGGTCTATCATATTCAACAATGGCCTCCCCGACATAAGGCGCAGCCTGTCCAGGCATCTTCAGCTTTACTTCTAAGCTACTGTTGACTGCTGCGCTATTGTGATCATGACCGCTATGACCTGCAGCATACATTGGACTGGCTGACACAAGGAGCAAGAGCGACGCAAATAGAATAGCAAGCTTCTTCTTCATTACAAATTCCTCCTTTTATTTTCATATTTTAATTCGGCCAATCTACTCGGTTCGAGCTTTCCCCCCTTTCATTGCAAGCCTGTTGCGATCAATGACCTATCTCGTCAGCACACCCGTCAGTCCAGCCATTGTTCAACAACTTACTTATATAACGTTGGAATTTAGCAAAAACTAACGCTGAATCTCCAAAATTTTCTACTATTTTTATCAAACAAAAATATTGACTACAATAAAGAAACTATGTAAATATTAAGATTTTTTCCGTTTTTTGTTGTATACTGCGATTAGATAGTCTGCGTCTATCCGCAGCTAAAATTCGAAAAATAAGGAGAATTGGCAATAAGGGGGGGTTTTATGGAACAGTGGTATTATCTGTTGCGAAGCCCATTTGCCAGCCTAGATCCTGCCACGCAACAATGGGTATATCGTTCCTTCTATCAATTCGTGTACAAGGACATATATTTCAAGACACATGATCGTTCCCTTACCGAGGATATTATTCAAGAGGCTTTCCTTAAGGCATCGATGCAAGGTCCCCACCTGCAATCCGACATCAATATTCCGGGGTGGGTGAAGCAAGTCGCACGGACTACCGCACTGGATTGGCTGCGAAAAAAAAACAAAAACCGTAAAATTGCAAAGCTAGCGCATGCGTATATGGATGCCAAGGCATCACATGAGGTAAGCGTGGCCAGCGCCGTAGAAACCAAAGTAAGAGACGAACTGCTTCACCAAGCGTTAGCCGAGCTCAAAGAGGATTACCGCACCATACTGATGCTGTTCTATATCGAAAACAAATCTTACCGGCAAATTTGCCAAGAGCTGCAATTAACCGAACCCGTCCTCACCCAACGTTTGGCGAGAGCCCGCAAAAAATTGCTCCGTCACTTTTTACAAAAATGGGCTCCTCCCGATGAGTGACATCATCCAAGTCTCACTCTCTCCACCGCGAACATGTACACCCCAAGCCATTTCATACCGAGTGTCCCCCGTCTGTTTACAATAGGATTATGAGACAGGTACAAGAATTCGCTTTAATCCTGCATTTTCCTTTATCTTTCGACAAAGAATTTATGGCTTCCAGCGGGGACCCAGATGGCCAGGGACTAAATTACGACAGAGATTATATAATGGCGGAAGAATAATACCAGGTATGGATTAAGGAACAAGCTATGTCGTCATCGAATCCAGGAAGGCAGTTGGATCGAGGTGGAGGTCCGGGAGCCCGCCAAGGGCGATGCCGTCAGTTCATGGGCCTTGCCCGGCTATCAACAAGCGAAGAGCAACGGCATCATTCCGCTGAACTACGATCATGCTTACCAGTCGCCCATTACAAGGAGCGATTTTGCCAAGTTAACGGTGAAGCTCTGCGAAAATATGTTGGCCACGCCGCTTGCTCAAGGGACAGCGCCCTTCCAGGATACGAAGAACGCAGACATCGCCAAAGCGTACAACAATGGGCTCATGAACGGAACCTCCAAGACGAAGTTCACGCCATCCGGCAGCATTACACGCCAGCAGGCTGCAACGCTGCTTATGAATGCGCATGCGCTGTTTGTCGGAGCGGACGGACAGAAATTCAATCCGGACGGAGTGCTCACCTATGAACAGACCTTTGTTCTGCTGAACAATCTATTCGAGAAGTTTGCAGGTACGGAGGCATGAAGACGGCCGAATAAGGGCCAATATAGAGATGATAGAGTTCGAAAAGAGGGGGCTGCCCCTCTTTTTTATTTTTGCCTGACCTTCTGCCCGCTATAGCTTTCCATCACTTCCGCCAATCCGCTCGCCTTAGAAGGCGGGACTTTCGGAAGCTCATCCGATAAGATTTTTAAATTTTGGCCTCTAGCAGCATAATTTATTTGGGGATTCGGAATTCTATCACAAAGCAAGAAGCAGCGTGACCGCTTTTATTTCCTTTCTGTTTGATAAAAGCTTTTTGCGAGGTTAATTCCTTTGTTCTTTCAATTGTCCGCCAGAACGGTAAGCCTCCTTAATTCCTATATGCAAGTCACCAGATCCGCTGCTCCTCCATTTACACATCACTACCTGATTATGATTGGAGTAAAAGCAGAATGTTCCCCCATTAGATTTTTTTCATGGGTATTCCTTGATGGTTCGATTCCGAAGAGATAAAGAGACCACTCTTCATAAGGTCTCTGTCTTCTAGGAAAACCCAATCCCCTTCAACCGGATGTTCCCTCCTGAAGAAATCCCAATTCCACGGCTTTTCTTTACGATTTACCAACTCTTTGAAAATAACCTGTTTATTAACCTTTTATATTCAAAGATCACTTGCGAATTTTAGACAATGTTTTCGGATCGTGGGATTCTGTAAGCGGTACCAGTCTTGCTACAATGAAGTTGCAACTAAACGATTTTCGTTCAGGGGGAATAAATATGAAAAGGTTTTCTATGTTGCTGTTAGCTTGCATGCTAGTTGTCGGGGCGCTTAGTGGTTGTGGAAATAGCGAGTCGGATGCAGCATCATCCAATAAACTCGTCATCTACAGTCCGAATAGCGAAGAGATCATCAAGACCATCATTCCAATGTTCGAAAAGAAAACAGGGATTACGGTTGAGCTTGTAACGGCTGGAACAGGCGAAATTATTAAGCGTTTACAATCGGAAAAGAATAACCCGTACGCAGACGTGATGTTCGGCGGCTCCATGGCGGGTTACCGTGAAAATGCCGACCTCTACGAGCCTTACGTATCGCCGGAAGATCAATATTTACTTGAAGGCCACCGCAATACGACGGGCTTCGCCACGCCTTACATTTCAGACGGAAGCGTGCTGCTCGTAAATAAGAACCTCATCGGCGATATCAAAATTGAAAGCTATGAAGATTTGCTGAATCCGCAGCTGAAAGGGAAAATTGCATCTGCCGACCCGGCAAGCTCCAGCTCCGCCTTCGCCCAACTCACCAATATGCTGAAGGCAATGGGCGGCGATTATGAGAGTCAAGAAGGCTGGGACTATGTTGCCAAATTGATCATGAACCTGGATGGTAAAGTTGCAAGCGGTTCCGGCGCCGTTCATAAGAGCGTGGCTGACGGTGAATATGTTGTCGGCTTAACTTATGAAGATCCGTCCAGCACCTATGTCCGCAACGGTGCACCTGTAGAAGTCGTGTATCCAAAGGAAGGCGCCGTATTCCTGGATGCTGCATCCGCTATTATTAAAGACGCGCCGCACATGGACAATGCCAAGAAGTTCATCGACTTCATCCTATCCAAAGAAGCGCAAGACGCATTCGGCACGGAACTGACGAACCGGCCGCTTCGTATCGATGCGCAGCTTGGAGACTACATGACGCCACTTGCCGACATCCACATGATCGATGAAGATACGGACTATGTTAGTGAGCATAAATCCGAAATCATCGAGCAGTATATCAATCTGTTCACAAGCATCAGATAAACTATAATAGCGTGTCAAAAAGTCCGGTTTTCAGCACCGAGAAGAGTAGCATCGAGCTCAAAAGCGGACTTTTTGACTACCTCTAAAAGGTTAGGTGACAACAATGAGCGTGACAATAACAATCAAAGACCTAATAAAAAAATATGGCGATACCACCGTCATTCCTGAGTTGTCCCTGGAGATTAAGAAGGGTGAATTCTTCACCCTTCTTGGTCCTTCGGGATGCGGCAAGACTACACTGCTGCGCATGATTGCCGGCTTCAACAGCATTGAAGGCGGAACGATTAACTTTAACGAGCGTGTCATTAATCAGGTCGAACCGGGTAAGCGGAATATCGGAATGGTCTTCCAGAACTATGCCATCTTCCCTCACCTCACGGTCAAAGGAAATATCGCATTCGGGCTGGAGAATCGAAAATTATCCAAAGCGGAGATTAGCTCCAAAGTGGATGAAATCTTGCAGGTCGTGCAAATCGAACAATACAAGGACCGCATGCCGAAGAACCTGTCCGGCGGCCAGCAGCAGCGCGTTGCCCTAGCGAGAGCGATTGTTATCCGGCCGGATGTGCTGCTGATGGATGAGCCGCTGTCCAATCTGGATGCGAAGCTGCGGGTCGATATGCGGAACGCGATCAAAGACATTCAACGAGAAGTCGGCATTACCACCGTCTACGTCACGCATGATCAGGAAGAAGCGATGGCCGTATCCGATCGCATTGCGGTAATGAAATCAGGCATCATTCAGCATCTGGGCACGCCTCAAGAAATCTATCAACGTCCTGCGAACGTATTCGTTGCTACCTTCATCGGACGCACGAACATTATCGAAGGAAGCTTGTCGCGAGAAGCAGGCAGCTATCAACTGCATATCGGTTCAAGTTATTCGGAAGAGCTCTCTAACATTCAAGTGCCAGCATCGAATAAGCAAGCCGAGCTTGACGTCCAAATCTCGGTTCGGCCGGAAGAATTCATCATGACCGAGGATCAATCCGGCTTGAAGGCGACCATTGTGCACAGCGTATTCCTCGGACAGAACACGCATTACTTCGTCGATCTGGAATCCGGTCAGCGCGTAGAGATTACACAGGAGTCGAAAACCTCACAAATCCTGGAGCCTGGCCAAGTCATTTATTTGAAAGTGAAGACGGATAAAATCAATGTGTACGATGCTACAGGTGAATTGAATTATACAAGGGGCGGTCAGCTATGAAGGGGACGCACAAACGATTTGACGTCTGGACTAACATCTCGTTCCTGATCTTTCTATTCTATATTCTTTTTCTGGCCCTGCCATTATTTACGATGCTGGTCAAGAGCGTGTACAACGGCACGACAGGTGAGTTTTCATTCGCTTATTTTGTGAAGTTTTTCAGTAAGCCTTACTATTTAAATGCACTATTCAACAGTATAAAAGTTACCGTCTGTGTAACTGCCCTAGCGGCCATTATTGCAACACCGCTGGCCTATATCATGGCCACCGTTAAGATTAAAGGGAATTCAACCATACGGATTTTAATTCTGATCTCGTCGATGTCGGCCCCATTCATTGGAGCTTACTCCTGGATCTTGCTGCTTGGGAGAAACGGCGTCATTACCCGCTTCGTCAGCAACACATTTGGGATTACGATGCCTGACATATATGGATTTACGGGGATTTTAGTAGTCTTGACCTTGCAAATGGTGCCTCTCATCTTCATGTATGTATCCGGGGCGCTGAAAAATGTCGACCAATCGCTGATGGAAGCTGCCGAGAGCATGGGCTATAAAGGCTTCACCAAAATGCGCAAGGTGCTGCTTCCGCTCATTACGCCAACCTTGCTCGCCGGCGGTCTGCTCGTATTCATGCGGGCGCTTGCCGATTTCGGTACGCCAATGCTGATTGGGGAAGGATACAAGACCGTTCCTGTCTTGATCTTTAATGAATTCATCAGTGAGGTCGGCGGTGACGACGGATTTGCAGCCGCAATCAGCGTCATTGTCGTATTGTTCGCAACCGCTATCTTCCTGATGCAGAAATATATCTCCCATCGGAACTCGTTCACGATGAGTGCGTTGCATCCGATTGAAGCCAAGAAGAAAAAAGGAATCGGCAATATTGTGGCACATGCCGTCATCTATCTGTATACGTTTATCGCGCTATTGCCGCAGTTGTACGTCATCTATACTTCTTTCCAGAAATCGAACGGCCGAATCTTCGTTGACGGATACTCGCTGCAAAGCTATCGGGATGCCTTCAATAATATTGGCAGCGTCATTACGAACACGTTCTTCCTGGCCATCATCTCGCTGGTCGTCATTATCCTGCTGGCGATACTCATCGCTTATGTAACCGTTCGCCGGAAGAATGCGTTGACGAACACACTTGATATTTTCACGATGTTCCCTTATATCGTACCTGGTTCTATCCTAGGGATTGCCTTGTTGATTACATTCAACAATAAGCCACTGATACTAAGCGGAACCGCACTAATCATGATTATCTCGTTCGTCATTCGGCGCCTGCCTTATACGATTCGATCAAGTGCAGCCATTTTGCATCAGATTAGCGATGGGATTGAAGAAGCCGCGATCAGCTTGGGCGCTTCCAAGATGAAAACGTTCTTCAAGATTACTCTGCCGATGATGCTGGCAGGCGTCGTGTCCGGAGCGATATTGAGCTGGATTACGATCATTACGGAATTAAGCACCTCTATCATCTTATATACAGGCAAGACGAAGACCGTTACGGTGGCTATCTATACCGAGGTCATACGCGGGAACTATGGCGTGGCCGCAGCGCTGTCCACGATCCTTACCATCATTACGGTCGTATCGCTGCTGGTGTTCCTGAGGCTCTCAGGACAAAAAGAACTCTCGCTCTAAGAGGTCGCTTTTGATCACGAAGTGATACCGAAAGTAACTCGGCATCGAATCTAAATATACACATCCAAGTCGGTACCTGTACTAAGGGCCGGCTTGGTTGTATTTGGATGATCAGCTATGAACGGCAAGTCCTTATAATAAGAAGTGAAGGGCTATCATAGGTGGAGGGGGATGACATGGAACAGAAAAAGATTCGGAACTTCAAAGAGTCAACCCGTCACTTATTTCGACTCTATACGATTATTCCGTTTGCCATTTTAATCGTCTTGTTTTTCATTTTCACCATCATTAATGGAAGAATGAATCTGACGCAAAAAACAACGGAGGCTGCCCAATCCATCAGTCAGTCCATGGCAGAGGTATTTCAACAGTACTACGAAGAAATCAATCGCATGGCCGCCTCGCCTGCTGTGATGAACTATATGACCACCCATCTGGGCAGTGAACATGTGTACTCCGAATTTTATGAATTCAACAGTCACCAGAAGGTGAAGAGTATTTTCCATATCGTCGATACGAATGGCATCTTCCGGGCTAGCACCGAGTCGCCGGATGCACTATACGCCAGCTTTGCCTTCGGCAATCTCATTAACCGGATTCATCAGAGACCGGACGACACACTGACCGAGATGAACAGCTTTCGTTACTCCCATGATCGCGATACGAGCTATACGTTCGGCAAAGCGATTGTCAAGGACAAGCAAACGATAGGCTATATCGTCTATCAACTGTATGAATCCGATATGCAGAAGCTTATTTTTGAACAAAATAATGAAATTGCGATCATCACCGATGAACATAACACGATCATTGCCACAACCAGCAATGTCACCAAAGGCGTCCTGAACAAATTCAGCCCTAAGCTGGACAATCAAGGACATGTTCTGTTGCACGGCGGCAAGTACTATATGTATTCCAAATGGATACCAGACACGCCCATTCAAGTGCTCACACTCAACTCCTACAAATCCGAGCATTACACCTACTATACGGTGTCTGTCTTTGTCCTTGCGGCCAGCCTGCTGTTATGGGTTATCATTCATTTCTTGTCGAACAAAATGTCTGCCCGCAATTCCGAGTCGATCGAGAAATTAATTCTGGCTTTGGCACAGCTGCGCGAGGGGAACTTCAATGGCTATGTCGATATCCAGACGAATGACGAATTCGAAATTCTCGGCGATGAGTATAACGCGATGCTGGATCGGTTAAAGGATTTGATGGAGAAAAATAAAGAGCTGTCCGAGCTCCGCACCATTATTGAAGTGAAGCAGCTGCAATCCCAATTTCATCCGCATTTTATATTCAACGTGCTGGAGACGTTGCGCTATGCGATTAAGATTGACGTCAAGCAAGCGCAGGAAATTGTCATGCTGCTATCCAGACTGCTTCGATACAGCATCGGGCCTGATCGCAGCGTCCAGCTGAAGGATGATATGAATTATGTGCGGGATTATTTGAAGCTGCAGCACATTCGGTTCAATGAACGGCTGGAGTACCGAATCTCCGTAGCGGAGGAAACCCATGATATATATGTCCCCAAGCTTGTGCTTCAGCCCATCATTGAAAACGCTATCAAATATGGCTATCGGAACCAAACCAATGTGCTCATTGACATTCGGATCTACCCTTCTGCCGGCAAGCTGATGCTGGAGGTCTGCGACAACGGTCAAGGCATGGATGAAGAGACGCTGCAGAAGGTCAACCAACTGTTGCAAAGTCAAAATAACACGACGCAACATATCGGGCTGTATAATGTTCATCGCCGTCTGGTGCTTCTCTATGGCGAGGACTCCGGCATCCACATCACCAGCACGCAAGGAAAAGGCACCTGTGTGACACTGACAATTCCTTACGAATGGAGGGAAAATGATGTTTAAAGTTCTGCTGGTTGAAGATGAAGATATGATCCGCAGGGGAATACGATTCAGCATTGATTGGCTGGAATACGATTGTATCGTGATCGAAGAAGCGCTTAACGGACAGGATGGCTATGACAAGATCTGTGAGCTTGAGCCGGATATTGTCATTACGGATATCAACATGCCGATTATGGATGGCATCGCCATGATTCGAGAAGGACTGCGGAAGCATACCTTTAGCAGCATTATCATTTCCGGCTACAATGAATTTCATCTCGCCAAGCAAGCATTACAATTAGGCGTGACCGAGTTCCTTGTGAAGCCATTAGAGGATGACCAATTGATTGCAGCGCTGGAATCTGCCAAAGAAAAAGTCGATCTTCTGCGCAAATACGAAGTCATTTCCAATCATCCGCAAGAAACCGAAGAGATTCTGCACAGCAAATTTTTGGAGAAAGAAACGAAGACATCGAAGTATGTATCCCAAATGATCGCCTATGTACAGGAGAATTATGCGAAAAAAATCAGCATCCATGACCTCGTGGACCAGCTTGACTTAAGCGCCTATTACTTGAATCAGAAATTCAAGGCAGAGACAAGCTATACGTTCAATGAGTTCCTCAACCGCTATCGTATCCACAAGTCGATGGAGTTATTGAAATCAGGCGATAACAAAGTCTATACGATAGCGCAGGATATCGGATTTAGCGACTACAAGTACTTTATCAGCATTTTCAAAAAGTACGCCCACGTCACACCAAGCCAGTATCAAGAATATTTCAGAGAAAAGAACGCGTAACATCGCAACTCATGCAGAGAACACCTCTTCCTGCTAGGCGGCTATTGCTTGACGCTTCCGCTCTAGGTAATGAAGAGGTGTTTTTCTACTACGCGAATTTGCTTACTTCATCGCGGCCCAGCTCCTGTATTCATGAATCGCAAAGCCGGCATAGCTTGAATGACGAGTCAGCTTTTGATGAGCGGCTTGCAGCTCTTTTTCCATCGCTTCGATACTCTTGGCATAGAATGATGTCCGATCGCTCTCCATATTTTTAGCGGTCTCCACAGCAACGATGACTTGCTTGTTCAGCGTCGCTGCTTCTCTCATCATCGCGTTTGCGTTTTCCACAATCCCATTCTTGCCTAAGGCAAAATTGCGGTAATCCATAATCACCAGGCAGTCGAACTTCTCCAATAACCATGCGCTGAAGCTGTACTCCGTGCCGGGAACCTTTACGGTATTCAGCCAAAAAGGAACGTCCAACGTAATTTTCATGCCGCTCCCTTTCGTTTCCTGCTCAATCAGCCTCATATTGTCCATCCAGCTTGCCAGGATCGCCTTATTATCGGTCTTCCATTCGGGCAGCAGATAAGGTTCAATATCAAAGTGCAGACCGTCAAACCGCTCTTCGGGTTTAACGGAGGCATTATAGTTTTGGACCCATGCAATAAACTCTTTGATTTGATCCTGCTTCGACTTGGAGGCCCAATCGGGACGACCCGCCAGGGCTTCCACGTTGATACGCTTCTCTGTGGCGCTGCGAATGAAGTCTTGATATATCGTCGGAGCGATATCGGCATCAATCTGAAGATACACGGAGGTCACATAATTATCGCTTGCAAAGTTGATCAGCTTGTCCGGATCCCTCTCGATGATGCGGCTATCCCAAATCCATGTGCCTTTGGGAACATTATGTACAGAGGTGGTGATGATGACCTGATTGCGCTCCGGCTTCCAATCTACATCGGCATGAAACACTTCACTGATGAAGCGAAGCGGAACCATCATGCGGCCGTTTTGGACCGTCGCTCCCCCGCCGAAGGTTACCGTCTCGCCATTCACCTGCGCATGATTATCGCCAATCCCCAAAGTGACGATGTCATTTTTATACGAAAAAGTGATTTGCTTCAATGCCTCGTTCCACTTTACGTTTGCGCCAAGCTTTTCGGATACGAATTTGGCGGGAACCATCGTGCGGTTGGATTTCTTATCCATATACGGAGGTTCATCCGGGAACGCCACATCATGCCCGTCCACAGTGACTCGGATCGGGGAAGCACTCACATTGGGGAGACCGATTCCTAAACTTAAAACGATAGCTAACATGCAAAAAAACAATTTTCTCAAACAACTCATATGATCCTACCTCAGCTTCTCCGAGCGGTTCGGTTTTCTACTCTGTTACATTGAACGAATGTCGCATAAAGGGATTATATAATATGCAGCATTTGTCAGAACATCCGACCTATGAACCAAGTTGCGCAATTTTGTAAAGCGGGATGTCCGTACTGTAGTAAGAGAACAGGGCATTCCCCTGGAATACACAAAAACCCCCTCCGGTCTACAGTGTAGAATTCATCACAATATGAACTCCTTTTTCACTGTTTACCGTATGGGGGAGGTCGTCAGTTGTCATCAGGGTGAAAGACCGTCTGCTTACAACCTGCTCATAGTAGGATAAAGCCTTCCTTTGCCTTCTTATTCATAGTATCCTTCCGTTGATTTGCGGAGCTCCTTGAATTGATTCGCATCGTGTCCGAACCACACTTGGGATTTCGTTCGGGCAGCAAAAGTCCGTATCCTTTCGACGGTATTCCGGTACCCGATCGAATCATACATAATGCCCGGCGGCCTGACAGGCGGGCCGTAGCTCTCCGCCGTATAAATGGTATCGGAAGCGAGGATGATCCCGCCCGTTTCCGGCATTTCGATATGCAAGCCCAGCATGCCCCAAGCATGGCCGCTTCCGAAGTTCAGCAGGGTAATGCCTTCGGCCAGCTCTAAACCATCCTCTGTACGCTTAATCGTTTTCCACTGCAAATGATTTTTGATCCAGGCATCGATGTCCGCCCATATGTAGGATCCTAATTTTTTGTTACGGGCATAAGATTGCAGCGCGCCATTCAGCTCATCCTCGTGAACGATAATCGTCGCGTTCGTGAACAGCTCCAAGCATCCGGCATGATCGAGATGCAAATGAGAGGCCACGACATACTTGATGTCCCGTGGCGAGACATTCAACTGCTCCAGCCGGTTATGCAGATAACATTCCTCACTCGCTGCCCAAGGGAACGCAAGCTGCATCATTTCGGGCCATCGCCCTTCCTTGCCCATCCCGTTCGGATTGCAGGCCGTATCGAACAAAATCTTCCCTGCTGGATGATCGATCAATACGGTATAGACCGGAAATTCCACGAACTCCGCCGCCGCATTCGGATTTAGAATCGTAGCCGGATTATGCATGCCGATCAACCAGTTTTTGTCCATGCTCATGCGGCCATTATCCATGACATACAGCTTCGGGCGGGCTTTCATCACATTCGTCATGTTCATTTCCTCCCATGTGTAATGTACGACTCAGGGTACACTTCGATTCTATGATCAGCGATGGAGACTTATAAACTAAACTTGAGACATGACAAAAAAGCATAATAACGTCCGATCACCGTCAGGACATCTTATGCTTGGGCTTTAACCGTATAACTTGAACATCTACAGCAAGCATTGGACGGTACTCCCGTCATATTCATTGCCGCCTCTTACAGATCTGCATCTTTAATGAAAATAATCTTGACTCCAATAATTTGATTCTGTTCATTCACAGCATAATACGCCGCATAGCCTCCATCTCCAATGCCGGAATGCGAGACCGCGCCACCGTCCATGACACCGGCTTCCTCATCGCTTTCCGTGATATCGCAGCAGGATAAATACCAGTCGCTGTCCGTATCGGGCTCCGCCCCTTGCGCTTCGGAATCCGGAATTCGATACTTGCTGACATCAAAGATCCCCGCTTGACCGCTATCCACGCCGACAATAAAATGACACTTCACCCATTCGAGTTCATCTGGCTTGTCAGCAGCCGATATGTGGTAAGCAATGAGCTTGGCGCAAGCTTCGCCCCAATCTCGAACCTCAGTTTTCTGTACATGAGCGGCCCACATTCCATTGCGTACATTATCCAGCGCACCCATAATGATCGAATCCTCTTTCAATTCGTAGCAAGGATCGGAGACAACGACTTTACCGGATGTAATTTCAAATTGGCCTAATGGAATAATCATGGCTATCTCCCTTCTTTTTAAAACACGCCCATATGAAAAAACCTCCTTTACTGGAGGTTAAAGCTGCATCATATATGAATTAATTCATCTATCTGTTCTTTCACTTTACTAAACACTTGGGGCTTTATATGCCCAAACTTTTTAATAACAATGCGATTTGAAAAGGTGTAAATCTTATCCGCTCGAACTGCTGAATCTATTTTTAAGTGTCCTTCATCAAGATCCTCAGCCGTAATCAGGATGGAGTAATCCTTCTCTGCCAAATTTGAAGTAATCGCCGCAACTACAATGTCCTTTTTGGTTTCATTATACGTAGTATTGGATATGACAAGAACGGGACGTTGCTTTGTAGCCGTTAAATCAGTGTATGGAAAAGGAATAAGTAACACATCGCCCTGCTTATACATCATTCCATACCTCATCGTCGACGGGATTATCCCAGAACTCCATGCTGGTCACGCTCGCATGCTCTAGATTACGAATTGCCTCGCGTTCTCGCTTCATATTCAGATAGCCAATAAAATCAAGAACTTCTGCTGCATCTTGCTCGGTGATATGATCAATCAATCGCTTTAATTCTTCACGATTTATGCCCACAGATAGCACCGCCTTTCCCTCATAAATCCATTATAACACACCATAAGCCATGTCATTTACCATCATTATGTCCATATTCGATGGATGATGGCGCATCCTTGTCAAATGTTAGATGATATACATCCGGATTGGACAATGATTCCCACTCCTTGATGCCGATCCGGTCGTCGAAATGCTTCAGCAGCAGCGATATCAGGTTGCCGTGCGACACGATGACGACGTTGTTGTATCCGCTCTCCAGCGCTTCCGTGATCACGCTGCTGACACGCTTCATCGCCGTATTGCTCGACTCCCCGCCCTCATAACATAACTCTGAATCATCGTATGTCTTCCGAAGCATATCGCGCCAATCGGGATGATTGTTGCCTGACAGCACCCTCTCCGTCAATCTGTCATCCAGAGCGATTGCCATGCCATGTTGATCGGCGAAGGGCGTTATGGTACGGTAGGCTCTCTCATAAGGGCTTGAAATGATATGTTCGATATGTTTGTCCGTCAAAAATTCCGCAAGCTTGTCCGCTTGCTCCACACCGGCTGCGGTTAACGGCGCGTCCGAAGCTTGCCCTTCCGCCTGGCAATGCCGGACAACGTATACATTTTTCATGAACGATATCCTCCTTATAAGCCAATGTTGGATTTTAGGTACTCGCATCCAAATCGTAATATCGTAATTTTCCAGAAAAATTATGATAACATATAACCCCTGTATTTGGAAGATACGGGCTATCATGAAATGTTATTTGTCGCCTTGCACGCCTCATCCTAGAAACCAGATGCATGATCACAGAAAATTCAAAACATTGTGAAAGAAATCACTATGCATAGGAACGATATTATATTAAAATGAAGTGTACTTAACATCATAGAAAAACGGGGGTTGTTATCATGAAGAAGAAAGCAGCAGCAACGTTGATTCTCGTTCTCTCTTTCATGCTCGTGATCGCGGGATGCGGTAGCGGCGGGAAGCAGAATCAAAACGAGAGTCAGGGCAATGAAAAACCGGCGGAGTCCCAAGAAACGGAGGCCGTGTCGGGTGCTTCTCAAGCCAACTATACACCTATCGATCAATTACAAGATAAATATGATATCATCATTGTCGGTGCAGGCGGTGCAGGCATGTCTGCCGCGCTTGAAGCCAAAGAAAAAGGCATGAACCCGGTTATTTTCGAAAAAATGCCGCTTGCCGGCGGCAATACGATGAAATCATCCTCCGGTATGAATGCTTCTCAGACCAAGTTCCAAAAAGAGCAAGGCATTGAGGATGACAATGATCTATTTTACGAAGAGACTTTAAAAGGCGGTCGTGGCACGAACGACACAGAGATGCTTCGTTTCTTCGTTGACAATTCCGCAAGTGCCATCGAATGGCTTGATTCGATCGGAATTCGCTTGAACAATATCACGATTACGGGCGGTATGAACGAGAAGCGCACACACCGTCCTGAAGACGGCTCCGCGGTTGGTCAATATCTCGTGAACGGCTTGGTGAAAAATGTTCAAGAGAAAGACATTCCTCTTTTCGTCAATGCAAATGTAACGGAAATTACAGAGAAGGACGGCAAAGTAAACGGCGTTAAGGTCCTTTTCAACAATAACGATGAAAAAACGATTGCCGCAGATGCTGTCGTTGTGACAAGCGGCGGTTATGGCTCTAACATGGATATGATTGCCGAGGTTCGCTCCGATCTGAAAGGTCTTGTGACAACAAACCAAGAAGGCAGCACCGGCGACGGCATTAAGATGATTGAAAAACTCGGCGGTGTAACGGTAGATATGGATCAAATCCAGGTTCACCCTACGGTACAGCAGGACAACTCCTATCTCATCGGGGAAGCGGTCCGCGGTGAAGGTGCGATCCTGGTGTCTAGCGAGGGCAAACGGTTCACCAACGAGCTGGACACTCGTGACAATGTCACGGCGGCAATCAATAAGCTGCCTGAAAAATCGGCTATTCTTGTATTTGATTCCGGCGTTAAATCCCGCGCTAAAGCGATTGAGCAGTATGAAAAAATGGGCTTTGTCATTCAGGGCGATACGATCGAGGCTTTAGCCCAAGAAATTGGTGTTCCGGCAGATCAGCTTACAGCTACGATGGATACATGGAACAGCGCAGTGAAGAATAAAGAGGATGCCGAGTTCGGCAGAACAACGGCGATGGACAACGACTTGTCCGGCGCGCCATACTATGCAATCAAAATCGCCCCTGGGATTCACTACACCATGGGTGGCGTGAAAATCAATACGAACACCGAAGTGTTGAATAAAGACGGCCAACCTATTCCGGGCTTGTTCGCAGCAGGCGAGCTTACAGGCGGCTTGCACGGTCAAAACCGTATCGGCGGCAACTCCGTTTCCGAGATCATCATCTTCGGCCGCCAAGCCGGCATTAAATCGGCTGAATTCGTACAAGCACAATAAGATATCAGCTTCCACTTTTCACGTAGCACACAATAAACGCTTGGGCTCATCATAGCCCAAGCGTTTGTTTTATTTCCTCAGTTGTTACTTTTATGGTGTCGGTGCTGCTACACGAGCATCCCGGCAATCGCCGCGCTCATCAGGTTAGCCAAGGTTGCGGCAATGACCGCACGGAAGCCCATCTCGGCAAGATCTTGTCTTCTGGAAGGCGCAATCCCGCCCAAGCCTCCAATGAGGAGTGCAATCGCAGCCAGATTGGCGAAGCCGCAGAGCGCGAAGCTGATGACGACGACGCTTTTGGGAGACAAATGAGCAATCTCAGGCGCAAACGAAGTGTATGCTACAAATTCGTTCAGCACGAATTTTTGACCGATGAAGGAACCCGCCTGCAGCGCTTCATTCCATGGAACACCAATCAGGAAGGCAAGCGGCGCGAACAGGTAGCCTAGAATTTGCTCCAGCGTCAGCGCCTCAATTCCGAACACGCCGCCTACCCAGCCAATGATCATGTTCACTAAGAAAATGAGCGATATAAATGCCAGCAGCATGGCACCTACGCCGGCAGCGATCTTGAGCCCGTCCGAGGCACCGCGCGCCGCGGCATCAATGACATTTCGGGACTCCGTATCTTTTACCATGCTAACCCGTTCCACCCGAAGCTGATGATCGGTTTCAGGCATAATAATTTTGGCCAGCAGCAAGCCGCCCGGCGCTCCCATGAATGCCGCTGCAAGCAAATATTCAATCGGAACGCCAAGCATCGCGTATCCGCCTAGAACAGAACCGGAGACGCACGCCAGTCCGCCAACCATCACCGCGAACAGCTCCGACTTGGTCATTTTCTCAATATAAGGCTTCACCACAAGCGGCGCTTCGGTCGGCCCCAGGAAAATATTCGCAGCCGCTGACATCGATTCCGTTTCGCTCGTTTTGAGCACCTTCGCCAGAAATCCGCCAATGATTTTCGTTGCCCACTGCATAATGCCGAGATAGTACAGAACCGCGATCAAGGAACAGAAGAAGATAATAATCGGCAATACCTGAAGCGCGAACGTAAAGCCCGCCTTTTCCGCACCCAGTATCCCGCCGAACAAGAACTGAATTCCCGCATTCGTGGAATCGATGATGCTCTGCACGACCGCAGCCAAGTAGTTCAGTATCTTCTTGCCGAATTCCCACTTCAACACGATCAATGCAAAAATGAATTGAATCGCAAACGCGCCAATCACCGTTCTCGGATTTATTGCTTTGCGATTTCTCGAAAACGCAAATGCTATCAAAAAAATACCTAAGATTCCTAGAAGTCCCCAAATGTATTGCATATACCTATCCTTTCTTCATCATGCCAATGACCCAGAATGTAAAGCGAAAGGGCTGCAAACGGCCGCTCTTTATTTTAGTGCTATCTCTATGAAAAAGCGGCTATTGGCAGTCATTAGTTAATGGAGTTCAACACGTCCAACAACATCTCTTTAAAAGCATCTCGATCAATCGCTTCACAGACGCGAACATTGCGCGTGCGTTCCAGACGATTGTTAATATCCACGAGGCTGTAGCCTCTTGTCAGCTCACCGATGGTTTCCACATCGACGTGATACAGATTGGACTTCGTCATGATCTTCTCGTCTGCCGCTACGGCTGCGAGCAGCGTATCCGGATGTGTCGTGCCGTTCAGTCGATGAACGGTTTTATTGAATCTCATCACGACCTTATTGACGTCCTTGAAAAACTTCGCGCCCTTCGTTCCCAGCGCTTCAATCTCTTCATGGTCGTTATCGTCCATGATGGAATATTGCGTGCACATTTCCCATCCGACCATCGTGATCGGAATCCCCGAATGAAGCACGATTTTGGCGGCTTCCGGGTCAACGTAGAAATTGTACTCCGCACTCGGCGTAATATTTCCGAGCGCATTGTTCGTTCCACCCATAATATAGAGATACGGAATTTTCGGCACAATGGTCGGGTCCTTCTTAATCGCCATCGCAATATTCGTTAACGGCGCAATCGCAATAAGATGGATCTCTCCTGGATTGTTGTGAACCGCATCAATCAAGAAGTCGACGGCATGCCCTTTTTCGGGAGATTGAACCGCTTTTTCGAAAAATGAATCCCCCATTCCATCCTTGCCGTGCACATCCTCGACCGTACGATGCTCCTTTTGCCCGATCCCCATGATTGGGCCCTCATGCCCTTTGTACACAGGGACTTGCCCGCTTTTTCCCGCGACTTGCACGGTGTAGAGCGCATTTTCCACCTGCTGATCGAACTGAACATTGCCGCCGGTAATCATAATGCCTTCGACTTGAAAATAGTGAAGCGCGGTTAAAATAGCAAACGTATCGTCGCCAGCTGTGTCGGTATCAATAATGACTCGCTTTTTCTCGGACATTACAAATCCCTCTCCGTTGCTTTTTTCGCTAATTCAGTAATGTAATCAAAGAATGCGTCACGATTCACGTCATAGACGACATGGACCGGGCGTCCGTCCGCCGTTTCCACGGTACGGCCTTGGCTTGCGCCCTCCGTAATCACGATGCTGTTCACCGTCTGCACCTTCACCAGATCGCTCTTGCCGACGAACGCCGTCGTTAATACATCCCACAGATAGTAGGTCGAGTTCGTCGAGAAGTGAACAAGCGGCGGCACCATCGCATAGCATTGGCCCAGGAAATCCACGCCGATATGCTTGCGTTCCGCTGCCCAGCGCTCACGCACATCGAGCGTAAGCGGTACTTGATTCGTGCTTTCCAGTGCTACCAGATCAATCTCGATTCCGCTGTCCCATACGCGCGCAGCCGCTTCCGGATCCCAGAATACGTTCCATTCTGCCGTTCCGTCATGCTCAGGCTCATGCACATTGCCCGCTTCACGGAAGGTGCCGCCCATCCATACCAGGCGCTCTACCTTTTCTTCAATCGTCGGATCGATATCTAATGCACGTGCAAGGTCGGTAAGCGGACCTGTGAACAGCAAGGTCGTCTTGCCTTCCGTTGCGCGCAGCGTGTCTATCATATGAAGATGTGCCGGCTTGTCCGCTACAGGAGTCACCACTTTACCGGATTCGTTAAGAAGCGGCAAGGCGTCAACATAGAACGCATACATGCGCCAGTCCTTCGGGAACGGATTTTTCCCGCGGGAATTCGATGCGGCTACATCCACACCGCCGTTGCCGAACCGATCGATGATTTTACGGCTGGCAAACATAGCCGGTTCCAAGTAACAATCCGCCGGAATGACCGACACGCCCGTCAACTCCACATTGTCCATGTGCAGTAACAAAAATAACGAAATTAAATCATCAACGCCGCCATCATGGTTAAAATAAATGTTCTTCTTCATCTTATCTCCATTCCCATTCCCATACATCGACACGACAATAACAGTAAATGTAAACTTTGTATTAATGTATAAGACGTTGTAAACCCGAACGAAAATATTAAATGAACAATTATTATTCGGATTCCATTAAAAATAATACTAAAATTTTTCTGAAAAATATATACTTAATGAAAAGACTCTGTTAAATGTTGATTTTTGATACTTAACCAAATTCTTGATATAATTGATGTAAGAACAAACATTCGGGAGTTTAACAAGGGTTCGAAAATCGGCTGAAATCGTAGGGGTTACTTGGGTTACGATTTTTTATTGGAGGCACAAACTGTTAAACGCCTTAAAACAAATGGATTTTGACCATTTTGAAGGTATCGTTGAAATTGACGAGACCTATTTCCTTTACTCTCGAAAGGGGCAACGTGGCATTACTGACCGTAAACCTCGCAACCGTGGGGTAAATCTAAACACAGGGGAATTAGTCACGAACAGGTTGGTTCTTATTTGTCGATAGTCGTAGTAATGAAAGCACTAATTAACATATTAAAGAATTTCTATTAACATCATTTGTATTTGAAATGACGGACACATATGACAGTTTACGACGGTCAAAATCAATGTGTAGTCCTTATTCAACTAACGAAGCAATTAGTTGAATTATGATTTGCAGAATCGTATCCTAAACTGACAGTTTTTTTAGTGTTTAGGTTTGTTTATTAACCAGATCCTGATTGGAGAGATAATAATGGGGAATACTGATAAGTTTGAAATGATAGCTAATATATATGACACTCCTGAAAGAATCCAAATTGCAAAGGTATCATCAGATGCCATCCGTAATTATTTAGTTGACGCTAAAAGTAAGAATGCTATTGATTTTGGGTGTGGAACTGGTCTTGTCGGAATGAACTTGTTACACGAGTTTAATTCTATGCTTTTTCTGGATACGTCACAAAACATGATTAAGCAAATAAAGCAAAAAATAACTGATTTTAATATTCAGAATGTAGATACCTTATGCTTTGATATTGAAAAGGAAAGTATATCGGATTTACATGCCGACTATATTTTTATGGCTCAGGTTCTACTCCATATGCATGATGTTGAATTAGTTTTATCAAGATTATTTGATGTTCTTGATGAAGGAGGACATCTACTCGTCGTAGATTTTAATAAAAATGAAAAAATAGTTTCAGATATTGTTCATAACGGATTTAATCCAGAAGAGCTAACCGACATTATGACTAAAATAGGGTATAGGGATATTCAATTCAGAACTTTTTATACAGGAAATAAAATATTCATGGGACAAGATGCGTCTATGTTTATTCTTGATTCAAAAGGGACATCGTTAAAGAATGGACTTAAAACTTGCAGTTTCAAACAACACGGAGAACCGTAGCGCAAGTAAAAGAAATACCCGCACACCACTTCGCAACCGACTTCGCGGCCACGAGCAACCCGTCCTCGTCGATATCGAACCTCGGAAGATGATTGAAGTAGACTTCCTCCGCGTTCTTCGGCTTACAGCCAATGTAGAAGAAGCAGCCCGAGATTTTTTCCAAATAGTACGCAAAGTCCTCAGACCCGGCTAGCATATCGCCTTCATGGATAGCTGTCAAATAATCGCCGACTCCCTTCTCTAGATACCGAACGACGTTCGCGGTCACTTCCGGATGATTGTAGAGCGGCGGATAATCAGCCGTATAGGTTAAGGTCGCTTGTACGCCAAATGTCTCTTCAATCCCTCTTACGATTTACCATTAAGATTTCTCTCGAATTTTAGTTAAAATCACATTGGCTGCTTCTACTGCACCGCCAGCATTCTGAAAAGTTTCTGACAGTTTCTGCGCATTTTCCTGATATGTCCGATTCGCCAACACCTCAGATACCGCTGTTGCCAAATATTTGGGTTTCTTTCCTTTCAATTTTAATCCTGCACCCAGTTCAGCAACCCGATCAGCCACTAATCTTTGTTCGCTATGTTGCGGAAATAAAACCATGGGAACTCCAAAATACAGGCTTTCATTCGCACTATTCATGCCGCAATGGGTAATAAATACATCTGCTGTCTGTAATATCGATATCTGATCCACGAAGTTTTTCACCGTGAAATTTCCGGGTATGTTGCCAAGAGAAGAAATCTCAGTTTTTTCACCAACTGACATCACAACATCATAGTCCGTATCTGCAAATGCCCGGATAAGATTTTGGTAAAAATCTTGATTTTGATTAAGTACAGTCCCCAGGGAAATGTAGATTATTTTTCTATTTTTTCTATCTTTTTTATTATTCTGTACCGGCGGAGACTGCCTGATGGATGGTCCGACAAAAGCATATCGCTCGGAAAAGGTACTTGCCATCGGCTGGAATTCTTTCGCAGTATAGACAATGGTGTCCGTTTCATTATTATTTTGAATAATCGATACAAAATTCTCTACCTCATACCCATGATCCTTTAACAACTGAATTTTTTTGTTAATTCGGGGCAAACCCACGATCATTCTCCATAATTCTATAAAACCCCGCCTCACCAGTTTGGCTGTATGCTGATTAAAAGCAAAGGTAGTAGTCGAACAAATATATGGAATTCCTAGTTTTTTTGCAAATAATTTTCCCCAAAAGCATAAAGAGTCGGATACAATACAATCCGGCTGAATCTCCCTTAATTCCTTACATACCTTTTCATCCAAAGCAATGGTCGTATCGGCGACCATTTCAATCAATGCTGCAAAATCTTTGCCAACCTTACGATTCAATTCTTTTTGGGATAGCTGGGGCAAGAATTCATCACAAGCAATAAATGCAGCACCGGCACCTTCTATTTCCCCCTGAAATTCGAGAAAAGAATAATACCAAACTTGATGTCCTCTATTGACTAACTCGGTTACCACCGGAATGGTCGGATTGGTATGACCATGTGCGGGTATCGAAAAAAATACAATTTTCCTCATTCCGATTCATCTACCTCCCGCTCAGCCTTTTGGATCATCTCCACAAATTCCATGAAATCATTACTTTTCAAGAGAGCAATTCCTTTTGTCGCATCCTCTCCCAAGACAATCAGCTTATCACCAGCTTGAATCTGATACATTTCGCGTGCCTGTTTGGGAATCACAATCTGTCCCCGATCTCCTACCTCCACAACACCAAAGAACTGCTTCCCCTTGGGACCGAGCCGATTCGCCTCTTCTTCACTCATATTACGGGATAATTGATCCAGGGTTACTTGAAAAATATCAGCGATTAGCTTGCATTTAAAAATATCGGGCAAGGCATCCCCGTTTTCCCACTTTGCTACGGTCTGTCGTGATACGTTCACCTTCTCAGCTAATTGTTCCTGACTCATTTTATGCTTTTTACGCAAAACACGAATATTCATACCAATCATATTTTTCATCTCCATATACATTTAAATATATAGAAGATCCAAGGTGAAGATCTAGCAACAGTTGGCAACATTTTTTGTTAAAAATTGTGGCAAGTACTCATACATTCAGAACAAGTAGAACATCTTCAAAGACTTGCTGTCATGGACATTTTCAAGAGTTACTTTGAAGCCAAATACAAAGGACACGTTTTAATGAAACAAATATCCCCTCGGCCCAACATCCGAGATCATTATTACCAACAATCTCAAGATGTTAACCACGAGGGGATACCTTCAACGCTATTCTATTTTAACCCTGTTCCATCACTTCAACCCATAATACCCGCACACCACTTCCGCCACCGACTTCGCGGCCACGAGCAGCCCGTCTTCGTCGATATCGAACTTCGGATGGTGGTTGAAGTAGACCTCCTCCGCGTTCTTCGGCTTGCAGCCAATGTAGAAGAAGCAGCCCGGGATTTTTTCCAAATAGTACGCAAAGTCCTCAGACCCGGATAGCATATCGCCTTCATGGATAGCTGTCAAATAATCGCCGACTCCCTGCTCCAGGTACCGAACGACGTTCGCGGTCACTTCGGGATGATTGTAGAGCGGCGGATAATCGGCCGTATAGGTTAAGGTCGCTTGGACGCCGAATGTCTCTTCAATCCCTCTTACGATACGGTGAATCTCTTTATCGATCAACGCTTGGGTCTCTGTCGTCATGTAACGCACATCGCCTTCAAGCTCGACATAGTCCTTGATGACGTTAAAGCTTCCTTTGCCGTCGAAGGAGCCGATCGTCACGACGCCGGTATCGAATGGATTCAGGCGGCGGCTAATGATCGTCTGCGCCGTCGTGACGAAGTGCGCGGCAGCGACGATCGCGTCATTGGCCATATGCGGCGAGGAGCCGTGGCCGCCCTTGCCCTGAATGCCGAGCTTGAAGTAGCTGCGGCCTGCCATTGCAAAGCCGCTCCGGTACATCACTTCGCCAACATCCCCCGTAGGGAAGACGTGAACGCCGAAGATATGCTCCACGTCATCAAGAAGGCCGGACTCCACGATGCTCTTCGCACCCCCGGGAGGCGTTTCCTCTGCATGCTGGTGAATGATCTTGATCGTGCCAGGAAGCTCATCCTTGAGCTGAATCAAGCAGTCCGCCAGCACGAGCAAGTAAGCGGTATGCCCATCGTGGCCGCAAGCATGCATGACGCCGGGATTTTCAGAAGCAAAGGGAAGACCCGTCTCTTCCTGAATCGGAAGTGCATCGAAATCCGCCCGCAGCGCTATCGTCTTGCCCGGCTTGCCGCCTTGAATCGTGACGATAATGCCGTGCCCGTTCCCGACTTCCGTATCCAGCTTCACCTCTTTGCCCTGGTAGAAGTCGCGAATATACTTCGCGGTCTGTTCCTCTTGGAAAGATAGCTCCGGATGGGTATGCAGATGTCTGCGAATCGCAATGATCTCATCCTTGCGTGCATCGAGCAGCGCTAATAATAGGTCACGCATGTTCATATCCTCCTGTGAATCTCTATATAACTCTAATCTAATCCCAAACCTCCAAGCTCTCTAATCGGCATTCTTATTTTGCAGCCGGAGCGAGAACTGTATTCTCTTGTTTGCTGCCCTTTGGTGCCGTGATAATGACCGACAGTAAGGATACGACACAGAATGCAACGTTCGTTAACAGCCCGACCATGGCGGCCAGCTCTATACTACCGGCGGCAGCGATAACCCCATACACGCTTGCGGAGATGGCGACACCGAACGAACCGCCAAGCGAGCTCGCCATTTTATAGATCCCGGACGCAATACCGACCTTGCTCTCCGGCGCATTGGAGACCGCCGTATCCGTCGATGGCGTCGCGTACATGCCAAGTCCGATACCGAATAGCATGAAGCCGACAAAGACGAGCAGCGTATAGAGAAAGCCTGGGACAAAGGTGAATGACATCAAGGCAATCCCAATCGCCGTAATGAGTGAACCCGTAATCATTGGCTTGCGTGAGCCGTGCTTCTGCAGCAGCTTCTCGCCGACACGAATCATGACGAGAACACACACCAAGTAGCCAAGGGACAATAGCCCGGATTCGAAGGCGGTAAAGCCGCGCCCGATCTGAACGTACGTATTCGCGACAACCAAGGTGCCTGCTGCGGCATTCAATAAGAAGTTCGACACGGTTGCCCCGGTATAAGCTTTATTTTTGAACAGAGAAAAGTCAATGAATCCATTCGCATGACGGAACTCAATTTTGAAGAAAATGAACGACGATACAAGGAACACGGCAGCCAAAGACAAGGTAATCGGGCTTGTCCAGCCGAAGGAGGAGCCCCGCGTAATGATCAGGTTCAAGGTAACGAGCGTAATTATGAACGTAACTAATCCGCCGAAGTCGAAGCGTGCCTTGCTACCCGATTGTTCGACCTTGCTCTCCGGCGTACCCTTGATAAGCAGCATCGCGAGCAGAGCGAACACGATGGAGAAGACGAAGATCCAGCGCCAGCCCATATACGTTGCGATGGCGCCGCCGGCGAAGGAACATACCCCGGAGCCGCCCCAAGATCCGATGGACCAGAAGCTTAACGCCCGCTGTCTATCTGCTCCCTCGAAGTACGTCTTCATCAGAGCCAGCGTTGCCGGCATGATGCAGGCTGCAGACAGACCTTGGATAACCCGGCCTGCGATCAGCATCCCGGAACCATGCGCGAGAATGAGCAATAAGGAACCAATAATACTAAGAATGAGCCCAATGTACGTCAGCTTCATGCGTCCGAACCTGTCCGCCATGCCGCCGGCAACGACGATAAAAATACCCGAGAATAAGGCCGTCAAGCTGATGGCGATATTCAGCGTATCCAGAGAGATGCCGAGATCCGCCTGAACGTCAGGAACGATATTCACCATGGATTGCGCGAAGAGCCAGAAGGTAATGACCCCGAACACAATCCCTACAATAAGTTTATCGCTGCCTTTATACGGAACTGTTGATGTCTTCATCTCTTCCGCCCTCTTTCATGTAGTCTATAACGAGTGCACCCATAGCTTTAGCGGCAATCTGCAAGCTGTCTTCATTGATATCGAATTTAGGGTGATGATGAGGGTAATACTCTCCATTGTCAGGCATCGCGCCTACATAGAAAAATACGCTTGGACGCTGTTGCGCGTAATAAGCGAAATCCTCGGAAGGCGGCTGCGGTTCACACCGTTCAATTGAAGTGACCTCGGGAATGCCGCTCTGAGCCAGCGACTTCACCACGAATTCCGTAAATGCCGGATCATTGACGAGAACCGGATAGTCATTTTTGTAATCAAGCTCATACGTGATCCCGAACATTTCTTGAAGCCCGGATAAGATGCGGCGAATTTCCTGTTCAATCAAGCTGCGGGTCTCTTCCGTCATCGCTCGAACATCGCCTTCCAGCTCGACTGCGTCTTTAATGACATTGAAGCTTCCTTTTCCGTCGAAAGAGCCAATCGTAATGGAGCCGACATCAAACGGATTCAAGCGGCGGCTTACGATCGTTTGCACGGCGCATACGAATTCACTTGCGGCAACAATGGCGTCATTGGCCATATGCGGCGAGGAGCCATGGCCGCCTTTGCCATGAATCTTCACCTTGAAGTAGGCGCGTCCCGTCTGGATTGGACCTTCCCGGTAGAAGATTCCTCCCGTCTCCATGGTAGACATGACGTGGATGCCGAGCACATGATCCACCCCATCCAGGCAGCCGTCCTCAATCATATGAATCGCTCCGCCGGGCGGTGTTTCTTCCGCATGTTGATGCAAAATAACGACCTTGCCCTCTAACTGATCCTTCATCTCCATTAACGTCTCGGCAAGGACAAGCATGTAAGCCGTATGCCCATCATGGCCGCAAGCGTGCATGACACCCGGATTCTGCGAGGCAAAGGGAAGTCCCGTCTGCTCCGTAATCGGAAGCGCGTCGAAATCCGCGCGGATCGCCAAGGTCTTGCCCGGCTTGCCACTATCAATCGTGACAACAACCCCGTTGCCGCCGACATGCTCACGAACGACACAGGGCTTATCTGTATAGAATTCAGCGATATACTTCGCGGTGTTCTCCTCCTGGAAGGAAAGCTCCGGATGCGCATGCAGATACCGTCTAATCTCGATGATGCGTTCTTTTTTCTCGTCCAGTCGTCTAAATAGTTCCGTCTTCATGACCTCTGCCCTCCTATAACATGATGCTTATCACCGGCCAGTGAAGAAACATGTTTTCATGCCTTTATTATAGGAAGGAAAGCGGTTACATTCGGCCCTATTTTTGCACTCCCATGTCCTTCGTTTTTGCCCTCTTCTTGTATGAGCTTCAAGTTTGGACAAAACCGAAGGGGAGATTTTCACCCACTTTCGTCAAATGTGATTTAGTTCATATCATCGAACATTTTACGGAACTCATAAAAGTGAATGGCATTCATGTCCAGGTACACATAAAAGGACCAATCAGCGCTCATCTGCTCGTCAATGACTTTCAAGGAAGGGGTGGATCTGTTGATGACATAATTCATAATCTCCTGATCGACGCCATGCTTGCTATTGAACTTCCCCCACTCCGAATACAATGCCCCGTGATCGCGGTCGAATTGGAATTTGCGAACCTGATACGCACCTGGCTTCATGCCGAGCAGGCGAATATGCATCTCCTTCTTCCGCTGTCTTAGGAACAGCTCTTCCACCGAGAAGCGAGGATTGAAGTTATTGCAGTTCAATAGCGCGAGCTGGTATCCATCGGCATGCTCCGTCATCACATAATCTTTCCCCTGGGCGATAATTCGTCCTCGCAGACGTTCCTTGAACATGACAGCGTAATAAGCAGGTCTCTTCCCATTGAAAAAGTGAAACAGCTCCAGCCCGTCAATGATGATATTGCGGGCACGGCGCTCCTCCTCATGCTGCTCCGTATTGATCCAGAAGCCGATCGCGTCGACCTCACGGCTTATATCCATCACCGCCCTCATCACTAAGGCACCGCGGAAAAACGTTCCGTTCGTATACCTCGTATTCCCGGTCAACGTATTCCAAGACATAAGAAACAGCGATTTTTCCATGCGATGCTTCCTTAAATAAGCTTTCAGCTTGGACGTCACGGAGAGGATATAGTCCTGGGTCTCGGTGAAATCATCGTCAGCCGATTTATCGAAATCCACGACTTCGTTCGGATTCGCCTCGTAGGCAATGAAGTCAATAACGTCGCCGTGGCTTAATTGCCAGTCATGCTGTGTCGTCGTTGTCCCTGTTCGTTCGGAAAAAGGAAGATAGGTCCCCACCTGCAATCGCTCTTCCCTGCTCTTCACTAGAGACTGAAGGCGAAGATATATCCGCCGAAGCTCTTCCGGGGAGGCAATCGTGGCAGGAGGCTCATAATACATGAAGCGCCACTTCGCTACGGTATCGCGTCCATAAATCTGAATCGAGTGACGGATAAACTTGTCCAGCAGCTCGAAATACTTGTTCTCATCCGAGGAAATCTCCTGGTATTCGATGCGGATCAGGAGATGAAGATGATGATCTTGCAGGAACTGGAGGGCCAGATCGGAATTCATGAACGGCGTAGAGGTAGCCACCAACTCGTCCGTTTCCACTTCAGGAAGCAGCGTCTTGCCAAAGATCAGGTTGCGAACTCCGATATAACGGATGCGGAGCTCCTGCTGTGCCATGAGAAGCTGCTCTTTGACATTCTCATTGAGGAGCTCCTTAAGCTGGCCGATGAAGAGAACATGCGTGGAAGCCGCCACTTCCTCCTGTCGCATGGGGTCAAGCTCGATCTGGCGACTCTCAAATACAGCCTCGCTAATATCCGAGATCTGCTCCCCTGTCTCAATGTACTGGGCAAGCTTCGCCAGAATATCTGGGGATTGCAGCACCGTTCTGGGCTCGGAAGCATGATTAGCCGCTGGCTGCGCATCGTCCTGGTGCTCCGAATGCTCCTTCCGATATTGAGCGGGGGACATCCCGTATGCCGCTTTAAACACGGCATTGAAGTGTTTCGAGCTGGCAAATCCATGCTTCAACGCAATATGAGATAACGAATCCGTGGAATGCAGCAGATCATCAAGACTATGCTTCAGCCGAACCAGATTGACGTACTGCACGAATCCAAACCCTGTCATTTTCTTGAAATATCGAGAGAGGTAAGAAACCGATAAATACTCCTTCTGTGCGATCTCATTTAAGGTAATCGGCTCGTCGTAGCGCTGCTCAATCTCCTGAATGATGCGCATAATCCGTTCATCATCGTGAGAACTCCCTTCCCGCACAGGAGCCTCGGTCTTGAAGAAACGAGTCAGCAGCAGCAGCATTTGGAATAAGCTGCTCTGCAACTCCAGGTTCGGAAGCGCGCCTGTTCGCGAGTAGGCAATCATAATCTCGGCAACATAACGCCGCAGAAGGGCGACCATTTGCTCGCGCCCGCGGTCCATCTCTCGCGAGAAGCAGTCGAAGTGATAGGAGAAGTACGATTTATCATGCTGGGCAAAGAACTGGGCCGTCAGGCTCAGCACAATGACGATATTATCCTCCTGACTTGAGATCTCATGCCTGTCATTGCGGTTCAGGATCAAGATATCATGAGCCTGCAGCTTATAATCACGAGCCGTACAGTTCACGGTCAGGCTTCCGCTGATCACGAACAGAATCTTCGTTCCAAAATAACTCATTGGCGGCATCGACCGAATATTTTCCATGCTGATCTCATAGTTGTTGTTAGTTGCTGCATTCGGCATGGTGAACGCCTCCTTGGCTTGGTTTAGACTATATAGACGGTGATAGCATTTGCTGAAAACATCAGGTTTAGTTCAAGTTTACGTGAGCCTATTTTTATTGTCCAGACAAGTGCAGACGCTGCAGTCATCCATTTCCAGACAAAAAGGCTTCAAGCATTAAGGCTTGAAACCTTCATGAATCGCATTTAGCGATCGCCTGACTTTTCTGGCGAAAACAAGCGGTCTTTCCACGACTTCAATATTGACATAAATTAAGCGGGGCCGCTCGAATAGCCATTCGTTACGGACAGACGTCACTTTGATTCCTTGTTTACGAATCGCCGTAATGAATGGATTGACTTCTTTCTCTAAGAAGGCCGCTCTGCCTACACAAAGCGCTTTGCCCGTTCTTTCATTTAATGATTCGAACGAAAAAGAAGACGTTACGCTAAATCTTTTCCCCAAAATCGTTGCTTTTATTCGCTTGCGATTTATTGTCGAGACGCATTTTCCGCCGGCAAAGCCGGGTTGACCCCCGATAATCCTTGAGAACTGCACACAAAGTGAACCGCTATTGGGCATACTTCTTTTCCTCCCCTGTCTTCATTTAAGGTATGAGTACAGGAACAGGATTGAACCGGGTTATCGCCTAATCCAACGATTAACTAATTTTTTATAAAAACGAATACCCTTCTTATCCCGAACAGCTTTACTGCAAGCAAGCGCCTTTTTCAAAACGTTTAAATAAAAATGATTCGTTTTTCTTAACATCCAATCCCCATTCCGGAATCCAGGAGAACAGGAGTTTATAGCTGACTATTTTATGAGATATGGTACTCATGTGGTATCCGTGAAGCCTGAATCCTTAAAACAAATTATCCAAGCTAGAGTAGAGAGCCTCTTACATCACTTTCAAAAATTATAAATCACCTAGCCCTTATTTTTTCTGTCCAACGAATTCGTTTCCAATTATTATTAATGCGCGGAAATAATAAAAGCGCCTTGCAGACGGATCTGCGAAGGCGCTCTGTTCGGGGAGTGTTTACCCCGGATCAATTGAACAATACTATTTCTCTAACCATAATGCCGGGACGTTAAGCGGTTCCCAGCCCGCCATCGAAATATGTTCTTGCAGGCACTGGTACGTTGCTCCGCCGTAAGTCACTTCGTCCCCGATCTTATACGACATACCGGGATCCCAATGCGTAGTCGGAGACGGCTGCGACGAACCGGAATCCGTCGTTACCGTTACAGCATTGCTTGCTGCGGACTGATTACCTGCGGCGTCTATCGCTCTAACTGTAAAAGTATATGTTGTATTGGCCGTCAAGTCGGTAACCGTCGCCGAAGTAGTCGTCACGGTGGCCGCTAACGAGCTTCCGTTATATACTTCATATGCTGTTATGCCCGCGTTGCCAGTAGAAGCACTCCAGGTAAGCGATACGCTTGTGTCGGTTATATCCGTGGATATTAAATTGTCAGGTGCGCTCGGGGCTTGCGTGTCGTCACCGCTGCCTGCCGCTAGTACAGCAGCGTGCGCATCAACAATACCATGCCCATACTGATCGGAGCTTCCGGCAGGCTGCGCTGTATTCCGGAGAATATCTCCGGCCGCGGCAGGGCTAAGATTCGGATTGACGGATCTCATTAGCCCTAGTACGCCCGTTACATGAGGGGTTGACATCGAGGTGCCTGACAGGGTTGTATATTGACCGTTCTTATATGTGCTGTATATGCTCGACCCAGGCGCCATCACATCAAGACCCGGTCCATAATTAGAGAAGCTTGAACGTGTTCTGCTCGAGGTCACGGAACCAACCGCGATCGAACTACTGTAAGCCGCCGGATAAGAAATTTTGGGGAGTCCGTCATTGCCAGCGGCAGCCACCACGATGGTGCCCAAGCCGACAGCCGTTTGAATGGCCTCATCCATCCCTTGATCGTAACCGCCGCCACCCAGCGACATATTGATGACATCGGCTCTAATATTAGCGGCGTAAACAATACCTTGTTGAACGCCATACAGCGAACCTGAACCGCTGTCGTTAAGCACTTTAATAGGAATCAGGGTCGCGTTCTGCATGACGCCTGACACCGATCCATAACTGGCGATCGTTCCAGCGACATGAGTGCCGTGTCCATTACCATCGCTTGTGGTACCGCCCACAAAGCTGCTGCCCAAGCTAGTGTTCACCAGATTTTTGAGGCTCGGATGGTTGCTGTCAATTCCCGTGTCAAGCACGCCGATCCGCACTGAGCTCGACCCGGTCGTAATCTCCCAGGCTTGCGGAACCTTAATCATCTCATAATGCCAACGTTGGTTGTTGTGAATATCTTGAGGTGACACATCCTGCACGGTTGCGGTTTCAAGCGCGTACATTTTGCGGTTTTCCGTGACGTACCGAACATTGAAGCCGAGGTTGTCGAGTGTTTTCTCCAACGATATTTTGGCGGAATCGATTGACTTGTAGTCCTCTACAGAGTACTCGACCAAATAGACCAATCCCATTTTTTCTATCGCCGTAGCCCTTACATCGCTATCCAGCGATTGCACCGAGAAGCTGCCGGCATCCTGCCCGAACAGTGAATCGGCAATCGTAAAACCGCTCTCCGTGAGCGAATCCGCTTCCATCAATATATCATCCACGCTTTGGCTCGAATCCATGAACGGTTCCTCGAGCGACACCACAAGCTGACCTTCAATATAATCAGCCGAGCCCTGAGCCGGGCTGCCAAACGACACCCCTGTTACTAAACTTACCATTAACAAAATGGCGACTAAAACAGAGCTTAGAAACTTCTTCATCATTAACCCTCCTTCACGGAATAAATAATTTGTGCTGCTTTCCTGTGTTCAGCATGATGAAATAGAGTTCGTCACGATGCTGAGAAAGCGCATTCAAGATTCAGATTTATCAACCTCCTTTTTTCGGTTCTTTCTCCCTGATTTCTCCTGGATCCCCCCCTTCTTAACGCCATTAATTAATTGGGATTTTAGGTAAATAAATTACTCTTTTTCCCAACTGACTTCATTTTATCATCATTTTTTTGGAAAAGTAAACAAAAAAATAAGAGGCAAGTCCACTTTGAACATGGACTTGTCCCTTTACTGAATACATAAACATAGGAAAGGCACATGCAATTTGAGTTGCCCTTCACAGCACTATACATGTGTGGAATGCTGACGGTATGTTTATGTGTGACCTTTTTGATTGATATGCATCCAAAGTTGTTGCTACGATAATTTAACGCAGCAAGTTAATATAACTAATGAAATGGTAGAGGAGTTATTCATCATGAAAAGAATTGTAACACTGAGTACACGCAAACTGATGGACACTGCAAAACACGGCGGATGCGGCGCCTGCCAGACATCTTGCCAGTCTGCTTGCAAGACATCCTGTGGCGTTGCCAACCAGCGTTGTGAAAACGCAATGAACAAATAGAAATGGAAACTCACCGCCGTCCTTACAAGGACGGCGAAGTTGTTTATACTGGATAGCCGCCTGCAATTTGTAGGCAAAAAGGAGCTTGATTCGCAGTATGATTCATCAATATCAACTAAACGGATACAACATCGTGATCGATACCTATAGTGGCTCAGTGCATGTTGTTGATGACCTGGCGTATGAGATCATTGCGCTTTATGAGCATGCAACTCCCGAACAAATCCTGACCTTAATGAAGGAAAAACAATTTTCTGAGGAAAGCATTCGAGAGACCATCTCAGAGGTCGAGGAACTTAAAAGCAATGGGCAACTCTTTACAGATGATGCGTATGAGGAGCTGTCTATTGATTTAAAAAAACGAAAAACGTATGTGAAGGCGCTCTGTCTTAATGTTGCGCATACCTGCAATCTGTCATGCGATTATTGCTTCGCCAGCCAAGGGAAGTACAATGGCGATCGAGCAATCATGAGCTTAGAGGTTGGACAAAGAGCTATCGATTATCTGCTAGAGCATTCGGGCCATCACCGAAACCTTGACATTGACTTCTTCGGCGGGGAACCGCTTATGGCTTGGAAAGTCGTCAAACAGATTGTAACGTATGCACGAAGCAAGGAAAAGGAATGGAAGAAAAAATTCCGCTTCACCTTCACAACGAACGGTATGCTGCTGAACGATGAGATTACCGAGTTTTTGAATCAGGAAATGTACAATGTCGTCTTAAGCCTGGATGGAAGAAAAGAGGTTCATGATCGGTTGCGCACAACCGTTACCGGCAAAGGCAGTTATGATTCTATCGTGCCGAAGTTCCAGGAATTCATCCAAAAGCGCGGAGACCAGGAATACTATGTTCGGGGAACGTATACACGGAACAATGTCGACTTCACCAATGACATATTCCATATCGCAGATCTTGGTTTTGACAAACTCTCGATGGAACCCGTCATCTGTGATCCACGGGAACCCTATGCGCTTACCGAGAAGGATCTCCCGGAGATTTACAATCAGTACGAAATTCTCGCCAAAGAAATGATTGAGCGCAGCGAACAAGGCAAAGGGTTTACTTTCTATCATTACATGCTTGATCTCTCGGAGGGACCATGCATCCAGAAGAGAATCACGGGCTGTGGATCAGGCACAGAATATCTTGCTGTCACGCCATGGGGCGAGCTGTTCCCTTGCCACCAGTTTGTCGGGGATGAAGCGTACAGCATGGGGAACATCTGGGATGGCATCACGCGGCCTGAGCTGCAGTGCCAATTTAAAGAGAGCAACTGCTACACAAAGCCGGAGTGCAAGGATTGCTGGGCTAAACTCTACTGCAGCGGCGGCTGTCCCGCCAATGCCCTGCATGCGACAGGCTCTATCAACGGAACCTACGAGTTTAGTTGTGATGTTTTTCGCAAACGAATTGAATGTTCCATGATGGCGAAGGTTGCCGAGTCGATTAGAGCGATGGAAGAGAACGGAATGTAGATAGATGAAAGAGGGGCACCGGCCCCTCTTTGCTATTTCTGCCACTACATCATCTATTTAATTGTCTTTCCGCACTAATAGTGAACAGCACTCCACATGCGCCGTCTGGGGGAACATATCCACCGGCTGCACCTCAACCACTGAATATCCTCCATCCGCCAAAATACGCAAATCGCGCGATAACGTAGACGGGTTGCACGACACATACACGATCCGCTCCGGACGCATTTCCAGCATCATGTCCAATAAGGCTTGGTCGCACCCTTTGCGCGGCGGGTCGACGACGATGACGTCAGGCGTTACGCCCTGCTCCTTCCAGCGCGGGATTACGTCCTCAGCCGGGCCGACGGCGAATTCCGCATTCGTCACGCCGTTCAGCTCGGCATTGCGGCGCGCATCGGCGATGGCTTCCTCGACGATCTCGACGCCGAGCACCCGCTTCGCGCGTTGCGCCAGGAACAGCGAGATCGTCCCGATGCCGCAATATGCATCAATGACCGTCTCGTTCCCTGTCAGGCCGGCATACTCCACCGCCTTGTCATACAGCACTTCCGTTTGAACCGGATTCACCTGATAGAACGAGCGCGCGGATATTTTGAACGCGATGTCCCCGATATAATCCGTAATATATTCCGAGCCCCACAATACGCGGGTCTTGTCTCCCATGATGACATTCGTGCGCTTCGTGTTGATGTTCTGGCAGATGCTTGTCAACTGCGGCAACGCTTCAACCAGATCGGCCACAATTTCCGCCTCATGCGGCAGCTTCTCCCCATTCGTCACCAGCGTAATCATCTGCTCGTCCGTGCGGAAGCCGACACGCATAATCGCATGACGAAGGAGGCCCGTGTGCGTCTCTTCATTGTACGGCGCGATGCCGTACTTGCGGGCAATCCGCTTCACGGCGCGCATTGCCTCATCGTTACGCTCATGCTGGAGCAGGCTTACATCCGTATCGATAATCCGGTGGCTCGCCTTCGCGAAATACCCGCCAATCAGCTCGCCCGTCCGCAGATCGGCCCCGATAGGCATCTGGCTCTTGTTGCGGTAGCGCCAAGGATGCTGCATTCCAATGACCGGCAGCACCTTAATCGGCGGCTGCCCGTCTGCGTCTCCAGTCTCGGCTCCATGCTCCACCTGGAACTTGCCTATCCGCTCCAGCACATCGACGACATGCTGCCGCTTCCAGCGCAACTGCTCGCCATATTCCAGATGCTGCAGTTGGCAGCCGCCGTACGCATTCGTTGGATGCTCCAGTTCCACCCGATGCGGACTATCGATGAGCCGCTCCAATACTTTGGCATAGCCGTACTGCTTCTTCACCTTCAGCACGAGCGCCCGCACCTGCTCCCCCGGCAGCGCGCCGCTGACGAACAGCGTGAAGCCGTCCGCCCGGCCGACGCCTTCCCCGTCATGGGTCAGCCCGATAATATCGAGCACGACCTCGTCATTCTTGCTTACCGGAGCCAAAGCGGACGTCTGTCCCACCCGGCCGCGCTTCTTTGCCGCGGATCCCTCCGCCGCTCGCGCCCCAGCCGATTTCGCTCCGACCGATCTCGCCCTGACCGCTGCCGCCGTTCCCCCGCGTTTCCGGCGCTCCGCACCGTTGCCTAGCTTTTTCCCTGTCACTACAACATCCTCCGCTCTATCGCTTGCTGTTCCTGTATGTCAATATGATTCTCTCGTGATGCCTTTTACCAAGCCCGTTCGACATCCAAGACCGAATCTTGCTTAAGTATGATAAGCCTGCTATGAGCCTGCCTTATATATACAATACACATCCTAAGCCGGAATCCTCTATGGCCACATCATGTATTCAGGTACTTTCCGAGACATGCGCTTCTTCCCTAAAGTTCGTGAATCCCGCCGCTTCAGGAGCCATGCTTCAAAATACAACCAGAACTCTCATGCAGACGATGGTCTAATTCCAGTCCATTCCCCTTCAAATTCCCTTCAACTTCCCTTCAACTTCCCTTCAACAGCTGAAAAAAACTGCAAAAGTGCAGTATTTCCACCAAACCCTCTTTTTAGAAAAAAGAATCCTGCAAATATACATCAATCTCGCCTCATAACCGCCTATATTCGGATTTTCTGTTCAAAATACTGCATCTAAGCAGCAATTCTACAAAATTGACACGCACAAGACTAAAATTACTGTATATTTGCAGGATTCCCGCAATTAACCGGACTACTTTCCTTCAAACAAGTGCAGCAGCCACCGTAATCGCACCAGGTATCAAAAAACAGCAACCTTCCCCAGCACATCCATCTTATCAAAAAAGACCTGGCACCGCCTCATCGGCACCAGGCCAAGCCCTCCAGCTTCCGCAACGCATGCGCACGCCCCGACTGAGGCCATAACAAAGGTACAACGCCATAGCCCTACGCCGCAGCCGCGACCATAACAAAGGCCACAACAGAGGTGCAACGCCATCCGCACCAGCCAAGGCCATAACAGAGGAACAACGCCATTCGCCCCAGCCAGGGCACAAACCCATAGCCCTACGCAGCAACCGCGGCCATAACAAAGGCCACAGAATGGCCAGAGCGCCATTGCCATACCCGGAGCCGAGGCCTCAGCATGGCCGCAATGCCATCCGCACCACCCGAGGCCATAAGAGAGGCTGCAGCATGGCCACAAGCAAGGCCGCGTTGGCACCCGCAACATTGGCAGCTCCCCCATAGCCCGCCTGCGCCCACCGCAGACGAGCGGGATGCCATTCCTATCCTTGCTCTGGCTGCTCCTCCGAAACGTCGGCAAAAATCCGCAAATGCGACGGCAGCACCTGGAACGTTCCCGGCAGCAGCCCGCCGTATTCGCCGTCCAGATTCAGCTGCACCGTATCCGGCGACGTCACCGTCACCCGCTTCGACTGGACGTGGATAATGAGGGGATCGAGAATATGATCGCCCCGCAGCGCCATCCCAGCCACGCGGATGAACTCCGCCAGATTGCATTTCTTCAGCATGATGACATCGAACAGGCCGTCATCGATGCGCGCCCCCGGCGCCAGCTTCTCGAAGCCACCGACCGAGTTCGTATTCGCAATCAGGAACAGCATGAACTCCTCATGGAACACGCCGTGGCCGTCCACCTCGATGCGCAGCTCCGTCGGTCGCAGGCTCGTCATCTTTTCCAGACCCTTCATGTAATAAGCCAGCTGTCCGATCATCGTCTTCAGCTTGCTGGGCACCTCATACGTCAGCTCGGTCAGCGACCCGCCGCCCGCGATATTGATGAAATACGTGTCATTCGCCTGCCCCAGATCGATGACGCGCGTCTTCTGCCGGGTAATAATCGAGCAGGCGTCCTCCCAATGGCGGGGGATGCCCAGCGCACGGGCGAAATCATTCGTCGTGCCAAGCGGAATAATGCCGAGCGGCGGCCGTGACGGCTTGCCGGCCATGCCGTTGATGACCTCGTTCAGCGTGCCGTCCCCGCCGGCGGCGATGATCATGTCATAGCCCCGGTCGAGCGCATCCGCCGCGCTGGCTGTCGCATCGCCCGCGCCATCCGTCGCATGCGCCGTCGCCTCGATGCCGGCGGCATCCAGCATATGCAGAATATCCGCCAGCCGCTTCTTCCCTTCCTCCCGCCCGGAAGTCGGGTTATAGATTAACCTTGCTTTTTTTATCATTCCTTAAGTCACCCGTTTGCATTCTATTCCCATTCCGGCGCCATGCCTGCTCCGCAGCTCCCTGATGCCGGGCACCTTCACAGATTGATTCCTTACTTGATTATACTATGGAAAATCCAACATATCACTGTGAAATGCGCCATCGAGCATCATTCCCGCTCAAGCCTGAGCGTGCCCAAGCCCCGCCGCTAGCGTCCATCCTCTGCCTTCATCCCGGCCAGCAGCCGCTCTCCCTCGCGGGAGAGCCACTCCACCAAGGCCGGATGGGGCAGCAGCGGGCGCCCGTCGTAGAGCGCCGGCATATCGCCCAGCCGCTCCGGAATAACCCGCGCCGTGAAATAGCCGGTGCTAAGGAACACCGGCACCACCGCCACGCGCCGCTCCCGGCGGCCGATTCCCGCCCGGGCTGCGGCCTCGGCAAGCGCCGCGCGCGCCGCCAGTGTGCGGTCGCCCGCCAGCAGGCCGGGCCCCGCATCGGCGGGCAGCACCGCCAGCGCCTGCTGCAGCTTGCGCGCCGCCGCGGCGATGTCCTCGCAGCAGAGCAGCGCGTGGGACGCCGCCGCGCAAGCGCCGCGCTGCACGAGCTGCCGCGCCAGGCGGCGCAGGCTCGCGTGCCAGCGGCCCGCGAACGGCTCGTGGCGGCTGCCATGCGCCACGAGCAGCGCCGCGTCGCCCGCGCCGGCGCCGAGGCCGCGCAAGCGGTCCTCCACCATGCGGAGGAGGACCGTGCCCGCCTCGGGCTCGCCTGCCGGGCCATCATCGCCCGGCCCGTCCCCGCCGCAAGCTGCGGCGAACAAGGCCGCCCCGTCCAGCGGGCGGCCGTAGCGCACCTGCGCCCGCAAGCGGAACGGCGGCAGCTTCGTGTCGGCGAGCGGCGCCGAAGTGACGCCGAGCGCATAAGCTATCTCATCGACATGCGTGCTTCCGCCCGATATGAACAAAGGGATGACGCCAATGGCATCCACCCCTTGTGCCTCCAGTTCATCGATGCCGTCCTGAATCGTCCTTCCCGGCACGCATTCCAAAAAAGAAGAAGCGATCGGCACCCCTTCCGGCCACGCCGCCTGCGCCATCGCTTCATCTACCAGTGTAACCCAGGAACTGTCGGGAGAACCGTGGCTAATCACCAACAGGCCCAGGCGCATCGCTTAGCGCCCCAGACGTTCCAGCGTCATTTTATAACCGTCATTGCCGTAATTCAAGCAACGCTTCACGCGGGAGATCGTCGCCGTACTCGCGCCCGTCTCCGCTTCAATCTGATTATAAGTGCAGCCCTTGCCCAACATGCGGGCTACCTCCAGCCGCTGGGATAAGGATTGGATTTCATTCACCGTGCACAGATCATCAAAGAAAATATAGCACTCTTCGAGCGATTCCAACGTCAAAATCGCTTCAAATAGCTGGTCGATCGATTTATCATTCAATTTCTTCAATTGCAACCTTATCCACTCCTACTTCTTCGCATGTAATTTCATTGTACTGCCTTTACATCGCCTTTTCAAGCGTTACCGTGTTCGTGCTTTAATGAATAAAGGCATTCATAATAGCGCTTTCACGAAGGATTGGGCGTCCACCCACGGGCGATCGTCCACACGTGTTGTTCGCCTACCACATACTGTATAGTAACCTATCCACAATTACAATCCAAAATATGACGATTGTGCAAAAAGTCATACGGCAATCTCCCGCCGTCTTTTTGAACACGCACACGCATGATGATTTTAATGAAAAAGGTCGTGATGAGATGAAAGTACCTCCCCGCAATGGGCGGCCTGGCATTCCGGATCCGGCGGAGCTGATGTCGGTGCCTCGCATGCGCGGACCCCATGCGATGCATTCCACATCTCCCCTGGCCAGGGAGCGGGCGGCCCGGAATCAGGCCCGGGCCCGCCCCGCCGGCATCCGCATGAACACCCGGAGCTTCAACAGCCCTCCTCCCGGATTGCCTGTTGGATATCCCGAGTTGTCCGGGTATACGCCTTACCCGGAAGCGCCGATCGTCCCGTTCAATGCCGTCGCCGAGACGCCGATTGAGGTGGCCGCTCAGCCCGACAAAAAGCTCCTGGGCAACTTCTCCATGGGCGATCTCAAATCAATGATCGACAAGCTCGGAGGCATCGACGGCATCGTCGATACGATGGGCAAAGTGCAGAAGATTATGAGCACCGTCCAACAAATCATGCCAGTGGCCAAAATGTTCATGGGAACCCTTTTGCCCGGCAAAGGAGGTGGAAAAAAGCTAAGCGCCGCGGACGGTGACGCCGCATCGCGCAGACGACGGAAATATTCGAGCGGCAGCCCGCGCTCGGGAAGCGGCAACCGCCGGAAATCGACGGCCAGCCGTACGGGAAGCGCCCCACGGCGTAAAAAGTAGCCCCCGCACCGCGAACGGCACTCGTCCACACAGACAGGAAGCATAGCTCCCAGGCATATCAAAAAGCCGACTCTACCGAGCCGGCTTTTCCCTTTTTTAATAAAACAGAAAATCAATGATTTTGAGGATCAACATCGATAATCCCGCACAGATCGGAATCGTAATGAACCAGGTCACCACGATGCGTCCAGCCACGCCCCACTTCACCGCCGAGAACCGCTTTGCAGAGCCTACCCCCAGAATAGCGGAGGTAATCGCATGCGTAGTGCTGATTGGCAGATGCGTAAGCGTAGCGGTCATGATAACGGAAGCAGCCGACAAATCGGCGGCAAAGCCGTTGATAGGCTCAATCTTGAATATCTTTGTGCCCATCGTCTTAATAATCTTCCAGCCCCCGATCGAGGTCCCGAGCGCCATCGCGGTGGCAGCCGCGAGCTTGACCCACGTCTGAACCTCCATATCCTGCTGCAGACCGGCAGCGACCAGCGCGAACGTAATAATCCCCATCGCCTTCTGGGCATCGTTCGTGCCGTGCGTGAACGATTGGAACGCGGCAGTAATAATCTGGCAGGTGCGGAAGCCTTTGTTCACGGTATGCGGACTGCGCCTGCCAAAAATCCATTTCAATATCGTCATGACGATATAACCGACGACGAATGCGATAATCGGCGAAATGATAAGTGCGATGACAATGCTGTTGAAGCCGCTCAGATTGAGCTTGCCGGCACCGGCTCCCGCGAATACCGCTCCGGCCAGAGCGCCGATGAGCGCGTGCGAGGACGAGGACGGAATTCCGAACCACCAGGTGACCAAGTTCCAGATAATCGCCGCGATAAGCGTGGCAGTAACAATCTCAAGCCCGTTGTCGAGCTGCGCCGGATCGGCGATGCTTCCCCCGATCGTCTTCGCGACGCCGGTGAAGGTCAACGCGCCGGCGAAGTTCATCACCGCTGCCATTAGAATGGCCACGCGCGGAGGCAAGGCCCGCGTCGAGACCGACGTGGCGATGGCGTTCGCCGTATCGTGGAAGCCATTGATGAAGTCGAACGCCAGGGCCAGGAAGATAACGATTCCGATGACCCAAAAATTTACATCCATTCCCATTTAATCACGATTGCACAGAGCCGTTAGCCGGATGCGTCCGCGCAATCCCCAACCTCCTTCGTACCTCAGCTTGCCTATGCTACGACAGTTATCAGGAATTCCGCATGACGATCGATTCCAACTGATTCGCCACATCCTCGCAGCTGTCGGTCGTCTGCTCCAACCGCTCATAAATGTCTTTGCGCTTGATTAGTTCTATTGGATCGGTCACATCTGCGAACAGAGCCCGAATGCCGCGGCGGTAAATATCGTCAGCCGCATTCTCCAGTTCGTTGACTCGAATATTGTGCTCGCGAATAGCCAGAAGTTTCTTTTCAGACAACAAGCGGATTGCCTTTTGAATCTCGAAGGCGCTGCGCTTGATGACATCGGCAAATAATACGACGATCTCGTCCCGTTCAAGCAATTGGTACATGTCGAAACGCGAGGCGCTAGCCTCCATGCCGTCCAGAACATCATCCAGAGCCGTTGTCAGAGCCATGATGTCTTCCCGCTCAATCGGCGTAATGAACACCTTATTGAGCTCCGTCAAAATGGTGTGGGTATAAACGTCGCATTTGCTTTCCAGTTCCTTCATTTCCTTCGTGAACGCTAAGACATCCTGCAGATCTTCTACCCCTTGTGCGAACGTTTCCGCTGCCTGGACGAGCGTATCCGCCATATTTTGCAGCGTTTCGAAAAACACGTCCCTTTTCTTGAACATTCCGCGATCTCCTTTGCAATCAATATTGCGTATGTCTGGTACTGCAAACTTTTCAAGCCTTACATATCTTATCACATGACCCGGTGGTTTTGTAAAGAAAACGTAAATGGAAAGTGAGCATTTGTCGAATGTTGTAGCCGCAACCAGACCTAGAAATCATACTTTTTCGACAAGTTTCATGACTTTTCGAAAAACGGTTGAAAGAAGCGCTTTCATTGCAATTTTTTTCAAGATGGAATGATGCCCTTATCATCCCCGCCAGACCTCGGCGCTCGGCCGCCATCTCCCCTCCTGCGAGCCGTACCGCTCGAACGGCATGGCCACTTGGCCTCCTTCCCGCTTCACCTTCAGCCTCCCGCTGTTTTCCAATACCCGGAGGGAAGCCGCTCCAAGCCGCCAGCTGTACGGGCTGCCACTGTTCCCCTCACTATCGAGATACAGCTCCCCATTCACCCATCGGGTATAGTTTCCGCTCTTTTCCTCATCGTCATACCGATCCGAATTCGATTGCATTAAGAACCGGCTTACTAGCCGCTTCATAGAGGTATCCGCTGCGCTCCGAGGCCGATAGTGTCACCTGCTCAAGATTTGTTTATAGATTATGCTTCACCTTGCAAAATAACTCCTGGCGACTGACCCGGGCAGAGCACTCCACAACAAAAAAAACGGAGCAGCGCCCCGCGCTTGCTCCGTCGTTCGAACTCCTATTCTAAATGCTCCAATTCGCCCATTCCTCCTGGCGCTTCTCCCACTGCTTCAGCCACTCCAGCGTGCAGTCGAACAGCTTCTCCCGGTGTTCTCCGCTCGAGTACGTATGATCCGCCTGGAAGACGATCTCCTTATCGCACTGTCCGTCGCCCCGCATCCAAAATATTTTCTGATAAAGAAAGCTGTAGTCGGCAGGAATGACATCGTCGCTCGTTCCGTGAACAAGCAGCACATCGCCGTTGAACTTCGGGGCCTCCTGGAACGGCTGATGCTTGCCGAGCGCATCGAAATACGTCGGGGTGAAGGAATAGCCCAAATAATCGGACTGACCGCGCGTCACCGCTTCATCATACCGCTCCCGGCCGACAATGCGGACAATATCGTTGAACGGATAAGCGACGGGCGACCAGAGAATGAGCCGCTTCACCCGCACATCCCGGACGGCCGTCAGCAGTGCGACCGCGCCGCCGAGACTATGCCCGATAATCGTCACCCGCTGCGGGTCAACGTTGCCGCATCCGAGTGCGTAATCAAGCACCGCCCCGGTCTGCTCGATCATATCATCCAGACCGATCCGCCCATATTCCCCGGTGCTCTCCCCGCAGCCGGCGAAGTCGAAGCGCATGACGATATGGCCGATCTCCGCCAGCCGGCGCGCCGCATTGACGAACAAGCGGTCGACGCCGATTCTGCTCCCGACGAAGCCGTGACAAATGATCGTGACCGGCACGCGTCTCTCCTCGCCCAATTCATAAGGCGCCCGCGCCCCCGGATAATGTATCGTAGCGGCCAACCGTTCGTCCCGCCACCGGATATCGACATGTCGTTCCATCGCTTCTGCTCACCTTTCCCGCCGCAATTGTTCTTGTTCTCCGGCATCCGCGCACCGCTCGACTCCGGTCATCCCCCGGTCATCTTCCAGGCATCTCCCGGATATCCCCAGGAATCCCCCAGGTAGCCCCAGACATCTCCCGGATATTCCACAGATACCCCTAGACATCCCGAATGTCCAACCCGATGCGCAGCACATATCTTATAATTCCGATTAATTTACTATGTTATTAAAATAAGTGTACTCCTGCTTCGCCCCAGTGTCAACCCTGTAAAGGTTAAGATGTCCTCCAAGCCATATCCGAACGCAAAAAAGCCGCAGCCTCCGCTTGCGCGGCACTGCGGCCTTGCCCTGCCCAAGCAGAGCTGCCTATTCATTACTCGTACAGCCCGTAAGAACGCTGCACCATCTGATGCGTTTCCAACGCACCGTCTGACATGCCTGCATGCAGATGGTCACTGATGGCATCGGGATCACCCTCGAATGAAGAATCGGCTTCCTCCGCTCGATGCATCGCTTCCATGGCAGAGGCTTCCTCCTGCCCCCGGCTATGCTCCTGGGACAAGTACAACTGGGTCAGCGCGTGACCCAGCGGATACAGATCCTTCATCAGTCGTTCCTCCCATCGTACGAAGATTACGACATTAGTATGAGGAACCAGCCATAAATTATTCTCCCTGCTTCACGTCCCAATCGGTCAATATGCCATGGCACAGCACCGTCATAAGCTGCTCCGCCAGCGTGCGCAGGCCGAAGCCGCCCTCCAGCCTCCCGGGCTGGGACATGAATTCCTTCATCGACATCATATACAGCACCATCAGGTGGGGCGACAGATCCTTGCGAACCTGCCCGGCTTGCTGGGCGCGGAACAAGGCTTCCTCGAACACGGGAATGACCCGGTTCTCCTGATAAGACATCAATTTCGTGAAGATGGCCGGATAATACTGGACCAGATCGGAAATGAACAAGGGCGAGATCTGACCGAAATCCCGGTAATTCATCAGCAGCTCGAACAGATCGCGGATGTCCTTGGCCTCGGACATCACCGTCTGCATGAGCTGGAACGATTCCTCCATCAAGCGATCGATGATCGCCTCCAGCAGACCTTCCTGGCTTTGAAAATATTTATAGATCGTCATCTTCCCCACCGGTACGGCTTCGGCGATCTGTTCCATGCTCGTCTCTTGAATGCTTCTTTCAAAAAACAATCGCTGCCCGGCCTCGCACCAGGTAGGTGGAGCTGCCGAAGTTTGTATTGGCATTGGCGCCATCCCATACGAAGGCGTCGGCAATAGGAGCTAGCTGCTCATCCTGAACCGGCGAAAAATAAACCGGCGCCTCCGCATCATACGTTAGCTTCACCTGATGCGCCGTCCCCAGCGACCCGGCGGCGTTCACCTTCAGCTGAATCGTTGGCGACGTCCCCAGGACGGTCACGGTATCCGATTTTGACAGCACCTCGAACCCTGGCTTGTCAATCTCGAGGATGAGGCTGCCTTGGTTTTTCGTCGGATCCGACACGGACACCGTCAGCTCGTTCCCTTCTTCCTTCACAATCACCGACGCCGGCTGTTGACCTGCTCCTTTTCGGAGAATTGCCGCAGTCTTTCCCTATGGCTGATCGACATTGACCTATGAAAACAGAAATGTAGATTTTTGTCGATTTTATCAATAGCTTTAAAAAATCAACCTGAAACAATTATGTTAGGATAATATTGTAAAAATTTGTGGGTTACAACCAATCCAGCATGAGTCGGGTCATGGGCTGAAAGGCAATAAGGCAATCACTGCTGAGAGGAGGGACTAATAAAACATATCCGTATTTGAACCAGAAGGCCGATGATGATGAAGCAACAAGTTAAAATTGAAGGAGGTAGTATTGCAATGATCCATAACTCCATGTTTAAAACTTTTTGTTGCGATAATTGCGCATGCGATTGATTAGAAAAATGAAAATCAAATTGCTGAAAACGCATAGAACCCTTTTCATTTGTGCTGGAATCCCGGGCATTGGTATCCAAATTTTTCACTAACGGGAACCCAATATAAAAAGCATATGTGCCATAACGATTGACTAATTCCTAAATAAAAGCCTAATATAGGCAGAGGATCCGCACTCAATACCGACATATCGCTGATATCACCAATAACCAGATCATCCGCCATAGGGGTGAACTTATGAAGCGCAATATCATGCACATTCAACTTAGTGATAACATGTGCCTGAACATTGAACACGAGGTTCTCTTGAAACGTGGAGTTATTATATCGCTGTCGCGGGTCAAATTTCGCTTATTGTATATGCTGGCTATAAACCAGGGCCAAGTGGTTCCTTTTCAAAAATTGAAAAATTACGCATGGAAATAGCATTCACGGTCACCCAACATGAATTATATGTTTACATAAGCCGACACCCGCAAAAAACTTGATGATGAAAACCATATCATATGTATTCGCAATGCCGGCTACTTGCTAACATAACAAGATTAGCGCAGAGCAGAGAAACAACGATATTCGTCCACCTGCAATGGAAAACACAAACCCAAAAATCGGTATATCGATTTCTTTTTATATTAAGCTCATCCCCGTTCTGTTCATTTATAGTTTTTCACTACTAGGACAAACCAAAGATCACGTTCTTCGCCTGTCACCACAGTAACAGTATCTGAAAGGCCGCATCAAAAAAGCGCGACTCCCCAACCCTCATGTAAAGAACTACGACCGCTCTCCGCCCTTTACTTCAGTATCCCATCTGCTCAGACATCCCTCCCAATATTCTTTGCTCCGTTCTCCCATCCGGTCAGGCTAATTTCCCTCCAGCTCCCTTTGCTTTTAATATCCTCTCTAGTCAGGTACAAGACACAGCATTACTCCCTTCACCTGCCTTTGTCCACGCTCCTTTTCAGGCAGCCTCAATTTCACCAGATCTATAACCAGTTCTCACGACAGCGGTTGGTTCCAATGGGAGGTTAGCATGATTTCATACGTATGAGTTGCCACTGACCGGGAAGAGAGCCAGCTCCTGAGTAACGGGGATATTGCCTATAAGAGCCTGAAACACACCTATTCGCATGCCTATAAAAAAACCGTGACTCCACAACCTCAGTTACGCGGTCAAGAGTCACGATTTTTCTAATGCCTGCCCAGATAAAAAAGCAAATACGCTGCCGGGCTCGTTATTCTATATCAGGACAACGATAGGTTACAGTTTGCCTACGGAACCCGCCGCTAACTGGCGGTTCGCCTTGTCGGCGATGTCGGTCCGATAATGCATGCCTGTGAAGTGAATCTGGCGCACCGCCTCATACGCATTGGCCTTCGCAGCTGTCAGATCCGGGCCGCGTCCGACGACGCCGAGCACCCGCCCGCCGTTCGTCCGCCATGTCCCGTCCTGCTCGCGAACCGTGCCCGCATGGAAGAGGAGCGCCCGCTTCGACGCTTTCTCCAGCCCGGTAATGACATCTCCTTTGCGATAGCTGCCCGGATAGCCTTCCGAGGCGACGATGACGCATACGGCGGCTTCTTCGTGCCATTCGAGCTCGATCTGATCGAGCGTGCCGTCGGTGCAGGCCCATAGCACGTCGAACAGGTCGGTCTTCAGGCGGGGCAGCACCACCTGCGTCTCCGGATCGCCGAAGCGGGCATTGAATTCGACCACCCTCGGCTCCCCTTCCGGCGTTATCATCAGTCCGGCGAAGAGCAGTCCGCGGAACGGGCGGCCTTCCGCCACCATCGCGCGCACCGTTGGCTTGATCACCTGCTCCACCGCCCGCGTGAACACCTCTTCCGGGAACTGCGGCAGCGGGCTGTACGTGCCCATTCCGCCGGTATTCGGACCGGTGTCGCCGTCATATGCGGGCTTATGATCCTGGGCAGGCACGCAGGACAGCACCGTCTCGCCGTCCACGAACGCCAGCACCGACATTTCCTGCCCTTGCATGAATTCCTCGACGACGACCCGGCTGCCCGAGGCGCCGAACTTGCCTTCAATCATTACCTCATTCAAGACCTGCTCCGCTTCTTCGACGGTCCGCACGATAGTGACACCTTTGCCGGCGGCGAGACCATCCGCCTTGATAACGAGCGGCATCGCCTGCCCGCAAACATATTGCTTCGCCGCCTTCACATCCTCGAATGCGGCATAAACAGCGGTCGGAATGCCGTAGGTGCGCAGCAGATCCTTCATGAACACCTTGCTGCCCTCGATCTCGGCCGCCTTGCGGTCCGGACCGAAGACCCGCACCCCGTGCGCCTGCAGCACATCGACGATGCCATCCGCCAGCGGATCATCCGGGCCGACGACGACAAGATCGATGTTATGGTGAAGTGCATATTTTGCAATGCCTTCATAGTCCGTCACCAGATATGGAACCCTCTCCGCGACATCCTCCATCCCTGCGTTGCCCGGAGCCACCAGCACCTTGCTGACCTTCGGGCTCTGCATCAGCGCCCATGCCAGCGCATGCTCGCGCCCGCCTGAGCCGATGATCAATACTTTCATGTGATGAAGTCCCCCGTTCCTATTATCTCCGCTTCAGCCGGTTCGTTACCGCTCTGTCGCCTTTTCGTGCTAATGCTTGAAATGACGCACGCCCGTCATCACCATCGCCATGCCATTCCGGTTCGCCACCTCAATAGACTCTTCGTCACGCACCGAGCCGCCAGGCTGAATGACTGCCGTAATACCCGCCGCCGCGGCAAGCTCCAGCGTATCGCCCATCGGGAAAAACGCATCCGATGCCAGCACTGCCCCGCGCGCCTTCTCTCCGGCTTGCTCAATCGCGATGCACGCCGCGCCGACGCGGTTCATCTGTCCGGCGCCGATGCCGACCGTCATCCCGTCCTTGACGAGCACAATCGCATTCGACTTCACATGCTTGACCACGTTCCAGCCGAACAACATCTGCTCTAATTCCTCCGCCGACGGCTCCCGTTCCGTCGCCGTTGTCAAGGAAGAGGCATCAAGCATATGCACATCGGTATCCTGCGCCAGCAATCCGCCCTCCACCGAAGTCAACTGCCGGGCCGCCTTGCGTTCCGACGGCGCAGGCTCCGTGCCGGTGCGGAGCAGACGGATATTTTTCTTCTGCTTGAGAATGTCGAGTGCCTCCGGACTGAAATCGGGAGCGATAACGATCTCCAGGAATATCTCATGCAGCAGTTCCGCCGTCTCGTGATCGATCGGCCGGTTCGCCGCTACGATGCCGCCGAAGATCGAGGTCGGGTCCGATTCATACGCCTTGCGGTAGGCTTCCGCCACTGTACGGCCAATACCAACGCCGCACGGGTTCATATGCTTCACCGCCACGACAGCCGGGTCCGCGAATTCGCCCACGATCGAGAGCGCCGCATTGGCATCGTTGATATTGTTGTAGGACAGTTCCTTACCGTGAAGCTGCTCGGCCGTCGCGACGCTGCCCGCGCCTGCCAGCGGCTGGCGGTAAAATGCCGCCCCCTGATGCGGGTTCTCGCCATAGCGGAGCGGTTGCGCCAGCTCATAGGTGATGGTGAGCCGCTCCGGCCATGCCTCGCCGGTCTGCTTCGTCAAGTAATCGGCAATGAGCGCATCATAAGCCGACGTATGGCGGAAAACCTTCGCCGCCAGACGCTTCCGGGTTGCCAGCGTCGTATCCCCTTGCTGGCGGATTTCGTCCAGCACTCCTGCATAATCTGCCGCATCGACAACCACCGTCACATCGGCATGGTTCTTCGCGGCCGAGCGCAGCATGGTCGGCCCGCCGATATCGATATTCTCGATTGCCTCCTCATAGCTTACGCTAGGCTTCGCAACCATCTCCTGGAACGGATACAGGTTGACCGCCACCAGATCGATGTAGGACAAACCGAGCTCTTCCATCTGCCGCGTATGCTCCGCGTTGCCGCGCACGGCCAAAAGGCCGCTGTGCACAGCCGGGTGCAGTGTCTTCACGCGCCCGTCCATAATTTCCGGGAAGCCGGTCACCTCCGAAATGCCGATAACCGGAACGCCTTCGCTCTCCAGCAGCGACTTGGTGCCGCCCGTCGACACAAGCTCCACGCCGGCTTCCGCCAGGGCGCGTGCGAATTCCACAATCCCCGTCTTATCGGATACGCTGATTAGCGCTCTACGAATCGTCATTATGCTCTCTCCCTTAATTCAAGTCGCCATTTCCAAGCCATCACTTATATTCCGTCGATATCACTGTCTATTGCGTGTTGCCACACTCTATTGTGGATAATCACAATCTACTATGGATTCTCACAAGCTATTGCACGTTGTCACATGCTGCCGTGGATTCTCACAAGCTATTGTGGGTTGTCACAGTTTGCCTGTAGTAGACTGGCTGCTATTCCACGGGCGATTCTATTTTATAACCAAAAAACTTTCCTCCGCTATCATTGTAATGCGTTAAAGAATCCTCGTCCAGATGCGACTTCCAGTAACCCATCCTGCCCCCTTGGGAAAATCCTACTATCCATCAAAAGCATCATTTCCCCGGAAACAGAAGCCGTCACTTCGCAAGGCCTCTAGCCTCAATGAAACGGTGCAGCAGTCAATTGCATCATGCTTTGTCCTCTTGACCGGCCCGTTGGCCGGCGTGCGCCCCGGCTAGCAGACTTCGCACCACCTGCGGGTAAATGCGGTGCTCCACCTCCTGAATCTTGGCGAGCAGCGATTCAAGCGTATCGTCTTCGCCAATCGCGACCGCCTCCTGTGCCACGATCGGCCCCGTATCCATCCCGGCATCGACCAGATGCACGGTCACTCCCGTCACCTTCACGCCGTAATCCAGCGCCTGGCGTACCGCGTGCAGGCCCGGAAAGCTCGGGAGCAATGAGGGATGGATATTCAGGATGCGGCCTTCATACGCTTCCAGCAGCACCGGCGTGACAAGCCGCATATATCCGGCCAGGGCGATCCATTGTACGCCATGCCGGCTCAGCGTTCGCAGGACGTCGCGTTCGTAATGTCCGCGGCTCTCATAGCGCTTCGGCTCGAACACTGCGGCCGGCACGCCGGCTTCGCGCCCCCGCTCCACTACGCGGGCTCCGGGCTTGTCGCACACGAGCAGCACGACCTCCCCGCCGAGCTGCCCCGCCCGCGACGCCTCGGCCAGCGCTTGGAAGTTCGAGCCCGAGCCGGAGGCGAATACCGCAATTCGCGGCAGGGAGGAGGTGCGGGCGGACGGCGTGATTTGCAGCGCCGCTGTGCCGGCGTATTCCGCCGCCTGCCCTTCAATTCCTGTGCGCATCAGCAGCCCACCTCCGGAATCCGAGCCTGGCGCTCGCCTTCCGTAACCGTACCAATGCGGTATACCGCCTCGCCCTGTTCCAACAGGCAGGCCTCCGCCGCTGTCGCCTCGTCCGCGCTTACGGCGATGACCATGCCGATGCCCATATTGAACGTCGTGAACAGCTCCGTCCAGGTTAGGCTTCCGATCTCGCGGCTCAGGTGGAATAGTTCCGGCACCGGCCATGTGCCGTAATCGATCTGCGCCGCCGTGCCTTCCGGCAGCATGCGCGGAATATTTTCGAGGAAGCCGCCGCCTGTAATATGGGCCGCTCCCTTGACCGTAACCCGGTTCATCAGCTCTAGCAGCGGGCGCACATAAATGCGCGTCGGCTCGAGCAGCACATCGACCAGCGTGCGGCCGTCCGCCGTTACGCGCGCATCCAGGGTATAGCCGGCCTGATCCAGGAACAGCTTCCGCACGAGCGAATAGCCGTTGCTGTGGAAGCCGCTGGAGGCGAGGCCGAGCAGCACATCGCCCGGTCGGATCGTCTCGCCCGTAATCAGGCGGCGCTTCTCGGCGACGCCGACGCTGAAGCCGGCGATATCATACTCGCCCGGGGCGTACATGCCCGGCATCTCCGCCGTCTCGCCGCCGATGAGGGCGCAGCCCGCCATCCGGCAGCCTTCGGCGATACCGCTGACAATCGCTTCGATGCGCTCGGGCACCACCTGGCCGCAAGCCAGGTAATCAAGGAAGAACAGCGGCTCGGCCCCCTGCACGACGATGTCATTGACGCACATCGCCACTGCATCGATGCCAATCGTATCATGACGATCCGCCGCGAAGGCCAGCATCAGCTTCGTCCCTACGCCATCGGTGCCCGAGACGAGCACAGGCTCCTCATACTTTTTCGCATCCAATCCGAACAGCGCCCCGAATCCTCCCAGACCCGACAGCACCTCCGGCCGGAATGTGCGCTGCACATGCTTTTTCATCCGCTCCACAGCTTCGTTGCCTGCCGCGATGTCGACCCCGGCTTGCTTATAAGCTTCAGACATAACGTATGCGTCTCCCCTCTCCGGTTCGCCCCGCTCCAGGCGGGACGCCTTCCTCCTGCAATTCCGCAGGTCCAGCCTAGCTCCTGCGATGCTTCGGTGCATCTCATTTTCTGACCAATTGTGATACCTCTGATGCCGCCTGCTTTAGCATCCCTTTGTACCGTCTGACTTCAGGCGCATTTCCCGAACTAATCATCATGTCGTAATGCCGCAGCCATAACCGGATCAGGCATTCCATCGCGCTCGGCCCGTTTGCACTTCGTCATCCTTTTTCTTCCTTGGTGTTCCTATCTTTGTAGATTCTCTATGAGCCGCTTGGGCCTCAAGACCTACCGGCGGACGGATGCCGCCTCCGCGCCTGCCGCGGCGCGCGCGCCGTACAGCCCGGTCGGATAATCATCATCGAAGCAGGCCAGGCACAAGCCGCCCCTCGGCTTCTCCGCATGGCTGCCGCCAATCGCCTCAATCATCCCGTCCTTCGACAGGAAGGCGAGCGAGTCGGCGCCGATCAGCTTCCGCATCTCCTCTTCCGTATGCCGATGAGCGAGCAGATCCTCGCTCGTCGGCGTGTCGATACCATAGAAGCACGGATGGCGGAACGGCGGGGATGCGATGCGCAGATGAACCTCCCGCGCCCCGGCTTCGCGCAGCATCTTGACGATGCGGCGCGACGTTGTGCCGCGCACGATCGAGTCGTCAATGAGGACGACCCGCTTGCCTTCGACAACGCTCCGCACGGCGCTCAGCTTCATCTTGACGCCCTGCTCGCGCAGCTCCTGGCTCGGCTGAATGAATGTTCTGCCGGTGTATTTGCTTTTGATAAGTCCCATTTCATACGGAATTCCCGTCTTCTCGGCATAGCCGATCGCCGCCGATATGCTGGAATCGGGCACGCCCGTCACGATATCCGCCTCGACGAACGCCTCCTCCGCCAGCTGCATCCCCATATGCTTGCGGGCCGTATGCAGATTCACATCATGAAGCTGACTGTCAGGACGCGAGAAATAAATGAATTCCATCGCGCACAGCGAGCGCTTTGCCCCCGGCGCGAACCGTTCCGAGCGATGGCCCCACGTATCGACGACGATCAGCTCGCCCGGCTCCAAGGGGCGGACCAGCTCCGCTCCGATTGCCTCCAGGGCGCATGTCTCGGAGGCGAACACATAAGCGTCGCCCAGGCGGCCCATCACAATCGGACGCAGCCCGTGCGGATCGGATGCCGCCAGCAGCCGGTCATTCGTCATCAGCAGGAAGGCGAAGCCCCCGACCAGCTCCTTCAGCGCTTCCTTCGCCGCCTGTACGAAGTCATGCTCCGAGCGGGCAATCAGATGCGCGATGACCTCGGTATCGCTCGTTGTCTGGAAGATGGAGCCCTTCTGCTCCAGCCCGTGGCGGATTTGCGGCGCGTTGACGATATTGCCGTTCGTCGCGACCGCCAGCTCGCCGTCCCGTGTCTTGAAAACGAGCGGCTGGGCGTTCGCCAGCCGGCTGTCGCCGGACGTCGAGTAGCGGACATGGCCGACTGCCCGATCGCCTTCCAGCTCCGCGAGCCGCTCGGCGTCGAACACTTCCTTCACCAGTCCCATTCCCCGATGGTACCGGAACGAATCGCCGCCGGACACGCAGATGCCCGCGCTCTCCTCGCCCCGGTGCTGCAGCGTGTGCAGCCCGTAGTACGTCAGCGTCGACGCGTCCTTGTAACCGAAGACGCCGAAAATACCGCATTCCTCTTTCAACCGGTCGAACGGGCCTTCCCGGCCGCTGCCCTCGTTATAATAAGCCCCGCTTATTGCATAAGACATGGGATCGCATCCTTCCATACCCGCTCCGCTTCCCGGACCGGGAGTTCGATAGCCGGACTGCCGTTCACCCGAATGACGATCTGCTCGCCGCCGACCCGGCCAAGCCCTTCGACCGGGATGCCCGCTGCCGCACAGCGTGCCTTCACTTCCTCGGCCCGCCCCGGCTGAACCGAGAGCAGGATGCGCGATTGACTCTCGCTGAACAGCGCGATGTCGCTCCGCAGACCGGCCGCTTCCAGCTCCAGTGCCGCCCCGATGCCGCCGCTGATGCAGCATTCCGCGAAGGCCGCAGCCAGCCCGCCGTCCGATAAGTCATGCGCCGATTGCACGAGGCCATCCTGAATGAGCGCCAGCACCATCCGCTGCAGGCGCAGCTCGGTCTCAAGATCGACCTCCGGCGGACGGCCTTCCGCCACGCCATGGACAACCGATTGGAACTCGCTGCCGCCCAGCTCCGCCTTCGTTCGGCCTAGCAGCAGGATGGCATCGCCTTCGCGCTTGAACCCTTGCGTCGTAATATGATCCGCATCATGCACAAGTCCGACCATGCCGACGACCGGCGTCGGGTAGATCGTTCCGTGCGCATTTTCGTTATAGAGACTGACATTACCGCCGATGACCGTCGTATTCAGCACACGGCACGCTTCCGCCATGCCGTCGACCGCCTGCTCCATCTGCCAGAAGTTCTCCTGCTTCTCCGGATTGCCGAAGTTCAAGTTGTCGGTAATAGCGAGCGGCTCGGCGCCCGAGCATACGATATTGCGCGCCGCCTCGCACACCGCGATGCGTCCGCCCATGAGCGGATCGAGCATCACATAGCGGCCGTTGCAGTCCGTCGTCATCGCGAGCGCCTTGCGCGTTCCGCGCACAAGCACGACTGCCGCGTCCGAGCCCGGCGTCACCGCCGTGCTGGCCCGCACCATGCTGTCATATTGGCGGTACACCCACTCCTTGCTGGCGACAGACGGAGAGGCCAGCACTTGCAGCAGCGCCGCATTGACGTCCGTCATCTCCGGATATCCGGCCGTATCCAGCGCCTGATTGGCCGCATAGTTCGCCGGCTCCTGCGACGGCTTGTGATAGACCGGGCATTCATCGACCAGGCCCCGCACCGGCATATCGGCAACCACCTCGCCGTCGAACAGCAAGCGCAAGCGGCCGTCATCCGTTACGCGCCCGACCTTGCGGCAGATCACGCCCCAGCGCTCGAATATTTCCATTGCGATCGGCTCGTTATACTCCTCGATGACGAACAGCATCCGCTCTTGCGATTCGGACAGCATCATCTCGTACGGAGTCATGCCTGTCTCCCGCTGCGGCACCTCGTCGAGCACGAGCTCCAGCCCGTTGCCCGCCTTGCTCGCCATCTCGGCGCTCGAGCACGTCAAGCCCGCCGCGCCCATATCCTGAATGCCGATCACGATGCCGGACTGAATCAGCTCCAGACACGATTCCATCACCAGCTTTTCCATGAACGGATCACCGACCTGGACCGCCGGACGCTTCGCTTCCGACTCGGCCGTCAGTTCCTCCGAAGCGAACGTCGCGCCATGAATGCCGTCGCGTCCCGTCGGAGGACCGACATAATAGACCGGGTTGCCGACGCCGCTGGCGACGCCCTTTTGAATATCCTCATGATTGATCAAGCCGACGCACATCGCATTGACGAGCGGATTGCCGGCATAGCTGTCGTCGAACACCGCCTCGCCGCCGACCGTCGGGATGCCGATGCAGTTGCCATAGCCGGCGATGCCCGCGACGACATGCTCGAACAAATATTTGACCCGCTCCTCCTTCAAGCTGCCGAAGCGCAGCGAATTGAGCAAGGCCACCGGCCGGGCCCCCATCGAGAAAATGTCGCGAATAATGCCGCCCACGCCCGTCGCCGCGCCTTGGTACGGCTCAATGGCGGACGGATGGTTGTGGCTTTCGATTTTGAACACGACCGCCTGGCCGTCGCCGATATCGACGATGCCCGCGCCTTCGCCCGGACCGACGAGCACCCGCTCGCCCGTCGTCGGGAACCGCTTCAGGAGCGGCTTCGAATTTTTGTACGCGCAGTGTTCCGACCACATCACGCTGAACACGCCGATCTCAGTATAGTTCGGACAGCGTCCAAGCAGCTCGCAGATGAACTCGTACTCGTCATCCGTTACACCCATGCCCGCATACAGCCGCTCTGCCGCAATCTGATCCGGAGACGGCTCCCGCCGCATATTGTCACGCGCGCTCTCCATAGACTGCCGCTTCCGGCGCGCTTCCTGTTCTGCCCGTTCCGCCGATACGGCGGTCGTATTGTTACGCGTTGACTGCATGCTTCTCCCTCCAAGCGTTCAAAATCGACGTGAACATCCGGCTGCCGTCCTCGGAACCGAGCCAGGCGCTGACCGCGCGTTCCGGATGGGGCATCATGCCGAGCACATTGCCCGCTTCATTGCAGATGCCCGCAATATCCTCAACCGAGCCGTTCGGATTGTCTTCGTAGGTGAACACGATCTGCCCCCGCTCCTTCAAGCGGCACAACGTCTCTTCGTCACAATAATAATTGCCTTCCCCATGGGCAATCGGGATGTTGACCACTTCGCCCTCGCCGTATTCCGCCGTGAACGGCGTATCGCGGCGGGCGACCCGAATCGGAGCCGCATGACAGCGGAACTGGAGGCCCACATTGCGCCGCAGCGTGCCCGGCAGCAGCCCCGCCTCCGTAAGAATCTGGAAGCCGTTGCAAATGCCGAGCACATAGGCCCCCTCCCTCGCGGCTTGCTCGACCGCCTTCATCGCCGGCGCGAAGCGGGCGATGGCGCCGCAGCGCAAATAATCGCCGTACGAGAAGCCGCCCGGCACGATGATCAGATCATAGCCACCCAGATCCGTCGCCGTATGCCAGACGCGATCCGCCCCGACCCCCATCGTATCCTGGACCGCATGCACGCAATCCATATCACAGTTCGATCCCGGAAAAACAAGCACAGCCACCTTCATCGCTCTACGCCTCCAATTCGTATCGGTAATCTTCTACGACCGGATTGGACAGCAGCACCTTGCACATCCGCTCGACCTGTTCCTTCGCTTCGGCCTCATTCGCCGCCGCCAGTTCGAATTCCATATACTTGCCGATGCGCATATGCTCCACGCCTTCGTACCCCATCGAATGCATCGCCCGCTCCACCGCGGCGCCTTGAGGGTCAAGCACGTTCGCCTTCGTCGTTACAATCACTTTTACCTTCACTGTGAATTCCTCCCCTTACGCCCATCTCTGTGCGGTTATTCGTTTATATAAAGCGATATAACGTCCTCGTGTAGCCTCCACGACCTCCGCCGGAAGCGGCGGCGGCGTGCTGCTCCGATCCCAGTCGGAAGCGGCCAGATAGCGGCGGACCGGCTCTTTGTCCAAGCTGTCGATATCTGTATCGAGCGCATAGCTGCCGACGTCCCAGAAGCGGGAGCTGTCCGGCGTGAACAATTCGTCGATCAGCACCAACTCGCCATCAATGAGACCAAATTCGAATTTGCAGTCGGCGAGCAGCAATCCTTGGCCCGCGCATTCCTCCGCCGCGAATCGATACAGCCGGAGACTCGCGTCACGCAGCCGCCCGGCCAGCTCCGGCCCAAGCTGCGACTCCATGACTTCATAGGAGACATCCTCGTCATGGCCTTCGTCATGCTTGCGCGCCGGCGTAAATATCGGTTCAGGCAGGCGCTCGTTCATGCGCAGGCCTTCCGGCAGCTTGATGCCGTTCACTTCGCCGCTTGCTGTATACTGCCGCCAGCCTCCGCCGGTGACATAGCCGCGGACGACGCATTCGAAGTCCACGCGCTGCGCCCGCTTAGCGAGCGTCATTCGTTCAGATAACAGGGATACTAGAGATGAGATGCGTTGATGAGGTTCCGGTTCGTTGCCGATCCGGGCGGACAATGCGGTCCGCAGGCATTCCTCGTCACAAGGAATGACATGATTGCCGATAATATGCTTCGTCCGGTCGAACCAGTAGCGGCTCAGCCGGTTCAGCACCGTGCCTTTGTCCGGCACGGCCGGCTCAAGGACGCAGTCGAAGGCCGAAATGCGGTCCGATACGACAATCAAGAGCGTATCGGCGTCCCATTCATACAGCTCCCTCACCTTGCCTCGGTGAAGCAGCGGGAACGGAATCGCATCCGCCAGCGTTGATACGATAGAGTTGGTAGACATGCCTGTGCTCCTCTCGGTTTCTCCTAAGCTGAAGCCGTCTTGCTTACCCTCCCGTTGGTTGCTCCCGCTGCGGCGGACGGTTCCCGGAAGACAGGAGGGCAGGGAGCCATTCGCCGCATTCGGCCCGTTGGGGATAGGGCCTGCGCGAGCAGCTTATCCGCCGCAAACAGGGGGGCGGCGAATAAGCATAAACTTGCATGTATTGAGTTTTTCATTTATAGACTTGAAATTATTGAACGTGAAATGAAGTGAACCTGCATTCTAACTTGCTTTGAATAGATTTCCACAACTTGTTTTGAATAGACTTCCACTTGATAGACTCGCCTCTATAATGAACCGCCGCAGGAATTGAAATTTAGACTCAGCCTATCCTTCCAGCAAGCCAAGCTGGCCGAAAATCGTATCGACATGCTTCAAGTGCCAGGACGGGTTGAAGGCGTCCTCGATGTCCTCCGCGCTCAGCACCGCTGTAATCTCCGGCGTGCTCTCGATGATGTCGCGGAAGCTGCGCTGCTCTTCCCACGCCTGCATCGCGCGCGGCTGCACCGTGTCGTATGCCTGCTCGCGGCTCCAGCCCCGGTCGATGAGCTTCGTCATGACGCGGCCGGAGAACGGCACGCCATACGTGCGCTGCATGTTGCGCTTCATATTTTCCGGGAATACCGTCAAGTTCTTTACAATGTTCATGAAGCGGTTCAGCATATAGTTCAGCAGCATCGTGCCATCAGGCAAAATAATGCGCTCAACGGAGCTGTGCGAGATGTCGCGTTCATGCCAGAGCGGCACATTCTCATATGCCGACAGCATATATCCGCGGAGGACACGCGACAGGCCGGAAATGTTCTCGCAGCCGATCGGGTTGCGCTTGTGCGGCATCGCGGACGAGCCCTTCTGCCCTTTGGCGAACGCTTCCTCCACCTCGCGGAACTCGCTCTTCTGCAGCGCGCGAATCTCGGTCGCGAACTTGTCGAGCGACGTCGCGATCAAGGCCAGCGTCGCCATATACTCCGCGTGACGGTCGCGCTGCAGCGTCTGGGTCGAGATCGGCGCCGGCTTCGTGCCGAGCTTCTCGCAGACGAATTTCTCCACGAACGGGTCGATATTGGCATAGGTGCCGACCGCCCCGGAGATTTTCCCGTATTGCACGCCGTCCGCCGCATCACGGAACCGCTCCAGGTTGCGCTGCATTTCCGCATACCAGAGCGCCATCTTCAAGCCGAACGTCGTCGGCTCCGCATGGACGCCATGGGTACGGCCCATCATCGGCGTATCCTTGTATTCCAATGCCTTATCCTTCAATATATCAATGAACCGGATCAGATCCTGCTCCAAAATCTCGTTGGCCTGCTTCATCAGGTAGCCCAAAGCCGTGTCCACGACGTCGGTGGAGGTGAGTCCGTAATGGACCCATTTGCGCTCGGGTCCGAGCGTCTCCGACACGGCGCGTGTGAAGGCGATAACATCGTGGCGCGTCTCTGCTTCTATCTCATAAATCCGGTCGACATCGAAGCCCGCCTTGGCGCGCAGCGCCTCGGCATCCTCCTTCGGAATGACGCCCAGCTCAGCCCATGCCTCGCAGGCGCACAGCTCGACTTCGAGCCAAGCCTTGAATTTGTTCTCTTCCGTCCATATGGCCCGCATCTCCGGGCGCGAATAACGTTCAATCATCGTCTCGTATTCCTCCACATGTTCGATTCTCTCATCCAAGCGAGCGCCGCTTCCGTATTCGGGGCCACGATATTAACATGCCCCATCTTCCGCTTCGGCTTCGCTTCCGACTTCCCGTACCAGTGCAGCTTCGGCGTTACGCCGAAGCGCTCGGCAGCCGGGTCGTCCATACGGAACCATTGTACCATGTCAGCCGCGTCTTCGCCGAGCAGGTTGGCCATGACGACCGGAGAGACGAGCTCGGTCGGTCCGAGCGGCAGGTTGCAGATGGCCCGCAGATGCTGCTCGAACTGGGAGGTGCGGCACGCATCCATCGTGTAATGCCCGGAATTATGCGGGCGCGGGGCAAGCTCGTTCACCAGCAATTGACCGTCCGCGGTGAGGAACATCTCGACTGCGATCAGGCCGACCACGTCGAGCGCCTCCGCGATGCGGCGGGCCAGTTGCTCGGCTTCCGCCTGCACGCCGGCCGGAATGCGCGCTGGGACGATGGACAGGTGGAGGATATGCTCCCGGTGAATGTTCTCCGCCGCCGGGAAGACGGCGATCTCGCCGCACGGACTGCGGGCGGCGATGACGGACAGCTCGTGCTCGAACGGCACGAACGCCTCGAGCACCAACTCCGGGGCCAGCGCCGACAGCTCGGCATAGGCGGCCTCCGCTTCGCTCTCCTGGCGCAGCGTGCGCTGGCCCTTGCCGTCATAGCCGCCGGTGGCCGTCTTCAGCACGCCGCCGCCGCCGAACGCTTGCAGCGCGCGGCGCACCTCGTCGGCCGAAGCGACCGCCGCGAACGGCGCGACGGGAATGCCGGCGGCCTGCAGCGCTTCCTTCTCGCGCAGGCGATGCTGCGCCAGGCGAAGCAGGCGGCTGCCCTGCGGCACGGGAGCGGCCCGCTCGAGCCGCTCGACGGCGGGGGCGTCCACGTTCTCGAACTCGTACGTGATGACGTCCGCGCGCGCCGCCAGCTCCGCCAGCCCCTCCTCATCGCCGTAATCGGCACAGATGAGGTCGGCCACCGCGGCGCAGGGCGCATCCGCCGCCGGGTCAAGCGCGACGAAGCGGTAGCCGAGGCGCACGCCGTCCAGCGCCAGCATGCGGCCGAGCTGGCCGCCGCCGAGGACGCCTACCGTCGCGCCAGGCGCCAGCACCGGCGCCTTCGCCTGCGGCCGCATGCGGCCGTCCGCAGGGGCCCTCATGCGAGGTCCCCCGCGGCCTGCACCTGCTGCCGCACCGCTTCCCTGCGCGCTGCCACCTGCGCGCGCAGCTTTTCATCGTGCATGCCAAGCATCTGCACGGCCAGGAGCCCGGCGTTCGTCGCGCCCGCCGGTCCGATCGCCACCGTCGCCACGGGTACGCCGGCCGGCATCTGCACGATGGACAGGAGCGAGTCCATCCCGTTCAACTGCGAGGACCGCACCGGCACGCCGATGACCGGCAGCACCGTCTTCGCGGCGACCATGCCGGGCAGATGGGCGGCCCCGCCCGCTCCTGCGATAATGACGCGAAGCCCGCGCTCCTCCGCCGTCTCGGCATAGCGGAACATCTCGTCCGGCGTCCGGTGGGCGGAGACGACCTTGCTCTCGAACGGAACATTGAATTCCTGCAGCACCTCGCATGCGAGCCGCATTGTCTCCCAATCGGACGTGCTTCCCATAATGACGCCTACCCGCACGTTGTCCTTGTCCATCGTCGTACACCTGCTTTCACCCTATTTTTTGCCCTGCTTCCGAATAATCCCTGTCACGCACATAAAAAAATCAGCGGATGGCTACCCCCTGATCGCAATCTCCGAACTCAAGAATAAGGAGCCCCGGCTGCCTAAGAAGCCAAGTCCGTCCTTCCGCCCCATGATGACAGGCAGCAGCAAACAGACCTGCGGCGTATCCGTCTGGTCGTCATTCTCGTAGTCCAAAGATTTACGGTCCTTGGGTAGAAACTTCCGGCCATATTCCCGGAATTATACGAGTTCAGAAAGATGAAATTATATCAATCGTAGTTCAAAATTCAAAAATTATTCGTCAATGGTTCAAGCAACTCCAGTGTAACAAGGGGTAACAGCCATGTCAAGGATTAAAATACGAATATAATCCATGTAACATATCATATTGTTCGGATTTAGTTCGTTATGCCTATCTAATAAAAAAGAACCGGTGTCTGCATACGCATCTGCCGGTTCTTCCCAAGGTATCAAGTTATTTCATGACGAGGACAGGCAACTTCGCATGCTGCACGACATGGTGGCTAACGCTGCCGAGCACGAATTCCTTGAATCCGCTCAATCCGCGGCTGCCGATCACGATCAGATCGCAGCCGAACTCCTCGGCTTCTGCGACGATCGATTGTCCCGGAGGACCCTGCAGCAGCTTCACCTCTGCCCGATCGCCAAGCAGCGCCACCTGCTGCTCCGCATCGTCCTGCGTCTGCTCGGCATACTGGTACAGCTCTTCATTCGTCTCGACGGTCGCCGTCGCATACGCGGTTCCGATAAAATATTGCGGGAACTGGAATACATGCACAACGCGAAGCTTCGCTTCCGCATTGTTCTCCGCCAGGCTGATGGCATGGCGCAAAGCCTTCTTCGATGGCTCCGATCCATCATAAGCGACAAGAATCCGATTGAATACCATACATTCCACCACGCTTTCTTTAGAGTCAACGCTATGTAATAAGAGTATCGCACAGCCAAGAACGTTCCACATCGCATATGTTGACACACACCTGCGGAACCGATACTCCTCTATTACCCGATTTTGATAAAAAGATAACCGAACACCACAATATTCACAATAAGGATGAATGGGATTCCTGCCGTGAATGTCACATGCTGCGTCTTATGCCGCTGGTTGTACATCCCGGTCAGCACGCCCAGGGCACCTCCCAGCCAGGCGGCCAGGAACAGCCTCCGCTCAGGAATGCGCCTATGGTGCCGAATCGCCCGGCGCTTGTCCGCCGCCATCATCTGGTAGCCTGCGATATTGACGGCCAGCAAATACACAAATACAAGCAGCGTCCCGTCCATAGATGAAGAATCCCCCTTCCCCTACAAATATTATACAACTTGACGCTGCAGGCGGCTACTGCGAAGAAAGAATCCTTGGTTGACTAATCATACGAAGAGGCTGTCCTGTCCCATAAGCAGTGGACAAGGATGGGGGGGCAAGACGGGGCAACAGAGAATGCAGTGGCAGGAGCACGGTGGCACGAGCACAGGGGCAAGGAGTATAGTGGCGAGTACAGCAGCAAGAGTACAGGGGCAAGAGTACAGTGGCAGGAGTACAGCGGCAGGAGTACAGCGGCAGGAGTACAG
>NZ_QYZD01000021.1:88060-102902 GCF_003591545.1 Paenibacillus thiaminolyticus
GGCAAGAGTACAGGGGCCAGAGTACAGGGGCCAGAGTAGAGAGAGGGAAAAAAGAGGAGGGAAATACGGTCGCGAGAAAAGCAGCGGTAGATGGACGAGGAAGTGAAATCCTGCGATAATACATCATTTTACGCTATTTTATCCAGTATTTTGTTAAACTCCTGCAAAAGAGCATCTTTTTCGCCGAATTTTGCTTTTAATCTATCGTTTAGGCTGAAATTGATGCAGTTTTGCAGGAACTCCTGTAACGGAGTAAACGCCGTAAGGAAATACTGCATTTTTACAGTATTCCTGCACTACCCTGCACTACCCCGCACGACCCCTCATTCCCCTGCACTCCCCGATATCCCCCTCAATTCCCCGCAATCCCCACGTATTTTCATGCCTTTCCAGGCATGCATCTCCCGTCAAGCCCATCTTGCCAAAATCAGGCGGCTGTCTCGCTGCAGCTCCATACTGCTTATGAGACAGCCCTCTCCGCTCCATCATGAAGGGTGGACGATTTCCGCCTTCTTCAGATGCTGGCGCTCCCCTACGGTCATCCAGCCCAGCTCGACCATCCGGCGCAGCACGACGTTCTGGCGGCGTTCGGCATCTGCGGGATGCTTCCGCGGAGACAGCCGTTCGGGCGCCTTCAGCAGTCCGGCCAGCATCGCCGCTTCCGCCTCATTAATCGTCTCCAGCGTATCAGACGCCCCGGCGGTCTTGCCGAAGTAGAAGCGGGCGGCATCTTCAATCCCGTATTTTCCGTGTCCAAAATAGACCTTATTAAAATACATCTCCAGAATCTCGTCCTTCGTATATCTCCATTCCAGATTGGCGGCGATGGCCATTTCCTTCAGCTTGCGGGAATAGAGCTTATCCTGGGTCAGGAACAGGTTGCGGGCCAGCTGCATCGTAATCGTGCTTCCGCCCTGCGCTTTTTGCTGCTTCGTGACGTTGATCCATACAGAGCGGGCGAGTCCAATCGGATCGATGCCCGGATGGTAACGGTAACGATGGTCCTCGATGGCCAGCAGCGCCTCCGTAACATAAGCCGGCATGTCCTTTAGACGAACGATATGTCTCCCGTCTGCCGCAACCCCCTCACGTATCTCTTCCCGCAGCGCCCCCAGCGTCGCTTCGTTCATCCAGGACGGAGCGAGCCCGGCCATCATGAACCAGCCGATAACCGGCGCCAATATTGCCGCGATCAACCCATATATGACCCATCGTTTCCAGACATGCGCGATACTCCGGACGATGGACGTGGATGTAGATTCCTTATCTATCTGCACTTGCTCTTGCTTGTCAGGCCGTTCTTCCGAAGCCGACGCGGCGTCTCCGCCCGGAGAGCCCGTCCATTCCCCTTCATGCGCGCGCATCGCTCGAATCGGCGAACGCAGCGCTATGGAACCCTGCTCCCATCTGATGATTTTCATCGGAATCGAACTCCTTTCGATAGGTCTAGTGTACAAAATAGAGACCGCTCTTCCCATCGAATTCCGTTGCATGAAGCTTACAAGTGCGAAAGCTACGCCATCCCTCTCCCTTGATATTGGACAGCATCTATGGCCCCCATTATCTACGAATTCCGAAGTGGATATCGTTATAGCATTTTTACATTTCTTCACACCAAATTACCATCATATTTAGTACGATTTCTCTAGCCGGATCAGAGCGGATTCAATTGCGAATTCACTCATTTGTTATGAAAACGTTTACTAAGCAGCATCGCGACTCAACATGGCCCGGCATTAATCCTTTATTAACTTCAATTTCTTCGTGGAAATGGAACCAGCGAGAACTTGCTTGTATTTTTCGATCATGGACGTGAGAACGATTCGGAACCGTTCCAGATCTCCGCTTACGCATGCGAGAGGCGGAACCGGGCGGGTCTGAACAAGTTCATATTATTTGTTCGAAAAGAAGGTAGCTCGCTAACCATGAAAAGAAAACTTTCCCTGCTAACCATTGCCATCCTCATGCTGCTGGTGTCAGGCTGCGGCGGAACGGCCGCGGAACCGCCCCCTCAACCTCCAGATCAGAGGCAGGACGGAACGCCTCAATCCACCCCTGAACAGACAGATGGTTCGGACACCACGCAGCCGATCGAAGCCTCGCGTACGAATGACGTCACCTATGACGGCGACCCGGTACCCTTGAAGTTCATTATCGAAGTCGATAAAGAGACGTTCCGCATCCGCTACAAAGAACAAATCGAAGCGAAATTCCCGAACATCACGCTGGAGCAGGCTAACGCCTCGCTCAATCCGGAAGGGCTCCAGGAATTGAATGCGCGCGGAGATATTCCTGCTTTATATGTTATGCATCAGGGCTATGACATGTTGAAGGAACTGGATATGCTAGAACCGCTCGATCCGTACATTGCGCAAAGGGGCTTCGATCTCGGGGTCATCAACAACGGCATCGTCGATATCCAGCGCGCGCTAGATCCGGACGGCGCCGGCCTGCTCTACGGCATGCCGATCAAAGGGACCCAGAGTGTTCTGTATTACAACAAAGCTATCTTCGATAAATTCGGCGTCAACGGAACCGATCCGGAGACCGGAGAAGTGTTGTTTACGAAGGAACCTGCGTTTCAGCAATTTTTTGATATGCTGGACAAATACCGCAGCATCCCCGGCATGGTGGACACAAGCGATTATTCCTACACCTTCAACAATGATCAAAATGTGGCGATGACGATCGTCTCCCTCCCTACGCTTCCGCTGTATAACGCTGTCCAGGGAATGGACTTCGATATCGTATCCGTGCCGGAATGGCGGGAGCACCCCGGCGTCGGACCATCTGTTCCGGCGATCTCCATCAGCATGAACAAGCATAGCCGGCATAAAGAGGCTGCTTGGGCCGTCATCGCGTCTCTTGCTTCGCAGGAAGGCCAGCTTGTGCTGTCCCGTGTCGGCAGCCCGCCAACGATCAAGAACGAGGAAGCGTTCGAGCAGTATTCGGCGGCGGATATGGAAGCGACCCACTAAACATATAACATTCGCCCGATCTTTGAGCAGCGAGTGGCGAGCATTTCGAATTTTTCCCCATATGGGCCGTTAGTCACGTTCTTCTACGACGATTACATCAATCAGAACGCGCGTACCTTCGTCACGACCCCCGACAAGGATGCGGCGACTTACTTGCGGGAGATGGAGGAGGAATATGCAGCCATCGTCAAGGAATTGAAGGAATTGAAATAGAACGCTGCCTCATTCCTTTGTTCCTTTTTCATTCGCTGCTGCACAAGGTATACTGTCATAAGGAGGGATCGAACATCATGAACAGACAGCGAATGCTATGGCTCGCCGCCTGCTCGGCGCTTCTTATTGCCAGCGGATTGATGTCCGGCTGCGCAGACAACCAGGCCGCACCGGATGCTTCCCCGTCCCCGGGACAAGCTCAGTCGAGCCCGACAGCAGCCGGGACACGAGGAGAAGCTCCCGCAGACTCGGCTGCGGCCGGACAAGATGCGGCATCGAATTACGACTCGACGGCTGGCGGCAACTCGTCGGCAGGAGAATCCGCGGCGGATGATGCAGAGGTGGAACAGGTACTCAAATCAATCGATACCGGGAACGGCTACCACAAGAAGATAGAACTGTTGAAAGACGGCGGCAAGCGTGTCACCATCACCGACCCGAACGGGAAGGCGACGGTCCGTAAAGTCGAGTATGAAGGCATGATCAGTGCCGTAGACGGCAGCAGCGTGACGGTTCAATTGGAGCATGGCGGAGAAAAAACGATCGAGGTTGGGAATCATATGATCGTCGATGACGAGACAGGCCAAGGCTTCAAGGCGGGCACCGGGATCGAATGGGATGTCGATCAGGACGGAACCATCCTCAACATCGAGTTGGACGACTAAGCTTCCGCTTAGTCACAGTCCATCTAATCTGGTGGAATGAACAAAGGGTGCCCAGGCCATATCGGCCCGGACACCCTTTTCTTGCGAGAATTGCTTAGCTTTGCGCCATTCCTGCTTTGACCCAGCCGGCTGTCGTTACGGTGCGCTTCGCTTGGTGCTTCACCGCTGCCTCCACATTTTCAACCATCTTGCCGTCCTGGCCCACGGTTACGCTGGTGCCGTACGGATTGCCTCCTGCCGCATACGCCGCTGGATCGGTATAGCCGGGAGCGGCCACGATGGCGCCCCAATGATACATCGACGTATACAGGCTCAGAATCGTCGCTTCCTGTCCGCCATGCGAATTCCCGGCGCTGGACATCGCGCTGACCACCTTGTTCGTCAGCTTGCCTTGTGCCCACAGGCCTCCGGTCGTGTCCAGGAACTGCTTTATCTGGGATGGCATATTGCCGAACCGGGTCGGAACGCTGAAGATGATGGCATCCGCCCACTCCAGGTCCGCAGGCTGTACCGTCGGCACATGCTGCGTCGCGTCGACATGCGCTTTCCAGGCCGGATTGCTCTCGATCGCCGCCGGCGGCGCCAGTTCAGGTACCTTGAGCACCTTGACATCGGCTCCTGCCGCTTCCGCCCCTTCCTTGGCCCATTGCGCCAGCTGATAGTTCGTGCCTGTCGAGCTGTAATAGATTATGGCCAATTTCACATTTGCCATCTGAAATCGCTCCTTTATTTTCATTTTAAGTGTATATAGTCAATCTGTCTTTCCGTCTTTGGTACGTTATTTGCGGTACAATGGATAATCGACATTCGTCGGCACTTCAATGGCAATCAACCGGGTCGCTTCCTCCGCTTCGATGCGCAGGACTTCATTATCATCTTCGTTACCGGTCGAGATTATGAATTGTTCGCTGGCATACTGCACCTGTTCTTCTCCCGCTTCCGCGGAGCGCATGATCCCCTTGCCGCCAATAATGAGCGCCGTCCATGTACGGCCGGGCGGCAAGACGGGCTCGTAGCTATGGCCGGCTTGCACCGTAATGTCCCACATACGCGCATCCGCTACAAGGAGGAATGGGGCCCCGTCGCCGAGCACTGTCTTCACGGTGGCGCCGCCGGATTCATGAACCGGGAACGCCTCGTGCTCGAATTGCACATAATGGGGCGGGCGCTTTCTCGCTTCCAGCAGATTCGGCTCGAACCAGATCTGGAGCATGTCGGCATCCGGGCCGACGATGCGTTCGCTGTGCTCCACGCCGCTCCCCGCTTGAATCAATTGCGCGCCTCCCGCGCCGACGACGCTGTCCGTTCCCAGCGAATCTCCATGGTGGGTCTTGCCCTGAATGACATAAGACAGAATCTCGAACGCCTGATGCGGATGAGGCGGGATATAGCCCTCCTCCTTCGCCTTGGCCCAAGCCCAATAGAACAACGTGCTGACACGTGTGACGGCCCCGCCCTCATGCGGGAAGCCAATCGGCTTAATCTCCGTAATCCGGCCGCCGTCGAACGCTCCCGTCGCCATCTGGCTCGCCGTATATTGATTAATCTTCACATCCATCCTCCCTTTGCCATGAATTTTGACTGGCTATGCCGCATAATAATCTTTAATTCGAGATATATGATAGTAACGATGCGATCGTTGAGCAAGCGGTACATTCATCGCGCTTGCTTATTGAGCGCCTATGAGTAACATCATAATCCGCATTTATCTCGATGTCAAGATATATCCAACCACCACCCTACTCGCATACACCAGGCAAAAAGGGGCATACTCTCCCTAAGCAACTGGAATATTGAAAGAAAGAGGGGATAAGCTTGATCACAATCGGCGATATTTGCGATAGCGTGAGAGAGGCATCGTGTTCGAACGATTTCATAGTTCAGCATTTGCATAATGGAGAGCTGCAAGCGATTATTTATTTTTTCGACACGCTTTGCGACACGAAAGCAATCAGAGAGCGGATTTCAGATCCGTTTGCCAAATGCTCCACAATCGAAGCGTTCACGGGAGTGCTTCAGTCTGAGCTATTATGCGAGGAACTTCGGGAGGTAAGCGCAATTCCCTCGAAGCTGCTGGAAAGCTGCGCCATTGTATTTTTCAATGACCGGTTATGGGCGTTGTCTGCAGCGGATGTCAAAATCAATCAGCCGGATCCAGCTGCTATTGAATCTACGATTCATGGTCCGGACTTCGCATTATCGGAAAACCTAAAGACGAATCTTAATTTGATTCGCAACCGCTATCCTTCCTCCTCTCTCGTGATGGAAGAATGGCGGGCCGGCCGGATTTCCCGAACCAAAGCAGCTATTCTGTATGATTCCGCACTCGTAAATACGGATGTATTGCAAGACATTCAAAAAAAGCTCCAAGCCGTTGATGCCGATATTGTTCAAGATGTAGCACAGCTCGAAGCGCTCATTACGCCAATGAAGTATCGGCTCTTTCCCGTTATGCTCAATACGGAACGGCCGGATCGAATCGCGATGAATTTGGCGCAGGGCAAGGTCGTTATCCTTATGCAAGGAACGCCTTACGCATTGCTTGCCCCCGTTGTGTTCCATGATTTTATGTCTGCGGTCGATGATGTTTATCAATCCTTCTGGGTTACTCATTCCTTGGTCATCCTTCGATATATGGCGCTTATCATTACGGTTATTCTGCCTGCTTGTTATATTGCGGTCGTCTCCTATAATCCGGAGATCTTCCGCGTACAGTTAGCTGTATCTATTGACGGTAGCCGATCTACCGTACCGTATCCCTCCTTTTTCGAGGTCTTCATTATGCTGTTTATTCTCGAGACGTTAATCGAGGCGAGTATCCGGCTTCCCAATAACATAGGCCAAGCCGCTACAACCGTCGGCGGCCTTATCCTTGGCCGAGCGGCATACGAAGCCGGATTAGTAAGCAGCATTATGATTATTATTGCTGCGGCCGTCGCTATCGTTAACTTTGTCATCCCGGTGAATGCCATGAGCTTTGCGATGCGCGTTGTGAAATACCCTTTCATCCTGCTCGCCATGCTGTTCGGCATTACCGGTATTCTCGTAGGCATGTTTTGCTTCACGCTTTATTTGGCAAGCATTACGAGCTTCGGGCAACCTTATTTTCGTATCTATCGAGGAGAATATTCACCCACTAATTATAAGCAAAGGAAATGGTCATGAGCCGTTATCAATTCTATCTTTTCATGCTGTGTGCATTCATTAGCCCCGCTCTGTACTTGCCAAGATGGCTGCATCAAGCCCGGTACGACGGGGCCCTTGCTTCGGTAGGCATCGCCATGCTGTTGGGATTATTGATGGCCTGGCTATTCAAGACGAGCTTGAAGCCCTTTCACAAGCTATCCTTGACGGAGGTTATGGAGCGGCACGTCCCTCGTCACATTGGTCTTATTCTGTACAGTGTCCTCGGTTTCACATGGTTTGCGGCAGGCGCATCGACTTTGATTACGATTTGTTATGTCATTAAGGGGTTCATTAATCCGAATATGGACTTCCTCGTGCTGCTCTCTTGCTTCCTCGTCGCCGTCTACTGGGCATCGCTGAGAGCTTCCATCGCGCTTCTCTACAATCTGGAGTTATGGGTGTTCATCATAACCCCAATCATCGTGTTTATTTGGATAAAAGGAATCCGGAATGATACGTTTTCTTGGGATGCCGTGCTCACCTTGAACGATTATGTGTTGAACGCTCCGTCATGGGATGGAATCGCCGTTGCCAGTTTTTTATTCACTGGATATATCTCCTTATCGGTGTTCCAAGCAACTCATCAGGGAAGCGGCATTCGCTGGTTATGGTTGATTCCCCTCATCGGTACTGCCGTGTTCAGTGCGGTATTCTTCATTCCGATCGGCCTCCATGGCACTCAGGCGGTCGATCAATATATCCATATTTGGGTCAATACGGCCGATTCGATCCAGTTAAAGTATGGCATGATCGAACGTGGAGTTTTTCTGCTTTTGTTCAGCTATATCATCATGTCATTAGTATTTGCAGCAACAAGCTGGCATGTGGCAGCCGAATGGATAAGCGGCGTTTTCAAGGAACGACCGGCCCATATCAAGCGCTTCATGATAGGAATTGCTGGTATTGCCGTATTGGTCATCGGTTATTATGTGAACGAAAAGCAATTAATGACTCTCACTCATCGTTGGTTCTCGCTTCGCTTCGCCGCAGAACTGCTTCTGGTCGCGGTCATGGTTATAGTCAGAAGGAGGGGTCGAAGTGCATAAAGGATTGGTGGCTCTGATCCTGCTCGCATTCATCTCGCTCCCGGGATGCGGGTTCAAAGATATTGACAAGCGTTTTCTCATTGTGGCGATGGGGGTCGATCAAGGAACGGAGAAACAATACGAGGTAACGGTCAAACTCATTATTCCTACGACACTGACGGAACCAGGCAAATCGAACTTCCAAATCGTTAGCAAAGAAGCGGACAGTATCTCAGAAGCATTGGAATTGATGAGATCCGACGTGGACAAACAGTTGGATCTGAGCCATGCCAAAGTTACGATTTTCGGCAACAAGATTGCACAGGGGGATATGAAGAAGCATGTCGACTGGTTCCTACGCCGCCGCGGAGTCCAGCGGATCGAATATGTAGCCGTCGCGGAACATTCCGCCAAGGATATTCTGACGCTCAGCCAGAAATCAGAGCGTTTGGCTGGCAATTCCCTGATTCTCAGCTTCGGCCGGGAAGGGACCGAATCTTCGTATATTATTACCGAATACCTGTACGATTTTTATGAACGGCTTTTAGAGAAAGGGAGAGACCCTTATTTGCCGGTCATTAAAGTCAGAAATCACACCTATGAGATTAATCAGGTTGCCCTCTTCGATAAGAGTAAGATCAAAATGGTGCTCGAACCGGATCAGACCCTCATCCTCAATCAGTTGATGTACAAACATCCTCGCTTCGAAGTAAACATTAGGGAAAAGAACCTGAAAGTCTCCATGGCTGTGCATAAATATAACTACCGTTACAAGATCAACACCTCTAATCGCAGCCAGCCTACGATAGATTTCGTTGTTAGGCTTAGAGGGATTGCGGAAGAGTCTTCCGATATTAGGCTCGGGGCCAGCCGGCAAGAAATCGAGCGGGCCGCTGAACGAACGATCGAACATTCATATCTAAGACTATTGAACAGCTTGAAAAAAAACCAGCTGGATCCGATCGGATTCGGATTGCGCTATATTGCGACGCGGCATGGAGGACATCAAGATTGGGACAACTGGAAGACGCTATATCCCCGTGTCAAATTCAACGTCAAAGCCCATGTCACCTTGGACAGCACAGGCGAGATTAAATAGGGCGCTTCTTCCACCGGCTTATCCTCCTTGACAATGCAGACTGAGGCTATTGCCGGATACCAGTGTTATAGACATTTCCGGGCTGCACATATACGACAGCCGCTCCCAAGCGATTCGCTTGTTGGCAGAATTCGATGTGCAATACTTAGCAACGATTCCGGGTCGGCGAATGCCGAACAGCCCGTCGGCGAGTTGCCAACGGGCTGCTATTCGTGCGCGGCAGCACACATCTGCTTTTTCTATCTTCCTTTTTACCTATCTATGCTTTATTCCTCAATATACAATTCTTCAATATATACTCTTTCTCCGGACATCAAGTAAACTACGTTTTTGTCCGCATCTAGCGCCGCTACCATCTTGGTCTCCTTATTTTGGACAAAGGAGAAGTCTTTAGCCGAGTTGTCCCATTTCACTTCAAGTCCCTGGATGTCCATATTGAACAATTTCTTCGCGATCGGGGCGACCGCTTCTTTCGCTTCTTTTTCGGTAATATCTTTCTTCATCACCTGTTTTCGCCCGCCGTCATGAACGTAAAGTACCTTCCCCGTCTTGGCATCCAGAGCAAGCGTAACCTTGCCGCCTTTAAGCTTCCACGTCTTATTCTCAACGCCACCCTCAAGCACAGCTTTCGTCACGTCCATGTCACGATCTAAAGCCGTTTTCACTGCCTCCGCTGCCGTTTTCAGTAATATCGGTTCAAGCTCGTTCTTGCTAAATTCGCTCGCCGCCCCAATACGAGTTTTCTCTGGGGACCCTGGCAGATTTTTCACGAGAAAGGCGGAGAAATCCTTCCCGCTTTCTTGGCATACATCCCTTTCAGCACTTTCAGGATTTCATCCTGATCCTTTTTGCTGATTCTATCGATGGTTTGCTTGCCTCTGATATTCCATATTTTTTTGGTCTTTTGTATATAGGCTACACTATAAGTTTCATCTTCAGAACGACCCCACACCCACCCTAACATTTCGTCAAGCTCGCCAACATCCTGCAACGTAATCTCTTTCCCCGTAAATTGTTTTACAGCCTTTTGCAGCTCGGCAGCCAGTTTCTTGTCGATTGTCACTTCTTTGCTCTTCGATTGCTGCAACTCTTGCTTCTTCTCTTGCGCTGCCTCCGCGCCCGCAGGAATCGGGCCTGCCGATGCGGACAGCATGCTGGATACGACCAGTGTTGCGACGATAGCTTTTTTGAAATTCATGTTAACTCCTCCTATGCATCTACTTGTGTTATTTAATTCCCTGCGGCCGCTCTGCTCCCGGACTTTATGTACACCACATTTTTCTCGGCATCCAATGCGGCTCTCACCGCCGTAATATCATCTTTTTCGATGAAGCGGTAATCTTTAAATAAGCTGTCCCATTTTACTTCATATCCAGTAATGTCGATATTGAATAATTTTTTCGCTAGCGGGGCGACCGCTTCTTTGGCTTCTTTTTCTGTCATCTCTTTGTTCGTCGTGACCTTATTGCCTTGTTCATTGCTCAGGCTGATTGCTTTCCCTTTCTCCATGTAAGCCGTCACTTTGTCATCCTCAAGCACCCACGTATGAAGCGTCCACTGACTCTCAATCTGCGCCTTCGTCACGTCAAATTGATGATCGAACGCCGTTTTAATCGCGTCCGTGGCCGATTTCAGCAATTTCGGATCAAGTTCTTTCTTATCAATATCGATCGTCGCGCTGGCGATAGCATAACCTTCTGAACTAGAGTGCGAAAATCTTTCCCGTCTAAATTATAAATTACATAATCGCCAAGTTTCCCCTTGCTATTATTGTAGGTTTGGGACTGTGTAACGTTTTTGTTAAATACGTATTTCTTCTTTGAATAGGTACTCTTTAACTGTTTTAAGGCCTCGTCTTGAAATTTTTTGTCGACTTTGTAAATTGTGGTCTTGACAGAAACATTCCATATATTTCCCTTTTCAGGATCAAAGTGAACACCATATATTCCGTCTACAGATCGAACCGTGACCTGCCCATTGTTAAGTTCGCCGACATCCTTAAGCTTAATCTCTTTCCCCGCAAGTTCATTTACCGCTTTTTTTAGCTTGGGAGCCAGCTTTTTGTCGATTTTCACTTCTTTACTCTTCGATTGATGCTGTTCTTGCTGCTTCTCTTGCGCTGCCTCCGCGCCCGCAGGAATCGGACCTGCCAATGCGGCCAGCATGCCGGATACGACCAAGGTTGCGGCGATAGCTTTTTTGAAATTCATGATAAGTCCTCCTATATACATGTTCGTACATCAAATTAGAAATTGACCCCGATCAGACGCCGTCTCCCCCGTGAGCCGCATTGTCTCCGGATTTAAGATACACCACGGTTTTGTCGGCATCCAATGCCGCTCTCACACTCGTCCCATTCTTTTTGGTGAAGTAATAGTCTTTCATTAAGCTATCCCATTTCACGTTATATCCATTAAGATCGATATTGAACAATTTCTTCGCTAACGGAGCAACCGCTTCTTTTGCCTCTTTTTCTGAACTTCCTTTATTATCCCGTAATTTTATTCCGAGCTCATTGATTACGCTATTTATTTTTCCAGACTTGGGATCCGCATAAATCGTAACCTTGTCGTCCCGAAGCATCCACTTTACTTCTGGTTTTTGACCTGGTTTCCATGGACTAAAACAACCCTGAAGCTGAGCCTTCTTCATATCAAATTTATGGTTAAAAGCCGTTTTATCGACATCTGTCGCTGCTTTCCACAATTTCGCATCAAGCTCTTTCTTATCGAAGTCAATCTCTATAGAACTGAGGTGATCTCCCCCAATAACCCAATTCTTGTTCAGGTCAGCGGAGAAATCTTTTCCTCGCAAGCGGTACGTTATCTCATCTCTCACCTCTGCTTTTTCATCGGTATACTGGTGAATCACCTCAAATTCATTATCAAATGCGTAGTCCTTCTTCGCATATATTCCTTTCAACCGCCTTCAAAACATCTTCTTGATCCTGCTTGCTGATTTGGTCAAGCGTGGCGGTTTGGCCGCCTACGGTCCAGATAATCCCTGTATCGATGTCATATTGTGCAAAATATTTCCCATCTACAGATCGCACTTCTGCAATATAAGCCGAATAAACGCCAAGCTTGCCTACCTTCTGCAATTCAACGTCTTTCCCGGCAAATAACTTTACCGCTTTATTCAACTTTTCAGTAGATTTCGGATCCACTTGAACCGTTCAACGATCCGCTTGCTGTTGCGGATTCCCTTGCGCTGGATCGGCTCTCGCAGGAATCGGGCCCGCCAATGCGGTCAGCATGCCTGATACGACCAAGGTAGCGACGATAGCTTGCTTCAAATTCACGGTAAATCCTCCTATGTAATTACTTGAATATTTGCTCACCCATATTATCCTAGCGAAGGAATTGGAAAAAAACCACAAGACATTCTATTAATATTAATTAAGAAAACGTTAATACTAACCAACATGATATAACAGTTACTTTTAACCATTGGGCACTATATTGAGCAGAGGCGTCACCCGTCTATGGCATCCGGTTCTATTTAAACAACTTATATAATCTGGCCTGTTCATCTTCCGCAGTTGCCTTTCTTATCAACGGATTGCTTGCTGCTGATAATGAAGCTGCCTCTGCCGCCATTCATTGAGCCTAACTAGACGACAACGCTTAGAACAACGCTTGCCAGTTACATTCATCTATTCATCTATACTCCCCTTCTCATCTGTCTGCCCTTTACCAATATTAACCAGGATAAGGCATTGACTCCACGAAACAATTGATTAAACCTTCTTAAAGAAAATCTTAACAACTCGAACAAAGTATTAAGACAACCAGATACTTGGCCTTACTCTCTGGGTGACAATATACAAAAAAAGCACCCATAATAGGTGGTCAAGCCCCAATTTTGTAGACATTGAAAGAAGCCCCTAGGCTGCAAGCTGTCGCCGGTACTCCACCGGTGTCAGCTTGTTCAGCTTTCGCTGTCTTCTCTCATGATTATAAAAATGTATAAATTCCTCAATTCTGCGTTGTGCCTCCTCCAAACAACGGATATGATAGGGATAGAGCGCTTCCGCTTTGAGATGCGAGAAGAAGCTCTCCATAGCGGCGTTGTCTAGGCAATTGCCGCGTCTGGACATGCTGATCTGGGCGCCAACCGTAGGCAGCATGTTGTGGTACGCATGAGACGTGTACTGGAAGCCTTGGTCGCTGTGAACGATCAATCCGGCTATCTTGCCAGTCGCGTCTTTTTGTGTTTCAAACGCGGATTTAAATGTTTCAAGAACCAGTTCGTTGTCGTTACGCTTGCTCATGTGGTAAGCGATGATTTCGTTGCTGCACAAGTCTTTGATGGCCGACAGGTACAGTCGCTCATCCCCAACGCGATACTGTGTCACATCCGTTACCCACTTCTGGTTCGGTTTGTCCGCTGTAAAGTCTCGCTTAAGTAAATTATCCGCAATACGACCATCGTTTTCGGCTGTCTGATAAGGACTACGGTAGTTACGCTTCCTTCGGATGACAGCCTTCAATCCAAGCTCTTGCATCAAACGCAACACTTTCTTGTGATTCACTTTTTCACCGTACTGATGCTCAAGTTCATCTTCTATCCTTCGGTATCCATACGTTCCCTTTCTCTGGTCGTAGATCGCCTTAATTCGCTCTTTCGTCTCTTGATCCCTGTCCTGATTCTGTCTGTTTACATACCGGTAATATCCGCTTCTCGAAACGCCGAGTATACTGCAGAGTTCCGTTACAGGATACTGTTTTGCCGCTGACTTGATGATGCGATACTTTCCGTGCACACCTCCTGTTTCCAGATTTTCAAACACTTTTTTAAGACATCGTTCTCCCGTTTGAGCTGTTTCACGTACCGCTCCTGATCCAGGTACTCCTTTCGCCGTCCCCGTTGATCCAATAGCCCAAACTCACCTAACTCCCGGTATTTACGCATCCACTTCTTTACTCGATCCTTGTCCTGAATTCCAAAGTGTTCCGTGATCTGCCGGTAGGTCCACTTTTCCTCCACATGTAGACGAATGGCCTCCACTTTCAGGTCTTCTGAATACGTTTTTAACTTTTGTCCCTTTCTAACTGGCATAAAAATGCACCCCCTAGAATTCATCGGATTAACCTAGGGGGTTTTCCAATGTCTATTCTAAGGGGTGCACTTCAGGGTGCTAATGAGTGCTTTTATTAGGTAAGATGCTATTTTAATTGAAGATTTCCCTGAGCTTGGACACTTTCCCCACCGTCGGCCGGGAACATCAATCACGAGCAAGCTTAGAACATTGTAACGCCGTATGGCCACGAAAATCCTGCAAAAGTGCAGCAATTCGATCTCCACGACTCCACCAAAAAGGGAATCCTGCAAAACTACAGGAATTTCCACCGATTCGCTTCGATTTGGAGCAAAAGGGACTAAAATGATGTAGATTTGCAGGAATTCCTTTGGATGTGGACTCATTGTACGGAAATTCCTGTAAAATCGCATCAATTCCCCCCGTTCGCTCCCGTCAGCGCCTACCACTTTTTTCCTGTGTAGCTCAGTTGGATGTGACGAGCCTTAGAATGCGATGACATGTCCACCCGATTCACCGTTCTCCGGTTCGCCACATTCCCTGCATTCTTCCGCACATATAGAAAAAAACCACCGACAGAAAGTCAGTGGTCTTTGTCTGCTTGGCAACGTCCTACTCTCCCAGGACCCTGCGGT
>NZ_QYZD01000022.1:0-88625 GCF_003591545.1 Paenibacillus thiaminolyticus
AGCAGAATGTAGTGCCAAGCAACTTCCAGCCAAGCGGCCAAACGCAAAGCATTACCGCGCAAACGCATGGCGCGCAGCAGAATGTAGTGCCAAGCAGCTTCCAGCCAAGCGGCCAAACGCAAAGCATCACTTCGTCGCTGTCTTCCAGCGGCTCTGCATCCAGCACGGCGGAGCTTGTGCAAAGCGTTCAGTCCGAGAATCAATTGGGGTAATTACACGGCGGCTCTCTGGGGCCGCCTTTCTATTTTCAAATTCGCAATAAAAATATAGCTTGACATTCGTAAGTAACATTCGTTATTATACTTACATAAAGTAAGTTCATGTTATTAAATGAGCGACAGTGCTGAGTCAACATCAACAACTCGATCATTGATAGCAAATTTGACACAGAGGTGAAAGACGAATGAAAAAAGTATTGGTTGTTAATTCCAATCCAAAACCGACGGAAATGTCCTATGGACTCCGTCTGGGCGAGCATTATTTGGCTGCGCTGCAAGCGAAGGGTGACGTTGCTATCGAACGCGTTAATCTGTATGAAGATACGATTCCTCTCATTGACGGCAGCGTGCTGGACAGCTGGGGCAAAGCTGCGAATGGCGAAGCGCTGACTCCGCAGCAAACGGAAGTGCTCGGCCGCATGAACGAGATTCTGGAGCAATTCCTTGCCGCCGACCTGATCGTGTTCATTACGCCAATGTGGAACCTGAGCTATCCAACGATGCTGAAAGCATATATCGATAACGTAATTATTGCTGGCCGTACGTTCAAGTATACGGCAGAAGGGCCTCAAGGCCTGCTGCAAGGCAAACGCGTCGTGCATATCGAAGCGCGCGGAGGCTTCTATTCCGAAGGACCGGCTCAGGCGTTCCAGTTCGCGAATTCGTATCTGAAGGCGGTTATGGGATTCATCGGAATTACGGAATATGAGAACATTGTCGTGGAAGGCATGAACGCCGTTCCGGACCGTGCCGAAGAATTGCTGGAGAACGCCAAGCGCGTGGCAGAAGAAAGCGTAGCACGTTTGTACGCTTCCGTGTAACGAAGAGAAACCGATTTGTATCTGGATCATAGGATTCATAGAGGTCATACCAGACCGGCTCTTGCGAGAGCCGGTCCTTTTCTGCTTCCCCGTCATTGTCCGTTGTCACCAAATAGGCGCCTGCACATATGATAAGGATATCGAAAGAAAGGAGGGGAGTGGACGAAGATGGCGGTCATCAAAGCAAACTCCGGAGACGTGAGGCTGCTGGCTCAGCTGTTGCGGGCAGAAGCGGAAGGGGAAGGAGAACTCGGCATGCTGATGGTTGGCAATGTCGGAGTGAATCGCATTTTAGTGGATTGTCTTGATTTTACTGAAGTGCGGAATGTGAGGGATATGGTCTATCAGAGTCCAGGAGGATTCGAGTCGACACAGAAAAGTTATTTCTATCAAAGGGCGCGTGATTCCGAAATCCGACTGGCCAGACGGGCAATCAATGGGGAGCGTACTTGGCCGGCTAATTACGCGCTGTGGTTCTTCCGTCCGGAGGGAGAATGTCCGGCCACCTGGTACAATCAGCCGAATTCCGGGCGGTTTAAGGCCCATTGCTTCTTTGCCCCGTCTGGCGACGATTGTCCGGATGTGTACCGGTAAGTCTCCATCCTGCAGTAGCTGTTCAGCATGACCATCGCTTGTGACACAACAAAGAATAAGCCGTAAAGGCTGAAAAGGAGAGAGTGTAAGATGAGTTACAGCTATTCCACGTATGGATCTTCCAACCCAATGGCATCTCAGCCGCAATCTTGGGGCGGTACTTGGGGCGGATCTTGGGGTGGGTCGAAATGTATGGCCCCTCCGACACCGACCCCATATATGGCTGCCCCGACGCCATCCGGGTACATGATGCCGCAGCAGGTGCAGGGCGCTGCCATTCCGCCAGCGGTGCCAAGCGGCAGCCCGATGACGCCAACCGGAACGGTCGTGCCGAGGCCGCCCCAGCTCTTTGAGCAATCCTACATCGAAAACATTTTCCGGCTGAACCTGGGCAAAATCGGCACTTTTTACATGACCTACGAGAACAACTCCCAATGGAACGCGAAGGTGTTCCGCGGCAGGCTGGAGGCAGCGGGACGCGATCATATCATCATCAGCGACCCGAATACAGGGCAGCGCATCGTTATGCTGATGGTCAATTTCGATTTTGCAACCTTCGATGAGCCGTTGACCTATCAATATCCGGGCTTCACGCCACGCGTGGAGGATGAGGCGTAATCGTGAGTCCAGGCCGCTTCCTATGGATGCGGCTATTCTTCTGCGCAGGCTTGTCCGGGGGCAGGCAGGACGGATAGGTGGAATGCGGCGCCGTCGGGGATTGGCGGCAGCGTTTGATCTGGGGCGCGGCAAGGGGCTATACTAGATAGAGAAAGCGCCATCGCGCAGTATCTGCAGGAATCACTTTTACTACATGAGGAGGTTGTTAACGTGATCGTTACTTTGAATAATGGTGTGCGCATGCCGCAGCTTGGCCTGGGGGTATGGCGCGTAGAAGAAGGGCAGCAAGTCAAAGAATCGGTCAAGACGGCGCTGGAGACTGGTTACCGCCTCATTGATACGGCAGCGATCTATCAGAATGAAGAAGGCGTAGGCGAGGGAATGCGCGAGTCCGGCGTGAAGCGTGAAGATATTTTCCTGACGACCAAAGTATGGAATTCCGATCAAGGCTACGACGAGACGCTGCGGGCGTTCGATACCAGTCTGAATAAGCTGGGCACTGACTATGTCGACCTGTATCTGATTCATTGGCCGGTGCCTGCGAATGATAAGTATGTCGATACATACAAGGCGTTGGAAAAATTGTATGCCGACGGCCGCGTGCGGGCGATTGGCGTATCGAACTTCCATATTCCGCATCTGGAGCGGATTTTGCAGGAGTGCAGCGTGAAGCCGACCGTCAACCAGGTGGAATGCCATCCGCGCCTGGCGCAGAACGAGCTGCGGGAATTCTGCACGCGCAACGAGATTGTGTTGGAGGCTTGGAGCCCGCTGATGCAGGGCGGCGATATTTTGACGAACGAGACGATCGGGGCGATTGCGGGCCGGCATGGGAAGACGCCTGCGCAGACGGTGATTCGCTGGCATTTGCAGAAGGGCAACATTGTTATTCCGAAATCGGTCACCCCATCGCGCATCCGGGAAAACTTCGATGTATTCGACTTCGAGCTTACGGAAGAAGAAATGGCCGATATCAACGGATTGAATCAGGATAAGCGCGTCGGTCCGAATCCGGATGAATTCAATAACGCATAAGGATAGCTGATATATGCGGGACCTACGTCCCGGAGACAAGGAACCGTCCGGCTGATGCCGGGCGGTTCTTGCTTGTGCCTGGAGAATGAGGAGCCGGGAACGAGCGGCTCTACTCCTTCACCCCGAGCAAATAAGCCGCAATCATGTCGAAGCTGATTTGGCAGTGGATTTTCTATGTCAATGTGCCGCTGGGTCTCATCTGTATGCTGTTGACGCTTGTCTTCATTAAGGAGTCGTATGATCCGACTTCAGGCCGGCGCATCGACTATGCTGGGACGCTGGCTATCACCGATGCGATGTTCTGTCTGACGTACGGTCTGATTCAAGCAAGTGAATACGGTTGGGATTCTCTGCAGATTAGGCTGCTTCTCGGCGGGGGAGGGCTATTGCTGGCGCTCTTAATGTCCCTTCAGCCGTACCTTCGTCATCTCCTGCTGGCTGCTCCTGTTGGGCATTCCGTTCGCCTGGATCAGCGACAAGCGGCGTGCAAAGAGCAGACAGCCAGGGCGGGGGCGGAACGATCCGGTTCGTTCGGCCGCCCGTGCCCGGCGATTCGCCCCGGCTCACTCCTTCGGCAGCTGCAGCCGGGCGAGCGCCGCGAACGGATTCGCGTCCGTATCGTCTTCCGGCTCGTCCCGATAGACCACCGCGCTCTCGTAGCTCGGATGCTCCTGAACTTCATTCCGTTGAAGCTGAACATGATCGATCATACGGATATAGATGAGCGCTGTATTGTATGCGTCATCGAGCGCCCGGTGCTGCGTGCCGACGAACGGAACCTGCAGCGTGTCCAGCGCCGTCTTCAGTCCGACCTGCTGGTGGCTCCCCCGGTTCATGACCAGGGACACCGGCTTCTGCAAATTGTTGTGGTTGCGCAGCCAGTGGAGCGGGATGCGCTTCATGCGGCATTCCTTCAGGAATTGGGCTTTGTCGTCCGGTCCCCAGGAGCAGAGCGCGTAATCCTTGGTATCGATCCAGGCGACGAATTGATCCAGCACATCCTGCAGGACGGGAGAAGCGTTGACGTCTTCCTGGCGGATGCCCGTGAAATTGACCGTATCCTGCGACAGCTTGGGGGAGAGCGTCGGCTTGACGAAGGCTTGGAACGTGTCGACGATGGCGGCCTTGCCGTCCTGCTCCGCCACTTTTACCGCACCGATCTCGATAATCTCCGCGAATTCCCCTTTTTTCCGCTTAACGGTCATTTCCAGGTCATAGATGATGGCTAACATGGGCTTACTCCTGTTCTGTTCATTTAGTCTCTCTGTATTTTACCATAAAAGACAAGACAGGTTGGAAGGAACTACTTGGAGAGGCTAGAGAAAGGGAAGGAACCGGCCTTAATCGAGTGAGCGTCAAACGCAACCGCCGCCTCTGCCGTTGCGGGGCAAAGAGGCGGTCTATCACTTACACAGCGGTAAAGCGGTACAGGATGCTGCAGAAATCATGATCCATCTGCGGCACATAAATTCCCGCATACATGAGTTCATCGCCGCCGTAAATGCGGCCGGTCTGTTCCAGGCGGTACATCGCATCCGGACAAAGACCTCGCAGCTTGATGCGGCCGATCGCCGGGTTCGGCCCGGCGAGTACGCGGAAATGGCCGAGCAGCGCCTCCTTGCGATCCGCGGAGACGAACATCCATGCCGTCACGGGGCTGGTGAACGGACTGGAGAGGCGGTACATGTCCCCGTGCTGCACGAGGGCGCGCACCGATTTGTAGAATGCCACCTGCTCCTTGACCTCGGTCTTCTCCGCCTCCGTGAACTTCGTCAGGTCAAGCTCATAGCCGTAGTTCCCCGACATGGCCACATGTCCTCTCATCTCCAGGGAGGTAATGCGCCCGATCTGATGGTTAGGGACGGCCACAGAGAGCTGTGGTCATCATTCCGCTTCCGGAACCAGCCGTCGTCCAGCACGAGCAGCTCGATTCCCAGTTCAGCGGCGCAGCCGGCCAACGCTTCGATTTTGCCGGCGGTGAAGTCGAAATAGGTGGCTTCCCAATTGTTGACGAGCACCGGCCGCTCCCGATCGCGGTACCGGCCGCGCACCGGGCACATTCGTTCAACTCGTGCCGCAGCTCCTGCAGCGAGGCGCATATTCCCGTAGAGAACAGCATCACGGACACGGCGGCTAACGGGCCGCAGCCCGTCTGCGCCTCTTGCTCCAGCTCGCGAAGCAGCCTGCGCATCGCGCGGCTTCCTTCCTGCTCCCGCTCCGGCAGCCAGGCGCCGATAAGAGCCATATGGCCATGGGGGAGCAGGAACAGCGCCGGATAGAAGGATTCGGACACGGCCGCTTCCATCTTCAGGCGCAGCCGGGAGAAGTACTGCTGATGGAAGGCCTTCTCCTGCTCCTTCAGGCTGCTGTCGATCGCGAACGAGATGCCCATATATTGCGCCTGCTCGATAAACGGATCGTGGCATGACAAGTGAGGATCGACCCAGCCCGAGAAGGCTGCGTTCAAGTTGCTCTCGAACTGCTTATGGAGCAGGCTCCGCTGCTCCCGCGCGATCCCGGCGACCCGCAGCAGCGCCTGTTCCAATTCCTTGGCGCTGGACGGCTTCAGCAAGTAATCGGCTGCTCCCAGCTTGACCGATTCGCGCGCGCTGTCGAAGTCTGAGAATCCGGTTAAAATAATCCACTGCGTCGATGGGGAAAGAGCTTGCCGTAATGACATCTTTATTGATATAGCCCTTCTTGTTCATCTCCTGGAATTTTTCCGGGAGCGGCGTCCATTTCGTCCAGTCGAAGGTTCCGTTCAGGAGCGCTTTCTTCTCATTCTGAACCGGGCTGATGAGGAGCGGGGTCGCCATCAGATCGAAGTACTGGCCGATCGTCCAATCGTCGATGCCGGAGAAGGGGAAAGGCACCGTCTCGCCGTTCGTCTCCTTCACGATCTTATCGGCTGCCGCCATCAGCTCGTCGAATGTGGACGGGACGGGAATATTCAATTGCTCCAGCAGGTCGACTTCGATGTCCGGATTTTCTTCCTCGAATGCGGCCACGATGTCTTTGTACGTGCGTTGCACAACCGGATCGTTCACGCTGCTGTCGACGGTGATTTTCGTAGATGCCGAAGTGTTCTTTTTGGCCGGTTCGGTGTCGGTTGCCGTATCTCCCGCGCGGCTGGAGCATCCGGCCAGCAGCATGATGGCCGCCAGGGCGATGGCTGCCCCTTTCATGAATCTAGTTTTCATTGATTGAGACCTCCTAGTTGTAAGCGTTGCCACCATTCTATCAACTTCTCATTTTGCCCGATACGACCTAATCTACGATGAAAGCGCTCTTTCTTAAACGGGATTCCATATAATGTAATTAACCCATTCCTGTCTGTACGGCGGTCCGAAGCGGCTGTGATTGTGTTGCCCACGGATCCGGTTCAACACGGCAGTTGGCCGGCATGGCCGTTTCTATTCGCCGAGCAAAGCCTCATTATAGCAGAAGCGGATGGAAGCAAGCTGCCGGATCGGCTCCCAAAGGATTGACATTGTCCTTTGTGCTCTTTACAATAAACGTGCAGAAACGTTCGGCTTCAGCAACCAAACTCAGTCCAATGGATTGAGCGGCGAAATTTTGCGGGTGCGTGCACGGGTTACCGCTTCGTGAGCGCATCTGGTTTCGTTCGCCCCCTGTCAAGCGACAGGGGGTTTTTTGCGTGGATATACGGATTTTTCACCAAGAAGGGAGCGTAATAGACTATGAAATTATTTCGTTATGCGCTGCTAGTCTTCATTGGGGCTTGCAGCTATGGAACCTTATCCTCGGTTATGAAGCTCGGGATAGGCGAGGGCTACACCGTGCCCCAGATTATCGGGAGCCAGTATTTCTTCGGCTGGCTGCTTCTGGCTTCCGCCGCACTTCTGTTCTCCCGGCGGCGTGTGAGCGGGAAGCAGGTGATGGTGCTGCTCGCTTGCGGCTTGTCGGTCAGTTGCACCTCCATTTCATACGGGATCGCGGTCGAACAGTTGCCCGCTTCCATCGCCGTCGTGTTCCTGTTCCAATTCACATGGATCGGCGTCTTGATGGAGGCGCTTCTCAACCGGACGTGGCCGGATCGGGCCAAGCTCTTCTCCGTCCTGATTCTGCTCGTTGGCACGGTGCTTGCGGGGGGACTCGCCGACCACGGCTTGTCCGGCATAACGGCGAAGGGCGCGATCTTCGGGCTGATCTCCGCCGTATCATTCGCCTTCTATATTATGGTGAACGGGCGTGTCGCGACCGATATGCCCATTTTGAACAAGAGCTTGTCGCTGACCACCGGAGCGGCGGCCAGCCTGTTCCTCGTGTTCCCGCCCACCTTCCTCGCCGATGGCGCGCTTGTGTCCGGCTTGTGGAAATACGGCCTCGTCATGGGGCTGCTGGGCGTGCTCGTTCCCGGGGTCTTCTTCGGCCTAGGCGTGCCGAAGATTGGCCCTGGCCTCGGCACGATTCTGGGCGCGGCCGAGCTGCCCGCCGCCGTCATCATGTCCGTCATCGTGCTGCAGGAGCAGGTGAGCTGGCTACAATGGGCGGGGATCGCGTTGATCTTCGCGGGCATCTGTCTGCCGCAGCTCGCGTATGTGCGGCAGGGGCGGCATCGGCGCGCGGTGGCGCGGACGAATCTGTAGCTAGCGCAGGTGATGGTGCAAGCAAGTTGGTAGCTTGCGAAGGTGCTGGTGCGAGCAAGTCTGCAGTTGGCGCAGGTGCCAGCGTGGGCGAATGTGCAGCCAGCGGCGGAGAACCCGCAGCTGGCGCGGGACAAGCCGGGAGCCGAGGGCTCCCGGTTTTTGTGCGTATAACGGAACTTATGCGCTTGGCTGAGCCGTGTTGCGGGCGTCTTGCTGGTGCGTCGGTGAGTGTAGGTGCAGCGGTGAGCTAGATGATGTACGTGTTTTGGAGCAGCGGTGCAGGGAGTAATTGTGATAAGGAACGCCGAAAGAGGGAGTACGGATAAGTAAATAATGCGCTGTAATTCTCTGGGCGCCGTACGCGAATGCTGTTGCGGTTTAAAGTCCAGACTTGATCGCTTGAGAATTGCATTTTACTTAGAATTTCCATATGCGCCTGCTTGAAGTAAAGAACACCTTTCTTGTAGAATGTAGTTTACCGAAAACAAACTCAAGAAAGGTGTCTCTATGAAAAAGAATACGCTCGCTGAATTGTCTCTTCAATTCGTTGAAGCTTCTTCTCGTTTAATAATTTGAAGATAACGATAGATGCTAGATTCAGAAGTTTTCATAATATTAGCAATCTCAGGAACAGCCCCTTTTAAAAGAAAAACACCACGATTGTTTAAGTCGCGGATTATCTCTAATTTATCTTCTTGTTTTAAGTATTCAATCTTAACTCCTTTTTCCTCCGTAATCTCATGGATTATTTGTCGGGTCATTTCTTCAATCGAATGAGACAAGTTTTCCGACTCTATGTTTTCATCATGAATATTTTGGGTTTTACTATTCGTTTTGTTGTATGAATAAACGATGTCTTCAACAATCTTTTCTAAGTTATTTATTAAGGATTCGTCAGTATTAACACAAATCATTCCAATTAATTCGCCTTTTTCACGAATAAAAAAAGTCGAGGATTTTAGAGCTTTATTTCCAGCTGTTTTCCCGTGGTAATTTGAGATGAAATGTCTGTCTTGGTGTTTATTTTCTTTCAATATTTTTAACACTAGGTCGGTGGCTGGGGCACCTACTTGGCGATTTGAGATATGATTGTTTCTAATTGCGACGATAGAATGATTTAAGTTGCTCAGATCATGAAGAACAACTTCACTATTCCTACCAAGAATTTCAGCTAAAAAATCAACAATAGGAATATATTTTTCTAATTTGTTATTCATAATATCCTCCCATTTCTTCATTAACATTGTAGTAAAAATTTATTATCTAGGCAAGTAATTTCTGTTTCGACTGATTTTTCGCACTTTTTTGTAAAAAATATATGAAATAAGCTTCCTTAACATTTATTGAAATCGCTTATATGCGTTTATATGATATAAAGTTTACGAAGTAGTGCCAATTTATTCCTTGTAATAAAAAATTATTGTTATGAGAATAAAATATATTGACTGTAAAAAATTATTGATCTACAATTTGATCAGGATATATTAATGATTAAACAAAAGGAGAGGAAATTGTGAAAAGAATAAATACGAAAAAAGCACCTGAAGCGATAGGACCTTATGTACAAGGTGTCAAGTTCAATAACATGATAGTTACATCTGGTCAACTTCCGATAAATGCCGATGTCGGAATAATTGAAAGCGCTTCAGTAAAGGAACAGACTTACCGCTCACTTACCAATATTAAAAATATTTTGGAAGAAGGGGGTGGTCAGATAAAAGACATTGTTAAAACTACTGTTTATTTGCAACATATGGATGATTTTGCGGAAATGAATGAAGTATATGACGAATTTTTCAAAGGAATGCAATGTCCTGCCCGAACAACTGTTGAAGTAGCAAAGTTGCCTATGGATGCGTTAGTAGAAATTGAAGCAATGGCTATTTTGGAGGGGGAAAAATAATGGAAATGCAAAAATTCGTAGACATGTATAGTGTAGAGCGTAGAAATACACGCTGTTTAAAGTGGGATGCATTGGAGGAGCGGTTTGGAGATCCTAACTTAGTCGCAATGTGGGTGGCCGACATGGAATTTAAGGCTCCTAAAGCTGTTTCAGAAGCTTTAGTAGAACGAGCAGAGCATGGAGTTTTTGGATACTCGGTAACACCTGATTCTTATTATGAAGCTTATTTCAATTGGCAGCAAAAACGTCATGGCATCCATCTGGAAAAAGAGTGGATTCGTTTTTCAACTGGTGTTGTTCAAGAGCTTTATAATTTGGTGAACATTTTTACTGAAGAAGAAGATGCGGTCATCATTATTACTCCCGTATATTATCCATTCCATAATGCTATCAAAGATACCAATCGCAAATTAGTGCGTTCTGAACTAATTAATGAAGAGGGAAAATATCGTATTGATTTCGATGATTTTGAAAAACAAATTGTAGAAAACAATGTGAAATTATTTATCCTATGCTCCCCTCATAATCCTGTAGGCCGTGTATGGTCTGAAGAAGAATTAGAAGCAGTTCTCGAAATCTGTAAAAAACATCATGTATTTGTGATAGCTGATGAGATTCATCAAGATATTATGTTAGGAAAACGAAAATTTATTTCTGCTCTGAATGTGAAAAATCGAACATATTGTGATAATTTATTAGTTGTCACTGCACCATCTAAAACATTCAATTTAGCATGTTTATTAAATGCACACACGATTATTCCTGATGAAAAAATTCGTGAAAAATATGATCAAGGGATTAAGACTATTAATCAAACAGAAAAGAGTCTTATGGGCCAAATTGCTGCTGAAGCAGCTTATACACATGGAGAAGAGTGGGTAGAAAGTTTACTCGAGGTCATTCGTCATAATTTCAATTATTTAAAAAATGAATTGGAAAAACATGCACCAAAAGCGATTGTAACAGAATTAGAAGGAACATATTTAGCTTGGATTGATTTAAGGCCGTATGTAAATTGTGAAGACACGAAGGAGTTTATCCAAGATAAATGCGGCTTAGCTATTGATTTTGGTGAGTGGTTTAGTGATAAATGTAAAGGATTTGTTCGTTTAAATATGGCTACTGATCCGAAACTTGTAGAATTAGGCACGCAACGCGTCATTACTGAACTAAAAAAACTTGAATGTTAGGAGTAATGACTAATGAGGATATTAAAAAACTACAAATTTTCACTAATCCTACTAGGGTGTATGTTCATTGGTTCAATCGCTGGTGCAATAATGGGGGAAAAAGCTCAGATTTTTTCCCCTATAGCTAACTTATTCTTAAATTTACTATTTTGCTGTGTTGTCCCATTAATTTTTGTCTCTTTAGTGTCTGCCATTGCGAATATGGAAAGCACAAAGAAACTTGGAAAAATTTTAGGAATCATGTTTTCCTTATTTATCTTTACAGGAATTATCGCAGCGATTTATATGCTAATCGTTTGTGTTATATTTGACCCGGCTAAGGGTACCAACATTGTTATGAACGAAGCTGTTGACGCGTCTAGCAGTATGAATTTCTTAGGTATGTTTACAGTAGAAGATTTTCCTTTATTATGGTCTCGGCAAAATTTAATGGCATTAATTGTTTTCTCTATCATATGTGGACTCGCTACAGTGTCAGCTGGTGAAAAAGCAAAACCTGTAGTCAAGCTTTTTGAAGGAGCTACTGCAGTTGTTATAAAAATTGTCAGCTATGTCATGTATCTAGCGCCGATTGGTTTAGGAGCGTTCTTTGCAACATTAATTGGAGAGTATGGCTCAGAAATTGCTGGACCATTATCTCGGGCAATTATTATTTTCCTCATTGCATCTGTTGGTTACTACTTTATCTCTAGCATGTTGTTCGCATATATTGGCGGAGGAAAAAAAGGCGTGTCCCTCTTTTGGAAAAATATCATTCCTTCGACATTGACCTCATTAGGAACTTGTTCAAGTGCAGCGGCGATTCCGTCAAATTTTATCGCGGCCAAAAAAATTGGTGTTCCCGATGATATTGCTAATATCACAATTCCTATGGGAGCAAACTTGCATAAAGATGGAGCTGTGTTGATTCAAATATTAAAAATTGTCTTTATGTGTAGTATTTTTAATATAAATATTTTAGAACCAGGAAATTTGATTACTGCAATTATGGTTTCGGTTGTCGCTTCTTGTGTAATGGGTGCTATACCAGGTGGCGGATACGTTGGAGAAATTTTCATCGTCTCTGCATTTGGTTTTCCAGAAGTTGCGATTCCAATTATGGTACTCATCGGAACAATCACTGATGCTCCGGCAACTGCAATTAATGCCACAGGAGATGTAGGAACTGCAATGGTTGTAAGTCGTGTAATTGAAGGTAAAGACTGGATAAATGACGGTGAACAGGAAGTAGCTTAGACGATCTGACGCAATAAAAGGGCGTCTCTAAGTCGAACCGACTTATGGGATAGCCCTTCTCTTATTTTTTTATATCTTAAATGTTTGCTTTTCTATAGTGTATACATAATTTGCCACTAAGTCAATAAACATTTGATCATGAGATACGAGAAGGATAGAGCTTCAATTGCCTTTATAAATTGTTCTGTGCTTCGTTTTATGAGCGCTTTGTTCGGCGTTTCCGGGCGCTTCCCGCAGCCGGGGAAAATAAGGGTGACTATACAGGGAGAATGGTCCATAATAGAAAAATATGCGTATTCATTCTAATTCTTTAAATTTTCAAATATTATGAGATGAAAAGAGGAATGCGACTTGTCAGTCAACCCTTCTATGCGCATCGTATGCAGCGGCGAACATGTGTCTATGGGGCGGACCCGCACTTTTTTTATGATCATTCTCATCTGGGCCAGGGGACATGAGATGTCATTCGGCAGCCCGGCCATTCGAGGAGCGGGGGAGCCGCTGCAGTTGACCGTCATCCCGGATCGGTCGGTCACAGTGCGCGAAGTCTATGGCTTTCAGGCCGTGTCCGGAGCGGATCAGGTGACGGTGCCGTTGGGAGCATGGGAAGCGGACGGCTTCCGGCTGGTCGTGCTGAAATGTGACAAGGAGGACGGTGGAGATTCATCCGGAATGCAGTTGGTCGCCCATTGCGAGCTCTCTCTCCCGGCTGGCGACCTGATGTTGGATCGGCAGGGAGTATTTCTGAACCTTGATGACCTGCCGCGGGTTGACGAGGAAGCGGATCAGCTTGCCGCGAGAAGGGAGCAATGGTTCCGGGCGCTCCCTGAATTCAATTGCATTCTGGACCCGCTACGCGAAGGCAACCCCGCCAGCGCCTATTGGACCATTCAGCGGCAGCTCGACGAGATCGTGCTGGAGGCGGTGCAGGCCCATGACCAGCTGCGGGATCTGTATCTGGAAATGTACGAACATATTAGTCAGGTCGTAGAATCATCCCTGCATTCATAAGAAGTGCGTTTTATTTTCAAGTGATATTTCGCGTTCAGTGCACGTACAGCGGATCAGCGCAAGAAGAAAGGGAGCGGCAGCCATGCCCTCCCTTTCGTTATCGGCTCTTGACCAGCAGCTCGACCGCTTCCTTCACCATCTTCCCCGTATCTCCGCCTAAGGCCTGCTCCTCCAGCAGGCAGTGCTGCAGATTATCGGCCACGATCTGGGCCAACGCCTTGTCCGATGCGTTCCGCACAGCCGACAGCTGGCTGACGACCTCCTTGCACGGTTTTCCCTCTTCCATCAGGCGCAGCACTCCGCGCACTTGTCCTTCAATCCGCTTCAGCCGTTTTTTCACATCATCCGAGTAATGATTCATACGATTTCCCTCCTTTCTGCTCACACACATACGCGTATAGGTATAGTATACCCGAAATCCGACAAAAAGCGTTATAAGGTTATTAAAAATAACGTTAAATATTTCTGTTAAATAATAATAACAAATCTATCGTTCCCGTTTAAGTTCGATCCCGAAAAGAGCTTTACGATAGAAAGAAAGGGGTTGAGAGCGATGGAACTACGGAATTTGAAATGGCTGCAGGAAGAATATCGTCGCGGCAACAAGGCGGTGCTGAATGGAATGGTCTCCGAGCGCAATCGCGTCATACGGTTCGAGCTGGAAGATGTGCAGGAGGTGCTGCAAGCGATAAGGCAGCAATACGCCGGTATGGAGCGCGATGAGATCGATATCCGCTTCATGGAATATTTGCTCCTGTTCCTGGAAAAGCAGGCCGCGCGGGCGGTGACAGACGTTGAGGCGCTGCCGCAGCGATTCCAGTGCTGGATGGATGACCAATTCCGGAAGCATGAACCTTGTCTTCGTCAAGAGCGCGATCTCGCGTTCATTGTGGCCGAATATCAGGCGGGAAGCAAGGAGTCGGCGCTGAAGCGGATTTTTGTCCAAACCATCCTTCATCAAAAGCAAGGGGTGCAGGTCCGGCTGGACATCAAGCATAGCGTAGTGCGCAAGATGTACAACTCGATTCAACGCAAATATATGAAATATTTCGGATCCGATGAGATGACAGGATATTTCGTGGAATGCGTGATCGAATTTCTCGAAAATAACAGGAACCTGCTGTACACGGAATCCCAGCTCCGGGCCCGGCTCTATCATCATGTGAAGTACTCGTTGGAGCGGTTCACGGAGAAGAGCTTCGGCAAGATCATTCCGGGCAATGAGCAGGAGCCGGATCGCCGGGAACGGAGCTTCGAGGATGGCGAGGCGGCGGGGAACAGCAAGGATCTGGAAGACAAGGCGTACTCTCCTTATGATACGTATGCTTTTGCAAGATTTCAGCAAATCCGGGGAGAAAGCAGCTTCGCCAAATTTTTGCGGGAAATCGAGATTGAGGCGCTGCTGACGGAGAAGCAGCTGCGGGTGTATCCCTACATTTTGATCAAAAGCAATATCGAGTATAAACCTGCGGGTGCGGATCGGGGCCGGAGCTTCGAGCGGCAGGACAAGCTGCCGTACAAGCAAATTGCGGCGGAGCTCGATAGCGTGTACCAATGGCGCATCTCGGCGGAGATGGTGCGCAAATATGAGCTCGCGATTAAAGAGACGATTCGCAAGGCGTACTTGAAATGGAAGGAATACCGCTTCGTCAAGCGAGTTCCTTTGCCGCAAAAAATCAATGAATATATGACCGTGTACCACAGCATCGGCGAGGAGACGAAAGCATACCCGCTGCTGTTCCAGATCTTCGTCAATTGGTTGAAGGATAATCTGGACGAGGATGACGAGGAGATTGACTTTTTCAAGCGGGATTACAGCTTCGATGATTCTCCCTATGAGTGGGTTGTGGAAAATTGGTTGAACCAGCGGTACGGATCGTTGAACCGGCTGCTGCAGCAGAAGCTGGCGACCTATTGGGGGCAGGTGGCCGAGATCGTGCATCATGATGCTCCGCTCTCGATTCTGACGGCGCAGCAGAAAAAGCGAATCATGGAGCGGGTCGGGACGATTTTCAGGCAGTATCTCAAGGAGAACCAGCATCATGTCAATCAATTGATCAAATATTCTTGCTTATATAAGAAGGACGCACAAAAAACAGGCAAAACAGGTTTGAATTCAGACACTAGCTATAGTACAGGGGATCATCGCCGGACCTTGGCTTAACAAGGCAACCGGACAGGAGCGGCCGCTCCCCCGACCATTCCCCGATGCATGGGGCTAGAGAGGAGTGCAGATATGGAACGATGACGGAACGGCTGCGTTGTTTTCTCGGGAAGCCGGTTGCGGCCGGCAAGGTGAGCGTCTATTCGCCCACGGTCGATCAGATCGGCGAGATAGGCGAGCCGCTGTACAATTTGTATCTTTTGCTGGCGACCTTCGACAAGGAGGAGGTTGTAAGGCGGCTATTCTCGGTAGATGATGACGATTGGGCGCAGCTCGAAGCGGAGGATGATTTCCTGCTGCTCTGCTCGATACCGGCGCTTTATAGCAGTCTTTGCGATGCGCTGCATTTTTTTACGAGAAGCGAGTTCGTCTATGATGAGGACGTTCAAGCCTTCGTAAGCGACGAGGCGATTATCGATAGGCAGAATTACCGGGACGTCGTTCGCGCCGTGAAGCTGGTGAACGGCATTGCGGCTGCCGAGACGGCGCCGGTTCGCTTCAAGAACGACAAGGCGAAGGAGCTGTACGGCAAGCTTCAGCACTTCAAGGCGAAGTATGCCCGGGATAACGACAATACGCTTCATCTGAAGGATATTTTGTCTATTCTCTGCCATGCGGAGGGCAATGGCATCCATATTTTTAATGTGGGTGAATTGACGGTTTATCAGGTGTATGAGCATTTTGAGCGCTTGAATGTGCGCGAGCGCCATACCCGTTTGCTGAAGGTATGGGCGAATGGATATTTGGGCCGCGATGAATCGCTGCCGGAATGGATGACAAGAAGCAAATTGTAAAAGGAAATTGTAAATCAGAACAAGCATGGATGAAGCGCGGGCTTCAATGACGAGGAGGAAACGATTTATGGAACAAGGACGTTACGGATCTAGAGCGATTTTGAATACGCAGGTTATCGACTATGCGACGAATGAACCGATCATGTATATGGATTATGCCACATCGGCCACTAATGAATGGACGTCGGAGACGGTCTATGCCCGCGGCGGCAACGGCAACCCGAAGCGCATTGCGTGGAATGGGGAAAAGGGAGCGACGCTGACTATCGAGACGCAAATCTTCACGATGGAGCATCTTGCGCTCCTGGCGGGAGAAGAGATTGTGACTGGCCCGCAGACCATTTATAAGCGGGAAGTGATCACCGTTCAGGAGGATGGCTCCGGCGGCAACAAAGTAAAGCTGAACAAAGCTCCGCAGGGCGGCAGCACGGCCGTGTCGGTATTCGCCTTCACCAATGGCGTCAAAGGGGCGGCGCAAGAAGTGAAAACCGTCACCGGCAGTGAAATCGCCTTGTCGGACAAAGCGACCGTAGCGGCAGGCGAGGAAGTCGAAGTCTACTACCAATTCCAATCGGCTTCCGCGAACAAGCTCTCCTTCACGGCCAAGGGCTTCCCGAAATACGTGAAGATTGTGGGCGACACGCTCTATGCGGATGAAGCGGCCGGCGAGATGGTGCCGATGCAGATGACGTATTACAAGGCGAAGCTGCAGCCGAACTTCACCTTGGCGATGAGCCCGACAGGCGATCCGAGCTCGCTTACGCTGACCTTCGATATCTTCCCGGTGAAGGTAAATGGAACGGATACGTTGGCGGACATGATCATTTACGAGGAATAATCGATTGTATATTCTGCGGGGGGAGTGGCGGCACTCCCCCTTTTCCATGGAGAATGCTTGGATTGAGAAACTCTGGCCGGAGTCAGAGTTTTTGATATCAATTATTCTACCAGCGAAAAGGAGAGAAGCGATATGAGCGCCATGAAAAATTTATCAATCAAGCAAGTGAAAAAAGAGATGAAGGACCGGTTCAAGGAGAAGAAGCGGGTTGAATTCGGGGAAAATCAGAAGCTGGATGTCGATGTACGGTTTCGTCCATCCCTGAAAAACGAGGTGAAGAAGGAGCTTTTCCGCGTCTTGACGGAGGCGCTGGAGCAAAATAAGCCGCTGGATGCGGGCATGCTGCTCGGGCTGCAGACGATGCTCGCGATCAAGCATTTCACCTCGCTCGTAACGGATGCCGCGACCCTCGACGATTATATGGAAATGCTGCATGTGCTGCATGACGGCGGCTACACCGAGTGCATCCTCGAAGCCTTCGACCGGGAGGAGCTGGCCGCGCTGTATGGCGAGCTGAATGACGCGCTGCAGATGTTCAACCGGGCAATGGAAGCGGAGCTAGCCAAGGCGAAAGGAGCGGACGCCGCAGACGAGGCGGGCAAGCCAGTCAAGGCAATTAAGGCGGTCGGCAAGGCAGGCACGGCAGGGAAGGCCGATAAGACAGGCAAGACGAAGACAGATAAAAGAGGTAAGACAGAGAAGTCAGGTAAGACAGATAAGGCAGGGAAGGCAGAGAAGACTGATAAGGCAGCCTATAGAGCAGGGACGGAAGAGAAGGCGGGCAAGCACAGCAAGTCACGCAGCGCAGATCAGGCAGGCAAGGAGACTACGGCAAGCGCGGGAGACTTGAAGCCGGAAGCGGCATCCCCGTTAACGCGGTCATCCTCCCGGGCATCGGCATACGGAACAAAGGGGGAGAAATAAGATGGCCAAGTATGAATTATCGGATCATATGGTGAAAAATTTGCTGCAGTTTTTGAACCGGACGACAGTCGAGGGGTTCGCCGAGCAGGATGCGATGTATGAGATTCGGTATGTGCTGTCGAAGCCCCTTGAGGAAGACGAGCCGAAGAAATAAGGCGGAAGAGAACCGAGAGGGAAGCGGGACAAGACGGAGAGAGAATCTTCAGAAAATGTGCCCAAAGGAGCGGGACGAACCGCTCTTTTTTGGCATGGACAGAAAGGAGTGGGGAAGAGCGTGAATGATGTAACGTTGCGGCTGTCGGCGTCGCTCGATATGAGGAGCTCGACCAAGGCGATCAATAAAGCGATTAGGGAATTGGAAAAAAGCCCGTCGCTCCAAAGGCTTCAACTGCGAGCCGGCATCGATCCCGCCGTGCTCCAATCGCTCAAGGAGTGCAGCACGGCCATCGTGAAGCAGAACGAGGCAGTCAAGGATGCGATCGACAGCTATAAAAAGCTGGGCGATCAGATCGAGGAGGCCAATCAAAAAGCGGCCGAGGGCGGAGCGGCCGATTCTTCAAGCTCACAGCCTGACTCGTCTGCGCCACGGCAGAACAGCTTCGCCAACAATCTCAAAAAAGTGAAACAATCTGTGCTTGAGAATGTAGCGAAACAACTGGTGAATGCCCCGATCGAAGGGGCACGGCAGGCGGTGCAGACGGTTATCGAGGTTGATTCCAAAATGGCCGCTCTCCGGCGGGAAATGGACGCGGATACCAACTTCGACCGCATGCTGGACCGCTCCGTCACGCTGGCGGGCGAATTGGGCCGCTCGCTGGACGATGTTCTCAATACGATGCACGGACTGGCCCGTTCCGGCTGGAATGAACAGCAGGTCATGGCGCTGACGGAGACGGTGCAATTGGCCCGGAATATTTCGGGCTTAAGCGGAGATGAAGCGATCGCCGCGCTGACCGCCGCCATGTCCGCTTTCCAGATCGAGGCAAGCCGAAGCATGACGATCCTCGATTCGCTCAAGGCGGTCGATCAAGCCTACGCCGTCTCAACGCGGGACTTGGCGCTCTCCTTGACCGAAGCCGGCGCAGCGGCGCGATCCTATGGCGTCAGCATGGAAGAGCTGATCGGGCATGCCGCCGCCATCGGCAGCATTACGCAGGAATCGGGCGCCGTCATCGGCAGCAGCCTGGAAACGATATATGAGGGCATTATGAAGGCCGATTCCTCTGCGGTCGCACTGCAGGAGGCGGGGGTGTCGCTGCAGGATACGTCAGGGGCGATGAAATCGACCTCGAAGATTGTGGAGGAGTTGGCCGGCAAATGGAATCAGCTCTCGGAAGGGACGCAGCGCTTTATCGCGCAGACGATCGCCGGCAAGGATCATATGCACCGCTTCATGGCCTTGATGGCCAATTATTCGGTGGCGCTGGATGCGGCGAACGCAGCGCTCTATTCCGAAGGCGCGGCAATGAGGGATAATGAGACACATATGCAGTCGCTGGAGGCACGGCTCGCGAATATGCGGACCGCGTGGCAGGAGCTGGCGCTCACGATGGGCGAGGCTTTCATCAGCGACTCGCTTATCGCGCTAATCAGCGCCGCAACAGCGCTGGGACAGGCGTTCGTCTGGCTCGCGGAGCGAATCGGTACGCTGCCGCTACTGCTCGGGACGATGGCGGCAACGGTAAAAGTGGTCCGTACGGCGATTGCATCCTTCATCGGGAGCATCTCCCAGACAGCGGCCGGTCTTCTCGGTATTGCTCCGGCGTCGGCTACGGCGGCTACCGGACTGAGAGGACTGGCTGCTGCAACTAAAATGTTGGGCAGAGCCTTTAAAAGCTTGATGATCAGTACAGGTATAGGAGCGTTGGTTGGCCTGATCTCTTGGGGCGTATCCGAACTGATCGGGCTATTCGGCGATGCGGGAGAGGGCGCGGAGGAGGTTAGCCAATCCCTGGAGCGCATGAATGCATCCGCCGCGCAGGCTGGTCATCTGAAGACGCTGGCCGCCGAGTATGAGCGCTTGGCCGCAAGCGAGGAACAAACGATCGAGACGAAGACGCGTCTCGCACAGATCGAGAGTACGCTACAGTCCCAGTTCGGCATCAGCGTGAAGTCGCTGGAAGGGAGTGCCGACGCGTACGAGCAGAACAATGAGCTGATTCGGCAGCGGATCGCGTTTCTCCAGGAAGAGGTCCGGATCGAGCGGGAGAAGGCGCAGCTGGAATACGAAAGCCAGAAATCCAAAATCGATCGCAAAATCGAGAAGGCGTCAACGAAGAGGGAAAAGGCGGAGCAGGAGCTTAACGAAAGATCGCAAAAGTATGAGGAGTTTTTGAAAAACAGAGATCACAAAATTCCGATGAGCAACGCCAACGGTTATTTTTCCTCGAATGTCTACTCGGGTATCGGTCTTGATCCGAATAATCCGAATCATGCCACAGCGATTCAGGTGATGGGTGAACAGCTCGCCACGGAAGTAAAGAAAGCACGCGAGAAATGGGAAGCCTCCAACACCGAATTTACGGAAGCGGTCAGCACGGCGGAGAACGCGATCAACGGGCGGCTCCAGTCCTATGTCGACGCCTTCGAATCCAAAGGGGAGGAACTGAACGAGCATACGCGCTTTTTGACCGATGTGCTGGCCTCCTGGGCTGCCGCCAATCAGGTGGAGATTAGCGAGAGTGACTTCGCCGCGATCTTTCAAGCCTTCCAGAAGGCCGACATTCAGCAGGTCGAAGACGTTGTCGACTTATTCGCCAAGCTGCCCGGGAATATCCAAATCACCGGAAGCTCATTGACGGATTTGAAACAACAGTTCAACAAAATGAAGCTCGGCGCCGGCGGCGCGGCCGACGGCCTGGACGGCCTGACTTCTTCTTTGCAGAAAGGCAAGCAGGAAAGCGACGAGCTTCGCAACCGGATCAAGAGCACGCAGGACGAGCTTAAATCGTTCAATCAGATTTTGGCCGATCTGGAGGCGGGCCAATCGATGTCTACCGAGGCCATGCTGGATCTGATGGCCCAATATCCGGAGCTGCAAAAGCATATCAGCAAGGCGACCGACGGCTGGAAGCTAGAGAAAGAGGGCATTCAAGAATTACGGGAAGAAAAGCTGAAGAAGGCGAAGGAAGATCTGGAGAACGAAAAACGTTCGACGCTGGCCGCTTATTTTGAATCGAAGAGCCGGATTCGCATCTACGGCATCGAGATGGGCAGCATTACGGATCTTGCCGATGCCAAAAAGAGAATCGGAGAAGTCGAGAAGAACCGGGAGACGACGAAGCAGTTAACGAACGTTATCACAAGTATTGTTCCTGGCGCAAAGGTCCTCTTGGATCCGGTTCAACAGTTCCAAGACAATCAGTTGGATGAAATGAAACAGAAAATCCAGGATACAGAAGACTTTTACAAAAAATATGAAGCACTGCTCGATGATGCCTACTACGGAGTCAGCCGCAAAGGAACGTCCTCCTCTTCTTCCGGCAAGAAGGATTCCTACCAGCCGAGCTTGCGGTTCAACCCATTCGAGGAAGCGATTCAGCGGGTCAATGCGTCCCTGGAGAAAAATCAGCAGCAAATGGAAGAGGCAATGGCGTCCGGGCGCCAGTACGACAAGCTCCTGGAAAAACGGATCGGTCTGTACAATGACATGGGAGAGGCGCTGCGGAAGCTGCGGCAATCGCAGTCATCGCGCCACTCGGAGCTGGCATCCCTGCTCGGATCTGCCGGGCTGGTCAAGAATGGCGAAGTCGTCGGGGATGTCCGTACGCGGCTCGAGTCGATAGGCAAGCGCGGGAGCAAGACGGGCTATTCAGCTGCGGACTATGAGAAGTTCGTCGAAGAATATATGGAGCTGACCCGCAATATCGGCGACACGGACCTCAAAATCGATCAGAACGTCATCCAACTGGCCGATGCCTATAAGCGCCGCTTCGAGAGCCTGCAGCAGCCGAGCGAGAAGAAGAGGGAGAAGCTGAGGCATCAACTGGCGCTGCTTGGCGATATCAATACGGCCGAAGAGAAGCGGCTTGCCGCGCAGAACGCGGCCGAGAACATGAACGCGCTGGTGACGGAAGGCAAGCGCATCCGCGGAGAGATCGATGATACGGAGCAGCTTATCCGGAACAGCAAGACGCCGCCGGAGCAGAAACGGGCCGCCACGATCTATCTGGAATGGCTGCGGGACAATGATCGGAGCAAGCAAGAGGAGATCGTGGCCGAAGCCGAGCATGCCGGTCAACAGCAAGCCGAAGCCTTGATTGCCGGGTACAAGGAGCGAATCGAGGAACTCGAATTCGAGAACAGCCTGCTTGGCAGCCTGGACACGGAGGAGAAGCAGCGCAGAGCCAAAGAAATCGATGATCAGATCATCTCCATTTACGAAGAGTCGGGCCGGACTATCGAATCCCAGATAGCTGAATTGACGCGCAAGGCAGCTAACGCGGACTCGTTGGCCGAGAAGCGCCGCGCCGAATCGAAGCGGCAAGCGCTGCAAGAATACCAGCGCACCGTGCTGAAGCAAATCGCAGACAATCAGGCAGCGGAACAAAAAGCAAGGCTCGATAACGCGAACAAGGTGATTGACAACCTGAAAAAAGTGCTGCAGCAGGAAAAAGAACTGCGTACCCAAGCGATCGAGGAAGAGATTCGGACGGAGAACAAGCGTCACGATGAGAAGATGAAGCACCTGGATGCGGAGCTCAAGAAGACCGAGGAGAATATCAATGCCCAGCTCAAGGGGCTGGACCGCGCCAATGCGGAGGAGGATTACGATACGCAGCTCCGCAAGCTGATGAAGGAGCGGCAGGATATCCAGGATCGGCTCAACGTTCTGGCCTTGGACGATTCCTTCGAAGCGAAAGCGAAGAAGAAGCAGCTTCAGGAGCAGCTTGAGTCCAAAGACGAGGAGATCGACAAGTTCAAGCTGGACCGGGAACGGGAGCTGCGCAAACAGTCCCTCTCCGATCAGTTGGAAGACCGGCGCAAGATCATCGAGAACGAAAAAGAGCTCGAAGACAACAAGCACCGCAATCAATTAGATAAGCTGGATGAAGAGAAGCGCAAAACCGAGCAGCATTATAAGGGAATTTTGGAGGATGAAAAGTACTTCTATGACTTGAAGCAGCAACTGCTCAGCAATGACAAGAACGTCGTGTTCACGGCGCTGGACGAAATCAAAGGCAAGTACGACTCGTTCTTCGCGGAGCTAGCCAAGGCTAGCGAACGGCTTGGCCAGACGATCGCCGACAACATCAAGTATGGATTCGAGCAGGATTATGACGAGCTGGAGCAGTATGGGAAGAGCTTAGTCCCGTCGATTTCAGGCACGGTCAAACAGCCGGGAACGACCTCGGGAACCATGCTTCCGGGCGCAGGTGAGGAGAAAAAGCTCTTCTCCGCCGAATCCGGCGGCATGACTCCGGCGTGGGGCGATAAGCAGGGCAAGTTCCTGCTCGCCCATGAAAAAGAGATGATCCTGAACCAATCCGATTCGTTCAATCTGCTGAAGGTGGTCGATATCACGAGAAACATTATCGATTCCATCAAAAGGCCGTTCGCTTCCGTTCCCGCACTTCAGCCTGCCCTGGCGGGAGCACCGACCCAGAACTTCCACATTTCCATTACGGGGAACTTCGCGCAGAAGGACGGGGATGATATCGCGAAATCGCTCGATACGGCGCTCCGGGCCCGGGGGCATCGATTATAGGAAAGGCAGGTGAATGGCAACATGACGATTAGAGACGCGGATTATTTCGTCTATGCCGGGGTATCCAGCATCGACTTCGGCATCCGGAACGTCAATATTAGCTCCGGCATGCTGGAGGAGAGCTTCGCGGCCCCGCGTTCGATTCGCGAGGTCAGCATCGCGGGACGAGACCGGCCCTATTTTCAGAACATCGCCAAAGAACCGCTGCGCTTCCAGGTCTCATGCGCATTCGAAGAAACATGGAACTCGGATCGGATTCGCGAAGTGGCGCGTTGGCTGACCGAGCAGAGCTATTACCGGGAGCTGGTCTTCTCTTCGGATCCGGAGCGGGTCTTCTATGCGCTGGTCATCGACGAGCCGATGCTGATCCATAACGGATTATCCGAAGGGTATATCAACGTGACCTTTAAATGCGATTCTCCGTATTCCTACTCCCCGGTCTACTACTCTCCGCGGTATGAATGGAAGGAGACCGTGGCGGACATTGCGGAGCGGGACTTCGCCCAGGGAATCCGGGAAGCGGTGATTCTGGGGCCGCAAGGAGAGTTGCTGCTCGATTCGCAGAGACCGCGCTGGAGCGATTACGCCTCGGGTACGAGATGGTCTGACATTGGGTGAACGAAAGGAGAGAGGACGAAACAATGGCAACTACAACGGAAAAATTAGCGCTGCATCTTCCGGACTATACGGATGAGATTTACGAGACGATCGAGCAGCTCGGCCAGAACTTCGCCAAGCTGGATGAGGTCTCGCCGGACTACGGAACGGCGCCGCCAGTCGCGGGAACGTGGCAGCAGCGGCATATCGTCTGGAATGCGGAGCCGGCAATCGGGGATTATGCCGGCTGGGTGAACACGCGGACAGGCCGCACGGCACCGTCATGGACGGAGCTTACCTCCTACAAGACAGGGGAGTATGTCATCCCGAAGACGGATAACGCCCATGTCTATATATGCATTCAAGCCGGGCATTCCGGCGCGATGGAGCCGGTCTTCCCGACCGCGTCCGGCCAGGAGGTGCAGGACACGCGGGGAGCGCAGCGCTGGCAGCGCTCGAAGCGGTACGAGAAGCACGATATCGTATTTCCGACGGTCGATAACGGCCGTTTTTATGTCTGCATCACGGCGGGCGAATCCGGGGGGACCGAACCGGAATGGGCATTGACGGACGGAACGAGCATCTATGACGGCGCCGCCGTATGGCTCGGCTATCGCATCGCCAAGTGGAAGGAGAGCGGCATCTCCGCTCTGTTCCGTCCCTTCGGGAAAATCGAGTAGAGGTGGATGTGATGGCAAATTGGCTTGCATTATCGAATTTGCTCGGGGTGTACACCTCGGAGCCGCTGCCGATTGCGCTCGAAGGAGACGGGGCTCTGACGAAGCTGGCCTGGGACGGCGATGTTCCGCCCTCCTGCCGGGCTGCGGTCCAGACCTCGCTCTCCCTGGATCAGGGACGGACCTGGAGCGATTGGAAAACGTGCGTGAACGGAGGCGGCATTTCGGATATCGAAGCCGGGACGCCCCTTCGGGAAGCGATGCTGCGGTACCGGGTCATTCTGCAATCCGGGATGCCGGGCGTCATGCCTTCCTTCCGCTCGATCACCTTCCGGCTGGAGCCGGTTGTCGTGTTCGACAATAAGGGAGATGTGAGCTGCTCCCCGGAGATCTGGATCACGAAGGAAGGCAGCGGCGAGTTCGCCATCGTGAACACGTCGCAGGGAGACGCCGCATTCCGCTTCGAGCAGCTGCTGGATGAAGAGAAGGTGTATGTGAACAATGATCGGCAGCATATCGAGACCAGTCTGGTGAACACGTACCGCTACAGCGGGTTCAACGACGGGTATTTGTCACTGCCGCCCGGAAGGAATGTGCTGAAGGTGCGCGGGAACGCCGCGTTCCAATTTCGCTATCAGTTCCGGAGAATTCAATAAGGAGGCGATGATGATTGCTGGGCGATATTGATTATCTCAAGAAACCGTATCGGCCGCAGCTGTTCCTCGCCAAGCCGAACGGCAGCGTTATCAGTAAAATCAGCGAAGCGTATGACATCAGCCAGAACATCTCGCTGTCCTCCGTGAACGAGCTGACCTTCAAAATTCCGCTGTACCTGGACGTGAATCACCGGCTCGTGCCGAACAAAAATATCGGTCTGCTCCGCGAGCGGTATCATATCCGGGTGACGCTCGGGTCGAAGAGCGAGTGGTATATGATTCACTCGATCGAGGACAGCGGACAGGAAGACAGGCTGCACCGGCAGGTCGCCTGCTTCGCTCTTCCTTATGAGCTGAGTGATAAATCGATTCGGGATTACAGTGTCGAGTCGTATCATGCCGAGCAGGTGCTGACGGAATTGCTGCATAACACGATTTGGAATATTGGCTATCTCGATGCCGACTTCAAGCTGACGTACCGCGCCTTCGAGTTCGGGAACACGACGGTGCTGGATGCGGTTTATCAAGTGGCCGAGACCTACAATGCGGTCGTCCAATGGGACACGCATCAGCGAACTGTGTCGCTGCTCAAGCCGGAGCTGTTCGGGGTGAACAAGGGCCTTTCTTTTTCCTATGGCAAATTCCTGAAGTCGATCGGCAAGGAAGCGCGAGCGGATGAGATGGTCACGCGGTTGAAGGCCTTCGGCCAGGACGGGCTTACGATTCAAAAGGTCAACCCGACGGGGCAGAATTACATTGAGAATTTCAGTTATTTTCTGTATCCGTTCGAGCGGGGCGAGCAACGGCAGGTGATCCGGCACAGCCAGTACATGTCCGATGAATTATGCCATGCGCTGCTCGATTATGAGGAGCTTGTGGAGAGCAAGCGGGACAAGTTCCGGGAATTGCTGGCCGAACGCAAGACAATCGAAGACAGTCTGACCGAACGAAGCATTGAGCTGGATAAGCTGAAAAAAAACGAAGCGGTCATTACCGATACGATGATTTCGCAGCAGTTCGAGCAGAAGATGTTTTTCGAAAAGTATACGCACCGCGGCAGCAGCTCGCGAAGCTTCGCGTTGAACCCGGAATATCCGTACGCGGTTCTGTGCAAGGTCAGCCAAGGGGGCCTCACGGTCGCGCTCGACGGCGCGGATCAAGCCGCGGCTCCGGACCGGTGGATGCTGCTCGGCAAGCGGCATCATGCGGACAAGGCGGTCGTCGAGGTGCGGGGCGGCGCCGAGGCCGAGGTGTTCCTGCAGGTGGCGCTCATCTCCCTCGACGAGCTGAACGGGGCGAACAACGGCACGGACATTATTGAAAAGTTCAGTCTCGATAATAAGCAAATGCAGATCGCCGCGAAGGAAATCGAGATCAAGCATTTGGAGCAGCAGTTAGACGATGTCAAAGCGAACATGGCCGAGCTGCAGAAGACGCTGTCCGCCGACAGCAATTTCGCCCCGGAGCTGCTGCAGGAGCTGAACCTGTATGTCATCGAGCGGGAGTTCAGCGATGAGAAGTACATTGACGAGCAAGATCTGTATGAGGCGGCGCTCGAGAAGTTCAAGGAGTTGCAGCGTCCCCGGACGACATTCCGCATCGATATTGTGAACTTCCTCGAGATCGTCGAGGAGCAGCATAACTGGGACAAGCTGGTCGTCGGCGATTGGGTCACGATCAAGCATGAGCGGCTTCAGATTGAGATCGAAGCCCGCATTGCGGAGATGACTTATGACTATGAGGACGGCAATATCAGCCTCACGATCAGCAATGCCAGAGATGTGTCCGATGCGCAGAAGCGGCTGGAGAAGTTCATCTACGACAGCAAGAGCACGTCGATTGTCGTGGACAGCAACAAGAAGAAGTGGGGGCAGGCCGTTGTCGATACGTCGGATATGAGCCGGTTGTTCGACCATTTCTGGAACAAGGTCACGGACGACATCAATATGGCGTCGAATGAGTTCGTGACGCTGGATCGGAATGGGCTGACGATTACCGATCCGAATGATCCGGACCGCTTCCTGCGGGCGACGCATGGCGCGCTGGGCCTGACGCGCTCGGGCGGGCTGCGGTACGATACGGCGATTACGCCGGACGGCCTGATCGCGGAGATGGTGCTCGGCAAGATCATTCTCGGGCAGCGCGTCGTCATCGGCGATACGACCGGGGTGTTCACCATCGAGGGCTCCCGCCTCATGATCGACGACCGCTGCGGCCGGGAGGTCGTGAAGCTCGGGCTGCTGGCGGAGCGTCCCGATCGGTTCGGCATGATCGTGAACCGGTACGCTTCCGGCGATTGCGGGAGCGACACGAAGGTGAACCGGGTCTCGATGACCGCGGATGACGGCTTCACGATCGAGCGCATTCGCCACGGCGTGTACGAGAAGACGTTCGGCACCTCTCTGGACGGCGATCTGTTCGTCAAGGCCGGGGTCGACGATCAAGTGTTTACGATTGACAAGCAGGGGCTTGCGCTCGGTTCCTCCGTATGGTCGCAGGCCCCTTTTCACGCCGATTACTTGGGGAATGTCTGGATGAACAAGCTGTTCGCGAAGGACGCCGAGATTGACAGCTCCCTGTTCAAGAACGGCCATATCGAGGGCTCCAGCCTCGTCATCGGCGAGGGCAACGATGTGTTCAAGGTCTATCCGAGCATAGGCATCTGGGCCGGGCACGACGAATTCGGGAAGGCCCCCTTCCGCGTCGATATGAAGGGCAATCTGACGGCCTACAAAGGAAAGTTCGTCGGTCCTGCGGGCGATGTGCTGATCGACACGGAAGCCGGCTACATCGATATGGATCATCTCGATATTATCAATGTGGGCAAGCTCATTCCGGAAATGATCCAGGTGAACACGATTCTGGCCGACAAGACGTATGTAAATGATCTGACGGTGAATAAGGTGAAGACGCTGCCGAAGGATGTGATGAAGGAAGGGGAATATGTCGACTATATCGAGATTCAGGAGCATGCGATTCAGTTCATCACCGCCAGGGTGTCGAAGATCGAGCCCGCTCATGATTCGCGCGGCCGTCCGCTCTATTGGCAGGATGCGGACAAGAAAGTGTTGACGACGGAAAATACCGGGATTGTGGCCAACACGTACAATTTCGACAGCATCAATGTGAAGCAGAAGATTACGTTCGAGCGAGACAAGCCCGACGGCAGCGCCCAGCCGGCTCGGTATCTTGGCATCGGGGACGGTACCGGGGAAGGCCACGGCGTGGCGGTCGAGAAAAAGTATTCCGGCGGTTATATGCTGGAATACGGCACCAGCGCCACGGGCAAAAAACGCAGCCTCGACTTGAAGGATGAAGGCGTGTACGTGACCGCGAAGGAGAGCGGCATCGTGCTGGACGGCCAAGATATCGAGGCGATCGCCAAGGGCGGCGCGGGCCGCTTCGGCACCGAGCGGGCTTATATTGAGATGACCGCGGACGGCAAAATGATCTTCCATGCGGTCCAGTTTGATTTTGTGAACAGTTGATCGTATAGAAAGGATGCACCGGTTCGTGGGCGAGCCGGTTCACCGTGAAGGGAGGGGATGCGATGGCTGCCATCGCCTTGAATGGGGGCGCAACCGCCCCGGTCGTGAAGGATGGGCATGTGACTTATACGATAGAGACTTATGTAGATCCGTGGTGTCCTAAAGACGATTATGATCCGGTTACGGGAAAGTGCAATAATCCACAGGGCGGTTACTGGACTACTAGCGGCTCAGGCAGCACCGGCGCGCTGATTACCGGCCGCGGCATTGCGGCGAGCTCCCGCTTCTATGTGAACGGCGTGTCTGCCGCGGTCGTCGGGGATCGGGTGAACGAAGTCTGGCAAGCCAGCCCTCCGGTTCCTTCGGATACCGATAGGACGCGGTACATCAATATATCCCCGGGCAAGTCGGGCAGCGGTCAAGGCACGATAGCGGGCGGTAACGCGAAGCGAGTGTATTTGAACGGCAAGCTGATTGCCGTCCAAGGCTCAAGCGTGACGACCTGTCTCGGGAATGGGACGACGATTAGCGAAGGAAATTCATTGATCAATATGTAGGCATGCCAGCGCTTCTCTTCAACGAGAGGCGTTTTTGGGTTGCAGGGTATGCCTGCATTTCGAATTCATCGACAGAGTAAGGAGGTGATAGGATGGCCCAATTACGGACGCATCTTGAACTGCATGATCCGGTGACCATTATTTGGCGGGAAGGCACGCCACAGGAGCCTTACAAGGAGCATATCGATTCGCTCCCCGTCATTAACAACCAGATTACGCTGCTGGAGATTCCTTCGCAGACCGATAAGGTCCGCATCGAGGGATTGACCGAGGTCGACCCTGAACGATTCGATAAGAAGCTGGCATTGTCGCCGCATGAATTTCTGGTCAACTATGCGAATGGAACGATTCAGTTCCATCCATCTCAGGAAGGCAAGACACTGCTGTGCAAATATAAGGGCAGAGGCTTGATCCTCTATCCGGCTTCCCGCATCTATGCGATGGTCAGCCGGCATCCGGATGTCGTCAAGACGCTGCAGGACATGATTGACGAGATGCTGCAGCGGCTGCAGGAGACGAATCTGGCCATCGCGGAGGTCAACGAGGCCGTGGCGATGGCGAAGGAGGCGGCTCATGCTGCCGATCGGTCCGCCGATCAGGCGAACCAGGCTGCGGATGAGGCGAAGCTCGCTACCGAGCAGGCGCTGTTGGCATACAAGTCAACGCTCCTGGTCTTCAAGCCTCCCGTGGCGGATATGAAGGAGCTGATCGCGACCTATCCGTATCCGCATATCGGCTGGACCGTGCAGACGTACGAGGATGGCAACCGCTATCGCTTCGACGGCAAGGAATGGGTGCTCATCGACATCTTCGGCCGCAGCATTCAGCCGGTGAGCGAGCATGCGGACGGCCTGATGACGGTCGCCGAGCATTTGAAGCTAAAAAGCATCCCGCTGGAAGTGAAGGATCGGGTGATGGTGTTCTGCCTGCCGAATTCTTTATATCAGGGGGTTCAGAGCGTCATTGCAAGGTTTCCTTTTCAGGGAGAACTGGTCGGCGTCGAAGCGTTGTGCGGGGTAGCCGGCGAATCCGATACCGAGATTACGGTGGAAAAATCGCTGGATGGGGCGAATTGGAGCGAGATTATGTCCCATCCGGTTCGCATCAAGGCCCATCAGCATGTCGATGATCGCAGTGCCGTCATCGATAACAAGATCGTGAATGCCGGCGATATGTTCCGGCTTCATGTCGTGAAGCAAGGCGTGAACATCCAGCATGTCACGCTGCAGCTCATCGTCAAAATATAACGATAACGAGAAAAGAGGAAAAAAGATGACCAAACCGATCGTAAGCTGGTTCAACAGCGCTCATACTGCCGAAATTGCCGCCCCGTTTGATTTTGGCGTCATTGATGCCGGAGATCTGGGTCCGCTGCATACGTTCAACATTTGGAACAACCGCAACGGCGAGACCGACGTCTCGAAGATGGAGGACTGCACGTTCACGACGCGCGACATGGGCGGGGGTACCGGCGATACGCCTGAGAACAACGTCGAAGCGGTTAAAAACAACTGGTTCCATGTTCAGGTAGACTCCCTGGGCGAGACCGATATCGAGGAGGAGACATCGGCGGTCGGCAAGATTCGCATGAAGCCGATCGGCACGACGGGCAAGACGACGAAGGATCATGAGGGCAACCCGCTGTCGATTCCGCTTACTCCGGCCAGCCAGGAGATTCTCGGGGTCAACAATAACGGGAACCCGATGGACGCCGCCGGCAACTATGTGACCGTGACGGTGCAGCCGAAAATTCCGCTGGACGCGTCAAGCGGCCGGCAAGAATTCAAGCTGCGCGTGTCCTATCGCTATGTATAACCTTAAATAGAGCAACAATTTGAACCAAGATGATGTATCCAGGCGGGGCCGTTAGGGTCCCGTCTGTTTTGCTATATGGAACGATTTATCTCACAATACAATGGGAGGTTACACATGATTTTTCAGAATAAGATAACACGTTCGCCGGTCGCCCAGTCGTTCATCTGGGTGGCGGAATATGCCGACGGCTCGCATCTCGCTGAATATAACTTCGACAACCGAAAAGCAAACAGCTTTTATCATATAGACAAAACCAAACTGATCCGGTTCGGCTTGATTGGGGAAGGCTCGCAAATCTACTTCGATGTCGGCAACGGCGTCTTTACGATGAACGGCCATCGGCTGTCCTTGTCCTACTCGGCCTCCTCGCAGGAATATCCGCTGACCGGGCGGACCTTCCTGTATAACAACATTATTACGTACAAGAACGCCGTCTCCGACGCCAAGCTGTTCACGGCGGGCGGGAAGGAAGGCACCTTCTCCGACTCGATTACCCAGTACAATATCGGCTACAAAAAACAAATGCAGCTCCACGACGCCAACATCGATTTTCAATGCATTCTCTCGATTCCCTATAATGATGCGGCGTTCATGCAGATTAAAATAACGTCAGACATTGATCTGGACGGCATATTGCACATTCGCAGAAACGGCTTCCTGGTGGACGAGATTCAAGCGCCCCTGAAGGCGAAGCATGCCGGACAAATCAATTGGACGATACGATGAGGTGATTCGATGACAAACGCAACGCATGAAGTAATCATTCCCGTTGATTTGGCAGCAGGCACGTTTACGAATACCGCCATAAAAGACGGCAAGCTACAACTGAAGGAACTCAAAAAAGACGACAACGGAAACATCGTTTACGCTCCCTCCGGCTCCTGGGAGTCGCTGCCGATCGTCATCCAGGACCGGTTCACGGCCTTTCAACGGATGACACAGACCGTAGACGTGAAGGGTGCCGCCGATTATAAGCTATACATCCGATATTCACCGGACAACAGCACCTGGAACGAATACGCAGCCATCGACAAAACGGCCGGCAATCTCGACAGCGCCCCCTTCGCTAAATACGCCCAGCTCAAAATCAAGTTCATCCCCGCCCTGCACGACGCCACCTTTACCGTAGACGACTTCACCGACACAGCCAAATACAGCAACGAATGGGTCAACTCCGACGAGGGCGTGCTGGAGCTGAAAAAGCATTATCGCTATAAGTACGAAAGGGACGAAACTTGGGAAGATGAAGGCGTGCTTTTGAGGAAGAGGATACCGAACGGGAAGATGAAGAAGATTGATTCGTTACGAGTGGAGGGATAAGGATGCCAGTTCCAGCGACTACGGGACAATTGAGAAAACATGTGAAGGATATGAGGATTGGAGATTATATAGTTTGGAGTTATCACAATGATGACTATTTTGAATTTGGCGCGGACACGTCAAGATATACAGAATGTCCATTAGAAGGAATTCCAAATGGGGAAACCTCAAAAGGTAAGTACTGGTATGGAATAAAAGTAGATAAAGGCTTGCTTATTTCCGACAGAGTTCTTAGAAATCAATGGTCATGGGACTATTTGAATAGTGTGAAGTATATCGAAGGGGTTAATACGACAATATCTACGGTGAAGGGTATCCTTCGTTCCCTTACTGGCGGCGTTGCTTATGCGGATGTTAACGGAAATAAATCATTAACCGATCAAGGCTATGGTGGGTGGCCTACTAATAATGAGTGGGATAAATATATAGTCAAAAGCTCTCTGGATGGTACCATTGCTGCTGGAGAGGATGCTGTATGGCACTGGAATAAGATGTTCTCCTGGTGTCAGGAAACGCCCGTTAATGGATTAATATATAAAGCCACAACGGCCACAAACACCAATAGAATTAGACGAGGTTATGGTGTAGATATTACAAACCCGGAAAAACTATCTTTCGGGCCATCTTCTCAGACCGATGTTTCAGTTGGTTTCCGTCCCGTCTTCGAATATCAAGAATAGAAAGAAGGTGGATATAAGTGCTAGAAGAGGTAAAAAGTGTTGAACAATTAAAAATTGGGAAAAAAATAAGATGTCAATACAAAGCAATATCAAATACATTAGGTACTTTTTCAGGACTTGGGAAAGAAACATCCGACTTCATTTCACCTACAGCATCATCTGCTGCTTCACCAAATGGGGATTTTTATTTTATATGCGTTGATAAGGATCATCTAGGAAGATGGAAACTCATCGCTGATAGATCCATACAACATACTATTTCATGGGACACTCTAAATAGTGCTGGAGTAGCTAGTGGAAGTGGATTGCCCATACGAATTGATAATGAAATAGATGGTACAATTCGTTTACTAACTGGTGGAATTGATGAAAACGATACAGATAATGAGTGGGATAAATATATTAACAACGGGGAAGATTACACCAAATGGAATTTGGCAAATAATTTTGCTTGGACTTTAACAACGAGATTTTTTGCTACTAATAATAGTCCAGCTTCCCGAACTATGAGAGGTGGCTCTAGCAAACCTGGCTATTTAAATAGCTATCCAAGCGATGCGAAAACTTTATTATGTGCATTCAGACCAATGTTATTAATTACTTCCCTTTCATCTCCGTCTTTCATTTATCACGATAACAATTATAAAGCGTACAACAATGGCTGGAAGACAATTTCAACAACTTTACCTTCAAAAGACACTTTTATGAATGATGGCATTAATGATTTGTCTATTTTCGATAGAAAAGAGCAAACGGTTTCTCTTCCTATGACATCCTCTGCATTGGGTGAAGGTAAGGTGTTCAAAGCAAAGGTCGATTACAAGAAATACTTTGATATTAATACCATTGATGTCAAGTAGAACCGAAATGGTTCTGCTTCTTTTTGTATTGAATAATGATTTTATTTGGATGGGATGGTGAGGAAAGTGGCTATAATATGGAATAATTTTACCTATGATAAAAAATATGTTGTAGATGCTATCAATGGAGATGACGCTTCAGGAGATGGCATTACAAAACCGTTTAAAACCTTATCTAAACTCTTGCAAGTCATACCAAAAGATAAAAACAGTCTTATTAAATTGGAAGATGGAGAGTATACGTTTGGGCGAGATATATCGGATGGATTTTCAAATTGTAGAGTAACTATTTTAGGGAATAAAGCTAGAACGACTTTGAAACAAATCGTAGGATTATATTCAGGCAATAATACTGGTGGCAGTTTCACTTTTACACTTGAATTTATACAGCTACTTTTCACAATGGACGCTGCTTTAACACAGTATAATCTGAATAACTTTGGATTTCATTGGAATATGTATAATGTTGTAATGGTTGAAATACCGTCAAATGATTATTCGGTCTTTCTGCCCGGTGGTGGATCACTCAAATTATACAATTGCATAAACATTAGCCTGTCTAAAAATTTACTAAGAACTGATTGGGGAATTATTGAACTGACTAACTGTTATGGCGCGTTCACTAGTGGATACGCTACAAACAATAGTAGTTGGGATAAAAGAAATAACATAATCACGAGTGCTCCTGTCTATGATTCTGAGTATAAAATACCTTATGATGGAATTGGAGTTTATTTTGGGGAGTTTGCATGGAGAATAAATAAGTTTTTGATTCAAGCCGATCAAGGCCAGTATCTTTCATTTGAGAATAATATTGAGCTGCTAACTGCTATCCCTAAAATGACTTCAAATACAACGCCTTCTGGACGTGCATTTGCAAAAAATGTTTGGAGTTCTACCTATGATATTTGGAAAGCATTTAATCAAATTGATGAATACGAAGGATACTGTTCTCAAAGTGGTAGTGGTGGAGTTGGTTTTTTAGGGTATGAGTTTGTTCAATCAATTCCAATTTTTAAATATGCATTACGAAGCATGGGTAATTCTACCGCACTTACTACCATGCCAAAAGATTGGACTTTTGAAGGAAGTAATGATGGAGAAAGGTGGCATATTTTAGATACGCAAAAAGATCAAACATGGACTACCATAAATGCAGATAAGGATTACTTCATTTATAACCCAAAATCTTTTAAAATGTACCGCTTGAATTGGACTGCCAACAATGGGCATACAGGGTATACGGGCATTAATGAATTAAAGATGTATAGTGGTGATAGTATGGTTTCGTATATTCCCATATTTAATGAAAGATATTTTTCCAAATATGGAATGAATAAAATAACGGAAAAAACGCTTAAAAGTAATTATGGTAAGGTGCAGCTAATATCCAATAAAGAAAGCAATGTAAATGAAGGAAAAATATTTGAGCATGAAATCGATTTAAAGAAATATGAAGTAAATAAGATTAGTCTGGCTAATATCGAAGGAAAGTCTTTAATTCAATCTAAAGATGGATTATATCATAGTATCCTAGATACAGTAGGGATTAAATATATCCCAAATGCAGACGAACAAATTTTTGTTAATCATGGAATGGGTAAATCATCTGTTATAGATTTTGAGACCGAGTTTACTCAAAAATCATTGATTAAAACGGAGTCTTCTGTTTTGGGAGATGGAAAAGTATTCAAACAAAAAATCGACACATCAAAAATTCCTATCAAGAAAGTGTCAATTGAATGACGGTTTTATTTAGAAAGGAGGTTTAAAAATTGTCTAGTTTCTATATAAAGCTTATTGCAAAAAATGCTGGCAATATTGGTATTGTTGGTTTTGTTAGCCTAAAAGATTACGTGACAGGGGAATATCTTTCACTTAACTCATCAAATATAATTGACCACAACATGAATGTTCGACCCGAACAACTTGATGTTTTATTTACAACAGGGGACTACCCTCCGTACTATCAAGGATCGAGTAAGGGATACTATATATTTAAAATTAATAGTGATAAGAAAAAATTTAACTTAGAATTATGGAATTGGGCGAATACTACTTATGGAAAATCATATGATATACTTATTTCAACAGACAATAGTATCTATGAAAAAATAGGTGAAAATACTTCAAATGGCTATGGAGGAATGTACTCGCTATATTTTACTTTTGCCACAGAAACAATGTTCGTAAAAGATACGGATGGGTATAAAACATATAAGGATGGATGGGTTTTATTTTCAAATGATGCTCCAAATGAAGATGACTTTGAAAAAGGTGGCATTAATCTTAAGGACTTAGAATTAATCCCTGAATCCGCATGGGAAGAGCTTAAAGGTGAAATTGAACTCTGTTACTATACAGATGTTCCGAACAAAACAGAAGCCTCCTTTAACATCGAAACCGAACCATTTATCCTTGCTGAAGAATTTAATGATCAAACAATCAAAATAATCGAATATACCGATAATCCTGATCAACAAGATTCAACCATAACTTTAGAAACCGAACCCTTCACCTTTTACGATAAGTTTGGTGACAGCTTTGATGTTTTTTACTACACCGACGATCCAGATAAGACCGAAGCTCAACTTGAAATCAGCCATAATTATTCGCCTCTGGACGAATTGGATGGAGATTTTGAATTGGTGACATGGACAATGGAAGAAGAGGCGGAAGTTCAAGAGGAGCTTAAACCAATATTTAAAGAAAAAATTGAAGATGGAGATCTATACGGTGTAACGGTGGATTTATCAAAAGGGACTATAAATATTAAGTGAGGCAGTCATCAAAGGGCTGTCTCTTTTATTTTGCGAAATTATTGAAAGGAGCTGATTTTGTGGCAGGTAATGCAAAACCTGGTGTACAGAATTTGGGGGATGAGGTAAAAATTAAACTTATCTCCTTTAAAGGTTCATCTGTAGATATACCCAATACTGCAACAGATGCATCTGCACTGCTTGATGGCATAACAACTAAACAAGGAAGCTACAATGCGGTTGCAATGTCCACCACTTATTCTCAATACTTAGAATTCTCTATAGAAAGAAACTGTAATTTGTGGGCTGTTGGCGGCAGCTATTCGGACAGTGGTGGTAGTGCGGGAAAACAAATCAAGCTGCAAAAGTGGGATGGGGAAAAGTATGAAGACGTTGGACTTTATAATACTACGTCTTCAAATTATTGGTATCTCTTATGCCCAAACCTGATAGCAGGGAAATATAAAATTACCCCGATGGGAAGTTATGTGACTTTCAATGAGTGGTTTGCAGAAAGCACAAGTCGAAATAAAAGTCTAATTCGATTGAGTAATGGTGAGTATAGAACATACAAGGTTATTTCGATAGATGAAATAATAGCAACTCCCAAAATGACTTCAAATACAACCCCTATCGGACGTGCATTTGCTAAGGATATCTATTCGACAAACTATGATGCTTGGTATGCATTTAATCAAGTTGATGATTATGAAGGTTATGCATCTAAAAGTGGAAGTGGTGGAGTTGGCTTTTTAGGATACGAGTTTGATAAACCAACAGTCATTAAGAGATATGCTGTTTGGAGTATGACAGCATCTGGTGCTTTGAATGCTATGCCAAAAGATTGGACGTTTGAAGGAAGTGATGATGGCGTTAATTGGTATATTTTAGACACGCAAAAGAATCAAACTTGGAGTACAACAATAACAGATAAATATTACTACATTTATAATCAGAAATCTTTTAAAATGTATCGTTTGAATTGGACTGCAAACAATGGGCTTACACATTATACAGACGTTAACGAATTGAAATTGTATGGCGGAAATATTACAGGCGAATGGGAAAGTGTTCTTGAACCCACCATTAATGAAAAAACCTTCGCTCAACACGGCATGACCGATCTTTCCATCATTCCGCAGGAGGCATGGCAGGAGTTGGCCCAACACTCTCCCGCAGTCGAAATCGTGACATACGTGCCGGAGGGCAATAAGGTAAAGTCTTTTACCGAGACGTATATGGACATCCCCCTGCGCATCGACATGAAGGCTTTGCCGTTCGAGCAGCTTGTCGTGCAGCCAGCCGATTTTGAGTTGCATGGCAGCTTGCTCGCTATCATTGCGAATCAGCTTCCTGTGCAGGCGTATGAGGGTCGATGCCAGTTTATTTTGTCGTTCGATGGCGGAGTGACGTGGGAAGTGTTCCGGAATGGACGATGGAAATCGGTGAATGCGGCCGATATGGTGAAGGTGCGTGAGTTGGGCATGAGCTTCAAAGCGCTCGCCAAAATTAAAGAGGCTCACTTCCAAGATAAAGGCAGCCAGCTTCGGATTGGCTATTATTTGGACGACAGCATCCATCGCGAAGAGGAAGTGAAGCTGGATTATTCGCGGTTGGTGGTGAGGTCTGCTCTGGACGACGTTAAGGTCAAGGATCTGTCGCTATCGCTCCTGAATACGAAGGCATCGATTGAGCTCAAGCTGACGGGCAATAAATTAACCGGCCGCTTGGATGATGCCGATAAGGGCAAGGTTCAGTACAGAGTTCTGCTGAATGATAAGCCTTACTTCCCGGCCAACGGGGAGTTCACGCGCCTGGCCGCTTCTCCGGTCGATATTAACCTGACGATCTCGGAGCGGGATGTTGTGTTCAATCAGGAGAATAAGCTGCGCGTCGAATATCAAGATTATTGGGGCGAGACCGAGTCTTGGGAGACGAAGTTCATCGGCACTTACTCCGGCTTGATGTTCATGGACGAGACGGGGAATTATTATTCCGACACGTTCGGCGGGATTCTGAAATACTTGGATTTCGATATGCTGATTGCCGGGCAGACCAGTCTGGATCAGAAGGTCGTCGTCAAAAACCAGCTAGGCTACTCGATTACGAACCTGACGTTGAAGACGGTCAATGAGTCGCTGCCTGATGGCGTCGCAATAGAGCTGTCCCGGAAGTCGAGCCCGTTCATTCCCGTCGATAGTCTGCTGTACAGTGAAGTATTGCATCAAGGAGACACGGTTGAATGTTATGTCCGGATTGCCACAGAGATTGACGCCAAGCCGACGCCGGATGGCCGCTTCGAGATTCGGGCCTATGCCAATCGGATATAGACAGTCTCAATACAATGAGATTGGAAGTGATTACAATTACGATTCACGAAGATGAGAATTTTCTAAATGGAATATTGCATGTTAAATCCCCTTCCAACCGTATGAGAGGGGCTTTTTATTTGTATGGCTCCGGAAGAAGCGAGGTGGAAGCTGCTCTCGTATCGGCAACCCGGGTGAAGGAGGGCATAGACGCCGCAATCTCCGCGAGAGTGCCGCGAGGGGCGGAGCTGCCGGCCGTCCTGGATATCAAGTACCGGGGCAATGAGGATGTGACGGCCGCGATCGAAGCGGTGGCTTCCAGCTACCTGCCTGCATCGGTCGAGATTCGGCCCCATAACCGGATGGTTGGACGGGTGGAGCTGCTGGAGACGCCGCGCAAAGACGTCAGCCTGCCTCCGGTCGCCGATTCGACGACCCGCAGCGATCCGGAGCTCGTTACGCTGAATTACGGCGATATGAAGAGCATGGTTACGGGGAAGGGCAGCAATGAATCGTTCGAGGCCTTTATTCATTTCGGCCCATTGAATGAATTGCTCCCCGATGTGTACCGCTTGGAAAAGGCGACGATGAAGCTCTATTATGCCGGCGCGTTCCCGGTCGGGACGAGCATTGAGCTGCATCAGCCGCACAGCATTTGGAGAGAGCTCGGGATTACCCACGCGAACAAGCCCAATTCGGTAGAGCTGCTCGTAGATGAATACACGCTTCACCCGGCTGAGCGCTGCATTGAGGTGGATGTGCTTCGCATCGTCGAGCGCTGGCTTCAGGGGGAACTGGACAACTACGGTTTTATTGTGAAAACGCAAGACGATTACGCGGTCACATTTTATACGAGGGAATCTCACAAGCCGCCCGTGCTCCAGCTCCGCTATATCCCGAACCAAGTGTACAGCATCGGCAGAAGCGCGATTGACGCCTCTGTATTCGTCTACGGAGTTGGAGGCTCCGAGCGGAGAGCCAGCCTTACGGTCCATAGCGACCGCGGCGCGGATGATCGGACAGCGACTCTCTATGTGCATCAGCCTGCCGATCCGATGTTCGAATGGCAGGATGGCTTCCTGCTCGTGTCCAGGCCGGTTCACCCGGCAGCGGTGACGGTAGCGATTCGGGAGTACCCGGAACTGGAGGCAAGCTGCACGATTCGCAAGAACATGGCAAGCGAGCGAAGGGTGATCATGGCGGCCAGCACGCCGGACAAGCCCGCTTGCATCACGGTTGATCCGAACATAAGCCTGGCTTGCTCCCTTACGGTTATGAAGAAGGAATCCGAGGGTCCGGAATCATCTATTACGGCTTCTGTCCCTGCTCTGACTGCATATGTGGAAGTGTCGCGCTATCATAAGCATTACGACGATACAGTAGCCAGCCTGAGTGTTCGGGAAGAGAGGAATTCGGATATCCGCTCCCGGGCAATCGTATCCAAGCCGGATATGCATGCGGCGCTGACGATTCGAGCGCTGGGTGAGCGGGAGATGGCAGGCCAGATCGAGGTTCCTCACTACGAGGATCATCATGCCTCGCTTGCGGCATCTCGCCCAGAGGTTCCGGCCGCTGTGGACGTGAAGCATGCTTCTTCGATCGAGACGTATCTCTATGTGAAGCATGAACACACGCTGGACAGTACCATCCTGATTAAGCTGCCGTCGGAGCTGAAAGCCTTCCTTGTCGTTCACGCTTTTGATGAGGTGGAGGCCGCCCTTCAGGTCAGCGTTCCGGAGCTTCACGGCTATCTTGCCCCAAGAGTCATTGGGGAGGAGGACTGCGCCGCGGCAGCCCTGATCCGCCAGCGGGATGCGGGAGATTTGCATGGTGTCATTACCGTCGGCAGCGCAGGCGGCGCATATTATTATATTTTGTAGCAGGAACCCATATTGTGAGCCGTCCTTCACCGGATGGCTCCTTTCTTTTTCAGGAGAGATTGCAGTCGATGATGAGGAGGGATCGGGTGTACGAAAAAATAGTGAACAGCAGTATCGGATTCATCGGCGGCTTGATGAGCTATATGTATGGGGGAGAGAGCAGCTTGCTTGAGTTTTTGGCGCTGTTGGCGCTTATGGATTACATCAGCGGCTATGCTGCCTCCGTCATGGAAGCTGCTAGAGGCATGCCGCAGGCCGGGTTAAGCAGCAAGAAGGGCTTTGCCGGACTCGCCAAAAAGGGCCTGATGTTCGTCGTCGTGCTTCTCGCCCATCGCGCCGATGTGGCGCTTGAGAGCGATTTTCTCATGTACGGCGCGATATGGTTTTACATTTCCAATGAGGTGATCAGCATTGCGGAGAACTACGGACGGATTGGCCTGCCTTTGCCGCCGCAGATCAAGCAGATTATTGCGATTTTGAAAACCAAGGACCAGCAGCAGCGGCAACATGAACAGAATATCGAGCAACAGAAAAGGATAACGAGCAACATGAGCGGGATATTGAGGCAGCATGAGTGGGATAACGAGCAACTTGAACAAGATAACAGGAAAAATGAACAGGATAACGATCAGAGACAGCATGATCAGGATCACGATCAGCTACAACATGCACAGGAGAACGATCAGAGAGGAAGGATGAGCAAATGAGCAGAAGAGGAACGCAGGTATGGGGCTCGGTGGCCCTGCATCCCGAACCGATTGTCATCAAGGGGACGAACAACACGCTGAATTTCCAGGTGGACGGTGTCGAGTACGAGGCGAGCATTCCCCAAGGAACGTATGCGACGAGGCTGGAGCTTTTTACTTCCGAGCTTCTCGAGCCTGTCAATGAAGCTTTGCGGAGTGCTCAAGCGCCCGTCATTGCCAGATTGGGCGGCAACCGCCAGGACAAGCATATTTGCGTGCTTGTGTTTGAGCATACCGACACATCGGATGACCATGTTATCGATAGCTTCGGCGGAAGCTCACGAGACGTGATCTGGGGCGAGACAGAGCACATTTCCGCCGTGCAATGACGAATTCGCCGGTGACTTGTTGTCATCGGCGAGTTTTTCTTGGGTGGACATGGGGATGAAGCTCCTAGGTCAGCAATACTGCAAATGTGCAGTATTTTCCCTCTTCTAAGGGGAGGTTCGAGGAAATTCCTGCAAATTTACATGATTTTACCCGTTTTGGCTCACATCCAAGCGATAACGGTTAGAATTCCTGCATCTAGGCAGGAATTCCCTTTTCCGATTATCGATGTCTATGAAAAGATGTAGTTTTGCAGCATTTTCGGGGCACCTGAGCCCAAATGGTTGCCCATCAGAGAATATGGGATAGGGCATAGGGCATATGGCGTGCTTCTACCTGCTCTGCCCAATCGGGTGTCCCGGGTACCTGCCTTCGCTCGCCTTTGCTCTACCTCCGCCCTGTCTTTAAATCTGTCTATAAATCACCTGCGAATTGACATCGCCATCAACCGAAGTAATATAGAAGTTATGAACCAGTTGCAATCTAATTCCCATTTTTGTTCGTTGATCACCCATTTTTTCCTGCATCTTGTATACTACATAAGAACCTGAATCGATGAAAAGGAGGTGATCCGGTCGCTGGGGGTCGAAGCTTGCGGGTGAAGGTAAGGGAAAGGGAAGACAAAGGGAAAGCAAGGGAAGACAAATGCAGACAAGGAACGGCGAGAGAAGAACAGAATTACAGATCTTGAAAAATTAAGGTTGACATATTGTAAGCGGATACAATAGAATGGATGCAACCAAACTTTGTTAATTACTTTAACAAACTACGAACTTAGCGGAAAGGGGGGAGTGAATTGATTAGCAGAGGCCAGACGGGAAATGCCAAGCTGGTGAAGCAGATGAACCGGGAAGGAATTCTTCATCAGCTCAGAGAACACCCGCGTGTATCGAGAGCCGATTTGGCGAAATTAACGGAGCTGAGCCGTCCGTGCGTCTCCGCTTTGGTTGATGAGATGATTGCGGAAGGGTTAATCAACGAAGTGGGGTTCGGAGAATCGAAGGGCGGGAGAAAACCGATTCTGCTCGAATATAACTTTCAAGCATACGGCGTTATCGGCGCGGTGTTCGAAGGCAGCACCCTGCAATTGGCCATTGCTAATCTGCGAGGAGAACTGCTAGTCCAGCGCACGGCTTGCCTGCCTCATCCGATGAATGGGGAAGCGGCCATCGAGAGCATGGAGCAAGGGCTGGCGGCCCTGCTTGAAGAGAGCGGCTTGCACAAAGAATGGCTGCTTGGCATGGGGCTGGGATTGCCGGGCATTACCCGGCGAAGCTCCGGAACGGTAAGCTACGCTCCGAGTACGGGGTGGATGGGGCTTCCGGTGCAGCGCGAAATCGAGGCCGTCCTCGGACTGCCCGTAGCGATTGAGAATGACGTGAACCTGATGACGCTCGGTGAATATTACAAGGGGATCGGGGTCGGGCATTCCAATCTGGTGTATATGTATGCGGGTACGGGAATCGGCGCCGGAATTATGATCGACGGGCAGCTATACCGCGGAGCCAAGGAAGCGAGCGGCGAGATTGGTTATATGGTCGTCGGCCCCGTCGGGAAGCAGGCCAAGGGAGAATACGGCGTATACGAGCGGAATTATTCCGTACGGGCGATCCGCGACAAAGCCAGAAGCGTCCTTCCTGCGATTGACGAGGACACGAGCATGATGAAGCAGATCGCCGATCAGGCGGGCCGCGGACATGAAGGAGCCCGGAGACTGCTCGACGACGTGTGCCGGCACTGGACCTATGGCATTGCCAATATTACGAGTGTCATGGATCCAGAGCTGCTCATTCTGAGCGGAGAAATGCTGCATATCGGGGACGAGGGGATCGCTGCCATCCGGCAATGGCTCAATGATTGGGTACCTTCCGTTCCTGAGATCAAAATGGCTGCGCTTGGCGATCAGGCGGGACTTATCGGGGCGATCCATTGCGCGCTTGAAGCTTTTTCACCATCTTCAAATGTAAAAAGGTAGTACTCAACCAACTCTATCCGCTCTTTTCACATCATCCTGCCGCCCTCCATTTGGGCGGTTCAGACATTCCTCATCATGACGAAGAGCAGCAACTTCAAGATAACTCTCCCAGCGAAAAAACACCAAGATTCCAAAAAAAGTTCTGAAGGGATAGCCGCTAGATATGAAAGTTGAATAGGTACCGAGACTGCGACGGGCTTTTTTTTGATAATTTCCAGCGAGCTTTTATTAATAAGAAATACTATTAATTAACTTTTAAGTTATTTTGTAACAGATCAAAGATGTATGAAAAAGAAGAATTTTTCATACAAACAAAAAATTCGATTTTATAGGGAGGTAAATGATGGTGCATACAAAAAAGTCACTCAAGTGGTTCATAGGGGCATTTCTCAGCATGGTCATGCTGTTGGTGACGGCCTGCAGCGGCAGCACCGCTTCCGAAGGCGGCCAGCCCTCGGGAAATAACGGCACTGAGAAACAGAAGCTCGTGATATATACGGCGCGGGACAAAAACGTCGTCGAGGAAATCATACCGAAGTTCGAGGAGAAGCATCCGGAGGTCGAGGTGGAGGTTCTTACGATGGGGGCGCAGCAAATTTTGGAGCGCGTGCGCGGGGAAAAAGCGAACCCGCAGGCGGACTTCTGGTGGGGCGGAACGCAGTCGGCCTTAATGACGGCGGCGGATGAAGGGCTGCTCGACAGCGTGAAGCCGAGCTTCGCCGACAGCATTCCGGAACTGTACAAAGACAACGAGGATCGCTGGTATGGCGAAATGCTGCTGCCGGAAGTGATTATGTACAACTCCGCGGCGTTGAAAAAAGAAGAAGCGCCCCCAGATTGGGATGACCTGCTGGAGCCCCAATACAAAGGGAAAATCATTATTCGCGGCGTGCTCGCTTCCGGAACGATGCGAACGATATATTCGGCCATGATCTACCGTCAAGATGCGAACGATCCTGCCTTAGGCTATGAGTGGCTGAAGAAGCTCGACGCCAATACGAAGGAATACGCCCAGGATCCAACCAACCTGTATCTGAAGCTGGCGCGCGAGGAAGGCACGCTGTCGCTGTGGAATCTGCAGGATATCATGATCCAGAAGGAATTGCAGAAGCAGCCGTTCGACTTCATCTATCCGGCCAGCGGCGCGCCGATTCTGGTCGATGGGGTCGGCATAGTCAAGGGCGCCAAGAACATGGAAGCAGCGAAGAAATTTTACGAATTCCTGTTCGACTCCAACCTGCGGGTGGAGCTGGCGGAGAAGCTATATCAGATTCCGACGCGAACGGATATTAGCAAGGAGACGCTCCCGGCATGGCTGCAAGGACTGGAGTTGAAGCCGCTGCCGCTGGATTGGGCGGTTATGGCGGAGAAGGAGAAGGAATGGATGCAGCATTGGGATGAGAGCATCAAGGGCAAAGGGTCCAACTAAGGCATTCGGGCGGGGGTTCCTCCGCCTGAGCACATTACCAAGGGGGCAAGCAACTTGATAGAGGTCAACCTGGATCATGTGAGCAAACAATTCGGAAACGTAAAGGGAGTCGCGGACGTTCATGTCCGGATTCAACCCGGGGAGTTCTTCACCTTTCTTGGGCCGAGCGGCTGCGGGAAGACGACGACGCTGCGAATGATTGCGGGCTTCTACTATCCGAGCGAGGGCCGCATTCTGTTCGGCAGCAACGATGTGACGACACTCCCCCCGAACAAACGAAATACGGGCATGGTGTTTCAGAACTATGCGTTGTTCCCGCATATGACGGTGTTCGAAAATATCGCATTCGGGCTGCAAGTGAGAAAGGTCGCGAAATCCGACATCGTGCAGCGCGTCGAACGCGCGCAGAAGCAAGTTCACCTGGAGGCGTACGGCAGCCGCCGCATCGATCAATTGTCTGGCGGCCAGCAGCAGCGGGTAGCGTTGGCCCGCGCGCTGGTGATCGAGCCGCAAATTCTGCTCCTGGATGAGCCGTTATCGAATCTGGATGCGAAGCTGAGAGAAGAAACGAGAATCGAAATTAAAAGACTTCAACTGGAGCTCGGAATCACGACGATCTATGTCACGCATGATCAAGCCGAAGCGATGGTGATGTCGGACCGGATTATGGTGATGCAGGGCGGCGTGGTGCAGCAGATAGGGAGCCCGGAGGAAATATATAACCGCCCGATCAACCAGTTTGTCGCGTCTTTTATCGGGGAATCCAATCTGTGGGAAGGAACCGTGGAGCGAATCGAAGACGGAGAAGCGGCCATCCGCATCGCTCCGGATCTTGTCCTCACGGGGCTGGCTGCGAATGCTTCGCCGGACTGCAAGCTGGAAGCGGGCAAGCGCGTCACGATGTCCATCCGTCCGGAATCGATCCGGGAATCGCTGCCGGGAGAGCCCACGGACAATGTGGTTCACGGCAGCGTGGTCATCTCCGAATTTACGGGCGTGAGCGTGAACTATGTGTCGCAAGCGGCGGGGCGGCAATTGAAGGCGATGTTCGTCAATCAAGGGCATCAGGTGCGCGGAAGAGGGGAAGCCATTTCCTTGTTTATTCCAAAAGAAAGCATCTATTTTTTGGGATAGAGAGGGGATGAACGATGATAACGAAGCGGAACATAAAACCGAGGAAACCGGGAATTGCTCCATTCAGGCCCATTTCCATTACGCAGTCACCGTATTTTGTCTATGTCCTGGTCGCGCCCTTGTTTTTGGTGCTGTTGGCTTATGTCGTGTATCCGCTATTCCAGACGTTTATACAAAGCATTCAGGCAGAGGATGAACTCTCGCTTCACAACTATGCCCGTTTTTTTAGCCTGGAGCATACCTCCAATCTGGAAGCGCTCTGGACCAGCATCTATATTTCGGTGTTAAGCGTAATCACCTGCGCGATTGTCGGTGTTGCGATGGCCTTTTTACTGGAACGCTACGAATTCCCCGGCCGCAAAATCCTGGCCGTCCTCGTGCTCGTGCCGATGGCCTTGCCGCCGCTCGTCGGCGTGCTGTCGTTTACGTTTCTCTATGGGGAAAGCGGCATTATTCCAAGGGCGCTCAAGGAGCTGGTTCAGCTTGAACAGGTGCCGTTTGCGTTAAAAGGCATCTGGGGCGTGCTCGTCGTCCATACGTTCACGATGTATACGTATTTTTACATGACGGCATCGTCGGCGATTCGCAATCTCGATCCGTCGCTGGAAGAGGCGGCGGCCAGCCTCGGCGCGGGACGGCTCTACATATGGCGGCGCGTTATTTTGCCGATGCTGACCCCGGCCTTGGTCGCTTCGTCGCTGCTTGTGTTCATGATCGCGATGGCTTCCTATACGGCTCCGCTTATTTTCGGCATTGAGCGGACGATGACGATGCAGATTTATTTGTCCCGGACGAATGGCAATCTCGATATGGCGGCAGCGCAGTCCACCATCCTCTCGGTCGTGTCGATCGTGTTCCTGCTCGTCATGCGCTGGTATCAGGGCCTGCGCAATTACCAGAACATGAGCAAGGGGGTCAGCGTGCATCGGACGGAAGTGAAGAGCGCCGCGGGCAAATATGTCGCCATGCTTCTGTCTATCGCAGGGGTAATCGTGCTGATGCTTCCGATTCTCGTGCTCGTTCTGATCTCGTTCTCGGCGGACGGCAGGTGGACGACGCAAATTTTGCCTCCCGAATATACGGTGGACCATTACGTGAAGCTGTTCACCGACAGCAAAACGTGGCGGCCGATTGCGAACAGCTTCCAGATGAGCTTCGTGGCCACCATCGGCAATGTGATCTTTGGCGTCGCTGCCGCTTATGCGATGGTTCGCTTGTCCTTTCGGGGAAAAACGCTGCTTGACACGCTGATAATGCTTCCGTGGGCCTTGCCCGGCACGGTTGTCGCGGTCAACCTGATCGCCGCCTTCAGCGAGCCCACCGTATTCAGCTTCAATCAGGTGTTGATCGGCAGCTTCTGGATACTTCCGTTGGCGTATTTCGTCCGCCATTTGCCGTTAGTGTTCCGCTCCACCTCCGCTACCCTGATCCAGATGGACGCATCGGTCGAGGAGGCGGCGCGCAATCTGGGCGCATCGTGGTGGTACAGCTTCCGGCGGGTCGTGTTCCCGATGGTGTTAAGCGGGATTCTGGCGGGAACCCTGCTCGCGTTCGTGCAGGGCATTGGGGAATTTGTATCTTCCATTTTGCTCTTTACCGCCAAAAGCACTCCGTTGTCCGTCGAAATTTTTCAACGGATGTATTCGTTCGAATTCGGCACCGCTTGCGCGTACGGCGTGCTCCAAATTTCCTTGATCATCATTGTGCTCTTCATTTCGCGCAAAATAACGGGGGACAGCACAGCTATGTAACGGGCGGTTAGTTGAACAGACGGTCATTTCGTGGGAACACCTAGGGGTTCGCATCCACGTGATGATATGCAGTGGGGAACAGGCCATTCCCTGCTGACAAACAATCCACCATTATGAGGAGGGATTTGATGATCAAAGGCAAGTCAGCTTGGAGGTTCTGTTCCATGGTCATGAGCGTGGTGCTGGCGGGCAGCACCCTGCTAGCCGCACAAGCCCAACCCGTGCATGCGGATCGCGGGATAGCCGATCTGTGGAAGGCGATTCGGCCATTGACGACGATCGCGAGCGCCATGAACACGGGGGCTCACCCCGATGATGAGCACAGCGCGACCTTGGCCTACCTGTCCTTGGGGCGAGGCGTGAACACCTCCAGCGTCATCGCGGTCAGGGGGGAAGGCGGGCAGAACGAGATCGGGAGCGAACTGGGGCAGGCCCTCGGCGTCATTCGGACCCGCGAGCTGCAGGAAGCATCCCGCATCACCAACGTGACGTTAGGGATACTTGGCGAGAAGCTGGACGATCCGATCTACGATTTCGGCTTTTCGAAGAGCGTGGAGGAGACGCTGGAGCAATGGGGCGACTCGGTCGTCTACGAGCGCTTGATTCGGCAAATTCGCGAGCTGCGCCCGGATGTCATCATTCCTTCGTTCTTGAACGAAGCCTCCACGCACGGACATCACCGCGCGATCAATGTGCTTACCGTCAGGGCATTCAAGGATGCGGCGAATCCGGACATTTTTCCTGAGCATCTGAAAAAGGGGCTTCAACCCTGGCAAATCAAGAAGCTGTACGTGCCGGCCAACTCCAAGGATTACAGCGTGAATGCGCCGATCGGCGAATACAATGAAATCTACGGCGCCTCGTATCTTCAGCTTGGAGAAGAATCCCGCTTCATGCACCGAAGCCAGGGCATGGGCAGGGTGTATGACGAAGGCCCCGTACAAGGGGAACTGTTCAGCAAGTATTACAAGCTCGAGCTAAGCACGGTCACATCCAAGGAGAAAGAGGCTGATTTCTTCGACGGCATCGCCTTCACCTTCGAGGATTTGGCGCAAGAGATCGAGGCGAAGGGCACAGACAGCAAGGGCAAGGTCGTCCGCAATCTGCGAATCCTCCACAAGGACGCGAATCAAGTGATTGCCGACTACCCGAGCTTCCCCAACGTTCTGAAGCAAGTCCATCAGATGAAAGCCAATGTACAGACCGCGCTGGCCGACGTCAAAGCATCCGATCTGGAGGCGGCAGCCAAGGAGGATCTGCTTCACCGGCTTCAGGTCAAGGAAGCGCAGTTGAATACGGCCAGCATGGAAGCGGCATCTATCGTGGCGAAGGTCAAGCCGGCCGAAAGTGAACTGGTGGCGGGCCAGACGACGAAGGTCGTTGTCTCGGCCTTCAACGGCGGTTCCACGACCTTGCGCAACGTTAACTTAAGCCTTCGCGTCCCCGCAGGCTGGAAGGCGTCGCCGGCCGGAGCGGCCCGCTTCGAGCAATTGGGCTACAACGAGACGGCATCCGTCGTGTTCGAGGTGACAGTTCCTGCGAACGCACCGCTGTTCAAGCCTTATAACCCTGCGGTATTCCAGGGACAGGTCGAGTATGAGGCCTACGGCACCGCCACGACGCTGGACGTTACGCTGCAGAACGCCGTCGCCGTGCTGCCGCCGTACTCGATGACGCTAAGCCCAAGCTCAACGATTCTGAATACGCTGCGGACGGGAGAACCGATTCCGGTGAAGGTGACCGTGCGCAATTATACGCCGGGCGCTTCCAAGGCGTCCGTGTCGCTGAACGTGCCGGAAGGCTGGAACGTCGAGCCGGCCGTGGAAAAGCTAAGCTTCGCCGCCAAGGGCGAAACGAAATCCGCTGCATTTACGGTCAAGGCGGGATCGAACGTGGCGCCGGGTACCTTTTCCGTGAAGGCGATAGCGAAGAACGGCACCGTGCTTAGCACGCAGGGGGCACAGGTGATCGAATACCCTCATATCGGCAGGACGTATCTGGTACAGCCGGCGGAGCTCAGCATCCAGGCCTTCGATCTGAAGGTGCCGGACCAATTAAAGGTCGGCTACGTGTCCAGCGGCTTTGACAACATCGATCAATATTTGCGCCAGGCGGGCGTCGATGTCGTCAATCTCGATGCGAAGGATATCGAATCCGGCGATCTGTCCCAATATGACACGATCGTGCTGGGCATTCGCGCGTACGCCTTCCGCCCGGAATTGATTCCGAGCAATCAGCGCCTGCTCAGCTATGTCAAGGATGGCGGCAATTTGGTCGTCCAGTATCATAAGCCGGAGGACAAATGGTCGTCGGAGCTGGCTCCGTATCCGATTACGATCGGAACGCCGCTGATTCAGTGGCGCGTCACGGATGAGAATTCGAAGGTGACGATGCTGGCGCCGGATCACCCGATATTCAACACGCCGAACAAGATTACGGATCAGGATTGGAACGGTTGGATTCAAGATCGCTCCGCCTACAATCCGTCGCATTGGGGCCAAGAGTATTCGGCGCTCATCTCGAACGGCGACCCGGGGGAGAAGGAGTTCACGGGCACGTTCCTGACCGCACATTATGGCAAAGGGGTGTATACGTACAGCTCCCTGGTCTGGTACCGCCAGATTCCGGCGCTCGTTCCGGGCTCCATACGGATGTTCGTCAATATGATTAGCCAGCATCAATAGGAAAGCGGTACACACATTCGCAACCATGCGGCTTCGATAGTTGCCTGATAGCAGGCTGATAGCTTGCTTGACAACGGTCAACCGGATATGGCTATCTGCGCAGCATGGAACCATCGGCGAGGGCCCCGAACGGATTATCGTGAACAGACGGCATCATAAGCCGTCAACTCGGACGGATTTCCGCGAGAGAACGGCAGCACGAGCAACCATCCAATTTTCGTTGCGGAAGAGAACAGCTCCAGCTTTCAGCTCCTTTCGGGGCCCTCTCCCATTTTCGCTCAAAAGAGGAGGTGCAAAGCAAGTGAAGGCAATCGGAGTTCATGGGCGGGACATCGAGGAAGTGACAAGGGAGACGCGGTTCGCCGTCGTCCCGTTGGGCTCGGTGGAATATCATGGTCCGCATGCGCCGCTCGGGACGGATACGATCCTGGCGGAGAGCTTTGCGGAGCGGATTGACCCTTCCCTGCATCCTTTGATCTTTCCGGCCGTTCCGTTCTCGGCCTGCCCCGGCAAGACTCGGCATTATTCGGGCACGATCCCGGTTCGCCCTACGGTCTTTATCGACTATCTCACCGATGTCGTGGAAGGCATTTGCCGGCTCGGCATCCGCCATATCGTGCTGCTGAACGCACACGATGCCAATATGGGGCCAGCCCGTACCGCAGCTGAGCAGGTGACAGGTACCTATCCTGACGCAAGCTTTCTTTTGATCAACTGGTGGCAGATGGCGAGTGTCGAGTTCACGCAGCGGATGGGGCTTTTTCAAGGAACGGCTGGCCGTGGACATGGGGGACCGTACGAAATGTCTGTCGTCAAGGCCTTTCGCCCGGAAATGGTAACCGTACAGGAATCGGATCTGGAATTCGATGCAGGTTCTCCCTTATGTCCTGTGCCCTATGTATTGGTTGAAGGAACTCCGCAAGGGTGGGATGGCTATACCGGCCGCATTCGGCAGTGCTCCCTTGAGGCGGGACAGATCATCGTGGAGGAAGCGAGCCGCAATATGAATTTGCTCATCCAGGAGTGGCTGGCGAGGAGAACAGACAAGAAGAAGGAGTGACATGAACGCTATGGGATATCGTGAGAAATGGATGGAAGCTGAAGGAACGGCATTTCCCGGCAAAACGTACGCGGAGGTGGTGCTCGAACCGGCTTTTAATGAAGCGAAAACACATTTGCTCGGTCCGATGATGGCGATCAACAAGGCCCACCTCATCATGCTGCAGCGGCAGCAGTTGGTGTCGCTTGACGAAGCGAAGCAGATCGCCAGGGCGATACGGGCCATCGATACGGAGGCGCTGCGCCAAGTCCGCTATACGGGGCAGTTCGAGGATTTGTTCTTCCAGGTCGAGTCTCAACTGTTGGAGCATGCGGGCGAGATCGCCGGGAACCTGCATCTGGCGCGCAGCCGGAACGACATGGGCATCGCGATCTACCGGATGGTGCTGCGGGAGAAGCTGCTCGTGACGCTGACTTCCGCGCTGAAGCTGAAGGAACAGCTGCTTCTGTTCGCCAGCGACCACACCGAGACGCTGATGATCGGTTACACGCATACGCAGCAGGCGCAGCCGACGACACTCGCGCATTATATGATGGCGGTCGCCGATTCGCTCAACCGGGACATCCGGCGCATGATGGCCTCCTACGCCAATTGCAACCGCAGCAGCATGGGCGCCGCGGCGCTCACGACATCGGGCTTTGCAATCAGCCGGGAACAGATGATGGAGCTGCTTGCTTTTGACGAACTCATCGATAATTCCTATGACGCCATCGGCGGCGCCGATTATTTGGGCGAGATCGCGACAGCCTTGCAGCTCGCGGCGATCAATTTGGGCCGGGTCGTTCAAGATATGCTGCTCTGGTGCACGCAGGAGTTCGCCGCCCTGCATGTGGCGGCCCCGTATGTACAGATCAGCTCGATTATGCCGCAGAAGCGCAATCCTGTCTCGTTCGAGCATATGCGCGCCCTGCTGTCGAGCTGCGTCGGTAATACGAACACGGTGCTGACGATGATTCACAATACGCCGTTCGGCGACATCGTGGATACCGAGGACGATATGCAGCCTTATGCCTGGAAAAGCCTCGGCATGATTGACAACATTTACCGCCTGTTCGCCGCCGTCATCGGCACGATGGAAGTGAACAAAGAGGTGCTGCGGAAGCGCACCCAGGGGAGTTTCGCCACGGTGACCGAGCTGGCGGATACGCTGGTTCGGACGGATGGCTTGTCGTTCCGCCAAGCCCATCACATCGTCAGCGACGTGGTGCAGCAGGCCTTGGCGCAAGGATTGGCGGCGGATCAGATTACGCTCACTCTCGTCAACGAGAGCGCGCGGCGCCAAATCGGGCGAGAGACGACGCTTAATGAAGAAACGCTGCGTGAGGCGCTCGACCCTGTGCATTTTGTAGATATTCGTTCGTTGCCAGGAGGGCCGAGCCCGAAGGAAGTCAAGCGCATGATTGAGATTCGGATGAATGAGCAGCAGGCGCATTTGAAATGGGTTGGGCAGGCGCAGGACAAGATTCAGCGGGCGATGCAGCATGTGGATCAAGTCATCCTGGAGTGGAGTGGGAGCTGATGGCAATACGCCGTATCCCCCTGCTGGCCGTCGACGGCGGGGGGACCAAATCGCTTGCCGTCTTCACAGATAGGCAGGGTCAGTTGCTCGGACGAGGGCAAGGCGGCCCGTCCAATTACCACGGCAGCGGGACAGAGGGAGCCATGCTCGGGCTCGCGGCGGCGATTCGCGGGGCGAGCGCGAACCTGGAACACAGCGGCGGAACCTGTATCGAGTCGAATGCGGGCACCGTCGTGGAAGTGGAATGCGCCGTGTTCGCCCTGGCCGGCCTGGATACCGAAGCCGACAGGGTCGCTATCACTGGAATGGTGCAAGAGGCGCTCGCGCTGCTGCCGCTTCAAGTCGGGCACCTGATCGTGGAGAACGACGGCTATGCCACCTTGCTCGGCGCGACCGGCGGTCAGCCGGGGATATTGGTGATTTCGGGAACCGGTTCGATTATATACGGGATCGACGAGAATGGAAGGACGGCCAGAGCGGGAGGCTGGGGCCATCGTGTTGGCGACGAAGGCAGCGGCTATTGGATCGGCAAGCAGGCGGTGTTGTCGATTCTCAGGGCTTACGACGGAAGAGGAGCAGACACGAAGCTTAAAGAATGGGTGCTGCCGTTTTTAGGGATGGAGCGGGAAGAAGATCTATTCAACTGGATGTACGGTTCAGCCTATTCCATCGAGCAAGTAGGCCAGCTCTCTCGCGTGGTCGGGCAGGCCGCCTCTGCAGGGGATAAGGAAGCGCAGCGGGTTTTATCGGCAGCCGCTGACGAGCTGTTCTACGCCGCAGCCGCAGTGATTCGTCATCTGTCATTCCACCGCGACCCCTTTGTTGCCATTATGCAGGGCGGTGTGCTGCAGCATGAAGGTTATGTCCGGGAAGCGCTGCTGCGGCGCATCGAAGCATACGCTCCGCATGTCCAATGGGACGAGGCCCGCCGAGAGCCGATTTATGGTGTTATCGCCATGGGATTATCTTATTTGGAGACAAAGGGGAGGGGAAACGCCAATGATAACGTTGAGCCATCCACATTTCAGGCGGGCAACCGATCAACAGCGGGAGGCTGAAGGGAAATGAAGACGGCCCATCCCGATGATGAATCCTTTGCCGCCGGAGGGACGATAGCCAAGCTGAGCAGTGCAGGCCATGACGTGATTCTCGCATGCGCCACCTCGGGATGCAAGGGGAGGTCAGGGGAATTCCGATTCGCTAGCCGCGAAGAACTGGCCTGGTTCCGGGAACAGGAGCTGCGGAACGCTTGCTCCATACTCGGCATCGCTGAACTCGCGCTGTACCGGTATCCGGACGGAGAACTGAAGTCGCTTGACCCGTCCGCGCTGGCGCATCGGATTCAGACTACGATTGTCGAGCTAAGGCCGGAGGTCATTATAACGTTTCCGCCGGACGGGGTGACCGGACATCCCGATCATATCGCGATATCCCGGGCCACGGCGAGGGCGGTCGAGCTGTCCGAAGCGCATTATCCGGAGGGCCGGAAGCCATTATTCTACTATACCTCGATCCCTCATTACTACGACCATTGTCCGGATTCCGGCCCGCAGCAGACCTGCCCGATCACGGCGCGAGCCGATATCCGCGGCTTCCGCCAGCACAAGGGGCGGGCTTTACAGGCCTACCGGAGCCAGATTTACTCCGTGAACCGCGCCTATCCCGGGGTCATGGACGGGAACTTCACCGTCATCGGCGACTACGAATACTACACCCTGGTCCGCGCCAATGGCCAGCCTGTTCAAGCGAAGGCACCGGCGGCTCTCGACGAGCTGCCGGAGATGGAGTTGGGGTGAAGGGAGAACTGATAAATTGAAGAAGCATATATTTCCTGTCGCTCCTCATTGAGCGGCAGTTTTTATTTAGGGGGGAGTTAATTTATGGTACTATTGAACTAAGAGCATCTGGAAGTATGAGGTGAGTAACCATGAAGGCTTCGGAAACGAATTTCCTAAAGTTTTTGCAAGGAACGAAGCAATTTATCATCCCGATTTACCAGCGAAAGTACAGTTGGACCATCAATCAATGCAAACAATTGTGGAACGATATTCTAAGAGCGGCACATGATGAGAACATCAAAGGACACTTTATTGGCTCAGTCGTATATGTCGAAAAAGGGATCTACCAAATTTCCTCTATACCCCAATTGCTTGTTATTGATGGACAACAACGACTGACTACACTAAGCCTATTGTTGAGAGCATTTGCGAAGGTAATTGAAGAGCGGAATGAAGAATTTGAAATGACGAAAAAGAAGATTATTAACTATTATTTGGTTAACAATGAAGAAGAAGGTGACTTGTTTCATAAATTGGTATTGACCAAAACGGACAAAGAAACGTTAATTCGGCTCATTGAGGACAAAGAACTGCCTACTGCACCATCACAACGTATCATAGAGAACTATCATTATTTTTTGGATGAAATAAGAAAGGTGAATATGAGTCTAAGTGCCTTATTTCATGGGCTTATGAAATTAATTGTTGTCGATATCTCGCTTGATCGTGACCACGATAATCCGCAACTCATATTTGAAAGCTTGAATTCTACCGGCCTTGATCTGTCACAGGCAGACTTGATTCGCAATTATGTATTGATGGGATTGGAACCTAGGGAGCAGAACGAACTTTACCAAAACTACTGGTATCCCATGGAGCAGGCCTTTGGAACGGCTGAAACTGAGGTGTTTGATCGTTTTATACGAGACTATTTAACTCTGAAAACAGGGCGTATTCCTAATAAAAATAATGTATATGCAGATTTCAAATCATATGTCTACAGCCAAGAGGGAAGAAGTCTTCATGAAATTGTGAAAGATATTTATCGATATTCTAAATATTTTGCCATTCTAAACTTTCAACAAGACCCAGATAAAGAAATCACAGAAGCTCTAAAAGATATCAATGCATTACGAGTAGAGGTTTCTTATCCGTTCTTGCTTGAAGTGTATGATGATTATGCAGCAAATAAGATTGGCAAACAAGAATTGATATTTATTCTTCGGTTAGTTGAATCCTACGTGTTTCGGCGAGCCATTTGCGGAGTTCCGACCAGCTCATTAAATAAGACTTTTGCAACGTTAAGCAAGGAAATCGATAAAGATCATTATTTGGGGAGCATACAGGCTGCATTTTTGCTGAAAAATTCATATAAACGAATGCCTAACGACGAGGAGTTTATACGAGAATTTGTTGTTAAGGATATTTATAATTTCCGAAGTCGCAATTATTTGCTTCGCAAGCTGGAGAATGATAACCGGAAAGAGATCGTCAATATTGAGAGCTACACGATCGAACATATCATGCCTCAAAATGAGAACCTTTCGCCCGAGTGGAGACAAGAGCTCGGTTCCAATTGGGAAGAGGTACATAAAACGTATTTGCATACGATTGGTAATCTAACCTTAACACGCTATAATTCAGAATTAAGCGATAAGCCGTTTAAGGTCAAGCGCGATCAAGCAGGAGGATTCGCCGATAGTCCGCTTCGTTTGAATCGTGAGTTAGCGCAATTACATACCTGGAACGAAGCAGAGATTCGTAAGCGCGCAATGTCATTGGCAGAACAGGCACGCCATGTGTGGAAGCTACCTCATCTAGATGCTGACGTATTGCTGAAGTATACTAAAAAAGGAACTGAAAAAGATAAAATCTATTCGCTTGCCGATCATGCTGAATACCTTCAGGGGGACATGTTAAAGTTGTTTGAACAATTGCGAACAAGAATTTGCAATTTGGATAGTTCAATCCGTGAGGAATTCAAGAAACTGTACATTGCGTATAAAGCCACTACTAATTTTGTAGACATTGTTCCGCAGAAGAGCCGATTGCGGTTAAGCCTGAATCTTGCCTTTCATGAAATTAATGACCCGCGTGGAATATGCAAGGATGTGACCAATCTTGGACGTTGGGGCAATGGGGATGTAGAGGTAGGGATTTCCTCACACGAGGAGCTGGATTACATCATGTTCCTTATCGAACAAGCTTTTGAGAAGCAAGTCGAAGACTGATATATATATGAATAAACTGGGTGAATAGCAACCAATGAGTCAGTTGACACAACAAGAATTAGAATCCCATCTATGGAAATCCGCCGACATTTTGCGCGTATCGATCGCGCATACGAATACTTGATTAAAATGTTCGCCGACGATGCCTGGAAGAAGGGCGGCGAGTTCTATACGCCTTCTAAAGTAGTAGAAGACTGATCGTGAAGCTCATCAAACCTGAGGAAGGCATGCGTGTATATGATCCAACTTGTGGTTCGGGTGGTATATTGATTCAATCGGTTGGTTACGTGAAGGAGCGAAAATTGTCAAGTCTAGTAATTCACTGATATACTGGTTCTGCATCTGTCTATTCCTTTTTGTTGTGGTTGGGAAATGACAACAATACAGGATTAGCAGATGTTTTTCCATTTTCATCCTTAGGTTATTTCGTCAAGAACTGATTTCGGTTTTGAGCCAAAAAATCATCAGATTTTTTAACGTCAGATAAGTGTGATTAATATGTTTGGTACTTGATATAGTCGAAATTATTGAGCTAAAAAATAAAAAAATCAAGGGAGTATACGAAGTGATTACATCAGAAGAAATTAAACGCAGATTATGGGACGGGGCAAATGAACTGCGTGGTTCAATGGATGCCAGCCGATACAAAGATTATATGCTTGGGTTAATGTTCTACAAGTTTTTAAGTGATAAGACTTTAGAAACATTTAGAACGTCCAGTGGTTTAGGAAAAATGAATGAATTCGAATTAGTTGAGGAATACGCAAAGGCAAGAGCAGAATACGGCGAACAGCTTGATAAAATGTTGCAAGCTGCACTAGGTTATTATGTATTGCCTCAGCATCTCTACCAGACTTGGTTAAAGGACATTAACTCAGGAGATTTTGAAGTTTCAAAGGTAACGGATAGTTTGAATAACTTCGAGCGTACGATTGCCGTGTCAGGAGATGCAGATGACTTCAGAGGATTGTTCTCAAGCTCTACGCTTGATTTAACGGATACTGCTTTAGGTAGCAGCTTAAATGAACGTAGCAAAAATATTAAGGCACTAATTTTGCTGTTCGCAGACTTGGACATGGTGGCATTGCAAAAAGGCGATGTTCTGGGAGATGCCTATGAGTATCTTATCGGTCAGTTTGCCATGGAGTCGGGGAAGAAGGCTGGTGAATTCTACACGCCACGACAAGTCAGTGAAGTCATGGCACAGATTGTAGCAAAAACATCTGACATCAAGTCCATCTATGACCCGACTGTCGGTTCTGGTTCACTACTATTAACGGTTAAGAAGCATTTAGATGAAGATGTTCAAAAGAATTTGAGCTATTACGGGCAAGAAAAGAATACAGCAACCTATAACTTAACTCGTATGAACTTGTTGCTTCATGGTGTTCGTCCTGAGAAGATGACCGTTAAAAACGGCGATACACTTTCTCAAGACTGGCCTGAAGATCCAGAGCGTCCAAATGAAGGCGTGCAATTTGATGCGGTGGTCATGAACCCACCCTATTCCGCGAAAAATTGGAATAAAGCAGGGTTGAAAGTCAGCGACCCTCGTTTTGAAGTTGCCGGAGTGTTGCCGCCAGACTCTAAAGGCGACTTTGCGTTTCTTTTACACGGATTATTCCACTTAGGTCAACAAGGCACGATGGCGATTGTCTTGCCTCACGGGGTTCTATTCCGTGGTTCATCGGAAGGCGAAATTCGTGAACGATTGCTTGAGAAGAACTATATTGATACCATCATCGGCTTGCCAAATAATTTATTTACCAATACAGGCATTCCGGTCGTTGTAATCATTTTGAAGAAGAATAGAAAAATCGGTGAACCTGTCTTACTCATTGATGCTTCTCACAGCTATATGAAAGTAGGAAAACAAAACGTTCTACGAGAAAAAGACATCGCTAAAATTGTAGATACGTATGTGGAACGTAGAGAAGAGAAAGGATATAGCCATTTAGCAACTCGTGAGGAAATATTGGAAAATGAGTACAACATGAATATTCCTCGCTATATTGAGGCGATTGACGAAGAAATTCCTCATGATGTGGATGCTCACCTGCTTGGCGGGATTCCTCAAGCGAACATTGACAACTTGAAGATTTTGCAGTCTATTGTGCCAGATGTGTTAAAGCAATCTTTGAGAGAAATTCGTGACGGCTATGTTGAACTTTTGAAACCAGTTGCGGAAATTTCTGTGAATATATTGAACGACTCGAGGATTATTGAAAGATCAAAAGCAATCGAAAGCAAGGTAAAATCTTATATCGAAAAATACTGGGATATTTTACGAAAGGTAGACAAAAGCAGTAGTTTGACTCAGCTGATGGATGAAATGCTTATTGAAATCAAGGTGATTTTGTCAGCGTTCAACGATATTGATGTATATGACGGATATCAGATTGTAGCTGAAATTTGGAAGAATGCACTGACGCATGACACGGAAATTATCGCGTTAAGTGATTTCTATACAGCAGGACGCACTCGCGAGCCGAATATGGTAACGAAGGGAACGGGAGATAAAAAACGTGTAGAGCAAGACGGCTGGGTTGGTAGTATTGTACCCAATGAGTTGATTGCGCAACGTTTATATTGTGATGAGTTAAAAGAAACCGAATCAAAACAGGCTCGCATTCAAGAGATGGAAACGGAGCTGTCAGACTTGGTTGAGGCTGCCAAAGTGGAAGACAGTGATGAGGCCAATGCTTTAGGTGAAAGCTTGAATGAAGCAGGTGAGGCTTTTGACAATAAATCAATCAAAGCTGAGTTAAAAAAGGCAAACAAGGGAACAGTTGAATATAACCTACTGAAAAAAGTTGAGAAGTTATTGGCAGATAAATCAGCGCTTAGCAAAGCCGTGAAAGCGGATGAAAAAGCGCTCAAAGATGCTGTGCAAGAACGTATCTTAACTTTGACAGACGAAGAAATCGACAACTTAATGTATGAAAAATGGTTCGGCAACACCGTGGATGCTATGGTTGGTTTAGTAGAGATACCGATAAAAACAGAGCTGAGCACACTGCAAATGTTGAATAATCGCTATGCCGATACGTTGTCAGCGATTGACGAAGAAAGTCGTAGCTTGGAATCAGCGTTAGAAGCCTTGATGAGTGACTTGGTGGTGAGATCATGACAGAACAAACAAATGTAGTGCCAAAAAGGCGATTTAAGGAATTTCAAAACACTTACGCTTGGGAAAAGCGTAAGTTGGGAACCGTCGCGGAGTTTAACCCGAAAGCGGAACTACCAGAAACATTTGAATATGTAGACTTGGAGTCTGTCGTAGGCACAGAAATGATTGCACATAGGGAGGAAAGAAAAGCTACTGCTCCATCAAGGGCACAGCGACTTGCACGCCAAGGCGATCTGTTTTATCAAACAGTTAGACCATATCAAAAAAATAACCATTTATTTGAAAAACCTTGTAATAACTATGTTTTCTCAACAGGATATGCTCAAATGCGTCCTTATGGTGATGGATACTTTTTGCTGAGTCTGGTACAAAACGAACAGTTTGTCAGTACGGTATTAGATAGATGTACTGGTACAAGCTATCCCGCAATCAATTCAAATGATCTGGCTGATATGGAAGTATCTGTTCCAGTGGAAGGAGACGAACAAGTACAAATTGGTAAGTTTTTTAAGTGTATTGACAACCTTATCACCCTTCATCAGCGTAAATTAGAAAAGATGAAATCATTGAAATCTGCTTATCTTTCTGAAATGTTTCCCGCTGAAGGTGAGCGTGAGCCAAAACGGAGATTTGCAGGATTTACTCAAGCTTGGGAACAGCGTAAGTTTGAAGGTATTTTTGACAGAGTGAAATCATATGCGCTTTCTCGAAATGTCGAAACTTCTGAAAATACTGGAATTAAGTATGTTCATTATGGTGATATTCATACAAAAGTTGCTGATAAAGTATCTAACACATCTAAAATCCCTAGTATTAAACAAGGGAAATATGAATTTTTAAATAAAGGTGATTTAATTCTTGCAGATGCTTCTGAAGATTATCAAGGTATAGCAACACCAGCAGTTATTGTTGAGGACACAGAATTTAACGTTGTTGCAGGACTGCACACTATTGCACTTCGTCCTAAAAATATGAACCCGCTATTTTTATATTATTTGATTCAATCCCCAATATTTAGAAAATATGGTTATAAAGTCGGTTCAGGAATGAAAGTTTTTGGTATCAGCGTATCAAATGTTTTAAATTTCGAGACTTTTTTTCCAAGTATTGAAGAACAAATCAAAATTGGTAACTTTTTGAGAAGTGTTGATGACACTATCGCTCTTCATCAGCGTAAGCTGGAAAAACTACAAAATATAAAAAAAGCATACCTACATGAGATGTTTGTATAGAGGGGAGCGTAAGTCATGAGCAATGTACCAAAAAGTGCAGCAGAGAAAACGTTTCAAGAGAATTTTGTCAAAGAACTGCAAAAATATAAATGGGAAGCGCCCGACTTTCTAAACGGGAATACTCAGAAAGTAACCGTTGCTGATTTGGTCACTCACTGGCGTGGCGAACTCAACCGTATCAATGTCGATCAACTGGAAGGCGTTGAATTGACAGATAACGAATTCCGTCAAGTTATGGCAAAAGTCAATCAAATCAGCAACAGCTACGAAGCTGCGAAGATTTTAGCCATTGAAGAATCAAAAGGAAAAATTGACGGCATTTACCGTGATGACAATCCAAAAATCACAAGAAAACAAATCACGTTGACCATTTTTAAAAAAGCGGAAGTGCGTGGTGGGGATTCAAGCTATAGGATTGCTAGAGAAGTACAGACACCGAACAACAACCGTTTTGATATTGTCTTGCTTATCAACGGCTTGCCTTTAATCAATATTGAGCAAAAACGTACGGACAAAACGCTAGACGAGGCATTTGGACAGTTTATGCGCTACTATCGTGACGGCGAATACAGTAATAACTTTATGGCTTTTTCGCAGATGATGGTCATCACTTCTGAAATTGCCACACGATATTTCGCTACTCCAAAAACAGCAGGAGATTTTAACCCTAGTTTCGTCTTTCATTGGGCGGATAAAGAAAACAATGTTGTAAATGATTGGGAAAAGGTGATTAAGCAATTCTTGATGATTCCAATGGCACATCAGATGGTCGGAGATTACTTAGTCATTGACGAAGCGAAAGAAGAAGAAAACAGGCGTCATATGCTGATGCGCCCCTATCAAGTCCACGCTTTACAAGCGGTTGAAGGGGCAGCATTTGGTTGGGATAATGATGAAAAAATCCCTCACGGCGGTTTTGTGTGGCATACTACTGGTTCGGGGAAAACGATTACGAGTTTCAAGACGGCTTTGTTTTTATCGACTAGAGCCGGATTTGATAAAGTCGTCTTCCTTGTTGATCGACGTGAGCTAGACAATCGTACCAGTGAAAACTTCAAAGCATACGCTGCGTACGAGACTGTTTCCGTTGATGATACGAAACATACCTACCAGCTAAAGAAGATACTCAAGTCAGCTAAAAACGGAATAGTGGTAACGACAACATTCAAACTGAATTCTTTAGTGAAAGAACTGGAAGAAGCTCAAGATGCTAGTTTAGCAGATAAGAAAATCGTGTTTATCATCGATGAAGCCCATCGTACGACAATGGGGCAGATGATGGGAACCATAAAGCGTTATTTCAAGAAAAATGGGCTCTTCTTCGGCTTTACTGGAACCCCTTTATTTGATGAAAACAAAATCAAAGGAAAGATTAATGAAAGAAGCGAAGTCATCAATACGACTGAAAAGTTATTCGGACCTAAGTTACATCAATACACGATTGATGAGGCGATTGCGGATAAAAATGTATTAGGATTTCACGTTGACTATATCAACACTGGAGAATTCAAGAGTTATGATGATTTAAGAGAGCAGCTAGCTGAGAAAATGAAGGAAGAGCACCCTGAATTGACGGACAGAGAAATTGAACGCCAAGTTCAAGAATTGTCAGAAGCTGACCTGGAAAAGCAGGCTAAGAAACGAGAATTGTTTACATACCAAGATGAAACACATATCCCACGTGTAGTTGAAGAAATTTTGAGTAACTGGGAATCACAATCACAAGGTAGAGAATTTAATGCTATTTTGACAGTTGCCTATAAAAATCGTGTGATTGCTTATTATGAAGAGTTCAAGAAACAACTGACAGATCGTGGAGAAAAGCTAAATGTGGCGATGACGTTTAGTTTCGGTAACGAAAATGATCCTGCGCCACTAGACCTTAATATTGTTAAAGGTATGTTTAAGGACTACGCTGCGTTTACTGGCATTGAGTTTGTTGCTGGTGATAAAAAGCATGGCGAGGATGCTTACTTTGAAGATATCGTGGAGCGTGCCACTCGAGGCGGCAGCGGACGAAATCCTAAAAATATAGACCTCGTGATTGTGGCAGACCAACTGCTGACAGGTTATGACTCTAAGCGTCTGAATACGCTTTATGTTGACCGTACACTAGAACTTCAAGGTTTGATTCAAGCCTATTCACGAACAAATCGAGTGTTTGGCTCAAATAAAGAGTTTGGAACAATTGTCAACTTCCAATTTCCACGGCTTACCGAGCAAACCGTAGATCAAGCTTTGAAGCTGTATGGAAGCGGTGGTAAGAGCAGTAAGGCCATTGTTGATACCTATGAAACTGCTGTAAGGAAATTAGCAATAAAAGTTACTGAAATGATTCCGACTTTACCTGATCCTACTGAATGGCAGACCATTGAACATGATGAGGAGAAAAAGGAAGCATTTATCCTTGCTTTTAAAGATGCTGCTGAGCAGTTGAATTTGGTAGAACAATACTATGAATTCAAGTGGGATAATATAACTTTTGGTATTGATGAGCATACTTGGTTGCAGTATGTCGGTGCATATAAAAACTTAACTTGGAAGCCAGGAACCCCACCTCTGCCAACACCAATTAATACGCTTGTTGGAAAAACGAAGTTAGCGGGAACACAAGTAATCGACGCGAATCATATTCTTCGTTTAGTTGGTTCAAAAGTTACTTCACCGAACGGCGTGCAAACGGTAGATAGTGAAACACTCCGTATTATTTATGAACAAATTCAAGAGTTGAGTAACATGGGGGAATACGAGCAAGCACAGTTATTGAAGGAATTTGTGGATACTGAGCTTGTGCCTGGTCACTTATCGAGTGATTTAAACTTTGACGAGGCATTTGAAGTTTGGAAAGCAAGTAAGCTGCACAAAGCGGTTATTGATTTTGCTTCGGAGTGGGGGATAGACAGTGAATTACTTGGAAAATCAGTGAATTCATATTCTATTTCACAGCCTGATGTTGTTCCTTACATCAATGAACTCATTAGTAGTGTTGATTTTAGTAAGGCAACTAATCAAACGGCTGGCAATTTGTTAAAGCATAATATGACGCTAACTACCAAACTTCCAGCGTGGATGGCTGAAATCAAGCAAAAATATAGTTAACTTGAAGATGGTGCAGCCTGTACGAAGGTGGAACGAGAAATGATGTATTGGGTCTTTGTCCTGCTGTTCAAACTTAAACCCCTAGAAGCCAACTTTAGGGAGTTGGCTTCTTCATTTATTAGCCGTAGTCATAATTTGAGAGGTGAACAATGAATTAAAAAAATAAGGCTCAAAACCGAAATCAGTTCTTGACGAAATAATCTAAGGCTGAAAATGGAAAAACATCTGCTAATCCTGTATTGTTGTAATTCCCCAACCACAACAAAAAGGAATAGGACAATTGGATTCAACAGGACAACTGATTAAAGGGGATAGTGGAGCAAGAAAATGAGAAGACCAACCTTTAGCAAAAGCTTTGAGGTTGGTCTTCATTATACGTTCAGGAGAGTACCGTTCAATCGAAGCCATTCTTTTTTCTCTTCATATTCAGAAAGAAGCATGCGGACCGTATCCCAATATTCCTTAGAATGGTTCATGTATCTAAGATGCGCCAATTCGTGAACAAGCACATAATCTACAACTGACGCAGGTGCTAGAAAAATGCGCCAGTTCAATAATATGTTGCCTGACGGCGTACAGCTGCCCCACCGTTGTTCCTGATCTCTAATTATGATTGCCTTCGGTTCGTGAGTATACTTTATCGTGAATTTTTTCATCCGGTCTTTTGCAAATACAAGCCCCCGATGCTTAACCCAATCGATATATAATGGCAGGATAAGATCCCGATGCTGACTTTCGGCAACATCGGGATGAAGCTCTGCACGAAATTGTCCTTGATAGAAGCTTAGCTTAGGTACTTCGACATCGGCTTTCTTAAATAATTTCAAGCGGTATTGTCTTCCGAGGTATGGCAACTTTTCGCCGGATACAAATCTTCTTTGGAGACTTGTCTGCTTCATTTCCTCAAAGTTCAGCAATTGAGTGCGAATCCAAGCTCCTTTTCGATATAAGATCTCTTCAATGACTTGATGTTCTGCAGTTTCAGGAGCAATCACTTTAACCCCTTGTTGATTAACGGAGATAGACACGGTCTTGCGTCTGCTGCTCCTCGTCAATTCGTATGGAATAGTGACAGATCCAAATTGAAATACGTGCATCATGATTCCTCCCGTAATCGTTTTTTATAGCAGGAAATTGTGGGGGAAATCTTGATGCTTGAAGATGAAATTGTTGTAAGTGAATTGGTCATTCCTCTTCCGGTTCTATACCCCAAAATATTTCATGTGATTCAGCATTATTGGCATAGAAGCAGGCATCGACATAGACATGTAGAAGATTATGATCAATCCTGTAGATTAGAATGGCATTGCCGATTAAAGTCCAGAAATAACCGTTAAATTCAAAACCAGGGAAGTCTGAGAGACCATAAGCCTTCTCATGTGGGAAATGACGCAGCACATCTTTCGAACGACGAAAGACATTCATGGGATCTACTTTGTACGGCTGCATGCGAGCAAGCGCGACACGGGCGTAGCTTGTCCACATTACACGATATTTACGATTGGTCATGTGAGACCTCATCTAACAATTGAGCAAATTCTTCTTCGCTGTCACTGTAAGTTGAGATTCCTTTCTGACGATCATCGCGGGCTTGCTTCAGTTGATAAAGTACACCTGGGTCCTTGAAGATAACGGATGTCAGCTTCTGTTTTTGTTCCTTAGAAAGTGGGACGGTGTCAACTTTTTTACTTAGGGTTACATGATATCCGAAGTGATCTTCGATGAAATGTACAAGATCTTCGAGTTCGACGACAGATTTATGTTTAAAATTTTGTTCCAAAGTATCTTTTGGGACGGACATGTTCATCACCTGCCTTCATTTTCTATTTTACCACAATGAAATGAGATCCAATAGTTATGCAGTAAGAAGCTGGTACCCTTGAAGAAGGGGAGGCCAGCTTCTTTTGATAGCGAACGGAAATTTTAGACTGCTACATAAATTTCCGCGACACCTTTTTCCCGTCATAGGTGAACAGCACCATTTTCTCCTCGACCTTCGTCTCGAGGTGGACGGCCTTGCCCCATAGCGTATAGACATACGGCAGCGTCCGTTCGAGATATTTCAGATCGAGCTCGAGCCCTTCATAGTGATGCTTCAGGAACAGCTCGCCGTTGCGGTGGTAGTCGCCGTCCTCGACGACGAGGTACGGGAAGCCGCCGTTGACGCGCGAGTAGACGAGCTGATCGCGGATGTTCTCCCAGGATTTATCGGTAATTTTCCATTCCGGACCCTTTTTCTCGAAAATGTACAGATCCAGCTCTTCCGACAGCTTTTTCGTTAAGTAATTGCGCAGGAACGATTGATCGGAATCGAATTCACGCACCTCGAAAATTTTGGCACGGCCCTGACCCGGCTCGCGGCCGAACCGATCGCGCTCCTCCTCCGTCGGGCTATCCCAGCGCTTCTCGATATCCTCGAATATTTTCACGCCCAAATAATATGGATTCAGGCTGTGGCGCGACGGCTGTACGACCGATGAGTTCAGCTTCGCATACTCGAGCGTCTCCTCCGAGGTCAGATCCAGCTCCCGCAGGATGCGCTGATGCCAAAAGGAGGCCCAGCCTTCGTTCATAATTTTCGTCTCCATCTGCGGCCAGAAATAGAGCATCTCATCACGTAGCATCGTCATGATATCGCGCTGCCAATCCTCCAGCACCGGGGAGAATTCCTGGATGAACCAGACGATGTCTTTCTCCGGCTCCGGCGGGAACCGGCGGTCGGCGATCCCCGACCGGGGTGAAGAAGCCCGCATCGCTGCCTTCATTTCCTCGAGTGCCCACAGGTCATCATAGGCCCCCGGCGGAGCGGGCGGTTTCCCTTCGCGCTGCTCGCGGATTTTCAGCTCCATATAGCGCTGCTTGTCGAGCGTCCGCGGCCGCACGATCTGCGGGTCGATATGCTCCTGGATCGCGAGCACGGCATCGATGAAGCTCTCCACCGTCTGCGTCCCGTATTCCAGCTCATATTGCATGACACGCTCGGCCGTCGCCGACATGCTCTCGACCATATTGCGGTTGGAGGTGGAGAAGCGGGCATTGTTCTTGAAGAAATCGCAATGCGCCAGCACATGCGCGACGATCAGCTTATTCTGAATGAGCGAATTGCCCTCGAGCAGGAAGGCATAGCACGGGTTGGAATTGATGACGAGCTCGTAGATTTTGCTCAACCCGAAGTCGTACTGCATTTTCATTTTATGAAAAGTCTTGCCGAAGCTCCAGTGGCTGAAGCGGGTCGGCATCCCGTAAGCGCCGAACGTGTAGATGATGTCGGCCGGGCAGATCTCGTAGCGCATTGGGTAGAAGTCCAGACCGAAGCCGGCCGCGATCTCGGTAATCTCGTCGATAGCATAGTTCAGAGCCTGCATGTCGTCGGCTGTCATGAGCGCACCCCTTCCGGCTGTTTTTTGAAAAAGTGCTTGAGCGCGCGGTACACCTCGGCCTTTTCCTTGATGACATAGTGCATGAAGTGGGGGTTCTGAATATGGCGGTACGCGGACATGAGCGTGCTGCTGCGATTGTATTGATTCACTTCGCCGTAGCCGAACAGGTTGGCGCGCTGCAGCAGCTCGCCGATCAGCTTCACGCAGCGATCGTTGTCGCTGGTCAAATTATCGCCGTCTGAGAAATGGAACGGATAAATATTATAGGAAGAAGGCGGGTACCGGCTGTCGATAATGTCCAGCGCCTTGATATAGGCGGATGAGCAGATGGTGCCGCCGCTCTCTCCCCGGGTGAAAAACTCGTCCTCGCTCACTTCCTTCGCTTCGGTATGATGGGCGATGAAGACCATATCGACCTTCTCGTATTGGCGGCGCAGGAAGCGCGTCATCCAGAAGAAGAAGCTGCGCGCGCAATATTTCTCGAACGAGCCCATCGAGCCGGACGTATCCATCATGGCGATAATGACGGCATTGGAATGCGGCTTCACGATCTCCTCCCATGTCTTGAAGCGCAGATCGTCCGGACTGATGCGGTGAATGCCCGGATTGCCGGCGAGCGCATTGCGGCGCAGATTTTCGAGAATGGTGCGCTTCTTGTCGATGTTGGACATGATGCCCTTTTTGCGAATATCGTTGAACCGGATGTCGGTCGTCTCCAGTTGATCTTTGTCTTTCTGCTTCAAATAAGGCAGTTCGAGCTCATCGAACAGCATATTTTCGAGATCCGCGATGCTGACCTCGGCTTCGATGACATCCGTTCCGGCCTGATCGCCAGCCTGCTTCCCTTTGCCCGCGACTTGGGAGCCGTCGGTGCCGAGAACGTCTCCGACCTGACTGTCGCCGTCTCCTTGGCCGACATGCTTTTTCTTGTTGAAATTGTAGACGAAGCGGAATTCATCCAGGCTCCGGATCGGAACTTTAATGATTTGCTTGCCGTCGGACATGATGATGTTTTCCTCGGTGATGAGGTCGGGGAGATTCTGCTTAATCGCATCGTTAACCTTCTGCTGGTGGCGCGCTTGATCCTGATATCCTTTGCGATGGAGCGACCAGTCCTCGCGGGACACGATAAACAACGGGTTGGTCATAGATGGCCCTCCTTATTAACCAAGTGAAATGCCCTGAATAAGCAGATGAATCGCTTTCTACTCACTTTATTCAGGAGGGCCGGGATTGATGAGGGAGGATGGCGATGATTATTTGCCTGCGGCGGATGTGCGCCAGGGCCGGCCGCTAGCGACGCCCCGCTTATTCCATCCAGTGCAGCTGGCTCCAGCGCGGCATTCCTGTATTGGACTGAGGCGCGCCTGGCGTGCTTCGTCCTTCCTTGATATAGCGGGTCAAGAGGGCCGTCAGCTCCTGGACGATGTCAGGGAAGCGATCGATTACATTGCCGCTCGCCGATATCATCGCTCAGCCGGTACAGCTGGAACGAAGGGGAGCCGGGAGGCTCTTGTCCAAGCGCTGGAGCGCTCCACCCCCCGGAGCCAGGGCACAGCTCCAGCTTCCATTCGCCCTTGCGAATCGAGAAGGAGCCGTCGATCGAATGATGTACGATCGCTTCGCGAAGCGGCTCCGTTCCGTCCGTACCGAGCCACAGGGGGAGATGGCTGACGCTGTCCTCGCCCGCATCGTCAGGGAGCGTCTGGCCCGTCACATCCGCGGCCGTCGCCATGAAGTCGACGAGGCAGACCGGCTCGTCGGAGACGGTGCCCGCCGCAATGCGCGCCGGCCAGCGGACGAGCAGCGGCACGCGGTGCCCGCCTTCATAGATATCGGCCTTGTGGCCGCGGAAGACGTAGCTTGGATTATGGCCATATCGGGCCAGCTCCTCATAATCCGCGCTTGGGGAGCAGCCGTTGTCGCTCGTGAACAGGACAACGGTATTGTCCGCGATCCCGCATTCCTCCAGCTTTACCATAATCGCGCCCATGGCATCGTCGACCATGAGGACGAAGTCGCCGTATAGATTGGTTCCCGAGCGCCCGATGAATTCCGGGGCCGGTACAATCGGCGTATGCGGGGCGGGCAGCGGGTAGTAGATGAAGAACGGGCTGCCGTCCGCCGCAGAGCTGAACTGCTCAATCCGCTCCAGCACTTTGCTGGTCAGCCGGGGCAACACCTCCTCATGGCGGAAATCGGGCGCCGCCGGGCCTTCCCGCCAAAATCCCTTCTTGTCATCGTTGTGGGTCAACCGATCCGGAAGCTGTACCACGGCGTCATTCTCGATATAGACGTAGGGCGGCATATCGAGCGAGGCGCTGATGCCGTAGAATTCGTCGAACCCGGCATCGACCGGACCGCGCCGAATCGGCTTGCTGAAATCAACATCTTCGGCCGCGGTGCCGGTCCGGCACCAGTCGAGCCCGAGATGCCATTTCCCGTAGCATGCCGTACGGTAGCCGGCTTGCTTGAACAAGGATGCGACCGTCATCCGGCCCCCTTCGAGGATACTGGGCGAATACCCCCACAGGACGCCCTCCTTCAATTCCGAGCGCCAATTATACCGTCCGGTCAGGATGCTGTAGCGCGAAGGAGTGCAGACGGCGGAGGAGGAATGCGCATCGGTGTAGATGAGGCCCTCCTGCCCGAGCCGATCCAGATGCGGCGTCGCGATTCGGGAATCGGGGTTCAGACAGGAAATGTCGCCGTATCCCAAATCGTCGGCCAAAATGTAGATGACATTCGGATGCGTGCTTTTGTTGGCATCCATCATATTCTTGCTGTGGTTCATGCTCGCGTTCACATTCTTACTCATGCTTCCCCTCTCCCTTCCTGAATCGGGGGCTGCAGCAGCTTCATAACCTGCGCGGCCTCGTCCTGAAGCAGCTCATAGATGCGATGAATGAACGGGGCATCGAAGGAAGTGCCCGGCATTCCGACCGCAATCGCGGCGGCGAGCCGCTCCCCGTCATAGACAGGAACGGCGATGCGGCGAATATGGGGCAGGATGGCCCCTTGATCATCCGCCAGCCCGCGTTCCGCAGCGTTGGCAATATATCGATCCAGCGCCTCTGCATCCGGACGATATCGCGCCAAGGCTCCGTTATCCGCGTGCTCGAGATATAAGCGCCGCGTCGCCTCATCGGCATGTGCCAGCAGCAGGAAGCCCCACGGGTGAAGCGGGTAATCGGTCCGGATCTCGCCCGTCTGCTGCATCGCGATCCCTTCCGGATGAACCCGCTTGTCCCGGCAGCTCATGCGGCCGTGCCGATAATCAATCCAGAGCGCGGTGCATCCCGCTTCCCGGGAGATACGGTCCAGCACCGGTCCGCTCGTGCCGCGGAGCCCGTGATGATGCTCGGCCCGCTGCATCAAGGCGAACAACATGGGTCCGGCCACATATTGCTGATTCGCGTCCTTCTCTACATATTGCTGCTCCAGCAGCACTTGCAAATACCGATTCAGGCTGGCCGCGCTCAATTCGGCCGCTGTCTTCAATTGATTGAATCCGATGCCGGATTCGGATTCGACGATCGCTTCCATAATGCGAAGCCCGCTGCTCAATCCTGGTGCGGAAGCCGCCATCACTTGCACCTCCAATACGGTAATGTTTCACAAGTATCATATAAGTTACCTTATAGTTTCGTATATAATATCTTATTTCCGCAATCGTTGCAATTGCAAAAAGAAACCGGCCCTACCCGAGCATCCTTTGCTCGCCGTAGAACCGGTCAGGCCTTCGCCGCTGACGGTCCTATGCCTCCAACGGAGATGGGACCATGCCTCCAACGCAAATGGGACTACGCCTCCGCGGCAAACGGTGAGGCCTTGACCGTAGGCTGGCCATGCCTTCGTTGCGGCCCGGACGTGCCGTTATGACGGAGCGGACACCTTGCCGCAGGCTGCTTCCCGAATCCGTTCATTCACAGCCATCCGCTTGTTCAGCAACCATTCGGCGCTGTGCGGATAGGTGCGGAAGGTGAGCGGCTCATCCACATCTTCCTCGATGAGCGCGACGACGGCCTCCCGCCCGATATAGGATTCAAGCAGCTGCAGCGCGCGCAGATCCTGCAGCGCCTCCCGCAGCACATCGAGCCTGATCGATTCGAGCGGCCCCTCTTCGCCTGGGTAGACGAGGAAGGCGTCGCCTGACGGGAAGGCGTACGACGCATCTGTCGTGCGGAACGGATCGATCGGCTTCCGCGAATATTGCGAGTAATAGAAATTATAGCCCCAATGGAGGAAGCCGTCGGCCTGGAATTTGTACAGCTGCCAGCCGAGAATGCGGTTGCGCGCCGAAGGCATCGAGAAGAAGCGGTTGGACACCTCCCGGTACTGGGAGCAGCAGTAGTAGGTCCAGAGCGGCTTCACGCCGTTCTCGATGAAAGGCTCGATATGATTGTTGGCCGGAACGGGCACCTGGACGAGCCCGCTCTGATAGAAATCATAATCGGACAACGCGTCCATCACCGGGAACCCCGCCAGCAGATCGGACACGGACTCCACTGCATTGCGGTAAGAGTCCATCTGCTCGACGCGCGGTTCGTCCGAGATATGGAAATGAGCCCGGTCCGCGATTCCGTTCGCCTTCAGCCAGGCAATCAGCTCGGGCAGGAACTGGCGCAGGAACGCGCGGTATTCCGGACCTGACGCATCCGTCTCCCATCCGAAGATGCGCTGCGGCTCGCCGTCAGCGGCCGCGACAATCTTCGGCGCATGCTTCGCGCCCCACTGGGTGAACAGATGGGACATCTCGAAATATTCAACGCCCTCCTCCAGGCACAGCTTCACCCAGCGTTCCAGGCGCGTGAAGCCGAAGGCATAGCGATCGCCTGTCTTGGTCACATCAACGAGCTGGACGGTCGGCCGCTCCCCGCCGACCTCGGTATCCAGCGGTGGCGTGAACAGCGGCGTCAAGATCATATTGATGCCATGCCAGACCGCCGTGCGGATGAACCTCCGAATCAGTTCCCAATGCGCTTCGCTGAATACGTCCACGCCGTAGTAGGTCGCGATGCCGTCGCTATGGAACCATTCGGTATGCATGAGCTGCTGCTTGGGCAGAGCGGCGGGGAGGACGACGAGCGTGAACTTCTCCTCGGCGAGCAGTTCGCCGCCGCTGCTGGTCAGACACACCGTGATCGGATGCTGGCCCTCGTCCCACCGTTCATCGACTTCAGCCGTAATCCAGAGTGCCCTCCATTGTCCGGGACAGATGACGATGCCCTCCCGGGGGTCTACGAGTGTCAGCAGATCAGGATAGAGGCCGGGGGCGGAGCGGAGCAGATTGCCGTCATGGTGCGCATAGATGGGCAGCTCGGACGGAACCAGATCAACCTTGTGAACCGTAATCGCCTCAGCCACGCCGCCGCGCACCGATACGGCCGCTTCCTTCCATAGCTCTTCTCCACGGTAGGCAAGCTGGAAGTGCAGGGCTTCCCCCTGCAGGACGGTTGCGGTCCGGAAGTCGGGAGCCTGCAGCGGCTCGTCGGCAAAAACTTTGACTAAGGAACTGATGATGCGGGTGTCCAGCACGTGATTCGCCATTTTTCATGCCACCTTTACATGGAAGAGTATCTTTCTCTTGATTTATATGATAACGCTTTCTATAACTTCTCCGTGGAGCCGAATTTTCCTGTGAGTATCCCTTTTTTTCTGAAAAAAAGAGCGGCTGACTCCAATAATTTTTTTCATTTCGACAATCCCAAGGTATGCGGTCCGCGTACCAAGCCTTGTCGATGGTTAGCATATATTCACCACTTCATACGGGCATCCTTCGATTTCATTGTGGAAAAAGGCGGCGGATTCAGATAAGATAGAATCGTAAAATAGTATAGATCACCAAATGATCCATAAAAGGAGTGGCAACATGCTGCGACGCTACGCAATGATAGGAAGCCTGAATATGCTATTGTCCGTTGCGCTGGGGGCGTTTGGTGCGCATATTATGCAGGCAAGACTGACACCGGAGCGGATGGCGACCTATGAGACGGCAGTTCAATATCATATGGCACATGCGCTAGGATTGATTCTGATTGCAATCCTGGCGGATAAGCTGGCGGACCAGAAGAAGGTGCAGTGGTCGGCCCGCCTCCTGTTCACGGGCATAATCATCTTCTCGGGAAGCTTATATTTGCTATGCTTCACCGGATTCTCCATGCTGGGTGCGATTACGCCGATTGGAGGCGTCGCCTTCCTGATCGGCTGGCTTCTGCTAGCCTTGGCAGCGCGAAGATAGCATCAAGCGGACGTGTTGAGACTAGGGGCCGGAAGGAAGAGTACAAGGTGAATAATCAGATAGAAGAACCGAGGGTGGAACCGCGAAGAACGTCGCTGTTCGTCGTTACATCGTTATTGGCGGCCATCACGTGCATCGGAGGCGTGGTCGTTTTTTTTCTGTCGGAGGGCGTTCTCCGAATCGGTATCGGGCTCCTATGGGGAGCCGCCGTGGCGTACATTGCCCTATCCGAATGGCGCGCGAAGCTGCTTGGGCGGAAGACAAGCCGCCAGACTCGCTGTATACATGACAACAGAGCACCGGCCGGTTCGGAGTGGGCATATTTGGTTAATCATGTGCCTGTTCCGATTTTTTTTATAGAGAGGGATGGGGCGGTTAAGGGAGTGAATCATTCGTTCCGCGCTGTAACGGGATACGAAGAAGAGATGCCGGCACTGTCCAAGGTGATGGATGAGTGTTCTAAACGGAAATTATTGGATTCATTGACGGATCTTGGACCGGGCGACGAGAAAGAACTGGCGCTTGCCGGGTTCCATAAGGAGGGCTTCCGTCAGGATTGGATTGCCCGGGTTGTCCGTCTGGCCGATGGGATCTGCCCCCAAGCGGCCCAGTCGATCTATTCGGTCTCTCTGCAGGATCCGACTCCGGATCGACATATGGCTGAACGGATCCGGTACATGTCCTATTATGATGATATGACCGGGCTGCCGAACCGGCGCATGTTCATGCAGCGGTTGGAGGAAGCCATCAGGATGGCCGTCAATGAGCGCTTCTCGATCGCCGTCCTGTACATGGACCTGGATCGGTTTAAGCGGATTAATGATACGTTCGGCACGGATTTCGGCGATATGCTGCTGATGCAGATTGCCGAGCGCCTGCTGCGGACGATGACAGACAATGACGTGGTCGCCCGCATGGAAGGCGACGAATTCGCCTGCTTTTTCACGTTCGTGGAATCGGAGGCCGAGGTGCATAAGCGGATCGTTCAATGGCTGTCCGTCCTGGAAGAGCCGTTCTACTTGAACGATGTCCCGGTTCATGTGACGATGAGCATCGGCATTGCGATGGTTGAGAACCCGGGAGCGATGGACGGGGCTCAGGCGATGAAGCATGCGGATCTGGCACTGTCGCGCGTCAAGGAGCAGGGGAAGAACGGCTTCCTGTTCTATGTTCCGGAGATGAATGATCGGCCGCTGGAACGGCTGACTCTGGAAAATGACATGCGGCGGGGGCTGAAGAAAGAGGAATTCGAGCTGTATTATCAGCCGCAATACGATATGAATACGGAGCGCATCGTCGGCATGGAAGCGTTGGTCCGCTGGAATCATCCCGTACGCGGATTGATCTCGCCGGGGGAATTTATTCCTATCGCGGAGGAGAACGGCTTCATTGTCGCCCTTGGCACATGGGTGCTCGAAGAAGCCTGCCGGCAAAATAAAGAGTGGCAGCAGAAGGGCTATCCGCCGATACCGGTATCGGTCAACCTGTCCGTACGCCAGTTCGAAATGGACAACTTGTCGGAGACGGTGCAGGAGGTATTGGCCAAGACCGGATTGAATCCGGCCTACCTCGATCTGGAGATTACGGAGAGCATGACAATGGACGTGCCCAGGGCATCTCCCGTGCTGCAGCAATTGAAGGATATGGGGGTAGCTATTAGCATTGACGATTTCGGCACTGGCTACAGCTCGCTCCATTATCTCAAAAATTTCCCGATACACCGGCTGAAGATCGACCGATCATTCGTCCGCGATCTGCAGCAGGATCCGAATGATGCCGCGATTGTGTCGGCGATTATTGCCCTGGGGCACAATATGAATATGCAGGTCATTGCCGAAGGGGTAGAGACGGAGGAGCAGCTTCTCTTCCTGCAGAAGCATAACTGCGATGAAATCCAGGGGTTCTACTTCAGCCCGCCGCTGTCCTGCCAGCGGTTCGAGCAGTTGTTCCGAGAACAATGCGAGACATGCTTACTATAGGCTTGCGGTACAACAGCCGCCATGCGAAGTCGTTGGGACTTGCGTGGCGGCTGTTCTTGTACTGCATTAATTATGGGCATCCATCGATTCGATTTCGAACAGTTGGTAGGCGTAGACATTCTTTTCATCGACATGGTACACATTCAGCAGCTGATTGACGGGGTCATAATTCAAAATCCGGCAAGGAATGCTCAACATTTTTCCTTTCCCTTTGTTGACGGTAAGCCGGACGAGGGAATTTTGCTCAATGTAGCGCTTGATCTGAAGCTCTGTCAAAACCAATCTCATTCGTGTGGCGGAAGGAGCTTGTCCGTTCTTCTCCGGAGAGTCGGCAGAGTCGGCGCTTACCGCGATGTGAAGCTCTTTTTCCGTAGACTCGGTCTTCGTCTTTTTGGACTCCGGGTCCGGCGTCGGATGGGATTCTGGGACAATCCGGTGAACAGCCGCCGTTCCGGCCTTCTTCTCCCCCGCGGTATCCGACAAGGCAGGGCTCTGGTTCCTTCCTCGAGTCGCGGTTGGCTTGCCAAATGGAGTCGCATCCATGTTGTTCTGCTGCATGGCTTCCATCAGATTCAACAAGGATCCCATTTCCACACCGGATTGGATCCGGAGATCGAGCACGTCAGGTGAAGCATGAAGCAGGTGTAGCAGCTTCTCCAACGTTGCCGCATTGGATTCGCCTTTGACCAGGATGTCCACATTAAATTTGTACACGTTAGATGTTGATGTTATGGGATACAGCATGTTGATTCCTCCAACCTGGACAATTAGCCTAGATGAACCCATTATAATACGGGACAAAAATCATAGCATAGTCCATAAGTCCTATTATCGGAAAAAGATTTTCATTTTCCTATGGAGACCTTCTGCAGGGGGATGCATAGGATGATATCATCTTGGGCGGAAGGGGTATGCAGAATGATGCGCATGGTACCAATGGCTATAGAAGGCATGACCGTTCTAGGCATTGAAGTGAAGCTTCCGAAGACGACGCTGCTCGCGATTACGACAGAGGAAGGATATATTATGTGCGGGGCGCTCGATGTTGGACTGTTGAATGAGAAGCTGAAGGATCGCCGTATTGTTGCGGGGCGGGCCGTCGGAGTCCGCACGCTGGAACAGTTGCTGGAAGCGCCGCTCGAATCGGTGACCGTCGAGGCGGAGAACCGGGGCATTCATAGCGGCATGACGGGGAGAGAAGCGCTCGCGCGGATGGTGTAGGCCGAAGCGGCAGCTTCCCGTCGGAGACGCACATACCGAAGGCGAAAAGCAAGCGGCTTTTCGCCTTCGCGCATAGTCATCAACATATGCAAGAATAGAACGGACAACCGTCTTCAGAGTTATCTAATTAGGAACGGTCATGGGCATACGTGATTTTGCAGCCGGCATAACCGACCGCATCCTGCAAAATTCGTTCCATATAAAGATCCTGATATCCAGGGGTAAATGAGAGCCGAACGATGCCGTGCTCGTTCCACATCGAGCGGAAGCGGGCCTCGAACCCGGTCCAGACTCGAACCCGGTCCAGACCGCCTCAGCCGTTCCCAGCAAATAGGCCCGGTGCTGCTTCCGGGCGCCTTCATCCGTACTCCAATATTCATGCCCGGCCGCATTGAGCAGCAGATCGAAGATGCTGCCTGTATGAAGATCGCCATGCACCAGAGCCTGTGCCTGTGTCAGGAACTTTTCCCGCAGCAGCATCACTTCGAGATGAAGGGCCTGATCCTCCTGAAGCTTGCGGTGATCCCCGCGCAGCGCTTCTTTGCAATTATTGTTCGGTGAATCGGTATAAGGATCAGCTTGGTTATTTTGCACAGCTCGGGGTTGTTGAACGTAGCTGCGATTCGCTTTTTCTCCTGCTGATTGCAGCCCAGGTCCGAGGTGAAGAACAACGTATGCGCCATGAATTCCGCAATATGTTCAGCGAACAGCGGATACGAAGCAGATTGCATCAGCCCGTGGCGCATAATCGTATGATCGCTCAGATCTTCCATCACGGTGAGCGCAGCTCCGGATCGTACGCATAGCCCTTCGGAACGAGATGAGGGACGAGCCTTCCTTGAGTCTGCAGGGCTTCGCTTTCGATGCGGGCCCGATCCAAAGTAAGCAGCCATGCTTCTCCCACGACTTTTGCATACGGGAGCGCCTGCTTGATAATAATACGTCGGGGGGGAGTCGCATCATCCGTTCCCTCCGCAACGCCAGATACCCGAAACACCTAGTTCAAATTGCCATCGCCGATTTCCTCGCAATGAAGAGGCAAATCGAGCGGGAACAGCCCTTCGATCCCTTGAGCCAAGGCCACGGCATCCTCCAGGCCCAAAGGACGGTAAGCTGTGTGATAAGTCATCGTAGATAGGCACCTCCCGGTACTAAAATGAACATGAACAATCTTCCATATATGCGGTTGGGCAAAAACGCACTCCAAGACTGTTGCGCTTTAGTATATCGGATTTTTTATCTATGGAAACTTTAAATTTGGAGGATGGGCAAGGCAGGGCCGAGGAGGTTCAAAAGCGCTGGCCCAGGGTAGTTATAAGATAGGGGATGCGAAGCTCCGGGACGGGTTAAAAAGATGTTGTAAAATTTCCGTCAAGGGGTTGAAATTAACTAGTTATTATATTAGAATAATTATCAACAAGGAATAAGTTGAAAACATTAGGAGGCGTTTTACTTATGACGAATCAAAAATTGCAGCAAATGTTAAACCAGCAAGTAGCCAACTTGAATCTGATGTATGTAAAGCTTCACAACTACCATTGGTTTGTAAAGGGCGATATGTTCTTCACGCTTCATGAGAAGTTCGAAGAATTCTATAATGAGATTACGGAGAAAATGGATGAAGTTGCGGAAAGATTGCTTACGATCGGCGGCAAGCCTTACGCGACGCTGAAGGAGTATGCGGCGAACGCGACGATTCCGGAAGCGAGCGGCAACGAGACAGCCGAAGAGATGGTCAAGCAATTGATTGCTGATTTCAATCAATTGATTACCGAATTCGGAGAAGCGTTGAAGGAAGCCGACAGCATCGGAGACAATGTGACCAATGATATGCTGATCGGCATGCAGGGTGATCTGGAGAAGCATATCTGGATGCTGAGCTCCTATCTTGGAAATGTCTCTAAAGCGGTCCATCAGATGGCGTAAACCGGAAGGGGCTTCCGGGACAGCTGTCTCCTTAAGATAAGAATAGCTTGAAAGTAAAGCATCCTTTGCCATATGGTGAGGGATGCTTCTTCATGCTTATTTACACTCATGCAAGATCATGTCGTTAATGATATTGATTATCATTGTCAAATAATGCTATAATGGTTTTGTTTCCTAGGTAAACAATTCTGGATGGCGGATGGAGCCGGGGGGACGGAGAAGGATGCAAGATTGGGATGAACGGAAGAGAAAAGAGGTTCGCTATGTCTGCTCCTTCGTGTGCAGGATGGCGTCAGCTTGTCTTTCACAAGGTTGATTTATATATTCCAATGTACTAATATTATGTTGAGAATCATTGATAATCACTTTATAATGATTTCTATGTAAGAAAGGCTCTAGAGAAAGATTAATCTTTAATTTAAAGTATACATCTTTTTAACAAATCCATCAATCTGGAGGTTACGACACATGGCAACAGAATTCGTCATTAATGGTTTGAAAGCGACCATTGAAGGTAAAGAGATCCTGAAAGGCATCAGCCTCTCGATGAAGGGCGGGGAAGTGCACGCCATCATGGGACCGAACGGAACAGGGAAGAGTACGTTGGCATCCGCACTGATGGGCCACCCTAAATATGAAGTAACCGAAGGCAGCGCGACACTTGACGGCGCAGAAGTGCTTGAAATGGATGTCGATGAGCGCGCACGTGCGGGGCTGTTCCTTGCGATGCAATATCCGAGCGAGATTGCCGGTGTTACGAATTCCGATTTCCTGCGCAGCGCCATCAACGCGCGCCGCGGGGAAGGCAACGAGATCTCCCTCATCAAGTTCATCCGCCAGATGGAATCGAAGATGAAGGAATTGGAGATGAGTGAGGAGTTCGCTCATCGTTATTTGAATGAAGGCTTCTCCGGCGGGGAGAAGAAGCGCAACGAGATTCTTCAAATGATGATGCTCGATCCGAAAATCGTCGTCCTAGACGAGATCGACTCCGGTCTGGATATCGACGCGTTGAAAATCGTGGCGAACGGCGTGAATGCTATGCGCAGCGAAGAGCGCGGCTTCTTGATTATTACTCACTATCAACGGTTACTGAACTACGTCAAGCCTGACTTCGTTCACGTCATGATGCAAGGCCGCATTGTCAAATCGGGCGGACCCGAGCTGGCAGAGCGGCTTGAAGCAGAAGGCTACGACTGGATTAAGGAAGAGCTTGGCATCGCCGATGAGACGGTTGGACAAGACGCCTAACGACATCAGCAATTCGATTGACAGGAGGAGCGATGGAACCGATGAGCACGCAAATAACTTTACCAGTGAACCGGGATGCGGTAGCCAACCTTTCCGCCCGCAATACTGAACCGGCATGGTTGACCGAGTTCCGGCTGCAGGCCTTAGATAAGGCGGCAACACTGGATAACCCGATATTTGAAAAAACGAAAATCGACCGCTGGAATCTGGACGCATACGGCCAGTATGCCGAGGGTGCAGCGGCTGACAGCTTCGCAGCCCTCCCGGAAGGGGCACGCGCCGTATTCGGCGAAGAAGCGGATCCGGAAAATGTGCTGGTGCAGCATAATTCCGCGGTCGTGTATAACAAGCTGAACGCCGAGTTGGCTGCCAAAGGCGTCATCTTCACGGATCTGCATACGGCGGCCCGCGAGCATGAAGAGCTCGTGAAGCCGCATCTGATGCAAGCCGTTAAGGCTGACGAGCACCGGATTGCGGCGCTGCATGCGGCACTGTGGAACGGAGGCGTATTCCTGTACGTACCCCGAAATGTAGAAGTGGACGTACCGTTGCAAGCTTTGTTCTATACCGATGATTCCAAGGCTACGTTCGCCCCGCATGTCTTGATTGTGGCGGACGTGAACAGCCGGGTGAACTATGTTGATAATTACGTGTCCGGCCCGTTAAGCGAGCCTGTCATGCATAACGGCGTAGTTGAAGTGTTCGTCAAGCCGGGAGCGAAGGTGACCTACGCTTCGATTCACCATCTTGGCGAAGCGACGACCGATATTTCGTTCCGCCGCGCCATCGTAGAGAATGACGGCCGCATCGAATGGGTCGTCGGCGAGATGAACAACGGCAATGGAACTTCCGATACATGCTCGATTCTGAACGGCAGCGGCTCCACCTCGGACGCGAAGGTGATCTGTGTCGGGAACGGGGAGCAGAAGCTAAACATTACGACGAAGGCCGTCCATATCGGCCTCGGTTCCGAGAGCGATATGATCACCCGCGCCGTAATGCGCGAATCCGCCTCTTCCATCATCAACGGAATTACGAAGATTGAGAAGGGCGCTTCCAAATCGAACGGACAACAGACCGAACGCGTGCTCATGCTGAGCCCGACAGCCCGCGGGGACGCTAACCCGATTCTCCTCATCGATGAGGATGACGTCAAGGCAGGACATGCCGCGTCCGCCGGGCAAGTGAATCCGGAGCAAGTCTATTACTTGATGTCCCGCGGCGTATCCAAGGAGGAAGCGGAGAACCTGATTATTCGCGGGTTCCTGGCTCCAGTCGTGGCCGAACTGCCGAACGAGCATCTGCAGGATCTGCTGCGCCGCTACATCGAAAGGAAGTTAGGACAATGATAGGGCGCGAGCTTCGTAAGCAGTTTCCGATACTGAATCAGGAGATTAACGGTCACCCTCTCGTCTATTTGGACAATGCGGCTACGTCGCAGAAGCCGGCAGCGGTTATCCGTGCTATTCAGGACTATTACGAACGGGACAATGCGAACGTCCACCGCGGCGTGCATACGCTCGGTTCCCGGGCAACGGACGCTTATGAAGGAGCGCGCGAGACAGTAGCCCGGTTCATTCATGCCCGGCACCCGGAAGAGATTGTGTTCACCCGCGGTACGACGACGGCCTTGAATCTGGTTGCCTCTTCGTATGCCCGCTCTGTGTGCAAGGAAGGCGACGAGATCGTCCTGACGCCGATGGAGCACCACAGTAATCTCATTCCGTGGCAGCAGGTTGCGAAGGCAACCGGCGCTACGTTGAAATATATTCCTCTGCAAAAGGATGGAACGATTGACCTGGCGGACGTGGAGCAGACCGTGACGGATCGTGCGAAAATCGTCTCCGTTACGTATGCCTCGAACGTGTTGGGCGTTATCAATCCCGTGAAGGACATCGCGGCTATCGCTCATCGCCACGGAGCCGTGATGGTGGTCGACGGGGCGCAGAGCACGCCGCATATGCGGATTGACGTTCAGGACTTGGATTGCGATTTCTACACGCTGTCCGGGCATAAAATGTGCGGTCCGACAGGGATTGGAGCATTGTACGGCAAGAAAGAGCTGCTGAACAAGATGGAGCCTGTCGAGTTCGGCGGCGAAATGATTGATCATGTTGACTTGTACGAGTCGACATGGAAAGAGATTCCGTGGCGCTTCGAGGGCGGTACGCCAATCATTGCCGGAGCCGTCGGCCTGGCCGCGGCGATTACGTTCCTCGAAGAGGTCGGCATGGACGCCATAGCCGCTCATGAGCATGAGCTGGCGGAATATGCGGTCGAACAGCTCTCCGCGATTGAAGGGATTACGATTTACGGCCCGAAGAAGAACCGGATCGGTCTCGTCACCTTCAATCTGGATGATGTTCATCCGCATGATGTGGCAACCGTTCTCGATGCGAAGGGAATCGCCATCCGCGCCGGCCACCATTGCTGCCAGCCGCTGATGCGCTGGCTGCAGGCAAGCGCGACGGCACGAGCAAGCTTCTATCTGTATAACACGGAAGAAGACATCGACCGTCTGGCAGAAGCCTTGCGGGCAACAAAGGAGTATTTCAGCGATGCAATTGGATGATTTGTACCGGCGCGTCATCATGGATCATTACAAAAAGCCGCGCAACCGCGGTACGTTCGATTCCGATGCGGTCACGATCGAATTGAACAATCCGACCTGCGGCGACCGCATTTCCTTGCAGCTCATGGTAGAGGATAATAAAGTCGTCGATGCCCGCTTCACCGGTGAGGGCTGCTCGATCAGTATGTCGAGCGCCTCGATGATGACCGACGCGGTCAAGGGCAGAACGTTGGAAGAAGCGATTGAGATGGCTGAACGATTCTCCTCCATGGTGAAAGGCGAGAACGTGACATTCGACGAGTATGAAGATATTGAAGCACTGTCTGGCGTATGCAAATTCCCGGCGCGGATCAAATGTGCGACGCTTGCCTGGAACGCCCTGCGCAAAGGGATTGAAGAGCCGACGAAATAACGGCGAGAATGTACGTGGATAACGTACGGAGGAGGTAATGCACCATGGCGAAAGAAATGCCAGAACTTGAGGAATATAAATATGGCTTTCGCGATAATCACCAATCCATTTTCCAATCCGGCAAAGGATTGACGCCGGAAATCGTTCGGGAAATCTCGAAGATTAAAGACGAACCGGAATGGATGCTGGATTTCCGCTTGAAGTCGCTGAAGCAATTTGAGAAGATGCCGCTTCCGCGTTGGGGCGGCGACCTGGATGAGTTGGATTTCGACGATATTCAATATTATGTTCGTCCTTCCGAGAAGCAAGGCAAGACGTGGGAGGAAGTGCCAGCGGAGATTAAGGAGACGTTCGACAAGCTGGGAATTCCGGAAGCGGAGCAGAAGTTCCTGGCCGGCGTATCCGCGCAGTATGAGTCCGAAGTCGTCTACCACAGCATGCAAAAGGATCTCGAAGAGCAAGGCGTTATCTTCATGGATACCGACTCGGCCTTGCGCGAGCATCCGGAAATTTTCAAGGAGCACTTCGGCACGGTCGTTCCTCCGGCGGACAACAAGTTCGCTGCCTTGAACAGCGCCGTATGGTCCGGGGGCAGCTTCATCTATGTACCGAAGGGAGTCAAATGCGAAATCCCGCTGCAGGCGTATTTCCGCATCAACTCCGAGAACATGGGGCAATTCGAGCGCACGCTCATTATCGCCGACGAAGACAGCTTCGTGCACTATGTAGAAGGCTGCACGGCTCCTATCTACAGCACGAATTCCCTGCATAGCGCAGTCGTCGAGATTATTGTCAAGAAGAATGCCCGCGTTCGCTATACGACGATTCAGAACTGGGCACCGAATATTTACAACCTGGTTACGAAGCGTGCGGTCTGCGAAGAGAACGCGAACATGGAATGGGTGGATGGCAACATCGGATCGAAGCTGACGATGAAATACCCCGCCGTTATTTTGAAGGGACGCGGAGCCAAAGGCTCGGTCCTGTCCATCGCGGTAGCGGGCAAAGGCCAGCACCAGGATGCAGGCGCGAAAATGCTGCATCTGGCGCCGGACACGACATCGACGATCGTATCCAAGTCGATCTCGAAGCACGGCGGCAAAGTAACGTATCGCGGCATCGCGTCCTTCGGCCGGAATTCCGAAGGCTCCAAGGCCAATGTCAAATGCGATACGCTCATCATGGATAATCAATCCACGTCCGATACGATTCCGTATAACGAAGTCATGAATGACAATATTCAATTGGAGCATGAGGCGACCGTATCCAAGGTGTCGGAGGATCAACTGTTCTATCTGATGAGCCGCGGATTGACGGAAGACGAAGCGACCCAAATGATCGTCATGGGCTTCATCGAGCCGTTCACGAAGGAATTGCCAATGGAATATGCGGTTGAGATGAACCGTCTCATTAAGTTGGAGATGGAAGGCAGCATCGGGTAACCTTTATCCTACGCGGTTTTTTCAAGTAATTGGGGCGCACTTGCCCCTGCTTTGCCCACGTATTTGTCTCGCAAGATACCGGGCATACAGGTCAAGTGCGTCTTTTTCTATTTTCTTGGGCACATGTAGATACCTTACGGTTGTCAATCCAGCATTCTCATATGCCCGTATTTTGTTTTTGTGATGGGTACACATGCCGCGAGGAATTTATCTAGACGTTAAAATATTTAATCTTATCCATGTCCTCGGCGGGCCCGGAAATGCGTCGTCAATTGGCTTTAAGGTCTGCATGTACCAGGGCGTGGACGAACCGAGGCGTGGCAGCGGGCGGCTGAGCTGATCGCGCTGCTGTGCAAACGGCATGGTTTGACCATTGACAAGGTTGTGCCACACCGGAACTGCAGCCGGATTATACGGGTCACTGGGCAAAAATGTCAATCCAACGCGTCATCGCTGCGGGGATTATGGGCGGCCATAACACTGGATTCGCGCCGAATGAGCCGCTTACTCGGGCAGAGGTTGCCGTGGTGTTGGGACCGGCTATTGAAGACTTCAGGGAAATAGCTTATCCTTTCAGCGCACAAAGCCTAATTATTTCAGTATGGGATATAGCCAAGTCATAACGACAGCAACCTCAATACTATGAGTATGAACCTAGCGAAAGGAGGTTGCTGGAATGGGTGAAGTTGGAGGTTTCTCATGTGGATGCGGGGGCTTTACTTCTATTGGTGTAATCCTTGTGCTTTTTATCTTGCTTGTCATTGTTTCTCGCGCCTTTATCTACTAAGATTAACATGGTTCTATCCTGCGCTCATGGTTCACTTTCATCGCATGCCCTGCTTCTTCAGCAGGGCTCTTTATTTGGTATAATGTATACAAATCCGGAGGCACCGGTGACAGGAGCTCTGCTTGAATTGTGCTGGCGGGGCTCTTTTTTGTGCTGCAAATAAACATACACAGCAAAAGCCCCGGATTATTCCGAGGCTTTCTTCGGGTATACACGGGGTGGAACGTGGTCTACGGTGCTCCACAAAAATGAGTAATTAGAAATGGTGTCTTCTCCGTCTGCACACGACCAATACTCTTTGACCACGGTGAAGGACAACAGTGATTTTTCTTCTCCGATGATGTCTCATTCAAGCCACCCCCTTTCTGTATTACAATATGAGAAATTACTTTAAATGATTGGACTAAAGCTGAGGGGATACTAGCATGAAAGTTTCGCCACGTGAAAGGGAGCTCCGAGGCATTGCGCTAAAGGGGCCTTTTTTGTTACCTTACGAACGTGCATTCGCAAACATTGATCTCGAATATCTGTTCGAGGGGGCGGAATGAAGGACTGGCGAGAGGAATTACAGCGTACAGAGCCGGCGGTCAAAGGGCCGAAAGACCCGCGCCTGTGCAGCAGCATGGCCAACATAAAGGGAAGATGGAAGAAACCTGATTATGGAAGGCAGCATCGGGTAATTTCATAACTAAATCAAGTGTTTGATACGTGTCCGTTTTGACTCAACATGGCTGTTGAGGTTAAGCAGGCACGTTTTTTGCTTAAAAGGGTCCAGAGCACATATTCTCTTCTAGTTGAAAACACTTTATCCATATGCTTTCGGAATTTTCTGAAAAAGTATGCTTTTCTCATGTCAGCTGTATAGTTCAATCCTTGTCCAACCTGCATTTAATATAGCATCCCTAGATTAAGGAGGTGAAAGCAATGCCAATTACTCAGCCATTTGTAGCAAGCCGGAAATTCTTATCCACAATAGGTGCCGGTACAGGTACAGGCGCTACGTTTGCGATTGCCGCTACAACCTTTACGAATGACGCCGGCGCGGCCGCAACGGCATTTCCTGGTTTATTTGCGTACTATCTCCTTCATATCAACGGTGTCGTGCAGACGGCGGATGTGTCAACCGTTTCAACAACAACGATAACGATTCCGGGGGGCGATGCTCTTGATCCTGCCACTCCGGTCGTTGTCGAATTTGTCGTCACGTAACAACTAGCAGCCCCTTTCAGAGTATGTAAAAGCAGAAGCTTGCCGATCCGAAAAGCGGGCCTTTTCGGATCGGCTTCTTTTGTGCCCTCGGCCAGGTTACAAAAATAGCCTCGCATCATAGGATAGGAATAAGATATTCATTGCTTGGAGGTGAATGCTCAAATTGGAAAATCAATTGATTCAAATTCAGGCAAAGCCATGGGATCCGGCCTTGAAGATCGCTTTCCTTGATCCTTCCGTCAGTCCGTGCAGTTCTCTTTCCCCTCCTCCGGACTGTCCGGTGGTGTTTCCGGGGGAACCGGTGCCTCCGCCAGCTACCCAAATTTTACAGGTGGAGACCTTCCAGTTCATTACGATAGCGGATGGGTTCGAAATGCATACACGAATGGGGATGGACTCGCTCAATTCCAGAGCAGCAGCATACTGAACCCAGGAACGGTGTCATACTTTAATTTATTTATTAACGGTATGCTGCAGCCGCTCACCTCTTATACCGTTACGGAAGGACTTCTGCAAATCGATGGGGTCCCCGAGCAGGGAGTTCCCATCACCCTCCAATTCATCCGAATCATCTTGGAACCGGAACTATGAGGCAGCAGCCACCGTTCCCTCACCTTGATGGTGGGGGATTCGTTGTTTGGAGCCAGCGAATCGCAGGCTGCGCCGACATTGTACGCCCACCGGAAAGGCTCGGGACAGGGCTGGCCTGGACGTGTTGCTCACGGTGCTGTTCCCAAACTAGCGTTGCCAAGGCAGTATAAGCACCCAGCGCCCAACCGCGCAGCCTTGCGAGGGGCAACAGCCTAGGCGCCCCAAGTGCCTAGCCGCGCAGCCTTGCCAAAGGGGCAC
>NZ_QYZD01000023.1:0-73755 GCF_003591545.1 Paenibacillus thiaminolyticus
CCGCGCAGCCTTGCTAGTGGCAACAGCCTAGGCGCCCCAAGTGCCTAGCCGCGCAACCTTGCAAGGGCACCAGCATAGCGCCCCAAGCGGCCTAGCCGCGGCATTGTAAGGGGAGCAGCAATTGCGCCAAGTGGCATTCCTGCAAAAGTGCAGCAATTTTGGCAAGGTCAGGGGAAATATCACGAAATTGCTGCGCAGCTGCATCATTTTCTTCAAACTGCGACGTATTCAAGCGAAAACGAGTGAAATTCCTGCACTTTTGCAGGATCCCCTTTTCCAACGATCGGATCATGTAGAATTCCTGTATTTTTGCATCATTCCTGGCAGGCGAAGGAACCGTTCGAACATACAGGACAACCTTATCTCGCGACAAGCCGCCCATCATAGTCAATCCAGTTTACACTTCCCTCGCAGCGGAGAAAACTGCATCTTTTTACCGTTGTATATCGAATATGTGTTCGTATATGCTAGCTAGAAGTAAACAAATGCGAATATTCGGAGTGATGTATAGTGAAGACAGAGCATTATATAGGCAGCACGATCGAAATCATCTATGAGGATCGGCACGGAACCATTACTCAGCGGCGAATTGTCGTGCGCAATATCCGGGAGGACGTCCTGCATGCAACCTGTCTCGCGGCAAGGGGATGGCGACCGTTCCGGCTGGAACGCATTTTATCCTGGAAGCCGCTGACCGGCCGCGGGCGATCGGCATGATACATCCTGACCAGAACGTGGTACAGTAGAAGAAATAGCTGGAAACCGCAAGTCTTAGAGGATAGCCTATGCGCAGCCATCTCTTGCACCTGAACCGTATGCGCAACCATCGCCGATTGATGAATTGGCTCGTTCTCGCCGCCCTGATAATCCTTTTTGCTGGATATCGATCGTACACCTATACAGAAAAGCAGGCGGCGCTTGAATTCTCCAGACAGTATGTGAAAGCGACCTACGCCGATAATTTTCAAATAGATGAAGGGTAGAACATGATTTCTCTAGAGGACCTACATTATCTCTGCTAATGATATCGATCGGAATATAATCTATATTCTTGTCTTGAAGAAAAATTCGTCAGGCGGCTTTCGTGTAATGGAGTCAATTGAACAATAGCAACCAGATATGCAGTATTTCCTCACCTCTGTTCCCAGGCTCCTTCTGCCAACGCAGAATTCCTCGAATTCGGTTCCGCCGCATGAATGTCTTCCCTCCGCTGGCGCATAATAAGTGAATCTTCACTGCTTGCGCCGCATCGCGCACCGCAGAGAATGCTCGACAGTTGTGAAGGAGGAAGCGACATGAAGCGCGTAAGGAAAAGCCTGGAGCGTGCGGCACGAATCGGGATGAGCTGTCTTGTGGCTATAGCCTTGCTGTTCGTTGCGCCAGAGACGAAGGTTCATAGAGGGGAGGCTGCAGGAAACGTTGCCGGCGATGAGGCCGTCCGGCAGAGACACCCTGCTGCTGCGGCTATGGAAGAACTGGAGCCAATGCCGGCGAACGCAGCTATAAAGCCGGTTCGTAAAGATCGGGCTTACTTCGAGGAGCGGGGAGATATCGTATGGGAGGTGCCGTCAGCCGGTAAGCGAATTGCCCTCACCTTTGATGATGGTCCTGATCCCAAAAATACGCCTGCCATTCTGGAGCTGCTGAAGCAGCATGACGCCAAGGCTACCTTTTTCCTGGTTGGTTGGCGGGTGAAGGATAATCCGGAATTGGTGAAACGTACCGTCCGTGAAGGGCATGAGGTCGGGAACCACTCGTATTACCATAAATATTTCCGCCGCGGGATTTCGGCCGCTGAGATCAAGGAGGATATGATGAAGGCGCACCGGGTCATCAAAGAGGTGACCGGAACGGCCCCTCACTTGTATCGTCCGCCCGGCGGCTACTATAATCAGCAACTGGTCGACGTCGCTCGTGCCAACGATTACCGCATCGTCATGTGGTCATGGCATCAGGACACGAAGGACTGGAGCTCGCCCGGTGTGCAGCGCATCGTCAATAAAGTACTGAATTCGGCCCGAAATGGGGATATCGTGCTGATGCATGATTTCGCGGAGGGCCGTGCGCAGACGGTGGAGGCGTTGAAGCAGATTTTGCCGGAACTCAAAAAGCGGGGCTACTCCATAGTCACGGTCTCCGAGTTGATGTCGCACCGGGTCAAGGGAGAATTGAAAACGCCCCGCAAATAATAATGATGCAGCTACACGTATACATGCTCGATTTCCAACTGTCTCCGCTGTGCCAGATCGACGAACTCTTGATCGATTTGCACGAGCGGGCGGAACAGCTCGGTCTGATTCGACATCACGATGACTCCCGTCCGGCCGTCATTCAGGCGGGCTTGCTTGTGCAGGAAGTTCGGAATCATGTTCCGGATAAAGGTGTGGGTCATCGTCGGATCCAATTGACCAAAACTCATCGCGTGCAGATCCCGCAATACGCAGAACAGATTCTGCTTCGGCTGACCGCTGCAGGTCGAGGTCATCTCACTGTACACAGCGGCAATTGCAACGATACGGGAGACGGGATGAATCTCGTCTTCCTTCAGGCCAGACGGATAACCGCTTCCATCTAGCCGTTCGTGATGCTGCAGCGCGGTCAGATACAGCCATTCGTCCTCATAGGTCCCTCGTAGCAAGTCGCACCCGAAACGGGTGTGCTTTTTCATTTTCTCGACTTCTTCCTCGTTCTGAATACCCGCAGCAGTAAGCGATGAGGTATCCGTATCCACCAGAGCCATGCCGATCTCATGAAGGAAGCCGGCCTTGCCGACACGCACCGCATCCGCTTCATTATAATTCAGCCACTTCGCCAAATAATAGGATAGCATTCCGACTTGGACCGAATGCTGGTAGGTGCAATCATCTTCCGCCTCCATCCTCAAGAGCAGGGAGACGACATCCCGTTCCGCTTTGATCTGGTGAATCAGCGGCGTTAATGTTTGTTCCACCTGTTCATCTTGTATATGACCATGGGCAGCCGCCTCATAGAATAACTGCTCCACTCCGGCGACCGCTTCCTTATAGGAAGACTGCAGTTGATCCGTTCCGGAAGAGGAAACTAATTGTGGAAGCGTTGTCATCGATTCGGCTTGTCTCTCTTCAATATCGATAAAATCAAGATGATGCCGCAGGAGCAGGGCGATATCCTTCTCCTTCAATTTCGTTCCAGCGGAAATCACAAGAAGACCGTGTGAATTAAAAATATCCTTCGCTACGATATCGCCGTCCGTAACGCTTAAGACATGAACCTTCACGTTCATTCACCGTCCTAGCCAAAAATAGACAACATATGTACCGTAATCATATCAACTTCATTGGAACGTGACAACAGCATTTCCCATTTTGCTTAAAAATTATCGGTCATCAAATCAACGCAGCGCTCGTATACAGAATAATAAGGCTTGTATGCTCCGCTCCTTCCGGCGAGGGTGCCCGGCCATCCCTTCGTTCTTCCACAGTAGTCACCCGAATCGGACACATGCTATTCTAATCTGTGCATGACATTCTAGATTAGGGAAGGATGGGAGATACGATGCCATCGCCTCAGTTGAATACATCGGCTTCGATTCTATTGCTATACACGAACGATATTCATAGCCATTGGAACGGAGCGGCCCGTCTAGCCTCGCTCATGAGCCGTTACCGGCAGCATTGCGGGGAGAAGATCGTGCTGCTGGACGGTGGCGATCATATGGACCGGGCTTATATGGAGACAGAGGGGACCTACGGCGCAGCGAATGTGCGGCTTATGAACCGGCTCGGCTACGATGCCGCTGTGATCGGCAATAATGAAGGGCTGACATTCGTGCCGGAGCGGCTCGGGCAAGTGTATCGGAGCAATGCACGCTTTCCTGTCCTGGCCGCAAACGTCACCGCGCTCAGCACCGGGCAGCGTCCGGACTGGCTGAAGCCGTGGGTCGAGATGGAGCGCGAAGGAATTCGGATCGGCATCGTCGGCGTTACTGCTCCTTATGTCGATTATTACCGTTTGCTCGGATGGGAGGTAGGCGAGCCGATATCCGCCGTTCGGGAGGCGCTCTCTGCTCTCCGTCCTCGCGTTGATCTGCTCGTCGTCCTGTCGCACTGCGGGCTGACGACGGATGTGAGAATGGCAGAAGAAACGGAAGGGATCGACCTTATTCTGGGCGGGCACAGCCATCACCTGCTTCCGGACGGGCATAAAGTGGGCCGGACCTGGCTGCTGGCTGCGGGGAAATACGGCGATCATCTGGGTGTGGCCGAGTGCCGGCGGGCCCCATCGGGGGAGATGGAGCTGTCAGTGCGTTGTACTCCAGTGACCGGAGAGCTTCCTGATCCGATCGTGGAGGCCGAACTTCTCCAGGTCAGGGCCGAGGGGACCCGGACACTGTCTGTCCCTGTCGCTCAAGTCGCGGAGCCGCTCGCCGTGCGTTACGATCGGCCGTCTCCTCTCGGCCAGCTGCTGGCCCAAGCTATTCGCGACCATACCGGAGCGGATATCGGTCTCGTCAATGCGGGCCAACTGCTTGGGGATCTGCCAGCCGGCACGGTGACCGAGGGCATACTGCATACGCTATGTCCCTCTCCCATTAATCCGGTCCGGATGCATCTATCCGGCGCAGACGTGAAGCAGGCAATCCGGGAGAGTCTCCATGAGGAATGCTACGGGCGGGTGGTCCGCGGTTATGGGTTCCGCGGGGATCAGCTTGGCACGCTGTGCGTGGACGGGCTCCAGGTGGAATGGACGTTCGATCCGTCCGAACCGGACGAGGAGCGGATCCGGCTGTGGTTCGACGGCCGGGAAGTGGCCGATAACGACAGGCTTGTCGTCGGCACGATCGACATGTTTGTTTTTGGCGGAGGCTATCCGAGCTTGAAAAATGGACAGGATATCACGTTTTTCCTGCCGGAGATGCTGCGCGATATTTTGGCCGTCCAGCTGCGGAAGGCGGAGGAACTGCGCCGCTGCCGCGAGGATCGGCTTGCGATTGTCCATTATCGTTAGTCGGAAAGGTGGACACCTATCATGGTCTATATTTGGATAGCGGTCATTTTGGGCATCGTGGAAGGCTTGACGGAATTTATCCCGGTTTCCTCTACCGGGCATATGATTTTGACGACCCGGCTTATGGGCATCGCCGAACAGGAGGAATTTCTGAAGACGTTCGAGATCGTCATCCAACTGGGCGCGATTCTCGCGATTACGGTCGTGTACTGGCAGCGGATTCTTGAGATGCTCGGACTGCGAAGCCGGACGGTGGCGCAGGGGCATGTCCGCACGCAGCAGCTCAATCTGCTGCATGTGGCGCTTGGCATCGGTCCCGCCCTCATCGTCGCTTTCTTCGCCCGAGATTACATCAAGAGCCAGTTCGACAATACTCCGACCATACTATGGGCTCTTGTGGCCGGAGGCGTATTCATGTGGATTGCGGAATGGTTCGGCTCCCGGCGCAAGCCGGCCGCAGAGACGATGGATGACATTACGTACCTGCAGGCGTTTTTGATCGGACTGTACCAGATTCTCTCTGTCGTCTTTCCGGGCTTTTCCCGTTCGGGCTCGACGATGTCCGGGGGCATGCTAAGCGGGGTCAGCTATCGGGCGGCTGCCGACTTCTCCTTTCTGATGGCGATTCCGATTATGTTCATGGCGAGCGGCTACGAACTGATCGACGGGTATCGCATGCTTACCCTGGATATTATCGGTTTTTTTGCTCTCGGCTTTATCGTTTCCTTTATCGTTGCGTATATCGTTGTCGTCATCTTTTTGAAGCATATCCAGCGCATTCGGCTGCGCCATTTTGCCATCTATCGCTTCGTGCTTGCCGGACTGTTCTGGTTCTTTATTATCCGGTAAATCGGCGATGCCAATGCGGACGTTCACCATCCGACAGTTTCTGCAACAACCCGCTCCGGGTAGCGACAGAAAGCAACATTCTCCTCTTCGCGCACGGCAGCATTTTTGCTATGATAGAGTAGCTGATGGAGTCGTACGATCATAGGAAAAGAAATTGCAAAGTCAGAAACAGCAGGGGTTGACCATGTGTGCGTTGGATGCCAATTCAGGCTTGCCGTCCCGGCATGCGGCTAGCGAAAAAAATTTTCAATGAAGAAGGCCTCGTCCTGTTGAACGAGGCGGTACAGTTGTCCGAAGCATATATTGACCGGCTCTGGAAGATGGGCGTCTCTTATGTCTACATTGAGGATAACCGGACGGAAGGGATCGAGGCTCCTTCGCTGTTAAGCGAGGAGACGCGCAGGGAAGCGACGGGCGTAGTTCGGCACCAGTTCAAGCAGATGATGAATGATTCGACATCACGGAAGCAGCCGCGGCAACCCTCTTCGATTGGCAAAGCATTTGGAGGCATACTCGATTCGATTATCGACGAGCTGTCCGGCCATGAAGACGCAATGGTCATGCTGAACGATATGCAGGCGACCGATCATTACCTGTTCCAGCATTCGTTGAATGTATGCATTTATACGACGCTGCTTGGCATCCACCACGGGTATGGGAAGGAAGAGCAGCGGGTATTGAGCATGGGCGCGCTGCTTCATGATATCGGGAAGACGCAGATTGATCTGAATATTTTGAACAAGCCCGGGAAGCTGACGGATGAGGAATTCGCTCAGATGAAGCGGCATGCCGAGCTTGGCTATCTCATCTTGAAGGAGGAGCCGAATATTCCGCTGCTTGCCGCCCATTGCGCATTTCAGCATCATGAGCGTCTGAACGGCAGCGGCTACCCGCGCGGAATTCGTTCCGATGAGATTCATGAATATGCGAAATGGGTGGCGATCGCCGATTCCTATGATGCGATGACGTCGCATCGGGTGTATAAGGAGGCGATCTTGCCCCACGTAGCGCTGGAATTGCTGTACACGGGAGCGGATACGCTCTATGATGCATCGATGCTTGCCGTGTTCCGTGACCGGCTTGCAGTCTATCCCGTCGGGATGTCCGTCCGCCTGAGCACGGGCGAGACCGGCGTCGTTGCCCGCATTCATTCGGAATACCCCCAACGGCCGATTGTGCGAATCTTGACCGGACCCGAGGGAGAAAAGCTCGCCGTGCCGCACGAGGTCGATCTGGCCCGGTCGTTGAATGTGACGATCGTCAGCTCGCACATCCAAAATTGACCCTGTCACTCGGGAAGCTTACAATGAAGCTATAATAAGAGTGGTCAGGGGGCGACATACGTGCGGGAATCGGACAGCCGCGGCTTTTTTTGGACATGGGGACAATGGGTATACCGTCGACGACACGCTGTGTGGATCGGTTGGACGGTATTCTTTTTGGCCATGTCTCTCTTAGCCCTGCAGGTTCCTTCGATGCTCAAGGATAACGGCTTTACGCCCACCGGCAGCGAATCGGAGCAGGGGCTGTCCATACTGCGCAGCGAGGTCGGGCTCTCTTCGACGACGATGGATATCGTCTATGAGAGCCGGGATGGCTCCTCCTTGATGACGGAAGACATATTCAGGCTGATCGAACAACGATTTTCCGGACTGAAGCAGGAGCCGTACGTCAGCGACGTCCGTATTCGCCAGGAAGGGCGGCAGGATGACGCGCGGCAGGATGTCGTCGCCGTCCACGTCATTCTCAATCTGGATACGAATGAAGCGTTGGAGAGATATCCGGAGATCCGCAGCCGGATACCCGATCTTCCGCAGGCTGACACCTATGTCAGCGGAGCGACCCCCGTCTATTACGATATGCAGGAAGCGAGCAAGCGGGACATTGTGAAGTCGGAGTTGATTGGACTGCCGATTGCGCTCATCGTTCTGCTTGCTGTATTCGGCACGCTGCTGGCCGGACTGCTGCCGCTCATCGTCGGTGTTGTCAGCGTGATTATCACCCTCGGTCTGATCTACTTCATCTCATTTGGGACCGATTCGCTCAGCAACTTTCTCCCGAATGTCGTGACGATGCTCGGGCTCGCCGTCGGGATCGATTATGCGCTGTTCATGGTAAGCCGCTTCCGGGAAGAGCTGCGGCAGCAGGGCTCGGTTGAAGCCGTGGTGGCGATGACCGCCCAGAAAGCGGGGCGCTCGATATTTTTCTCCGGTGTGGCAGTGTTGATCGGGTTGGTGGCGATGGCGTTCATCGATCTGGCTCTGTTCCGTTCCTTGAGCCTGGGCGGCGTGCTCGTCGTGACGATGTCCGTCATCGTAGGCAACTCGCTGCTGCTGGCTCTGCTGGGCGTATTCGGCGAGCGCATCAATCGCTTTCCGGTTATTCCTGTGCGCTTCCGCAGCCTGGATGCGGAAGGAGGCAGCGCCTTCTGGCGCGGAATCGCGCATCGCGTAATGAAGCGGCCGGTTACGATTGTCATCATCCTGTTCGTTCTGCTGACCGGCCTCGCGCTGCCGATGGCCGGCATGAATATCGGTATTCCGGACGCGGAGATGCTGCCGCCGAAGTACGAGTCGCGAGCTGGCTCCGATCTGCTGAACGAGGCATATGACAAGCGGGAACTGAACCCGATTCTCATCGCGCTGCGTATGGAGCAGCCCTATACGGATGCCGGGACGATCCGGCAGGTGGAAGCCTGGCAGACCGAGCTGAGCCGGATCAATGGAGTGCGGCGCGTCGACAGTTACGTAAGCTTGATGAGCAGACTGCCCGGCCTGGACGCGAAGGCGGAGGCCTTGAAGGATCCTGCCCTGCGCGCTCAATTGGAGAGCAGCCATCTGTCGAAGGAGCGGCTTATCGTCATGCAGGTCATTCCCGATGGCGACCCGGAAGGGCAGGAAGTGCGCGATCTCGTCCACAGCCTGCGGAATTGGGAGCTCCAGGGCGGAATGACCGCCAAATATGTGACAGGCGGACCGGCGGTGCAGCTCGACATAATCGAGCGCATTACGGGGGCGCTTCCTTATGTCGTCGTCTTCATCCTGATCGTGACATACTTGGTATTGTTCATCGCTTTCCGTTCGGTTCTGCTTCCATTGAAGGCGGTGCTGATGAACATATTGAGTCTCGGATCGAGCCTCGGCATCGTCGTGCTTGTCTTCCAGCACGGATATTTGGCCGATCTGTTCCAGGTCACGTCGACCGGCATGGTGGTTGCGATGCTGCCGGTCATCATATTTTGCGTCGTCTTCGGCATATCGATGGATTATGAAGTCTTCCTGTTGTCGCGGATTGCCGAGGAATACGAGCGTACGGGACATAACGAGCACAGCACGGCAGACGGCCTCATGAAGACCGGCGGAATCATTACGAGCGCCGCCTTCATTTTAATCGTCGTGGTAGGCGCCTTTATTTTCACGGATAATGAAATGATGAAAGCGATCGGCCTTGGGCTGGCCACTTCGGTACTGCTCGATGCGACCTTGATCCGCATCTTCCTCGTGCCCTCGCTGATGAAGCTGATGGGGCGGGCCAATTGGTGGGCGCCGAAGGGGTTCCGTCGCAAGGAGAAGAAGCGTGCGGCCTAATCGATAATCGGCCCGGATGACCAGCTTTGCCCGGAGCAAGCGCTTCGGCTGCACGGAGCGAGCCTCTGGCCGCTCGACAGTTGGAGAGATGACTGCTGTTCGGGCAGGGTGGCGAAGGAAATCGCCAGCCAACAGGTTAATGGAAAAATAAGGTGGAATGTAGTATGAATCAACTAGAAATGGAACGAGTCAAGGAAAAGCAACAGATCAGCCCGGCGTATGATCCTTGGGATCCGATTCGCTCGCTGCGCGCGTACGGACGTCATGTCCTGACCAGCGTCGAGATGACGGTGGCCCAGATGTGCAACATGCGCTGCGAGCATTGTGCGGTAGGACACACGCTCATGATGAGCGAGCCGCCGAAGCTGCCGCTCTCCCTCATGCTCAAGCGGCTGGATGAGGTCGAGCATCTGGAGACGCTCAGTATTACGGGAGGGGAGCCGATGTTCCATCTGAAGACCGTAACCGACTATATCGTTCCGATTTTGAGATACGCCAGCGAACGAGGAATACGGACCCAGATCAACTCGAATCTGACCTTCGATATCGGCCGCTATGAACTGGTCGCTCCATATTTGGACGTCATGCACATTTCGTTCAACTATACGTGCATGGAAGATTTCCATGCGGTCGGGTTCACTCATACAAGCCATGAGGTCAAGTCCGGGGCCGCATCCCGGTTATATGAGCGCATGATCGAGAATACGAAGCGGCTGAGCGAGGCAGGAATGTACATTTCGGCCGAGTCGATGATCAACTACCGGACACACAGTCAGCTGAGCGAGATTCATCAGCTTATCGTCGAGATGGGCTGCCAGCGCCATGAGGTGCATCCAATGTACCCTAGCTCGTTCGCTCAGAATCTTCCGGTGCTGCCGCTGTCCGATCTGAGACAGTCGATACATCGGCTGCTCGACACCCGCCACCAAGACGTCTGGATGCTGTTCGGGACGCTGCCTTTCTTCGCTTGCAATACGGACGAAGAAGACCAGAAGCTCCTTCAGCGCCTCCGCTCTGAGCCGATGGTCACGCTGCGGAACGATCCGGACGGGCGCAACCGGTTGAATGTCAACCTGTTCAGCGGCGATGTCTTCGTGACCGACTTCGCGGACATTCCGGCCTTCGGCAGCATTTACGAGAGCCGGCTGGACGATATTTTCAATTCCTGGTTGCAGGACCATCCGCTGTCCCGCACAGTCGACTGCCATTGCCCGGCGGCCGCCTGCTGCGGACCGAATCTGCTTGTCGCAGATATGTACTACAAGGGCGCCGATTTCAAGACGAGAACGGCCCTGCTGCCAGCCTTGGCGAAGTAAGCAGCAGCTTCAAAATATTTATGATACTGATAGGCGGAGGCCAGTTGGCAATCCGCTTTTTTCATTTGAGAGAGCATGATTTTCAATGTCGGGTAGGGAGTCGGAGAAGGTCCAACTGCCTTATATCCACTCTCCCCGTCGGTCAGGAAGCTGGATGAGCCTGGGTTGCCCAATTACCAGCTCTCCTGTCGTCAGGAAGAAGGGTGTGCTCGGATAGCCTTGTAACCAATCTCCCTTTGGGTCAGGAAGATGTATATGTGCAGGTTACCTTATAACGAAACTCCCCGTCGTTCAGGAGGAATGTGTTTGGATTGCCTTATAACCAATCTCCCTTTCGGTCAGGAAGATGAATGAACTCGGAGTCTCTTATAGCCAATCTCCCCATAAGCCAGGTAGAAAGTGAATAACCATAATAGAATTAGATCTAACAATCAAAATAAGATGGTTTGGATGGAGTGTTCTTGCTTTAAAATAATGTGTTTATCTGAATATTGGATATTGTGTGTTAGAACTTTGAGCCGATGGGGATGTAAAGAACTAGTGGGGGATCGTCCTGACTCGATGTGATAGTGGTGGAAAGAGTTGAAAAGTGAGATCGCCCTGACTCGATGGGATAGCGATGCAAAGAGTTGAAATATGAGATCGTCATGACTCGATGGGATATCGACGAAAAGAGACGGAAAGTGAGGCTGCCCTGATGCAATGGGAGAGTGGTGTCATGTACCGTAATGAAATATGGTGGAGGGCTATCCGTTTACGGCCTGTGATGTAATGCGTGGGAGGCGGCATTCCGTTAGAATGGGCCTTACACTCGTGGAAGGTGCTTGCTTAGTCCAATAAGAACAGAACGTGTTCATTCACGTAGGATGCCTAGTAAGCCGAACGAAGACAGCATAATTTACGGATGAAGCCTGGTTCTATGGAAAGGGGCACGTGTCCGTTTACCGGACGATGCTAGTCCGATGGAGGGCGGCATGCGGACCAATCACGGACGGAGTACGGTCCATGATTGGCGGATCGCACTCCATCCATTTGGGAGCCGGGCGGCTATCCGTTGGTCGTACGGTCTTCCGCCGCGGCGTCGGGGTTGGGGCCGATATGGTCGGCAATCAACCGGCCATGGTAGCGGCCGGTCTCGATGAAGACTTCGTTCGCATTGCGGCCCGATGCGATGACGCCCGCAACATACAGGCCGGGCACGTTCGTCTCCATCGTCTCCGTATCATAGACGGGCTTGTCCTGATCGTTCTGCATGCGGACACCGCTCGACTCCAGCAGCTTGCGATCGGGACGGAAGCCGGTTAGGGCGAGCACGAAGTCACAGCTAATCTCTTCTGTCGACCCGTCGCCGCACTCAAGGCGCACCTGATCTTGGGCAATATCGACGACACGGGAGTCATAACGAATATGGATCCGCTCCTTGGCGAGCTTGCCCTCCAGAATTGGGCGGACCCACGGCTTGATATTGCCGGAGATCTCTGTGCCGCGATAGACGATGGTTACCTGGGCGCCCACCCGCTCACATTCGAGCGCGGCATCGACGGCAGAATTGCTGCCGCCGATGATGACGACCTTCATGCCGGCGTACGGATGCGCCTCCTGGAAATAATGGGTGACATGCGGGAGATCCTCGCCCGGGATGCCCAGGAGGTTCGGATAATCGAAATAGCCGGTCGCAATGACCACATGCCGGCTTCGGTAAGTAAGCGCTTCTCCGCTGCGGGTCTCCGTGTGCAGCGTGAAGATGCCGTCCTCCTTCCTGGCGATATCCTTAACTTCTTCATAGGAGCGGATACGGAGCCCATACTGCTCCGACACCCTGCGGTAATAGACGAGCGCTTCGTGACGGTACGGCTTCTCATTCGGGGTCGCGAACGGGATGCCGCCGATTTCCAGCAGCTCCGGCGTGCTGAAGAACTGGAGATGGGTCGGATAACGGTAGATGGAGTGTACGATGCACTGCTTCTCGATAATGAGCGGATCCCAACCGCTGCGCTGCAATTCGATCGCGGCCGACAGCCCGCAGGGCCCGGCGCCTATAATTATCACTTGTTCCAAATCGGTTCGCCTCCGTGTTACATGCTGTACTATGATGTTATCCGATATGCAGACGTTCCTCAAGTGAACGGGCAGGAGCCGTAACATAATTTTAAAGAGAAGAATAAGGGAAAACGCTCCGGTTGGGCCGCTGCTTATGGTATAGTGGGGTCACTGACCGTTAACTTAATGACGACAATTGGAGGGACTTGTTGTGAGTATGGCCACATTGCGCGCAGACCGGCTTCCGCGCCCGGAAGCGATGATCTTCGATATGGACGGGACGCTGTTCCGCACGGAATCGCTTTTGGTGACAGCGTATCATCGGGTATTCGATACATTGCGGAGCGAGAAGCTGCATGAGGGGCCGACGCCCCCGGAAGATTTGATACTCGGATCGCTTGGTATGCTGCTGGCGGACATCTGGAAGCAGGTCATGCCGGAAGGCAGCCCGGAGGCGCACCGGCGCGCGGACGAGCTTCTGCTGCACTACGAGTTATCCGGATTGAACGAAGGAATCTCGGAGCTGTATCCGCAGGTGAAGGAGACATTGGCCGAACTGCAGCGGGAAGGCGTGAAGCTATTCGTCGCAAGCAACGGGCTGGAGGAATATATACAGGCGATCATAAAGACCTTCGGCATGGACGAGCTGTTCACCGGTTTATACAGTGCGGGGGGAAGAGGCACCGAGACTAAGGTGGAACTGGTGCGGATCCTGAAGTCGGAGCATGGCATCGATTCGGCCTGGATGATCGGCGATCGCTCCTCTGACGTGGAAGCGGGGAAGGAGAACGGACTTGCCGTCATCGGCTGCCAGTATGCCGGCTTCGGTCAGGAACAGGAGCTTGAGGGCTCAGACGTCATCATCCGTCAATTCGACGAGCTGTTGGACTTATACCGTACGACAGCATCTTAACCGCGACAGGCGCAGACTCTGAGAGCTGCGCCTGTCGTATATGATGGACGATTCTGAATTCAACCGTCATTCTTATCCTTCCGATTTGTTGTCGGCTGTCGGCGGCGGCGATTTGTCGGAATCCGGCAGTTTAATGCCCGCCTTTTTCCGGTACAGCCAGGATGCGTATTCCAGCGGGCGCACAATCGAGTTGCGGTACGTCTTCTTGTCGCCGATGCGGTGGAACACTTCTCGCGCCGGCTTCGGATTGACCTCAAGCAGCCAGATGCCCCCTTTCTGGTCGATCGCGAGATCGAGCGCCAGCTCGCAGAGAGCATCATATCGCTTCTCCAGGAATTCGGCTACCGCGAGACTGAGGGCTTCGGCCTCCTTGCGGATATCCTGGATGCGGCCTTTGTCTCCTATCCACTGTGTCAGCAGCTCCTCCATCCGCACGGCCTGGCCTCCGCCATGGAGATTGGATGTGATGCTATTGATCGGTCCGACGCGCCCGGCGCAGCCCGTAACCGACCAGGCGCCAGAGCCGTTCTTCTGAACGAGCATCCGGTAATCATGCACGCGTCCGCTCGGCAGCTTGAGCGCGATGCCCTGCTGGATGAGGTAGCGGTCGTTCGCCTTCCAGGAGGCTAGCCTGGCGGCCAACTGAGAGAAGGTCATTTTCATCGGCCGGATGACCTGCCGCTGATGATCCCTTCCCTCGACATAGACCACACCGTCCGCCGAGCGGAGGCGCTGGATGCGAAGAATGCCGCGCCCTCCCGTACCGTTAATCGGCTTCAGGTAGATCAGCGGCCGCTCCTTCAGCATGCGCTGCACATCCTGAATTCCCGAATACAGCCTTGTGTCGGGAAGATATTTTTTCAAGGACGGGACCGTGGAGAGCACTTGGTAGATCGTCCATTTATTGCGGAGCGGACGATTCAGATACAGGAGTTTCGGGTATTTGCTGCGGAACCGCTTCAGCTGCTCGAACCGGTAGCTTTTCTGAATGCGGCACCGGTCGAAGATCATAGTCGGGAAGCGGGTCCATTTACGCGTCCAGCGCCCGCTCTTCGGATGGTACCACATACCGTTGATTCGCTTCTGATGGTCATCGACATCCTCCGGGGTGAATACGAAGACGGTCAATCCCAGCTTCTTGCCGGCCACAGTCATCTTCTGATAAATATGCCGTTCTTCCAATTGTTTGTGTTCATTCATATAGAGCGTCAAGATGCCAAGAACGGGTTCATCCAAGCGTCTTCACCTTCTTTGACGTTATCCGCCGGTTCGGGACAAATAAGTCGAATACTGGAAAATTCGTTCCAGCGAGCGCCTCCGAATATGAGGCTCATCGAATTTCATTGGCTTCGCATTGGCTTCGAAGAACCAGATGCTGCCGTTCGTATCTACGCCCAAATCCATCGACATCTCGCCAAGCATATGCCCGGAGCCTCGTTCGATCTGCCGGGCGATGATGATGGCCGCGTTTTTAGTCCGGGCCATCGTTCTCCGCGCTTGTTCGGCACCGAAATTTGCGCTGAGCAGCTTCTCGGGATTCTCGATGCTTCCGCCGCGGGGGACATGGGTCGTAATGCTCGAAGAGCCGGCGACACGGGCGCCGACACCGGTAATATCCCATTGGCCTTTGCTGTTCTTCTGCACGAGCACCCGCAAATCAAACGGCCGCCGGTTCAACGTAGCCAGTGGAATGCCTTGCTGGACGATATAATCATGGGTCCCGGCCTGCTTGCGTATCCGGGCCCACAGCTTCGAGATCGTGGCGCATTTGAACAGGGCGCTCCTTCTCTTGTCCTGGGTTTTCAGCCGGAACTTCATCGCTTTCGTATGATTGACGCGCAGCGTCATAATGCCCATGCCGGCCTTTCCCGTCTCCGGCTTCAGGAACAGATAGGGATGTTTGTTCAACATTTTGGCCAGCGCGACAGAGGTGCGCAGCCGCCGCGTCGCGGGGATGAAGGGCCGGGTGGCCCTCGATTTTTTCAGCCATTCGAACAATTGCCATTTGTTGAAAAAGTAAGGATTATACAGGCGAATGCTGTGATGCTCCAGAATCTCCTCAATCTTGTTGCGGACGGCAGGCAGATTCTCATCCTCCCGCAGCGGTATGCGGTTATAGACGATGCGGGGAGGGGGGAACCAATCCTGCTGCCAGGCCTGCTTATCCTCGTTGTAATCATAGCCCGCGATTCGCTTGGCATCGAGCTTCAGATCCCTCACGGTCACGATATATACGGTAAATCCGAGATCCTTGCCCGCACGCAAGATATCCAGGAAGTTATCGCGATTGCCGCGGAATTTTTCCTTGGCATCCTCGATCGTCAGAATGGCGACGACCGGCAGCTGATCTTGCTCTATGCCACTCACATCGGATCCCTCCTGCGGAATTTGCTTAGGAACAAACAGTGATCCAGGATATGTTCAATGGATGATTGACCTTCAGTGCGCAAGGATGGATGCTTGAATATTGAGCGCCCAGGCTTGGCATTGGCCTCGAACATCCATACATGCTCATCCCGGTCAATGCCGAGATCGAAGCCGAGCTCACCAAGCAGATGAGGATAGTTCCGTTCAATGGCCAGCGCCAGTTCGATGGCTACCCTTTTCATATTGACAAGCACTTCGTCGGCTCTGTTGCCGAACATCCGCTGGAGAGCCTGCTCCGGCGTCATCAGTTGACCGCCATTCTTCACGTGGGTGGTAACGCTGCCTTTGCCGGCTTTCTTGGCCCCGATTCCGACAACGGTCCAGTCATTCTCCCCGTTCTTGTGCATATGGAAGCGGAAGTCGATCGGACAGCCATCGATCTCGACGAGCCGAACTCCCTGCTGCACGACATAGTTACGCAGCGAACGGCCGTGCCTTCCTTGCAGCATGCGCATGAGGCTTGAGAATTGCTTGAAGCGGAGCAGCGTGTTTTTGCCGTTGACTGTGTAACGTGCGAAATATCCTTTTCTCGGTAGGTAGGTCAGCCGATAGATGCCGATACCGAGGCTTCCCGAGGTCGGCTTGTAGTAGACGAACTGATGGCGGGCCAGCATGTCGCGAATCGTGTCCGGCGTCGGATTCATGACCGAATCCGGCACGTGGAGATTGGCCTCCAGATCGTTTTCCAGCAGCTCGTAGATATCGGATTTTTTGAAGAAGCTCCAGTTGAAAAAAGGGATGTTCCGGCGAACGAACCGCTCCCGCAGCATCTGGATCGAGGGCGTCGTCTCTGCCCTCCGGCTCGGCAGCCGGTTATATACGACATCCGGCAGCGGCACGGTGCGCCGGATCCAACTGCCGGATTCCGATAGGAAGTAGGCGTTGACGGTCTCGTTATGCCAATTGATGTCGCGCGGAGTGAAGGCAAAGACGTAGGCTTTCTTATTGCCGGCGCGCAAAATTTGCTTAATGAACGAGGTTCGGCCGCCGAATGGATGCGACTGCGTGCGCAGCGAGGAATCCGATAAGATGCCGATTAGCGGTCCCAATTGCAGATCGCCTTCCTGATCGTTGCGAAGATAGACCATACCGGATTTCGGCACCCGGACGAAGCTACGAAGGCCAGCTGGTATGATGACATGGTTGCCTGGACGCTTCACCGGCTTCAGCGTAGCAGGGATTGTCGCCTTGCCCAATCGAAGCCGTACTGATTTTTTGCCGGTTAGCTTCAGTTGCTTCATTAAGGTGCTGGAGAGATACACTGTTTTCTCGGATTTAGGTGTTAAGTGGACGTTGCATACCGTCAAACTCATGGACTTACCCTCCTAAGATGTCGACCCAATACATAGCGCGCATACAAGATGGGATTTTCCACGGATTTCACAGCGGCTTCCCGCTCGCCTGTCTGACGGAAGACCGTCCTGCCCGGCTTCGAATTGACCTCCAGCAGCCACATGCGGGCTTCCCGATCAATGCCGTAATCCAGGCCGACCTCCATCAGACGCCCGTGTCGTGCTTCAAGTAGAGGGGGAATGCGCTCGCTATAGGCATGCAGCTGCTCCATGAGCCGCTCGGCACGCTCCAGGTCGTATTCGCGCTTCAAAAATGGAAGGACAGACACGGCCCGCCCGCCTCCATGGAGATTGGAAGTAATGCTGTCAGGGGCACCGATGCGTGCGGCCATGCCGGTCATCGCCCAACGGCCCCGGTCATTCTTTTGCATCAGCACACGAATGTCGAATGGCTCGCCTGCCTGCGTCAGCAAGGATAAGCAAGGCTGCATGACAAAGGTTCGTCTGCCGATAAAGCCGGCAATCCAGTCGTATCCATTCTCGGTGCATTCAAAATGCTTCGTCAGCGGGCGGTTGCGTTGATCGCGTCCTGTTATATGGAGTAAGGGGGCATGGCTTCCATCTCTTTGCTGTGCCGTCCGGCGATACTGTACCCGGAGCGCAGATTTCCCCTTGGAGCCGGCATGAGGCTTCAGGAACAGGCTTCCGTCGTAGCGGGACAGCGCAGCAGCGAGGCTGCGCTTGCCCTTGTAAAGATGAGTGGGCGGCAGAATCGCGCTCAGGCCAGACTCTGTGGATAAGGAGCGGTAGATGTCCCATTTGCCCCGCAATCCGACCCCCAACTGGGCTGTGCGTCTGCTCCGCAGCAGCTTGGCAAGGGCGGTTGAAGCTTTGGCGCTGGCGCTTCCGCCGGAGAAGATGCACCGGTTGTACACAAGGGAAGGCAACGCGGTAGTGCAAGGCTCCCATCGCTGGTCGCCGTAGACATAACCGTTCACCGTACCGGAAGCAAGGTCGGCCCATTCAGGCGAAAATACGATAACTCGGACGCCGTGTTTGCGTCCGGCCTGACAGAGTCGGCGGCAATATTCAGGCTCGGTGAAGGGGGGAGTGCCGGGCGACTCGTTCTGCAGAACGCCGATGACAGGCTGCTGATCGGTTCTCTTCTTCTTCATTCCCTGCCACCTCCTTAAAATCCGGACAAATACCGGGCGTATTCCACCGTTTTGCGGACGGAGGGACGGACTCGGTTGACGTTTAACGGAGTATTGTCATTTTTGGAAGGCTTGGAGTTGACTTCAAGCAGCCACACTTTGCCTGACGTATCGATAGCCAGGTCAATCCCCAATTCACCGAAGTGAGCGGGAATATGCGTGTCGATGCCGCGCGCGATATCGAGCGCGGCCCGCTGCAGCTTGCCCACGATATCGCTCTTCGCGCCGGTCGGCAGATTCGAGCGGCTGACCGCTTCCTTCACGGTGCTGAGCGTTCCGCCGCGCGCCACATTCGACACGAAATGCTGCGTGCTCGCGGTTCGGGCGACGATGGACGTGATGCTCCAGCGGCCATGAATGTTCTTCTGAACGAGCGCGCGGAAATCAATCGGGCGCTTGGCATAATCGATTAAGTTCAAGCCTTGCTGGATCTGGTAGCGGTTCGTCTTCAGCTTCCCGGACAGGGAAGAGAACAGCTTGGTTAAGCTGTTGAAGTTCTGGCGCTTGGTGCCGCTAATATTGGAATAGAGGGCTTGATAACCGTTATCCGAGGTACGGTTAATGCAGATGATGCCTTTGCCGAGGCTTCCCCGGGCTGGCTTCAGGAAGAGGGTCTGGTATCGTCCGCTCATCGTCTTGAGGGTAGAGTAGCTGCGCAACAAATACGATTCCGGCAAGTAGCGGGTCAACTCCGCACTCGACTTCAACGCGTCGAATACCTCGGTCTTATCCAGAAACTTTTCATTGAATACATGCGACTGGTAGCGTAATTTTACTTCTTTCATGAAATGCTGTACGCTAGGTTTGTTCTCCAGAGATCGTGTAGTCAAGCGATTGTTAACGACATCCGGGATTGGCATGCTGGTGAGCTGCCAAGTTCCTTTTGTAAAAACCCATGCCTGTATCCGTTGAGGGTCCTTCAGATGTTCGGGCGTGAAGAAGCAGGCAACGGCTCCTTGGGATTGGCAGGCATCGACCATCTCCCGGCAGAAGGCGGTAATCGTGCCGAACGGCCGATCTGGAATATCAGGATAATCCCGGCTGATCAGGACGCCGATGAGCGGACCGATTCTCAACGTCTGCTGGGTATACGTTAGCCGCAGGGTACCACCGTTCGACAGGCCCATATTACGGGCAAGCGCATGATTGATCCGGAGCCCGTCAGATTTGGGAACGGAGGATACGGTCACACTCTGTCTGAAGGAACCAAAGCGCAGCGTAATCGGATGGTTTACGGGAATTTTCCATTGCTTGACATAGCTGTCGCCCAACATGATTGTGTCTTCCCGCAAGATGCCGGCACTCACAACGTGGAGCCTCACTTTTGATTTCGACATGTTGGTTCTCCTTCCAACGACGACTTGCATGATGAATCACGGTATGCACCGGGCTGGAGTCGATACTAATACAGGTGAACCGCATACGTAATTCATCATATGAGGACATATTTCCCTTGGTGATTGACCTGCACCATGAAAGGAGGGGTGGACGTGCCCAATTGGTTGTTTATTCTATTTAGCGTCATTGTGGCTGCGTTTGTCGGCGGCATTACGAATCATTTTGCAATAAAGATGCTGTTCCACCCGCGGCAGCCGATTCATCTGTTCGGACGGAGAGTGCCGTTCACGCCCGGCCTCATTCCGAAGCGGAAGTTAGATATTGCGGGCTCGTTAGGGGATGTCGTATCTGAATATTTGGTGACCAGCGATGGGTTGCGGGTGATGCTGCGCCAGCCGGAGGTGCAGGAGCGGGCGGCGGCCGGCCTGGCGGGCTTTCTCGACCGGCTGCTGGCGGATGATCGCACGCTGCGCGAATGGGCCGCGCTTGCCTTCCCCGGGCACAGCTGGCCTGAGCTATGTGCGGCCTGCGGGGAGCGGCTCGACAAGCTGACTGAGTCGGGAATCCGGCGCGGCTTGGCGGGCAGCGGCTGGGACGAGCGTCCGCTGTCCGAGTTCCTGCCGGCAGGGCAGGAGGAGAGCCTGAACCGGCTGGCAGGCAAGGCCGCTTCCGCCATCCTGCTGTCGATTGAGCGGGAACTGCTGTCGTCCAGCGGGCAGCGCATGCTGCTGCGGATGGCGAAGGAGTTCGTGGACCGGTCGAAGGGCTTCATGGGCGTGATGGCGGCCATCTTCGTCGATGAAGATAAGCTGGTCACGCGGATTACGCCTCTGCTGGCGGAGCAGCTTCGTTCCGACAAGGTCCATGAGACCGTGACCCGCATGCTGGAGCGGAAGCTGGAGGATTGGCTGAGCCAGCCGCCGGCCGAGCTGCTGCGCGTCTGGTCGGGCGACGAGTCCGAGCCTGCCGGCCAGATTATCGGGCTGGCGAAGTCATGGCTGCAGTGGAGCCGCCGCTTGGAACGGTGGGGAGACGCGCGGCCGAGCCGCTGGCTGGAGGAGAGCAAGGAGGCTTGGCAGCCCTACGTGCCGCGGCTCGTCGATTCCGCGATCGCGCTGCTGGATCGCAATCTGGACAAGGTCGTGCGTGCCGCTCGTCTGGAGGAAGTCGTCCGTTCACAGGTGGAGCAGTTCCCGATCGAGCGGCTGGAGACGATTATTTTGAGCGTCTCGGGGAAGGAGTTCCGTGCTATCACGTGGCTCGGGGCGCTGCTTGGTGGGATTATCGGCTTGATTCAGTCGCTGATTCTTCTGGCCATCGGTTAGTAGCACTCGCGACAGCGGCCGCTCCTGTATGGTATGCTGACTTACGAGGAAGAACGGAAAGGATGAGAATGGATGAGTGTATATGATCAAGCCCATGAATTGGCCCGCGCCTTGCAGCAATCGGACGAGGCGAAGGCCGTCGAGACGGCGATGAAGGCGATTGAGGCCGATGGGGACAGCAAGCGAATGCTGGATGATTTCCGCCTGCGCCAGATGGAGATGCAGCAGAAGATGATGACTGGCGAGATGCCGGAGCAGTCGGAGCTGGACAAAATGGAGAAGCTGTATGAAGTCATCAGCATGAATTCTGAGATCGCGCAGCTGTTCGAAGCCGAACGGCGGCTGGCGGTCGTCATTCAGGATGTGAACAAGATCGTATCGGATGCGCTCGGCCATCTGTATGCCTGATACCGGCACATTGAGCGCGAGGCCTACGCGGCCGAGCGATACTGATGCCGCGGGTGCTGCGGTGTGAACGAATCTGGCATGTTATCTATGGATGCCGCATACGCTCTACTATAGCCAAGCTATAGGATTACAGAACGATGGCGCCGCCGGCTGTCTTCGTTGCTGTTGAAGGAGAGCGATTGCCCATGATGAACCGAATGTCTTATTTCCGTTCTTCGAAGCGTAGTGTATGGAAGCATGTCCTGTCGATAGGGGCTGCCCTTGCCATGCTTGTCATCGTACTGCCGACACTGTCTTTCCAGGGTGGCTGGACGCCGGCCGTCTGGTTCTGCATCGTCTGGTGCGCCTTCGCGCTGCTTATTATTGCCGCCCATCTGCACCGCCTCCTGTGCGTGGATGAAGAGACCGAGAGGGACCTGCAGCGTATCAAGCAGGAGAAGCTGCGGCGTTGGGAGGAGCGGCTGAGCCGCAAAATCGTGCGGATGAAGTGAGCATGGAGCAAAGGGGCAGCCCGGTCTTGGCATTGACCGCGGGCTGCCCCTTTTTCCTGTCTGTCCGGTTGTCTTATTTGCCGCGAAGTGCTGTCTCCAGCGCGACTTCGATCATGTCGTTGAACGTCGTCTGCCGCTCTTGGGCCGTCGTCTGCTCCCCGGTCAGAATATGATCGCTGACGGTGAACATCGCCAAGGCGTCAATACCGTATTTCGCCGCTAAAATATAAAGCGCCGCCGTCTCCATTTCTACGGCGAGAACCCCGTATTTGCCCATCTTCGTCTGCATCTCTACAGTGTCGGCATAGAAATGATCCGAAGAGAAGATGTTCCCTACCTGAAGATGAAGCCCTTTTTCCTGGCCGATCTCATAGGCGCTGCGAAGCAAATCGAATGTCGCAATCGGGGCGAACTCGGCATCCGGGAAGTAGTGCTTGTTGATGGAAGAGTCGGTGCATACCGCTTGCGCCAGCAGCACGTCGCGCAGCTTCACGTCTTCTTGAATCGCGCCGCATGTTCCGATGCGGATGATGGTCTTGCATCCATAATCTTTGATCAATTCCGTCGCGTATATGGAGAAGGAAGGAATCCCCATGCCGGAGCCTTGAATCGATACTTTATGTCCTTTATAGGTTCCTGTGTATCCGAGCATGCCGCGAACCTGGTTGTAGCAAACGGCGTTCTCAAGGAACGTTTCTGCGATGTACTTCGCGCGAAGAGGATCGCCAGGCATCAAGGCGACGGGTGCAATATCTCCAACTTGTGCTTCCAAATGAATACTCATGCTGAATCCCTCCATTGTCCTTCACAAAATAAATTTAGAACCGTTATTAATATGAAAACGGTTACTTGTATTTATACGATACCATGAACACGGATTGAAAAACCGTGATGGCGGCCCTTATATTCTGTGAACAATTTCACCAAATTATTGACGGGTTGGTAACTGAATGCGTCTTCTTCGCCAATTATAATCAAGATATGACAAACGGCCCCGACCTTATCGTCGGCAGCCGCCATCAGTTCTATGCATGCATGGCGCGTATTCGGCACCATGGATTTTTACGGTTGGAAGATATCTTGCGAACGCCATTTGCGGTAAGCGGGCGAATCATCCATGTCATCGCACATCGATTGCAGCTTCTCCAAGTCGGTAATGTAAATGTATTTCTGATTCATCATCAGCACACCTTCGTCCTGCAGATCGCGCATGACCTTCGAGATCGATTCCCGGGTCACACCAATCATGTTGGCCAAGAGGTGATGCGTCACTTTACAATCGATCTTGTAAGCGGATTCAGCAGGCTTGCCCAGGTTGTAATACAGATCCAGGAGCAAGTTCGCCAGCTTCAATCGCACGTCGAGATAAGACAGGTAGCGGACTTTGTTGTTCATATTGCTCAAGTGATCGAGCAGCCGGTTATAGGCTCTCTTCATTACCGACGGGTGTCTGTCCATGATCGCGTTGAAATCTGATCGGTTCATGACCCAGAAATGGGAGGTCTCCATCGTTTCTACGGTAGCGACGCGGCGAGGGTAGGTAGCGATGGTTTCCATCTCGCCGATGATATCGCCGGGGAACTGGAAGTTTAAAATAATTTCCTTGTCGTGATAAAGACGATATACTTTTACTAGTCCTTCCCGCAAAATATATATATCAGAACTATCATCATCTTCATGGATGAGCACCTGGTTCTTCTTATAGGTTCGGGTTTTCAGCAGGGGAAGGATATTGTCGCAATCCTCCTGTGATAAGTCTTGTAACAAAAAAACGTGCTGTAAACTGCTGAGCATGGATTCTCCTTTCATCGGCAGGAATATGGATATATTGCCTGTCGAAAAACCATAATTACATTTATACATCTATATATTACATGACATTCGCCGGATAAGCCAAGTACCGGCGCGGGTGTCCGATTAGACAACTTGGATAACAGAAGAGGAGTGGTAAACATGTTTGAACGAATATGTGTCGTCGTCATGGATAGTGTAGGAATCGGAGAGCTTCCCGATGCGGAACGCTTTGGAGACGTCGGCTCTCACACGCTCGGCCATATTGCGGAGCGCGTACCGACAATTCAGCTTCCGAATCTTCAGGCGCTCGGTCTGGGCAATATCGCGGACCTGCCGCATATTCCTCCCGCCGAAACTCCACTGGCCTTCTATGGCAAAATGGCCGAGACTTCCGTCGGCAAAGATACGATGACCGGCCATTGGGAGTTGATGGGCCTGCATGTCGACATTCCATTCGAGGTTTATCCGGAAGGATTTCCCGAGCCGCTCATCAAGGCTTTCGAGGAGAAGACGGGACGCAAGGTGCTCTGCAACCGCCCTGCTTCCGGGACGGATGTGCTGAATGAGTACGGTGAAGAGCAGATGCGCACCGGCGCCTGGATCGTGTACACGTCCGCGGACAGCGTATTCCAGATTGCGGCGCATGAAGACATTATTCCGCTGGAAGAGCTGTATGCGGCATGCGAGATCGCTAGGGAGATGACGCTGACCGCGCCATATGCCGTCGGACGCATTATCGCGCGGCCGTACGTCGGTGAGCCGGGCAACTTCAAGCGGACCGCCAATCGTCATGATTACGCACTTGCTCCGCCGGCGAAGACGGTTCTAAATTTCATCTCCGAGGGCGGGTATGAAGTGGTATCCGTGGGGAAAATTAACGATATCTTCTCCGGAAGCGGAATCAATCACTCCTATCCTACCAAGAGCAATTCACACGGCATGGAGACGACGATTGAGCGCTTAGGAGATGCAGGGAAAGGATTGATCTTTACCAACCTGGTTGATTTCGATTCTCTGTACGGACACCGGCGCGATCCGGAGGGCTACGCCCGCTGCCTGGAGGAGTTCGACCGAGCGCTGCCGGAGATGATGGAACGGGTCGGCGAGAAAGACCTGCTCATCATTACGGCCGATCACGGCAACGACCCGATTCATGCAGGAACGGATCATACACGCGAGTATGTGCCGATTCTAATCTACAATCCGACGTTTGCGGGCAAGACCGCTTCCATCGGAGTACGCTCGACCTTTGCCGACTTGGCCGCTACGCTGGCAGACAACTTCGGCGTCACGGGAACAGGTCACGGGACCAGCTTTTTATCGCTGTTGGCGGCCCGCTGACGTGCTCGCTTTAGATAGATGCAAGACGAAGAAGGATTGATTAATCTCAAGGGGGAACTTGTCAATGAAGAAATCGATGTTGTTGGTATTATCAGCGATGCTATTGTTCACCTTCGCTCTGGCCGGCTGCGGCAACAAATCCGGGGGCACGAACGCTGGCGGCGGCGAAGGCGCTGAAGACGGCGGGAAGAAGCTCAAGGTCGGGATGGTTACCGATCTGGGAAGCGTGAATGATAAATCGTTCAACCAGAGCGCTTGGGAAGGCCTGCAGAAGCTGCGCGACGACTTCGGCTATGAAGTCAAATATTTGGAGCCGAAAAATGACGGTGAAGTCAATCCGAGCTTGAACCAGTTCGTCAAGGGCGGCTACGACTTGACCTGGGCCACGGCTTATACGCTGGATGATGCGGTAACGAAGATTGCCAACGAGAATCCAGACGCGAAGCTGGGTATCGTCGATTCGGAAATCATCGTGCCGAACGTCGCTTCCGTCTCCTTCAAAGAAAACGAAGGCGCGTTCCTGGTCGGCGTTATCGCCGGATCGATGACGAAGTCAAACAAAATCGGATTCGTCGGCGGCATGGAAATTCCGGTTATCAAGCGCTTCGAAGCCGGCTTCCGCGAAGGCGTCAAGGCGGTTAATCCGGATGCTTCCTTCAAAGCGATTTACACGGGGCAATTCACCCGCGTCGATATGGGGAAATCGGCTGCTTCCACGTTGTATGACGACGGCGTCGATATTATTTTCCACGCTTCCGGCTTGACAGGCAACGGGGTATTCAATGAAGCCAAAGAGCGTGTGAAGCGCGGCGACAGCGTCTGGGTTATCGGCGTAGACAAGGACCAGTCGCTTGAGTTCGGCGACGATGTGACGCTGACCTCGATGATTAAGAAGGTCGACGAAGCGGTATATACGATTTCCAAGGCGTTGGCGGACGGCAACTTCCCTGGCGGCCAAGTCACTTCTATGGGCCTGAAGGAAAAAGGCGTCGATATTGCGCCGACTTCCGACAAAAACGTGCCTAAGGATATATTGGACAAAGTCGAAGAATACCGTGCAAAAATTGTAAACGGCGAGATTGAAGTGCCGACGACTTAATTTCACCATACCGTCTCCCCGCCGCTAGAGCGGCGGGGAGATGTGTTACGGAGGGGAACGCCATATGCACAAGGGAGATATCATACTGGAATTGAAAGGAATTACAAAGCGCTTTCCCGGCATTGTAGCAAACGATCAAATCAGCTTGCAGTTGAAAAAAGGCGAAATTCATGCGCTTCTCGGCGAAAACGGCGCCGGCAAATCGACATTGATGAATATCGTATTCGGATTGTATCAGCCTGATGAAGGCAGTATTGAACTGAACGGCCGGCCGATTGTGATGGACGGCCCGAACAAGGCGATTGAATGCGGCATCGGCATGGTGCATCAGCATTTCAAGCTTGTTCACCCTTTTACGGTTACGGAAAATATCGTGCTCGGCATGGAGCCGACGCGAGGCATAAAGATGGATTTAAAGGGCGCTGCCCTTAAAATACGCCAGCTGTCTGAGCAGTATGGGCTGAATGTGAAGCCGGAGGCGGTCATCGAATCGATTTCGGTCGGCATGCAGCAGCGGGTCGAAATTATGAAAACGCTGTACCGCGGCGCCGAGATTATTATTTTCGATGAGCCAACCGCGGTGCTGACGCCGCAAGAGATCGATGAGCTGCTGCACATTATGAAGCGGCTGGCGGCGGAAGGCAAGTCGATTCTGCTCATTACGCACAAGCTGAAGGAAATAATGGAGGTTGCGGACCGCTGCACGATTATCCGCCGCGGCAAAGTCATTGATACCGTGAAGGTGTCTGAGACGGATCCGGAGATGCTAGCCGAGAAGATGGTTGGCAAGCATGTCGAATTCAAGACAGACAAGGCGCCGGCTTCACCGCAGGATGTCATGCTTCAGGTTGATAACCTAATCGTGAAGGACGAGCACGGGCAGCATGCCGTGGACAACGTCAGCTTCCAAGTGCGCGCCGGAGAGATTGTCGGTATCGCGGGCGTGGACGGCAACGGTCAGAATGAGCTGATTGAAGCGATAACCGGCATGCGCCGGACCGCGGGCGGGCATATCCGGCTGGCTGGCCAGGATGTGACGGACGTGTCTCCGCGTGCCGCTTCGGACAAGGGTATCTCTTACATCCCTCAGGATCGGCATAAGCATGGGCTGGTGCTCGATTTCGACGTAAGCGAGAATGCCGTGCTCAAATCATATGACAGCCCGAAGTTCAGCCGCAAAGGCTTGATGGATCAGCAGGCGATTGAACAGGTGGCGGAACGGTATGTCGAGCATTTCGATATTCGGACGCCAAGCATCCATACACTGGTGCGGGCGATGTCCGGCGGGAACCAGCAGAAGATCATTATCGCGCGCGAGATCGACAAAGATCCGAAGCTGCTCGTCGCAGCCCAGCCGACACGGGGGCTGGACGTCGGGGCGATCGAATTCGTGCATAAGCAATTAATCGCCCAGCGCGACGCAGGCAAGGCGGTCCTGCTCGTGTCGTTCGAGCTGGAAGAGATATTGAATGTGGCCGACCGCATCCTCGTCATGTTCGACGGGCGCATTGTCGGAGAGACGACGCCGGAGACAACGACAGACCAGGAGCTGGGTCTCATGATGGCCGGCAAGCATCAAGGGGGGGAACGTCATGAACAAACTTAAATCGATGCTAGCCAAAGAATCGGTTATCATCTCTCTCGTGGCCATCATCCTCGGTATTCTTATCGGAGCTCTCGTTATGCTTGCCGGAGGTTATAATCCGCTGCTTGCATATCAGTCGCTGGTTGAGAAAATATTTGGCTCCGCCTATGACATGGGAGAGACGTTGCGGGCGATCGTTCCGCTTATCTTCGCCGGATTGGCCGTAGCGATTGCGTTCCGTGCGGGTATGTTCAACATCGGGGTAGACGGCCAGATTGTGATGGGCTCGCTCGGTGCGCTCATCGTAGGCAATATGATATCACTGCCGCCGATTCTGCACGGCATCGTCGCCATTATCGCCGGCACGATTCTGGGCGGGCTGTGGGGCGCGCTTGTCGGTCTGCTCAAGACGAAGCGGGGCATTAACGAGGTTATCTCCTGCATCATGCTGAACTGGACCGCGCTCTATCTCAGCCATATAGTCATCAAGGCGTTCATGGCGGAATCGGGAACGTCCCGTTCGCAGAGCATCCAGGAATCGGCCAGCATCCAGATCGGCTGGCTCAGCGATTTGATGAGCGGGGCCCGCGTTCATTGGGGGTTCTTTATCGTCATCGTCGCTATTATCGGGTACCACTTATATATGAACCGGACGAAGTGGGGGTATGAGACCCGCGCCGTAGGGAATAACAGACATGCGGCGGAATATGCCGGCATGAGCGTGTCCAAGGTCATTACCCGGACGTTCTTCCTCTCGGGGATGCTGGGCGGCATGATCGGAACGCTGGAAGTGCTGGGCGTCTTCAAATATATGGCTATCTCCTCCGTTACTTCCGGTATCGGCTTTGACGGTATCGCCGTCGCGCTGCTTGGCATGAACGGCGCGCTGGGCGTCCTGTTGGCCGCCGCGCTGTTCGGGGCGTTAATGTACGGAGCGCAGGGCATGAGCTTCGGAGCGGACGTTCCTGGCGAGGTCATCAAGATGGTCATCAGCATCATCATCTTCTTCGCCGCGGCTCCAGGCATGATTCGCTGGTTGTTAGCACGGTTTTCACGTTCCAAAAAGGCGAAGCGGGAGGGATAACAGATGGAATTGCTTGGATCTTTAATCAACGGAACTCTCGTATTTGCAACAGCACTCGTCTTCGCCGCGCTCGGCGGACTCATTGCGGAGCGTTCGGGGGTTATCAACCTCGGATTGGAAGGCTTCATGGTGTCAGGCGCGTTTTCCTCCGCGGTTGTGGCTTATTACGCCGAACAGGCAGGACTGGGTGCGGCTTCCCCATGGCTGGGCTGTCTGGCCGCGCTTATCTTTACGGTCATCTTCTCAGGCATTCATGTCATTGCCTCGGTTCGCTTCAAGGCGAATCAGGTCATTAGCGGTATCGTGGTCAATATGCTCGCCGCCAGCTCAACCTTCTTCCTGGTGAAGCTCATCTTCAACGGGGCGGCCGAGACGCCGGTCCTCAGCCATGTGTTCCACCGGATTCACATTCCTTGGCTGAGTGATATTCCGTTCGTGGGTAGAGCGTTCTTCCAGTCGTATCCGACGACGTATATCGCGCTCCTGTTCGTCATCATCGTCTATTACGTGATGTTCAAGACGCCGCTCGGCCTGCGGCTGCGGGCGGTCGGCGAGCACCCGGGAGCGGCGGACACGGCCGGGGTGAAGGTCAATCGGCTGCGCGGCTGGTCCGTCATGGTCGGCGGATCGATTGCCGCCTTGGGCGGAGCGACGATTGCTTTGACAGCGAACAGCAGCTTCGCGTCCAATACGATCTCCGGCCAGGGGTATATCGCGCTGGCGGCGGTTATCTTCGGCCGCTGGAATCCGATCGGCGCGACGTGCGCAGCGTTGTTCTTCGGCTTCGCGCAGGCGCTGCGAGATCAGGTTCAGCTGTACTCCTTCGCCAATGCGGTACCGACGGAAGTATTTTACATGCTACCGTATGTGCTGACGCTCCTCGTGCTGATCTTCACGGCCGGCAAGAGCAATTCGCCGTCTGCGCTTGGCGCGCCATATGAGCCGGGCAAGCGGTAATATAATATCAACAGCAATCGACATGGGCTGGCTATGCCTCCCTCTTCCCGTTGAGGAAGAGGGAGGTTTTTTCATGTTCTGAATTCCCTTCGCATACATTCTTCGTAGCTTCAAGCGCCGATGCGCGCTCCACTCTTTCATGCAGCGAACTTGACCGTAGCAAATTTTTATAAACAAGAGAAAATCGCCGTTTTTATATCAATTTTAATCCAGTTTCGAACCATTTTAAGGGTAATTGCCAGAAATAATCTGTTTGAATTCTGAAAAGGCGGGCGGTATAATATCAAACATCTGCGGTGTCAGAACTATTTTAACAAAATGGTCATTCGGTCAGTGAGGAGGTGACAGCATGAAGAGTCTTCGGTTTTTTTGGTCGGAATTAATGGGGGTCATCCGGTCGAAGGATGTCCTGATTCCGATACTCGGTCTCCTGGTTATCCCGCTGTTGTACAGTGGCGTCTATTTGGTGGCGAACTGGGATCCGTACAGCAATGTCAAAAACATGCCTGTCGCAATCGTTAATGAGGACCGGCCGGTGACGTATGAAGGCAAGGAGATTGCGATCGGGCATGAGCTGATTGAGAAGCTGCATAGCAATGATGCGGTGGACTTCCATTTCGTGTCGCGCAAGGAGGGTGAGCGCGGATTAAGCGAGAACAAGTATTATTTGCTTATTATCGTGCCGGAAGAGATGTCGCACAACGCGACCACGATTCTCGACCCCAATCCGAAGCCGATGAATCTGATCTATAAGGAGAATAGCAGCTATAATTTCTTGTCCGGCCAAATCTCTGACAAGGTCGTGCAGAGCATCAAGTCGGAGCTGTCGCAAAAGGTGACGGAGACCTATGTTGAGCAGATGTTCAATGCGATCGATACCGTCGCCGAAGGATTAGGCGCCGCCAGCGAAGGGGCCGGTAAAATCGAAGACGGTCTCAGCCAGTTGGGCGCCGGAATCGAGATGTTCCGGGACGAATTGAATGCGCAGGTCGACTCGAAGACGGCGGAAGCGGAGACGATGGTCGAGAAGATGCTGGCCGAGAACGAGAAGAAGCTCGATCAACTGATTCATGATGAAATAGACAAAACGATGGATACGAAGAAGCCCGAACTGATGAAAAAGGTCCATCAAGACATCGATACCGAAGCCGAGAAGTATACCAAGATTGTATATGATACCGTCCATACGCGGATCGACGACATGGTCAATGAGTACTCGCCATTGTCGAAGGAGAAGCTTCATGCGCAGATCGACAAGCAATCCGCCGTCTATGGAGATGAGATTCGCAAGAAGCTGCATCAGGAAATCGACACTGCGTATAATAGCAACCTCAACCAGGTGTTGGGCAAAATCAGTCAGGAGGTCGACAAGTCGATTGCCGACATGGAGCCGGCTGCCCGGGTGAAGATGCACAGCATTATTGACAAGGAGTATGCGAATGTTGACAGCTCAATCCGTTCGACGCTGAACCGTTATATTGATGAGAAAGTGGATCAGATCTTCGACGATGCCATCAAGCGCGGGAAGGAGCAGCTGGATAACATCCAGGCAAATCTCGATCAACTGGAAGAGAAGCTTAAGCCCATCGGCGAGAAGCTGCCCCCAGAGCTCCAGCAGCAGTGGGAGGCGATGAAGAAGCAGCTGGAACAGGTTCGATCCCAGGTCGAGGAAAATCTGACTCAGGTCAATCTGGAGCAGCTGCGCGACAAGGTGAAGCAGGATTTGAACAACATGGTCAACAAGGAGCTCGACAAGTTGAAGCCCGCACTGCTCGCCAAGCTGCATCAGGCAGCAGACCAGAAATTCGACCAGGTCTATCCGCAGGTGCGTTCGCTCGCACAGCAGGTAGCGATGTCCAAAGCGAATGAGCTGGCTCCGAAGCTGCTGGCCAAAGCGCATCTCGTTGCCGAAGATATTTATCAGGAAAAATTGAAACAGCTTACCGACAAGCTTCATGATACGGTCGATTCCAAATGGATGGAGTACGAGCCGCAGGTCGTGGCGGGCCTCCATCGGAAAGCGAATGACGAGCTGGATCGGATGACGCCGGAGATTCTCACAAAGATTCATCAGGCGGCCGACGACAAGGTGAACAATCTGGAGCCGATGGCGCGAGATCTGCTGCACGACATGGCGGAGATGAAGCTGAAGGAAGCCGCCAATAAGGTGCAGGAGATGATCTTCGTCAAGATGAGCGAGATGCTGAATCAGGTCGATCAAGCGAAGGATGCAATCAACGGCGGATTCGAGCAGTTGCTGGACGGTCAGGAGCAGCTTTTATCCGGCGGCGCGGAGCTTCGCCAGAAGCTACAGGAAGGCGCGGATAAAGCGCAGCAGAACCCGACCGATAAGACGTATGAAATGATTACGTCCCCGGTTGGCAGCGATAAAGTCGCGAATCATGATGTCACGACCTACGGCGTAGGCATGGCTCCGTATTTTTTGTCGCTTGGATTTTTCGTCGGGGCATTGATGTTCTCGATGGTCTACCCGCTGCGGGAGACCTACACCCGGCCGCCTTCCGGCACCGCCTGGATGACGAGCAAATACGGATTCATGACGGTGGAGAGCGTTCTGCAGGTTGCCATTGCCGGATTGGTCGTCCTCCATGTGATTCATTTGCCGGTGACGAACGTGCCGATGTTTTTCGTCGTTTGTCTCGTTACGAGCTTAACGTTCTTTGCCATGATCCAATTTTTCATTACCTCATTCGGGAACGTAGGGCGCTTCATTATCATTTTGCTGCTCGTGTTCCAGCTGTCCTCGACCGCAGGCACCTTCCCGATTGAATTAACGCCGAAATTTTTCCAGATGCTGCACCCTTGGTTCCCGATGACTTACACGATCCGGGCCTTCCGCGGCGTCGTGTCGCTGGGCGACATCCAATACGTCTGGCTGAATCTCGGCAAGCTGTCCATCTTCCTCGTGCTGTCGCTTCTCGGCAGCTGGATCTATTTCATTCTCAGCCACCGGAAGCTGGCGAAGACGGAGCCGTCGATTGACGGAACCGCAATGACCGGTTGACGATTCGGCCGCAGCCCGTACCGATAGAGAGAAAAATCGTGAAAAAGGTTAATATAGGTGCCGGCAAGAAGAAAGACGCTGGGAACATTTCGTTCCCGCGTCTTTTTTCGTTTGTAACCGTTGATGGGCAATGGTTCGTACCTGAGAAGGCAAGGAATATGAAAATAAAACGTCGAATAAGAAAAACACGCGCGTGGTATTGATGTCTGTTATGAAAAAAGCAACAAATGTAAGCCTTCGTTCAAGGGATGCGGCCGTATTGGCACTCTGTTATTCTTTTTACCTCAGATAAAGGGTAGAACGGAGGACTACTGCATTGAGAAGTGAACAAGAAATAATGAATCTGCTTGTCGATTTCGCCATGAATGATGAGAGGAACTGATTGGTATATTTTTCCATCGGAGCTGGGGAATTGGTTTTCCTATATCTTTCTTTTTCAGGATGGCAACATGGTCACGAAGTATACTGTAAATATTCGGAACTCTTTGAGGTGGACGAGATAAAGTGACCGTCTTTTTTAATGGGCGGTTATAATTTTGCGCAATGACGAGTATCTCCACAGGACAGCAAGGACAAGTAGCCGTTACTACCGGAATGAAAAAACCTGGCGTATCGCGGATAAAACTAGTACCCTTATTTGCCTCTTATGACCAATATCCCAACGACTCAGAGAAAGAACGCGATGACTCAACCAGCGCCCTCATCCTGACACCCCTAACGCCGTTCACGATGGACGAATCAGTGAACCAGAGTTTCACGCCTTATTTTGATAAATTTTGATGAATAGATGTAGCTTCCTGGAATAGTTCCGTTCCTGCGAGAAAAGTCAGGATTGAACCAGAGATGGGCATTGACCAGTTGTTTGAACCAGGATGATGAAATTTGATGTGTTGAAAGAAGTCGATTGGACTCTCCTGACTTAACGGGATAGTGAACGAAAGACAGTAAGGGGCACCTGATCTGATGGGATAGTGAACGTAAGACAGCAAGGAGACCTGATTCGATGGGATAGTAATCATAAGATAGCTGGAGGGTACTTTCTTTGGTTGGGTTCTCCGCCGTCCAGTATGCCTGGGGTACCTGACTGAACGGGAGAGCAAACAAAGAGAGAAGGGCGTTAAATGGCGGTGAACCGGTCATTTTTTTCATTATATCTTTCAACAGTTCAAGGAGTCGGGAAAGAAGCTGCTGTTATAATTGAATGCCGCCTGAATATGAGGCGCCACTTCATAGTTCTCCGCATGAGGAGCAGTTTGATGAAGGGTGTATTACCTTGAATGCTATGGGATGCAAGTGCCGGACTCGTTTTTTTTGCATCGTTCTTTGAAGATGTGCTATCATGAATACAGAGTACAACAGTTCGGAGTTCGGGGGTGTAACAGATGGAAGGGAATGATGGGACGGTTACGAAGTATGAGCAGTTGCTGCATCATATCGAGGGCTTGAAGCCGGGAACGAAAATATCGGTGCGCAAGCTGGCGAAGGAGATGTCGGTGAGCGAGGGGACCGCTTACCGCGCCGTCAAGGAGGCGGAGAGCATCGGCATCGTCATTACGAAGGAGCGGATAGGAACGGTCCGCGTCGAGAAAAAGCCGCGTAATATGTCGGACAACCTGACCTTCGGTGAAGTGGTCGACATATTGGGCGGACATGTACTGGGCGGCGGCAAAGGTCTTGAGAAGACGCTGAACAAATATGTCATCGGGGCGATGAAGCTCGACGCGATGGAGCGCTATATCGATGCCGGCAGCCTGCTTATCGTCGGCAACCGGGAGGATGCCCACCGGCTTGCCCTACAGCACGGCGCGGGCGTTCTTATCACCGGGGGATTCGGCACCAGCCGCGAGGTCAAGCTGTTGGCCGATGCGCTGAATCTGCCGATTTTTTCGTCGAAATATGACACGTTCACCGTCGCCTCGATCATTAACCGTGCGCTGTTCGACCGGTTAATCAAGAAGAAGATCATGATCATCGAGGATATCGTTACGTTGAAATCGAAAATGTATGTGCTGCGTCCTTCGAGCACGGTGCAGGATTTCGAGCGGATGCGGGAAGAGACGGGGCACAGCCGCTTCCCGGTCGTGGACGAATGGAACCGCGTTATCGGGATGATGACGTACAAGGATATGCTTGGTGCGGATTCGCAGCAGACCATCGAGAAGCTATATACTCGCAGCCCGCTGACGGCCACGCTGCAGATGACGCTGGCGACGGCCGCCCATACGATGGTGTGGGAAGGGGTGGAGCTGCTGCCTGTCGTCGATCGGAGCCGCAAGCTGATTGCCGTCGTAACGCGCCGCGAGGTGCTGAGCGCGCTGCGTGACGCGCGTCAGGAGACGCAATTGGGGGAGACGTTCGTTGATTTGATATGGAACGGATTTGAGGAGCAGCGGGACGAGGAAGGCAATCCGATGTTCCGTGGGGGGATTACGCCCCAGATGGTCAACGGCTTCGGCGCGGTGTCGGAGGGCATACTGACGACGCTGATGACGCAAGCCGCGCTGAGGGCGGTCAAGGAGATGCGAAGCTACGATCATGTGATGGACAATATCACCACGTATTTCGTCCGTCCGCTCCAGATTGAAGATGTCGTTACCCTGAAGCCTCAATTGATCGAAATGAGCCGGAAGTTCTGCAAGCTGGAGGTCGAGATTCGGCATGGAGAGGTGCTGGCGGCCAAAGCGATGATGACGATGCAGTCGATCGATCACGACTGATCCCCGTCTTTCACCGGCGAATAGCCTCTGCCCATCTCGGGCAGAGGCTATTGTCGCGCGCTGACGCGTGACGCACGGATGTATGACGGGCTTATTTCGAGGAGCCGACCCCGTCAAGAATGCGCTGGAAATGCATATGGTTGCGCACTCCGGCCAGCAGATTGAACAGTCCGATCAGCATAACGGCGGCACCGACAATGATGCGCATCGTCGAGGCGGAGTACGCGATCGCCTGAATGCCGGCCAGGCAGAGCAGCATCAGTCCCATGCAGATGTTCATTCTGGCCGTGAACAGGCCGCGGAGCACCGTGTCCGTCTGCCGCCGGGAGCGGATGCTGAAAAAGACGGACAGCACGGATGTGATGCACAATAACAGGAATAGCGTCCATTGAATCCATTCCATCAGGAAGAACTCTCCTTCTCACTTGCTTTTCATAGCTTCTGGCTGTCCCTAGTGTATCACAGATTGCGCCTCATCCCAATATTTAGGACACCTTCGCCGGAATATAAAGTTTGACATCGACCCACACGTGAAGCACGCCCTCGGTGACAAGCATCGTGCGCAGCAGCACGGTGTAGTCCTTCTCTTGCACATCGGGATATATCTTGTGGGCCAAGAGACCCTCGACCAGCTTCGAATGTTCGTCAATCTGGAAGACGTCCCTGCCCTTCAAGCCGGATAAATCCTTGAGCAGGCGGCGCCGAATCTCGGTCTCATGGGCCTGGGGAAGAGCCGTGCCCGTAGCGGGCTCATAAATATGAACCTCGATGCTCTTGATAATCGTCCGCCGATTCTTGTAGCGAAGCAGATCCTCCGCCTCCGCCTTATAGTGGGCCAGCCTGTCCTGCAGATCGATATTCATCATCATCAACTCGTTGAATTGGTGCAGGTGCATGGCGTGGTATACCGCCGCCCCAATGACGGCTCCGACCAGGACGAGCGCGATGTCGCCCAGCCATCTAGGTACTGCCTTCAGCCGCATAGGCCCGCCTCCTCTCGCTGACGGCACCCTTCTGCGGCTAGATTCGGCTTCGGCATATCCATTGAATCATCTCGGTTCCCATATGGGCGCCGATGAAGGAGACGAGGATGTAGAGCAGCTGCTTGAACACCGGGGAGAGGTTCCCGTCCAGGAAGTTGCTTTCGATGACACGTATCGGGTCGATCGTTCCGCCTACGGCGGCGACGACGGCCCATATTTTCAGCTGCTCGGAAATATGCTGCATCGTATCGATCGGCGATTGCAGCGCGACGACGGCTCCGATGCCGGCTAGTATTGATCCGCCCAGCACAACACCGAAGGCGATAAAAAAATCGATAAGCGCTTTGGACAGAAACGTACCCATTGAATGGCTTCTCCTTTCCTGCTCCCGCGGGTGCCTGCGGACAAGATGTCCTTTATACATATATAGAATTTCCGTGAAAAAATATGATACAATACAAGATAGACGAAAATATGTTCCCATACATGGCACGGCATAAGAAGGAGGGGAAGGCTATGGAACCGTTCGTGCACCTGCATGTTCACAGTGAATACAGCCTGCTTGACGGTGCGGCCCGCATCGAGAATCTGGCCGCACGGGCGGCTCAATATGGGATGAAAGCGCTGGCGCTTACGGATCATGGGGTCATGTACGGGACCATCGCCTTCTACAAAGCTTGCCTTGCGCACGGAGTCAAGCCAATTATTGGCATGGAAGCTTATGTTACGGCCGGGTCGCTTCATGATAAGGGCTCCCGCAAGGAGCAGCCGAACTATCACCTGATTCTCCTGGCAAAAAATGAAGAAGGCTATCGCAATCTGATGCGGATTACGTCCATCGGGCATTTGGAAGGATTTCATTACAAGCCCCGGGTGGACATGGACACGCTGCGCCGGCATGCGGACGGCATCATCGCGCTGAGCGCCTGCCTTGGAGGAGAGGTGTCCCAGCATGTGCTCCACGGGCGAGCAGAGGCCGCCCGCGAGGCGGCGGAGCGTTACCGCGATATTTTCAAGGACGGATTCTATCTCGAGCTGCAAGACCACGGGCTGCCTGAGCAGAAGAAGGTCAATCTCGGCCTTGTCGCGCTCAGCGAGGAGACGGGCATCCCGCTTACGGTGACGAATGATGTGCACTATATGGAGGAAGAGGACGCCGCGGTGCAGGATGTCCTCATTTGCATCGGCACGGGCAAGACGAAGGAAGACGAGGATCGGCTGAAAATGGGGACGACCCAGATGTATTTCAAGTCGGCGGAGGAGATGAACGCGCTGTTCCGCCACGTTCCGGAGGCGGTGGCCAATACGGTGCGCATTGCAGAGGAGTGTCAGGTGACGCTGGACCTTGGAGCCTCGATTCTTCCTTCCTTCGAGCCGCTGCCGCCGGGGCTGTCCGCCCCTGATTATTTGCGCCAGCTGTGTCAGGAAGGGCTTGAACGGCGCTATGCGGAGCTGCCCGCCTGGTCGGACGAGGAGTTCCGTACGGCCGCGCAGGAGCGGCTGAACTATGAGCTCGACACGATCGAGAAGATGGGGTTCTCCGATTATTTCCTCATCGTGTGGGATTTCATCCGCTTCGCGCATGAGCAGGGCATTATGACCGGACCCGGCCGGGGTTCGTCCGCCGGCAGTCTGGTCGCCTACAGCCTGCGTATTACGAATGTGGATCCGCTCAAATACCGGCTGCTGTTCGAGCGGTTCCTCAACCCGGAACGGATTACGATGCCGGATATCGACATCGACTTCAATGACGAGAGGCGCGACGAGGTCATCCGCTATGTGGCAGACAAATACGGCCATGATCGAGTGGCGCAGATCATCACCTTCGGCACGATGGCCGCGCGAGCGGCCGTACGGGATGTCGGCCGGGTGCTGAACGTGCCGTATAACGAGACGGATCGGGCCGCCAAGCTGATCCCGAACCAGGTAGGCATGACGCTGGCGAAGGCTCTGAACGCCAGCAGCGAGCTGCGTGAATGGAAGGAGCGCCAGCCCCGCATCGGCGAGCTGCTCGACATGGCGGCGAAGGTGGAACGGATGCCGCGCCACGCGTCGACCCATGCGGCTGGCGTCGTCATCAGCCGGGAGCCGCTGACCCATTACGTGCCGCTCCAGGCCGGGACGGAGCATGCGGCGCTTACGCAGTATTCGATGGAGCATTTGGAAGCGGTCGGGCTGCTGAAGATGGACTTCCTCGGCCTGCGCACCTTATCGATCATCGAGCGCACGCTTGGCTGGGTGAAGAAGGATACGGGGGACGAGATCAGCCTGAACGCGCTCGACGATACGGATCCGGCCACCTATGCTCTTCTGGGCAAGGGGGATACGACGGGCGTATTCCAATTGGAATCGGCCGGCATGCGCCGCGTGCTGCGGGAATTGAAGCCGTCCTCGTTCGAGGATATCATATCTGTCCTCGCTCTGTACCGGCCGGGTCCGATGGAGTTCATCCCGAATTTTATTCAGAGGAAGCACGGCCTGAAGCCGGTGGAATACCCGCATCCCGATCTGGAGCCGATTCTCCGGGATACCTACGGCATTATCGTCTACCAGGAGCAGATTATGCATATCGCTTCGCAGATGGCGGGATTCAGCCTGGGGGAAGCGGATCTGCTGCGGCGGGCCGTATCGAAGAAGAAGCGTGAAGTGCTGGATCAGCAGCGCCAGCATTTCGTGGAAGGCAGTCTGGGGCAAGGCTATTCGGCGGAAGAAGCGAACCGGGTGTACGACATGATCGTCCGCTTCGCCGACTACGGCTTCCCGCGTGCCCATGCGGCGGCGTATGCCGTGCTTGCCTTCCAGACGGCTTATCTGAAGACGCATTATCCGACAGAATTCATGGCGTCCATGTTGACGGCCAATATGGGCAGCCACCGGAAGGTGGCGGAATATATCGACGATTGCCGGCGGCTCGGCATCGAGGTGCTGCCGCCGGATGTCAATGAGAGCTTCGTGCCGTTCACCCCGGTTGCGGGCGGCATTCGCTTCGGCCTGGGCGCGATCAAGAATGTCGGCACGCTGGCGATCGAGAGCATTATTCGCGAGCGGCAGGAACGGCCTTATGCGGATTTGCTCGATTTTTGCCAGCGGGTCGATCTGCGGGTCTGCAACCGCCGGGTTATCGAGTCGCTCATCCAAGGCGGAGCCTTTGATTCCTTGCCGGGCCACCGCGCCCAACTGCTCGCCATGATCGACGAGACGCTGGAGGCAGCCGCGAAGTGGCGCAAGGATCGGGAAGATTTGCAGATCCAATTCCTCGATCTCGTCGAGGTGAACAACTGGACGATTGATTATCCCGATGTCCAGCCGCTTACAATGTCGCAGCAGCTGGAGCTGGAGCGGGAGCTGCTCGGTCTCTATTTGTCCGGGCATCCGCTGGACGAATATGATCAATTGCTGGAGGAGCTCGACACCGACCGGCTCGTCGATCTGCACGAAGCGCCTGACGAGAGCGAGTGCATCGTCGCCGGCATGATCGTGTCGCTCCGCACCATTACGACGAAAAAGGGCAAGCCGATGGCCTTCGCCGAGCTGGAGGACCGCGTGGAACGGGCCGAGGTCGTGCTGTTCCCGGAAGTGTGGAAGCGGGCGGAGCGGCTCGTTGGCAAGGGCGCGCTCGTGGCGGTGCAGGCGAAGGTGCAGCTTGAGGACGAGGGCTTCAAGCTGCTCGCCCACGAGGTGGTGCCGCTCGAGGCCGGCGCGGTCTCCGGCCTGGCGAAGCGCATCGCCGCCCGGCGGCGCAAGCCGCTTGCCGCAGGGATGCGCGTGCCGGACGGCGATGCGCCCGTAGCGGCCGAAGCCGCCGGACACCGCGCTGCGCCGCAGCGCCCGGCTCCGGCCCGCCAGCCGCAGCAGGCGCCATCGGCGGGCTCCGGCGCCAAGGGCGCGCCGCGCGGGGCGAAGCGCCAGCGCGTCTACATCAAGATTACGGCCGACCGCGAGCGGCCGGAGCTGCTGGAGGAGCTCAAGCGGCTCCTCCAGACGCAGCCCGGCCCGCTGCCGACCGTGCTGTTCTACGAGCGCGAACAGCAGCTGCTCGCGCTGAACGACTCGTACGCGCTGAAGCCTTCGCCGGACCTGTTCAAGCGCATCGAGGCGCTCTTCGGCGAAGGAAGCGTACGCGTAAAATAATGATGAAGCGGTGAACATTTCCCCGCCCTTCCGCATACATTTTAGATACGTCTCAGATGCAGGAGACAAGTCCGAACGGAGGACAGGGAAGGGAGGGGATGGCCATGCCGCTCGATTTGGCCGAGCAATGGCTCAACCGGCGGGGTGTCACCCTGGACAGCATCGCGGACATCGTCTATCAGCTTCAGTCGCCTTACAATGCGTCCCTGACGATGGAAGCGTGCCTGGATAGTGTGCAGACGGTAATCCGCAAGCGGGAAGTCCAATACACGCTCATTACCGGCATTGCGCTGGATGAGCTGGCGGAGCAGAAACGGCTGCCAGAGCCGCTGCAATCGATTATGGAGGCGGATGAATCCTTGTACGGGGTGGACGAAACGCTCGCGATGGGGATTACGAACGTATACGGCATGATTGGGTTAACGAGCTTCGGCTATTTGGACAAAGCAAAAATCGGCGTCATCCGTGAGCTCAACGATAACCGGGAACAGGTGCACGTCTTTCTCGACGATATCGTCGCCGGATTGGCAGCGGCAGCTTCCGCCCGCATCGCGCACCGGAACCGGGACGCACGCAGCTACGATGCGGCAGATGACGCGCTGTAGCTTGAACGGAGGCCCCGAGGACTCCCCTGACATACATGGCGGTTAGCGATTCCACCGGATTTGGTTGCGGTGAAAATGTCAATTATGTTATCATAATGGCATTATATGAGCCGTACTTGGGACGTTAGGGGGGTCATACGCGCATGTGGACAGTCATCTACATCGCTCCGACTGCCAATTTAGCAGAGAAGATCCGGATCAGATTGACAGAGGAAGGATTTCTCGTTCAGGTTCGCCCTGTCCATCTCTCCAAACAACAATTTGAAATCCTGGTACCTTCCGGGGAAGTCGAGGAAGTTCAAGAGGTGCTCAATTCGATTTTGCATGCATGAGACGGCTGATGGATGAACGCTAGGTTGTTCAGACAGCCGATTTTTATTGCCTGCGGTTAGGACAATCTCTGGGGAGCCGCAAGACTGCTCCTTGCTGAGAAATCACGCCTAAAGAGGTGTAACGGGTGTTTAAAGACTTATTTCAAAAGAAAAAGTACGCAACAGTGCCTTCGCCGATGATGAACGATGATCGTCCTAAGCGTGAAATACCCGAAGGGTTAATGAACAAATGCCCGAAATGCGGCACGATTCAGTATCATAAAGAATTGCAAAAAAACCTGAAGGTATGCTCGGAGTGCACTCATCATCTGCGATTGAATGCGTGGGAACGCATCGAAATGACCTTGGATGAAGGCCGTTTCTTTGAATATGACGCGGAAATGGATTCTGTCGACCCGCTTCAATTCCCAGATTATATGGAGAAGCTAAATCTTCAAAAAGCAAAGACGGGCTTGAAAGAAGCCGTAATCACGGGGGAAGGCACCATAGGCGGTTTTCCGGTTGTGGTTGCCGTCATGAGCTTCGAGTTTTTCACAGGCAGCATGGGCTCGGTCGTCGGCGAGAAGGTGACGCGCGCGATTGAGACGGCGCAGCAGAAGCAATATCCTCTGATCATCTTCTCCACCTCTGGTGGAGCGCGGATGCAGGAAAGCATTCTGAGCCTGATGCAAATGGCGAAGACGAGCGCGGCGTTGGCCAAGTTCCATGAGGCGGGCGGTTTGTACATTTCCGTCTTCACCGATCCGACGATGGGCGGCGTATCGGCCAGCTTCGCGATGCTTGGCGACATTATTATAGCGGAGCCAGGCGCAAGAATTGGCTTTGCCGGACGACTTGTCATCGAGCAGACGATTCGCCAGAAGCTGCCGGACGAGTTCCAGACGGCGGAATTTAATTTGAAGCACGGACAGATCGATCTGGTCGTTCCGCGCAAAGACATGCGCCAAACATTGAACAAGCTGATTGATCTGCATACCGTGAAAGGAGAGGTGACGCATGGCGGGTGAGCTTCCGTTCGAGCAGCCTTTGGTAGAGTTGAAGAAAAAAATAGACGAGCTTAAGCGGTTCGGCAAAGAAAAGAACATTGACTTTACTGAAGAAATCGCCCGGTTGGAGCAGCGTTACGCCAAGCTGGCCGAGGACATTTACACTACGATCAGTCCGTCGCAGAAGATGCACTTGGCACGACATCATCAACGTCCGACCGCGCTTGATTTCATTCAGCATATTTTTACCGATTTCATCGAAATGCACGGAGACCGCTTGTTCGGCGACGATCTTGCGATCGTTGGCGGATTGGCGCGATTGAACGGCATTCCCGTCACGGTTATTGGTCATCAGCGAGGGAAAGATACGAAGGACAATATTGCACGCTTCTTCGGCAGCCCCCATCCGGAAGGCTTCCGCAAGGCGCTGCGCCTAATGCAGCAAGCGGACAAGTTCAACCGGCCGATCATAACGTTCATTGACACGAAGGGTGCCTATCCGGGCAATACGGCGGAAGAGCGCGGCCAATCCGAGGCGATCGCCCGCAACCTGCGGGATATGATGCTGCTCCGCGTGCCGGTCATTTGCGTCGTAATCGGCGAAGGGGGCAGTGGTGGAGCGCTGGCTTTGGGTGTGGGCAACCGCGTGCTGATGCTTGAAAATGCAATCTATTCCGCCATCTCTCCGAACGGCGCGGCTTCCATTTTGTGGAAGGATGCGTCGAAGGCCGATCAGGCGGCGGAAGCGATGAAGATTACGGCAGACGATCTGAAGGAAATGGAAGTCATCGAGGAGATCATTCCCGAGCCGCAGGGCGGAGCTCACAAAGATGTGCCGGCTGCCTCGGCCGAAGTCAGAGAAGCGCTTGTCCGCCATCTGGCAGAACTGCTGGAGATGAGCGCCGATGAACTGCGGGAGGACCGGTATGAGAAATTCCGCCGCATCGGGGTATTTGAAGAACATACCAAGGTAGGAAGTACCGAATCATAAAAACGGTATATGCTGGTAAAACTAAATATTATGATAATCTTCATATACAAACTTGTCGAATTATAGTAAATTAGATAGATGAGGGCATACGCAAGATATGCAACAATAGACAGAAAAAGAGAGCACAACATTGGAGGAAACTCATATGCGTAAAACGAAAATTGTCTGTACGATCGGTCCTTCCAGCGAATCCTTGGAAAACATCAAGAAAGTGATTATGGCCGGCATGAATGTCGCCCGTCTGAACTTCTCGCACGGCGACTTCGATGAGCACGGCAACCGCATCAAAAATATTCGCCAGGCTTGCGCTGAGCTCAACAAGACAGTTGCTATTCTGCTCGACACGAAAGGCCCGGAAATCCGTACGGGAAAATTGGCGGTAGAGCCGATTGACCTCGTTCAGGACGAATATGTCACATTGACCACGGAAGAAATTTTGGGAGACAAGGACCGCATCTCGGTTACATATAAAGAATTGCCGCAAGATGTGGAAGTAGGTTCGACGATTTTGATCGACGATGGTCTGATCGGACTATCTGTTGTTGATATTCAAGGCACGGAAATCAAATGTAAAATCGTTAACGGCGGAACGATTAAGAGCAAAAAAGGCGTAAACGTTCCAGGCGTTAAGATTTCGCTGCCAGGTATTACAGAGAAAGACGCAAGTGATATCCGCTTCGGTATTGAACAGGGTGTCGACTTTATTGCGGCTTCTTTTGTGCGTAAAGCGAGCGACGTCATGGAGATCCGCAACCTGCTCGAAGAGAACAACGCAGGCCACATCCAAATCATCTCGAAAATCGAGAACCAAGAAGGCGTGGACAACCTCGACGAGATTCTGGAAGTGTCCGACGGTCTGATGGTTGCGCGCGGTGACCTCGGTGTCGAGATTCCGGCCGAAGAAGTTCCACTCGTTCAGAAGCGAATGATTGAGAAGTGCAACCTGGCCGGCAAGCCGGTCATTACTGCGACGCAAATGCTTGATTCCATGCAGCGCAACCCGCGTCCGACCCGCGCCGAAGCGAGCGACGTGGCGAACGCCATCTTCGATGGAACGGATGCAATCATGCTGTCGGGCGAGACGGCTGCAGGTAAATATCCGGTAGAGTCGGTGCTGACAATGTCCCGCATTGCGGAGAAAGCGGAGTCTGCGCTCGAATATCATGAGCTTCTGGCGAAGCAAAGCTCGAAGCAGCAGGCAACTGTAACCGACGCTATCAGCCAAGCGGTAGCGAACTCTGCATTGGAGTTGGATGCGAAGGCAATTATCAGCTCTACGCAGACAGGCTATACGGCACGGATGGTATCCAAATACCGTCCGAAGGCGCCAATCATCGCCGTCACTCCATCGGAGCAAGTGATGCGCGGACTGTGCCTGTCCTGGGGCGTCGTTACCGTCAAGAGTGAAGCGGCCAATTCGACGGACGAAATGTTCGATGAAGCGGTTCGCGGCGGCGTGAAGACGGGTATCGTATCCGAAGGCGACCTCGTCGTCATTACGGCTGGCGTGCCTACTGGCTGCGCAGGTTCGACGAACTTGATCAAGATTAGCCAAATCGGCCAAAGCCGCCTTTCCTAATTGGCAGCTTTTGATACGAACAATGATTCCATAAAAACAAGCAGAAGCAATGGTGCAACCGCCATTGCTTCTGTTGCATTTGTGAGCGAAGGCTCCATAGGATACAATAGGGGGAGAAAGGGAATGAGCGATTCCGAAATGAACACGCAAGCCGCGTGGTATGGATTTCCGCTTCGTGTTAGATATCAGGAGACCGATAGGATGGATGTTGTATTCCACGGCAATTACGTCACCTGGTTCGAGGTGGGCCGGACTGAATGGATTCGTGCCCAAGGCTTAACCTACCGTGAACTGGAAGCGCGGGGATTGCTGTTGCCGGTCGTCGACCTGCATCTGCATTTTATGCGCCCGGCTATATACGACGACACGGTTGTCGTGTTCACGAAGCTCATTCAGCGGACGCCTCTGCGCCTCACCTTCGCCTCCAGTATCTGCCGTGCAGGCGAGGAGGGTGCCGAAGCCGGTTGGTATGTTGAGCCGGAAGGCGAGCGCCTCGTTGAAGGCGAGACGACGCTGGCTTGGCTGAACGCGAACTGGAGACCGGCTCGAATCGAGCGGGAAGCGCCTGATGTATGGGAGCTGCTGAAGCAGGCATGCCCTTGACGCTCCTTCCAGGGCTGCTTAGGCGGCCGTTCGCGTTGTGGTATGGGCTGATGACCGACTGGCCATTGGCCGCCAGCAAAGGAGATAATGTGGCAGGCTGTGTTCGCGCGAGCCTCGGCTTCGCAGCTACAGCATGAACTTCAGTGGGAAGGAGATGCGAGCATGAACCCGATTATGATAGGCATACTTATCGTATTGACCTTAATTCCGGCTTTGGAAATATATGGATTCCTCCTCGTCAGCGGCTGGATAGGAGGGTGGAACACGTTCCTCCTGATCCTTTTGACCAGTGTGATCGGCGCGATCATCGCACGCTACGAAGCGGCTCAAGTATGGGGAGAGGCCCAGAAGCAGCTTCAAGCGAGACAGGTTCCGGGGCGGGCGGTCATTGACGGTCTCTGTATACTGGCTGGCGGCGTGCTGCTGCTGACCCCCGGGTTTTTCACGGATATCGTGGGCTTCACGCTCGTGTTTCCACTGACCCGGCCCCTATACAGGCATTACTTGCTCAAATGGATTGAAAAGAAAATGAAGGATGGCAGCTTCATCTACTATAAGCGATATTGATGAGGTGCGCCTGCACAGACAACGACATGATGCGTGCATCACGTCGTTGTTCCGTTCCGGCCACTTTTGAGAAATCGCCCCCTCGATTAGTGCAGGTAAGCACGTATAACCGCCTATGAACGCTATCCCCTTGCGTCAGGGCAGGTAAGCGCGTATGAACGCCTTATGGACGATATACCACTGCGTCAGGACAGGTAAGTACGTATGAGCACCCTATGAACGCTATCCCCTTGCGTCAGGAGCAGGTAAGCGCGTATGAACGCCCTATGGGCGATATCCCCTTGCGTCAGGACAGGTAAGCGCGTCTGAGCGCCCTATGGGCGATATCCCCTTGCATCAGGGGGAAGGTAGGAGCGTCTGAACTCCTTATGGAAGATATCCCACTGCGTCAGGACAGGTAAGTACGTATAAGCACCCTATGAACGCTATCCCCTTGCGTCAGAAGGGCAGGTAAGCGCGAATGAGCGCCCTATGAACGAAATCCCTATGCCTCAGGTCAGGTAAGCACGAATGAGGCCCTATGAATGATATCCCAATGCGTCAGGACAGGTAGCATAACCGTAACCGAGCCTTATCAGTGTTATCCCGTTTATTCAGGGTAGGGGCTTATAGGCTTTGTTCAATTCGGTCTTTGTGGATGATCCGGCCCCTGACGCGTTGGGATATTGGTTATAAGGACGCTCCTATGCTACATCTCCATTCGACAAAACCATCAATACAAGCAATATTACTAGCGCAAGAATCAGCATTTGTACTTAGTGCGTCCTATGCAGTAACGAGTTGCAGAAGTTTGGTGAGTGGCCTTTCCGGCAAGAGCCGGGCCCCTGACGTGTTGGGATATTGGTTATAAGGACTTTTCTAAGGTACCTTTCCATTCGATAAAGGCCCGGCACGAGACAAGAACAATTACAAGAACAATTATTACAAGAACAAAAAGAACAAGATCAAAGAACAAGATCGAAGAACAAGAATCAGCATAAGTACCTGGCGCTCCCTATCGAACCAACGATGTGCAGAATGGCTGGTACCTTGCCCCTCAAGCTTCCAGACCCGCGTCGCTGGACAGAGGTGACGGATTACGCTTGTTCCTGATGCTTTTTCCACTTCCTGATTTTTGCCCGGAATGTTTTGAAGGGAGCGGCGGAATTGATGTGGATCCATCGGGCCATCGGCCAGTTCGGTTTGTCCCCGGTCCATTTGCGGACAGATTGGATAAACAGTTCTTCTTCGCTTAAGGTGTCGATCCAGTCCAGCCACTGGCGTTCTGTATCTCGGAACAACCGCCGGAGTTCGGTCAAGGAAAGATCAGCGTAAGCAGCGTAGAAGGACTGGTACAGGCCGCCGAGCTGGTTCCATTTATAATCCGGCGCCGGCATGATAACGGGTTTTCCCGCCAGTTCGTCTTTATCCCAGCCCATAACAAGATTCAGCCATCCGAGCTGGTAGGCGATGATTTCGGCGGGAGTTCTATCGACTTCAGGAACTCTTTTGTCCTTTTGACTGTCGTCCATCCCCTCGAACTCACCGTCCAGCAGCAGATAAGCAGAATGGATGGTTTCTTTCAGCTGTTGTTTGGATGCGTATTCGTAGCTCGCCATGGCGACTCCCCTTTTCAGATTTTTCTATTATTTTACTAGATTGAACCTGACACCTCTATGTCATATTTCGATCGGTCCCGCAGCCAAAATTGATAACTGCATGCGGAATCCGGCGGCCGAAGTGGAAAGAGGGGGGCTACCCCCTCCTGGTGGTGATAGGATGCGGGCGCTTGTCCGGCTTCTTACTGCCTTCCGGCCATAATGTAGTTGCGCAAGTCCGTGAAGATTCCGGCCCGGTGCAGCGCGGCAATGATGACGACGGCGACAGGCCCGGCGATCAGGCCGAGCACGCCGAGCAGCTTGAGGCCGGCGAAGGTGGCCATGAGCATGATAAGCGGATCGAGCCCGAGGCTGGAGGCGAGCACTTTCGGCTCCATCACCTGGCGGGCGACGAGGACAATCGCATAGAGGACGGCAAGTCCGATGCCGAACGAGGTATTGCCGATCGCGAAGCTGTATATCATCCAAGGCACCATGACCGCTCCCACTCCCAGGTAGGGGAGCAGATCGACAAGTCCGACCAGTAGTCCGATTGTGATCGCGTAGTCGACCCGGAGCAGGATGAGGCCGATCGTGACGAAGACCATCGTCATCGAGATGAGCATGAATTGTGCCCGGCAGTAGCCGAACAGGGCCCCTTTCAGATCGTGCCAAATGGTGCCAGCTGGCGTCCGGAGCGGCTCCTGCACCCAGGCGAGCACCGTGCGCCGCCATCGCAGCCAATCCTTGCTGATGAAGAAGGCGGCGAGCAGGACGACGATCGCGATGGTTGCGACGTTGGGCAGGCTGGTGAGCAGCCGGACGATGCCATCCAGGAAGAGCGTGATCAGGTTCGTAATCGCGGTCGTGACGGTCTGCGCGGTATCGGCCAGATTGCGGTTGATCGATTCCTGGACATTCGGATTGTCCTTGTAGATCGAACTGATCAAATGAATGAGCTGCTGTACCTCCCCGCTATCGAAAAAACGGATGAACAACTCCCTCCATTGATTGAGTGTATAATCCATCGTTAACGATACTGTATATATTTCTTTGACGATGCGCGTAATGACGGCGGCCGCAATCGTCATCATTCCGAGCAGGAACAGCAGCAGCGACACCGTGACGCTAAGCCAGCGGGGAAAGCGCAGCGATTCGCTCATCCAATCGACGATCGGGTTCAGCAGGAGCGCGATCAGCCATGCGATCAGGAACGGGTACATCACAGGCAAGAGAATGTAGCAAGCGACGCAGACAAGGATGGATCCCCCCAGGACAAGGCTTCCTCTCCATAGCCGTTTCAACGATATGTGATTCATTTTCCCGTCTCCTTTCCGGCTTGGGTGACCGGGATTCCTGCTTCCCGGATCCGTACGTAGGACAGACCTTTATAAGTAATGCTATGCTTAAAATCACAAGACTTTCATTTTTATTTTCACAAAAAGCATTTATAGACGTGATAAAGCATTTCTATCCACATTCTGTAATGAAACCGTTCACAGTTCCGACAAAATCCTTTATGATTTAAAGTAGAAAGAACCTGCCTATTTTCAAATAGTCAGGGAACATCAGGATTGGCAGAGAAAAGGGAAACTAGGATTGATATAGGTAAGTAATGCAAAGGAGAGAGGACAGATGACAGCGACGAAAGGTTTGGAAGGTATTGTTGCAGCGGAATCGTCGATCAGCTCGATTATCGACGGCACGCTGACCTACCGCGGTTACAATATCGACGATTTGGCTGATTACGCAACCTTTGAAGAGGTTGTGTACTTGCTCTGGCATGGCCAGCTGCCGAACCGTGACGAATTATCTGCATTACAGAAGCAATTCGACGAGAGTGCGGCAATTTCTCCTGCCGTCATCGATCAAATGAGATTGTACCCGTCGAACGCCAATACGATGGCTGTTCTCCGCTCCGCGATTTCCGCTCTGGCCCTGTATGACGATCTGGCCAACGACATGAGCCGGGAGGCGAATGTCGCCAAGGCGGTGAAGCTGCAGGCGAAGCTGCCTACCGTGGTTGCCGCTTACGCGCGTCTGCGTGCGGGCAAGGAGCCGGTGGCTCCGCAAGCCGGCCGTTCCATCGCATACAATTTCCTGTATATGCTGACAGGGGAAGAGCCGGAGGCAAGCGCCGTGAAGGCGATGGACAAAGCGCTCGTCCTTCACGCAGATCATGAGTTAAACGCTTCCACGTTCGCCGCGCGCGTCACGGTGGCGACGCTCTCAGACATCTATTCCGGCGTTGTGTCGGCTATCGGAGCGTTGAAGGGACCGCTTCATGGCGGAGCCAATGAAGCCGTCATGAAGATGCTTGAAGAGATCGGTTCTCCCGATCGCGTGGAGGATTACATTCAAGATAAGCTCGATCGCAAAGAAAAGATCATGGGCTTCGGACACCGCGTCTACAAGAATGGAGATCCGCGCGCGAAGCATCTTCAGGCGATGTCTCGTGAGCTTGGCGGCAAGAGCGGCAATCTCGAGCTGTATAACATGTCGGTCCGCATTGAAGAGATTGTGACCGGTCAGAAGGGCCTGAAGCCGAACGTCGACTTCTATTCAGCCTCGGTGTACACGCTGCTTGGCGTACCGCGCGATCTGTTTACTCCGATCTTCGCGATAAGCCGGGTATCCGGATGGACGGCTCATATTTTGGAGCAATACGAGAACAACCGGATTATCCGTCCGCGCGCCGAGTACACCGGACCGGCCGTCCAGCGCTACGTTCCGCTCGCGGAGCGATAATCGACGGACACGGGATGGAGCAGCGAATAATCGAACTGGCTTGTGCTACCAGACGGCGGGTTGCTACAATGGAGTTGTGGCTCCCGCCGATCGTATGGCAGACGAAGGCTGCATCACATGATGGTGCGGCAATTTACTTAAGGAGGAACGTCCATGGTTCAATTGGAGAAGTTCGAATTACCTACTGAAGGCGAGAAAATTACAATTCAAGACGGCAAGCTGCAAGTGCCTAACCATCCGATTATCCCGTTCATCGAAGGAGACGGAACGGGCCGCGATATTTGGCGCGCATCGAAGCGGGTGCTCGATGCCGCAGTCGAGAAGGCGTACAATGGCGAACGCAAGCTGGCTTGGTATGAGGTGTTCGCGGGCGAGAAGGCCTATAACACATACGGCGAATGGCTGCCTAACGATACGCTGGCAGCGATCCGCGAATATATCGTCGCGATCAAGGGACCGTTGACGACGCCAATCGGCGGCGGTATCCGTTCTCTGAACGTCGCGCTTCGCCAAGAGCTGGATCTGTACACATGCTTGCGTCCGGTTCGCTATTTCCACGGCGTTCCTTCTCCGGTCAAGCGTCCGGAATTGGTTGACATGGTCATTTTCCGTGAAAATACCGAAGATATCTATGCCGGCATCGAGTATGCTTCCGGATCGGAAGAAGTGAAGAAAGTGATTGCCTTCCTGCAGCAGGAGATGGGCGTGAAGAAAATCCGCTTCCCTGAGACTTCCGGCATCGGCATCAAGCCGGTATCTTCCGAAGGCTCCAAGCGCCTCGTACGCGCAGCGATCGAATACGCGATCACTCATAAGCGCAAGAGCGTAACGCTGGTTCACAAAGGCAACATTATGAAGTTCACGGAAGGCGCGTTCAAGAACTGGGGCTACGAAGTGGCCGAGCAGGAATTCGCCGAGCAGACGTTCACTTGGGGCCAGTACGATCGCATCAAGGAAGCGGAAGGCGTAGATGCGGCCAACAAGGCCCAAGCGGAAGCGGAAGCGGCTGGCAAGATCATCATCAAGGACGCCATTGCTGATATCGCTCTGCAGCAAGTGCTGACGCGTCCGAAGGACTTCGACGTCATCGCTACGCTGAACCTGAACGGCGACTACTTGTCCGACGCCCTGGCTGCGCAAGTCGGCGGCATCGGCATTGCGCCTGGCGCGAACATCAACTATGTGACCGGACATGCCATTTTCGAAGCGACGCACGGAACCGCGCCGAAGTATGCGGATCTCGATGTCGTCAATCCGGGCTCCGTTATTCTGTCCGGCGTCATGCTGCTGGAGCATCTTGGCTGGCAGGAAGCTGCTGACTTGATCTACAAAGGCATGGAGACGGCGATCAACAATAAGACCGTAACCTATGACTTTGCCCGTCTGATGGACGACGCAACGGAAGTGAAATGCTCGCAATTCGCTGATCATATCATTAACCATATGAAATAGGGGGTCGACCGGAATGGCTATTCGACGCAACAAGATTACGGTAGTAGGTGCGGGATTCACGGGCGCTACTACTGCTTTGATGCTCGCCCAAAAGGAACTCGGAGACGTTGTATTGGTGGATATCCCCCAACTCGAGAATCCAACGAAGGGGAAGGCGCTTGACATGCTGGAGGCAAGCCCGGTGCAAGGGTTCGACAGCCAGATTACAGGTACCTCCAACTATGAAGATACGAAGGATTCCGACATCGTCATCATAACGGCGGGTGTAGCGCGGAAGCCGGGCATGAGCCGGGACGATCTCGTCAACACGAATGCAGGCATCGTGAAGTCCGTCTGCGAAAATGTGAAAAAGTACTGCCCAAATGCTTACGTCATCATTTTGAGCAATCCGGTTGATGCGATGACCTACGCAGCATTTGAAACGCTCGGCTTCCCGAAGAACCGCGTCATCGGCCAATCCGGCGTCCTGGACACGGCTCGTTACTGTACGTTCATCGCGCAGGAATTGAACGTGTCGGTGGAAGATGTCCGCGGGGTCGTGCTTGGCGGACATGGCGACGACATGGTGCCGCTCGTTCGGTATACGAATGTCGGCGGCGTGCCGATTGAGAAGCTGATTCCGCAGGAGCGCATTGATGCGATCGTGCAGCGCACCCGCGTAGGCGGCGGCGAGATCGTGAACCTGCTTGGCAACGGTAGCGCCTACTATGCGCCGGCGGCATCGCTGGTACAGATGACCGAAGCGATTCTGAAGGACAAGAAGCGCATTCTGCCGGTCATTGCTTACCTGGAAGGTGAATATGGCTACGACAAGCTATTCATGGGCGTATTGGCCATACTGGGCGGCGACGGCATCGAGAAAGTGCTCGAGATTGACTTGACGCCGGAAGAGCGGGCGGCATTGGACAAATCAGCCGAATCCGTGCGGAATGTTATCAAAGTTGTCGCCGGATAAATTGAAATTGTGACAAATATTATAGCGATATACAGAAAGATGGCCCAAAAATGGCCATCTTTCTTTGTGTTCAGAGGGAGAGTCTAGTATAATAGGAAGCAAAATTACATACATAACATGACTATGGAGGGAATGTTCCTTATGTACACGGCTCTTGTACTCTTGCATATTCTGGGGGCAGTCGCAATGGGGATTTATGCGGTCATCCCGTTTGTCGTCAATAAGCTGAAGCTCGTGTCGGCATCGGGGCAGGAGGGGCTGCTGCTTGGCGTTCATTCCGCGAACCGGATTGCCCAATATGCACTAATCGCGCAATTTCTGACGGGCGGCTATATGATTGGCAAAGGCAGCTATTCCATGCTGTGGATTATTTTGACGATGGTCGTGTTCCTCGCCATCGCCGCGCTGGGCGGCATTATGGGCAAGCAGATCAAGGTTGCGCTGCAGTCGGCGAAGGCCGGCCAGAGTAATACGGCGGCGATTGACAAGACGCAGATGTTCGCCACGCTCGTCTTCATCCTGTTCATCATCATGGTTATTTTGATGGTCTACCGCTACATTTAATCCGAAGCGGAACAGGGAGGGCCGTCCTGTACGTCATGCAGTATGACGAACGGGACCGCCCTTTTTTTCTTGCCAATCGCTCTATTTTTTCAACACCATATCGCGCACCATTTCCAGCACTTTTTCTTTGCCGAGCGGGAATGTTCCTAACGACCATGTTGGATTGTCCAACATATAGACGTGGCCGTTTTTCGCTGCCTTCAGCTTGCTCCACAGCTCGGATTTTTGCATGTCATCCAGCTTTTTTTGAGCCACTGCCAGATTATCTCCATACAGCCCCAAGAAAATATAGTCCGGATCGAACATGAATAGATTTTCAAGAGATACCATTTCGACGCTTGACTCCGTCGGCGCCCCTTCGCCTATCGGCAGCTTCAAATCAGAGAACAGGACGTCGCCGAGCAAAGCTTTTCCGTAATTCCGGTATTGCGACGCATTTGTCACGTACAGGGCAAACGTTGCATCTCCCGTGACGGCTTTAATTTCATCGCCGATTTTCTTGGCCTTCTCTTCATAATGAGCAAGCCATTCATTCATTTCCTTTTCTTTGCCCGAGATGCCGGCCATCTCGGGGAAGCGTTCGCGCCAAGTGTAAAAATCGCCCTCCAACTGCACTGTCGGCGCAATTTGCGTAAGCTGATCGTACAATTTCTCCGTGCGGCCGCTCGTAATAATCAAATCCGGATTCAGCGCCATTACGTCTTCCACCTTCACGGAGCCGGCATCCACCAAGGTTACTCATTCCAGCTTGTCCTTCAAGTAATCGGGCAGATCCGGGCCGGCTGACGACATAATCGGCTTGATTCCCATAGTCATTTGTAGCGGGATACGATTGCGGGTATAATAAGCATAAATTTCAGAGTTGTATTCTGATACAGCAGGTGATGGAATGTCCAGCTCGCTTATAACGAGGAAAGCGCTTGCGACCTCACTCAAGGAACTGATGAACGACCGCCCTTTCAATAAAATTACGGTCAAGCATATCGTGGATCGCTGCGGCTTGAACAGGCAAACGTTTTACTACCATTTCCAGGACATTTACGATTTGCTCGGCTGGGTTTACCAATCTGAAGCCGTCGAGAGCATCGCCCACTACCGAAGCTACAGCACATGGACGCAAGGACTCCGCAAAATTTTTCTCTATATCGAGAACAACAAAGCATTTTGTCTCAACACGCTTAACTCATTGGCAAGGAACCATCTCGATCATTATTTGTACAGCGTCACGATGGGCTTAATGAGGGATGTGGTGAACGAAGTCTCGGATACAATGGAGGTTCGGGAAGAGGATAAGAAATTTATCGCCAATTTCTATACGCTTGCCTTTACTGGCCTCGTGATTCAGTGGATGGAGAACGGAATGACCGAGAATCCGGACCGGATGATCCAAAAATTGAACGAGCTGTTGGAGGGCAATTTCTCCAAAGCGCTGCATCGCTATGAGCACAAGCCCCAGTAAGCGAGGCTGCCTCTCGCTAGAAAACTATACATTTTATTGCCAATGGCAAAAAATTATACAGCCGCCGCATGGCGTCGATTTCAATATGAAATGCACGGTGACCGATCTGGATTTCAAAGAAGGCAGCGGCATTACGGTAACGAGAATTCATTATGTCAAAGAGGGATCGCCGGGAACGATAGAGCTCAATGACGGCGACCTTATCATCGTGACGGGTCGATGACGGAGGGCTATAGCCTTGGCTCGATGACGTCCGCCCAAGCTTGAACGGCAAGGGAAGCTCGTGGAAGCTATGGGATCGCATCGCCGCGAAGAAGCCCGGATTGGGAAATCCCTTCTTCATTCGACGACCATATCGAAGGCTCGAAGTGGGAGTCCTTCACCGTAACCTGTCAGGACTCGAGATTTTTCGATCGGATGGAAGCCTTCTCCCGCAATAAAGCACGAACAGGCGCCTTGGTCACATTCAAGGAGTCCAGTTGGTTGATGTCGATTGTGCTAGCGCATCAGCCGCATTTCCGGAACCAGCCGGAGCATGTCCGCGTGTTCTAGGGCTACGGTCTGTACCCGGATAATGAAGGCGACTATGTGAAGAAAAAAATGTCGGACTGCAACGAGTATCAATATGACATTAGAACGCTGCTGAATGGGCTAGTGACGTCCTTCGGGTAAGAAAGCGTGAAGAGTTGCGGCGGGCCTGACAGGCAAAGAGAGCGCATTCCGGGGGAATGGCGCTCTCTTTGTTGTCCTTGCGAAGCTGCGTGATTATTTGGGTGCAGGGGGCGCCATCGGAAAGAAGGAGCCGGTCATAATATAGCGCCAGACATCGCGGAATACATGGGCCCGCTGCAGCGCCGTCAGCACGACGAGGGCGATGATGCCAACAAAAATGCCGATCACCCCGAACAGATGAAGTCCCGCGAACAAAAAGATAAGCAGCATAAGCGGATTCAGTCCGATGCTGGAGCCGTACACCTTCGGTTCAAAGGCATGCCGCGTCACAAGAATGATCGGCCATAACACCAGAAGACCGGTGCCCAGGAACAGGTTGCCTTCGATGAAGGAGAACACCGCCCACGGGACGACTATGGCGGGGATGCCGATCAGCGGAATCAGATCGACGATGCCGCCGATAATCGCGATCGTGAAGGCATACTCGACGCCAAGAACAAGCAACCCGAGGAAAAAGACGAGTGCGGTAATGCTGGATAAAATAATATGCCCCTTCACGTAACCGAAAATGGCATGCTGCAGATCGCCGCTTACGACGCTGAGGGAGGCGCGTACCCGTTCGGGCACCATCTGCTTGCTCGCCGTCGCCAGCGAATTCCACTGCTTGCTGATGAGATAGGTAGCGACCATAATAATGACGGTGATCACAGCCAGCTTGGGCAGGAACAGCACGCTCGCTTTAATAAAGTTGAATAAGTAGGCGACGAGAGCCGAGCCGGTCGTCGCGATCGTGCTCGTATATTTCGACAAGGACGATTGCAAGTCGATCGCTGTCAGCGTCTCATTTAGATCGGACAGGATAGCTTGGAATTCAGCGGAATGATAGTAATCATTCAGCCAATTCCTCCACTCGGCGATCTGCTCCTGCACGAGGCCGACGATATGCCAGGACTCCGACACGATCTTGGTCGTGAAGACGAAGATCGCGAAGGTTATGATCGAGCCGAACAGTAGAATGGAGGAGGCTACGGCGGTCCAGCGCGGGAACCTCCATCTTTGCTCCAAAAACCGGACGAGCGGGTTCATCATATAGGCCAGCAGCCAGGCAATCAGGAACGGGTAAATTATCCGGAAGCCATAATAAAATAGCAGGATAGCCCCGAGTGTGACGATGGTTACCCATATGCCGCGAAAAATGCGATGAACCAGTGTGACATTGAATAATGGCATGGCGTTCTTCCTTTCTTCCTATCCAACGGCGACAATTTTCGCTGTATTTTTTACCTTAATTTTAACAGACCGCGGGATGATTTCCAAAACCATCGCCAGTCTGCGGGATAGGGAGGAGGAACTACGTGAGTCTAGCTGTCGGGCAACGACATTTCGTCCAGCGTCATGTCGAAGCTTGGCGCGAGGCGGGTAAGGACATAGTCGATTTCCTCCAGGCCGAGCGCCCGCAATTTTTGCTCGGTCTGCCGCCGGGCCACATCGAATTCCCGGTTGCCCGCTGCCGCTTCGCTTCCGCATTTGAAGTAGGCGTCGAGCAGATCGGCAGCCTTCACATAGCGCTTCAGTTCCTCATCCAGCGTCTGATCGATGAGCGGCGCATAGGCCGTCTGCAGCTCAGCCGGAATCATGCCGATAAGCCGCTCTGCAGCCAATTGCTCGATCTCGCGGAAGTTGGCCAGAATGCGCGTATTGTGGTGCTTGACGGGCGTCGGAATATCTCCCGTGAACACTTCCGTCGCGTCGTGGAACAGCGCCATCATGACGGCCCGGCCCGTGTCCAGCGCTTTCCCGTACACCTCGTTCCCGATTGTGCACAGCATATGCGTCGTCATCGCGACGTGGAAGCTGTGCTCGGCGACGTTCTCCTTCGTCGTATTGCGCATCAGGCTCCAGCGCTCGATATGCTTCAACCGATACATATAGGCAAAAAAATGATGTCCATGCGGACGCCCGGCTTGCGCCTCGTCCTTGATTGGATCCATAGGTTCTCATCCTTTCCGGCATCGCATCGAGCTCCGGATAACTTCGTCCGAATGTCTTCGACAGACGCTTCTATTATGCTATTATATTACTATAGGAAGCGGATTCACGCCGCATGCGGCATGTCGAATCGGCCGAAGCAGAGAAGATAGAGAGGAACCCGACAGACAGCCAGATGATTGCAGATAGATAGCGGGATATTCGAAGAGAGGGGCTTGGGTTTGCTTATGAAATCGTTTTTGCAGAGCGTTTATGATTTGATCGTGGAGACATCAACCAATCTGCCGGGCGATGTGCGCAAGGCGATCCGGGAAGCGCAAGCGCGCGAGGACGCTGCCACGCGCGCCGGACTGTCCCTGGGCACGATCGCCCGCAATATTGCGATGGCGGAGACGAAGATATCCCCCATCTGTCAGGATACCGGCATGCCGACGTTCATCGTCCATACCCCGGTAGGCGCGAATCAGATCGTCATGAAGCGGGAGATTCAGGAAGCGGTCAGCCACGCGACGAAGGAAGGCAAGCTTCGCACCAATTCCGTCGATTCCTTGACGGGCGCGAACAGCGGGGACAATCTCGGCCCGGGAACGCCGGTCATCCATTTCGAGCAGTGGGAGCGCGACGACATAGAGGTGCGTCTCATCTTGAAGGGCGGCGGCTGCGAGAACAAGAACATCCAGTACAGCCTGCCGGCCGAACTGGAGGGCTTGGGCAAGGCGGGCCGCGATCTCGACGGCATCCGCAAATGCATTCTGCACGCGATCTACCAGGCTCAGGGGCAGGGCTGCAGCGCAGGCTTCATCGGTGTCGGCATCGGCGGTGATCGGACGACAGGCTACGAGCTGGCGAAGCAGCAGCTGTTCCGCCGCGTAGATGATACGAATCCGATTGCTGAGCTGCGGCAATTGGAAGAATATATTTTGGATAAGGCAAATCAGCTGGGCATCGGCACGATGGGCTTCGGCGGCGAGGTGACGCTGCTTGGCTGCAAGATTGGGGTCATGAACCGGCTGCCGGCGAGCTTCTTCGTATCGGTCGCCTACAACTGCTGGGCCTACCGGCGCCAAGGCGCCCTGCTCGACAGCGCGAGCGGAGAGATTAAGGAATGGGTATACGAGCGCGGCAGCGAGCTTCCGATGGACAGCGCGGCCGATGAAGCGGCAGGGGCAGCGGAAGAAGCGCCCGCGAAGAGCGAGAGCAGCCGCATCGTGCTGAATACGCCGATTTCCGAGGAGCAGATCCGCTCTTTGAAGGTAGGGGACGTCGTCGTTATCAACGGAGAGATGCACACGGGACGCGACGCGCTCCATAAATATTTGATGGACCATGATGCGCCGGTCGATCTGGACGGGGCGGTCATCTATCATTGCGGCCCGGTCATGCTTAAGGATGAGGAAGGCTGGCATGTCAAGGCGGCCGGACCAACGACGAGCATCCGCGAGGAGCCGTACCAAGGCGATATCATTAAGAAATTCGGCATCCGCGCCGTCATCGGCAAAGGCGGCATGGGTGCGAAGACACTGGCCGCGCTGCAGGAGCATGGCGCCGTCTATTTGAATGCGATTGGTGGGGCGGCTCAATATTATGCGGAATGCATGAAGCAAGTGAACGGAGTCGATTTCCTCGAATTCGGCATTCCGGAAGCGATGTGGCATCTCGATGTAGAAGGGTTCGCGGCGATTGTGACGATGGATGCGCATGGCAACAGCCTGCACGCTGACGTCGATCGCAACTCGTTCGAGAAGCTGGCCCAGTTAAAGGACCCTGTCTTTGCATAAGCAATCATTCTTTAATCCCCGGTCGCGGACCGGGGATTTGTTTGTATGGCCCGGCCGGAATGACAATGGTCATCGGAAGGGAAGAATAGCGGAGAACGCGATTCCGTTCAGGGTTTACAAAACCTTTACATAAGACACTCTAGCCAAACGGCGCAACGGTCGGTAGGATGGAACATAGACCTACAACCTCGAGAATGAAGTGGAGAGATGCGCATGTCGCGGTTTCGCACGCGTTTGACTTTGATCTTTGTGCTGCTTATCGGGATATCCGTGACGGCAGCCGGTATTTATATGGCGTCCACCTTCAAGCACAATCATATCCGCCAACTGGAGGAGAATATGTCCCGGGAAATTATGCTCATCGAGCAGACGCTCGCCTGGATCCAGCCGGGAAGCAGGGACGACGTGATTGCCTATTACAGCGGCTGGGCGCACAAGCTTCATGATAGCGCGGATGCCCGCGTTACCTTTATACTGGCTGACGGGACGGTTGTCGGCGATTCCGATCATGAGGCCGCCGGGATGGACAATCACTTGGCGCGCGAGGAGATCATGAAGGCAGGACAGGAAGGGATCGGCTCGAATATCCGTTACAGCGAGACGCTGGGGCAAAATATGCTCTATGTCGCCAGGCCTGTGCATACGCCCCATTTTGACGGGTATATACGTCTGGCGATGAGTCTGGAGCATGTCGAGAGCAGCGTGAGGGCGCTGTGGGCGTATTTGGCGCTAGGTCTGGCGGCATTATTCGTTATCGCCGTGATCGTCAGCTACCGGATTGCCTTCAATCTGACGCGTCCGATCGAGAATATGACCCGCGTCGCGATGCGCATCGCCCAGATGGACTACAAGGCGAGGGCCCAGGCTGCGGGGAAGGACGAGATCGGGCAGTTGGGGACGGCTATCAATGCGATGGCGGAGAGCCTCCAGGTGCAGATGTCGCAAATACGCGAGAACGAGAGCCGGCTGCAGACGGTCATGGAGCATATGATCAATGCGATCGTGATGGTCGATGCGGAAGGCAAGGTTGCGCTGCTGAACCGGAAGGCCGAGCATATTCTCGGCATCCGAAGCAGAGAATGGCTCGGGCGTCCGTTCAGCGAAGTCAGGGCGCCGTATGAGATGCAGCAGATGATGGCCGAGGTCGAGGAGAAGAAGCAGCTGCGCCATGACGAGATGACGATTTATTATCCGGAGGAGCGTCTGCTGGATGTGACGGTCGTCCCGGCCTATTTCACCGATCAGGAATGGGCGGGCATTCTGCTGGTGATGCAGGATGTCTCGGAGATCCGGCGGCTCGAGCGGATGCGGACTGAATTCGTGGCGAATGTATCCCATGAGCTCAAGACACCGATTGCCGCAGTCAAGGGCTTCGCCGAGACGCTGCTGAATGGGGCGATGCATGATCCGGAGATCGCGAAGTCCTTCCTGCATATTATTCAGGAGGAGAGCGAGCGTTTGAACCGGCTTATCGGCGACATTCTGGAATTGTCCAAAATCGAAGCGAAACGGGCGGTGCTGCAATTTTCACCGGTGGAGCTCGGGACCTTCCTCGAGCATACGGTGGAGATGCTGCGCAAGGAAGCGGGCAGCAAGCGCATCGATGTCCGGCTGGATGCCGAGACGGATCTGTATGTCGAGGCGGATGAGGATCGGCTGCGCCAGATTATGCTCAACCTGCTCTCCAACGCGATTAACTATACGCCGGAGGGCGGACAGGTGAAGATAGGTGCTGTGGCGTTGCATGACCCGGATCAGGAGGAACGGATCCGGTTGACGATTACCGATACGGGCATCGGCATTCCGAAGAAGGATGTGCCGCGCATCTTCGAGCGCTTCTACCGGGTAGACAAGGCTCGCTCCCGCGTATCGGGAGGCACGGGGCTGGGGCTCTCCATCGTAAAGCATCTCGTCGAGGCGCACAGAGGAACGATCCGGGTAGAGAGCGAGTTGGGCGTAGGCACGACCTTCACCATTGAGCTTCCCGTGCTTCAGGAGTGGGTGCCGGACGGGTCAGAGCAATAAGCGCGGGGATGAACTCGCATGCCCGCCCTACCTCTGTGCCGCAGTGAAAAAAACGTCGCCGCGGCACGAGGAAGTATGTTACGATATGGTTGCGATCGGTAGAGGCACTAGGGATAGGAATTGACTTTCGGAGGATAATTATGTCTGAACGAAAAGTATTAGTCATCGAAGACGAACCGACATTGGCGCGGCTATTGTCATATAATCTGACCTTGGAAGGGTACGATACGACGGTGATCGACCACGGCTCCCAAGGGCTGCAGGTGGCGCTGCACCGTAAGTTCGACCTCATTATACTGGATATTATGCTGCCGGGCATGAACGGATTCGAGGTGCTGTCCAAGCTGAGACAAGCCGGCGTCCGCACGCCCGTCATCATTTTGACGGCGCGCAATGCGGAGGAAGAAGTCGTGCAGGGCTTGAAGTGCGGAGCGGACGACTACATTACGAAGCCATTCGGCGTGGCTGAGCTGCTCGCGCGCGTCGGCGCTGTGCTGCGCCGTGCATCGAGCGACGAGCCGGTCGAGCAGGAAGATGCGGACGACAAAGTCATTGCGATTGGCGATCTGCGCATCTATCCGGAGAAGTATGAAGTGACGCTGCATCAGGAGCTGATCCCGCTGCGGCCGAAGGAATTCGAAGTATTGCTCTACCTTGTCCAGCGCCCGGGCATGGTCATTACCCGGGACGATCTGATGAATGCGGTATGGGGCTTCGATTACATCGGCGGACAGCGGACGGTCGATGTCCATGTCAGCTCGCTGCGCAAGAAGCTGGAGATGAACCAGCGATCCGTCCAGATCGATTCGATTCGGGGCGTCGGTTACAAATTGGTCCATCATAAGAAGGCGCACCGCACCGACGAATAAGGCGCACAATCCATTTTCGACTGGGAGATGGATTCTTTTTTTGCGATGAATCTAGATAAGGCAATGACGGCAGCCCGCTCCGAAGAGCGGGCTGCCGTCATGCGTTCGCGTTCTCTTCGATAGCGCGACGCTTAATCCTCATACGGCTTCGCGCGGGCTCCCCACCAGAACACGGCCGCGATGGACAACGCCGCGATAAGGAGCGGCGCCGCAAATATAAGAAAATTCGTCATGTCTGTACCTCCTTAGCGTGGGGTCTTCTTGCCCTTAACATAGTTCGCGTCGAACAGGAATAAGCGCAGGAGCAAGAACAGCGACGGGATCAGGACGAGCAGGCCCAGGATAAATACGGAAATCAGGGCTGTTGCCATCGCCGGATTGGTGAAGCTGTCATAAATGTTGACGTACGGATACAGTACGTACGGCAAATGGGATGCGCCGTAACCGAACCAGGCGAACCCGAACTGCAGCACGACGCAGAGGAAGGCCCAGCCGTAATTGCGGCGCTTCCAGACCAAGTAGACGGCGAGCAGGAAGAACAGGAACGACAGGATGAACATCCAGGCGTTCGCAATCATATTGTTGAAGTGCTCCGCATTATGCTCTTGAATCGCATAGAAGACGAAGAGGCTCGCCAAGATGGTCGGCGCCGACCAGAAGAGGGCGTACTTCCTGACGATCTCGAGCGCCCCGTTATCCTCCGCCTTGGCAGCGTAATAGGTCAGGAACATGGCCGAAATATAGAGCACGCTGACCAAGGCGAGGAAAATAACCGAGTACGGATAAATATTGGTGAATAGCTTGCCGACATGGAAGGTCACCTTGCCCCCTTGCTCCGAAATATATCCGCCCTCCGAGATAGCTAGCACCGTGGACAACGCCGCCGGAATTAGCCAGCCGCTCACCCCGTACAAAAACATATAGATCCGGTTGTTCTTGAACCCATAGTTGCTGAAGGCATAATAGGAGCCGCGGACAGCGAGTAGGATGACGGCGATGCTTCCAGGCACGAGCAGGGCGGTGCCGTAATAATAGGCCGCATCCGGGAAAAATCCGACCAGGCCGATGTAGAAGAAGACGAGGAACACGTTCGTCACTTCCCATACCGGCGACAGATAGCGTTCAATAATATTGTGAATGATATGCCGTTTGCCTGTAATCGTGCTGACATAGCTGAAGAACCCGGCGCCGAAATCAATCGACGCCACGATCAGGTAGCCGAACAGAAAGATCCACAGCACGGTCATCCCGAGCAGTTCGTAATTCATCGCTTCATGCCCCCTTCCATGCCGCTCGCCTCCAATTCCGCTTCGGCCGGATTGTTGCGGAACATGCTGCGCAGCACCTTGACGGCCGTAACGCTGAGCACCAGATAGAGAAGCGAAAACAGAAGCAGCATCGTATCGACATGATCGGACGTCGTCGCGCCTTCTTCGACGGTCATGATTTTCCACAGCACCCATGGTTGCCGTCCGACCTCCGCGAACATCCACCCTGATTCAATCGCCAGGAAGGCGAGCGGCGCCCCGGCCACGATCGCATACAGAAGCAGGCGGCTGATCGGCTTGCCAGTCTTGCGGCGGCGGTACTGCCAGACGACGTACCAGAGCGAGACGACGGTCAGGAAGATGCCGATGAACACCATCGAATCGAAGAAATAGTGCGTGGCCCGCAGCGGCGGCTGTTCATGCTCGGGCACCTCATTCAGCCCTTGAACGACGGTATCCGGCGTGCCTCCCGCCAAAATGCTCAGCCCAAACGGGATCTTGATCGCGAACTTCACTTCATTGTCCTTCGTCAAGATGCCGCCGAGAATCAGCTCCGCACTGTCCTTCGTCTCGAAGTGCCATTCCGCGGCGGCCAATTTCTCCGGCTGGTATTGGTGTAAATATTTTCCGGACAGATCGCCGATGGCGGCCGAAGCGACCGCGAAGATAAGGGCGGACGTCATCGTCAGACGCAGTGCCTTCTTATAGTACACATGGCTGCGTCCGCGCAGCATCGAGACCGCGGCGATGGCAGCGAGCAGGAAGGCGCTGGTGACATACGCGGTCACGAGCACGTGGCTCACCCGCGTTGGCATCGATGGATTGAACATCGCCGCCAGCGGCTGGATGTTCGTCATCTGCCCGTTGACCCAATCGAAGCCCTGCGGCGAATTCATGAATGAGTTCACGGTTGTGATGAAAAAGGCTGAGGCCGATGAGCCGATCGCTACTGGAACAAGCAGCAAAAAGTGGTACATCCGGTTTTTGAAGCGATCCCATGTATATAAGTAAATGCCAAGAAATATCGCCTCCACGAAAAAGGCGAACGTCTCCATAAATAACGGGAGCGCGATCGCTTGCCCGGCGACCTTCATGAAGTTCGGCCACAGCAAGCTGAGCTGCAGCCCGATGGCGGTCCCGGTGACCACCCCGACTGCTACCGTTACAGTGAAGCCCCTGGCCCAACGGCGGGCCAGCAATAAATAATGGGGGTCATTCCGCTTAATGCCGATCCATTCCGCCAGGGCGATCAGGAGCGGCACTCCGACGCCGATGGTCGCGTAAATAATATGCACGAACAAGGTCAAGCCGGTCAAAATGCGGCTGAACAATACAGGATCGTACGAGTACATGTCCTCTTTCCCTCCTCAACAGAAATGCAATGCCGTATTTTCAGAACGATGTGAACAGTCAACCCACCGCGTTAGAACAAACGCCGTAGGAACGAGAGGAGCATAATGATGCCCACTACAAGGGAGACAACGATAAGCCATTTCTCTTGTTTTTGAATCCGGTTTGCCTGATTATTATCCGATTCCATCGACAGTTACCCCTTTCGCTGTGCGGTATTCATAAAACTTGAATATTGTCTATGATCCATATCACAGGCTTATCTATATCGTACTCAAATGGTGTGATAATTTTCACAACAATTGTGATAGAGCGATGAACAAGGTGTTACAAATGTATGTCCGCATCAACTTCCGCGTTCGATGGCCGCTCCTAGCGTCCCCTGCGCTCTATCATGAGAAGCCTGTCTCGCGGCTGATGGATCGGGACATGGCTTGCGCCGAATGGGGGACGGATGCGGCCCAACTGCTAGAACTGGCGGGGGCCCGCCCGGAGGAGCGGATGTATGACAGCCTCGTTATTACGAGCGGAGGGCAGTATGCCGGCGTGCTGTCGGCGAAGCAGCTGCTGCAGGCGATCGCGCATAATCAGGAGCAGCTGACACAGATTGATGCCTGCGCGCAGCGCATGGAGGAGCGGGCCCAGGCAGCGCATGCGGAATTGAGGCGAATGGCGGAACGGGATTGAAGACAGTGTCCTGTGAAAAAACGTCGCTGGAGCACGGGAAAGTATGATACGATAGGGTTCCGAGTGTAGGAGTGAATCGGTTGCACTCATCGAAGACGAACTGTTATATAATCTGACCTTGGAAGGCAGATTCGACAGTGATCGGCTGGACGAAAACGCTGAAGGTGAAATCATGATGGAAAAGGATATTAGTCGTAAAATCAAATTGTTGAAGATTCTTGCTGAGGAAAAGAAGTGGTTTACACTCTCTGAACTTGAACAAAAACTAGATTGCTCCAGTAAAACAATTCGAAAGGATATATCAGTTCTCAATGATTTATTGCCGCAAAACACTTCTATCTTTTCAAAAAAGGGAAAAGGGGTTAGATTAGCCATACCCCAAGATCAGACCATATGTGAAGTCATATCTAATTTATCTAAAAAATCCCTAACTTTTTTGGTTCTTCAGAAGTTTTTGGAAGGAACTGCACCTACCATTACCTCTTTGTCCGAGAAATTATATCTTCCTACCTCTTCAACGAATATAGTACTAAAAAGGGTTAGTGAATATATTGAAAAATTTGGTCTATCACTTGAGAAAAAACCTTTAGGAATCACAGGGGATGAGTTCCAAATCATCTTAATGTTTTCTGAACGCTATTTGGAGGCTTTTACGGAAGAAGAATGGCCGTTTACAGAGTATAGGAAAGAAGAGCTTCTAGGTTATATTTCTTATATCGAAAAAAAATTAGGTATTATATTTTCTACGAACGACAGAAGAAGATTCGTTTTTATCATGGTCATTCTTTTTATACGCAGGAAGCAAGGGAATAGGGTAAAATTTAATGAATGCATAATTAAAAATACAATTGAGACCCCGTATTATAAAGAAATATTTGAAAGGGGCACAGATGAAAAACGAGACGCCATTCATTTTTTGACGATTGAGGAGAAAGTATTATTAGTAATTATCGTGAAATTATCCAGATACGTAAGCGTAAATCAAGCTAACTTAAGGCGGGAAGAACTAAAACTGTATAAGGAAGGGAAAATACAAGCTTATACATATATAAGTGATTTCATTCACATATTGGAAAGAGAAGTAAAGATTGATTTAGCAAGCGACGAAGATTTTGTGTATGGTATGGTTGATTACTGTAGACATACTTTTTATAAATTAATGTTTCTCCCGAAGATAATAATGCCGGAAAAGGAGACTTGCGAGTATATAAAGAAGACTTATAAAAAAACGTTTCTGTCAGTGAAGAAAGCATATAACGAATGGGCGAAGAAACTGGAGATCTTAGATGTGCCTGATGAAGAAGCCGCAAAAGTAACGATGCGGATAGCGGCAACCGGGCGGCTCAAAAATATGAATAAGAAAAAAGTGCTTCTAATTACAGGGGAAGAGAAAAGCTGGGAAATATACATGAAGAGCTGGATTAATAAAAAGTTCGACGGAAAACTCGAGATTATAGGTGAAGTGGATAGAAAAATGCTTGAAGGCGATATAAAAAGCATGGACATTGACTTTATTATTACTACAATACCGCTTAATATTAATTTTCATTCCATTGTTCATGTATCCCCTATACTGCAAGAACGTGATTTTAATGAAATTGAAATATTTGTAAATCAAAACGGATAAACCGTCCTTTTTAGCCTTGCAGGCTCAACTGGTCACGCTGACGGGCACTTTGACAGAAAAAGACGCTTCCATCCCGCTTTGGCGCGGGGTTGGAGGCGTCTTTACATATGCGGCCTCTTATTGGCTCGATAGAGGCGAATGAACCTTTTGTCAAAAGCGTAATCCTGAATATAGAATCAGTTTAGTCTTAGAGTCAGTGCTTGTTATCACGTACTCTTTTTTTTCTAAAAAAATTTTGCACTTCTTGGCATTGATTTCCCAATCCTTTATCAAAAAGGTTTTCTTTTTTTCTAAAAAAATCTTGCACTTTTTAATATCTATTTCCCAGTCGTTTATTATGATTTTGCCTAACTGGAAGTATAGGTCGACCACTTTATGGGGCCGCGTACTTAAAAAATCACTTTCTAAAATCACTCTAATATTTTCCCTATTTGAAATTTCTGATCTAAATTCTTGAACCGTAACTTCTTCCATAATTCACCTGAATTCATTAGTCAAAATAAAGTGTTGATCCGGTAAAATTTATTTTCATTCTGAAAAATGAATTTACAAATCAACAAGATTGGGAATTCCTACTATAACATACTGCAGCAATATGTGGCTTACTGCTTTTTTCTCTTATTAAGGGGATATTTTAATTTTTCATGGAAAAAAGTATCTGATAGTATAAAAATAATGAGCTTTGACATTAGCTCATTCGCTCATTTTCCCCATTTGTTAATCCCTGGTCTGTGTGACCAGGGATTTTTTTATGTCGAGCCGAGTCATGCCTTTCAGGTAACAGATTGGCGGATCCGTTGCAGGACGCTGCTGACAATAGCGCCGCTCATAGCAGCTTTGAATTTTTACACTCCGTTAACATACTTCCAAATCAGGCTTAACAAACAAGCAGTAAGATTCAGATTGTAAGGCAGCAAGCGAACTTATCAATCAGGAAATGAGAGACCCAATTCAAAGGAGTGAATTCACTTGAAAAAGTGGGGCAAACAAATCATGCTGCTTACTTTGGTGGCAGTCATGGCATTCGCGCTGGCGGCCTGCGGCGGCAATACGGGATCAACGCAGTCGAACACAGCTAACAATACGGAAAATCAAGGCAGCGAGGACAAATTGTCCGGGACGATTGAAATCGACGGTTCCAGCACGGTCTATCCAATGACAGAGGCGATTGCGGAAGAATTCGGCAAGGAGCATAGCGCGGTCCGCGTCTCTGTAGGAACGTCCGGCACCGGCGGCGGCTTCAAGCGGTTTAGCACAGGCGAGATTGCCATCAGCAACGCTTCCCGCCCGCTCAAGGACAAGGAAGCGGAAGATGCGAAGGCGAACGGCATCGAGTATTTGGAATTGACAGTTGCTTATGACGGCTTATCCATCGTCGTGAACAAAGACAACTCCTGGGTCGACAAAATTACGCTCGACGAGCTGAAAAAAATCTATGAGCCGAACTCCAAAGTCAGAACGTGGGCAGAAGTGCGGGAAGGCTGGCCAAACGAGGAGATCAAAATCTACTCTCCGGGCGCGGACCATGGAACGTTCGACTATTTCACGGAAGAGATTAACGGCAAGGCGCAAGAAAGCCGCAATGACGGCCAGATTACGTTCAGCGCCGATACGAACGCTATCGTGCAAGGCGTAGCCGGAGACAAAAATGCGATCGGCTACTTCGGATACTCTTTCTTCGAGGAAAATCAAGATAAGCTGAAGCTCGTTCCTGTCGATAACGGAACGGCAACGGTAACTCCAACGCTCGATACGATTAAGGATGGAAGCTATTCCCCATTGTCCCGTCCGCTCCTTATCTACGTAAGCAAGAAGCAGATGGAGAAGCCGGAAGTGAAGGCTTTTGTCGAGTACTACCTGAAGACGGCAGGCAGCATTGCGGAAGAAGTCGGCTATGTGCCGCTGCCGCAAGAGAAATATGACGAGCAGTTGAACCAGTTGAAGTAATCGCCGGAATTCGTACGCAGCAGTCATACACGATGATGAACGTGTGATGTCTCTTATCCTCATGAATTAGGGACATCACATTTTCATAGCGTGATTGTTAACGAATTGTAAATGAAGCTAAAAGTGAGGTTAAGCATATGCAGGCGAATGTCCCGCAACAAGAAGGGAAGCTGACGTTCCGTAACCGCAGAATGCATTTGTCGGACAAAATCATGCCGGTGCTGCTGTTCCTGTGCGCGGCCGTCTCCGTTCTGACGACAATAGGCATCGTCTATACGTTATTCTCGGAGACGTGGAACTTCTTCTCCCACGTCAACATCGCCGACTTCCTGTTCGGCACCCGGTGGAGCCCGCTTATTGAGCCGAAGTCGTTCGGCATTCTCCCGCTTATCGGCGGGACGCTGCTGGTGACGCTCATCGCATGTCTGGTGGCGATCCCGATCGGGCTGGCTAGCGCCATCTATCTGAGCGAATACGCGCCGGATCGCGTCCGCAAGATCGTCAAGCCGATTCTGGAAGTGCTGGCTGGCGTGCCGACTATTGTATATGGCTATTTTGCCCTTACCTTCGTCACGCCGATTATCCGGGAGATCTTCCCGAGCACAGGCGTATTCAATGCGCTCAGCGCCGGAATCGTCGTCGGCATCATGATTATTCCGATGGTCTCCTCCTTGAGCGAGGACGCGATGACTGCGGTGCCGCAGAGCTTGCGCCACGGGGCCTATGCCCTTGGGGCAACGCGCTTCGAGGTGGCGCTCAAGATTGTCGTGCCGGCCGCGTTGTCGGGCATCGTCTCCTCCGCCGTACTCGCCTTCTCGCGGGCGATCGGCGAGACGATGATTGTGACGGTGGCCGCTGGGGCGACTCCGAACTTGACACTGAATCCGCTGGAGAGCATTCAGACGATGACCGCTTATATCGTGCAGGTTAGCCTGGGCGACACGCCGCATGGCTCTATCGAGTACGGCACGATTTTCGCCGTCGGTATGTTGTTGTTCATCATTACGTTTCTGCTTAATATATTGGCGCTTTGGGTTGCACGCCGGTTCAGGGAGGAGTATTGACAGATGGCGATGTTACATGACGCGAACCGCAAGCAAATCAGCACCCGGCGGAAAATCGATTTTTGCCTTCACATTCTATTTGTTATCGCGACATTAATTGGGATCGTGGCGCTGATGGCGTTGATCGTTAACATTATGATGGACGGCCTGTCCCGGCTCAACTTAGATTTGTTCACGAATTATCCGTCCCGCCGGCCTGCCGTCGCCGGGATGAAATCGGCGATTGTCGGATCAATATATATGGTGCTCATCATGGCGCCCATCTCATTCATTCTTGGCGTAGGAGCGGCCATTTATCTGGAAGAATACGCGAAGAAGAACGCCTTTACCCGGTTCATCCAGCTGAATATCAGCACATTGGCGGGCGTTCCGTCCATCGTATACGGGATTCTCGGGCTGACGATTTTCGTGCGCGGCATGTCGCTTGACCGCAGCCTGCTCTCCGGCTCGCTGACGATGACCTTGCTCGTGCTGCCGATCATTATCGTATCCGCCCAAGAGGCGATTCGGGCAGTTCCGAAGACGCGGCGCGACGCTTCGTTCGCCCTTGGCGCGACCAAATGGCAGACGGTCTCCCGTTCGGTCATGCCATCGGCCATCTCCGGCATACTAACCGGTGTAATCCTGGCATTGTCCCGGGCGATCGGCGAGACCGCGCCGCTCGTTATGATCGGCGCCCTGACGTTCGTCGCTTTTCTTCCGAACAGCATCTTGGATCAGTTCACCGTTATGCCGATCCAGATTTTCAACTGGGTATCGCGGCCGCAGCTGGCATTCCATGAGTTGGCCGCAGCGGGCATCATCGTGCTGCTGGCGTTGCTCATCCTGATGAACCTGTCAGCCGTGCTGCTGCGCAACAAATATCAGAAAAACAGATAAGGAGACGATCGTATGACGACGGCGGCGATAACGACGAATACGGCAACCGCGACGGATTTGAAAACAATCATCAATATAGACAGCCTGAATCTGTATTACGGCACCTACCATGCGCTCAAGAATGTGACGATGACAATCCCTGAGAAGGCAGTCACCGCATTCATTGGCCCTTCCGGCTGCGGCAAGTCGACGCTGCTGCGGACGCTGAACCGGATGAACGATATGATTGCCGGCACGCGCATCGAGGGGCGGGTAGAGATTGCCGGTACCAATATTTATAGCAAAGAAGTCGATGTGGAGACGCTTCGCAAAAAAGTAGGAATGGTCTTCCAGCAGCCGAATCCTTTTCCGAAATCGATATATGACAATATTGCCTATGGCCCGCGGCTTCATGGCATTCGCAACAAGGCGAAGCTGGATGAGATCGTTGAGCAGAGCCTTCGTTCCGCCGTGCTGTGGGATGAAGTGAAGGATTATTTGAAGCGGTCGGCATTCAGTCTGTCCGGGGGGCAGCAGCAGCGCCTCTGCATCGCGCGCGCGTTGGCGGTGAACCCTGAGATTTTGCTGATGGATGAAGCGACATCCGCGCTGGATCCGATCTCGACGCTGAAGATTGAGGAACTGGTACAGGAACTGAAGCATCAATATACAATTGTCATGGTTACGCACAATATGCACCAAGCCGCCCGCGTGTCGGATCAGACCGTCTTTTTCCTCAATGGGGAAGTGGTTGAGTTCGATCAGACGGAGACGCTGTTCTCCAATCCGAGCGACAAGCGGACGGAAGATTATATTACGGGACGCTTCGGCTAAAAAGGAGAGGAAACCAGGATGATTAAGCGCAGGGAATTCGATCTGGGGTTGGATGAGCTCAGCCGCCTGCTCGAGCAAATGGGCAGCCATGTGGAGCGTGCGCTGTTCGAATCGATAGAATCGTTGAAAACGATGGACGCGGAACGCGCCCGGGCAATCATTAACGAGGATCCGCATCTGAACCGGATGGAGGATACGATTATGGAGCTGGGCTCGAAGCTGATTTTGACGCAGCAGCCGGTCGCCAAAGATCTGCGGCGCATCCTTGTCGCCTTCCGCATTTCCAGCGATCTGGAGCGGATGGGCGATCTGTCCATCGATATCGCCAAGGTCGTGCTGCGGATAGAAGGTCAGACGCTGATGAAGCCGCTCATCGACCTGCCGCGCATGGCGGAGATTGTCCAGCACATGATTACCGATTCGATTCGGGCCTATGTGCAGGAAGATATCGATCTGGCCTACAAAATGGCGAAGGACGATGATCAAGTCGACCAGTTGTACAGCCAAATATTCCGCGAACTGCTCAGCTACGTGCTCGAAAATCCGCATAACGCCTCCCAGGCGATGCTGCTCACCTTCGTCGGCCGCTATATCGAACGGATTGCGGACCATGCCACCAATATCGGCGAGTCGGTCGTCTACCTCGTCACCAATGAACGTCCTGATCTGAATAGTTAAATTGATACCCTCTTGCTGGAACCGTCCGGAGCTGAATCCGGGCGGTTTTCATCTTTGCTCCGTCTTATGCTGAGTATCCCAGTTGATCCGGAAAAGCGAAATGAATCCGCATCTACTCTATCCGATGTTTTGACTCTCCCTTTTACCAGGGAACCGTACAGAACCTGCATCTGCATTGCCTTAAGCTGTTATCCTCGGGCAGATCCAAGCGCCCCCTTTATCACATATAGAGCGCCTTACGCTCGTTATCCTGCAGGACGCTCATTATCCCTTCGGCGCAGGAAGGCGAATCGAATTCGTATCTGTACCGTCTTATGCTCGTTATCCCTTCGGCGCAGGAAAGCAAACCGAATTCGTATCTGTTGCGCCTTACGCTCATTATCCCTTCGGCGCAGGAAGGCGAATCGAATTCTCCCTTCGGCGCAGGAAGGCGAATCGAATTCGTATCTGTTGCGCCTTACGCTCATTATCCCTTCGGCGAAGGAAAGCAAAACGAATTCATATCAGCCGCGCCTTATGCTCGTTATCCCTTCGGGGCAGGAAGGCGAATCGAATTCGTATCTGTACCATCTTATGCCCAGTATTCCCATAACGCAGGTGCGTGGAGGGGAATAACTAGAACAGAAGACTTGTATCAATGGAGGAATGTTATATGGGTGGTAATCGTTTCTTCTGACTGGTTGGGATATTGACTATTAGGACACTGATGGTGCTCCTGATTCGTTGGGATATTGCCTATAAGGGCGCTGATGGTTGTACTCCTGATTCGTTGGGATATTGACTATAAGG
>NZ_QYZD01000023.1:73765-87101 GCF_003591545.1 Paenibacillus thiaminolyticus
CCTATAAGGGCGCTGATGGTTGTACTCCTGATTCGTTGGGATATTGACTATAAGGGCGCTGATGGTTGTGCTCCTGATTCGTTGGGATATTGCCTATAAGGGCGCTGATGGTTGTACTCCTGATTCGTTGGGATATTGACTATAAGGATGCTGATGGTTACTCCTGATTCGTTGGGATATTGATTATAAGGACGCTGGCGAGTGCTCCTGACTCATTGGGAGATTGATTATAAGGGTACCGATGGGCCAACCTGACCCGCTGGGAGATGCAATTTATGTAAGTGAAGTCCATTCGGCATCCGATCTTAGCGCCGCGTTCAGATTCGATTTCCTATTCCGGTTCACGCTATGCTATCATGAAAACATGAGACGGGATTGAGGTGTTTATTAATGAAAGAAAAATGGATCGTAATCGACGGCAATAGCATTATTTACCGTGCTTTTTTTGCGATGCCGCCATTGACGAACTCACAAGGATCGCATACCAACGCCGTATTCGGCTTTACGCAGATGCTGCTTCGCATTTTGGAGGAGGAGCAGCCGACTCATATGCTGGTCGCGTTTGACGCGGGCAAGGAGACGTTCCGCCATGGAGACTATCAGGATTATAAGGGTGGCCGGGAAAAGACGCCGCCGGAGCTGTCCGAGCAGTTCCCGCTGTTGAAGGAGCTGCTGACGGCGATGGGCATCGCCCATTTCGAGATGGCGGGCTACGAGGCGGATGACATCATCGGCACGATGACCCGCCAGGCGGATGAAGCAGGACAGCCGATGTTCGTCGTCACCGGGGACAAGGACATGCTTCAGCTTGCTTCCGGCCACGTGTCCGTGTTGCTTACGCGCAAGGGCGTGACGGAGGTGGAGAAGTACACTCCGGCCGAGATAGAGGAGAAGTACGGCTTGAAGCCGGAACAGATTATCGATCTGAAAGGATTGATGGGAGACACCTCTGATAATATCCCGGGCGTTCCGGGAATTGGAGAGAAGACGGCACTGAAGCTGCTGCATCAGTATCCTAGCGTCGAGAGCGTGCTGGAGCATGTAGACGAGCTGAAGGGCAAGATGAAGGAGAATCTGGTCAATCATGCGGAAGATGCCCGGATGAGCAAGCGGCTGGCCACGATTTTCCGGGAGGTTCCGCTGGATCTGCCGCCGGAACAGATGAAGTTCGACGGCTTGCAAGCAGAGATAATGCCGGCGCTCCGAAAGCTTGAGTTCAGATCCGTTATTGAGCGGCTTGAAAAAGCCGGTGTCGGTGGAGAGGCTAAGCCTGCAGCCGTCGATGAATCGCTCACGGCGGAGCGTCTCCATGTCCGTATGGCCGGAGAAAGCGGATGGGACGGGCTGAATCAGACGCTCGCAGCCGCAGACGTGCTGATTGTGGAAGCCCATGGCGACAATCCGCATCAAGCGGAGCTCATCGGCCTGCTTGTCGGGACAGAGGAAGAGAGCTGGTATGTGACGGCAGATGAACTGCAGAGCGAAGAGGCAGCCAAGCTGCGGACATGGCTGGGAGACGGGCAGCTTCCAAAAAGCGGCTTCGATCTTCACTATAACGATCTGGTGCTCCATTGGGCGGGAGTTCCGCTGGAGGGATCCGTCTTCGACGTCCATCTCGCGGCCTATCTCCTCAATCCGGAGGATGCTTCGGCTACGCTGCAGTCCGTCGCGGTGAAGTACGGGCTGCCGTCCTCTCCGGACAATGACGCCGTCTACGGCAAAGGCGCCAAGTTCAAGGTGCCGGAGAAGACGGTTGTCGCAGAGCATGCGGCTCGCAAAGCGAAGCTCGTCCGGCTTCTGAAGCCGGTGATGGAGAAGGCGCTGCAAGAGCAGGAGATGAACCGGCTCTATTATGATCTGGAGCTGCCGCTCTCCAAGGTGCTGGCACAGATGGAGAAGACGGGCATCCGGGTGAACAAGCAAAGTCTTCACGATTTGGGAACGAACTTCAAGCAGCAGATAGAAGAGACGATGGCGCGCATTTATGATCTCGCCGGCACCGAATTCAATATCGGTTCGCCGAAGCAGTTGGGCGAGATTCTGTTCGATAAGCTGGGCTTGCCGGTTGTCAAGAAGACAAAGACGGGATATTCGACCGATGCCGAGGTGCTGGAGAAGCTGGAGCCGTACCATGATATTATTCCGCTCATCTTGCTCTACCGGCAGATGACGAAGCTGCAGTCCACCTATATTGAAGGGCTGCTGAAGGAAGTGCGCGAGAGCACGGGCAAGGTCCATACGTATTACCGTCAGACCATTGCGGCGACGGGCCGCCTGAGCAGCCAGTATCCGAATCTTCAGAACATTCCGATCCGGCTTGAGGAAGGGCGGCAAATCCGCCAAGCGTTCGTGCCTTCGGAGCCGGGCTGGTATATTGTCGCGGCGGACTATTCCCAGATCGAGCTGCGCGTTCTGGCCCATATCTCTGGGGATGACAAGCTGAAAGAAGCGTTCATCCACGATATGGACATTCATACGAAGACTGCGATGGACGTATTCGGCGTCGCCGCCGACCAGGTCGATGCCAATATGCGCCGGCAGGCGAAGGCCGTCAACTTCGGCATCGTATACGGCATCAGCGACTACGGGTTGTCCCAGAACCTACACATTACGCGCAAGGAAGCGGCCGCGTTCATCGAGCAGTATTTCCATGTGTTCCGTGGCGTCCGCCAATATATGGATGATATCGTCAAGCAGGCTCGCAAGGACGGTTATGTCACGACGCTTCTCGAGCGCAGACGTTATCTCAAGGATATCAACGCATCGAACTACAATCTTCGTTCGTTCGCGGAACGGACGGCGATGAATACGCCGATCCAGGGCACCGCCGCCGATATTATCAAGCTGGCGATGGTGCAGATGGATGCCAAGCTGAAGGAGCTGGGCTTGAAGAGCCGGATGCTGCTTCAGGTGCACGACGAATTGGTATTCGAGGTGCCGGAGGATGAAGTGGACTCTATGAAGAAGCTGGTGCCGGAAGTGATGGAAGCGGCTTTGAAGCTCGATGTGCCGCTTCGGGCCGATGTCAGCTCTGGCGGCAATTGGTATGAAGCGAAGTAAATGAAAACCAGTACTCCGCAGGAGGACAATATTCGGTATAATGGACAACGAGAGGTGATTGACATGCCGGAATTGCCGGAAGTGGAGACTGTCAAAAGGACATTAAATACGCTGGTGGCGGGAAAAACGATTGAGCGCGTGACCGTTACGCTCTCCCGCATCATCCAGCGTCCAGCGAATATAGAAGAGTTCTGCGACGCATTGAGCGGACATACTATCGAACAGGTAGAGCGGCGGGGCAAGTTCCTCCGCATTTTGCTGGACGGGCTTACGCTGGTGTCCCATCTGCGGATGGAAGGGCGCTATGGCGTGTTCCAGGCAGGGGAGCCGGTGGAGAAGCATACTCACGTTATCTTCCATCTGACGGATGGCAGCGAACTAAGGTATAAGGACGTGCGCCAGTTCGGCACGATGCATCTGTTCCGGCGTGATGAGGAATGGAGCATGCCGCCGCTGCAGAAGCTGGGGGTGGAGCCGCTCTCGGAAGAGTTCACGCCCGATGTGCTGGCCGCTTTGCTGCGCAAGCGCCGCAGCTTCATTAAGCCGGTGCTTCTCAATCAGCATGTCGTGGTAGGCATCGGGAATATCTATGTGGATGAAGCGTTGTTCCGGGCAGGCATTCATCCGCTGCGGCCGGCGGACGAGCTGACCGAAGCGGAATGCGTCCGCTTGCACGAAGCGATTGTGGCCACGTTGACCGAGGCGGTCGAGGCCGGAGGATCCTCGATCAAATCGTATGTCAACGGTCAGGGCGAGATGGGCATGTTCCAGCAGCAGCTTCAAATGTATGGCCGTCAAGGCGAGCCGTGCATCCGCTGTGGACAAATCATTGAAAAGAGCGTCGTCGGAGGCAGGGGCACGCATTACTGCCCGCGCTGCCAGAAGCATTCTCAACGCGCTAATTAGCATTCACCCCTCTCCGCTGTTGCCCATATGATGGGGTATACCGGCGGGAAGCCTGCTCTGACATGCGGGCCGGTTCTCGCCGAGCAGGGAGGGTAATGTGATGCTAATGAAAGCAGCGTCCATGTTCGTCTTGGCTTTTGCGCTGAGCCTTGACAGCTTCGGAGTCGGAATGACTTACGGTCTGCGCCGTGTGCGTATCCCGATATTTTCGATCTTAATCATTTCGATATGCTCCGGATTGTTCATCTGGCTGTCGATGCAGGCCGGAGGGCTCCTGCTCCGGTACGTATCTCCGGCTGCCGCGAAGTGGACCGGCTCGGTTATCCTGATTACGATCGGGGCTTGGGCGATCATCCAGTTGCTTTGCAAGAAGCAGGATGCAACGGAAGCGGGCCGAAGCCGGAGCGGCGGTATGAAGGACATTCCTCCCCAGGACCTGAAGGACTGGATTGGCCGGGCGGAATCGAAGCCGCTCATTCGCATCCAGCTGCGCCGTCTCGGCTTAGTCATTCAAATATTGAAGACGCCCTCGGCTGCCGATATTGATCGCTCGGGAAGCATTAGCGCCGCCGAAGCGGCATGGCTCGGAGCCGCCTTGTCGCTTGATGCTTTCGGCGCAGGGATCGGGGCATCCTTGCTTGACTATCCGTCATTGCTGACGGCGCTTGTGATCGCTTTATTTAGCGGTGCCTTTTTGCGGGCAGGCATGCATCTGGGAATGAAGTTCTCGCACCAGCGCTGGATTAAGAGAATATCATTCCTGCCAGGTTTGTTGTTAATGTTGATGGGGATGCTAAAATTGATATCTTAATGTAAGCAGGCAAATAAATGAGGTGAAGGCATGAACATCGGATTAACCGGCGGCATTGCGTCGGGGAAAAGCACCGTCTCCCTTCTGCTCGTGGAACGGGGCGCTCTGCTTGTTGATGCTGACCGGATTGCCAGGGAGATCGTGCTTCCTGGCAGTCCCGCGTTAGATCAAATCGCGGACCGGTTCGGAGCGGACATGCTGTTGCCGGACGGCTCGCTTGACCGCAAGCGGCTTGGAAACGTTGTATTTTCCGATGACGTCAAGCGGAAGGCGCTTGAGGAGATTACCCACCCTGCCATCCGGCAGGAGATGATGACGCAGATGCGCCGGCTTGAGGAGGAGCATCCGCAATCGCTAGTCGTGGTGGATGTGCCGCTGCTGTACGAGTCCGGCTTGACTGATCGGTTCGAGGAGATCGTGGTCGTCTACGTCCCGCAAGCGATCCAATTAGAGCGCTTGATGCGGCGGGACGGGTTAACTGAAGCGGAAGCGTCCGAACGGCTTCTCTCCCAGTGGGATATTGAGAAGAAGCGGGAACGGGCGGATTACGTCATCGACAACAGCAAGGGAATGGAAGAGACTCGGCAACAGGTGGAACAGTTCTGGCTTCAGAAAGGCTTGTTATGAACCGAATCATGAATCTGATGCGGAAAAAACGTTTTTTGCTCGTCCTCTTTCTCGGGTTTCTATTTATTATATTCGTACAATCGCAATGGCTGGGCCGCTGGATGTATCCGATTCCATATGAGGATGAGATTCGGAAGCACGCGGGCAAGTACCAGATTGATCCGCTGCTTGTCGCGGCCATCATTCGGGTAGAGACGAATTACCAGGCTGGACAAGAATCCAGGAAGGGCGCTATAGGGGTCATGCAGCTGATGCCGGAGACGGCCTCGTGGGCGATGGAGCAGCTCAAGCTTGATTCGCATTGGACGATGGAGGAATTGAAGTACGAGATAGATCCTAACATTCACATCGGAACCTGGTACTTGCAATCGCTGCATAAACAGTTCAATGGCAACTGGATTGCGGCGATCGCGGCATACAACGCCGGTCCGGGCAATGTGAGCAAATGGCTCCGCAACAAGACGTGGGACGGACGGTTCGAGACGGTGAAGCACCAGATTCCTTATGGGGAAACGAAGCTGTACGTACAGCGCGTTATCCATTATTATGATAAGTATAAGGATGTCTATGGGATCAAATGAATAAGCATCGGACAAGCCGGGGTTACCAGCTTGCTCCGATGCTCGTAATGCCTTATTTGAATTGACCTGCTAGTTGTTGCTCCGCGATTTGTACCAGGCGCTTCGTGATGTATCCCCCGATCGAGCCGGTGTCACGGGTTGCCATGTTGCCATAGTATCCGTCTTGCGGAATGGCAATGCCCAATTCTTGAGCGATCTCGAACTTCATTTGCTCGAGTGCTGCAGTTGCTTGAGGTACAACCAGGTTGTTGCTGGAACGGTTGCTTTGGCTCATATCTATTCACCTCCTTGCGGTTGGTAATTGTATTGTGTGCATTCTCGCTAAGTTCATTACAGGTAACGACTGGTATTTTCTATAACATCCGAGTTAGATCGGGAAGAAAGGAGGAACACCATTTGAAATGTCCTTTTTGTGCCCATCTTGGAACGAAAGTGCTGGATTCCCGGCCTGCGAATGATAATAAATCCATCCGGAGGAGAAGGGAGTGCGAGCTGTGCAGCCGCCGGTTCACGACCTTCGAAATGGTCGAAGAGACGCCGCTTATTGTCATTAAGAAGGATGGAAGCCGCGAGGAGTTCAGCCGCGACAAGATGCTGCGAGGCCTGATTCGGGCTTGTGAGAAAAGGCCGGTCTCGGTGGAACGGCTGGAGATGATAGCGTCGGAAGTGGAGAAGCAGCTCCGGAATACAGCTCATGCCGAAGTAGAGAGCCGCATTATCGGCGAGCGGGTGATGGAGCAATTGTATCCGGTCGATGAGGTGGCCTATGTCCGATTTGCTTCCGTATACCGCCAATTCAAGGATATCAATATGTTCATGAAGGAACTGACCCACTTGCTGTCCAAAAATTCATTAGGGGAGCCCTCATGAAGAACCCGCATCTTAGAACCCTTGCGGGTTCTTTTGTGCAGACATAACAAAAAGAACATCTTCATCCAGATGTTCTTGAGTGTAGCTATGATGGTGGAGCATAGCGGATTCGAACCGCTGACCTCTTCACTGCCAGTGAAGCGTTCTCCCCCTGAACTAATGCCCCGTTACCTGTTACATTATACCACCAGATGTCTCGAATTGCAACAGGATTTATTCATTTATTCAGCGAGCATGTCGGATAGATGGACTTGGCTGTCAATTTGTTCCGCGAAGCGGTTCAGACATAAGCAAATGAAGTCCTTTCTGCATACGGGACAAGGAATGGAGAGCAAGCGGCTGATGGTAATTGCTCCTTTGTTGTAGATGACGCGGCATTGAGTGCCATCCTGCAATTTCACTTTGACTTGATACAGGTTGTCTTCATCGTTGCGCTCAATTAACGTCTTTTCCTTTACAATCGGTTGGTAATTCACGGGTAGGTCACCTGCTCCCTTTAGTTTTTTGCATTTTACATCTTAATGTCTTTTTATTGCCTTTGTCAATTTATTTGTGTACAGGACGCGAAATGTTCTTCTTTGCGGAATTGCCTTTTTTTGTTGTAATAGAAAGAGAACGTTTCCATTATGGAGGTGAAGCTTGAGTGGATCGGAATGTATATACGGAACCCCGGGAAAGGCCGAAGGCCATTATGCCTGATCCGGTGTGTTGGCCTACGCCGATGCCCTACCTCGTATCGACGACGGAAGGCGTAAGTCCAAGCTTTCAACGGCTCCATTGGCACCGCGAACTGGAGATTAATTATATCCGGGGCGGGACAGGATTTTGTGTGATCAATGGTGTAAAGTATCAGCTTCAGGCGGGAGATATTATCCTCATCAATGGACAGGACCTGCATCGCGCCTTTGAGACGGATCATCTGGTCATTGACGTTCATATGTTCGATCCCGGGATGCTGGCCATGGAGATGCGTTACGACCACGACTTGCTTCGCCCGTTCCGGGAACAGGGCATACAGTTCACCAATCTGGTCAATCGGGACATGCCGGCATACGATGAATTGATCGCAATACTCCTCAATATGAAGGAGGAGATGGATCTGCGTGCTCCATCTTACGCATCCGTCATCCGGGCGCAATTGACCCGCTTCCTCGCCCTCGTCAACCGGCACGGCGCTCTCGCGGAAGGGGAGGCGGCGCCGGTGAAGCACCGAGGAATCCACGCACTGAAGGAGCTTATTTTAACGATGGAGCTCAATTTGGATTACCCGTGGACGCTGAAGGAATTAGCCGAGCTGACCCATTTGAGCCCGTCCCGGTTCAGCGCCTTGTTCCAGCAGGCGGTCGGCACGTCGCCGCTTGATTATCTTATCCAACTACGGCTGACCCAAGCGGTTCATTTATTGGAATCATCGGATGAGAAAATTATTGATATTGCATCAGAATGCGGCTTTCGCAACTTATCGAATTTCAATCGTCTGTTCAAGCAGCTATTCGGTGTGTCGCCTAGCGAAATCCGAAATCAGCGAACGAAGAAAAAACAGTAAGATCATATTAGTTTTCACGAGGTTAGTAGTAGTTAATGGGATAAACCAAATTGTAAGGTAGGGATATAGCACAGATGAATATTCGCACGTGAAGGTGCGAGGGGTGCATTTTGCAGATGAATGGGAGAGAAACCGATGAGCATCTACTTAGGAGTTGACGCAGGAGGGAGCAAGACGCACGCTTTGCTGGTCGATGCGGAAGGGAATGTGCTCGGAACAGGCCTATCCGGCAACGGGAATCATCAGATTGACCGGAATGGGGCCGCCCGCAATATTCGTGCCGCCTGCGAAGCCGCGCTTGCTTCGGCCGGATTGAGGCATGAGGGAGTGGCCTTTGCCTACTTCGGCCTAGCTGGAGCGGATCGCGAACCGGATTATGTCATCCTGCGGCCGATGATTGCGGAGCTGGGCTTCGCCAGGCATGCGATTGCCTGCGACACGATGATCGGCATGCGTGCAGGTACGGATCGCCCGTATGGCGGCGTAATCATCAGCGGCACGGGCTTCAACAGCGCCGCCCGCAACCGCTACGGCGACGAATTGCAGTATGGAGGCTACGGCCATCTGTTCGGCGACGGATTCGGCGCGGGGTCCAGCCTAGCGGTATTGGCGTTCCGCGCGGTCATTCGAGAGTGGGACGGGCGAGGGGAAGCGACAGGACTGACGCCGCTCATTCTGAAGGAAATGAATTACGGCAATGTCGAGGATATGTATACCGATGTGCTGGATAACGGCGTGTCCGTGCCGCGGGATCTGGTCAAATGCTTGTTCGAAGCGGCAGCCGGGGGCGATGCTGTCGCGCAGCGCATATTGGAGGAGGAAGGAACGGAGCTTGGCAATGCGGTCAATGCGCTGATTCGCCGGCTGAATATGACGGATGACGAATTCGATGTCGTCCTTATCGGCAGTGTGTTAATGCGGGGCCAAGGCTCTTACCTGCAAGATGCGGTGACCCGGGAAGTGAGCAGGGTAGCGCCGAAGGCCCGATGTATCCGGCTGCAATCCGATCCGGTCGTCGGAGCGGTGCTGAGCGCGATGGATGAAGCAGGAGTTATCATCAGCTCGGAGCTGGATGCTCGTTTGAAGTCATTCACTTTTCCCGGATAAGCTTCGATCATAAGTTAAAGCGATTTGCTTTTCAAAATGAAGGAGGTACCAACCATGGGAGACAACAACGGATTGAAGATTGCTGTGATCGGCGGTGGCTCTTCGTATACGCCGGAGATTGTGGAAGGATTCATTCGCAACTATGAGCAAATGCCAATCCGCGAATTGTGGCTGGTCGATATCGAACAAGGCAAGCATAAGCTTGATATTGTCGGCAACCTGGCGAAGCGCATGGTCCAGGAATCCGGGCTCCCAATCGACGTCCATCTTACGCTGGATCGGGAGCGCGCGATTGAAGGCGCCGAGTTCGTGACCACGCAAATGCGAGTCGGTTTATTGGAAGCCCGGAAGCAGGACGAGCATATTCCGATTCAGCATGGAGTCATCGGCCAGGAGACGACCGGACCGGGCGGGATGATGAAGGCGCTGCGCACCATTCCCGTTCTGCTTGAGATTTGCCGCGACATGGAACGGCTGGCACCGAACGCCTGGATGCTCAACTTCACGAACCCGGCAGGCATCGTGACGGAAGCGGTCGCGAAGCATAGCCGTGTCCGTTCGATCGGATTGTGCAACTCGCCGATCAACGTCAAGAAATTCCTTGCTGCGGAATATGGAGTATCCGAAGCCGAGGTGCTGCCGGAATTCGTCGGCATCAACCATCTTCACTGGGTCACTTCGGCTGCCGTCAAGGGGGAGGAGAAGCTTCCGGAGTTGTTGGCCGGAGGGAAAGCGTACAATGCGAAGAACGTGCCAACGACGGGGTGGGATTCGGAATTCCTCGTCTCATTGGGAGCGATTCCGACGTATTATTTGAAATATTACTACCAGACGGATGAGATGTTCGAGGAGATGAAGGAATCGCTAGCGAAGAACGGTACGCGTGCAGACGTCGTCAGCCGCGTCGAGACCGAATTGTTCGAGCTGTATAAGAATGAGTCGCTCAGGGAGAAGCCGAAGCAGTTGGAGCAGCGGGGCGGTGCTTATTATTCGGAAGCGGCGGTCAATCTGATGAATTCCATATACAACGATAGACATGATATCCAGACGCTGAACGTGCTGAACGGCAATATTTACGACTTTCTCCCAGCCGGCGCCAGCATTGAAGTCAATTGTGTCGTCACGAAGCAAGGCCCGATCGCGCTGCCGCCGCGCTGGATTCCGGAACATATTAAAGGTCTGCTGCATGCCGTGAAGACCTACGAGCAACTAACGATTGAAGCGGCAGTCACCGGAGATCGCGGAATTGCGCTGCAGGCGATGGTGCATCATCCGCTTGTCCCTTCCGTCCGCGTGGCCAAGGCGCTGCTGGATGAGATGCTGGAGGCGAATCGGGCGTACTTGCCGCAATTTTTCAAATAATAATCATATCTATAGCGATGCGGACCGTGCCTTCGGATGGTGGAGGTCCGTATTTTTTTGTCAGGATGGAACCCGGCCGTGGCGGGATGGACAAGACCTTGCATACGATAAGGTATCACGTAGCAAGAGGAGGTTGATCTTATGAGACAGCTTGCTCTGAACAGCTTAAGCGGGCTTCTCGGCGGAGTCGTCGCTTTCCTGTTCGGCACCTGGAACCCGCTCTTATCGCTTCTCATCATCGCCATAGCCATTGATTATATCTCCGGCGTTGCCGCTTCACTGCGGGAAGGCAAGGGCTTGAGCAGCGAGAGAGGGTTCTGGGGCCTGACCCGCAAAGGGTTGATGCTGTTTATCGTCATTTTGGCCCATCATATGGATACGGTCTTCGGCACCGTATGGATACGAGAAGGCGCCATCAGCTTTTACCTCGCGAACGAGCTTGTGTCCATTGTGGAAAATTACGGGCGCATCGGTCTTCCGCTGCCGCCGAAGATTCGTAAATTTATCGCAACTCTTAAAAATAATGAGGAAGAACAATGAGGCTGTTCACGGAAATGTCAAGGAAGCTTCAGGCCTTCCCATCGGATGAAATCGCGTAAATACGGCGAAAATAAAAGAAAATTCTCTTTTCGTTCATTAATTCGTCACAAAGTTCAAAAATGATTTAGAAAATTTCAAGTTGGGGTTGAGAGATTCAGGGAAGATTTTGTAATATAAAAGGTGACGAATGTAACTGACAAAGGGGCGTATGACAGTTATGCAAAAATGGGCAATGTTCACATTGTTCAGCATCGCGTGCGTTTTCGCCATCGGATTGTTGCTCTTCAACATGCCGAAGGCTGAGCAAGAAGAAGCAGCTCCAGAAGGCGTTAAGCTTGTCAAGATTGTAGCGAGAAATGATTTTACGTTCGATCAGGCCGAATATAAGGTCAAGGCCGGAGAGAAAGTCCGCCTGAAGCTGGTGAATGAATCTGGTTTTCACGGTGCTGGCATTGAAGATTTCAAGATCGATTTGAAAGACGGTCAAATGGAAAAGGACTTTGTTTTCGACAAGCCGGGGAAATATTTAATTCACTGTTCGGTCATGTGTGGTACAGGTCATGATGATATGAAATCTTATTTGATCGTTGAATAAGCAAGATTTTTCAGGAAAAGGGGCTGACGGGCTCCTTTTTTTGTGGTTGCGAATCATGTCCAGCTTCGATATGCTGTCTGTGACAGTGTCTGACAGAGAAGGGAGAGGCTAGCGATGTACTATGTCAATACCACACAGATCGAAGAACGGTTGAATATGGTTCCCGAAATCGTGGAAGCCGCGAATGCGATTCGGAACGGATGGGATGGCAGCCTTACCGCTTCCTACGCGCAAGAACGGGCGCTCCATATCGCCATTGAGCTAATTACCGATGTAGGCAGTCTGCTGATCGACGGATTTATGATGAGGGACGCCAGCAGCTATGAAGACATCGTTAATATTTTATCGGAAGAGGGAGTCATACCGGAGCGGCTGCATGACAGTCTGCTCGGCCTCGTTCGCCTGCGCAAATCACTCGTTCAGGATTACGCTGCATGGAAGAGACGCGAGCTCCATCCCGCTATGGCAGAGCTGCAGGAGCTGTTGCCACCATTCGCCGAAGGCGCCCGCCAGTTCATTGCCAAAGAAATGATCTAGTCTCGGTCACCGGGATAAGATACAATGTCGATACGAAGACAAGCCAAATAAAGGTGGTTACTATTGAAACAGTCTGATTCGAAAATGTCGACCCGCCAACAGATGCTGATGCTCTTCAAGACCAATGGAGCGATGTCGGCTGCCCAACTGGCCATCGAACTGAACATGACCGAAATGGGCGTGCGTAGGCATCTGTATACGCTGGAGGAAGAAGGACTGCTGGAGACCGAGATGGTGCGCCAGCCGATGGGCCGCCCGCTGCGTACATACCGGCTGTCGACCCAAGGGGATGAACACTTCCCGAAGCAATACCATCAACTGGTTCTGGACTTGCTGAAGGAGATGGAGGTCTGGCTAGAGGATGATGGAATCAGGAAGCTGTTCGAGAGCCGCAAGCAGTCGCTGCTCGCAAAATATGCTCCACAGATGGGCCAATCCAGCCTGGATGAACGCGTCGAAGCTCTAGGGACCATTCAGGATCATAATGGATACATGGTTGAGACGGAAAAGGAAGAGGATGGAAGCTGGCTGCTGCATGAGTACAATTGCCCCATTGCGCAGGTGGCCCAACATTATAAGCAGCCTTGTGCTTGCGAGCTGGCGTTGTTCCGCGAACTGCTGGATGCGGATGTGACCCGCACCGAATGCATCGCGGAGCAGGGCCAGCGCTGCACATACCGGATTCGCAAGCGAATCTAGCCGCCGGGAGGGAACTCCCGGTTTTTTCTTTTAACTCCCCTGGCACAGGATGGGGATGTTCCTGTCTGCCTCTTATGTTCGTTATCCCCTTGGCG
>NZ_QYZD01000024.1:0-78916 GCF_003591545.1 Paenibacillus thiaminolyticus
TCACGTACGGTTTGATGAGGAGGGGCAGAAATTTTCTGCCCTTTACTCTAGCACTCGGTGAGGTTGCGCTGGAGTCCCAATGAGCAGAAGGTTGAGGGGGGGGGATCCTGCAATTTTACATCTTTTTCTCCCTCTCGCAGGTAAATTCGGTGATATTTCTGCAAAACTACAGCATTTTGCCTGTGGTAATCTGAAATCCTGGCCCAAATGGCAATAATTCCTGCAGATTTGCAGGATTGCTCTTCTCAAAAAACGGACCCGGTAAAAAAGCTGCAAATTTGCAGCTTTTTGGGGAAGCTGAACGTAAAGGCGGGTTCAGTAAAAGTCTGTCGGGGGGAAGGAAGGGACCGGACCACTTGGGGGACGGCCGCCAGGGCCGTTCGTGCTCCTTCGCCTCTTGAGGGCAGGATGGTTCGGCTTTGAATAGTGGCATTTTTCGTTGCTTTCCTGTAACATGGGGAAAATAAAACGGAATCGAGCGTGAATGGATGCTGGAATGGACGGGGGAACGAATTATTCCCAAGCTGATGAAGCCGATGAACGGGATGCTGCTGGAGCATATCGCCCGCTACTACTTCGCGACGCCCTATGTACGGGGCAGGGTGCTCGATATCGCTTGCGGGACCGGCTACGGTTCTCATCTGGTCGCGAAGGAGCGCAAGCGGGAGGTGAAGGAAATTGTCGCCGTCGACAATGACCTTCCGACCTTGCAATATGCACGGCGGGAGTACCATCATCAGAAGGTGACGTATGTTGAGGGGGATGCGACGGACCCGGAGCTGCCAGGCAAGCTGGGCACCTTCGATACGATATTGAGCTTCGAGACGGTGGAGCATGTGGCCGACGATTGGCAATTGATGGACAATCTGTACCGGATGCTCAATCCGGGCGGCGTCCTGGTGCTGTCGAGTCCGTTCGGCAGGGGGAGAGGCATGCCGACGAGCGAGCCGTTCCATGTGCATCAGCTGACCCCGGAGCAATTCGCGGAGCTGTTCACCCGGTTCGCGGAGACGGATATTTACTATCAGCGTGGCGTCACGTTCGAGAAGCCGCGGGAAGGGGTGCGGTATTTCATCGGCGTCGCCGTGTGCCGCAAATAGAGGACTGCATCCCCAAAGCAGCTCGAGCTGTGATCGGGAGGAGCCGTGCGCGAAGGAGGGAAGCATATGGAGCAGAGTGGTCAGCAGCGGGCGAGCATCCGCCCCGGCCTACAGGTGGATATTGTCTTGAAGCAGGATCAGCGCACTGGCAAGACAACCCGGGGCGTCGTCAAAGATATTCTGACGAATTCGGCCTATCATCCGCATGGCATCAAGGTTCGCCTGCAGGACGGGCAGGTCGGCCGGGTGAAGCAGATTATCGGGGCCGGCGATTCGTCACCTTGAAATCGATGAATCAATGAATCAAGAAGAAGTAATGAATCAAGGAAGAATCAATAAATCAATAAACCAATGAATCCATGAATAGCAAAAGAGAAACCAATGCATACGCATAGAGAAGAAATGAGGTGGCCTGTCTGTCAGGCTTTATATCATTGGGCATTCGCCAAGAGTGGGCGAATCGATTAACGAAGCAAGGAATTACGGCGCCGACGCCGATTCAGATTCAGGCGATCCCTGCCGCGCTGGCTGGCCGGGATGCCGTGCTGCAGGCGCAGACCGGAACGGGGAAAACGCTGGCGTTCCTGCTCCCGATCCTGCAGCGGATCGATCCGGAGCAGCCCCAGGCGCAGGCGCTTATCGTCGCGCCGACGCGGGAACTGGCTCTGCAGATTACGGCAGAGGCCAAGAAGCTGACGAACTCCGCCCCGGATGGAAGCGGAGGCATTCATGTGCTGGCCGCTTACGGAGGCCAGGATGTGGAGAAGCAGATTCGCAAGCTCCAGGGAGCATGCCAGTTGGTCATCGGCACGCCGGGCCGTTTGACCGATCATCTGCGCCGGGGCACTTTCGACGGCTCCAGCATCCGCCTGCTCGTGCTGGATGAGGCCGATCAGATGCTGCATATGGGCTTTCTTCCCGAAGTGGAGGATGTGATCTCTCACACGCCGCCGAGCAGGCAGACGCTGCTCTGCTCGGCGACGATGCCGGAGCCGGTCCGTGCGCTCGCCGCGCGCTTCATGCGCTCGCCGCTTGATCTCCGGGTGGAGGCGGAGCAGGTGACGGTAAAGGATATTCGCCAGCTCGTGGTGGAGACGACGGATCGGGCGAAGCAAGAGACGCTGTTCCGTCTCCTCGACGAGCATCGCCCGTATCAGGCCGTTATCTTCTGCCGCACGAAGCGGCGGGCCCAGACGCTGTATGAGGCATTAAAGGCGAAGGGATACGATGCGGACGAGCTGCACGGCGATCTGACCCAGGCGGTGCGGGAGCAGGTCATGAAGCGGTTCCGGAAGGCGAATGTGCAGCTGCTGGTGGCAACTGATCTGGCGGCACGCGGATTGGACGTGGAAGGAATTACGCATGTCTTCAACTATGATATTCCGCATGATGCGGAGAGCTATATTCACCGGATCGGGCGGACGGGCCGTGCGGGTGGAGCCGGGTGTGCCATCACGCTGGCCGCGCCCCGCGATGAGAGCTATCTCGCTCTCATCGAGCAGGGCATCCGCATGAAGCTGCACCGGCAGAGCCGGGGCGGCCCGTCCGGCGGACGCACCGAGAGTGAGCGTGGCGAGAGCGGACGCGGAAGCGCACGGCGCGGAAGCGATCGGGGTGCCGGTGCGCGCAGCGCGGCAGATGCGGGGCCGGAACGCCGCAGAGCCGGCGGCCATGCGGGTGGCCGCCAGGGGGCGCGCCGCGGGCAAGAAGAAGGCCGCGGCGAACGAACGCAGCGGCCGAACCCGGCCCGCTCGGGAGCCGGGGCGGAGCGTCCGGCAGACCGCCGGCGGAAGGCGGCCGACAGCCGGGCGCAAGCCGAGCGGGGCAAGGGTGGCTGTGGGGCGGCCCAGGCTGCCCGGGGACGCCGCGGCCATGCGCCAGTCACCGCCGGCGGCGGGAAGCGGGGCTCGTCCGCGGCCGGACAGCGATCCGGGCGGAATGCCACGCCAGGGCCGGGCAAGAAGGGGAAGGCGCCGCGCGGACGGAAGTAATGCGCTACGGGGTCGCCCACCCAAGCCGAACTGTATATGATGGATGCCGGACCGGGCGCCCCAGAGATTGGGGGCCCGGTTTTGCCTTTTCACAGACTGATAGTATGTTACTATGAGAGTAAGATGTGAAAAGATTCGACTAAATGATCCATTGACTGACGAAAGGTTGATTCCACTCCATGCTGCGCATGCGTGACCCGCTAACGAGTCTGATTAACATTCCGGCAACAGCGATGCAGAGAAAGACTGCCCTCTCTATCAGTATCGGGGTATTCGCCGTCTCGCTGCTGATCAGTCCCTATGTCGACATGCCGCTGCCCGAGGTCCGGCCGTTCCTGCCCATTTTTATTGCCTGGATTGTGTTCGGGAATTTGATGACGGCTTACTTGCTGTATGTCCAGTTCCGGGCGACGGGGGATAAGCCGATTCTTCTGCTCGCGGCTGCCTTTTTGTTCTCCGGCTTGATTACGATTCCGTATCTGCTGACCTTCCCGGGCATTTTCTCCGAGACGGGTCTGCTGCATGCGGGACCTCAGACTTCGGTCTGGTTCTGGGTGATCTGGCATGGCGGCTTTCCGCTGGGCATTATGTTGTACACCTATAGTCTCCGGAAATGGAAATCCGCCCTGACCGAGCGCAGGGAGAAGGCGACAGTGGCCGCCATCTTCGGCACGGTGGTGCTGCTTACTGCGGTTCTGTCGTACCTGCTTGGGCAGTTCCGGGACGAGCTGCCGGTTCTTATCGAACAGAATCATTACGGCCTGATGTTGAATATGGGAATCGGGCCCGCGCTGTGGCTTCTCAACCTTCTCGCTCTGGTCTATCTGTTTACCGCCACGCGAGCGCAGAGCCTGCTGCATCTGTGGCTGACGATGTCCGCCTTTATGTTCTGGATGGATATCAATCTGTCGCTGTTCGCCGGAGTGCGGTACACTGTCGGCTGGTATGCCTCCCGGATCAATTCTTTCATCTCGTCAACGGCGCTGCTGACCGTGTTCTTCCACGAGCTGAACCAGCTGTATGTCCGGCTGATTCATTCGCAGACGGCGCTGAAGCAGTCGCAGGAGCGGGTGGAGACCATATTGGACAGCATTACGGATGCCTTTTTGGCGGTGAATCAGAATTGGGAATTTACGTATATGAACAAGGAAGCGGAGAAATATACCGGTCTCGACTTCGAGGTAGTCAAGGGCCGCTCGATGTGGACCGCCAGCCCTCACTTGCTGAGAGGCAAGATGTATGCGATGTCGCATCAGGTAATGGAGAGCGGCGATCCGGCGGAGCTCACGGAGTATGACAAGCTGCAGGAGCGCTGGCTGGAGTTCCGGATTTTCCCGACGGGGCAGGGCGTGTCCGTCTATTTCCGCGACGTGACCGACCGCATCGTTGCCGAAGGGAAGATGAAGGAAGCGAACAAGAAGCTTCAGATGGCGAATCGCCTGCTGACCGATTTTTCCTACTCCGACGGCTTGACGGGCGTGTACAACCGCCGCTATTTCGACTTGATGCTGCAGCAGGAATGGGAGCGGGTGAAGCAGGAGAGCTGCCCGCTGTCGCTTATTCTGCTCGATATCGACTATTTCAAGCGATATAACGACACGTACGGGCATCTGGCGGGGGACGAATGTCTGCGGCAGGTGGCCCAGGCGGTCAGAGCAGCGGTTACTCAGCCGCTATCCGTCGTGGCCCGCTACGGCGGGGAAGAATTCGCCGTCCTCCTGCCGCATACTCCGGCTATGAATGCGGTCATTGCCGCCGAGGCAATCCGTCTGCAGGTGGAATCGTTGACTATCCGTCATGAGGCGTCTGAGGTGGGCCATTTTGTGACACTCAGCCTCGGGGCGGCCACCTGGATCCCGGGACGGCAAGAGCATTGTCCTGATCCGCAAGCCCTCGTGCAGATGGCGGATCAGGGATTGTATGCGGCGAAGCGGGACGGGCGCAACCGCGTGAGGATGCAGGGGGACGGCCCTTCAGGATGAACAGGCGGAGGCGAAGCTGCCATACCGGTACCTTGCCCGGCAGGGCAGGGTATTTTTTGTCGGAATAGAGAGCAAACGGCGGAATGTTGACAAGGAAATAGAAAATGTTGGGGGATCTTGCTACAATGGATGAAAGTACAGGCACAGCGCCGGAGCAGGCAGGGGCAGGCGGGCGCTGACGGCGGAGCGGGGGGAGCAGGTGGCACAGACGGTCAACGAGTCGGCCTTGAAGCGGAATACGAGGCTGCAGAATAAGTATCGGATTGGAAAAGTTGTGTCGAGCGGCGAGTTGTCCATCGTCTATAAAGCGAGACATATTGAGAGCGGGTCATGGTGCGTGATCAAGGAATTTTTCCCGCAAGCCTTGGCGCGGCGGGATCGGGATCGGCGCTCCGTGTGCTGCCGTATGCCGGGGGCGAGGGCGCAATTCGAGGAGCAGCGGGATATTTTCGCGAAGGAGGGGCCGCTGCTGCAGCGGTTGAGTCATCCTTGCATCGTTGATTATGTCGATCACTTCGAAGAGGGCGGCACGGTCTACCTCGTGACAGCCTACTGCCCGGGCATGACGATGGCGCAATATATTCGGGAAGGGAAGGTGCCGTCCCGGGCTCGATTCTACAAGGAGACGATGTTGCAGATCATTGATGCGCTGGAATATATACATAGACAGGGCCTGATTCACCGGGATATCAAGCCGGGGAATATCATTATCGATCAGGAAGGAAGGCCGAAGCTGATTGATTTCGGATCGGCGGTGCATTATGAAGCGGGCGGGAGGCAGCCGATCTTCACGACGGCGGGCTATTCGGCGCTGGAGCTGTATTCCGAGACATCGCGGCAGGATCCGGCAGCCGATATATACAGTCTTGCGGCGACGCTGTACTTCTGCTTGTGCGGCCAGCCGCCGCTGGATGTGACCCAGCGGCTGTTCCGGGATCAGGTTGAGCCGCTCCGGCAGCGAAGCCGGGGCACGAGCCCTCTGCTGGCCCGGGTAATTACGAAGGGATTGGCCATCAACGCCCGCAAGCGCCCGGCCTCGCTGAATCCGTTCCGGATCGCGCTCTATGCGGAGCATCTCAAATGGGCGCTGAAGGAGAGGCTGCAAGGTCACCGCCTTCCGGATCAGGCGGCGGACCAAGAATCGATGTCCCGGGGCGGGAGCTAGAGTGCAGCGGATACTTATGAAGCGATAACAGGAAGAGCCGGGGTGGACGCCCGGGCTCTTCCCCTATCAGCATATCAGCCCGATTCCGGCAGCGAATGCGAACGTCCTGTAGAGACGGAACCCGACTTGAGCGGCTTATAACGAAGCTCGATCTCGGTAATGCCGTCCTCGAACGTCACATAGATTTTCTCATTGTATTGCACAACTTCCTTCTTGCCTTTCGGAATCGGCGTCCGCCCCTTGTCGACGGCGCAGGACGTATGGTGAACGACCCGCAGCACGCCCTCCTTCCCCGGCTCCAGCAAGATGCGCTCCGCTTCCGGCAGCGGCTCATGAATGTCGAGGCTGCGGAGCAGATCGGCCAGGCTGACCCGGCGCTTGTCGAATGATGACAGCGGCCAGAAGGCGACCGGGATGTCGTTGCCGCTGGCGGTATTCAGGAAGTAGCCCTCCAGCCGCCCGGCGAACTTGGGCCGCGGCCGCAGCCACAGGTAGGCCGCGCCGCCGATCAGCGCCGCGATCAAGACGCCGGCCCCGATCTGAAGCGGCCGCTCCCAATAGGACCGGACCGTGAAGGCGAGCGTCGAGACGGCCGTGCCGCCTTCCGGATCGGAGGCTTGCACGGCGAGCGAGGCGTCGCCTGTCTTCCGCGGCGTCACAACAAGCCAATTATCCTCGATATAAGCGCCTTCCAGTTTACTGTCCGTTGGCGGCTGAAGCTGGAAGGTCATCGCATCCCCGTTCGGATCGCGGAACCATTCTCTCAGATCGATGCGCACTTCCCCGTCTTCCTTGGTCAGGGAGAGGGGCGAGGCTTCGACCGCTTCCGGCCGCAGGTTCTCCACCTTCCGTTCTATCTCCGGGCTCATGCGGTAGAAGTCCGGGCCGTGCATATAGACATGCCAGCGGTACGAGCCGGATTGGCGGAACACATAATCCCCTTCGAACCCGTTCCCCTTCCTTGCCAGCGGAGTCCGCTCTTCCTCGCCAGAGTCAAGATAGGTTACGACAAGATCCGCCTGCATCGTGTCGAATACATGCGAATCTTCCAGCCGGGAACCGTCGGGATGCTGCAAGTATGATAAAAATTTCGTATTTTGCCCTTTTATAATTTCCTGGGACTCAAGAACTAGCTCTGGTCCCAAACTATAGTTCCCGAGCAGATTCACTTTGACGAAATCTCCCGGTTTTCCCCGCAGCTTGATGACCAGTTCCCCCTGCTCGGGACGAATGATTTTCATCAGACGGTATTTATTCGACTCGTACAGGCGCACGTTTTTGGAGCTGTAATACAGCTGGGATTCCCGCAGCGGGTGCGAAGACAGCAATATAATATTCGCTTCGCTCATGCTGGAATTCGGAATCGGCACCTTCACCTCCTGAAGCTCGCCGGTTGCCGTTACGGCGGCGACCGTTACGAGGACGGACTGAATCTGGTGGGCGAAGATTTGATTGAAAATATCGGGCAAATCATCCGCGCTGTCGGTTATGAACGATGTTCCGCCCGTCTGCTTGGCGATCCGCTCCAGCTCTTCCTTGTTGACCGAGCCGTCGTGGTTCAGGCCGATCGTGTAGATGGGATAGCCTTGCGATTGGGCTTGCATAATGACATGCTTTACGTCCCGATTGGAATCCTCCACCGTTCTTCCCCGGGAAGTATAGCCGAAGTCGGTGCCGCCATCGGACAGCAGGATGAGGAACGGAACGCCGCTCTTCTCCTTGTCGGAGGCGAGCATCTCCGCGCCCGTGCGCAGGCCGAGCCCCAGATCGGTATAGCCGTAGCGCGGCATATGCTGCAGCTTCTGCTTCAGCTTCGCCTGATGCCCAGGCGAAGCGATGGACGTCAGCGGCTGCGTCTCCACGATGCGGTCGTTGTAGGCGACGAAGCCGATCCGGGTCTTGGCGGGATCGCTCATATCCATGAACATGTTAATGACCTCGGCAGCGATGCCGTCCTTGTCGGTCTCATTCATCGAATAGCTGACGTCCAGAACGAATACGGCGTCGATCCCTTGCGAGGCCGCATTTGCGGCTTTGTCTGCGGCGTATGCGGGCGCTGCGCCGCCTCCGCTGCTCCACAGCACGATCAATGCGATGGCAGCCGCCAGCCCCTTGAACAGGCCGCCGCGCTTGGGCAAAGTTTTTATCATCCTCTCACCTTTTCCTGTAAATGGTAGATTTATAGTCATTTGGGAACCTCGCGGCAATCCTTACAATATCCAAATAATAGAATCGGATTCTCGAAGGCAATTCTAAATAGCTTTTCCACGGTTCGACATTTGTTGTCAAAGAAAGACTATATTTTTGGTTTAAAAGTCCCGATTCGAAGACTCATTGACACGTTGGGAGAAATATTTTTAAGATAAAGTCGAATAAGCTCGATTACCATTTTTTTTCGTTCGTGCGAAAGATTGCCGCGTGAAAAATATAGTTCCATGCGATTAGTCGTTATGTCCAATTCGTCATGGGGCATGAATCCTGTTTGTTCACGGAAAGAGCCTTTATACTCAATTGGAATCCGAGGGGGATTGCGTCTCCTGCCTTATGCCGGCCGCGCTACCTCTTGCGGGACAGGACGTTCGCCCGGCAGGGCGGTGTCCGCTTCGCCCGAGGCAATACATGCATCAAGCGATAGAAAGGAGGAGCATATGATTGGCAAGCCGGCTGCGGCCATGCCGTAACCGCTTGACATCATGTTGCTTAACGACATGGACATCATTAACCAAACGAACCGTGCCATGCTCTTCGAGGAGATTAACCCGGAGAAGCTGGATCTTCTGACCATCGTAGGCGATGTCAGAGGGATTGACAGTCTGAGCGACGACAAAATCAAGGAAGTCAACGAACATCTGCTTGTCCGCAGCTTCGACGAGTTCCTGGACAAGTTCTCCCCAAGCGTCTACTCATTTTTCAACGCTGCGAACCAGAAGGTAATGTACACGCTGAAGAAACCGGAGGGGATCGCGGACGATTGCATTTCGGAGATCAAGATCGACCAGAGCAACGATTTTCTGAAAATGCTGTTCACGCTCATTGATACGAAGCGCAGCCAGGGCATCACCAACGTCGACTTCAAATTCGAGAATCTGCTGGACATGATCTCGCCGAAGAAGGTAATGGACGACATCCGCCAGGTGCGGAAGGAGATTCATTACATGTACACCCAGTATGACAAGCTGGATGAGGGCGATCCGAAGAAGCTCGATCTCGGCGACAAGCTGAACACGATGTTCGAGGATGCGAGCAAAAATTACAACAACGTAATGGCGATGCTTCCGCTCGCGATCGAGGATATCAAGACGCGTCTCCTGCTCGGCGGCTCGCGGGAAGAGAATCAGGCGGAAGCGATTCAGATCGGGATGCTGACGATCGGAGACGCGGGCGAGCTGAAAATTATCGAGGCGCCGAAGAGCGAGAGCACCGAGCTGATGCTGATGGATGACAATAGCAGCACCGGGCTGGCTACCGTATTCGAGGAAGATTACGAGTCGATCTCCGAGACGCCGTCCTCCTACGTGAAGGACCTGGTTGTCCGCACGTTCTGCCCGCTGCCTGTCGTGCAGACCGAGGTGGATGTCGAGACGGAAGTACAGAACTACAACACCTATCTCGAGTTTTACAAGAATGCGAAGGACGATTTCGTGAAAACGGTTAAACCGCTCGTGGAGAAATTATTGGGCGTCCGCATGTTCTTCGACCAGTATGCGACCAAGAACAAAGGGATGCTGCCGTCGATGCTCGTCACGAACGCGACGCTCGACATGACGGTGAAGAGCAACAATATTCCGCGCCTGGAGACGTACCTGAACACGGTGAACTCCAAAAACGAATTCGCCGATACGATCTGGTTCGGCATCGTGCCTTCGGTGGAGCTGGAATCGGCAGGCAAGGTGAAGGTGACCCGCGAGCGCTTCCGGGGCAACGGGAAGGCCGTGAAGCAGGAAGGCAATACGATGGAGTCGCTGACGATGCTGCTTCAAGTCGTCAAGGACTACAAGGTTCAGGTCTTCTTCAGCTTCGAATCGGGCGAAGAGACGACCTTCAGCAGCATGGCGACCTCCGGCCTCGACAAATACATCGACAAGTGCAGCACCATGGTACGCAAAGAATACAGCGAATTCGCCATTCCGTGCGTTCCGAACTTCACGGTCATTCCGAAGGACAAGTCCGGCGTCGTCATCGACAGCCGCATGCTGCAGACGGAGCATGGCGTTCAGCTGTCCAAGGAGAAGGAAGACATTCTCAAGCTGTGGATCGAGGGCGTCTATATCGGATCCGCTTATGTCGCCGCTGGCATCGTGGCCGCGTACCAGTGTCCGGAATATTTGCGTGAATCATTCAAAACCGTAAGTCGGGAATATCCGGGTGTCAGATTCGATATTGAGGCAAGCGACCATGCGCTCCGGGCCGTCACGACGATGGCGAAGGAGATTACCGGCTTCACGAACAACATCAAGGATGCGATTAACCGGAAAAACTTCGGCTTCGTCTTCTCTTCCGAGAATGCGCAGCTGCAGGATAAGGACATCAAGCGCATCACGGTGTATAAAGCGAGAAGCATGGCCATGACGGAGGGCGGCTTCGATCCGCTCTACAAGACACTGGTCAGCACGTACATCGAGCGGATTCTCCGCTTCCAGACGGGTGACTTCAAGCATGAGAACATCGTCAAGTTCTTCAGCAACAACCCGAGCAGCCAAAAAAGCAAATGGCTCGGTACGCGCGGGTATGTCAACTCCATCATTCAAGACGGCGATGACATGTCCTACATCATCGATGACAAGAGCAATCTGTGCCACATCGATCTCGTGTTCAATGGCAATGTGAAAAATCTTGAAGTCATGATCACGAAAGGCACCACGCCGGTCAAGGCGTGACCCGTATGGCTGGATTTTGGAAACGTATGTTGGAGGTGTGCTTAACCAAGCTCGCCTCTCTACATAAATCCCGGAAGCGTTCATCGCCTCCGGCATCAATCTCAACCACATTCAAGGAGGTAGTATTCATGGGATTCATTCTCAGAGTAGAAGGTGCAGAAACAATCGAGCTCGGCATGGACAACATCCAAAAGGTCGTCTATGACACCGACACGCCGGACGACTCCAACGCAAGATCGACGGATGTTGGCGCGACTATGCGCATCTCCGGCAAAATCATCACGGCGACCGACGGCGACAACGCCGACGACACGAAGAAGTTGGCGTTGTGGTCGCTCGTTCCAGCAGAGAAGGCGGACTGCTACCGCAAAGTGACGCTGGAAGTCATCGCCGCGGATCAAGTCGTGCGCAAGGTGTACTTCCCTAACGCGTTCGTCGTGGATTATACCGAGACGTACGGCGACACGGAAGGGGTCGGATCATTCAGCCTCTACATCAAGCAGAAGAAAGACAAAACCGAGCTCGCAACGATCGACGGCGGTTACCCGATGTAAATCGGGTTCCCGCACACGTGGCGTAATCGGAACATGCATTCCAAGTTTAAGAGGCTTCGTGCCTCTTAAATTTTATTTCTTAGCGAGTGGCGGGGAGGATGCGGATGGCTGCGAATTATTATGACGTGCTGGGCGTGCGGCGCGATGCGGCGCCGGACGAGATCAAGAAGGCCTACCGGCGGCTCGCCAAGCAGCATCATCCCGATGTGAACGGCGGCAGCGCCGAGGCCGAGCAGCGGTTCAAGCAGATTCATGAAGCGTATGCGGTGCTCCAGGATGAGGCATCCCGAGCCGCGTATGATGATGAGCTGGACGGAAAAGGAAAGGCCGGCAAGACATTCGGCCATGGCGGACAGCGGGGAGCGGGGCCGGAACGCCCGCGCGAGGCCGCGGGGACATCCGCGCAGGAACCGTTCGATCCGCGGAACGTGGAGGCGAACTTCGCCCGGTTCTTCGGCTTCGATCCGAAGACGAAGAAGCCGACCGGCATGAAGGGCGCGGGCAAGGAAGCATCGGAGCCAGTTGACGCGGCGGCGATGTTCCAGCGGTATTTCGGCATGCGGAAGAAGTGAAGGGGCGGAGCGACGATCCGAATGGAAGCGGTTCGCCTCATTACAGGCATGGCTTGCGCCTGAGCGCATTCGGAAGCGCATCCGGCTGCCCGGTAACCGGGCGGGCCGCCGCAGCGGCCGCCAGATGCGGATCAATCATAGGTAGGATTCATTGAATTCATGGAAGTTAGACAGAGAGTACATTGGCATATTGATTCTGGACGGGCTCCGTCTTGGCACGGGATCCTTGTACTGTTGGAGGAATCGAATGTGAGGTATGAAACGGATTATGAAGAAGCCCATTCCAACTGGGAGCATTGTGCCGGCTGGATTATGGTCATTGATATGCTGATTGCCGGTATTGCGGCGGCAGCACTATTCTACGTGTACATATGGAATGCGGATCTGGTATTGAAGGTGGCGGTTGGTGTCCTGCTTGCCGCAGGGGCAGCCGTCTATGCCACTTGGAGGGCTCGAAGCCGCATGAAGCGCCGGCAGGACGGCGCAGCCATTGCCAAGCTCGTTCTCCTGGACGAAGAGGGGGAGAGCGTGAAGGAATGGTACATCCATGGGGAAACTTCCTTGCTTATCGGCAAGAGCTCTGCGCAAAGCGAGGTTGACATAGATCTGTCGGATTCGGAATACGCGTCGCTGATCAGCAAGCATCACGCGGTGCTGAATTATGCTTCGGGAAGCTGGTATGTGGAGGATCTCGATTCCCGCAACGGCGTCGGCATTCAGCCGGCTGGACGCAGGACAGCGGAGCAGTTGGAGGAAGAGGGGCCGTACCTGATTGAATCCGGCGATATTATTTGCATTGCCAATACGCGAATCGTGGTGAAATAGCGCCATGAGCGCTACATCGATAGAAGCAAGACCTCTATAAAGAATCGAGTAACGGAGGAATGAACAGGATGAGTCTGACAAGATGCGCCAACGGGCACATGTTCAGCACGCGCAAGCACGGCAATATTTGCCCATATTGCAGTATCTCGGTGGAGGCGGCGCCGAGCGGCGACGCGGCGGCGAAGAAGCCGGTGCGGCCGGAAGAGGACGAAAAGACGATGCCTTATCTGGGCGAGACGACGGGCATTGACCCGGTAACAGGGTGGCTCGTCTGCATCGAGGGGCCTCAGCTCGGCCAAGATTATCGGATTCGCGCCGAGAAGAATTTCATCGGCCGCTCCGAGGACATGCATATCCGCATTCTGGGCGACAATGCGATCTCGCGGCGGAACCACGCCGTCATCGTGTACGACCCGAAGAAGCGCAACTTCTATCTCCTGCCGGGCGACGCTTCCGGCCTGGCCTATCACAATAACGAAGCGGTATATACGCCGGTAGAGCTAGCCGCTTACGACGTTCTTCAGCTCGGCCGGAGCAAATTCATCTTTATTCCGCTCTGTGGGGTCCATTTCGAATGGGACCATAACGAAGGTTAATATGGGCATCCCGATGGAATTACAGGAATGGGTGCCGTATATGATCGTGCTGGGTGCGGCGGCGGCGATTCTGCTGCTGCTCGGTGCGCGGCGCCGCTTGCTGGCGAACGCCGCTCCCGATAAGCCGGGCGTTCCGATCGGGAACGGGCAGACGATCGGCGCGCGGGACGAGCAGGATGATTATTTCTCCAGCGTAACGACTCCACACGGCACTGCCGCCGTGCTGGCCGACGGCATTAGCGGCCTCGCCCATGGGCGTCTGGCGAGCACGATTGCCGTGACCGTGTTCATCCGGGAATTTCTGAAGCTGTCCGATATCCGGGACGTTCATGATTATTTCGCGAAGGCCGGGAAGGTCAGCAATTCGGAAATATTGCAGAGCCTGCAGGGCGCGCCCGGGGGAACGACCCTCGTCGCCGGCGTCATTGCGGGGGACTGGCTGTATTGGGCCGCCGTCGGGGACAGCGTCATCATGGTGTTCCGGGACGGGGAGTTCATCCGGATGAATGAGAAGCATACGCTGGAATCCGTGCTGCAGGAACGCTGCCTGGCAGGGGAGCTGACGAAGGAGGAAGCGAGCGATCATCCGCTGCGGAAGCGGCTGATCAATTATTTGGGCTACGAGCATTTCGCCCGGATGGAGATGGGCAGCGAACCGTTCGCGCTCCGGCCCGGGGATCGGGTCATCCTGTGCAGCGACGGCGTCTACAACACGATGACCGAGGTGGAACTTGAGGCGATTCTGTCCCAGCCGATATCGCCGAATGATGCGGCCGAGGAGATTATCGAGGCAATCGAAGCCAAGGGATTGGCGAATCAGGACAACGCGACGATCGTCATCGTCGATCATGACTGAGTGCCGGACGGGCCAGCGGGAGCGATGGCAGCCAGAGACTACGGGGCCGAAGCGGCTGGAGCCTGTGGCGCGATGGAAGTCGGGCATTCGGTCGTCGGAAGCTGAGAGGCGTGGCATTTGGTGTGTGAAGTGGAGAGGCAGGAGGGCCGTGACATTCGCTGCGTTGGAAGCTGAGTGGCTGGATAAGTCGTGGTATTCGGTGAGTCGGAAGTTAAGAGGCTGTGTCGGAATATAAGGGGCCGAAGAAGCGGTTCGATCGGCGCGTCGGGGGCATCATTCCCGTCACATGAAGGAGAGCCTGCAGAGCTGTGTGCGGAATAGGGGAAAAGCGGGGGTACGGATGAGGAAGGAGAACAGCGATTTCAAGACCAGCTTCGTGTCGGAAGCCGGTTCTTTTCTACATAACAAGGATTATTTCGCTTATGTCGAACTCGATGATATGGCTTGCTGGGTCATCGCCGACGGCCTGGATGGGGACCGGGAGGCGGACAGCGCCGAGATGGTCGTGAAGAGCATCCTGGGGCGGTTCACCGAGAAACCGACGATGTCTCCCCAGAGATTGAAACGGTACATGCAGGAAGCGCATGAATGGCTCAGAGAAGAGAGCCGCCGGGTGCGGCTCAAGGCGAGCCTGATCCTGGTCGTCACCGACTACGCGAAGATCGTCTGGGCGGTGGCGGGCCATGCGCGCCTGTACCATTTCCGCGGCGGGCGCCTGTTCGGGCGCAGCCAGGATCAGAGTCTGGCGCAGGCGATGGCGAATGCCGGCGAGATCTCGGACGTGGCGATCGACTATCACGCGGAGCGCCATAACCTGCTCAATTATATGGGCCGTCCCGACGGCTTCGAGCCGTTCATCTCGAAGAAGGTGCCACTCTCCGATAGCGATGTGCTGCTGCTGTGTACGCCGGGCCTGTGGGAAGAGGTGCATCGCCTGGAGATGCTGGATTCGCTTGAAGAGGCGAAGGAGCCGGAGGACTTCACGGACACGCTCGAGGACGTGCTGCTCAGCAAGCAGCGCGGCACGGTGAATAATTATACCGCCGTCGCCGTCTATGTGAACAAGGCGTTCAAGGAGGACCCGAAGAAGAAGTGGCGGCAGCTGAAAAAGTGGCTGATCGCGCTGGTCATCCTGGCCGTGGCGGGAGGCGGCGCCATTTACCTGTACGCGAAGGAAGTCTCGCGCAAGGCGGAGGCGGCCACGAATATGATCGAGTTCCAGCAAAACGCCGACACGTACATGAAGGAAGGCGATTATGCGAAGGCCGTGAACGAGTACAGCGAGGCGAGAAATATGGCCAAGCGCTTGAAGGACCGCTATCACCGCGATCTGTTCGACAAGAAGCAGCGCTTGATGCAGCTGATGGTGGACGGAGACGGCTTTTTCAAGGAACGGGATTATGCGAAGGCGCTGGACAAATATGTCAAGGCGCAGGAGGAAGCGAAGCCGTACAAAGAGTTCAACCATAAGGAACTCGAGGACAAAATCGAACGCACCAACCTGTATATGCAAATTATGAGCTGGGTGCAGGAAGGGGACATCAAGTTCGAGACGCAGGACTTCGTCGGTGCGCGCAGCTCGTATCAGCGGGCGCGCCGGGCGGCCATCGAGGAGGGCTTCGTCGACGGCGAGAAGGATATTCGGAAGAAGTTGGAGGATGCGGAGGAGAAGGTAACCGGGCTGAAGAAGGAGAAGCGGCTGCTCGAGGGAGACAAGCTCGAGAAAAAGGGCGATCAGCAGTTCGCCGCCCAGGATTATGTCGGGGCGATTGACGCTTATTCGGCAGCGCAGCAGATCTATCAGGAGATTGACATGCTGGAGCGGGTGCTGGGCATGGAGCGGAAGATCGACAAGGCAGTCGACAAGCTCAATCCGCCGCCGCAGCCTGCCGCCGGGGCGGACGGATCCGCGGCGGGCACGGCAGCGGCCGGTGCCGTGCAAGCCCCGCCTGCGGCGGGGGGAAATGCCGTCAGCCAGGGCAGCGCCTCCGGCGGCGGCAGCGCTGCCGCATCCGGGGCAGGGACCCCCGCGGAGGGAAGCGCAGGCGCCTCGACTGGGGACGCGGCTGATGGTGCGGCTACCGGTAACGGTTCGGGCGCGGGGACGGGCTCTAGTACGAGTTCTGGTGCGAACTCGGGTGCGAATCCGAGTGCTGGTTCAGGGACGAATTCGGGTGCGAGCTCGGATTCTGGTTCCGGCGCGAACTCAGGTGCGAGCTCGGATTCTGGTTCTGGCACGAAATCCGGCACTGGATCTGGGGCGAACTCCGGTGCGGGATCCGGCACGGGCTCCAGTGAGAGCTCGGGTACGAACTCGGGAGAAGAGGAATCCGCCCCAACGCAGTAGCGAGGTATGCCAGGGCTAAGAATTCCTGCATACGTGCAGGAATTCCGCCGCAATATGTGCCGAAAAGCGGAAATTGCTGCAAAACTACATCAATTTTGCCCATAGCGGGCCAAATCTGAGGCTGAGGCGGCCAAAAAGCTGCATATTTGCAGGATTGATGCGGAGCGTGCAGTGTTCAGCGAAAAAAACTGTAATTTTGCAGGATTTTCTGCCGGGATGGGTCCGGAAGATGCGAAATGACGCATTGCGTCCGTGTCCGAAGCATACCTGTCCCACGGCACACCGTGTCGGACCGGACGGGCACTACAGTAGCAGCAGACGCCGGGAATTATGCCCACGCGCCAGGCAAGCTGAGGAGAAGGAGGGGCCAATCATCGTCATGAAGGATATCATTTCCGATCGGTTAAGCAAAATGGAGGATCTGGAGCAGCGCAAGCAGCTGAAGCAGCTGATGACCGGGTTGTTCCTCAATCTGGTGGAGTATCAGGAAGAGATGAACCGGAAGATGGAGCGCAAAGTGTTCGATGAGGTGGAGGACGGCGAAGAGAAGCATGATGTCTTCGTCTCGCTGTGCCGCCGCGATGAGCTGGACCCGATTCACGACTTCCTGCATCCGATGCTGCCGGAGGACGCGACGCCGAAGCTGATCGACATGAGCCAGCTGCTGGATCATATGCAGCGGAAGGAAGAGGCGCTGCTGTTCACGCTATTCCTGGAATGCGATTATGCAGCGCTGCGGGGGCTGCTGGAAGGGGAGCGAACGTTCCGCGGGGAGATGATCACGTCCGGCGGAAGTTACCCGATCTCGGTCCGGCTCGTGCAGAGCCGGCGCTATATTGAAGAGATCGAGAAGCTGTACCACGTGTTCCAGCAAAATAATGTGCCGTGGAAGACGGTCAATCATCCGTACGCCTACAAGTTCGTGGACGTGCTGCTGACGCATTGCGACGCCGTGCCGCAGGAGGATGAGGAGATCAGCGAGATTACGGTCGATCTCGAGGAATACGAGCCGTATAAGCGGGTCGATGTCGTTCCGCTCTGGAATATCGAGCGGCTGGCCATCAAGAACAGCGGCTTCCCGGTTCCCGCCTCCGATCGGATCAACTACGAGCATGTGCTATCGCTGCACAAGACGGGCAGCGAGCACGGCTATCTGGTGGAGGGCGACGAGGAGAATATTCGCTACATCAAGCGTTCAAGGGATGAGCTGACCATCGTGTCGCCGCAGGAGAAGGCCGGCATCTGGAGCGTCCTGAAAATCGCCCAGCCCGTCGCCGCCCGCCTCGGCAGCCTGAGCTATCCGCTCGTCTCCAACCGGAGAACGGACGGCTTCATCGGGAAATATGCGCGTCGGCAGGGACAGATTGTGCGGGCGACGGGGGAGATCATTCGCATCGTGCATGCGTTCGATGCGGCTCGCCTGCTTGAGCTGGAGCGGGTCGATATCCGCGATCGGAGCGACGGTTCGCCGCAGACGTACGAGATGAATCCGTTCGTCAGCGACAATGTCCGCACGGAACGGGACAAAAAGGTGATGCGGCTCGCCTTCCGGGCGCGCCAGGCGGAAGAGGACGAGCGCTTCCTTCTACAGGATGAGATGAGCTTCCTCGTGTCGGAAGTGCAGATGTTTTTTCCGGAATACAAGTGTGAAGGGGAATGGGCGTGAATTATATATGGGATCTGGTCATCCAGGCGGAACAAGCCGGCATTGAGGCGAAGGATATCCGGTTCGCTCCCGCCCGTGTCTACTCGCCCTATATGGAGCTCAGCCTCCAGGATCTTAACACGTACGCGCTGCAGCATCTAGAGAAGGTCGAGGTCAATCCGTACTACCGCTTCTACGACTTGTTCAAGGACCTGTTCGATATTAACAACGAAGAGGATACCGAGCTGCGTCATGCGCTGTTCGATATCATCCTGCACTTCCTGACCGGAATTGACCGCTACCAGGGGATGAACCGGCGCGAGTACTACATCCGGTTCGTGCTGCGCGATATGGCGGAGGGACGGTTCGGCCCCCGCGTGAGCGAAGCGATCCCGCTGTTCACCCGCGATGAGCAGGAAGCGGTTGCATGCAATGTGCTGCGTCTGTATGAGACGGGCGAAGCCGTCTATTTTCTGCGGGATACGATGCGGCGCATTTTCCGCCGTTCGACCATTTACGTGAATTGTGAAGATAAGGATGAGCTGCTCATCTATGTGGGGCATGAAAAGTCGGAAGCGGTCCGTGCGAAGGTGGAGCTGATTACGGATCTGTTCCTGCCGGCGCGCTTCCATACGGAAGTGTATTGGCGCGATCACTTCGGCATTATCGAGGTGGACGACACGATGCAGTTGGGGCGGATTGCTCTGTATTAGCCCGGGAGGCTGCTCTCTAAGCGGACTGCTCGGGAGTGGCGGATGCTTGATCCTGTAGTAGCAGATTGTCCAGCAGCGGCAGATTGCTCTGTAAGTGCAGAGTGCCCAGTGCCCTGTAGTAGTAGAGTGCCCTCTAGTGGCAGATTGCCTTGTAGTAGCAGACTGTCCTGTATTAGCAGATTCTCCTGTAGTAGCAGGAGTAGCAGACTGCCCAGGGTTAGCGATGGTTTTTTCAAAGAAATGAAATGGCATTGTTACGTTATGCACGGGTTATGCACGGGTTATGTACGTTATTTATGTTCGTTATGCACGTTAAGCTATCGGTTCATCGCAATGATTATAAGCAAGGATGGGCCGTTCATGATAGGGCAGGTCACGAAGAGGACAGCCGGAGGGAGAGGTAACTTATGGCCGGATACTCGTACAAGCTGTATACGCAGCCGGGACGCAGGGAGGATGCCCGGAAGCGGGCGCAATATCACCGGGAGGAACTGTTGGAGATGACGACGTTCCAGCTCCGGAACATATGCCAGCGGGAGAAGCTGATCGAGGGGCTGATCCATACGCTGGATCGGGACGAACTGATCGCGACCATCATGAAATACCGGGGCGCAGACGAGAGTCTGCTCATCACTGGCGTCCGTCCGGGCGGATTCGAGCGGGTCGAGGCGGCCATGAAAAAGTATCTGGGCACGCCGCTGACCGATACCGGAGGCATCCGGATTCCGGCGAAGATTACGCTGTACTCCGGCTTGAAGCTGGATCAGTTCGACGGCTACCATGTCGAGGCGGGGGAAGAGATCGCCGAATCGAACGTGCTGCTCGTCAATGAAAATCTGGAGCTGTGCGCGATTCTCAATCTGGTTAATGACGGATCGGCGCGGGGAAGCTTTTATTTGGCGATGGCCGAGGAGGCCGAGGTGAAGAAGACGGCGAACCGCCAGTACAGTCTGCTCTTCTTCCCGCGGGCGGTGTCCGAATACGTGTACCGCACGTATTACCGCGATACGCCGCTCCCGCCGGCTCATTTGTATTATTACAAAATTCCGGTCACTGATCTGGACATCCGCGAGCTGGAGGAGACCGATGCCGTCCTGGCGATCGATTTCGGCACCTCGAATACGACGGCCGGAGCGTATTTGGACAGCGGCTATATCGCTTCGCCCAATACGAACGATGTGCTGAGCGGACGCATTCGCCTCGATCGGATCAATTATGTGGCGTTCCCTGAGACGACGTCTGCGGATGCGGATTGGATCGAGGTGCTTCCGACCGTCATCGGCGTCGCGGATTGCTCCGATCCGGAGCGCATCCGTTATCATTTCGGCTACGATGCGCTGCGGGACCGGAAAAGGAGCGGCTACAGCGGCAGCGCCACCGTCTTCCACGGCATGAAGCGGTGGGTGAACAACTACAAGAAGCGGGAAGATGTGATGGATGCGCAGGGGAACGCGGCATCCGTGTCCCGGCAGGAGCTGATCCGGGCTTATACGATCCATGTCATCCGCATGGCGGAGCATCAGTTCAAATGCCGCTTCCGACATCTGCATCTATCGGGCCCCGTCAAGCTGAAGAAGCAGTTCATCGAGATGTTCGCCGATATTTTGCCGGAATACCGGATCGAGTCTGACGATGCGCTCGACGAAGGACTGGCCGTGCTGTACAACACGATTGCCAATCAGATGGAGCAGCAGCGCTTCCTCGACGGGGAGGAATACAAGGCCTTGGTCATCGACTGCGGCGGAGGGACGACTGATCTGTCTTCCTGCCGCTTCCGCATCGAGGACAGCCACATCGCCTACAAGCTGGACATTCATACGTCCTATGAAAATGGGGATACGAACTTCGGCGGCAACAACATCACGTACCGGATCATGCAATTCATGAAAATCGTCTTCGCCGGGTATTATCGCGGCGGCGGAGCCTTGGCCGGAACGGTGCCGGACATCGATTCGCTGATCGACATCCCGGCGGCCGACCTGTACCGCCATGTGGATGAATTCGGGGCGGAAGCGGTCTATGCGGCGTTCGACGCTGCTTACCGCGAGACGGAGGCCGTCATTCCGACCCGGTTCAAGGAATATGAGCACCGCTCCCGGGATGAGTATCAGCGGGTGCGGAACAATTTCTACGTCCTGTGGGAGATGGCGGACGGGATGAAGAAGGAATTTTTCCGCCGGACGGGCATTCTGCGGAGCCGCTTCGATTCCGGGCACGGCAGCCGGGCGGAGGATGATCTGCATCTGACAGTCCTGGATCGGTGGTGCCTGTCGCTGCGGGAGAACGGCCAGTTCCGGGACATGCACGAGCCGCCGGATGTCGTGTTCAACATTCAGGAGATCAACCATCTCATTCGGGCCGACATCTATGAGATCGTGCATAAGTTCCTGGACGAGTTTTTCCGCGATGGCCGGCTGCAGGATTATTCCATCATCAAGCTGACCGGACAATCGTGCCGGATCGACGTGTTCCGGGAAGCGCTGAAGGAGTTCGTACCGGGGCGGGCGATCGAGTTCCGGCAGAAGGCGGATGATTCCGGCAGGGTGCCGGAGCTGAAGCTGGCCTGCCTGCGCGGCGCGCTGCGCTACCTAAGCGCCCGGAAGGCGGGGCTGATCGAAGCGCGGCTGACGAATCAGGCGCCGATCGTGCCGTACTCGGTCAGCGCCCTGACCCATACAGGGCAGGAGAAGCTGCTGATCGCGAGCTACGAGCGGCTGGATCAGGCGCGTGGCTCGATCTCGCGGCCGCTGGGCGCGCATGAGATTGAGTTCAACATTCGCAACGCGGATGGCCAGCTGCGCTATATCGCGGTGTACGCCAATGATTTCACGGCGTACCGCCCGGTGCGGTACGAGGAGATCGCCGCGGAATACGGCGATCGGATTCCGCAGGATGACACGGACTCGATCGCCAATGGCGAGGCCAAATGGTTCGTCTTCGCCGGCGACGGCAGCTGGGGCTTCGATACCGTGCCGGTTGCGCGGATGAACGAGCAGCTCTATATCGGCACGAAGCAATTCTATGCCTTCGAGAATGATCTGTCGGAGCTGGATTTCTTCGATGGCTTGAAATAATCGAGACAGAACGGAAAGGAGGGCTGCGCCTTGTTCAAACATCAGGTGCCGCATTTCCATCGGGGCCGGATTCTGAAGACGGACATGCTGGAGAGTCTGCGGGACTTCCCGCGGCAATTCGTCGACATCGCCTATCAGTCCTACTCGAGCGGGGTGCTGGCCGGGACAGAGGTTCAGGTCGGCCCCCGCAGCCTGACGGTCGGCAAGGGCATCGTCAAGCACGGAGGCCTCATCTATATGCTGGAGCAGGAGCAGGAGCTGCCCTATCGCTCGACCGGGAGGGAGACCGTGCTCAAGATCCGGTTTCATGCGGAGCAGCCGTCGAGCGATTTCACGACGCTCCCAGGGGAGATCGTGCTGGACGAAGACACGGCCGAGGTGAGGGCGAACGAGATGGAGCTCGGCCGCTTCAAGCTGAAGGAAGGCGCGCGGCTGCGGGACGATTACCAGAGCTTCGCCGACCTGTCTACCGAGTTCAACACGCTGAATGTCATCCATGTGCCGCATGCGGGCATCGGGCAGAGCACCTTGTCGCCCTTCATCCTGCGGTACTTCGCGCAGGAGCTGCTGAAGACCCGCATTGAGCATGCGCATGACGCTGCCTTCGCCATGCTGTGCCTGAACGGAGGCGCGGTGGAGCGGGACGTCATTCAGCATTACCTCGGCCAGCGGCTCGGCACCGGCTACCGCGAGCTGACCAACGAACGGCTCTACGCCGGCCTGCGCCGGGTGCTGAGCGAAGCCGGCAGCGGCCGGGCGATGGCGCCGGACATGCGTCCCGGCGGGCGGCAGCGGGTGATTGTGGATTGACGCCAGAAAGAAAAATAGATCCAATAACTTTGCCCGGAAACAGAATGAGTTAATGGGACATAGGGAGGACACTTTCATGGGGGATAAGGTAATAACATTCGGAAATATTTATGTGGCCCCGTTTGAGTTTATTAATTTGCAATCGTTAAAAGTAGTGAAAAAAATGAACGATCATGTCCGCTTGACCATTACAGGTATGATTCCGGAGGAACATAAGGACAGTTATGTTAATATGGCGGACTCACGATCATATATGAGGGTCTCGTTGGCAGATGAATCTGGCAAACCAAAATATTGGTTCCAAGGCATTGTCATCCGTGCCAATGTTACATCTGTACGAGGCATTTATTACCTGGCGGTAGATGCGATTTCCCATACTTACTTACTGGATATCAAGCCCAAAAAGCGCTCCTTTCAAAATCCGCAGATGTCTTTTGCCGGGCTTATTCGATCTGTGCTGTCCGGGTACAGTAAGGCAGACTTTATCGATTCATCCACTCAAAGCCGGAAGCTCGGCACGTTTTTTATGCAGTATGAGGAGACTGATTGGCAGTTCCTTAAACGGATGGCTTCACAATTTTATACCGGTTTAATTCCAGCCGCCGCCTATACCCACCCCAAATTCTACTTCGGCCTGCCTCAAGATCAGAATAAAGGTAAACTGGAAGCCCCTCATTATATGGTACAGAAGCGGGCAGGAGAATATCAACGGGCTCTTGTGAATCGGCTCCCTGGAGTAACCGATCAAGATTTTGTCGTGTATGAAGTTGAATCTAGCCGAGTGTTAGAGATCGGCAATGAAGTCATCTTCCAGTCCCGATCCCTTGTGGTTGGAGAAGCCGTAACAGAATTGAAAAACGGTGTGTTGACGCACACATACAAGCTGTTTCCTCGCAGAGGTCTGCAGTGGAAGATAATATACAACCATAAAATCATTGGAGCCTCTATTCAGGGACGGGTTATTGAAGTGAAGAAGGATACGGTTCGAGCGAAGCTGGATATGGATGATCAGCAGGATCAGAGTACAGCGCATTGGTTCCCGTATTCGACGATTTATGCTTCGGATAACAATACCGGCTGGTATGTTATGCCGGAAGTGAATGATCAGATCCGCATCTATTTCCCAAGCAAAAAAGAAGCGGACGGTATCGCCATCAGTTCCGTTCTCAAGGAGTCGCCTGAGGCTAAGCTCCCGCCAAAAGCCAGCAACATTATCCCAGGAGAAGGGCTAAGCGACGAAGGGACCGAACAGTCCGACCCGATGGCTGACCCCTCAACCAAGCGGTTCCGGACCAAGTATGGAAAAGAGATTTCGTTGGCTAAGGATAAAATCGTTATCTCTTCCAAAGACATGTCGATCACGATCAGCGATGAACATGGCATTGACATTGTAAGCAGCAAAAATATAAACATAACCGCAGCAAAGGACATCCTCATGTCATCCCAAAATATTCGCATCCAGGCAGGAAAAGTAGAACTGTCCGGTAACGACAATACAATTACGTTGGAAAATACCGTGGAAATGAAGGGTGAGGAAGTCAAGATGAACTAGGAGGCGAATGAGGGTGAATAAGGAGAAAGCACGCCAACATTTATATGACCGGGTATTCCTGCCGGCGTTGGCGGAACAGGTCTCCGCGCTGGCACAGTTCTTCGAACGGCATCATGAGCGGCTGGCTGCGGAATTCATAGAATCCTTCAGGGACATATGTATCCATATTGCAGCAATGCAGCAGTTCCAGGAAAAGGACCCGATTGGATTCATTCATTACTCCATGCTGCGGACGTCTGTGCTGGAACGTGCACATACCTACTTGATTGAGGCGTATTCCGATCAATGGTATTGGGATCGTAAGGCATGCTATGCCCGATATGATGCAGGATGGGCACTGCAAGGCGCTTCCGATCTCATTGAACGATTGGAGGAGCGCCGTCCCCAATATATGGGCATTCTTCATCCTGCAGATGTGGAGTATATGGTGCTGCAGCATTTGGACTGTTTTACCCAATTCGTGACGGCGCTGATGCGACTGGCCATGCCTCAAGCGGTGAGGTTGCCCGAATATCAGAACATAAAAAAAGCGAATCGGTTACGCATCCGGATCGGTGAACTGATGGATATAAGCGAAGATGTGCATGTAGAAGATTGTGTTAGGAAAAAGGAGAAGGAAGCAAAAAGACTGTTGTCTGAGCAAGGTTCGGCCTGTGCCTATGAATCATTCGCCGGCATTGGGCTGTCCTCCATTGTTGTTAAAGAAATGGATCTTCGATATAGCAATTTTAGCGGGAGCGATCTGACAGAGGCCGCCTTCCACTCTTGTGTGCTTATCGGGACGAACTGGAACGGATCTGTCTTGCATCGTGCGGACTTTAGTAATTCTTTGCTCCATGACGCTGATTTTCGTGGATGTGATTTGCGGGGCGCGATTTTTACCCGCGCGAATGGTCAACAGCAGGAAGAGGGTTTTCACCGTCTGCCCGGCCTTCTCGGAGTCCGATTTACGAATGCCGATTTAGAGGGGGCGGTTTTTACCGATGCGCGTTTATATGGGGCAGATTTTCGAGGAGCCAATTTACGGAATGCCGTATTTGTCCAAGAGGATCGGGTACGGTATCGGTTGAGTCCGGAGCAAATCGCGGCCATTAGCTGGATTGACGGTTAGCAAGAGGAATGAGGGGGGGCCGAAGGATGCGTGACTACTTTTTGCTTATGGACGACGAACGGATTGGCCGCAAGATCAAGCCGAATGGACTGCGACACGATCTCGCCTTCGATCGGCTGCCGCCGATATCATTATTGGACATCAATGAGGACAATAGCGGTCCGGGTGAATATGTCGACTGGCTCGATAAACCAAGGCGGATGGTCTCAGATCGCATGAAAGAAATCCTGGAGCAATACAATCCTGCTTTGTCCGTGAAGCGGACGGATCTTATCGACAGGAAGAACAAGAAGCACAACGTGTATTGGTTGCTGCAAGTGCCTGAACTGGATTGTCTTTCCCCGGAAAGTGAGTTCCACCGCAACGGAACGATGAAGAGACTGGTGTTGGATCATGAGCGAGTGAAGGAGCATCATTTTTTTGCGATTGCAGACATAATGGAGCCTTACATCGTGGTGAGCCTGGAGGCAGCGGAAAGTCTGCTGCGCCGAGGGTTGACCGGCTTTGTGCTGCGCACAGCGGAGCAGTGGAACGGAGGGCGAGACGATGGCACATTGGGATGAACAATTTCTGAAGGTATCAAATAATCTGCGCGCTCAGGAGCAGATCGCGGCAGCGGAAGAGCAGGCGGTGCTTCCAGAGGTGTGGGAAGCCCAGGTACAGCATGGAGTTGTCGAATACGGAGGACAGTTGATCGAGATTGAGGACAAGGAACTGCTCGGCGGCCGGGCGAGTATTCGTTTGCCTCGCTCCATGCAGCTCATTCCAAGGGGCGTGCTGCAACGAGAGTTCTCCAGCGAAGGGGAGCAAGATGTTTTTACGAATGAAGACAGAACGGTCATATTCGGGTTGAGCTTGAGGGAGCACCACTTATCGTGGGATGACATGGATGCACTGAAGACGGCGATGACGGTCACGGCTAAGGAACTTCGATCCGATGTGCAGTTACTGCAGGAGGATATCATCGAGCTCCAATCAGGGGGGATGGTGTGTTGTGAATACGCCCTTCCAGCGGGAGATGCGATGTATTATTTGATAATGTTCGCGACGATCAGGGATGAGAGAGCGGTATGGGGAAGCTTTCATTATACTGTGAATGATCTCTTGTTATGGCAGCCGCTCTCTCACGCGCTAATTCGTTCCTTGCGATTCCATGATCCGGCCCGGCCGTAAAAAAGAAAGGAGGCAGATTATATGCTTCAAGGATTGCTGTTGTCACTGGCATCAGGGCTATTTAGCGGCGAGCATTCCTATGTCGTGCGAGGCGCGACTGTAACATGCAGCAAGGGGACCGATCCCGGCGTGTTGAACTTGCCCGAAGATCATGGAGTCTATATCAAAGGCGAGCCGCTGATGAATATTGCCGATCATTTTCCCGGCGAACATATCGGTTGCTTCGGGTTTTGCGAGACTTCAGGCGGATTGTGTGTTCCCCAGATTTATGAGAAGTGGACGGGAGGAAAGCGAGACGTGCTCATAGATAATGAGCCCGCTTTGTTAAGCAATTCCAAGCTAAGCTGTACCAGTAAGGGAATCATTTCAATTGAGCAGGATGGGCAGAAGTGACGTTACCTCAACGGAAAGGAGGGCGTATATGCAGAGCGTGAAAGGCGTTACGACTTATCAGGATCTGCAACTGGTATGGCCGTTCGGGGCAATGCGGCTTGACCGGCTGGAACTGATTCACCAGACAGGCGAACATGCCATACTGCGCTTTACCGGCATCGCATCTGAGGAGAGAATCGATGAGATCATCGGAAGCCCGATGAGTCAAGAGCGGATTGAACTTCATTCAGTGGCAGATCAGTCAAAGGGGCGACCGCTGTTCATGGGCAGATTGACTCATGTGGAAGTGAAAGTTGTACGCTCCATTCATTATATTGAGGCCGAAGCGGTGTCGCATACGTATGCGATGGACATTGCCGTGAACACACGTTCCTTTCAGCAGCCGGATCGTTTGTACCGGGACATCGCGCAAGAAATCGTCGGTGCTTACTCTGGCGGAGAACTGATCGACAATGCATTCAGCGAGCGGCAGCAAGGCAAGTTTATCATGCAGTATGAAGAGACCGATTGGGCATTCCTGAAAAGACTGGCATCTCATGCGGGAGCGCTGTTGGTCCCGGATGTGACGGCGCATAAGGCGCGATTATGGATCGGGTTGCCCGAGGGGAGGAGACAAATCCAACTGGACGCTCATCATCCCTACGAGGTCAATCACGCGGTTGTTCCGTATACAGCCAAATCTGTCGACGGTACCGCAAGCGTGCGGGAGTATCGTTATACGACATATGAATTTGAAAATGATGAATGCCTGGAAATCGGAGATAAAGTGATGCTGGCGGGACAGACATTCGTGATTACGAGGCGGACTGGCGTCATGCAGCAAGGCGTCTTCCGATGGAGATATGTATGTGCGGCACCAGACAAAGTGAAGCGAAAAAAGTCGTTCAATAGTACCATTATCGGTGCGGCTATCGACGGAACGATTATTCAAGTGAGCCGCAACCAGGTAAAGCTTCATCTGGACATGGACAAGCAGCAGGATGCGAGCAAGGCGCAGTGGTTTCCCTATGCGGCTGAAGGCAATCAGATCTTATACTTAATGCCAGAGCTGGGGACCCGGGTGAAGCTGTACTTCCCGAGTGCAGATGAGGATGAAGCGATGGTTATCCAGTCGGTGCGTGTAGAGCCGCAGGGCGATTATGTGGAGAAGCATGAGCGGAAGATGGCAGACCCTGGTGTCAAGTCGTTCGGTAATCCGCAAGGCAAAGAGTTTACGCTTGGGGACAAGGAATTGTACATCACTGCGCAAGAGGGCAAACTGTATATTTCGATGAATTCCTATTCGGGTGTGAACTTGAGCAGCGCCATCAACATACAGATTCAGGCGGCAGGAGATCTGAGCTTCCACGGGCAACAGATTCAGTTGCAAGGCATGGATGGGCTGTATATAAGCACGCCGTCGGTTACAATGGAATTAGCCGAGGAAGTTAGCGTACGCAGCGACGAGATTCAGCTGGAAGCGGAGAATCGCCGGCAACACGGACCACTGATGAGCGAGTTCGAGGAAGATTTGGAAAAGTACGGAGAGACAGATCTCTCTAGTATGAGAAGGGCCAAGAATTTCTTCGGCAGAGCGGTTGGCGTCGGCGGGGCGGTCAAGGATTGGGCAATGGATGTTTTGAAGTTCGCCAATGATGCGGGGGAAGTCGCTCTAACGAATGCGTTTTCATTCGGAATTCAACATAGTCTTAAAAGCTCCGGGACCGAGATTGAAGGTGTAGAAACGAAGGCAGTCGCAGATGCTTTGTCCGATGCGATGATTCGAACGGTGAGTGAAGGGATAAACGGGCAGGAGGTTGCCCCCCTTGCGGAGCGAAATAGTATCGTCCAAGGCATCGCTAAAGGGAAAACATATGCAGCGGATATATGGTCCCGCGAAAAATCATTTAGTGACCTATTGTCGGATGGGGCAGAGATGGTCGATAAAAGTGTCATTCAACCTATTAGCAAAGCATCCGAACTGGAAGTCTTCAAGTTAGATTTACTGACGACGAGCTATGAGCAAAACGTGGAGGCGGGCAGGGTTGCTGCGGAAGGAGGCCTCGTCCTTGTAGACACAGCCCTGACTTTAGGGACTGCCAGTGAATATGCCATAGCCAAGAGCGAGAAATTAGTGAAGATGTTCTCCGGTGCTGCAGAGGATGTAGCCACTGGTGCCAGAAAGTTGCCTGACGGGGGGGCAAGTGGTAAAAAACCCCTTCACCCTTCCATTCCCCATCATACTAAAAAGAAAGGTCCACCCAAGGATGGCAAGTTCAAAACGCATGCGAAGAGCTTAGGGGAACGGTTCGAAGAGCTGGAAGCGGCTATCGGGAAGCTTCTGGGGAAAATGCCGAAAGACATGGCGGATCGAATGCCTTTCAAGGTCGCGTACATGCAAAAGGCCGGGACAAACCAAAGAGTTCCGACTATTGTCAAAAATTCAGACCACCCTATGTACTCCAAAATGGATGGTGGAAATGGTGAAGGTTCTTCCGGGCGTCGTGCTGAGGGGACAAGACAAGGTAATAAGCCTAACCTTTATGATAAGGATGGGAATTATACTGGGGATAGAACTCAAAAGGAATTGGATGATTTGGCCACAGATCCAGATAGAGGACATGTTTTAGATGACCAGGGTAAAAAGGAAAGAGAAGTAGGTTTAGCTGTAGAAGAAAGAGGAGAACTGGGCAGAATTAAAAGGGACTCTGGTGGCGCTGAATTTTATGACGAATCATCACCTAATAAGCAACGTTGGGATGTCAAGAGTTATGAATCTTACCCTAATGGTCACACTGATCCTAAAAAGGGAGCATTTAGTGTGAAAACCACACTGAAAAACATGTATAAAAAATTAAATAAAGATATCAATATAATAATTGACACTAGAGGTCTAATCCCGGAACATATTGCCCAACTAAAAGACGCTGTAACTAAAGAAGGTATTGGGGATAGAATCATTTGGTATCCTTAAAAAGGGTGGTTATAATGATGGATAAAAAAGGTATAATTGGCCAATTTGAACTACACCAAGAATGGTTAGAGTCAGCAGGGGATAAGGGTAAGAAATTAGTCTTAGATGAAATAAATTTAGAAAGTCTTTTTTTGTCCATTTTCTCCTTCAAGGAAGCTAGGTTAATTGAATGTTCATTTGACGGAATGAATTTAGAAAAAGGCAACTTTATTTTAACTTGGCTTTGTTCTTCAACGTTTAGAAATGCTTGTTTACAGGGGGCTAACTTCTATAAAGGAAATGTTTCATATGCGGACTTTAGTTACTCTGATCTCAAAAACTCAAAATTTACAGATTGCGAGAGCAGCGAAACCATTTTTCTAGGGGCTGATCTAACGAATTCTGAGTTAAATGTTTGTTATTTTGATAATGTGGATTTTAGAAATTCAAAACTGGACAACGCAAACATTGAAGATTCTTTTTTTGAGAATGTTTTGGTGAAGGGTGCAAGTTTCCGAAATGTTAGAGGTATAGACAATGCTAATATTATTAGTGTAAATATTGGAAGTCCAGAGGAACCAATCAATTTAAATAAAGAACAAGCAAAAAAATGGATAATGGAGAATTGTATGTGATCCTCTATTATCCATAATTGGACCAAGCTGTATTTACAACCCCAACAACAAGATCGTACAATACAACCAACGAACCAAACACTAAACAAAAACAAACACTTGATAAACTTTCAAAAGCTCTTTCCAAACTTGAACCATGAGTAGGAATGAGCTTTTTTTTGATGCCCAAAATCAAAGGAGGACAAAACCGAATGGCAAAACGTGAACAGGTAGTGATAGCAGCGTTGAAGGAACAGCAACCAGCACAGAAAGCAGAAAAGGAAATGTGGTCTATTGCACAGGCCTGCGCAGTATATGAGCAGCTTATGATGAAATTCGTAGTTAATGTCAGCAAGCAAGGGAATTGCGTGAACAGGCGACAGTGTTAAAGTAATCAAGGCGTACGGATTTTTTAGGTTAGAGAAGAGATACAGCAGTTGTTAGACCGTGCGGACATTTGGATACGTTAGCCGATCAGAAGGATGGAGTGCCACGCCAGCGAGCATTTCAACTCATAGACAGGTTAGAGCGAGAAGCATCTGAGTGCAAGTAGCTTGTGCAGTATAACCTAGCAGTTCTAGCGCGGCAGCAAGAACTTGAAGATGAAAAGGCAGAGGCGGTGAAAATGGTTCGTGATGTAGAGGAGCGGCTGGAGCAAACACGTCAGGTACTGGCTGAAAAAGAAAACCAATAAAATTGCCTGATAAGGGAGATTGCGGAAAACCAATCCTCATCCTTCCATTTCCCATCATCCTAAGAAGAAAGGTCCACCCAAGGATGGCAAGTTCAAAACGCATGCGAAGAGCCTAGGGGAACGGTTCGAAGAGTTGGAAGCGGCTATCGGGAAACTGCTGGGGAAAATGCCGAAAGACATGGCGGAGCGTATGCCTTTCAAGGTCGCATATAAGCAAATGGCTGGGACAAACCATCCGACTATTGTCAAAAATTCAGACCATCCTATGTACTCCAAAGTGGATGGTGGAAATGGCGGAGGTTCCGGGCGTCGTGCTGAGGGGACGGGTAAAGATTCAGTTAATATTCCAAAGATTGATTGGAGTAAATACAACCGTGTAGATAATTATAAACCGACCTTTGACACTATACCTGATGAAGCATATTACAGGCTTGCATCAAAGCACTATGATGAGATTAGAAGTGTGGGTATGGAAGATATTGTACAGGTTGTAAAAAATACTGGTTTATCAGTAGAAGAAATAAGCGCAGTGAAGCAACACATCTTTTTTGATTCACATAAAATACCATTGAATGATAAAAGCTATAGAGTAGGGCAATTTACTCCAGATGCTGATTTTGGTTACGCATGGAAGCAAGCACAAAAAGAGAAAGAATTAACACAATCACAAAAAGAGTGGTTACAACAAATGATTAAACATGAGCTTACGGAAATTAAACTTATGAAGCAAGGATATCCATATAAAAATCCTGGTGCATACAATCCTGACTCGAATTCTTTTGGTTCTAAACCTCCAGGAGCACACGACGCAGCTGATCCTCAACCTAAAGGTGAGTTTGATGGGGCGTTTAGCTATAATCTTAAAGAACAAGGTAAGATAGAAAAACAACTAGAAAAAGAAAAAGGAGAATGAATGTGGGATATTTAAATCAGGCGATTAAACGTATTTCCGTAATAGATTGGGGCAGTCTTGGAGAAAAGGAAACCATGTCACAAAGTTATTTGTGTCGAGAGTACTTAAGAAGAGCAACCAAATTTTTAAGAGATTATCCAGGTACTTGTGTACCTCCTTTTATTATGATTTCAAATTCGATCACTGAGCCACAAGAAAACATTGAGATGATTGAAATACTGAATGAAATAAATAATTCTTACCATAGAGCTCTCGTTACGAGTTATCTTGAATTATGCGCTCTTATTGATGAAAAAAATCCAATTGCTATGGATAACAAGGATTTGTTTGAGCCAGCAATAAAGCTATATGAAAGAGGTGGCTTTTTCTATAGAAGGGAAGGATATATATATATATATGGTAGTTCTATTATAATTGCAGATGTTGCTTGGGATGAACAGGAACCACTAGATATTAGTGATGAAACCTTGGATGCGCTAGATAATGGTTGTGCCGAGTAAACTATTGTTACATTTTTCAATATTGATTGAACTACTTAGTGACGATTAAAACAATCATTCAACCAGTAACCCATGCAAAAATATAGACTGGGTTTACAATGTGGCAGCAAGATCATACAATACAACCAACAAACCAAACACTAAATAATTCAAACACTTGATAAACTTTCAAAAGCTCTTTCCCACTTGAACCATGAGTAGGAATGAGCTTTTTTTTCATGCCCGAAATCAAAGGAGGATGAAACGAATGGCAAAGCGTGAGCAGGTAGTAGCGGAAGCAGTAGAGGAACAATCAGTAGAGGAAACGGTGCGTTCGATCGCCCAGGCAGAAGCAGACTATGAACAGATTATGGTTGAGATTCAGAACTATTGCCAGCAGGCGAAGGACTTGCGGGAGCAGGCAGCAATGGTGATACGGTCGGGGCGGACAGACTCGCAGGCTGGGGAAGAAATACGGCATTAATCACCCAAGGTGAACGACTTAAATGCTAGCCAATCGGAAGGACGAGCATTTTCTAAAAACACTGGCCTTAGTTTAGAAGATGCTGTTGATCTGAAAACATACCTATTTTTAACAGATCATGTTAATTTGCCCGATACTAAGAATGGGAAATATTATTATAAAGGCTACTTCCACCCGGATATGCACGTAGCTTATGGATGGGAAAAAGCACTCAAGGCTGAGTTATCACCTGTAGAAAAAGCATGGTTTGAACAATTAAAAGTACATGAATTAGCAGAAAGTAAGATGATGAGATGCAAGAAGGAGTGCCGTATCGTAAAGTTGAATCGTGGGAATCAGTAATTGGTATGACTGGAAAACCACCAAATCAGGGAGCACATGATTTGGCACCTCCTCCCCCAAAAGACTATCCAGGTTTTAGATGAAACCCTTTTATAACTCTACGACATATATATAGGTGAATAGTAAGAATAGAGATGGGAGGAAATTTAATTGAATCAGGCGCTTGAAAAGGCTAGATTTATTGTCAAAAATATTAATTGGGAATTTGAAGAGCCAAATAGGCCTTCACATGCTGTCTTATTATATGAGTTTTTAAGAAGAGGATCTTTATTTTATGATTATATAAACAGAGATTCTAGTAGGCCAGCAGTTTTTAGTGCTGCGGAAATGTGCAACATAAAATTGCCTATTGATATATATGAAATTTGTGATGAATTAAACCAAATAAAAGATGAATGCTTGGTCAAATCAACGTGTAAAAATTATTTGGAATGGGCTTATTTAGTTGGTGAGAACATACCTGTTGCTCTTAACTTCCAGGAACTATATATTCCAATCATAAAATTATTTTATAGGGGGGGGAAGAATAAGGTATCAACATGGAGAGTTGATTTGTGGGAGTATAGGACGCTCCCGAAGTATATCTACGGATATAAGCAAAGTTGAACCAAAGGATATTAGTGACAAGACTTTGGATGAAATTGACGATCATTGGGGCAAATAATTGTGGAGATGGAGTAAAAAAATTTCTACGCTGGTTGTCAACTCCGGTTTGAATTTATTCAAAGCTGCTGATTTAAAGGGTCTTGTTTTTCCATTGGCTAATGCACAGTATATGTAAAAACTAGCACCTGTCTATATAGTAAATGAAGGATTAGAAAAATAACTCCTTAAAAAAATTTACATTGTGACAATAAGATCGTACAATACAACCAACAAAACAAACACTTTAAAACTTGACAAACACGCTTGATGAATTTTAAGGCTTTTTCCAACTTGAATAATGAGGTGGAATGAGCCTTTTTCATGCCCAAAATCAAAGAAGGAAGAAAAGAAATGGCAAAACAGGTACAGGAAGTGAAGGGGAAATATGGACATAAGCGCATAAGCCTAGGCAGAGAGTATGAAGCGTTAATGAACGATATTGGGAGCAGGCAAAGAATTAAGAAAACAGGCTACGGAGTTTAAACCTTCAGGGGGAATGGATTCACAGACCGAGTAGAGATCAGTCAACTATTAGAGCGGGCGAAAAAAGTGCATCGATCAGATGGGAGATGAGAAATAGTCACTTCCAAGACTGGAAATCTTCCATCGCATACATGCATTATAACAGGTGCAGGTGTTCTCGAGTAAACTGTTAACTTAACAGAAAAACTTCAAAGTTATCAGACAAAGAACAAAATTTAAGTGGTTAGATGAGCAAATAGGTGGTATAAGGAAGGGAATGACTTGGCACTATGCGGAAGTTCCTGGTGAAATGGAACCGGTTCCATTTGGCATTTATAACATGACACCTCATAATGGTGGAAGGACCGCAGGTATGTGGGCAGATGCTCCAAGATAATATTATTTAAGGAGGTATAGATGTGGAAGTTAAGGATGGATCTATAGTTTATCCATTGCCAGATGATACTCTACTAGCTGAGAAAGAGAAAAAATGGAGGATTAAATTACCAGATGCATATAAACAATTTATAAAAAAATATAATGGTGTTACTCCTACAACGGGTAGTTTTTTGTGTAATAACCATAGTTATGCTATTGATAGGTTTTTATGTATATTAAAAGTAACTGGGGAAAGGGATGATGAATTCTACGATATTGGTGTAGTTAGAACTCAGTTAGAAGAAAGAATTGTTTCGGATGAGGACTTAGTAGGTACGGAATTGCTGCCAATAGCTGTTCTATTTGCAGGTGATTTTATATGCTTAGATTATCGTAATAATGACAATGAGCCTTTTGTATGCGTGTGGAACCACGAAGAATCATCAGATTTAGACCCTGTAACATATTTTACGAGTGAGAGCTTTGAAGAATTTCTAACAATATTAACTGAATAAAATTGCATCAGTTACAATACCCACCCCAGGATTTGAAAGGGTCTGTTAAGAAATCAGTTTCGATTCGTTTATGCCAAATAAAACATAATTAACTACTCGAACAATAATAAAAAGATTGTACAATACAAATCAAAAAGGTCAACGCTCTTGAAAAGAACAAATAATGAGCGTATAGAGTTCTAAAGCTTATTCCAGTATCGGTTGGGAATGAGCTTTTTTTATAGTAACTTAATTGAAAAAAACCAAAAGGTTGCTCGATATGGGAAGGGGGAACACGGATTCTTTAGCTGGAAGCGGAGAATCGCCGGCAACACGGACCACTGATGAGCGAGTTCGAGGAAGATTTGGAAAAGTACGGAGAGACAGATCTCTCTAGTATGAGAAGGGCCAAGAATTTCTTCGGCAGAGCGGTTGGCGTCGGCGGGGCGGTCAAGGATTGGGCAATGGATGTTTTGAAGTTCGCCAATGATGCGGGGGAAGTCGCTCTAACGAATGCGTTTTCATTCGGAATTCAACATAGTCTTAAAAGCTCCGGGACCGAGATTGAAGGTGTAGAAACGAAGGCAGTCGCAGATGCTTTGTCCGATGCGATGATTCGAACGGTGAGTGAAGGGATAAACGGGCAGGAGGTTGCCCCCCTTGCGGAGCGAAATAGTATCGTCCAAGGCATCGCTAAAGGGAAAACATATGCAGCGGATATATGGTCCCGCGAAAAATCATTTAGTGACCTATTGTCGGATGGGGCAGAGATGGTCGATAAAAGTGTCATTCAACCTATTAGCAAAGCATCCGAACTGGAAGTCTTCAAGTTAGATTTACTGACGACGAGCTATGAGCAAAACGTGGAGGCGGGCAGGGTTGCTGCGGAAGGAGGCCTCGTCCTTGTAGACACAGCCCTGACTTTAGGGACTGCCAGTGAATATGCCATAGCCAAGAGCGAGAAATTAGTGAAGATGTTCTCCGGTGCTGCAGAGGATGTAGCCACTGGTGCCAGAAAGTTGCCTGACGGGGGGGCAAGTGGTAAAAAACCCCTTCACCCTTCCATTCCCCATCATACTAAAAAGAAAGGTCCACCCAAGGATGGCAAGTTCAAAACGCATGCGAAGAGCTTAGGGGAACGGTTCGAAGAGCTGGAAGCGGCTATCGGGAAGCTTCTGGGGAAAATGCCGAAAGACATGGCGGATCGAATGCCTTTCAAGGTCGCGTACATGCAAAAGGCCGGGACAAACCAAAGAGTTCCGACTATTGTCAAAAATTCAGACCACCCTATGTACTCCAAAATGGATGGTGGAAATGGTGGAGGTTCCGGGCGTCGTGCTGAGGGGACGGGTGAACTCAATCTTAATAAAGTAAAGAAAAATACACCAGGTATTGGCGGAGAACTCTATCGACGTAGTCAAGAACTTCGAGATTTGTTGCCCGAAGAAATAAGGGATATTGGTAACTTTGGACTAGCCCGTGTTGAGATTCCTGGGTTAAAGAAAGAATTTAAAGCGCATACTCAAATTCAGGATGCAAATCAGAAATGGTCAGAAGGCTACTCTCCTTTACCACCCGAAAAGATTGAAGAACGAATATTCGAACCTAAAGAAGTTAATCTGTGGAATGAGGTAGATGGAGAGGGGGCTTATAGTAGGAAATGGGATACTGAGTATAAAATTCTCGAAGATATTGCTAAAGAACTCGGTGGCAGCAAAGGGGCTGTGAACAAAGATGTAACTGGGAAAATTGATTTTTATACTGATAGAGAACCGTGTGCCAGTTGTACACCTATAATCCAGGAATTCGAAGAAATGTTTCCTAATGTAGAAGTGGTTATTTATTATAACCGCAATCTAAAAAAGAGATAGTATTGGAGCGAATACCATGGTAAATAAGTTATCATACGATAAAGTAATAAAATATGTTACACAAGGATTTGAAAAATATTTAAGTGATGGGTTAACTGTTAGTCAGGCAACTTCAAGATCAATTGTAGAATTAGAAATTCAAACTGACGATTTTGAAGATGTTGAATGGACTTTGTACCTTCTCTTAGCAAAGTTAGGTATTGAACATGGTGACTTAAGAGACGATATTAAGGCCCAAGCAATGGATATCATTAATTCGAATAAATTAGTGGATTTTTGGAAAAAGGAGGGGCTTGATAATAAAGAACTTGAAGAAAGGGTTTTATTTGTAAAAGGGGTAAGGGATTTGTTAACAACAGTTTAAGGCACTTCCCCTTCTATGAATTAAATGGTAATGAGTAAAAAAGAAATAGATGATCAGCCATGTGCACCATACACCGCCAATTAAGCAATTAGGAAATAACGAAGCCAAGCAAATTCAGTTATTCTCGATGCTTGTATCAAATCGTAATATAATCCAAACAGTTCAACTGGATGCGGTAATCTAATCGAATCCATTCGGGAGTTACCGTTAATATCTAGGATGTCTTGTATTCATTCCTGATGTGACAAATTCAAGATTTAAAAATCGCCCAATGTTTATCTGTATGTCTGGTGTGACTCCTGCCTGTAGAGTGTCTAACCTATAAGGGAAAACATCTTGAAAGGAGCAATCATCCATCACTCATCCTGTTAAGGAGTGCAGTCAGAAGCTAGAGCTAACACATCGGGCGTTTGTTGTCCTGTATGACATCTCATGGGAAAGGCTTCGTAGTTGTTTATACGGTTACACCAATTCCATCCCCAGCGCCATCCTGAGTGTCATGATACAGAATGGCTATGATGAGCAGGAAGCTGGGCGGCAATATCTCTTATGGAGGAAGTGGAGAGAGTCAGCAAGAGCTAAACGCCCTCGCGCTACAGAGGGGAAGGCGAATCCATGAAACGATTACCTTTAGATACAGCCTTAACCCTGATGCGACGGGAGAATGTGTAAGGACATGGATTTGATCTTGATGAACTGATTGAAATCTTCGTCAAGTATGTTAAAGACCTGATGTCACAGGAGCAAGTCGAGCTAAGCCTCGCACATCACCTTGCTAAATCTAAGCACAGTGATGTTGTTCATCGGAATCAAGTCTTAGCAAAAGTTGCTCGATTCCTTAATCAGTATGATTGGCTGCTATCCGGCGATCATATAGATTACTATCGTAAATATTTTCTTTTGTTTGGCTAACCTATCCCCGCCCTTGTGCGGGGTTTCTTTTTGCGGATTCGTTGGGGTTTGTAAATAAAATGGAGGGGGAAGCGATGTTATTTCATGATCTCAATGATCTACATATCTAGTCATGGTCATTGATTCCTAATTCGTATTATCCCATTCCTGCTGTCTATTCTGATATTAGATTTCATCCTCTGAGCTTCTTCTCTTTCCGTTAATCTATCCTCTATTTTTATCTTACTCATGTCCTTATTCCTTTTATCTATTTTACAGTTTAGCGTTCATTTCAGTCTCACCCCCAGCCCGCTTCGCAGGTGGGGAGTTCACCTGTATGAAGGGAGAACGACTAGGCTGCGTGAAGTTGAGGTATCCCGAGCCTACGAGACATCTGGCGCCCCAGGTGTAGCTTTACTGCGCGGATATCTATCAAGGTTCCCTGTCTCTTCGGACACTAAACGGGCAGGAGGTTGCCCCCCTTGCGGAGCGAAATAGTATCGTCCAAGGCATCGCTAAAGGGAAAACATATGCAGCGGATATATGGTCCCGCGAAAAATCATTTAGTGACCTATTGTCGGATGGGGCAGAGATGGTCGATAAAAGTGTCATTCAACCTATTAGCAAAGCATCCGAACTGGAAGTCTTCAAGTTAGATTTACTGACGACGAGCTATGAGCAAAACGTGGAGGCGGGCAGGGTTGCTGCGGAAGGAGGCCTCGTCCTTGTAGACACAGCCCTGACTTTAGGGACTGCCAGTGAATATGCCATAGCCAAGAGCGAGAAATTAGTGAAGATGTTCTCCGGTGCTGCAGAGGATGTAGCCACTGGTGCCAGAAAGTTGCCTGACGGGGGGGCTAGTGGTAAAATACCCCTTCATCCTTCCATTTCCCATCATACTAAGAAGAAAGGTCCATCTAAGGATGGCAAGTTCAAAACGCATGCGAAGAGCTTAGGGGAACGGTTCGAAGAGTTGGAAGCGGCTATCGGGAAGCTTCTGGGGAAAATGCCGAAAGACTTGGCGGATCGTATGCCTTTCAAGGTCGCGTACATGCAAAAGGCCGGGACAAACCAAAGAGTTCCGAGTATTGTCAAAAATTCAGACCATCCTATGTACTCCAAAGTGGATGGTGGAAATGGCGGAGGTTCCGGGCGTCGTGCTGAGGGGACGGGAAAAGGTGGTACTAAACTAACAGAACCCTCTTTACCTAATGGAGGTAAGCCTAAAGGGAATTATGGAGTAGGAGATTCCCATGGAATAAAGAAACAAAATGAAACTGCTGATCTCTTGGCTGATCAAGGCTATGACATTAAGATGCTGGATGAAATTGATGGTGGAAACGGTTATGGAAAAATAGAAGGATCGAATCCAGATTTTCTAGTTGAAGGGAACGTATTTGATTGCTATGCACCAAAACCAGATGGAAAGGTACAAAGTATAATAAAAGAAATAGCAGGAAAGACAAAAAAGCAGTCTGGACGAATCGTTCTTAACCTAGATAACTTTCCCGTTGAGAAAGTTGCTGAAATTACCGAAACAATTTTAAGAAAAGCAAACCCGAATGGTGATTTGAAAAGACTTGAAGAATTAATTCTAGTGAAGGATGGAAGGATCACAAGAGTATTTGGAGGGTAGAAGCGAGATGGAGTGTACATTATTTTTAGTCACAAATTTGGACCAAGAAACACTAAAAAGAACGATTTATAACATAGTGTGTGAAGCAGTTGAAGATAAAGTAACTGACTACGAGGACTTTTCTCGCCTTAGCTGTAGATACTTCACACTTGATATTGAAACAGAAGATATTATTAGTCTAGATTTTTTAAGGGAAGAATACGGAATGGAAATTAATGCAGAGATTGGAATCCAATTATTCGGGAAATCATTCGAGAAAGGATTACAAGTGTTGTTTAATATATTCGGCAATATTTTGTTGGCTTTTAATCCTGACATGGTGTTTGTGGAAAATGGTACAGATCAATTATTCAGAAAAGAAAATGACACTGTAATTATAAATACAAAGCTGGATCAATATCAGAAAAAGTATCTATCAAACAAGATAATTAATTTACTACGATTCCCATATATTTATCAGGAGTTATCAAACTAAAAACAACAGGGAGGATAACAGTTATATGATGCAATTCACAGTCGTTTGATACTATCCAAAACGTCCTCCTGTTTTGCACCACGCACCGTCCATTAAGCGGGCGGGGTATAAACGAAGCCAAGCAAATTCAACTTTTCATGCTCCCGCTAAGATTGAACTGAATTGAAATATCATCCAAATAGTGTGGCGGGATGCGGCAATCTAATCGAATCTAATCGGGATTTACGATTAATATCTAGGCTTTGTTGTTATCCATGGATTATTTCGATGTGTCAGATTCAAGATTTAAAAATAGTCGTGTGCTTCTGTATGTCATGTGTGATTCCTGCCTGTAGAGTGTCTAACCTATAAGGGAAGACATTTGAAAGGAGCAAACATTCATGAATCATCCTGTTAAGAAGTGCACTCAGAAGCTAGGGCTAACACATCGAGCGTTTGTTGTCCTGTATGACATCTCATGGGGAAGGCTTCGTAGTTGCTTGTATGGCTACACCGATTCCATCCCAAGCGCCATTCTGAATGTCATGCTACAGCATGGCTACGATAAGCAGGAAGCACAACGGCAATATCTTGTATGGCGAAAATGGAGAGTCCAGCAAGAGGTAAACGCCCTCGCCTCGACAGAAGGGAGAGCGAATCCATGAAACGACTGCCGTTAGATACAGCCTTAACCCTGATGCGGCGGGAGAATGTGCTAGGACATGGATTTGATCTTGATGAACTGATTGAAATCTTCGTCAAGCATGTCAAAGACCCAATGTCGCGGGAGCAAGTCGAGCTAAGCCTCGCTCATTACCTTGCTAAATCTAAACACAACGATGTCGTTCATCGGAATCAAGTCTTAGCAAAAGTTGCTCCGTTCCTTAATCTGTATGATTGGCGGCTATCCGACGATCATATAGATTACTATCGTAAATACTTGCCGTTGTTTGGCTAACCTATCCCCCGCCGTTGTGCGGGGTTTCTTTTTACTGTTTCGTTGGGATATAAAAAAATGGGGGGCGGGGAGTTAGAGGCTTTACGATCTCAATCATCTACATATCTACTCATGATTCATCGATTCCTGATTCGTGTTATCCGATTCCTGCTGTCTATACTGATGCTGGATGTTTTCCACTGAGCTTCTTCACTTTCTGTTATGCTATCCTCAATTTCTATCTTACTCATGTCCTTATTCCTTTTATCTATTCGTATAGCTTAGCGTTCATTTCAGTCTCACCCCCCGCCCGCTTCGCAGGCGGGGAGTTCACCTGTGTGAAGGGAGGACAACAGAGCGTTCCCCTCTTGCGAGGGAGAACGACTAGGCTATGTTAAGTTGAGGTATCCCGAGCCTACGAGACATCTGGCGCACCCAGGTGTACCTTTACTGCGCGGATAGTCGAGACTATCACTCTGTCAAGGTTCCCAGTCCTTTCGGACACTACGACGGAAATCTGGGGAAGTTGAAGTAAGGCATCACATCTTACTTTGCCAAAGGCAAATCTTCCGCTTCTAACGCGACTTCGTTCATGTAATCGAAAAGAATTACATAACCACATTCGGCTGATGAACGCCGAGGCATTTTTTAAGGTGTTCTTCTGCGACCACGGGGAGAGCTTCCGTATTCAATTTAATGATCTTAATAGACCTGTTACTTTCTCTATACGACATGGGTTGCTAGAGTTAAGGGATCCGCATCAACTTTCTTATTAAAATTTCACGTTGGATTCACGCCGCCCAGTGAGAAAATAATAGTGTATACGAGCTTAGGAGAGAACCTCGTAAAGTACAATTTGACGGTACCCGATGAAATCGTGGCAGAAATAAAAGGTTTCGATAATGATACAAAGGATCAACTGCTTCCACAAGAAAAGGAGCTGTTAAAAAGTCGAATAAAAAATTATTGGAGAGTTCATATAACAATTAATCCTGAACTGTGACCCTTAACGTCGACAATATAAAAAAAGCACTACGCTGTTAGAAGATGATTCCTAGTTATTGGTTAGGGGTCATCTTCTTTAATGTCCATTGCTCTCTCGGTGTTGTAAAAGTGAATGTACTTGTTAATGCGAGCACACGAAGCTCGTCAATGCTTGTACAATCTTTGTACTCTAATTCGTCTTTCGTATGACCGATAAATGATTCCATAGGTGAACATTTCCTCTTCGGTTCATGGATTGTCTAAATCCAGCTTCTTTTATCCCCATTGCTGCCCACTGATACGTATTATCTGTCACAGCACTCCCCTGATCAAATTGGTGCTCAAGCAGGCTCGTATATAGGGCAAACGGCGGATATCCCGTGGCAACAAGAACTTATTGCGAAACCCGCGAAGCGTCACGCACTCCTCGTTCATTTGCACGCTGCCTGAGTTGCTAAAGAGATATGCAGTCATCGTCGAACTGGGTCAGCAAAATTAAGGATCGAATATTTAGATATTAGGGGGATGGTAATGAGTTTTAGTTATCTACCTTGGCCATTATACGTGATATTGCTCTTTGGTATGGGCCTATATATTATAGTGTTTGCGATGAAAGGAATTAGGAACTATCCCCGTGATTTTAGTATAGGATTAGTACTTTTAGCAACGGGTTGCATCTTGATTGCCATTAATAAAACAATAGAAAGTCTCAATATTAATAACAGTAAAATTTGGCAAATTGACCTGGTGGCAATTCCTTTGGGGGTAGTTTCCATTGTATTTATTTTTGCTGGTGCCTATAAGGGAACAAAACACGATCCTGAAAAACATAAAGTTGTGCGCATATGCATCTATAGTATCATAGGTACATTTGTAATGATGGGTATTCTTGTTATTTTGGCTTTATATAAATGATTCGATTTGCCTTAGGAGTCAGCTATCTCAAGGAGCTATGGTTTGGCGACTGAAAAGGGGGACAAAAATGAGTTTAAGTTATTTACCATGGCAAGTGTATATTATTATAACGATTGGTGCATCTTTAATAGCTATTGTGTATGCCTTGAGAGAAGCAAGGAATAGTCCTAGAACTATTGTTATCGGAATGTTGCTCATTGGGTTCAGTGGTATTTTGACAGCAATAAATAAATTCTTGGAAACTAAATTTCATAAAGTTCCAATCCTTATTGGTGTTATGGCTTTTATTGGTTTTATTGGAATCACACTCTTTTTTATTGGTGCCTATAAAAAAACAAAAGAAGACCCTGAGAGACATAAAGTTATCCGAATATGTATTTATACCATCATAGGGTCATTAACAGCGATGGGTATTATTGCTCTTTTGGCTATATATAGATGATTCGATTTGCACTTGTCAGGAGTGAATAACCAATGAATCTGCTTCCGAACGGTTCTGTTGTACTGCATTTTACAGACTCGCCACCTGCAGATTCTGAAAGATTTAGAGGGTATTTAGATGAAGGAGAATAAGAGAACGAAACTTTTGTAAATATCAGTTAGAGAAATTCAATGGTACTTAGGGAGTGATTTCTTGCTCTAATAAAGACACTTATAAAAGAACGTTCAGAACTTGAACCAAACGATCCAAAAGTATATGAATACTGGGAAAGGATGACGGAGTTACTAAGTGTTAATATTGTAGAAACCATTCTATTTTTTAATACCTGCTCTGAACAAGAGGTTTACTGGCTTAGTGAAATCTTTGAGGATATCGCGTATAAAGATGCCCCGTTCCATACCGAAGGTCGAGAAATGAGGTCCGGAATAGGTGATCATCCCGGCCTTGGCATATATCGCGTTGCTCAACGCGGTGATGTCGGAATATCCGCAGAATAATTTCGGATTGCGCTGGATCAGTTCATAATCCAAATAGCGGAGCAACTGGTTGCTGTTAAATCCGCCGATGACGGTCAAGATTGCTTTTACACCCGGATCTCGGAACGCGTCATGCAGATCATTCACTCTGGATTCGATTGAGGACGAGTTGAAGTCATCCATTTCTTCCGCATGAGTGGAAAAGGTCACGGTAAACCCCATTTGCTCCAGGCGGCGCTTCGCCAACTCTCGCTGCGGCATGGAAATGAGAGACAAGCTTCTGGAAGGCGCGATAACCCGAATTTCGTCTCCTTGCTTTAGTTTAGGTGCATGCATTGTTGAATCCCCTCCCTTTTCCAGACATTGTATCATCAAATGGAACGAAGTGGTGATCGATCTGAACGCTCCTAACGGAAGTAAGGGACTTCCTTTTTCACATAGAAATTAATATTTTTCCTTATTTTATGAAATGATACACGGGATATGCCGATATATGAAAAAACGGATGCATCCAAATTAAAGGAGAACCAAACAATGACTTCCTATGAGATAGAATTTTCGGCCAAAGAGCTGTCTTACTTTCTTTTCAGGGAAAAAAGATGTCCGGGCTGTGAAGAAATGCTGCAGCGTGCGGAGCTTGGCAAGGGGGATGCCGGGTCAGCCAACAAGCTTGGTATCTATTACAGATGTAGCACGTGCAATGACACTTACTCCTTGACCGATCTTAGTGAAAAAGGTAAGACTGATACGGATACTTCTCGGGGATGATAACATGGCGATACTTTTCTACGATATCAGATAAAACGGTGCAATCGAAATTTCCTAGTAAGCAATCTAATCCTGATGGTTGTCGGTATCCTCATGTGCAGCGGCTCCTTTCGAACCATCCATAAATACATGAAACGGGCCGTTCGAGGTGGAAGGAGAACAACTGCTGTCCATCGTTGATCCGGAGGAAGTCTATCAATTCCAGGTTCGTTTCCAGGCCGACACGATAGTTGAGCCGATTGCGGAGCAAGTGGAATGGATGACCGTCAGGCAAAGCAGGACCCAGGCAATAGCCCCAGCCCACACCCTTCCGTGACAGCCGGCATACACTGGTCTCGACAAAAGCGTAAGGGAGGTCAACCATGCCTGCCGTATCCATGTACAGAAAATGCGCTCAATGCCTGAACAAGCAGGTCAGAATTAGAGCGAAGAATGGCAATGTCTATGTCGGGAAAATCGTGAAGGTGGATAAAAAAAGGGTCTACCTCAAGGTGAGTTCTGTGAAGCATGCGAAGCAAATGCACACTTCCTTTGCCCCGTTCATCTTGCCGCTCGTCCTGTTCGACCTGCTGGCTATCGTGCTGCTGGAGACAAGACCCCGCATTCCGAGAAGAAGACTTTTTTAAGAGAGTCCGCCCTCATTCCGATGAGGGTGTTTTTTTGCGCTGCGGCTTCATAGGCTAGATTCCAAAATGATCATTCGGACACGATATTTATGATATATTTCCTAGTTAATCTTTCCTATAATAGAGATGCGACTGTATTCATTGTATTTGGGAGGTTTCTTTGCAAGCCTCTATACATATAACCGATAGAATGGACAGATATATTCAGCGGGGGGAGAAGGAAGATGGCAATCATTGATGTGATCAAATACGACGGTCCGCCGGATGTATTCGCATGGAAGCATCCGAATCAGGAAATGGGGACGTGGACGCAGCTTATCGTCAATGAATCGCAGGAAGCGATTCTCTATAAAGGCGGACAGGCGACGGATAGGTTCACCGCCGGCCGGCATACGTTAAGTACCGCCAATATACCGGTAATCAGCAATATCGTGAATTTGCCGTTCGGCGGCAAGTCGCCATTCACGGCGGAGGTATGGTTCGTCAACAAGCTTCATTCTCTCAATATCAAATGGGGGACGCGAGCGCCGCTGCAGCTCCAGGATCCGAAATATCAGATGTTCGTGCTGGTGCGCTCATACGGTCAGTTCGGCATTCAGATCGATGACGCCCGCAAGTTCCTGGGGAAGCTCGTTGGCACGATGCCCTTCTTCAGTCAGGACGCGCTAAGCGAATATTTCCGCGGTGTGCTGATGATGAATATTCATGAGCTGATTTCGTCTTATTTCGTTCACCGGAAAATTAGCATTCTGGAAATTAACGCATACATATCAGATATCTCCAAGCATATCCAGGAGCGCGTGGCGCCCGTCTTCGAGGAATATGGCATCCGGCTGTTGAACTTCACCGTCGATTCCGTCAATACGCCGGAGGACGATCCGGCTACGCAGCGTCTGCGGGAAGCGCTCGCGAAGCGAGCGGAGATGGAGATTATCGGGTTCACGTATCAGCAGGAGCGCACCTTCGATACGCTCGCGCATGCCGCGAAGAACGAGGGCGGCACCCATTCGGATCTGATGGGTGCGGGGATTGGCCTCAGCATGGGCTATGGAGTCGGCGGCGCCATCGGCGGCACGATGACGCGGCTGGCCGATGACCTGCAGACTGTGCCGGCCCGGCAGAAAACATGTCCGAAATGCGATCGCCGCAATCCGGAAGACGCTGTCTTCTGTACGGGATGCGGTACGGCATTTGCCGCCTCCGGAGAGGCCGCCCCCCCGGAAGAAGTCCTGTGCGGCGCCTGCAACCGTTCGATGTCCCAGCATTCCAAGTTCTGTCCGCATTGCGGCGACCCGTACAATCCGTGCCCCCACTGCGGGGCGGACAATCAACCGGGCCAAGCCCAATGCGTGACATGCGGGCAAGATATGCCGGTTCCGTGCCGACATTGCGGGGAGAACGTGGAGCCCGGAGTCAAGTTCTGCCCGCATTGCGGTCAGGAGCTCGCGCTCACTTGCGGCCAATGCGGCCACGAAGTGCAGCCGGGACAGAAATTTTGCGTTGAGTGCGGCAATAAGCTGACATAGGGGGGGATGACGGATGAGACAGCTTACTTCATACAAAGGGATTACGACGACGATTTTCGCTATCATCCTTATCGTGACGCTCTCGCTGTTCTTCTCGTTCAGTGAGACTGACACGCGCGACGCCTCCTGGTGGCTGTCGTTAGGCGCCCTCGTGCTGGCGGAGGTCATAAGCTATGGATTCGTGCTCCAAATGATAGAGAGCGGCCACGAATTCAAGGCGTCTGTCCCGGCCTATATGTCGCTGGCCGCGGTCATCACCATTTATGATGCTGCCGTTCTATTGCATATCGTGCTATTCTGGCTTATTTTCGACATCCCGTTCAAAATCTATTTATTCATTCATATCTTGACCTTGGCAGCGATGCTGATCGTCGGCTTGCTTCTCGGCATGGCCAACATATTTATTCGCAGGCAGGAAGCGGACGAGCAGATCCGAATCCAATCGATGAAGCAGCTCTATATCATCCTGCACGGAGCGCGAATGGAGCTGGACAGCTGCCAGCATGCGGACCGCGATACGCTGCGGGAATTGCTGTACAGTCTGGAGGAGCAGCTGAAGTACAGCGATCCGATCTCGCATCCGGCCTTGGTATTGGAAGAGGCCGAGCTGATGGAGAAGGTGCGGCAGTTGGACAGCGGGGTGCGTTCATTCGTTCGCGAACGGCCGACGCTGCATTCCTCGTACGAGTTGCGTCAACTGATGCTGGATATTGCGAAGATCCTTCGTCTCCGCAATGAACGCATGACGGTGATGAAGTAGGAGGAGCGCCATGTCCAGGGAAAGACGAAGCTTGTGGCTCAGCGTGGCTGGGATTGCCTTTATGTTTTTTATCTGTCCGCCTACGGGAATTGCGTTGGGTATCCTTCGCGGCAAATATGATTACAAGACCGCACAGAGGAAAAGAAGAAGCTTTCGCATTGCGGGCGGGATTTCGATTTCCATATTTGTTCTTCTGGTCTATGGACAACTGTTCCAGAATCCGAATCCACCACCCTACTCTCAAGTGATACTCATAGCTGGTGTTCTGTACTTGTTGCCCGGGTTGTCCATGATACGTGCCGGCAATAGGGTCATCAAGTCAGCCGAAAAGGAGGCTCCAGTTCGGTGGATGAAGTGGGAAGAACTGAAAGCCGCACCAGCGGCGCATCGTCCATGGATGTTCCTGAAACGATGGTTCCGTCTTGGCAATGTGCTGCGGGTTATCGGTTTGATATTCCTTATCTTTTTCGGGTTGGCTGTGCTGGTTCTTGCCTTATCAAAACAGGAAAATGAATTGGAAATTCTGATCATCTTTTTCCTTCTGTTCTGCCTCCCAGGCGGTCTCATGTACTGGGCGGGCACGAGGCTGAACCGCAAGGAGAATCAAGCCCAATCGGTACCGAACGGGTTCAGCGGGGAAGGGAAGGTAGGCTCATCGCAAGCGGGCCGGACTACCGATCAAGAATGGAAAAAGTACAGCCGGGAGGCCATCCCGAAGCGGTCGGCCAATACCTATACCGCCGCTGCGGCCAAGGAGACGGCCAGCGCCCAGTCTCCGCCTTCGCCTCCGCGGAGGATGATCTGCCCGGGCTGCGGCGCCCAGAACACCGTCCCGGCGCAAGCGAGCGTAGCTTGTGAATACTGCGGCTCTACCCTGACCAACCTGTAAATAGAAAGGGAACAAGGCTGCGCTCCCAAGCAGAATGCCTGCTTGAGCGGCGCAGCCTTGTTCTGATCGCGGATTACTTCAAATAATCCGGCTCGCTTACTTAATCGATGAACAGGATGCCGTCGAACTGCTCCGCGGGAATGCTGCTAACCGGCATGACGCCGTCATAGTAGGAGATGTTCGGCTGCGTCATCCACGAATTGCCCGGCACGCGCTTCGCATAGCGCATATCGACAAAGGAGAAAGAATGCTCTGCTCCCTTCATCACTTCCTCGATCGAATGCGGCATCGGAGGAAGCACATCGGAAGAACCTCCGGTGACATGCGCATTGCGGCCGCCGCCCATATACAGGCCGATTACGTAGCTCTGATCCTTGAATTCGGTCTTCTGCATCAATTCGCCCATATGGACGCGCGGCAGCGAATTCATCTCTTGTGAGTAGGCTTTGGCGATATGGCCGTTATGGGCCCAGACGATAATCTTCTCGTTCGGATAGACATGGGTGGCGAGCCAGCTCCGGTTGTCGGCCATCATCCGATCACGGTACTCCGAGGATTGGATGATCGACATGTAGTCCATCGATTTTCCGTTCAGGAACGCGGTGGAGTTAATCGAAATCTCCATATACTCCTCGACGACTTGAATCCGGTTGTCTAAGGCCCGTTCCATCAGCTTGACGATATGCGGGTTGTCTGGATACTGCCGCTGCAGCTCCTCGGCACGCTTCGGCAGCAGCGCCCGCACCTGTTGGTACACCTTCAGCAGCTTCGGCTTCGCCTTGCGGTAACCTTCTACATCTTCGGTTAGTTCCCACTCATCCAGCTCTTGCTCCGCATCCTGGAATTGCTTGGCCAGCTTGGCATCGCCCATCCACTCATCCGTGAACAGAGGGCCCTGCGGCTGCATGTCGAAGCCGGCTAGCGCGAGCGGCGTCTTCGTGTTGTGCGTATCCTTGATATATTGGAAAAGCGGCACCGTCTCCTGCGCTTGCCAGATGCCAAATATCGAATCCTTCATCGTCGCGACCGGTTCCCGGGCCCGAATATGGCCGTACGCGGAGGCGGCATTGCCGAGATTCGTCTCGAAGGCGACGACGTTGAAGCCCAGCTCCTGGTGCAAATATTGAATCATCCGCGTCTTGGCTGAATTATATTCCGCCGCGCCATGGGAGCTCTCGCCCAGGTAGACAATGCGCTTGTCTTGCAGCAGCGGCTTCAGCCCGTCCAGATCGGCGAAGCGTTCGGCAGGAATCAGGGCATGCGTGGCTGCCTCCGGCTGGATGGAATCGAGCCCGATGGCGTTGTCCTTCATCCACTGCTTCCACTCCTGCCGGGCTTCGGTGCTCGTGCGCGCCCGGTCCGGGGCCGCCGCCGTCCCGGCAGACGACTGCGCTGCCGCCTTGCCCACTCCTTGCTTGTCATTCGCTGCGGCTTCCCCGTGCGCTGTCGCTCCGAAGGAGAGCAGCGTGCCGCAGGCAATAACGGAGGCGAGGAGCACTGCGGCTCCCCGGCGCGTCCAATCCGATAACGTCATATTCAAGGTCATATCCTCCTAGGTTTCGTAAGTAATCTGTCTCTCTATTTCATAGATAAGGCCATTATTGTAGAAATGCCGGTGCTTTTACCTGATCAATATACAAGATGCCGTCATACTGCTCCCGCGGCACGAAGACTTCCGGCAGCATACCGAAGTAGAGGGCGGAGCGCGGCTCGCTCATCCAGGAGCTGCCTTGGCTCTTCTCCGGATAGCGCAGATCGACGAAGGTATAAGGACGATTCGCGGTCTTCATTAACGACTCGATCGAATTGGCCGGAACCGGCTGCACCTCGAAGGTCTCTCCCAGATTATCCGCGCTCGTTCCGCTTCCCATATACAAGCCAATCGCGTAGCTGTACGGCCCGAACATCGTATTCTGCATCAATTCGCCCATGAAGCGGCCCTCCGGCATGAACGATTGCTCCAACCGCGAAGTCGCCTTGCTGATATGCGTATTGTGGCCCCACACGATAATCTTCTCCGTCGGATAGATTTCGGTCGCCATCCAGAGCAGATTGTCTGCCATTGCCTGGTCGCGCCATTCCATCATCTTCATCATGCCGGAATAATCGCCTTCCTGAGCCGTCACATTCGCCTTGATACTAAGCTCAATGTACTCGTCGACTAGGCGGATGCGATCGTCGAGCATTCGGTTCATCATCGCAATCAGATGCGGGTTGTCCGGGTATATCTTCACCAAGTCCTGCTCCTGCTTGGCCACCTTTGCCCTCATATCCTGGTATAATTTCAACAAATTAGGCTTTTCTTTCGCGAAGGCTGCCAGATCCTCCGAGCTCATCCACTTCCACATCGAACGCTCGGCTTCCACATACCGGGCATTAAGGCCATCATCCTTCATCCAATCCCCGGCCAGAATCGGCCCCATCGGCTGCATATCGAAGCCTGCCAATTGCAGCGGCTGCTCCGTAGCTTGAGTTTCCTTCATGTATTGGAACAGCGGGAGCGTCTCCTTCGTACGCCATTGCGGGAAAATGGAGGTCTTCAGCATCTCTTCCGGCGTCTTCGTCTTCATGTTGCCGAAGGCGGTTGCCGCATTGCCCAGCGGAGATTCGAAGGCCACGACGTTGAAGCCCAATTCCTGATGGAGAAATTGAATCAACCGCGTCTTGACCGAGTTGAACGCAGCGACTCCGTGCGAGCTCTCGCCGAGATAGACGATGCGCTTGTCGAGCAGCAGCGGCTTCAGCATATCCAGGTCGGCGAAGCTGCCCTCGGCGGCCTGACCGTCCTTCGTCGGAGCAGGTTGAATCGTGTCCAGCGCATACGCATTCGTACGGAGCCAGTCTTCCCATTGCTGTCTGAATTCCGTCGATGCCGTGCCGCTGACGGTGGCTGCCGATGCGGCTGCAGCCGGGCTTGCTTCTCCATATGCGGCAGGGGCCCATGAGAACAAGGCGCTTACAGAAATGAGGGATGCTGCGAAAAGCTGTACGGAACGTCTGGTCCATTTTGTCATATGAGGCTTCAAAATATCATCTCTCCCTATATAGTATCTTTCCTTTTACATATGAATCATGGTCACAAGGACCGATGCGTTGCTATTGAACCATATTTGCGATCCGTTGCTATTGAATCATATTCGCTTCCGAAATGATGCATTCATCTTACAACGGAAGGAATGCCGTCGCCTTATTTATGTAATGAACGGAGCGATTTTGCGGGTGAGCGGCGCATCTTGGAGGTCGAATGAACAGGATAGGAACGATGCTGCGAGGACAAGAGAGACAATACTATACATTATGGAATGAATGGGTTTCTGTTGCGCCATGGAATACTAGACTAACTACTTTCAACAGAGGACGAGTCTGGCTGGCAAGTGTAAAGAATCGTGACTATCGACATATTGTTCGTTTTCGGGGCGGGGGAAAGAGTCGAAATAGCATTTCCCGGGCAATTTCCGACGAAAAGGCGAATGAATCGACAATGTCATTGACAAAATGTCGGCTTTGGACTAGGATACGAAAGTGCGCGATGCGCAAGGCAAGGAAGGAGCAGAGTTCATGATAGAAAAGTTGTTCAAATTAAAAGAACATGGCACAAATGCCCGCACCGAGATGACAGCGGGCCTTACCACGTTCTTGACTATGGTATATATTGTCGTGGTCAACCCGGCTATCTTATCGGGGGCAGGGGTGCCGTTCCAACAGGTGTTCACAGCGACAGTCATCTCCGCCATTATCGGAACATTGACCATGGCATTGGCGGCGAACCATCCGATCGCCGTCGCGCCGGGCATGGGAATGAATGCGTACTTCACCTCCGTGGTCGCTTCGCATGGCGTCAGCTACCAGGCCGTCTTCGGCACGGTATTTCTGGCGGGGATTCTATTCCTGCTGCTTACCTTTACGAAGCTGCGCGAGACGTTGATTGAATCGATCCCGGCGCCGCTCAAGTTCGGAATCACGGCAGGCATCGGGTTATTCATCGCCTTTATCGGTTTGAAATCATCCGGCATTGTGGTGGCCAACGAATCGACGATGGTCGCTTTTGGCGACCTGCATCAGCCTGTCACGATCTTGACGCTGGCGGGCCTGTTCATCACGCTGGTTCTGATGGCCCGCAAGGTGAACGGCGCCTTATTTATCGGCATGGCACTGACCGCCGTCATCGGTTACTTCATGGGCTTGATGAAGTTCACAGGCGTCGTGGCGCTCCCGCCGGCCCCGGTACTGTTCGACATCGATATTTCAGGCGTCTTCACGCATGGGCTGTACACGGTCGTCTTTGCTTTCCTGCTGGTGACGATCTTCGATACGACCGGCACGATGATCGGCGTTGCGGAGCAGGCGGGTCTGATGAAGGGTAACTCTTTTCCGCGGGCGAAGCAGGCCTTGCTGGCCGACGCCTTGGCGACGACGGCAGGATCGCTGATGGGCACGACCCCGTCCAGCGCCTATGTGGAATCGTCGGCAGGCGTGGCCGCAGGGGGACGCACCGGCTTGACCTCGGCCGTCGTCGCCGGGCTGTTCTTCCTGTCGCTCTTCTTCTCGCCGGTTATCGAGGCGATCTCCTCGCTGCCGGCCATTACCGCTCCGGTGCTGATCATTGTCGGGTGCTTCATGATGGAGGGGCTGGCCCGCATCCAATGGAAGCAATTCGATGATGCATTCCCGGCATTCGCGATTATGATCAGCATGCCGCTGACATCCAGCATCGCGACGGGAATCGCGATTGGGTTTATTACTTATCCGCTCATCAAGTTGTTCAGCGGCAAAGGACGGCAAGTGCACCCGATCCTTTATGTCTTCGGCGTCATTTTCGCGCTGCAGATGGTCTTTTTCCCGGCGCATTGAGGAAGCCTGTGTGCACGGACTTACTAGGGGCACTCGCCCAAGCCTGGCGTTGACTGACTACGCCGGGCCTTTTTATATGGATAATTCTTCATTGTCTGATCCTGTATTTCCTTCGTATAATTAGGAGGACGGTCAGGGGCGTACGGCGTCCCTGTTCCTTGTCCAATAATACATAGGGGGAGACATGACGATGAGATGGACCAAGTGGGTCAGATGGATCGCGCCGCTGTGGATGGCCGCATTGCTCCTAAGCGCTGTTCCGGCGCATGCGCAGGCCGAGGAATGGGATTGGGAGGAAGAGGGCGTCGAACTGAATATGGAGGATATCGATGATGCTCTCCTTCAACGGGTGCAGCAGGAAATGAAGAAGCTCGCGGGGAAAGAGATTGAACTGACCCATGCTTATCAATCGGATGAGATGATTTATCTTACAGGCGCGAACGAATACGACTTTGCCAGCTTCCTTATCGAGGATATCGATAATTCCCTGTATGTAAGCGCGGCAATTTCCTATAAGGAAGTGCCGAACAAGGAGAGACAAGCTGCGGAGAAGGCGCTCACGGCGCTGGACGGGAAGAAAAAATTCAAATTTACCGATGTCTATACGGCGAAAGGGGCAGCAGAAAAGAGCATCACTTATTATATCAATAGCGATGATGCAAGCGTAGTGGTCAGCAATGGCGCCGTTATCTTCACGGGGATTGAATACCCGGCGGCCCAAGCGGATAAAAAGGCGTTGTCCCGGGCGCAGGAAGCGCTCAAAGAGATGTCCAAAGCGGCGGGCGTGTCCGCTCCGAAGCTGACGGAGGCCATCCGTACCAAAGCCGTGGACGGCGATGTCTGGATCTTCAACGACAGTGACGGGAAGGCTTCCGTAGTCGTAGGGACAAAGACGGGGAAAATATGGAGCGTCTCCGTACTAGACAACAAGCCCATTGATTATGATCAAATGGAAAAAATGGCGAAGAAGATGAGCAACGAGAAGAAGATTGCCGCTATTTCGCCCGTCGTCAAGAAAATTTCGGGAATCGGCATGAAAGGATATTCCGTGTCCTGGAGTCCGGACTACCCGATGATGTTCGAATACACGAAGAAAGGCCAGCCGTCGATATACGGAATCATATCTTCCTCAGGGAAGTTCACCGCGATTTCAATCCAGCCGGCAAAAGGCATAGCAGAATAAAGCAACCATGGAATGGGCTGCCCGCCCGGCTCGGCATGAGCTGGCGGAGCGGCCTTTTTGCGCGTACTGCCTTCGAAATGGGTAAAAATTCAAATAAACTAGAAATTAAAGGAAAAACAGGCAAGCTTAGCATGGAGAACCTCCCCGGTCCTCTCATATAATGAAGGTACTTGATGAGTCATTTACTATAGATGTTTTACCAACATGGCAGGGGGAAGCAGACGATGAGAAAAATAGGATGGTCACAATGGGGGATTGCGGCAATAACAGCTGCGCTGCTGCTTGGCGCGGTTCCGGCACATGCACAGATAATGAGCGATGTGTATGGGGAGAGCGAGGCCGACACGTATGACGGTTCCCGTTCGGACGAGACCCGGTTGGAAAAGGTGGAAGCGTCGGTCCTGGAGCAGGTGCGTTCCGGAATGGAGCGGCTGGCGGGCAAAGAGATCGAGCTGGATTCTGCGGCTGACGCTAGCGGCACCCTTACGATCTACGGCAAGGATAACCGCAACTATGCGAGGATCTTTCCAGACGGACTGATGACTATCGAGGTGACGATACCGTATGCAGATCTAGGAGAGCGGGAGAGAACCGCGGCGGACAAAGCAATCAAGGGGCTAGATGGAAAAAATAAATTCACGATCACCCGTGCCGTGCGCACCATGGATTCCAACAGTTCTACCATCAGGAGCGAGCTTTATGGCAAAGGCGTCTGGGTATCGCTCAAAAATGGCATCGTTGAGAATGTATCGCTCGACTACCCGTTAACGAAGACGGACAAGAAGATGAGCACCCGAGCGCAGCAGGCTGTCGCTCGTATGTCGGCAGCCGCAGGAGTCAAGGCGCCGAAGCTGACCACTGCTACACGGTACAAATCGCAAGATGAGAACGTATGGATTCTGCAAGATCCGAATATGAATGTGCTGGTCACGGTCGGAGCGAAGACCGGGAACATATGGGGCGTCGCGTTCAATGAGTATGCCAACGATGGGGAAGCGGCGGATAAGGCGGCGGCCAAGCTGACGAAGGAGACTGCGGTTGCACTTGCTGCGCCTGTTGTCAAGCAGATCTTCGGTCTGGATCTGACCGGCTACGGGATGAAGCGGGACAAGGATGATCCGTCAATCATCCTGTTTACGAAGCGGGGCCAGCCGACCGTAGAAGGATTTCTGAATGGGAAAGGAAAATTCAACACGTTCAAAGTCACTCCGGCCATAGGGGCAAAGGAATAGAATCGTAATGCAGATAGGCATGCATGGTATCTTCGGACGCGGTGCATGCCTTTATTATTTTATTGGGTGCGCGAGTTGTACGGCAGCAAGCATGTGCGCAAATAGTTACCGGAAGGCCCCCAAGACCCGCTCACGGAAGTCCGGAACAAGGAGAAGCGCAAGCTTGTCATCTCAACCTGCATCATTCCGCAGTTCGACCCTGCATGCCGATTATGCTACCCTTCGCCGTTATCTCATCGAATACGGCTCCCTGGATCGGCAACCCGACGGAAGTGCCAATTGGGTGAAAAAGTAAGCCGAGCCTATCGTAGAACAGCGGTTAAATAAACGGAGTTTCCGCAAACGGAACGAGCACTGCTGCAGCATGGCGCGTTTCTCATACAGCAGCAGGCAAATTACCTTGAATTGTCAGGGCTGGCACGGCCGGTACCATAAGAAGGCTCACTTTACACGAGGGCGGAAATCGAGATATTATGGACATATTCATATGCCAAGCTTTGGAATGCTATGCGGTTCCAAGTCCCGGTTTGGCACCAAGGAGGAGGGTATATGTTGCTACAGTTTCCGAAGCCTGATGTAGAACAGTATTTCCAGACGACGGTCATTCGCCAGTTCGCGGTCAGCCGGGATGAGAGCCGAATCGTGTTCAGCAGCAACCTGAACGGCCATTACAATCTGTGGGCGATTGAGATGGAGGGGACCGCTTTCCCTTACCCGCTGACGTATATCAATCAGGTCAGCAGCTTCATTGCCATTGACCCGGAGCAGCGTCATATTCTGTGCGGCTTCGATCGCGACGGAGACGAGAACTATCACATTTATGCGCTTCCGACAGCCGGAGGCAAGCCGATACCGCTGTTCGAGGCGGATGAGAAGGACAAGATGTATTTCGCCCACCTGTCCGAGGACGGGGAGAGATTATATTATTGCACAAGCCGGAATAATCCGAATTTTTTGAATAGCCGCGTATATCATTTCCGGACAAAGCAGGACGAGCTGCTGATAGAGGGACAGGGCGCAGCAACGGATCTGGAGGCGGTCAGCCCGGGCGAGGGCCGCTTCGTCTACGGCCATTCCTACAGCAATACCTATCGAGTGCTCTATGTCCGCACCGAAGAAGGCGATAGTCCGCTGGTACCCGCCGAAGAGGGCGAGGTTCACCGAAGCAGCGGCGCTATCTTTGTGGATGAAGACACGATTGTCTTCACCACGGATTACAAGGCGGAGTATGCCTGCGCGGCGTCGTACCATATCCCGAGCCGCCAATTTTCCGAGCTGTGCCGGATTCCGCAGGAAGGCATCATCGAGATCAAGTGGCACAAGGACAGCCGCACGCTCTACTTCGTCACGGAAAAAGGCGTTGAGGATCGTTTGTACCGGTTCTCGCTCGATGCACGGGAACTGGAGCCGATGGAGCTTCCGAACGCGCTTGTCGACCAGATTCATGTCGCCAAGTCTGGCGCCGTCTACCTGCTCGCCCGTGGAGCCGCATCTCCGACGAATATTTACAAGCAAGCGGACGGCGGCTGGAAGCAGTTGACCCGGAACATGCCGACCGGACTGACGGCCGAGCAGATGGTAGATCCGGAAGTCGTCACCTATTCCTCCTTCGACGGGATGGAGATCGAGGCGCTGCTGTTCCGGGCGAAGGAAGAAGCGGCCAATGGCTACACGATATTCTGGCCGCATGGCGGGCCGCAAGCGGCGGAGCGCAAGCAATTCCGCAGCATGTTCCAGTACTTCCTCGCGCAGGGCTACCATATCTTCGCCCCGAACTTCCGGGGCAGCACCGGGTACGGCAGCTCGTTCGTGAAGCTGGTCGAGTGCGACTGGGGCGAAGGCCCGCGACTCGACTGCGTAGCCGGGATGGATTGGCTGTTCGAGCAGGGCATCTCGTCGAAGGAGCGCCTATTCATCGTAGGCGGCAGCTACGGCGGCTATATGACGCTGCTGCTGGCCGGACGCCATGCGGATTATTTCCAGGCGGCGGTCGATATCTTCGGCGTCAGCAATCTGTTCACCTTCTACCATTCGGTTCCGGACCACTGGAAGCCGATGATGGAGCTCTGGGTCGGCAATCCGGAGCGCGACAAGGAGCGCTTCATCAAGGATTCCCCGATTACCTATCTGGACGGCATGACGAACCCGATGCTGGTCATCCAGGGCGCGAACGATCCGCGGGTCGTCAAGGCGGAATCCGACCAGATCGTCGAGCAGCTCCGCCAGCAGGGCCGAGATGTCGAGTATATCGTGCTGGACGATGAAGGGCATGGATTCTCGAAGAAAGAGAACGAGATGCGGGTGTACCGCGCTATCGTCGATTTCCTGCAGCGACACCAAGGGTAGGCGCAGGCAGCAGACTGTCCCCAAGAGGCCGAGAGGCCCGGGGACAGTTTTTTGATCGGATGACGAGAGCTTGACCCTTCTACCGGAGGGGGGAAGTATGAGGCATGGGACCTGGCTTCCCGCGAGAAGCGGGAGGGACCGATCGTCGGCTCAGGCGCCGTACTTCGGTATGGTGCGGACCTTGACGAAGGAATACAGTGATGGTTGGAAGCCCGGGAAGCTATCCATTCCAATGCTGCGGAATGACGATGCCCCGGACTGGCTGGCCCAGTTATCGATACGTCGTTATTCGGCTGTCTTTCAGCCAGACAGTTCAGGAGCCGAAGGGCTTGTTCGCCGTTGGGCGGGGGAGTATTCATGCGGCATTACCCCCGCAGCAGCAGGGCCGTCTGTTGAATTGCGGAATAACCGAAGTAGATGCCGAACCCGATAAGCGACCACCCGGCCACGATCGAGATCCATTTCATCAGGCGCGGGGAGACCGCTCTTCGGCTCAGGTGGACGAGGAGCGAGACCGTGAAGTCCCATAGACATACTCCGGCAAAAATCGCGCAGCTTAACCATAACGCTTGGCCATTCCCCGACGATTCCAGCGTTTTGGTCATGACCGATCCATAGATGCCGATCCAGAATACGATGTTCATCGGATTGGCAATCGCGATGAGGAAGCCGGACAGGAACGACGATCCGACGGATCCCTTCCGGGCAGGACTGCCGGTGTCCCCCGTATCGATGACGGTACGGGCGTCGCGGATGCTATCATACCCGAGCTTCAGCAGCACTCCGCATCCGAGGACCCAGATGATCAGCTTCGCCAGCGGCGTCGTGAGATAGGCGGCAGCTCCAAAATAAATTATCAGCATGAACACGACGTCGGCGCACATTGCGCCGATGCCTACAAACCAAGCGTTCCAGCGATCCTGAGATCGGAATATAAGGGATAGCCGCCGCACGACATAACAGGCAGGATGCCGTTGCATCCTGCCTGCGTTCATTGCCGTCGATTTAGAATGTTTGTAACCCGGGGCTCCCATTTGACCGAACCGTCTATGTCCCTCGAGTCTCCCGGTCAGGACGCCTCCGGTAAATTTTTATACAGCAGGCGACGGCCCCAGCCCGTCCGGAAGAACACCCGCTCCAGAATAAAATAGAGCTTGTTCGCCGTCCAATACAGGCCGAGCGCCACCGGCATCCGCCACAGAAAAAGCAAGGACAGTCCGGTCGCCAGCAGTGGCAGCAGGCTGCGGCTCAGGCCGCTGCCGGTTCCGGCCAGCTCGGCCGTCAACGGGATCAGCATGCTGACGAACGATACCGCCGCATAGGCGATCGGAACGATATGCCACGGATCGGACTGCGCGAAGGAGGCGACCCATGGGACGAGCAAGGAGCTCATCGCGCTTCCGTGAGCAGAGAACAATTGATACAGCGCATAAATAATCGGCATTTGCACGAGCAGCGATGCCAGCTGAGAGATAGGGCGAATGCCGTATTTGGCATACAGCTTGCCCGTCTCCTGAAGCAGTCGATCATTGTCTTCGCCGCATTGCGTGCGAACCGCTTGCAACTCCTTCTGCATTCTCGCTTGCCGCAGCTGCTGCCTGGACGTGTGCAGGCTCGCAACGAAGAGCAGGCCGCGCACGGCCAGCGTCAATATAATTACGGCGATGCCCCAATCCCCAATCAGGCCGTACAGCCCCGACAATACCATATACAATAAATCTGCTATCCCTTGTAAAAGAGCCATCGAGATCCCTCCCTGTGAATGTACATTGTTGATGATTCACAGAGAGAGGCTGCGGTTCATCCAGGGTCCGCTTTCCGCTGCGGCGCGGGATTTTGCTCCGAATGCGCCGCAGACCGGCCAGGAGGGGATGAACCGCTGTCTCACCTTCGGGAGGAGCGGGAACAGAGAGCCAGGCCGAGCGGTACGCTTGCAGGCACGGAGCTTCCAGCCGGGCTGACAAGAAGTATCCGGCCAATAAGCCGCACATCCCGATCAATAGGAACAGCAGCGACCAATCGATGGACAACTCAATATTCATTCCGCTCACCCCCCTTCCGCTTAATTATACCGTTACATACGAACAAGCGGAAAATGCGTTTCGTCCAATAATAGGCTGCTGTCCTGCCGCATTGCCAACGGCGCCTCCTCTCATCTATGATGGACGAAGGGAAGACGGGACAGGAACAAGAGGCTATCCATATAAAAGTAATAGAAAAGCCCGTCGCAGGAGATCGGCATCATCTGCCGTCCCCATTTGTCACGCCGCTGTGTGCGGCTGTGAACGGAATCAGATATGGAGTTGGAGTGAAAGAATGGTGGAGCAACAGAATCGATTGCCGATAGAGGATGCCCTGCCCGCGCTGAAGGAGGCTCTGCAGGCTGGCTCCGGGGCGGTGCTCGTCGCCGAGCCGGGGGCGGGCAAGACGACGCGCGTGCCGTTGGCGCTGCTGGACGAGCCCTGGCTTCAGGGCCAGCGCATCATGATGCTGGAGCCGCGGCGGCTGGCGGCCCGTTCGGCCGCCCGCTATATGGCGCGGGTGATGGGTGAGAAGCCCGGCGAGACCGTGGGCTACCGGGTCCGCCTCGATACGAAGGTGAGCGCCGCGACGCGGGTGGAGGTCATCACGGAGGGTGTCCTGACCCGGATGCTGCAGGAGGACCCGGCGCTGGAAGGCGTGGGGCTGCTCATCTTCGATGAGTTCCATGAGCGGCATCTGCACGCCGATCTCGGCCTAGCGCTGGCGCTCGAATCGCAAGCGCTGCTGCGCGGCGATCTGCGTATCCTCGTCATGTCCGCCACGCTGGAGGCCGAGCCGGTCGCCGCCCTGCTGGGCGGCGTGCCCGTCATCCATAGCCCGGGGCGGACCTATCCGGTGGATACGCATTATGCCCCGCAGCCGGAGAGCGTGCCGCTCGAACGGGCGGTCGCCCGGACGATCGCGGCGGCGCTGCAGCACCATGACGGCGACCTTATGGCGTTCCTGCCCGGCGCGGGCGAGATTCGCCGCACGGAGGAGGCGCTCTATGCCGAGCTGCGCTCGCACGGCATGGACGGGCGGGTGCGGATCGCCCCGCTGTTCGGCCAGCTCTCGGCCGAAGCGCAGGACGCCGCGATCGCACCCGGAACGGACGGCCGGCGCAAGGTCGTGCTCGCCACAGCGCTGGCCGAGACGAGCTTGACGGTGGAAGGCGTCCGCATCGTCGTCGACAGCGGCCTTATGCGCGTGCCGCGCTTCTCGCCGCGCACCGGGATGACGCGTCTGGAGACGTTGCCCGTCTCCCGCGCGTCCGCCGACCAGCGGCGCGGCCGGGCCGGCCGGCTGGGCCCCGGCGTCTGCTACCGGCTCTGGCCGGAAGCGCGGCACGCCCAGCTCCCGGCGCAGACCACGCCGGAAATCCTGGACGCGGACCTGGCCCCGCTCGTGCTGGAGCTGGCCGCCTGGGGCACCGCCGCCGCCGACCTGCGGTGGCTGACCCCGCCGCCCGCAGCCGCCCTGGCCCAAGGCGCCGATCTGCTCCAGCGGCTCGGCGCCTTGACGCCGGCCGGGGGCTTGACGGCGCACGGGCGCGAGCTGGCCGGGAGCGGCCTGCACCCGCGGCTCGCGCACATGATCGTGCGGGCCGAGCCGCTCGGCCTCCGCGCCGCCGCCTGCGATCTGGCGGCGCTGCTTGGCGAGCGCGACCTCTTCCGCAAGGACCCGGGCGCGGCGGAGACGCCGCTTAGCCCGGATCTGTCCTTGCGCCTGGCGGCGCTCGCGGCCCGCCGCGCTCCGCAGGCAGCGTCTGCGGCTGGCGGCCGGCTGGACGAAGGTGCCGTCCGCCAGGTGCGCGAGCAGGCGCAGCGCTACCGCCAGGCGTTCGGCGCCGCCGCGGACGCGCCGCCGCCATCCGCTGCCGAAGCGGGCTTGCTGGCCGGATTCGCATACCCGGACCGCATCGCGGAGCGCCGGGCGGATGGCCGCTTTCTGCTCGCGAACGGGCGCGGGGCGGCCTTCGCCCCTGCCGTGGCCCGCAGCGCTCCGCTCGCGCGCGAGCCCTACCTCGTCGCCCTGCAGCTCGACGACACCGGCGCGGACAGCCGCATCCTGCTGGCGGCTGCCTTGGACCGCGCCCTGCTGGAGCGGCACTTCGCCGAGCAGCTCGTGCGGGAGACGCAGGTTGCCTGGGACGCGGCGGCCCAAGCCGTCCGTGCGCGCGAGCGCGTCCGGCTGGGCGCGCTCACGCTTGCCGACGCGCCCCACCCCGCCCCCGATGTGGAGGCGGTGCAGCACGCGCTTCTGCAGGGCATCGCCCGGGAAGGGCTGGCCCTGCTGCCGTGGACCAAGCAGGCGCGCCAATGGCAGACGCGCCTGCAGTTCATGCACCGGCATCAGCCGGATTGGCCCGATGCCGGGGAGGAAGCCCTCCTCGCCACGCTGGAGGAGTGGCTCGGTCCGCACGTCTACGGAATGCGAAGCCGTGCGGACCTGCAGAGCCTCAACCTCGCGGCGGCGCTCGAAGCGCTGCTCCCGTGGGAGAAGCGGCAGCAGATCGAGCGGGAAGCGCCGACCCATATGACGGTGCCGAGCGGATCGCGGATCGCAATCGATTACACCGATCCGGATCGGCCGGTGCTCGCCGTTCGGCTGCAGGAAGTGTTCGGCTGGCAGGAGACGCCGCGCATCGCCAATGGCGCGGTGCCGCTGACCCTGCACCTGCTCTCGCCGGCCCAGCGTCCTGTGCAAGTCACGCAGGACTTGGCGAGCTTCTGGCAGAACACCTACTTCGAAGTCAAAAAGGATCTGAAAGGCCGCTACCCCAAGCATTATTGGCCGGATGATCCGCACGAAGCAATCGCGACACGCCGGACGAGGCCCCAGCCGCCGCGCGGATAGGCAGAGCCGACTCAGCATGGACTTTCCGGAGAGGCAGCTCATAGAAGGGACCAGGAAGAAGCAAGAAGGAATAGAATCGTCACAGGAACGAATTCCTGAGAGGATCTATTCCTTTTTTACTTGGCGGGGCGGGTACCTCGCAGCCTCCCTTTGGCCAATATCCCCTTCGCTCAGACGGCACATAGAGTCCTTATCAACACTAGACTTCTTCTCTCTGCTAAGCCTGAAGGCTGTCTATGAACAATCCACACGATCCATAGCCGATTCAAGGCGAAGACGGACAGACGGAAGGAGAAGGCGCGCTAGCAAGTCTTTGTCTTCGTTTTGGAACAAGTAGAGACAGTGGATGGATTATCTATAGGCCCGGCCGTTCTATTGGACAGTGCATGGCTGGGTTTACACGTTGCTTGAACCTCCGTATGCTCTCATCTATAATGGAAATGGAGTCATATTCTATTTCAGTATAATTTTGGAGGTGGAGTAAGTGGCACGCGTATTGTACGTAACAATTCCAGCAGAAGGTCACGTTAATCCTACGGTAGGATTAGTGAAGCAGCTCGTCGACAACGGAGAAGAAGTCGTCTATATGTGCTCGGAACAATATCGGTCGAGGCTCGCCCAGACCGGAGCGGAGTTCCGAGCCTATCAATTGGATGAAACTGTCTTTCGAGAGCTTGGCTTTAATCCAACGGAATATACACACCCGCTTCACTTCATCAATTTTATACTGCGAGGCATTATTGAACCTCACATTCCCGAAATTTTAAGGCAGACCGAGAACGAGTCATTTGATTACCTGATTTTTGACTCCTTGTTCGGTTGGGGAGGGGCTATTCTAGGGGAAAGGTTAGGCATCCCGACGTTCTGCTCCGTTACCAACCTGGCTTTCGCTGAGCCTCTAAGCAATATTGTAGAGGTGTTCGATGCCGATGATGTAGATGTGGACGCTCTGTATACCAGACTGACGAAGACGGCGGAGAGCGTCGCTCAGGCATGTAACGTAGCTGTCCCTGCCCTTGAAGATATTACCCGCCAGTATGGGCAATGTAAGATTGTATTTACTAGCCGTGAATTCCAACCGGATGCGGACAAGCTTGACGATAGCTATGTCTTTACCGGACCTTCCATTGCGTCACGTCCTGACGCGCCTTCATTTCCGTTCGAACAGCTTCGATCCCGATATGATAAAGTGGTCTACATATCAATGGGGAGCATTTTGACCAAGGATGTCGAGCTTTACAAGCTTTGCTTTGAAGCGTGTCAAGATATCCCGGCCCAATTTGTGTTATCCTGCGGCAAAGACACGGATCTCGATTCGCTGGGTGACCTTATTCCGCATCATTTCATTATCGAGCCGTATGTTCCCCAGTTGGAAGTGCTCCAGCGAGCCGATGCTTTTATTACACATGCAGGCATGAACAGTACAAGTGAGGCTCTATATTATGACGTGCCCCTTGTCATGATTCCATTAAGCTCGGATCAACCTATTGTTGCGAAGCGGGTGGAGGAGTTAGGAGCCGGGATTACGTTAGATAGGAGCCGGCTTACGCCGGAAGCTTTGAAGTCGGCTTTGCTTCAAGTGTTGAATGATTCTTCTTATAAAGAGCATGCCAAGCAGGTAGGCGATTCCTTGCGCAACGCTGGCGGGTACAGAGAAGCCGCCAATCGCATCATGTCTTTATTTTCTAAAGTATAAAATGCAATATGGAGATACACCGTTAAGTTAAGCAGTTTGGTCACCGACTCAACTCGCGTCACATAAGGGGCTGGGCTGTCCCATAAATCGTTTTTTAGCGGCAACGAGACAGCCCCCCTGCTTCTCACTCACAGCTAAGTGGCTCAAAAAACTGTGAATATGCAGTTTTCTTTTATGACATATACTCCGTTTACAGAGATTCCTGCAAAGCTGCATCAATTTCAGGCTGCCCAATAGAAAAGAGGTAAAAATAGACGAAAATAATGTGCTATTGCAGGAACTTCATCATTTAGCGCCTCAACTAACGTAAATTGTTGCACTAACGCAGGATTTCACTGCCTCACCTATCTTCTGTCGCTTTGCCCGCCACCGTTTGTCCGGCCTCCGCATTCTCTGTTGACCCCCAATCATATTAGCGATGCCAATGAGATACCCCCTTGCCCGCTGTATGGAACAAGTCGGCACAGAGGATGTGAGCGGAAGAAGCGGGCAGAACCGTTGGTTCCCGGGCGCTGCATATTGGCGGATACCGGATGGATCTGCTGGGTATGGGGGAAGCAAGAGGGTACCTTTTGTAAGCGAGGGCATACTCATGTAAAATAAGTCATAGACGACCGAGGGCGATGGGGTTGCCCTGCGGTTCTATTTTAGTCTATCGAGGTGAATGACCATGTCACATGCCCTGGTATCGTCGCAATGGATGTCACTGCTTGTATCGCTCGCGGCCGGGACAGCGGTCATTGTGCTGCGCCTGCGTGCGTCCCACAAGCCGACATCCGTCCAAAAGATTATTATGCCGCCTGTCGGTATGGCTTCCGGCTTTCTCATGTTTGTCGTGCCAGCGATGCGGATCCCGTGGACATGGGGGATTGCCGCTTTTGTGGTGGGCGCGTTATGCTTCTCGTACCCGCTTATCCGCACATCGCGGTTCGAGGTGAACGGCGGGCAAGTATACTTGAAGCGTTCGAATATGTTCATCGTGGTCATCGTCGCGCTGTTGATTTTGCGGCTCATTCTGCATGACGTCGTGGAGCAATATGTATCGATGACGCAGAGCGCATCCATCTTCTTCATCCTGGCGTTCGGGATGCTGCTTCCTTGGCGTGTAGCCATGCTGAGGCAATACCGGAAGCTGACAGGCTCTGCGGATGCAGGTGCGGAAGAGAACCGCGCCACGTAGACATGGCGGCAGACGGACCTGCCGAAATGGATCTACCGGAACGGATCTGCCGGAGCATAGCTGTCGGAACATAGCTGAGGTAACGGATCGGCCGAAATGGAGCAGCCGGATGCGGTAGCGCGTCCTCGCAGCTCATGCAATCGGCAAGCAGCGCTAGGCGCGGAGGTTATGGCTATACGGAGTCCGCTTCTTCCCGAACACGGGAAGGGGCGGGCTCTTTTTGTAAATAGTGCTCTATATCGGTACAGTCATTCGTCATCGATGCCACACACCAAAAAGTCTGGGAGCCTGTACCGGCCCCAGACTTTTTCCTTTCATGGCTCAAGCGGTTCCCCACTCGATACGAGCTCCTTCAAATATTGACGGTAAGCGATGCTGACCAGGTCGCATTTGAGCGATAGCTCTGCCTGCAGATCAAGCGGCAGATCCTCCGGCTTCTGATTCTCGACGACCGGCTTGTCCTGCGCGAAAATCATATCCTGGAAGCTGGTAATCTCGTCGTCGCTGAGCCCTGGATCGTAGCTGAACGAGATGACGCCGTAAGCAACGGACGCCGCCGTGTCCTGCGGGCGAACCGTCAGCAGAATCGACATCCGCTGCCCGGTCTCCTTGTCGCGCTTGACGAACTTGACCGTGAGCGGGCGCGCCGCTTCGGCCAAGGAAGCCCCAACGGATACGGCAGCATAGCCGGCGATATTGGATTTCCGAACACATATAACCCCCGCTGCGTCCTCATGGCAGCGGGGGTTGTTGTTATCCGATCATGATTTTCCCTTCCGGGTAACGATAGAGCGATTGCTCCCGGCGATTGCCGAGCGCGTAGGCGAGCGTCATCGGCCCGATTCTGCCGATGAACATCGTCATGGCGATGACGAGCTTCCCGAAGGGCGATAGATCGGGGGTCAGCCCCATCGACATGCCCACTGTTGCTACGGCCGATACGGTATCGAACAGAATACTGATGAACGGCACATCCTCGGTGACCGCCAGCAGCATCGAGACCGACAGCACCATGAACAGCGCCAGGAAAATCACGGTCAACGCCTTGATGATCAGATCCTTCGGCAATCGGTGCCGGAACAGCACGGCATCCTCGCGCCCCTTCAGCATCGCATAGACGGCTGCCATCAGAATCGCGAACGTCGTCGTCTTGATCCCGCCGCCGGCAGAGCCGGGCGAAGCGCCGACGAACATGAGCATAATTAGGAAAAATTGCGTCACCTGGCGCATATCCCCTACATCCAGCGTTACGGTGCCGGAGGAACGGGCCGATACCGACTGGAAGAAGGAAGCGTACAGCTTGCCTTCCCAGCTCATCGAACCGAGCGTATAGCTGTTCGAGAACTCGAAGATGAAGAGCAGCAGCGCGCCCCCTACGACGAGAAACGCCGTCATTGACAGGACGACCTTGGAATGCAGTGAGAGCCGCCGTTTTTTCGGGTAATCATACAGCTCCGCCAGCACGATGAAGCCGAGACCGCCCGCGATGACCAGGAAGAAGGCGACAAGATTGGTTACCCCATCCTCTGCGAACTGCTGGAAGCTGTCGCCGAACAGGTCGAAGCCCGCATTGTTGAACAGGGATATCGAATGGAACAGACTATACGTGAACGATTGCCCGAGCGGCATCGTTCGGCCCCAGTGCAACGTCAGCACGACCGTGGCCGACGATTGGATGATGACGACGAAGATGATGACCCGCCGAATCGTCCGCACAATCCCTTCCATGCTGTTGGCGTTGATCGACTCCTGCAGGATAAGACGCTCGCGGAGCGATATCTTTTTGCCCAGCATCAGATAGAACAGTAATGCCACCGACATGAAGCCGATGCCCCCGATCTGGACGAGGGAAATAATGACTCCCTGCCCGAAGGGAGAAAAGGTCGTGCCGACATCGACGACGACCAGCCCGGTTACGCAGACGGCGGAGGTCGCCGTAAATAACGCGTCCACGAAGGAGAGGGAATGACCCTCCATTAGCGAGATAGGCAGCATCAGCAGCAGGGTTCCGATTGAAATAATAAAGAGAAAACCCGTCACCAGCACGCGGGCGGGCGTCCAGTGCAGCTTCCTTTTTTTCAACAGCGTCATACAGAAGGTCTCCTTTTTGGTACAAAACGAAAAAAATACTGAGCGTAATGAGGCCAGTTCGGCGCCCGATATGAAATAGAAATTAAAACGAAGACTAGTATATCGTTCTCCGCTTCCGTTGTAAACAAGGGTTCCCTGATTTACCTGAACATTTTCCTCTTCTGTGGAATGGAATGCAAGTTTTTGCGGGCGGAAGGCTGACGCAGGTCGGGGAAAGACTCGCCAACCGGAAGGCGCTGCTGTGTATCGTGCTGAGCGGGGCAGCGGGCGCGCTATCATGGCTGTTCTATTTCATTGCGATTCAGGAGGGCGAGGTCTCGAAGGTGGCGCCGGTCAACAAGCTCAGCGTCGTGTTGGCCGTGGGGCTTGCTTTTCTGTTCCCGGGGAACGCTTGTCGCTTGTCGCCTGGGGTGCTGCTGATTACCACCAGAGTGATGATGACGGCGATCGATCGGCTGATCGGAGCAAGGACAAGGGATAGGAAGACGTTCATACACGAAGCGGCCCAAGGTGTTATGCCCAAGGCCGCCCGTATACTTTCCAATTGACATACCACCGGCTAATCCAATGTGTCGACACATGAAGCAGGACAAAGGCAACGAGCAGTACCGGTTTAAGATAAGCGAATAAGACCCAAATGACAAACAATATCCACGGATTCAGCTTCTGGAACCACTGGGCAGGCAGCCAGACGAGGCGGAAGGCAAGGTTAGCCTTCTGCAGGGTCTCCATATACTCCTCCCGGACCTGGGAATCGTCCGGATCCAGACGGACAGCCTTCTCCATCAGGCGAAGCGAATGGTTCTTCTCCCCGCGCTGCTCGGCTGCCCATGCGAGCTGCATCAGCGTGTATGCATGCTCCTCTTCCATCGCTAATGCCTGGAGTTCGGCTTCCTTCGACTCCACCGTCCGATCCAACTGCGCCAATACATAGCTGTACGTGGCGTAAGCGAGTCCGGCCGGCTCGATATCGATGCACCGCTCCAGCGAGAGGACGGCCTGCTCCAGCGCGCCCTTGCGCATCTGATGTTGCGCGAGCAGCAGATGCGGCGTCGGATCGTCCGGCGCCATCGCGATTAGCTGCCTCGCCGCCGTCTCGAAGGCAACCCACTCTCCCCGGTCATAATAGATGCCCATCCGCACCCGCCAGGCGTCTGGCTGATAAATATCCCGCCGCAGCGCTTCTCCCGCCCAATCGAGAGCTTTGTCCGGATCGACGGGCTTGTGAACGACGGCAGCCAGCGACATAATGGTCGGGTGCTCCGGATATTCCAACTGCAGCCGCATGGCTTCCCGCAGCGCTTCCTGATATTCCTGTCTCTGATAGAGCTGGTTGATGCGCTGGATGGCCTGCTGCAAATATCGAATTGTATGTTGATCGTACTCTTCCCGGCCGCAGTCCGAATTCGTTTCGTCTGCCGCCGGGGTCTGCTCCTGCGCCGCCGGAGGACATGGTTCGGTGTCTGTCGGGTCCTGAACCGGCTCTTGATGCGCATTCCGCGTCATCCTCCATCACCTCCAAGTATTTTCTTATGCTGTCTAGAACGATGGATATGTGATCCGTATCTCCACGGTAACATGTGATTGTCTTAATGACTGGCGAATCGGGGCGGATTCCACAAGCTCCTCATCCAACTGCGGATTTGCCGGGATAGCGGGTTCGTTCACGGGTCTGATGCGAGATGCTGCCGCGATCGGCGTATGCAAGCAACGATTGCAAGCTCATCATATTGTAGATCTAGTGAGCGCGGGGAGCAAGTGTAAAGAGGGGAAGCTCGTACAAATGTGTCCAAACGGTGAAGCACCGCAATCCGATGCAGCGGCGGTGGCCACGGCGAATTGCGGTGCTGTCGGTGCATTATGCTTCGGCATCTTGCGCCCATTCATTCAACATGCGATCCTTCGGCAGCAGCAGAGCGAGAACGCCCAGGAGCGGCAGGAAGCCGCAGATGATCATAATCTGGCTAATGCCGAAGCCGTCGATGAAGTATCCGAGCGCCAAGGCGCCGACTCCGCCCATGCCGAAGGCGAAGCCGGTGATGAGGCCGGAGACCGTGCCGATATTGCCCGGATGAAGCAGCTGCGCGTAGATGACGGTCACCGAGAAGCTGGAGAGCAGGATGAAGCCGGTAAGCGCCAGCAGCACCCCAGCCCAGAATAGGTTGACGAACGGCAGGAGCAGCGCCAAGGGCGCGGTGCCGAGCATCGAGGCCAGGATGAGATTGCGGCGGCCGAACCGATCCGCCAGCGGCCCGCCGAAGAAGGTGCCGACCGCACCTGCTCCCAGGAACAGAAAGATATACAATTGGGCCTGGTCCAGCGAAAGTTTGTAGTCTTCCATTAAATAGAAAGCGTAATAGCTGCCGATGGCGGCCCCGTACCAGGAGCGGACGAAGACGATCACGACGAGAATCACGGTCGCCCAGGCGATGCTTTTGCGCCTTGCCGGATCCATCTTGCGCTGATTATGGCGCTTCGCGAATGTGTACCCGGCGTCGAGCATGCCGCGGTACCAGCGTGCGATATACGTCTGCACGGCGATGCCGGCCCCTGCGATGAAGGTGAAGCCAAGCGCTCCCATCTGACCGAAGGGGATAAAGACCCACTTGGTCAGCATCGGGGCAAGGGACTGCCCGGTGTTGCCGCCGACCTGGAAGATGGATTGGGCAAGTCCTTTGCGAAGTCCGGCCGCCATATGGGCGACACGCATCCCTTCCGGATGGAAGGCGGCCGAGCCGAATCCGATGAGGATGACGGCCAGCAGCACCAGCCCGTAATTCGGCGCCAGCGCCAAGAGCAGCACGCCGAAGAACGTGAACGTCATGCCGATGGGCAGCAGCGCCGGCGTCGGCCGCCGATCGGCCGCATAGCCGACAACCGGCTGCATAATCGAAGCGGTGAAGTTGATCGCGAAGGCGATCCAGCCGATCTGTCCGTACGAGAGCCGCATCGTATCTTTCAAGATTGGGAAAATCGCGGGAATTACGGCTTGAATCGAATCATTGAACAGATGGACGAAGCTGATGGCCAGCAGAATGCGGAAGACCGTATCCTGCTGCGGGCTTGCCTGCTTGAGCAGCTCGGGCGCAGGGCGCGAGGCGGCTATTGGTTTGCTGTTCATATGCAGCTCCTTTCTTGACGGATGTATCGTAATGGCGGCCTTGCGTCCTTCTCAACCGGACAACGGATGGACAGACGGGAATGGGCCGTTCAATGAACCTTCGGAAGATAAGGCCATGTCCCGCAACGTTCATCGAGATGATGCTACGATACAAGTTTTTGGGACGGGAAGCAATCCAAATTATTCCGCATATCGGAGCGCAATCCGGGCTTTCCCGCCGCCGGAAGCGGTCTTGCGCTGGATATCGCAATCCAGCAGCCGCTTGGCCGGACAACGCGAAGCCGGCCTGCGGAAGCAAGCCGGCAGGCCGGAACAGGGCGATATATCTTTTTGTTGCCTCTTGAGAGGCGCCGGTCGACCCGCCGCCGAATGCTGTCTTTATTTCTCGGGAAATAGCTCCTGCTGTCGAGAGCTGCGGTGCGTGCTCTCGCTCGCCTATGCGTCATACCGCTTCGTGCGGTACGTCGTGTAGCACAGGAGCAGGCAGGCGGCCATCCAGATGACGATGATGCCGGCATGCGGCAGCGCGTCGGCCAGCGTCCCGCCGTTCCACAGCTTGGAGCAAGCCAGAGACAGCTGCTCTGTCGGCAGATAGCTGATCATCAAGTCGACCGCCGGAAGGTTCAGCAGCGAGCCGAACATAGGTCCCATCAGGAAGAGCAGGAGCAGCGGCATGCCGAGGAAGGAAATCTCCATCGACGTTGGGGACAACAAGCCAATCAGCGTGCCAATGGCTAAATACATCACGATGCTTGGAACAAGCAGAATGATAAGGGCAAGCGGAGACAGAGAGGGCGTATCCGCGATCAACAGGGTCAAAATAATGGCTGCCACCGTCATCATGGCAGCGATGGCGCTCTTGCCAATCAGCACCTCGAACGGTCTGACCGGCGAGAGCATCAGCACTCTCAACGTATGCTTTTCTTTTTCCTCGGCGACCATCATCGCGAGCACGAAGGCTCCTGTCATCGTCAAGGCCATATTGATTGGCATCGACAGCATGCTGGTCCCCACTTTTTCCCGGCCGCGGAAGAGGAAGGCGAAGATAATCGGCAGCACGGCCGTGCTTAACAGAACGGGATTGCGGAAGCAATCCTTCCATTCTTTCTCGACAATCGCCGAGATTCGTTTCCATGCGTAAGTCATAATACGGCTCCCTCAGTAACTTTTATAAAAAATCGCTTAACGACGGTTCATTGGAATGAATGGACACCAGCTTCCCGGATGACATCGTCTCGGAGACGCGGCGCGCGCCTTCCCCATCGCAGGCCACCTGGTATGACCCGTCCGTGGTCGTGACCGTAATCGTGTCGTCCGCATAGCTGCGGCGGAGCAGCTGCGGCGTATCCATGGCGTTGATGCACCCTTGGTGCAGGAAAGCGATCCGATCGCAGAGCGTCTCCGCTTCTTCCATGTCGTGCGTGGAGAGAAAGATGGTCGTCCCGGCGCGATTCAATTCCTTCAACGATTCATGAATGCGGTGGGTGTTCCCCGGATCGAGCGCCGACGTCGGCTCATCCAGGAACAGAATCTGCGGCCGACGTGGTCGTCTTGCCTGAGCCGCTGGCCCGAGAAAGCCGAATGTCTCTCCTCTGTGAACGACGAAGTCGAGCGACTGCAGTGCGGATTTATTGCCGAACATTGGTCAGCGCGCGGGCTTCGATAATTGGTTCCATATTGATTTCCTCCCATTGGGCAGTTGATCGGGAAGGGAGGGGGCTGCTGCAAATGTTCGGCGAGAAGCGCACCTCAGGCGATGAACGCAACGGAACGAGCCCTGAATGAACCGATGCTTGCGGCGGAAATACGCCGTGTGCCCGTTACGAAATGCCCATAATCGCCTTCATTTCCTCGTATTTGCTCTTCGAGAGCGGCACCGTGCTCTTCTTCTCATCGTCCAGCACAAGGCTGTAGCTGTTGCGTGACCAGATGATGACTTCACGCACGCGCTGCAGATTGACCAGATACGAACGATGGCAGCGGAAAAAGCCGAACGGCTTTAATTTCTGCTCCAGATCCTGCAGCGTCATGGAGCATGGAAATTCGCCGGATTGGACATGGAGATGAGCCACTCCGTCCTGGCTCTCGATGTAGATCATCTCCAACGGATCGATGAACACAATTTTATCCTCCACGCGTGCCGGCACTTTGTCGAAGACAATCTGCGGATAGTGCCGCTGGCTGCCAGGCGGCATCCCGGCCCCGTCCGCAGCGTCTGCCGGTGAAGGCGAACCGTCGGCAGCGCTGTCCGCTTCGGAAGCCAGGGAGCCGTCCGCTTGCTTCTTGGCCGCGCTCGGCCCTGCTTCGGCGGAGGAGCGGTCGTCCGCCGCTTCCTGAGGCAGGGCAGCCGTTCCTTCCGCCGTTTGGCTGGAGCCGTCCTCGTCGAGGATGACCTCCTTGAAGCCGGCCGGTGTCCAGCGCAGGACGGTGTCCGTCAGCGTCAGCGCGCTCTCCAGCGAAGGCACCGTCATGAAGAAGGCCACCCCTCCCTGGCAGAGCTCGCGAATCCATTGGCGCAGCAGGAAGCAGCTCTCCAGGTCGAGATGAAATTCCGGATCCTCCACGATAATCAGCTCCGGCTTCACCGCGGCGGCCCGGGCAAGCTGGAAGCGCCGCTGCTCGGCTACCGTGCACTTGCCCAGCCGGACGTTCTGGTTGTTCCATAGTCCGGTCAGCTTCAATACGGATTCCAGTCTGAATTTATCGAATGCATTATATAATTTCATGTACAATCCGACAGCCTCGCGCACGGTCAACCGTTCATGCACTGTGTCCTCCTGACGGATCCAGCAGATGCGGGCTTTCACTTCGGGAGAGTGGAGGGGAAGGCCGTTCCAGCTTACGGTTCCGGTAGACGTGGCAGTGGTGCCGGCCAGCACGTTCATGATGAGCTGGCCTGTGACATGGTTGCATTGCACGGCCAGGCATTGGCCCGACTGCACCGTGACATGGAGCGCATCCAGAAGCGTCGAATTGCCTTGAGCGACATAGAGATGGTCGAGAACGAGTCCGCCCGATCGGGCGGGGAGTCAGGTTTCATTAATTTCACGCCTTTTCATTGAATCTTCTTCAATCGTCATATCCAATGGCAAGCTTAGCAGCTTCGGGCCAGGACACACATTCTCCATCATAGCGTATTATTTGTGCACGGGAGTAGGGGAACTTGGGGCTTAAGCCGATGGGAAGAAAATATGTAATTTTCGTTAATATTCGGATTTAGGCTTGTTTTTCTTTCTGAACCATCCGGAATCCCTCCCTATTTACGAAAAAATAACGAACAATAAAACAAAACTTCGTTGACACGTTCGGTGAAATCCGTTACAATATCCATGTCGTTCCCTTGGGGGGAGCGGCAATGAATTTGATCACAATGTTGGCATTATTATTCCTGTTCGTATATTCCCGGAGATAAGGTCCGGGGGTCTCTACCAGGAGCCGTAAATTCCTGACTACGAGCGGTGTGCTTCCGCATACCCGGGTGAAGTCAGGATTTTTTGTCGTCCAGATAAGGACTAGTAATTCGTCATTCGCCCCATTCAGATTCATACAACGTGTTATGAACGAGGAGGATCTTGATCTTATGAGCAAGTATGATGTCATTGTCGTTGGTGCAGGGCCTGCGGGAATTTTTACATGCTATGAGCTGACGTTGAAAGCCCCCCACCTTAACGTTTTGTTAGTGGACAAAGGTCATGATATATACCGGCGGAGCTGTCCGATTCTGGAGGAAAAAATTCAATTATGCCCTCCGGCTATCGGCCGCAAAGAATTCGCCGGATGCTTGCCCGCCTGTTCCATCACGAATGGCTTCGGCGGAGCCGGCGCCTACAGTGACGGCAAATTCAACATTACGACCGAGTTCGGCGGCTGGCTGACCGATTATTTGCCGCCGTCGCAGGTGCTCGACCTCATTCAATACGTGGACCGAATCAATTTGGAGCACGGCGCCACGACGAATATAACGGACCCGACGACGGATACCGTGCGCCGGATTGAACAGCAGGGATATGCGGCAGGGCTGAAGCTGCTGCGTGCGGAAGTCCGCCACTTGGGGACGGAGCAGAACCTTGAGATTCTACAATCGATTTTTGAATACTTGAAGACGCGCATCGATATGATGCATAAGACCGAAGTGGCGGATCTCGTAACCGTGAAGGAAGACGGCCGTCATGTCGTGAAGGGCATCGAGCTCAAGGGCGGCGAGACGATCGAAGCCGATCGCGTCGTCATCGTACCGGGACGGGACGGCTCCGCTTGGCTGACGCAGATTCTGAAGAAGCGCCGCCTGAAAATGTACAACAATCAGGTCGATGTCGGCGTGCGCGTCGAGACATCGGACGTCGTTATGCGCGAGATTAACGAGCATCTGTATGAAGGAAAATTCATTTTCAACACGTCTGTAGGCACGCGGGTGCGCACATTCTGCAGCAATCCGTCCGGACATGTCGTGGTGGAGAACCACAGCGGCATTATGTGCGCGAACGGCCATTCCTACAAGGATCCGAAGCTTGGCTCGAAAAATACGAACTTCGCTCTGCTCGTATCGCACACGTTCACGGAGCCGTTCGACAAGCCGAACGAGTATGCCCGCGAAATCTGCAAGCGCGCCAACGATCTGTCCGGCGGCGGCGTCATTGTGCAGAAATACGGCGATATTCTCCGCGGGCGCCGCTCCACCGAGAATCGCATCCGGGAAGGCTTCCTGGAGCCGACGCTGCGCGAGGGGGTCCCTGGCGATCTGGGCCTTGTGCTGCCATACAACACAATGAAGAGCCTCATCGAAATGGTGGAGGCGCTGGACAAGGTAACGCCGGGAATCGCGTCCGAGCATACGCTGTTCTATGGAGTCGAGGCGAAGTTCTACTCCGCCCGCCCGAAGCTGGATGCGTCGCTCGAATCCGAGATCGGGGGACTGTACTGCGGCGGCGACGGAGCTGGCGTCACCCGCGGGCTGGCGCAAGCCGGGGCAGCCGGAGTTCATATTGCCCGCAGCATTATCGGCAAAGGATAAATGGATATATAGATATATAGAAGGTCCGCGGCCGCAAGGTGCGCGGGCTTTTTCCGGTCTGGCAGCGCCCTGTCTTGTTCCATGATATGTTGTTAGATTGTTAATTTTGAACATTACCTTGTGATAAAATGCACAACCTCGGTACCGAAGCTTCGATACAATAAACTTGCATCTTTGCATCTGGGCTGGAAGACGGGGCCTCATTCCATAGGGTGTGACGCTTCCGTCCATCCGGGAGGATGCGATAATATGCCAGCAAGGTACTTGCAGTGCAGGAGGTAATGCAGTATGGCAGGATACTTGAAGCCGCAGGAGATTGCGGCAGCGACGGTGGAGACAGGGACGTCCAAGGCCCGCAATCCGCTGTCGGTCATGGTGATATTAGGATTTCTGGCAGGCGCGTTCATCGCGCTGGGATATTTACTGTATATACGGGTTACGGCGGGCGCGCCGCCGGAGTGGGGAACGATCACGGGCCTTATCGGCGCTTCCCTCTTCCCGATCGGGCTCATTCTCGTCCTGCTGGGGGGCGGAGAACTGCTGACCGGCAATATGATGGCGGTCCCATTGGCCCGGATGAAGGGCCGGATTACCACCGGCGAGGTCGTTCGCAATCTGATCGTTATTACGTTAAGCAACTTCTTGGGCGCGATCTTCGTCGCTTACTTCTTCGGGCATATCGTCGGTCTGACCGCCGAGGGTGTCTTTCTGGAGAAGACCGTGTCCATCGCCGGGCACAAGCTGGAAGAAGGCTTCCTGCAAGCGTTCGTCTCAGGCATCGGCTGTAACTGGCTCGTCGCGCTGGCGGTGTGGCTGTCTTACGGCTCCAAGAGCTTCAGCGGCAAAGTATTGGGCATCTGGTTCCCGACGATGACGTTCGTGGCCATCGGCTTCCAGCACGTGGTGGCCAACATGTTCGTCATTCCGGCAGCCATCTTCGAGGGCTATTACAACTGGGGAGAATATATGATGAACTTCATCCCCGTCTGGCTCGGCAATCTCACCGGCGGTGCCGTCTTCGTGGCCGGCGCTTACTGCCTCGCCTATTTGCGGCCGAATCCGGATGCGGCCTTGCCGGCACAGACTTCCGGGACGCGTGCTTCCGCTTCTGCTGAATCTGCTTCTGCTGCATCAGCGGCTCCAGCTACGCCGGCTTCCACCTCGGGTAGCCTTGACCACTCTGTCACGGGATAAGCTTCCGCTCGCGGCATATATCGAACCAGGCCCGTCCGGGTCGGGCCTGGTTTCTTGATCCTTGCACAGTAAAGGGAATGGCCGATTTGGGGGAGGTGCCCGCTTTATTTTTCTTGGGTTGGTTAGGAAATTGCATATAATCCGGATAATATGATAATAATTATCATTGTCACATAGAAAAAAGCAGCCCGGCAAGGCTGCTTGGACATACCTTAAAGTTTGGGCTCGAACGTTTTACAGTCAGTTTCTTCGGAGTTGCTTGCTTGTCTGCCTTGACGATTCACGACAAAAATAGAAGAAGCGTTGCATTTGTTTCCGGCAGCCCAATATTTGCAGCTGTTCACTTCGCACAGCACGTCTTTAGCCATTGTGTGTCACCCCCTTTGCCATAGGATTGACGGGATCCGGGCGGTTCTATACGTCCGGCCGCTGCAAAGACTGCCTCAAGACATGGAGCGATCAAGCCATGTCTTTTTGGCATGTCCCTGAAAAGGCGGCGAGGGAGCATTGGTGAGAGTCCTTGCGCAGGCCGGACTCATTAACGGTCCGTTTTTGATCGACTTTGGCATGGGGCTGGGGAAGCAACACTGCTTCTGCTTTTGCTCCACGATGCCGATGGCTCAGGGGCGGAGGCACCCCTTGCCGTCCTTATGGTCATTATCCCATCGATTCAGGGGCACAAGCTAAGTGCCGGGGATAGCGGAATAAGGAGGGTAAGAGGCATCGTAGTCCTTATTGCCACTATACCAATAGCTCAGGCGTCAATCTGAACATTCCTGTCAGAGCCAAGATTCTGGCTTTGAAAAAAAAGGAGCGTCCCT
>NZ_QYZD01000025.1:0-78829 GCF_003591545.1 Paenibacillus thiaminolyticus
GGTTGTTCTTCCGGAAGCGCCGGTTCGGCGCGATCGGCACGCCGGCAGCGGCCAGCTGCGCGGCGAAGCTGCAGCTCGCGCTCCTGGTTGTTCTTCCGGAAGCGCTGGTTCGGCGCGATCGGCTTGCTGGCGGCGCCAGCTGCGCGGCGAAGCTGCAGCTCACCTCCTGGTTGTTCTTCCGGAAGCGCCGGTTCGGCGCGATCGGCTCGCCGGCGGCGCCAGCTGCGCGGCGAAGCTGCAGCTCACGCTCCTGGTTGTTCTTCCGGAAGCGCCGGTTCGGCGCGATCGGCTCGCCGGCAGCGGCCAGCTGCGAGTTGGCTTGCCAGTCTAAGATTTCTTTCGGATTTTTTTTAATGATCGAAACAATGAGTATTCCCGTGAGATTTGCGAATACGTATATGGCGCCGGAACTGTTAATCACCGTGTAACCGAAACCCGAGCCATGCAAAGTAGAATATGGTCTAAGCTGGGTGACGCCCTCTCCTGCGGTTTTGATGGTATCGAAGAGAAGATGTGGTTCTCAATTGAATCGAGATCCTTGCGTTCTCCTAGGAGATATGCTCGCATGGTTTCCTCTGCCTTTTTCAATGCAGCCAACGTGAAAGACTTTACACTATTTTTTACATACGCTTGTGCCAACTCAACATCATCACCCTGTAGTTCAACCCGATATTTGCAACTGATACTCATCCAATAATCTTGAAAAGTTGCATCCGATGTGACGCGACCGGCCGCATCTCGGTTGCTCTCGGAACCATCGGCGAAGCGTTCCGCCGCAAGCCGGTGGAGTGGCCGCCTGCGGCATGCCGCATCTCGGCTGCTTTCGGACCAAATGGCGAAGCGTTCCACTGCAAGCCGGCGGAGTGGCCGCCTGCAGCTCGCCACATCTCGGTTGCTCTCGGAACCATCGGCGAAGCGTTCCGCTCCAAGCTGGGGGAGTGGCCGCCTGCAGCATGCCGCATCTCTGCTGCTTTCGGACCAATTGGCGAAGCGTTCCGCTGCAAGCCGGCGACGCAACCGCCTGCAGCTCGCCGCGTTGCTTTTCTACTTTTCAAGAAATCATTAGCCAAAGAGAAATCAGTATTAGACTGCAGGAGCTGGTCGACCTTCGCCGGCGGCGCCGATCGTTTAACCCGGCCGCGTCCGGAAGCACCAGAAATGCGGCGTTGCTGCAGGAGATGGCTCTGCTTCGCCGGCGGTCGCCGCATTCCGCCGACTGCGTCCGGAAGCACCAGAAATGCGGCGCTACTGCAGGAGCTGGCCGCGCTTCGCCGGCAGCGCCGATCGTTCCGCCCTGCCGCGCCCGGAGAACTCGGGAATACGGATCTGCAGCTCAGGCCCGCTGTGCGGTGCCGGCCTGTCCAAAGAGCAAGGGCTGCCCTTGTAGTGACCGGGAGGGAACTCCCAGGCCTTCTATACGATCGGCATCACCCGCCCGTTCGTCATCCCGATCAGCTTCTGCTGCGTGAGCGGAAAGACGGCTTTGGATAGGCGTAATGGCTGCGAGATTCCAAGAATCATCCTTGTTATCGTAATTGTAATCTAAACGGAAGGCAGGAGCGGGATGACTTACCTAGCTACGCCAGCTCGGATGCGGATAAATGTAACGGTTCATCATCCAAGGGTTGCCGCCCAAAAGAGTATGGGTTCATTTGCAAGAAAATAAAAAAAGGGACCCTGCTTCAAGTTCAGGGTCAATGGGCGGTTATTACCATATACAACTGTATTATTATATTACTAGTTAGTATTTTTTATACTATAGACACCAGTATGAAAGATACACTACCGCGTATTCTTTTTGATCAACAATGTAAAAAACAAAAGCTGATTGAGCCCGGGTGTTGTAGATTGTACCATATGTGTCACAATCGTCATTAAGGCAGTTACCATGAATCGTAGTCGTAGAACTAATATAATCATTTGGTATGCAATAGTTGAATTCTATATCTTTAGGCTCTTTAAACAATCGAGTAGTATATATTGTATCTTCATAATTTTCATCTTCTTCTTTTACGATTTCTTCTTTGATTGCCTTGCCGATTAAAAACCATTCGTGTGCTGATATGTGATATGCTTCGATTTGGACCTCATGGTGAATATCTTCATAGGGACTCAATGTAACGGTTATACTATGCTGTCCCCCCGAGTTTTCTTTTAGCATATTAGAAAGAGTATATGGGGCTTTGTAGATTGTGTCCTTAAATAACGCGGATTTTACAATGTTCCTAATCATATCATCGCGAGAAAAGTAATTATTTCTTGCAATGTACTCAGCAAGTACCGGTGATCTTTCCCAATCTCGGATAAATTCGAATTCTGCGCCATATCCATAATCACTCAAAAACTCAGCATATTCATGTAAAAAGTTATGTACGTTCATAGAGTCCTTCCTCCTTTTAAGAATTAGACATTGACTTAGAGGAGTCCCTTAAGTCAATGTCCTTCGTCTCAGCTAAGTGTACTGAATAGATAGTCGTAGATATTAAACCGGATTTAAATAATAAACGGTGAATAACTACAGCCGCTTCAACTCGAATCATATTTTGTTTTGGTTTATACTCCCCATCCGGATATCCGTCTAGAAGGCCAAAATCTACACAGCTCATAATCGAATCAATCGCCAAAGGTGCCATTTTTTTTCGATCCGAAAAGGTTTGGTCTACTTCAATATTTACCGGCTTCTCAAGTGCCGGTGATTCCGCTTTTTTAATCACTTTCATTCATTTATTTCCTTTATATCTTTGATAAACCAAGTTCGATGTTTAATATGGTTATCTGTTAATTCAACTATTATTACCTCGTAACTAATGGATTGTCCCGTTGATAAATAGATTTGAAATTTGCAAGACATCTCATAGTTAATTTGATTAGGTAAGGAAAGGCTGAACCGATTCATCTCTCCTTTTTCAAATAACTGAACGATTTGATACATGTTTTTTTCGGATTTACCCAATCTGTTTTGAAGCTCAGATAATAGATAATTTGGCTCGATTAAAGATAATGCATCATCTAATGCTCCATCATTGATACATGCTAAAAAGTGGCTGATAAATTCCCGAAGAGATTCTCGGGAGGACATCTGATCTACAATCGGACCATCGTACTCAATTCTGGGAACAGGCATTGATTCTTTTTCAGATACTGTTTGATTTAACTTAGAGTAGATTAAAATACCCGTTAGTAAGGTCGCCCATAACAAAATGATTATCAGTAGCCATTTCTTCATTTCGATGCTCCAGCTAGGAAAGGCATAGGATTCAAAGGCTTATTGTCTCGTCTTACTTCAAAATGAAGATGAACACCGGTAGAATTCCCTGTCGTTCCCATAATCCCAATCACCTCACCTTGTTCAACTTGATCTCCCTTTTTTACTTTTAAACTTTTGGCTTTCATGTGACCGTACAGCGTAACGAGTCCATTTGGGTGTTCGATTTTTACTTTCCATCCATACCCGTCATTTGCGTCACCAGCAGCTATCACTTTACCTTCAGCAGCTGCATAATTCGGACAGTCTTGCTTTTTGCATTTACCATCCGCTATATCAATTCCTTTATGAAAGACTTTTGCAGCACCTGTAATAGGATCAACTCTATACTCATATCCTGAGGTGATAATTTTCGCTACTGTGGGCCAAATGAAGGACCCATCTTCAGAAGGCAGAGCATTGGGGAAATCCCCTGGTCCAGGAATATAAGGTGTATCGAAGTCTTCATTAAATAAGGCGTAACCTTCTATTCCTGTTGAACCACCATTACCATTTGCAGAAATAATTTCGACCACCAATTCTCTATCTGCATGAAGGAATCGATACTTATCCATTGCAGCATCAAATTTCGAATAATCGTACTCGATTTTTTGGGGATCAGCGACCCATTCTGTATTGGTCCACGAGACCGTTGTCTGAACGCCATCACTATCAGTTGAAGTAGAACTTCCGGATGTTACTTTTTCATGATAGCTATAGGTGTATATTGCGTTCCATGTATGACTCTTTGCTACAACCTTCTTCTTTGTGCGATCTGTGGTAGTTGATGAACTCGATTGTGTAGCGCTGATGGTTCCTTGTGAAGTGGTTGTTGTGGTCGTTACTTTCACGTCTTCAAGATGGATATATTCAATATCTGCCGATAATAACGGACCGATATCTTCCGGGTCTATTTCATAAGTGTCCTTGTCTTCTTTCACGATCCGAACATTGTCAATCGCCTGCAAAATAATTTGCGGGGTTCTATATTCTTCTAGTTCACTTGTTTGTTCATGTACAGCTTTATATCTTGCAGCCAGTTCTTCAGAAGAAACAGGACTATCTGCATCTAACCAGCCGAATATGGAAGATAGGTAGATAATTCCACCACCAACTATAATGACAGCTACTAGCACGACAAAGCCGGTTACTCCCAGAAAAGACATAGCTACAGCTAATAGCTTAGTCATTAACTGAGCTAATAACTTTGCAATTATTTTAGCTGCTTTGACTAATGCTTTTTTAACTAATCGCTTGAACCCCTTAGAAAGTTCTCTTTTAATTTTATTACCGACAAATGCTCCAGCCTGTTTGGTTGATTCTGATAAATCGCCTTGTGAGAAATTGCTCATACTGAACCTCCCCGGAGATATATCGGGATATTAGAATCCCGATATATCCTTTCTAAAAACAGGAGGCGTATATGCACTCCGTCTCTTCAAGTCAACATGATTGGTATTATGTTTGGCTTGATCTAAGAACTGATGAGGATTTATGGTATTTCCTTGATGTATGATTTGGTTACCTTCGGAGTCCCATTTCGTTGCCGGCGCAGGTTCCATCATATTAGGATTGGTTGGTGATTGTTGCATAACCGGTTGAAATGAGAAAGGCTGTCCATTAGTTTTATTAGCTTCAAACGCCCTTACAACAACTTCCCCGTTGCTTAGCGCTCTATTCCCAGCGCTAAAATTTCCTATACGTTGGAAAGTCCCATTTTCATTTTGAGTGGCCAAGAAGCTCGTATCGTTGGATTCGACCGTGAATACACGATCCCCATGAGAAAAATGAGACGGGGTTACGGGCGCACCGTTATAGCGCCATTGAGCGTAATTCCGTCCAATCTCGAATCCCCCTCGTCCTCCTACAACTTCTCCAATAGCTCCATACACACTTTCAGCAGTTTGTCGTTTAATTGAGGGATCTTGATGTGCCCCTATTCCACCTTTCAATCCTCTATACATCGCCTTAGGGAAAGAAACACCTGTAGGAACAGTATTACTATTGGAGCTATTAGGTACAGAATTATTAGCGTTTCTAGGAACAGTCTTACTATTAGAGCTGCTTTGACGATAAGACCCGGAGTCAGAAGTCTGATTATTGCCTTGACCGGTATCAAATGATTCGGAGTACAGAGAACCATTCACCGAATCTTGAGTTCGATGTTTGTACATCGCAGACGAAGCGGGATTCATATGTTCGCGAGTATTTTTAGCCCAACTAGCAGTTCCTTGTCCCACTGCTACACTTCCAGCACCTGCTCGATATCCTATAGAACTTCCGGTTTTTGCGCCTAATTCTGCTGCTCCATATTGGGCAAATCCTCCGAGTCCCATACCAGCGAAGGAACCACCAGTACGAAGGTATGCACTACCGACAGCACTTCCTATTCCACCAGCCACTCTCATTCTTGAGGCGAGCTTACTTGAGCCCTGGGTGGATTGTGCTGCAGCAACCGATCTAGATGATCCACCATACGTGGCATAATCTCGCTGATATCCGTTAGAAGAAACTGAACTTGATCCTCCTAGTCCATCCCGGCTTTGACCAGAACCACCTTTGAGAGCACTGCCTACATTACCTAAATCTTTAATGGCATTACCCATATGCAAAAAGGCGCCAGCGCCAGCAATTGTACCAAGCATCGCTAATTTGTTACCAGTACCACTAGTTGCACCAAATATAAAGCGAACTGATTCTGAAATAGGAATGAAGAGTGCTATTACGACAGTCATCTGAAACCATGTCATTTGATTCGTATCGAACAACGAATAAAAAATCCAGAATAAGGTTGCATGTAAGCCTTGTGCGATGATCTGAGTCCAAAGTTCTTTCATTGCTGTCCAAGTGATACTCTGAAGCATGGGATAAAAGAGCATCGATATCCACAATGGAGCTAATATTAATAGGATGGAAATCATCATAAATCGCTGCAAATAAAAAATTTCCCACCAGATGGATATCCCTTTGATGGCTATATTGATGATGGCTTTTGAAAATCCAGTCTGATCTTTAGCAATCATATTCATCTCAATTTCTTTGGTTATACCTGGTCTTCCGGTTGAAACAGTAGGGTCATAACTTGATAAGTCAATTGGACTTTTAATATCTAAGTATGTTATTTTCACTATCATATTGTTGAAATCAAACATGGTACCTACGACCGTAAAGAAGTGACCCAGCAAAATGGATGCCAGGAGGCACTTTACCAATAAATCAGAGGTTTCTACTTTCATCGTTGATGAAATTGGTGTAAACCCCATAAATATGCCTGTTTTGACGATGGATATGGTTACAAATAACATGACAAGAACGGAGAAAAGAACATATCCTCGTCTAATCACTGAATCAAACTTGTCATATTCGTATAAACCGTACTTTCTGTCCGGACAGGGGTCTCCCTTTGAACATGATTGATAATAGACGTGTTCTGCAGGCTCATGAATTCCACCAAATACACCAAGAATGACATCTAAGATCCATATGATCGGTTTTGCATACCAGGGTGCGTCGCCGGAAGGGTCATCATCTGATTCTGCATGCACAGTGTCCATAGGTATGATAATCCCCGTAAGCAAGACACATATAATGAGCAGGATAGCGATGATTCCTTTTTTACTCATAACAACACCTCGTCTCGAATTTCCTTTTCAATATAGGATTCTTCTACCTCCGGCATGAGTCCATTTTTGATCAGATAGTCTGGATCCGTATCAACAAAAGATCGCATCTCATCAGAAACTGTTACCTTGATATAAGCGGAGCTACCTCCTACTCTAAGGACGCCCTCCCCTTTAGATTGGTCTTTTTCACTCTCCGGTGCCCGTCTGCAGATAATATCTAACTCGCCTTCAGAGAAATTAAATATTGATTTATATTCCATCTTTTCTTCGTGTGATATCTGTCCGATCCGTAGGAAGATGGCAGTTGTTGCAGCTTTAATCAATGCGCGTCCACTTGGATCATCTAGGAAAGCTGATAAATCTTGAGTAATAATATCGGCGCCGCCATTGTATTTTCTGCTGCGTCGAGCTAGGTCTTCTATAAATTCCATTGCGCCGGGTACCCGTTTCATCCGCCAAGCTTCTTCGATTTTAATTCTCTTCTTAAACCGCCTTAATGATGGCCGCTTCATAAAGTATTCCCAACCGATTGTTGTTAGGACGTGCATCATCGTATCGTAGATATCCGAACCTTCAATCGGTTTGATATTAAAGTTAATCCAGCAAACATTTTCAAGCATGTTGTCTACTGGCTTTCCATCACCAAAGTTAGTCTGGCCATCTAGCATCTTTCCATCAGGATAGTCACGTAAAAATCCACGCAGTACCTTAAGTAATCTTTCAGCAAACCGATCCGTCAGACGTTCATACGTGTAGTTCTCCCAGTCAACTCCTTCTGCACAGTTTTTCAAAATTCGAATGTAGACATCAGTAAGCGTCATTTCAGATTTGCGTTTTCTTTTGTACTCAATTGCTCCAGACTCAGTTCGTACAGCAATTTTGTCAGGCTCATACAGAGACTCAGGATCGGTAGTAATACCAAAATCATCGAAAACATCTTTCAATGCTTTTTTAATTACCGATTTTTCTTCTGACGATAACGAACCGGTCAATTTGCTAAAGAATTTAAGTAGCTGACCGATTTTTGAACCAACAGGTACTACAGTCTTGGTTACTCGCCGTCCATTAGGTAACGTAACTTCCACTTCTTCTTCTGATATGGCTAGCGCATTGATACAGACCTCTCCACCCTCACGGATTTCGACTTCACGTCCACCCATCAAACGGCATATCGGGCCATTCTCACCGTCTGGATCAATAGAGAATATTCGGTAGCCTAGCAGTACTTGTGAGGAAGATACGAATTTATTAGTAAATGATTTTCCACTACCAGATACACCTACAATGAGTGATGAGTAGTTATCAAGATAGGGTGCGAATACATTAAGAAATTCCATGGTAAAGGAGTGTTTATTTACTCCAACAGGTACTCCTCCTGAAAAAGGGATACGGCTTGAGTAAAATGGGCAGGCTGCTACAATTGCAGTTCTATCAAAAAATCTCCGATCTCCTTTATCCTTTATTTTGTTATTGCCGATTGGTAAGGTGGAGACCCAACCACTGCGCTGACGATCGTAGAGGACTCTCAAATTGTGGTCATTCCCAATCAGGTCATCTTGTAAAATCATCCCGATATTGTCCAAAGTGCGTTCATCAGGGGCAAAAACCGTTGCAACACATACACCCAAGAACCCGTCATTGTATCCATCTGATATTTCATCTAAGAGTCTTTTTGCAGCAGTAATAGATTTTGCTGCTTCTGCTGCTTCCAATTCATTCCCTGATTTTAATAGGTTTGTTAAACGGGCGCCTTCATCAGTAGCTGCATTCTTATATGTTCTTACTGCTTGTGATTTTGTGAGTTTATTAAAGTAGAAAGTAACATTGACAGCTCCGGCACGGTACAAACTTTCTAACGCACCAGTTGTTAATGTCGTATTACCAAAATGAAGAATGAAGGATCTGAAAGGGTACTCACTGACTGCCCCTTCTGATTGATAGCCAATGTCTCGTAGGTCATCTGGAATTTCATGTCCATTCAATTGGATTAAATCGTAATATGTTAAGGATTTAATTGATTCAACTGTTGGTTGTGTATCATTATTTTTATTCGAATTACCTATATTTTTCTTTGTTTTATTCTTCTTGCGAAATAGCTTCAGCATCGATAAGTTCCTCCTCGTTACCCTCTACATACCGATACGAATTACGAGAATAGTCGCTCATAACAATTGGAGATAGAGCGTGCTTTGCATCCAGTATCTTTCTGATTTGCTTTTGGTTTCCTGTCTTCTTGTGTGTTGCAAAATACAATGCTTCATACAATTGCTCTTCCGAACAGATCTCGGATATGCCCCCCATTGATCCATAGTTACTTATGACATTACTGGCCAATCGATTGAATTCATTCCTCACCTTTACAAGGAGGGTTTCTTCATCCATGTCACCGATCATCCTCTGAGTGTATTCTAGAGGGATAAGGAAATATCGATCGTAGTCATATTCTTCAACACTCTTTTGCCAATCCTCAATGAATGGAAAAAACAATGATTGAGCGTAGTGCTGAGCAACAGGGTCTAAGGTATCAAAGGTGTCGTAATAAGGCTTCATTTGGTCATCAAGCTCTATAGGACGGGAACAAATATGGGTGCCGATACAAACTTCTCTACCCGGACCTAGAGATAAACTAGCCAGAAGATGTTCGTATGCTTGGTCCGTTTCCTTTTGCTCTGCATGAGCCCGCAAAGCATAATTTATTGGTTCGCATTTCACAGCGCCCACGAAGGTTCGTACATCTTGAATATCAGATTCTAACTCAATAAGATTTCCAAACATTTGTTTTACGCCTATTAATTCCTGAAAAGAGACATCAAGTTTTTTTGCTCGTTGATTTCTGGGTTTAGCTACTGATTTTTTCTTGTTTCTTTTACTGATACCTGGCAACATTGGCTTGTCATTTATTCCTCGGTATAATAAGAACGCGACAACACCTATAGCCACCCACATAAAAATGTCCCACATTATTTCATCCTCCACACGCCACTCTGTTTTCGTTTATGCTGAATTTTATAGAATAGGTATCTGTCATAAAAGTGACCAGTTTTACTGTTTTTCATAAGTGCGAACACAAAAAACGGAATCAGAATGGGAATACACATAACCCAAAATAGGATGTTAATAAGAAAGTTTACGCTATCCGTATAGACCCATTGACAGACCTGAAGGAATAATAAACTCCCTCCTCCTAGATAAGTAGCTTGCCTCCAAGAAACACTCCATTCATAGACTTTTACTGGTTTCCGTTCTTTCTCCGTGTCAAATGGCATTAAAGTACGCATACTAACCCTCCCTACTTAGAACCCCTACATATTGAATGTAGGGGTTCTAAATTTCTTAATTTGCTATTTAAGTGAAGTAGAGACAATATAATCGGCTAAGTTAGGAGCTTTAGCTACAACGATAATTGCAACAATTGCTCCAATCATAGCTGCTGTTCCTATTGCTCGTTTTTGTGAGTTGCCTAATGATGAACCAAAAATGATTGCCCCCACAATAATACAGACAACGAGGACTAGAATACCAAAAACCCTGATAATAGTAATCCAATCCTTTAAAATTCCGGTTACATCCGATAAATCACTTGAACCGGTTCCAATTTTGGTCTGTGATATGATATCCGTAGAAGCATATGCATGCTCTACTCCCCATCCTGAAAAAATGCAAACAAATGCAATCATCATGGTTGCCAAAAACATTATTATATTTGCATTTTTCTTTGCTAACTGCATATTCTTCCTCCTCCTTCTAGGATTGTTCGAGAAACAAAAAAAGACGCAAACATACCCTGTAAAAGGTATATTTGCGTCTTCCGCTCTATTAAATATGAAATTGGTTTTGTTTCTCAAACTTCAAGATATATTATAACTAACTCTAAATCTAAAGACAATAAAAGAATAAAAGCCCTTGACAATATGTAAATAATAACATATAATAAAATATATGGAATCATAAATAGAGGAGGTGTATATTTATGTTCGTCGAAGCTTATCTTCAAATTCTTTATGATAATTTACAACCCACAACCGCATTTCCTGTATTCTTGATTTTTGGAGTAATACTCTTATTTATGTTTTCATATATACATGTTCGTATGTGGTTGATATTTGCAAGTACGGCAGCATTCATGTTTACTACATTTGTACCGTTATTCTTTTTTTCACCATATATTCCAACTTGGCTGCATCAATGTGGGCTAATTAGTGAAAAGTGGTTGTCTTCAGAGGACATTATGAGGAATGTTGGACTAGGACTTACATATACCCTATTTTTCATTCTAATGATCACATATACCATTATTTCAATCATTCGTTCTAAGCTAAAGTTAGACCAACCCTTGGAAAAATTAATAAGAAAGAAATATCCAACGACTGATGATTATCTCAAACTACATCACTCAAAGATTATTAGATATCAGTTTTGCTCAATAAAAGAATTTGATAACTTTATCAAACCTTCAACGAAATATGATATAGACTCTAAACTAGATACTGAACGAAATAAAAGGTTAGCATATGCTTGGGTAATGGCTGGTCTCCCAGTAGAAAAAGCAATTAATAAAGTTTTGATCGATGAACAATTTGGCCTTGTACCCACTTTTTATTTCAGAACCTTGGAGCAAGAAAATCAAAAGCCTGCTTATTAATAGCAGGCTTTTGATTGTGTCCCTAATACAATCAGACTAGAACAACCTTATAATCTAACCACCCTGCGCCAGTTCGGGCTATCATACGCCTAATACCCGCCGATTGGCCGTTAGCACAAGGAAAGATAAATTGGAGTTGCTGCCATCGCGTGGCCGGTAAATCAGATTCGCCGTTTCCCGACTCCAATTGCTTTAATTCGAACGTGAGTTCATTAAACTGAAATATTGCGTCGTTATGTGGTAATAGAAAAAGCACCGCAATGGGTGCTCACCTTATTACACTGCTTCGACATTCTTAATATACCGGCATTTTGGAAAGTTGCTGCAGCCGTAGAATTTGCCTTTGGGCCCGCTTCGCAGCACTAACTTATTACCGCATCTTGGACAAGTCAATTTATCAACTAGCGCTGCTGCAATGACCGCTTTTGGTGCCGGAGCTGTTCCGTATCATGTCAATCAAGGCTTCACGATTAATCAGTTTCACTTTATTAGACTTGGCCAAATCATACGCCGCAGCCGTGTAGTCACTATTTGACACCACCCAGGCTTCTCCAGCTCTATAGTGTGCAATTGACGCTTGTGCTTCTTGAACAGCCTTAATCCCCACATTCTTGGTGTATCGCTTGGCTTGGACAACGATTTTCTTACCATCTTTTTGAAGGATTAGATCGGCACCATAATCACCGGCAACTTTGGTCACTTGGGTTTTGTAACCTTGTGCTCGGAATAAGTGCCCTAAATACTTTTCAAACTGAACTCCTTCCATCTTATCGATATCCTCGATACCTGATCTTTTTAGCCGTTCGCCCCTTTTTAGACTGATGCTGACCAGCACAGCTATCAAAACCGTGATAGCCAGAACACAAACTATCAAAGATGCCTGGAATGATTTCGTTAACGAGTACGTCCCGAAGCCCGCCACTATGACCACAAGACCAAATAAGCCTTGAATAAACTCCTCCTGCTGTTTTGCCTTGCTCTTTCTCCTCGCCATGTCTAATATCCCCCATACATCCGTTATGATATACCAATATTCGACATTTAGGACTTTAATCCCTGCGTGAAATGAAGAAAAGACGAGAAGAGTTACGTCACGTTTTAACGACAGCCCTATGTGTCATTGGCTACAGCGCCCGGGGTAAATCCAATACCTATCGATGAAGTGCTTGCTTCAGGTGGCGGTCCGGCGCCGTCATACAACCAATAGCTGGACAACCGTTGGGAAACCGAGTACACCAACGCCTAGCGAATGACATCGTACCCGTTAGTTCAACCTTCATCAAGCTTCCAAGGACATTATGGATGAAGCTATTTATCTGGTTGAAAATGGATAAATAAAATAAGGCTCGCGGTAGAAAATATCTGTGGAACATAAAAACATGTTCTAATTCAAACATTAAGGGGGACAGAATATGCCTTTTGGTATGAGGGATATACGTCGTGCGGGTCGTGACTTGAACAACACCGTAAATCGTGCAGGTCATAACTTAAATAATGCAGTAATACATGCAGGAGAGCAAGCGCAGCAAGCATTTAATTCATTGGCAGAACCAGCTCAACAGGCGATACAGAATGAAGCAGATGCTTTAGCTCTACAGTATCATGAGAATCATCCTAATCCAGATTTTGATGATTGCGTTACGATTGTTGCGGCGGGAGTTGCTGCAGCGGGAGCTAAAATAGGCGCTGCTAGTGGCCCTTGGGGTGCTGCAGCTGGAGCGGCACTTGGTGCAGGTGGCGGAGTACCTGCAGCACGGATAGCTTGTAGAAAGTTAACGGGATCTCAACAGTAGCTAATTCTTTGATGAAAAGCATAGGCTTAAAATAGCCTATGCTTTTATTGCTATTCTAATTTTAGTTTTCAATTGCGCCTTAAAATACCTTTTAAGGTATTAAATATTGCCGGCAGGGTCCTATCGGCAGATAGGAAGCTCCGGCCTTAAGCACGCCGAGCAGCGCAACAGTCATAGCCATAGATCGTTTGCACTGCACCCCAACTAGATAACTAGACTTTTGGGCCCGCGCTATAGCGAAGTACGACACTGGCAAGCCGGTTTCCCCGCTCGCTCAGCTCTCAGTAGGTCAGGGGGCTCTCGCCGCATACAATGGACAAACGCTCCGGCGTCTTTGCCGCCCGTTCCTCGAATATTGCATGCAGCGTCATGTCCAACGGCGCCGCGGCGGCAGTACCGTTATCGTTGAAGTGCACTATCAGTAGCTCCTGCCCCTCAGCCGTCAATAAGCTGACGCTTCCCAGCGTCACCTACGGATCCCTGGTAACCTGAAGCAGAAGCTCAGCAAAGTAACCGGCCCGTCGCTCCACCGTGGTCCGTTCAATTAATACAGCAGCGTATTTCCATGAGCAGGCCATACTGGTGGCAGATCGAACTTGGTTGCGTTGGAATCGACGGATACGGGGTCAGCTGCAGTTTGCGCAGCTCAATCTCCGCTTGCTCCATGTTCTGCAGCACGAGCACCGCGTCGAAGCGCGGGTTGCGGCCGTGTCGCGTTGCCGTACCACTTGTTCCACCAGTTCCTCGAACGGATAGTCCCCGTGCTCGAAGGCTTCGAGCGCCGTCTGCCTCACTTCCTGCAGATAGGCGGCAAAGATCTTCTCCCCAGCCGGGTACGTCCGTAGTGCCAATGTGCTCACGAACATCCCCAGCATGCCTTTCAGTTCTGCATGCGGCCGGCCCGCCGCCGGCGAACCGATAATGACTTCTTCTTGCCCGCTAAGCCGCACCAGCAGCGTGCTGAGAGCGTCCAGCAGAACCATATATACCGTAGCGCCGCTCTCGGGGTCCAACTCGCGTACCGCCGCCGTCCAGCTCAACAGTCACCCGGCCGCCCTCGAAGCTGCGTACTGCCGGACGAAAACGATCGGCCGGCAGGCTCAGCACCGGCAGCTCGCCCGCAAACTGGTCCACCCAGTGCGCTTCCAGCTGCTCGTCTGCCCGGCTTTCGGCGTAGTGATCCTGCTGCCATACGGCATAATCTTTGTACTGTAAACGGAGCGGAGCCAATGCTTCCCCGCGTACAGCTTCGTGAATTCGTCTACAAAAATGCTCATCGATATGCCGTCCGAGACAATATGGTGCATAGCGAACAGCAGCAAGTGCCGAGCCGAGACGCAGGACGGCCGTACGCAGCAGCGGGGCCTCTCAAGGTCAAACGGACGGAGGAATGCACGAATGCGCTCCTCGGCTTCCCCTTCCTCCGCTTTCTCATAGGAAACTTCGAACATCGCCTGCTCCACTACCCGCTGCACCGGTTCGCCGTCCACGACGGCAATCGAAGTGCGCAGCGAGTCATAGCGGGCGATGAGCGCTTGCAGCGCCGCTTCCAGCCGTGCCCGATCCAGCGCTCCTTCGAGCCGCAGCGCCACCGGCATATTGTAGCTCAACTCGGCTCCCTCCAGCTGCTGCAGGACGTACAGCCGTTTTTGGGCCGAGGCCAGCGCTTCGTACGTGCTGCCACCCGCCAACCCTTCGAGCGTCGGCGAGAGGAACAGCTGTCCCAGCGGCAGTTCTACATCCAGCGCCTGATGAATCCGCGATACCGTGTGTCATAGCCTTCAAGGAATGGCCGCCCAGCTCGAAGAAGTTGTCGTGGATGCCTACACGCTCGACCCCCAGCACCTCCTGCTACAACTGCGCCAGCTTCGCCTCTGCTTCGGTTCGCGGCGCTGTATACCCGGCTGTGGCAGCGACCGACGGTCTACTTTACCATTCGGCGTCAGCGGCAGCTCTTCCAGTTGCATAAAGTGCGTCGGCACCATGTACGATGGCAGCGAAATGACCAGGGCGGCACGCAGCTCTGTCCCCGCAAGCGGATGGCCACCTATCACATAAGCGCTCAATTCCTGCTCTCCACACCCATTTCTGTTGCAGTCACAACGGCTTCGCTTACTGCAGCAGCCGGGCCTCGATCTCACCAAAGACAATCCGGTGTCCACGATCTTCAACTGATGGTCGATCCACTCCATAAGCTCCAGCCGGTCGTAAGGCAACCAGCGAGCAATCTCGGTCGAGTACAGCCGCTTGTCGGAAACAAACGGTCTGTCCACAACTTTCTCAGCTGTCAGATCCGGATGCCGCCCAGTATCCGGGCAACCCCGGCGCCTACGATGGACAGTTCTCCGGGCACGCTAATTGTCGATAAAAAAACAGCGCTCTTTCAGCGCTGCTCTAGAATAAACCTAAAAATTTTTTTCTCTTCTTCGTTGTATTCTTAGCAGTAGCTAAGAAATGTCTGATCTCAAAATTCAACTCGGGATATTGATCAGCAAATTGTTGTAGTTTTTCAAATTTTTCTTTTCTCTCTTCACTGTTCATAGGAGAAAGAAGTACATCCTCGCAAAGCTCCAGAGATTTTAATTTTATCTGATTTACTTCAGCAGTTCTATGTTCTTGTTTAAGGTTCCTTATATAGTCTTCAAGGTTTCTCTCGTACAGTTGTATGATGTGCAATTGTTCAGGATAACTGTCCTTTAAGAGCGGAAAACGTTGTCCCATTGTTTTCTCTTTAAATTCAATGCTACTGCCAGGGTCCATTATAGTGTTAGACACTTCACTAAGAGCATGTTGTAAGTCATTTATTTGATTTATCTTATGTTGGGTTTCATTAGCACTTTGTTCAGCCATTAACTTCAGCTTTTCTTCAATCATCTCTTCAATTCTAATGTCGGCTTCAGTTGCAGGTAATGCCAGTTGTTTCAAATTTCCTTCTATTTGTAAAAATCGTTTTTCCATAGCTGCATACAGTTCTTGTTGCATATGAGATATCATTTCTCGCATGGTATCTCCATTGACATTATTTGATGCCTGTTTACTATGAGAAGATTTTATACCATCGTATATTAAGCTTTTCAGCTGTGGAATTGTATAGTCTGCTCCCTGGCCAGTTAACCCATCAATCATTTTTAATTTAAATACTCCAATGTAATTGTATTTATGGGTGTCCCCCATAATTACTGGCTCGAGGTATTCAAGGAATTCTTTACGTTTATTTCTGATCTGATGATCGGGTACTTCGCAGATTTCTGCAACTTGACTTACAGAGTATAAGATCTCCGGTTCCATTGATAAGACTGGGACTGTAAATAATCGGTCTAACCAATTTCGTTTTTCATATATTTCGTAAAGTACAGACTTCCCTTCAAAAGCAGTAATCAAGAGTTCTTTCATTTCTTCCCTTCGTCTCATGTCATCAGCTGTGGTAACATCTGCTTTCATTTTGTTCACCCCCTATTAATCATCATAAATCTATATTAGCAATCATTATAGGACTAATTCAATACATAATAATACCCTATCCGAATCAATATACATCTATAATAACTAATAATTATTGATAATAAGTGATATAGATACATATATATCGATTAAGATTGATAAGAATATAGTATTATTATCTATAGGATTATCTCTATAAAAGACTATTATAGGGTTTTATAGGGCTTGTTATCGATAATAGGGCTATTAATAGGGGGTAATAGGGTGCTGTTCTTTTCCTTTTGCGTAGAGAATGCATTTATTTGTGTTTGTCTTGGAATAATATGGGTATCTGTGTTGAATAAACTGGGGGATCGTGATGATAGGTGGAATGAACTGATACCTTATTGATGGGGGAGGTTGATAATCCTGTCATAAAAGAAAAAAGGCTGTGGTTTTTTTACCATCAGCCCAAGAGAGAACTACATTTTATTAGGGTCTATATTCAGCAGCTCATCATCAATATTAATATCGCCCAGCTCATCGTCGTTTGTAATGTCGTCAAGCTCAATTCCTAAGTCCATTTCATCCAGTTCAAAATCTAGATAATCTTCATTAGTAGCCGCTATCTGTTGTATTGCTCCACTTTCTTTAAATTGTGTTTCTTTTTGCTTCTCCATAAATTCCGTATATTCTTCAACTAACCCTCTTGAAAGGCGAGAGGGGAGGGCGTCGGTCTTGTAAATCGTGTATGCAGTAACGTTATAGTTGTTTTTCCGAATGAGATAACCTGAGAATATAGTGCCCTGTATACGCAATTGCTGACTAATCTCGTCTTTGGCATCATCAATGAAGGAGCTTCCGAATGAATTAAGTTCAGGGGGGATGATGGCCAGCATTCCTACATGATAAACCTTTGAATATAGGGACTCTCCAGATTCGTTAGTCTCAATAAGTTGGATAGGATCGTGGAAGCGATTTTCCTGTATTGATTTAACAAGTAGTTTATTCAAATCAGTACTGCTTGATATGGTTTTCGATGGTACCTCTAATTTATTTAAGACCAAACAACCGTTGTGTTCAGAAATGGTTCTTCTAAAGTCATGAGAATCGTAAACCACGCTTGTGCCACCGGCATTCGTACCGATGTTCAGTTGATGAATGATATCAGCAATTTCAATATTAGCAAAGTCACGGTAATTCTCAATATTACTTAGTTTGCCGCGCTCTTCTTTGAATCTGTCATAGAACATCTGGTTGTCAGGAAACCACACGAAAGATATGCCCTTGGTTGGATTTTTAGCCGCTGTCCAGATACGATTAGCAAAATTGTTTACTTGTCGGAGAACATCTGGACCATCAGATCGTACAGGGAGACATGCAATTACACCAATTTTTATAAATTTATTTTCTGCTTCTCTGAACGCTAGTGTTTTATATTTATTCGAATTAGCTTTATACTCCGCAGGGCCAATCTGTTGAATAATCTTTTTTAATTCTTCCTTAACGTACTTCATGTTGTGATATTCGTGGAACTCTTCGATTGCTTTTACTAACGTTGCAGTTCCCGTACCACCACCAAGTCCCGCAACGAAGACAACCATTTTATCTTTTACTCGAATTCTCTTGGTAACGAACTCTTTTAAAAGTTCCTTAGCTGATTCATTATCTTCTAAAATGGACATGGCTTTCTCAGGGTTTTTTCCTAGTCCACCTAACTTCAGACTGAAGCGATTTTCCATAGGCACATTTTTTAATTCAGCCAGGTCTCCGTCATTTGAATTAAGTGCGAGAGTATTATAAACAGGCTTTCCATCCGGTGTGAAATATGATGCGAAACAATCAATAATTCTATCGCCAGCTTGACCGAGTCCAACTAGAGTCATATCAATTGATGGTTCATGATTAGTAGAGCTCATTCATTTTCATCTCCCTTTAGAGGTTTCAAGATACCTTCTTGTTAGTTCCTTTGATACTGAGATGCCGCGTACGGTTGGGTAGATTAATTTAGAAGGATGCGTAAATGGTACTTTATAACACAAAGACATTTTAAGTAGAGTCTCTACGACCCTTTCAGCGTGTTTGCGATTTATGTAGGTTGTTTCAGTAGTGAAGCCCTTCTTACCTTTTCGAACTTTTCTATCCAAAATAATTTGCTCTGTAATGTCTTTTACTGTTATGCCACCACTAACCTCATTATCTTTGTGAGTTTGAGAGTGTTTGGCAATCACCATTAATACGCGCTTTAAAGCAATATCTGATTCGACCAGGTCTGAAAACATATTATTTTGAACTTCAGTGAAGGTTATGTCTTCATATTTATTATTTATGAGATCATCCAACGAACGCACCTCCCTTCTTGTAGTTACTACATATACAATAACTGATGAACATAAGTAAATCAATAAAATTGTAAAAGCCTTTGTCTACAAGGACTTTTTTATAGTCACTATAAAAGAAACTAAAATGGTTACTATATTTATTTTCGGACCGAAAAAACGGTGATATTCATTGCTTAATCCTTAATCTAAGAATAAGAAGCGATAAAAATGCCTATTGAATTTTAAAAATATTCTTATGTAGTTACTATATAAAAACGTTATTAATACAGCGTATTCTAAGAATAGTTTATAACAGTAACCATACTAGTAACTATATTGGTTACTGTTGATAAATAGAAATCTATTAAGAAAACTCAAATGATTGTTATTGGGATTCATATCTTCGTTTCGGTGATTATCACCTAACTTGACACGGGTGTTAAAGGAGTTTTTTAAGGTGCCAGAGAATCTGTTTACTACAATTGGGGGTGCATACGACGTTTACAAATGCATGTTACGATCTATGTCCTATTCTCATAAACAATGATGCTTCTAGAATGGCGAATCAGTCACCTTTGTAATGGTCTGCTGTAACAGCAAGAATAGCCCTTATTGTAAAGAAAAAAGCATTAGACTGATAACGGTTTGCAGGTTCGCTTGAACAGCATTAGCTCCACTCCGGGTCCTCGGTGCGAATCTCGCCGTGTTCGGCGCATGCCTATTACAACGGCTTATAGTGGTTTATCGGCTGAATTATAATGATTAAGAGTGTTTAATCAGGATTAATGAAATGCTAATTATCAATGATTATTGGTTTTTATCGGGCAGTAACACTCATGATGACTAATCATTCATGGAAACTAATCATTCTTAATTTGTGATGCAATCATTCCATTTGATTCACTTAGTCATCACCAATTGTTTTTATCAGATCCTACGGTTGATGGATTTTTACGTGGGCTTGAGAAGGATATTATCTGATACCGGATTTGGAATAAGATAATGAAGCAGCAGGGAACGACTAAATAAGAGAATTGGACCGTTTTTTTCAGGAGAAAAAGTATTCTTTGAGATTTTGAAGAATTCATAACTCAAAACTGCTTGTTCAAGAAGCTAGGATAATATGATACAATGGGCAATAAGTTCATAGAAGAGAGCGGAAGACGCATGAATGTCCTTACGGATATTTGTGCGTCTTTTTTATTTTTTGGAGGTGGAATTTTTGAGGGACGTAGACCTTGATCATGAATATTACGAAATTGAAGGGGAATCTTTCTGGAAAACGAATCAGGAAGTAAAATCTGATACCAACCGTAGTTCTCGTATTGGTTCGCGCAAATGGACAATAGAGAAAATTATTCGATTAGCTTCGGCCAACAAGAATCATATGTCGGTGCTTTGCGCCCTATATGTGCATCGTCGATTAACGATCTCTCAGTTTCAGCGAATTGCACAGTTGGACATGAAAATGAATTCAGTAATGAACATGTTTAAAACCCTATACGAACGCAACTTAGTTCAAAGGGAAAAAATCCATGAAATCGCATCTACATTTGGTGAAGCATTTGTGTACCACTACAGTTTGTCCAGTCTGGGGCTGCAGATCGTAGCCTCGACTTTCATGGATGTTATTTTTTACAAAGACGATCCAACTTTACCTAAGCAGCATTATCTAGTAGACGATTTAAAGGTCAACCAGCATAAGCACCACTTTGATACACAAGAATTTGTTTCGCTGGTTATAGACGGTCTACGGTCATCCAATGTAGTTACAGCTCACTGCGAATGGAGAAGATACCCTTTTTTCGATGATGAAGGAAAGGTGGGTTATCGGCCCGATTGGGTATTCTTTAAGCCAGGACAGTACTACACCAGCATGGTAAAAGAGGGGAGGGAGTGGGAGAACCCACTACATATCCCGCTTCAAACCAGGGATAATTTAGACCATAAAATACTTGCTGAACATTATAAGCCCTTCATCTCTATTGAATGTGACGGCAAGACGGCTTCCTATGAAGCGCTTAAGAAAAAGTGGGTTAATATTAAACAATCTATTCAACACATTCCTAATACATTTGCTGTATTTACTAATATGGGCCGTTTACGAAAGGACAATGTACTTCTCCGTAACGATAGAAAACATACGATACGGGTTAAAACTGTCCGTCGCAGTATTTTAGACGTATTACAAAATGAACTTGCTAAAGATGAGATGCGAATCATTCAAGCAGATGAATATAATGCCCGGGATGGAGTTCTCCACACATTTAAAACATGCGGTGATTTAGGGAGTTATGTAGACGTTAAAATATTAAAAGAGAACATTGTCAAGAGATACGGCAAGGGAATGGTTGCTTTCGTTTCCGAGGACGAAATCAGACTTCTGGTCGATAACGGTCACCTTCCATGTACTGTCGATTTGATGTACGAAGTGACAGAGGGCACCTCCAAGAAGTATTTTGCGATAGTATATGCACGCAAAGCATGGGTAAACCCTCATGCAAAAGTAATGAGCTTATCAGAGTGGGCAAGGGAAAAGAACGAGGCAATTCAATTGTTAATGTTATTTCCTGATCAAGATGAGTTGTATGAGGAGATACCGTATTGTATCGACCATGGGCAGCTATATATAACTCTCTCCGATATGAAAGAAGCCGGCTTGGTATTCGGTTGGAAACATACAGTAGGTCGCAGAGGGGATGCATGGGAAGAGGTGGCTCTATGAAGCGGGTCCAGGTACTTGTGATTCTACTATTGATGCTGCAGAAAGAAAAATTAAAGGCATGGTTTTGGAAACGAGGACCTTTAATCTTACTTCTGATACTTTATACATTAACTTGCCTCTTTTTGTGGTCGGGTCTAAGCATGATTTATGTCATCCTAACTGACCAGTTTGATTTGTCCCGCTCCGCGCTGCTGCATCTGTATCCTGTAATTGGTGCAGGTGCAGTATTCTATGTAAGTCCCATCGAACCCAATTGGGTACAGTTTTTTACCAGTCTGGCGGTGTGTTTGTCATCGTGGTTGTTCAGTACTCGTGTGAAGATAAGCAACAAGAATTTGTTTCGGCGTTGGTTATTTTTCTTATTGGCAGCGGGTACATTCGTCATCATGCTCAATGTTTTTACGGCATCCTATATTAAACCAATTTCATATGATCTCATTGTTACGTTCGATGATAATATTAATTCGAAATATGCAGCCTATTTTAATGCGGGCGCACTACGTTTACTTGGTGTAATTGCAATGTGTATTCCTAGCATTGTTGTTATGCTTGTGTGTATTCGCATTTACGGTATGTATAAGGGTGACAAAGTACTTCAAAAGGCATTTGAAGAGTATAAATTTGAGTGGCGTTTTTTGGGGCGTTTCGGCCAAGAAAATACGATGGCGATGCCAGACATTTTGCTTGCTCTTGATGCGGAGAAACATACACCAGTGGTTCTTCAAGGGGAATCGCGTCAATTGGGGACGATGCTAATTGGTCCTCCAGGAAGCGGGAAGACATCCCAGAAAATCAGCAAGGCATTCAGTCAAGATATGGCACATTTACAAAAAGCGATCAATGCCTTCCCGAGCCTTGTTAAAAAGTATGGCTATATGACTCCTGAGTTTAAAAAAGCTTGGGGAAAGCATTTGGTTGGTTCTATCATCATAGAACCTTCAAAAGACTTATGTGATAGCGCCTATAAAATTGCACTTATGCATGGTATTCCTGATGACTTCATTGTATACTTGGACCCTTCCAATCCGGATTCGCCAGGGGTAAATTGTATGGTCGGTCCAGTAGAAAAAGTAGCTGAAATGATTACTGCCGTGCTTGACGGTATGAGTGAAGTCGGTAACGAGTTCTTTAGACAGGCTTGTCGAACGGTTCTGAAACAATACATTTATCTTCTGAAGTTTCTAAAAAAGAACGATTGCACATTAATCGATTTGGACCAGATGTATCAAGACCCACGCTATGTCAAAGATTTAGTGGAGGAGGTCCGGAAGAAAGTTCCCTCTGATGAAATCATCAGAAAGATGGAAAGAGATAAACGTATCTACTGGATGCTCGTCAATCGAACGATCCGTTGGTTCGACAATGATGGATTAGAAGAACAAAGAGATCGAATGACACAGCAGCTCGTTCGATACGAATCGGGTCCACATAAGGGAAAAGTTAAAATTATTGATAAACAGTCGGAATTTACACGGCAAACACGAAATCTACTTTCGGACCTCATAACCAATCCATATTTAGCAAGGATTTTAATAGGCGAGAATGAGGTGGATTTGGATCGTCTTATGGCGAAAGGCGGCATCCTGTTGTGTAATACCGACAATGGATTGTTAGGTGACATTTCAGATGCTTTTGGAAAAATGGTTCTAATGAGTTGTCAAAATGCTGTATTCCGCCGTCTTGGAGATGAGAATACAAGACCACTTGTTTCGTTATATGCGGACGAGTTCTACGACTATATGAACCGGCCATTCCTAAAATTAGCGGGACAAGGGCGTAAATATAAAATAGCTATTTTCGTCGCCTGTCAATCTTTGAGTCAATTCGCAATTAAATTTGATGAAGCCTTTGTCGATGGGATGATGGGGACTCTACGAAATTACATTGTATATGGCGGCGTAGGGGAATACGATGTCAAGAAGCTTATCCCCATATTCGGCAAGCATACGGTCGAAGAGGTGAAAATCCGAGAAAGCATGTCACCATCGAACATGGATAGTCCAGGCTATTCAATTGCTGAAGATATCTCCCGAAAAGAAGTAGAGCTTGTAAGTGAAGACGACATCATGTTCAATCCATTCACCTTTTCTTACGTAAGACTCGTCGTAGATAAGAGCACACGGAAGGCAATACGAGCTGTTGGCGATTTTGTTGACTACAGTAAGGAATCTAAATGGAGAAGGGGTTTGAAGGAACAACATTTAGAGGAGTTTATGTCGTATTGGGTGGAACAAGACACAGAGTTGACATCAAGTTTTAACATGGAATGGATAGACACATGGGAAGATGATGCAGAAGCAGAAAACTTTGTGGTCTCATTGGAACAGCAATTGGAGTTATTAAGGGAAACTAATGAGACACGTGCTGAGGAAATGCGAGTGTTATCGAACAGATTTTCAGGTTACGAGGAGGAGCGGGAAGGCGATATACCCCCTAACCTAACAGAACCAAATGTTTATACTGGGCCATTAGCTTCACAAATCTTATATACCCGACATACCGTCACGCAGAAGAAAGAGACATCTCTAAACGATGTGGTGGACCAGCCCAACGAGAAAGCGTCTGCTTCAGAAGCGGATTCGTTAGCAGCCGTTGCATTTACTCAGTTTATGCAAAAACTAGGTGTTAATGGTCCCGCTCCATTGGCGGACGCTCCACCAGATGGAATCGAGCCACCACCGATTGAACCGAATGCTGGTCCATCTGTTCCATTGACGGAAGATGATCCAATAAATGAATCTCCAAGCGAGGACGAACGTGCGGAAGTGTTTCCAGAGGACTTGGTCAAGGAAGGAACGAATGGCGATCACGACGAATTAAAACCTGTCGAATTGGATTTATCCGGCTCGGCGTTTTTCAAAAAACTATTTTCCAAAGGGAAAGAGGAGTGAAATATCCTTTATGAGGACCAAACAGTTCTGGCGAGTGATGCTCATTGTTTGGATGCTTCTTTGCAACTGGGCCCTGTTAAAGATTTTTAATTTGTGATTGCTTCTAAGCAATACCTTTGGTATATTAGGTGTAATTGAAGAAGCAAATTAAATTGAGCAATAGAGCGGAAGACGCATGCTCCCTATAGGGAGCTGCGTCTTTTTTTGTGCCCTATTAGCTATGACCACAAAAGGAGGATTTTTGTTCTATGGCATCAGCGAATAAAGCAGTACTGGATTTATTACACGAATCTTTGTTGCGCCAGTACGTTCAAATGGGAAATGTAGGAAACGTAAAGACAGCGCCGGTGGGCGGGCAGAAAGGTGAGTATGTCGTAATCGAGTTCAACGGAGTTGATTGTTACTGCAAGAGAGAAGATTTTATTAAGCGCCAGACGTCATTGGCTGGCTTTCTGGGTACAAAAGTTCCTTTCCTTGTGAAGTCTATTACTCCAGACGGACACGTGATTGTGAGCCGCTTAGAAGCCATCCCTAAAGTAGTCAAACGCTTTCTACGAACTGTAAACGAGGGCGATACAGTAAGAGGTACTGTGACCGGTGTTTTAGAAAATGGGTTGGTTTTTGTTGAAGTAGAAGGATTCCCGTGCCTGATACCTCCAGGAGAATGGGATTATGTGAAGATTCCGAATCTCGAAGAAATGATTCGTATCGGCAGCCAAATTGAAGCTAAAGTTATCAACATTGAGGAATACACGCCAAACGAGACGGATAACGAGAAGGAGCGGGAAGTTGAATTTGGCTACCGCATACGCCTTTCCCGAAAATCCGTTCTTAATGAAGAAGTCGCAAAGATCTGGCATGAGATCGAAGAGCACTATGCTCCCGGCGATCAAACCGAAGCCAAAATTGTTGGCTTTGGCCCTGGCTATAACACATACTTTTTAGAATTACCGAAGAGAGTCGTTATTCTAGGAAACTTGCGAACAACTCTGCGTCGTCAGTATGGGCAAAACCTACCGAGCGGACTCAAGGTCCATGTGGAGATACGCAGCATGGACAAAGAGAAAAGAAAGGGTCGAGCCACTATTTTCCGCATTGATCCCACGTTACAGCAATCCATGAATGGATATGCCGGATTTTAATCCATCTATATCTGTTTGGAGAGCCAAGGATGGTTCCGTTCCCATCTTTGATGACCCTACATTAAAATTCACGATGCTTCGCTGGCAAGGACGACCTGATACGAATTTTGAAGTGACCTTATTTCGTGTTCAGACGGGACAGATTACGAAAGTAGATATTGAAATCGCCGTAGCGTTAGCGAACGCTCAAGCATTGACTGAAAAGCAATTACGAAGAATGTTCAGGCATCGTTTCCGGAAGGATCATGAATTAGCGACTCGCCTGAGATTCCTACAGAAATTAGCATGGTTTGATGGTTGGCATATGGAGAGTGATTTCAACAGCCGTGAATATACATGGACAATCGGCGTAGCCGCACAAAATTATTTGAGATTCGTTATGGGGATGACAAATCTTATCAATCCATTTTTTAATTCACGGCGTTGCCGGTTTTTCTTAAGTGTCTGTGCTATCAATGAAATTAAGCACCAAATGATGGATTTGGGTGTGCTGCAAAGTGAGAATGACTTTAGCTTTCAGCCATATCTAGGGCCAAATGTGGATCAGCCGTTTGCTCAGGTTAAAATGGTTACTCCGTTTGGACCTATCGTATTTTATGTAGAACGTCTTGATCAAACGCGAAAGCCAATTAAATTCATGAGCAGGCGGATCAATATGTATCTGGAACTGGTTGAAAAGAATGAAAATCAACTACCTAATCCAACTAAGGAACAAGCAACATCAATGCTATTGTGGAGCTGTGGCAGTGAGGAAGCGATTCGGGAAATTGTCGGATCGCTCTATTACCTTCCTGAGAACATACCTCAACTGTTTATCGTAGATGAGGAGCCTGATATTAGGAAAGCCTTCCGTGTAGTGCAAAAAGGGGAAGGTGAGGGCGAGGTTATGATTCGCCCTTTTGTATGGGACTTCATTGCAACCGTTTAACGGGGTAGAGGAGGTACAGGAAGTGAATATGTACTTTGCATTAGGGGTAACTGCAGCGTTAGCTTTAGCTGCGGGTGGATTCGTTGTACGAGCAAGAAGAAAGCAACGACATACCAATCGATTTCACGTTTTCGATGATACGGGAGTAATCGAAGCACGCCAAGTGAGCGAGCTCCTGGTTGATATTCAGGAAGAAGTACCCGAGCTTATTCTATCAAACTCAAAGAAAGAGCGGGTGCTTGAAAAAACGGTAGGAAACTGTGTCATTGCTGTAGCGGGTGTTGATCGTGGCGTTGGCTGTACTCACCTTGCCATTATGATCGCTAATCAATTAGCAAAAAGGAACTACGCGGTTGCTTTGGTAGAGGCAGACCAATCCGATGAATTTGGATATATCGAGGCAGCTTATGAAGGGTTGAAACAGCCATCTTCACGAACTCATTTTCATATACATGGTGTCACTTATTTCCGATCAGCTCACCCGCTCCAGATGTCTCAATTGATGAGCGAATACAGCTATATCGTATTGGATGTAGGAGATTATAAGAGTTCTTCCATATATAAGGAATTCACAAGAGCAAGCATACCCGTCCTGGTTGGAGCGGGTAGTGAGTGGAAGCAGCATAAGCTAAAGCAATATGTAGAACAACATGACATCGCCGAGCCTCATCGCCAGAACTGGAGAGTATGCGTTTCACTGGCAGATAGAGAGTCTTTACTGGATGTAAAAAGCATGATTCCGGAATATAAGCTCTTTGGTATTCCGTATCATACGGATCCGTTCAAACTGTCGGAACAGATGTCTGAATTGATGGATTCGATTGTGTCGGTTGAACCGAGGCGTATTTCATCAGCAAAGAGATGGTTAAAATCGTTTTTCTATTGAGACATTTATTTTGAGGAGTGAGTCAGCTAGTGGCCGTTATACGTCAACGAACGAAGAACCTAATTGTGGCTGCCGGACTCGGTGTAGTAATAACTGGGGCTGTGGCGACGGGCGTACTTCTATACAAACAATACCAGCATGAGAGAGAGTTAACGACTGTACGGATGGAGTATGCAGCGAAGGAGAAACAACTTAAACGTGAAGTTGTAGTGACCAAGCGTGACATAGAGATGGGAGAGACACTAAAACCAGAAGACTTTACATACTTGGAAGTTGAAGTAATGGGAATTCCGGAAGATGCCCTTATGGAAGTGGCTAAATTAAATCAACGACGAGCGCGGCTTCCTTTAAAGTCCCATACCATTGTCACCAATTCCATGTTTCTTGAGGATGAGTCCATTACAAATGATTTGCGACATCAGGAATTTACCGAGATCAAGCTGCCTCAGAAACTCAAGACCAACGAATTTATCGATGTTCGGATTAACTTCCCGACAGGTCAAGATTACAGGGTTCTCACTAAAAAGCAAGTTAAAGATCTATTGACCGGCAAAGTTTGGTTTGAGCTGAACGAAGAGGAGATACTCACCATTTCTTCAGCTCTGGTAGACGCTTACCTTAATCAAGGCATGTTATATGCACTTACCTATGTTGATGCAGGTTATCAGAAGAAAGCAGAGGTTAACTACCCGGTTAACTCGAGTGTATTGGATCTGATGAAAAGCCATCCCGGAATATTAAGCAAGGCGCGTGAAGAGCTATCTAGAGTTATGAGAAAACAGCTTGAAAAAGAACTGGATGCCTTGAATACAAAAGGGGATATGCCTAACAGTGGAGGTGTAAATTCTCGTTTGCAGCAGGGGAATCAAACTCCCGCTCCGGCGGAAATTCCTAATCCGGTACAAGATACGTCGGCAATGAAGGAGCCTGAGCCTACACATAACGATGCTATTGAACCGTTCCCATCCTTGGTGAATGAGCCTACCAACGAAAACTAGCATTATGACTAATCCGGAGGTCTACTATGATTCAAACTATTTTTGTCGGAGCGCTAGATAAATCAGATTTTCTCATTTATCTAGGGTCCCTATTAAGTCAAACAGAGAAGCGGGTATTGCTGGCTGACGCGACGAAAGAACAGTGGCTACGATATCACGTATGTTCACAGGAACTGAACAATAACATAACTGACTTTTATGGGATTGACATTGCTCACTACATTACACATTATAAGCAGCTTCAGCAGCTACTACAAAACAGGGCTTATGATTATGTGCTTCTCGATACCGATAACGAGAACTTTTTAGATCCAGTTATGCTTCAAGAAATGAATGCGAGATATCTCGTTACGAATTATGAGAAATATGTGGTTGAGCGGAATAAAGAGTTATTCATTACTAATTTCTTAAATCAGCCGGAGCCGATTTCATTTAACTGTATTGTCTTAGAAGCTGTCGATTGTCAAGTCGATTTTCAGTATTTGGAACAATATTATTATTATCTGCCGCTTCGCTGGGGCCGAGCCATCGAAATACCTCTCGATGACTATGATAAAGCAATCAAAATTAACAATTCGTATAACATGCACGTTCGAGGAATGAAGCGGCTTTCTAAAAAGTATGTCCAAGCATTACAAAGTATAGCAAATGAAATATCTCTAGAAGGTGAAGATATCAAAAAAAATTGGAAGCTGCTTCTGAAGGGAAGATAGTCATGAAAATTGCTTTTTGGTCTGAATTACATGGTCAAACGGGTCAAACGTCTACTATGGCTGCCATATCCGTCATTACAAGCATGGAGCATTTCTGCAGAGTGTTAATGGCGCAGACTAAGTTTTCCCATTCCACGCTTGAGAGTGCTTTTATTCGGCCGAGCCATATACAGAATGACATCATATCTTTTAACGATTACGGAATAGATGCGTTAGAGCGATTGGCCCGAACCAATCAATTAAAGCCGGCAGATATTAAAGACTACACAATTGAGATTTTAAAAAGCCGATTAGATCTGCTTGTCGGAACAAAGAAACCGGTAATCGCCATGTACGAAAACATTATCAATGTTGTCTCAACAATATTTGGCCATGCTTCAATCAGCTACGATTTAACCATGATTGATGTAAACAGTGGCTCACAGGATCCCATGACTCTTGAAGTGCTACGGAGTTCAGACCTTGTTGTCGTAAACCTGTCACAGAATATGTATGTGCTGGACCGTTTTTTTTCAAAGCGAGATTGGCCAAATGTATTAAATGAAAAACCTATGATTTATGTGATAGGTAACTATGAAAAAGAATCACGTTATTCGAACAAACAAATTGCGAGAAAGTTTGGAGTCAAGGATCCTATTTATGTCATTCCACGGCTGCCCGCCTATGCAGATGCATTGAATGAGGGTGCGATAAAAGAGTTTTTCTTTCGGAACCGTAAAGTAACCAGAGAACATGAAGCGGGTTACTTCCTGAATGAAGTTCGTAGGTTAAGTAAAGCTATTCTTACCAAGGCCGGCTTAAGCAACAAAATTATCGGGGACAAAGGGGCATAACAAGTTGAATGCACTGAATCTCACATTTATCGCACTCATCTTTCTTATCATCGGGCTGCTACTTTATTTACGTTTAACGGATCGAAAAGAGATTAAGGAGGCGCCACCAAAAGAAGAGGACCGTTACAGTTTAGAACATTTAACCGAATTTGTACGGAAGATGCTCAATGAAATTATCACGGTGGATTTGCGGGCCTGGGGGTTGTCTGAAGAAGAGTACAGCCGACGGAATAACAAAAGGGCGATGCTCCAGCGAGCATTACGAGAATGCTCTACAGGAGATGTGCAGAATAAGGCTTATGTCAAAGAGTTTATTGCAGACTTACTGCTGAAGACGTATCAGGTCAACAGCGAAAATCTTAATCATGCAATAGCTTTTGATAAGCCCGCTTCCTTATCCGCTCAAGAAAAATTCGCAATACTACTTCATATGTTCAAAAAAGAACACGGCAATCAGGCACTTGAGTGCTTAATTGAGAAATACGAGCTGGATAAACCTAAGTATATTATCGAAGACGGACAAACAGAATCGTATGTCATTACAGCCGAAGAAATAAACGAAATCTTCAATACAGAGTATCATCCGCTGGTGTTCGAGGATCGACTCGCAATCGTCGTACAGATCATATATCAGAATTACAAAGGGTTCAGCGTGATAGATGAGATTAGAGACCAGAATATTGATGGAGTAAGCGGCGGTGTTTCAGGAATTCCATCCAATTATATGTATCAAGTCGCAGGCGAGTACGACATTTATTTTCACCAAATGAAAAAGGTTCCGGAGACACACGATAGCATTTGGCTCTTCTACCGAGGAAAGTCAATCCATTTATCTTTCCTATCATTTGGGAGTGAACACGAGCTAAAGCGGGTATGCCAAAACATTTATAAATATAATCATCCAGGGCAGCTTTCTGAGACAACGGGCTATAAAGTAAACGAAATGAAAGACGGCTCCCGGATTGTTGTTCTAAGGCCACCATTTGCGGAGTCATGGTCCTTCTTTGTTCGTAAATTCGATATTCCGAATGCCACCTTGCTGCAGCTCATTACAGATAAAAATGCAGGACCGGTCATTAGACTGATTAAGTACTTGGTCAAAGGATGTCGGGTGACCGCAGTTACGGGGGCACAGGGTACAGGGAAAACCACGTTACTCATGGCCATGGTCAAACACATCTCGGCTATTTTCCCGCTCCGGGTACAAGAAATGGCATTTGAGCTACATCTTCGTCAGATCTATCCTTATCGGAATATTTTGACGCTACGTGAAACAGACAATATATCCGGTCAAGAGGGTCTAGATATTCAGAAGAAGACGGACGGTGCAGTCAACATTGTTGGGGAGGTCGCGACCGATCCAGTTGCTGCTTGGGTTATTCAGACTTCGCAGGTAGCGTCCTTATTCACATTGTTTTCTCATCATGCGAAGACATTCATTTCTTTGATTGAATCTCTGCGTAACTCCATGCTGAAGACCGGCGTTTTTTCAAATGAGAAAATAGCCGAAGAGCAAGTTATTCGAGTCATTAATTTTGATATTCATCTCAATCGTTCCAATGATGGGCATCGATATATAGAGCGTATCACGGAGTGTGTACCTGCTGAACAAAAGCCCTACGATCGAAGGTACAACGCGATACAAGATAAGGATTCTCGTGAACAAGCGTTTATGGATACAATGGTCGATTTTATGGAACGGATGACGGATCGGAAACTTTATGAAGCTCGAAATATTGTGGAGTACCGTGATGGCGAATATGTTTTCATGAATAAAATATCGGACGCTAACCTTAAAGCTATGCTTGCCTCTATGAATCAACAAGATTCACAAGAATTCCAATTATTCATTGGGCAAGTATGGGGGGGACATTCCCATGGATAAAGAATGGCTTTACGGGTTGTTAATCGTAACATCGGTAGGGGCACTGATTCTATACATCTGTTATAAGTTCATTGAACGTAAGAATCAACGTTTAGGAGCTGCAAGTGATGAGTATTTTTATCGTGCGCTTCTACCGACAAAGGGAAACCGCTGGAAGCAGATATGGACAAAAGGGTTAACGGCAAGTTATCGATTTTTTATTAAGGTGCCCTTCATAAAGACGTACACATTGTCCATACGGGGAAGGATTCAACAGATACATTCGTATGACGAGACAATGATGAGAAAACAAACCATGAAAATAACCATCCTTACATTGTCCAGTGTAATCGGCGCCAGTGTTTTGCTTTTGCTTATGGTTCCAGATATAACTGCTATTTTTATGGTCATCATAATGGTATTCGTATTTAACGGGCTCATAATCGATGCCTTAATTTCCAGAGTTGAGTTTCGACTCCTAAAGCAATTGCCACATTTCAATAGTGATGTACGCCATCATTTTCACCGTCACGGTATGGTGGAAGAAGCTGTACTGGAGGCTGCTGAAGCAGCTACCTATGAAGCATCTTTACATGGAAAAAAGATTCATGAGGTGTTGACTTCAAATCAACCGGATGAGGCATTGGAAGAGTACTATCGAGTCGCGCCTTCTCGTTTCCTGAAGTGGTTTGCTGGGTTTTCTTTTCTAGTGATGCAGTTTGGGGATAAGGTGGTTACGACCGGTTCCATGTATTTATCAGCCCTTACTCGTATCAACAATGATATCAACTTAGAGATTTTAAAAAGACAAAAATTACAGTATTATTTGAGTTCTTTGTCGGCCATCGCCGTCATTCCCATGTTTTTTATATCACGTATCGAAACCTGGGCTAGAAGCAGTTTTCCTGCTATGGATGCTTATTACTTGGGGCAGCTAGGCCTAATTACGAAAATCCTGTTATTTGTGACCACCATTTTATGTTACGTCTTAGTTCGTAAGCTGCAGGAGAATAGTGAAGGCAACTATCAAGCAAAAGTCCCCAAGAACAAATTGGAATCATGGCTGTATCAGGTAAAGCCGATCAAATGGTTCGTTGATCGTTTTACGCCTGGCTCACATACAAAAGAGTATTATAAGATACAAATTATGTTAAAGGATAGTAATGTGCCTATTCAAATAAAGCCATTCTATCTACGCCGGATCTGTCTATTCATCTTGACATTATCTATATTCGCAGGTCTCTTTTCATATATGCACCATCTGCAGGTACAGAACATTCTATATGCTCCCGCTCCTGCTAAAACGATGTTTGGAATTGTAGATGACAAGGAGAAGAAAATCCTACAGGAAGAAACGAATTTTGACCGGTCCATTATTAACCATGTAAGTCAGATCGAATTAAAAAGAGATGATTTGTTATCTGTAATAACTCGGGCGGTACAAGCAGCTAACGATGCTACATGGAATGACAAACAGATCAACGAGGCGGTAAATCGGATATATCTTAAAATGCTCACCCTCTCACAAGCTTACTTAAAATGGTGGGAGCTGTTAATTAGCACTTTAGCAGCTTATATTGCGTATCAAGTTCCTGTATGGATTTTACATTTTCAACGTAAGTTGCGCCAACTTGACATGCAAAATGAAGTCGATGAGTTTTTGAATCTAATTGTAATGCTGCGTGAATTTGAACGGATGTCGGTGGAGATGATTCTGGAGTGGATGGAGAGGTATTCACGTGTCTTCAAAGAACCACTTCGAAGATGTCTCCTAAATTATGAGAGTGGGGCACACGAAGCATTAGAAGAGCTTAAAAATGATGCACCTTTCGTACCGTTTGTTCGTATCATTGAAAAATTACAGCTCGCAACAGAAAAAATTCCAATAAAGCAAGCTTTTGATGATCTGGAAAGTGACATAAACTACTACCACGAAAAGAGACGGTACGATAATGAACGATTGATCGACTTAAAGTCAGAATGGGGGAGAACAATTGGTTTTACCCCATTATATGCAGTGATATTTTTATATCTCGTAGTTCCTATTTTCTATACAAGTGCAATTCAAATGAAACAATTCTTCACACAGATTCAAAACTTGTAGCTTAACAACTTAACTCTCATATATTTTCCATCGGTTAGGGGAGATAACGAGTGCTGAAGTATGATGTTGAATCTGTTCTGAGTAATTCGAGAATCAGAAAGGAGGTTGGTACTTATGGGGCAACAGATAGCCGTTATCTGGCCAAACCAAGAGAATAAAAATCCCTTTAAAAACTTTTAACAATATTTTATATATTTAGGAGAGAGCATCGAATGAACAACGCACAAAGTGCACTAAAAGTAGCAGCCGGTATCTTGCTGACTATTGCATTAATTACAATTGTGGTACTTTTGTTTGCAAATGCTAACGAAGCAACCAAAACTGCACAGAATGAGTTCTCGTCCATCCAAACGGAATTAAGTAGAGCTGCATTTACGGTGTATGACAATACGACAGTAAGCGGGTCTCAGGTTATCAACGCTATTCGTAAATATTATAGTCAAGACCAATTCGGAATACGCGTGATTACTGGTAAAAACAAAGCGAATAACAACAAAACAGGTAATTATTATGGTATGAATGTGTTGGACGATGGGTCAATCAGTGGAACTTCCAAGAATGAAAATATTCAGATCGCTCAGACGGAAACTCTCGATTCATACGTTAATCCTAGCGGTAAATTCATAGCTAAAGTCATCGTGGATAAAAACAATGTGACTCGAGGAATTGTTTTCGATCAGCAATAACTGCATAAATTGGGGGGCGTCTCGGTTCGGGGACGCCCTTCTCCTCAAAAACAGGAGGGGTTATGTTAGGTAATTTTCGTAGGATGATGGACATAGCTGTTACAGTTACATTCTTTCTTAGTGCAATATATTTTTCTCTACAAGTAATCGGTGATGCTTCAGAAGCCATTAAAAATGTTGATAGGCAAAATCAAAACAAGGATCGGAATATGAGTCAAACTTTAAAGATTACACAGGAAAGGGTGTATACGGGCGCAGAGATCATTAATTCGCTCCGACTTCTTCCTAGTTTGAAGTATGACATACTTGTAGAAGGTCACCAGTTTACTTCTGCGGATGATCCGGATGATGTAACCTTATCGATGATTATTCCAACAAAACAGTACCGATTAATCGAAGCAAGAGATGATGCAGGGCACATTAAACGATTAGCGTATCAGTAGGAGGGGAATGATGTGTCTAATTCAGTATTAAAGCTGCTTGGAGCCTTGTTATGTGTGCTTTTGTTGTTCATATACCCGCTCCTGGAGTCGTTTCAGAGACAGGATGATATATCGAATTTGTATGCTATCAAAAGCACCACCCAATTTGTTGATAGTGTTCGTGAGAAGGGATATATTACTCCCAGAATGTGGGATCAATTTATGAGAGAGCTGAGTTTAACAGGGAATACATTTGATATATCAATGGAACATTATGCGAAGACCTATGAACCGGTATATGACGACCCGACCCAACAAGCAACCTTCAAGTCAGATTTCTTGATCCATTACCAGTTAACGAACCAGGATGATATTTTAAAGGTCATGTACCCGGATAACTCCGAACCGATAGAATCATCCAATCGGCGGTACAAGCTCAAAATAGGTGACTACATTGGCGTGAAGGTAAGTAACTCCAATCGAACGCAAGCCACATTGCTGCTTGATTGGTTATCAGGTACATTTGCTCCAAAAGAGAAGATCATTGTACCTGTAGGGGGGATTGTCCGGAATGAGGACTACTAAATTTGCTATTATTTTTGTCCTCATTATGCTGCCTTTCTTTTGGATAAACAGGCTGCAAGTGCAAGAACAAATGTTTAAGCTGCAGACGGAGATGAAATATAACTACGCTCTTGATACAGCTGTCGATGACGCAGCGCTGACTTTAAAAAGCTCGGCTATATGGAAAAAAACCGAAGAGTCGTATGAGTCACCCAAACGCTTAGAATTACGTAAAGAGGATGCACTTCAAGCTTTCTTTTACACCCTCTATTTGAATTTTGATATAGTAGATGATCCTATCTCTCAGAATCAATTAAAGCATTACCTCCCAGCTGTGGCCATCATAGGGTACGAAGCGTTTGACCTTTATGTTGAAGAAGAGTTTGCCGCAATAAATGGGGAGTCAAAGCTTCAGCATATATGGAAGCCGACTACACCTTATACATATACGGACACGCTAGGGAACGTTTTTTCATTTACCTTAGACAACTATGTCTCGATTTATCTGCCAGCTGCTGATTCATGGATAAAGGGGTACCAAAGGGAATTAAAATATTCCAGTGCGCTGCCTTTGCTACAAGATGATGAGCATTTTGATGCAATACGACGTATTACCATCATCAATACTATACAGGATGCCTTGGAGCGGGCCATTAACAAGCACAATGAGTGGGCTTCCAGGAACGGGGTATCTTACACCTTTACGCTTCCTACGATATCCAATGAGGAATGGAACAATACCATTGATGATGTAGGTTTTGTCGCTTTTATTCAAGGCCTTCCGATCGGACACTCTACTTATAACAACTATGCACTTGGAGGATCAAGATTGTTAAAAGCAAAAGTTCTATATGGAACAACCATCAATGGCATTAAGTATGCCTTCCCGCAAAATTGTGCTCCCGCTTCGGTGGAAGAAACGTTCTCCACGGAGAAAGAAGCTGCTCAAAATGGATACTATGTCAAACGTTGTTATTAGATAAGTAGAACCTATCTAACGTTTGTGGTATTATTTAGGTGGGTGATGATATGCCAAATAAGGGGTATGACAAGACAAACATTGTTTCGAATTGCAGCTATTCTGTTGTTTTCTGTACAAAACTACGTCGGAGAGTTCTGGAGAGCGCGGTAGAGCAACGTTTAAAAACTTTATTAGAAGAGAAAGTAAGTGAGTTAGGAGAGAAGTTGTTAGATCTTCAAATTAAATCTGATTATGTTGTCATGGAAGTAACGTGTGAACCACGATTAGGCATTCATCGGATGATTAAACAGTTAAAGGCGCACACGTCGAGACAATTAAGAGAAGAGTTTTCTCAGTTGAAATCACGAATACCTTCTCTTTGGACACACCATTATTTTGTAAAGACACTAGGGGAAGTCAAAGCAAGTGAAGTCACATTCTATGTTGAATCTCAAACGGGATTATAACCAAACCAAAAAAATAATAGGAAATGAGGCAACGACATGAGAAAAATGATTATGGGGACCATGGCTGCTACCCTGGCATTAGGGATGTTTGCTGGAGTGCTTTCCGCTGCACCATTGAAGTATGATGTCACGCAACGTGCTCTTGAGATTGTAGTCGATGGTAAGAAGGTTCCATTTACTGATGCACGTCCGATCATGGATAGTAGCAGCCGGACCTTGGTTCCCCTACGAGTTGTATCTGAAAACTTGGGTGCAAAAGTGAAATGGGATGGAAAAAATAAGCAAGCTGAAATTAAAAAGGGTACGGTAACCATCAAAATGAAGGTAAATGACTCGACTGCGTACATCAACGGAGAGCCCAAAACGTTTGATAGTCAAATGGTGATGATGGGGGAACGTACGATGGTTCCATTACGGTTCGTAAGTGAGGCACTTGGGACCGAGGTTGAGTTTGATAAAGGTGCGTATTTTGTTTACGTGAAAACACCGGCTTTCAATGAATCCGCGGTGAAGTTAGACGAGTACGGTAGGGAGATCCGAACCACGAATTTGCCTAAGAACTATAAAGACTTTCCCTATATTCTAAAAGATGTTGCAAATGAGATGTACGAAGTTCCGTTTTACATTGATGAATGGAGTAAAGAAAGGTTTGCTAGTCCTGCTGAATTATCTAAAAGTCCGCATATTATCAGGGTAAATGTAGATGGCTGGAAAAAGAAAATAGAGGAATATTACGGACTCGTTTTGAATGCAGATTACACAAGTATTGATTATGATTGGGCAAAGAATGTGCGGAGTTACAAGAATATGCTTGGTGGAGTTGAAAGTATAACATCTTATGTCGATTGGGTAAGAAAAAACAAAATTAAAGTAGAGGGTTCTTTGGTCGCAGAGCCAAGTATTGTCTATGATGATGGTACTGATTACAGAATGCGTACAAAATTTAAATTTCGAATTGTCAGCTTTGATAAATATCAAAATATCTTGTATGATTCTAGCTTTCACTTAGAAAAGAATGCTAATGGGCCTTTGCCTGTTTATAAAAAAAATGTCTGGTATGAAGGTTACGCCGATATTGCACTTTCTTCCAATAACAATGGAGCACGTTACACACCTAATCTAATGTTAGATAATCCAAGTTTGTTTTTAAAAAATGCATTCATTAAACCTAACAAAAATTGAGGTCCAATAATATGTGGAAATACTGGGTTAGGGTAACATTGTTTCTTTTTACGCTTACGTTATTCCCTGTCGGTGCATTTGCCGATGATAACGTCAAAGTTGTAGACGGAGAGATACATTTTACTACCGAAAGTACACAAGCAACCACCGCAATTAGATACCGTACCACAGGATTTATGGTACATAAAGAAGCGTTATGTGAACCTGGTCGAGTACAATGTGATCCACGTTCTAAAGCTCCTGTTGGGATAATTGAGGATCTCCAGCAAGTTGGTAAGGACGAGGAAATTGGTAATGGCATGGTGAGAACCCGGTTTGTTGTTCCAGAGGATATAGCATCAGCTGCCCTCGGAGAAGCCGGCCTAGAGGAAATTAGAGAGGGCCATACAATCTATCTCTCTTCTATTTTTCAAGTCATGCATGGGGATAAGCTACTTCCGACAAAATATTATGATTTACAAGGAATAAAAAAAGCAGAGGGTTGGGCGGATCCTAATCGGTTCGGTCAATTTTATGACATTAAAGTCACCTATTCTGCTAATTTTACGGCTTGGGCACAAATAAAGTTATCTGATGGAACGGAAGTGAGTATAACTAAAATACCGAATAAAGCTATAGCGCACGGAAATTGGCCCGTGGGATCATCAATTTTTCACACTTTCGATAATGAAATCACGGATGACAAAGGCAAAAAATATAGAATTTATAAATCATATATCCGCGCAGCGAGAAAGCCGGGGGAACAAAAATTTCAGCAGGATGGCGATCCAGATACGAACCCGAAACTGACCAATAGAAATTTCACCATAGCACTTGGGGGGACGTATGTGGTCGGTGTGTATAAGGAAATTAATTCTCCGCCACCACCTGATCCAGATCCGACACCGGGAACCAAAAAGTGCACGTTACCAGCTCCACTGCAAACCATACCTGACGAAGTGATGGATCCGAAAGCTTCGGCTTTGATTAAAGCGGACAGCAGGGGAAATGAACGCTTCGATGTATCACTTGGCATTCCAACATCAGAAACGTTGTATGCAAATTCATTCGCCCTTAATTACTTATTCAAGAACAAATTTGTTCAGATGGGCGGCACCTGTACGTATGAAGTTCCCGTAGAAAAAACGTTTACGAAAAAATGGACAGAACCAGCAGTAGGGGAAGATGGGAAACCCTCGAAGGAAGAGTTCGAGGAAGAAGAGACCGTCAGTGACGTCATTACGGTGGAGCGGCCTTATTCATATTGGGTCATCGATAATCTGGAAGTCTACAAAATTCGTGAAACAAAACTCCAAAATACGGCGTTGCCGAGCGGAGGCGTTACTTTATCACCGTCAGGCTACACCCCACCGGACTATACTGTTTCGCAGCAGGGCGGAATTGTAAGTGAGCCTGCAGCACAGCAGGTCACTTTACCACCCCAAACGGTGGGAAAAGATCTGCCAAACTATTCAGGGGAATTTAAAGCGGCCGCGGAGAAAGCGATCGGTAAAGTGCAGGTTCGCAATGATTCACTCACATTCAAGGGAAAGTCCATTATGGATGGAGATCCCGTTGAAGAGAGTGGTCTAACACCAGGAAAAATCCCGCAGCCGTATCAGATCAATGAAAATGTGTTGTACAAAGATCGCTTACTCATCGAAAGTCATAAAGTTAACGCGAAAGATATTCCGAGTACCGGCACCATTTATTATGACCTTTTGCCGCAAAACATTAACGGCGGTGCCAATAAACAGTATCCGATTTACGGAATCAATACGGTTACTATTCATACGCCGGTTGTAATCTACGCAAAGGTTTCCGATGATCGTGATCATAACCAAAAGACGAATCCCAATCCCAATCGATCAGCCTTTATTTTGGATCGTCCGTTTTCCATCCAAATGCCGACATACGGACAGCATAGGGATATCAAAGGATATGGTAACCGGGATTATGCCAAGTATTATCGCTCCAAAGAAGTCCGTTTTCCCTTTGATACTTACAGCGCTGATAAACGGACTTTCCACCCGAAGGGAACGTGGATAAATATCCCGGTTTCACAAGAAAGTACTTCTTTCTTTCTTCCTGTATGGGTAGATGAAGGAGACTATACTGTCGATTTCAGGGTAACCGCCGAAAACGCACCATCTGGCGTCACAGATCAACATCATGCAAACCTAAATCTTCAACACCATCGTGCAACCGACACCGCTTTAGTTGAAGTAATAGGGCGGGTGTATGACTTCCGAATTACAGATATTATGGACTTCAAATGGGAAGATGTTTTCCGCAAAAAGAAAGGGAGTAAAGAGCATTCAGGATTATTTTATTGGGTAGGCCAGCTGGGGATTGACGGGGAAGTTCGAGGGAATAAATCACCTTATGTTTTACCGATCCGCCGCGGCAGCCATCCTAATCCAGGATATAAAAATGTAGCGGTAAAGACAGGTTACTCATTTAAGTTCGACCTAAAAAGCAAGGGAAATATGTTTGGCCCAGATGACGCCATCAGAATTACGCCTACCTTTTATTATGTTGATAAGAATGGGGAAAACCGCCAGGAAGTGGACATATATTATCATACGGATAAGCGAAAGTTCGTAAAGATTGGCTCTCAGTATGATACGGTACAGCGAAAAGTGAAGCTAGACGAGCGTCTTAGAAATATGGACCAGCAAACAATGGTAAACACGGCTGCTGCCTATTACAATTTACATCCTAATCAAATGGAGAAAAACCAACAAACTTTTATAAATGATTGGTTGAAGCGAGCTAAAAAAGATACGATTGTTGGTGGCTACAGTCATATTCTACTTCCTAAAGAATTGCGAACGTATATGGGACCATTAGCTATTCCAGAGGGTGTAAACCCTTCGAGAGCATATGCTGCGATTCAACAATGGTATGCGGAATATAACTTGCCATCTAAGGTATATGTCGTTCCGAAAGGATTCGACTTAAGTAAACAGTTCAACTTCAATGATAATGCACCATTCTTCTTAAGAAATGGATATATCATTGTAAACTTTAATATTGAGACGATCCGTAATGGAAATCAGTCAGCACCGCATCTTCAATACATTTATGCACCGCTCACAAATCAATGGAAACGAGAAGGTTTTTCATATTCAGCGATCGATCCATACGGAATCAAGTTCCAACTGAAGGACGGAGATGTGATGTTCTATCATGCCGATAAATCATCTGTTGATGACTTTACAGTTGGAGGAACCCACTAATAAAGGATTAGCAGCCCCTATGGTTATCATGGGGGTTGTTCCTATCATGAGGGTTGGGGCATAACCGGATAATAAAAAGGAATTCACGATAGGAGGGGTAACGTGATGCATACCATTATTATTGGAACAGGGCATGAACAGCTCGATGACCTTATTCAAAGTGATATGGAATCACAAAGCTTAGGTCAAGTTGTCTCCAAAGTAACGACTCGTCAAATTCTCGTTTCCCGCATTATGGAGACTTCTGCCTCTTTAGTGTTCATTGGTGACGAGTTAATAGGTGAAGCGGGAACAGATGACGAATGGGAGCGAATCATAGATGATATCCGAAGAATATCCGTCTCCATTCGAATTGTATTTTTCTGCGATCGTCCGGACGACGATCTGTTTTTAACGAAACTAACTACTTATTCGATTTACGATATTTTCAACCATGGGCGCCTTCCCGAGACGTATCTGACTCAATTAGCCCAACAACCGGCGTTTAAGAATATTGAAAAATTTAGGCCAGTTCATCAGGTGCAGAGCGCTGCGGAACAGTTTCTAAAAAAATCAAAAGAAAGTCAAGCCGAAGAAATCATTCAAAAAGGTGTAAGACAGAAGGTTCAATTATCAGAATCAGAAACTGAACCGCAAATCATTGAGCGGACTATCACTAAAGAAGTACCAGTCCCCGTTTATGAGCATGTATTTTTACAATCCAAATTAATTGTAGTTGCTTCGGCATACGAAGGAGCTGGTTCTTCAACAGTATGTAAACTATTAGCCGAGTACCTTGCCACATGTGAAATGTCCGTGGCCATAATGGAATCACCTTTTCCTAAGTACTCTTGGTTTGAGTTAATCAATGCATCGAGAATACCTAAGGTAGGGGTTTGGAGAAGTTGGCATCGGCAGTTGCAGGAATCCAACGAAATCGAGTTAGGGACAGAACTTAAAAAGAATGGCGTAGCATATATGATCCGTTCAAAAGATGAAATCTATACAGATTGGGATATTACCCAGTATGCATATCTCATCGGTTACGGCCGTAATTACCCTATATTATTCGTTGATATTGGAAGTGGGACAAATAATGAAAGAGAAAGTGTATTGTTACGCCAGGCGGCGCATATTTTACTTGTAACTGGATATGACCCGCTCCGCGTTAATCGAGAACGGGATAACTATAGAACCTTGCTTGCTGGAGCCGAGAGGGATAAAGTACTGGTGGTCGCTAATAAATCTACGAATAGGCTTGAAAAGGAACACTCAGAAAACCTAAAGCAAGCCTATAAAACAAACAACTTATTTCATATTCCTGCAGTTCCTGAAATTCAAGAAATGTTACTGAACGATGATAACCTATGGATTAGCAAGGACTATGAAGAGCAAAGAGAGGTTCTGTTACCCTATTTTCAAGCCCTCTGTAATAACATGTTTCCTAGTGATCATTTCAGAGCAAAGAAGAAAGAAGGTACCCTACTAAACAAATTAAAAGCACTTGTGAAAAGTTAACTCGAGTAGATTAACTGTTTTGGTGGATTCGCCGACATATCGGAAGTTTCTTTATCCGTCGCTGCCGATTTTACGTTTAGTGCCTACATGGATGGCAGAGCCATTGCAGCCGGTTTACCTATGCGCGGCGGAGTCGATTTCAGCCAATACCGGGATATGTTGACGAAGTGTGTCGGCGCGGAGCAGAAGCAGGTAGCGAATCTGGTTAAAGTCAGAGCGAGCGAGCCAAGCATGGTCGAGACGAATCTGCTGAGCTTTCCGGCAAGTTAAGGAAGGCACCTTCTATCTGCAAAAACAATGGCCGGTTATATCGTGCGAATGATTGAAGCATCGTGCGGAATAACGAATAAAGTTGGCCATCGCTTTGATGGGCCGCCTTGCCAGTTCTCTGCGGTGGCATAAGCGGACAAAGGGCTTCCAAACGGAAACCCTTTGCGCCATCCCGCATTACGGTGTCAATCAGTTGCGATACCGCGGGAAGGCGGAAGCTTCCTTGCACATTGCCGAGGCCGAGCAGCCGCGAGGTCAGACGCTCCAGCCCGATTTCGAATCCCCTGTGCCGGGTTCAGGCTCTGGCTCCGGATAGATGCGATCAGCTGCTCCAGTTCATGAATCCGTTGGCCTCCAGTTATAATCTCCAGACCGACCATCAGAAATCGATTGATGCCGTCAATATCGGTTCATCCGCTGCCGGCATGGCATATTAGGGACTAATCTCCTGCGGGTAGCGGGTAAGGAAGACGAAGCCCGGCTGCTAGTTCTCCCCGACGTATTGGAAAAGGAGACGTTCCCCTTCGGGATCGAGCTCACCTTTGGGCGAGAGCTTCCCGTATTTTAGTTCCAGAATACGATGCGCCTGGCATCCGTCAGCACAAGGGGTTCGACTTCGAGTAGGTTGAATTCATCTTCGCACGGGCGCGCGACAGTGTCGAGCATATGCTCCAGCAGTTCCTGCCCCAGGTCCACCAACTCTTCCTCGGAACGGGGTAGTACCAGCGTAGCTGACACCACCCGCAAACGCATGGATTAAATTGGGAATTTATTTATAAACTCGTTATATTCATTCTGCGCATCGGTAATAGCAAGCTTTGAATATACTTCTAACGACTTTCTGCTTTCATGGCCGGAATACGGTTGAATCAGCGCGTCATCGATGCCTTGCTTTTTTAGCCAGGTTAATAGGAAGTGACGAAGTTTATGAGGAGACAGATTTTGAGATAACTTGGCCTCCTCTGAATATTTGGCCAAAATCTTGCGGATTCCCCTGTCCGTGTACTTTTTCTTCCATGAGGACTCAAACAAATAGGCTGCTTGTTTCTTTTGCATAGAATCTGCGTGCATGGCCAGCAGCTCTTTAAAGGTCTGAGGAAATGGAACAATGCGGTCTTTGCTACCTTTTCCTTTGTTGATCCTGATCTGATAGTAATGAAAATCGATGTCCGCTAGTTTTATGCTAATTAATTCACTAACCCGGACACCTGTATACATGAGTGTTTTCACGATCATCATGTCCTGAAAATTCTTGGCATTCCAAACCACTTCATAGTATCTTATTAATTCTTCTTCTGTCGGGACGTAAGGTAGCTTCTTAGATGATTTTGGAACCTCAATTTCAAGCTCGCTTCTTAAATGCTGAAACAAACTTTTTAAGTAAGCATAGTCAGGTCGTTCTGAGCGAATATACTTCGCCAGTTCCTTAGCTTTCTTTTTCGCGGATACGCGTTTTTCAATCATGCCAGTTCACCTTCCAATGGAAGTCTTTCCTTCATGTCCAATCGGAATGTGCCATATGGATTAACGTGCGTATAGATCAAGGGTGTCACTGCACGTAAATCTTCCGGAGTCATTAGATCAAACCATTTCTTTTCCGATAATACGTTCTGGAACATGATGGTATTAATGTAGACTAAGCAATTTTGCAGTAGATGAAGAGATAAAACAGCCATCTCTTGATCTTCCATGCGGTTGGTCGCAATTTCTCCACCCTTGCCATAGAAGATAAACCCGTTGGCTGAATTCCAATTTTCCACGACATTTAAACCAGCATTAATCTCCCGACGTAATTCTTCCGAATGCAAATATTCACAAAGGAAAATGGTTTTAACTGCCTTACCCAACTCACCAAGCGCCTGATACGTTGGATGCTTCAAGTTGTTCCGAGTAAACCTTTTCAGAATGGCTTCCGTTTCGGCCGTACCAAGCCGTAAAGCTGTTGCATACTTCATCATTTGATCATATTGCTGACGGATCAGTTCCCAATTAATCGGGCGCGTAAGTACATGCTGCAGGTTCGCATATGCATCAGTCATTCCTGGCTCCGGACGGTATAACTTTTGTGTATGAATAGCTTTTAATCTAGGCATGAGTTTGTAACCAAGCAAATAACAAAAGGCAAATGCAACTTCACTCTGTCCATGTGAATCAACATAATTCTTCTCCACTTCTATATCGGTGCAGTGGCGCAACAACCCTTCCATCATCGCGGCGACTTCTGATGAAGAACACGATTTAAGCTGCGAGTAGATGCAAGTCGAATTTTTTTCTACATGCCAATAGATCATAACACCGCGGCCGCGGTACCGGATATGCCATTCCGTCATGAGGTTCTGATCCCATGCCCCGAATTTTTTTGAATCGGAGGCGCAAGAAGTTGTTCCCTCACCCCATATTTCCTGCATCCGTACTTTGAAGATAGCGTTCACTACTTCGGAAATCGCGTTGCGAAGGTTATCCTTGTGAATGAATTTACGCCGGACATAAAGAAGGTCTTTATAGCTTTCACCATGATCACCGGCACTGACACGCTTTAAACCGGTATTCGTTCCTAAACCGTAAAGAGATAAGATCAACCGCTTTTGTAGCGTATCTCGGTCTAATATCTCTCGATGGCCCACCGTCTTGAACATTTCTGTAAACGAAATACGTAGATCGGTTTCCTTCAAAATATCTAGCAAGCTGGTCATTGGCCATCGGCGCGTAATTTCACCTTTGATACGGATTAAATTAACCGGTTCTTCTTGCGGTTCCAACGGAGAAACCGAGATCCAACCCTTACCTTTATCAGTAATCCGTATTTTAGGGTTCTTCGGCATTCCCTCATTTAATTTTTCAAGGCCTTGAATCATTTCCTGCTTTAACGTAGTTATAAAGGGATCTGCATCCAGAGGCTGATTTAAGGCTTTGTAGTTTTCCTCCCGACGTTCCTCGAAGTCTACCGGCAGGTCTTCATCTGGATTTCGATACCGGTTCGCGCCGGACACCCATATTTCTTTACACCGTAACTTATCCCGGAGCATTTGTAAGGTGCTGATTTCATAGTTGATCCTGTTTACTCGTTCTTGTCCCTTTTCATCCTTTTCGATGATAATTTCTTTATAGTTATTGCGGATCACCCCATTGATCGGAATTTCGTCGGTTAAGGGAAAATAGTGCATTCCTGTTTGAGTGTATTTTTTGATTAGTTCGAGCGCGAGGATAACCGGACGGTGAACGTCGTTATTAGAACGAAAATCAAGAATGCTAAGAATTTCTGGAACTATCCGGCGGTAATGACTGCCATAGGAGCGCGAATGACAGTATGGATTTTTTCGCGGTATGCCGGCCCAGTATGTTTAAACTCTTTGACCAAATCTTTTAGTGTTTGTTCGTTTACAACCGGGTATAAGACATCTTTAATGATTCCCTCCGGATGCTCGATGGCGGTCTGCGCCAAGTTAAATAAAATGCCGTACTTGTTGCTGACTCGTCGTAGATCGTTCAGTATTTCCTTTTCGATCTTTCGTTCGGCGCGTACTCCGATACGGTGAATGATTTGAATAAGCAGATCGACCAGGTTGTCCGATATTTCCATGCAGCGTAACCAAAAGAAAGCTGACAACTGCGTATATCGAATCGGATCTGGATGTCGGCGCAGCTCACGCAGATCCTCAGTAGAAACGCGCTGCCGATACTTTTTCAACACCTTATGGGGAATGTCTCGAAATAAATCATCCGGAAGCTCCAAATTGCGAATAGTCCGCAATTTGTTAACTTCCTTCAGCATGCTATCCACCCCAGCACGGCAAGGATCTGCCTTTAGCTCATTAAAGGATATTTGTATGCTGCTGTCGCTGGCGGCTTCTACTTCGTCAATCTCTAAATAAGAAATGCTATCAATTAGAGAGTCTAGCTGAGTTAGAGACTTGGAAGGCAGCTTTTGGTATGTCGCTTGGAAGAAGGACTCTTCATATGTGTGAATGGCTGAACGGATCAAACGCTCAATGCGATCTGGCGTTGGAGGCACGATTTTTAACTCATGGAATCGACGGTAAACGCGTTCCTTTAAATGCTCAATTTCATGATCGTGATGCAGATCATGTTGGCATAGCCATTGTGCCATTTCCTGAGCATCCTCTATCGTATCCTCGCGGAACCCGAAGAACTCCCGGATCTGTGTTCGGTGGTAGGTGATCGAACGACCGGTCCAATCGTACTGAGCATATAATTCCGGCTCAGAGAAGATTTGCTTTGCAATGTGCGCGATCACCGCTTTGGGAACTTCGTACTTATGAGTTGGGAAACGGGCTTCATTTTGAAAAAACTTGAGTAGCACAGCAAATCCAATCCTTGTTTCCCCGGTCTTGTTCTCTATCAACCTCATCTCGTTCGGTAGGATCGTGAAATGCTCGATTAATTCGTCCAGTTCCCAATTTCGTTTCAAACTATCCCCTCCAGAGTAAAGTTCCTATAAGAGTGAGTATCGGAACTTAGTACTTGAAATAAGTATATCCAAGCTGTATATTTTAGACAATATGAGTATCAAATAGCTCGAAGTTCCGTTTACAAAAATAGATTCGGAACATAAATTTATTAATTGGACTAAGCTAACTGGCAGAGTAGGTTATATCGCTATATAAAGTTATACTAGGATGAATTAGATGCATATGTTGCCTAAGGTTTTTAATACGCATTCATACTTTTCATCGTCCAGCTGAATACACAACTACCCCAATCTAGACATGAACATGAATATAACCACCTTATACATGTAAAAATAATGCCAGATGAGGTGCAGAATGAATCGAATATTACTTGTTGAAGATGATGATAATTTGGTGTTTGGTATTGAATATACCTTAACGAGTGAAGGATATACCGTTGTTGTTGCCGGTAGCTTAGAAGAAGCCAAAAAGGCATTCATGACGAATGTCGTCGATCTAATTTTGTTAGATGTGAATTTACCCGATGGTTCTGGGTACGACCTCTGTAGGGAAATCCGGACATCGTCTCAGGTTCCCATCATATTCTTGACGGCTTTGGATGAGGAGGCAAATGTTGTTGTAGGGCTTGATTTGGGAGCAGATGATTATATGACCAAACCGATCCGGACCAAAGAACTTCTATCCAGAATGAAAGCCGTATTAAGGCGAAATCCTAAGTCTAAGGATGAAGTAAATAGATGGATATCCGACGATATTGAAGTCCGAGTTCTCGAAGGAACTGTTTTCAAGTGCAATCAAGAGCTTTTGTTGACGGGGCTGGAATATCGATTACTATTAATGCTAATAACTCACCCGAAACAAATTTGCAGCAGAAGTACCCTCCTTCACAGTCTATGGGATATGTCAGGAGAATTCATTGATGACAACACCCTTTCGGTCCACATCAGAAGATTAAGAGAGAAAATTGAGGATGTTCCTGCTGCACCGAAATATATCATTACCATTCGAGGAGTCGGATACAAATGGAATGCAGATGTCATAGGACGATAAACCATGATTGAAATCGTCCGTAATCCAGAGTGGAAGTCCATCGCCGGTAAATTCATTGTATTACAAGTATTATTAGCGGTACTCATGTTCGTTTTCATGAGTCAGCAAGTCGGGCATATCAATAAGGCCATCGTTAATCAGAATGTTGCGCTGATTGGTCATGTTTTGAAGAAAGAGCCGCAATTTGAAAATGAAATCATCCATTACATAACTCAGGGAGCCCAAGAACATGAAGTAACAGAAGGCAAAAGGATATTGGCGCAATATGGGTACAAAGAAGAAATGTCAGTCAAAGATCAACCAGCCCTTTCAGGCATCGCAATGCCCATGATTACGGCAGCTCTCGTTTTGCTTTTTGTCATTCCAATCATGCTGTTGTTGCTATGGGAATATCGTAAATTGTTTGGCAAGATCAGGACCGTTGCCGTTGCCGCGGAGGAGGTCGTAGAACGTCATTTCGACAAACCGCTTCCCGAGAACGATGAGGGGGACTTTGGTTTTTTGGGACGCAGCTTCAACGCCATGGCGGGAAGGTTGCACAACAGTCTCGAACAACTGAAACAAGAAAAAAGCTTTCTGCGCAACTTACTCTCCGATATTTCACATCAGCTCAAAACGCCTTTGGCATCGCTAATTGTTTTTAATGAGAATTTGCTAAATGATCCAAATATGAAGAATGAAATGAAAATGAAATTTCTAGAACGGAGCCAACAGCAACTTGAACGAATGGAATGGCTGATCATCAGTTTACTGAAGCTGGCGCGGGTCGAAGCGGGTGCAATCGTGTTTCACAAGGAAAAGACTCGATTAAGGGAACTGATCGAAGATGCCGTACAATCGTTGCGATTGTTATCCGAGCAAAAGAGGCAGACGATCTGTATCAGCGGTGGCGAAGAAATGCTCGTAAAAGCGGATGCGGAGTGGCTGACAGAAGCTTTTATTAATTTGATCAAAAATGCACTGGAGCATACCCAGAGAGACGGGGAAATCAAGATCGTTTTGGAAGAAAACGCACTATTTTTTACGGTCAGCGTTCGCGATAACGGAGAAGGTATTTCCCCGGAGGACCTGCCTCATATTTTCAAACGATTTTATAGCGCGAGAAGCGCAACAAAGCCACAAAGCATTGGCATTGGTTTGTCGTTAACCAAGTCAATCATTGAAGGACAAGGCGGGATCATAACGGTTGATAGTAAACCAGGAGAGGGGACCGAATTCAAGATTACATTCATTAAAGGCAATAGGTGAAGAGGAAGCTTACGAAAAAGTAAGCTTCCTCTTCACTTTATCGTAAGCTTCGACGCTTATAATAACAAACAGAAACGTGAAACGTAAGCTTAGGAGGTAGACAGGTGGATATACTAAAAACCGTGAATTTATGCAAAACCTATGGAAGCGCAGAGGCGAAGGTTGAAGCTTTAAAAGATGCAAATTTCTCCGTTCAACAGGGAGAATTTGTTGCTATCGTAGGGGCCAGCGGATCAGGAAAGAGCACTTTGATGCATCTATTAGGCGGGGTGGACCGCCCGTCTGGCGGACAGGTCATCATCGATGGTACGGATCTTTATAACAAAAGTGAAGCGGAGCTCGCTATATTCCGGAGACGGAAAATTGGATTTATTTTTCAATCCTACAACCTGATCCCGGTCCTATCCACGGAGGAAAATATCAAGTTGCCGCTATTATTGGAGAACAAAAAAGTAGATGAAAAATATGTGCAGGAATTAATAGGGATATTAGGTCTGACCGAGCGAAGGCACCATCTTCCATCCCAATTGTCAGGCGGACAACAGCAAAGAACGGCGATTGGACGTGCGTTAATCAATAAACCCTCGATTATTTTAGCGGATGAGCCCACCGGAAATCTGGATAGTAAAAGCAGCAAGGAGATTATGGACTTACTAACGTTCTCCGTTAAAAAATATCATCAGACGTTGATCATGATCACGCATGATTTGAATATTGCCAAAACCGCAGATCGAGTCGTAAGAATCGAAGACGGCTTCCTTCAACAGCCAAATGAGGTGAATGAACGTTGAATAGCTACACGGGTCTTACCGGTAAATATTTAAAGGGACAGAAAAAAAGATCGCTGCTTACGATTTTCGGTATTATCTTGTCAGTTACGCTGCTCACATCAATTGGAACGATCGGGATGAGCTATTGGGATAAATTAATCAGACAAACCATAAATGACTACGGAGATTACCACGTCTCCATCAATGATATTTCAGGAGAAGCCGTCCCGAAGGTTAGAAATAATGCAACCGTGGAAAGTGCCGGCGTCATCAGTAGGGAAGGATACGCCGTCATTAAGGAAACAAACGAGAAGGAAATGCACGAAAATCCGTTTGCCGCACCCTACCGATACTTGAATGTCAAGGGATATGATGCGATTGCGATATCCATGCTTCAAGTACAGCTCGACTCAGGCAGGCTGCCTAAAAATCCGAATGAGATTGTCCTTTCATCATCGAGTTTAAGTTACTTTTCAGAAAAACCGAAACTTGGCGATACGATGAAGCTCAAGCTTGGGATTCGGAAGGTGGCGTCCACCGGTGAAGACAAGAAAATTAACGGAGTTGGCGATTTTGGCTGGGATCTTGACGAAGCCTTCCAAGCTCAATCCCAAAAAGAATATACCATCGTCGGCTTTATGAAGCCGCCAACGGGGAATTGGTCTTCCAGTTACATCCTTCCTGCCATTACTTTCAACGATTACAAGACCATCGACAACAAGAAAAAGTACTTCGTTTATGTCAAAATGAAATCTTTGAATGGAATCCAAAAGAAAACGGAAGCCATCATGTCCTCTTTACAGCTGGGTAATGCCGAACAAGGTTCTGCTATGCAACTGGATAAGGATAATTTTATAAAGAATGTAAGAATTGAGTACAATAATGAGTTGCTTAAATTGTTTGGCAAAAGTATTTATAAGGGGGTAAACAATAGTCTAACCCTTGCGTTTGCCGCAGTTATTGTGATTATTATGATTTGTACGATTGCCGTAATCTATAATACTTTTCATATTTCTGTACTGGAACGAATTTCACAATTTGGCATGCTGAGATGCATTGGAGCTACACCAACCCAAATTCGCAAAATTGTGATGCAAGAAGCGAGACTGTTGAGCTTGATCGGCATACCCATCGGGCTTCTTACGGGAACCCTTTTTATGAAGTTATTGTTGTACAATATCAGCTTGTTAACATTAGGTTTCTTAAACGATATGAGAATGGTCATTTCCGTACCGATTCTGATTGCTGCCGGTTTACTAGGCTTGCTGAGCGTATTTTTTTCCGCCATTGGACCAGCAAAACAAGCAGCTCGCGTATCACCTCTGGAAGCCCTAAAAAGTACGGGGAACCCGAAGGTTGAACATATCACGAAGGTCAAAAAGTCCCGGTTCGTTAAAAAGCTGTTTGGCATCGTAGGGCAATTCGCCAGCAGGAACTTGCAGCGGAACAAAAAACGTTTCCGGATTACTGCCCTTTCCATGATTATTAGCATTATTTTGTTTATTGTCTTTAGCGGTTTGGTTGATTTCATGCGGCAAGCAACACAGAACTCTGGTGCTCAGTATTCTTATTCGCTTTCCTATGATGGCCCTTCAAAACGGATTGATGATACCGTGTATCAGCATATTGCCAAGCTTGATGCTGTTCAACAAGCTTACAAGTTTTACAATGATCAAGTAGAGGCAATCATCCCTAAGGATAAGGTTGATCCCAAATATTATGAATTAAGAAAAGGTCGATATGTCGTTGCTGAAGGGGAGGGGTTCCGAACAGATAATAATTTCCTTACGTCCTATGGAGACAATAGCTTGGATGCTCTGCAATTCAAACTCACGGCCGGAAAGATCGACAAGGAGAAAATGAACCAAGAAAACGGAGTTGTCGTTCTACAAAAAGTAAGCACGAAAACGGAAAGTGGAAAACAACTGATTATCGATCAAACCCGCTTTAAGGTTGGAGATCGTATCAAAATTAGAGCAATTGACGGAGACCGAAAAGTTTACCAAACCGTGACAGTGGTCGGAATCGTTGATCAAGGTTTGTTGATGAAGGGATATACTAGCAGTGAAATTATTTCATTCATTACGACGCCGGAAGTTTATTCCAAGATTATGGGGATCGACGCATATTCCAGAATCTTCATTCTTGCAAATCCGGATATATCGAACCAGCCTATAACAGACTATCTCAAATCGTTAAATGAAAAAGACGCCGGATTTAACTACAATGATCGAGTAGCGGAGTTAGCCCAAGCTAAAAACGACGCAATGACTCTCAGCATCTTGCTTTACGGTTTTATTGGTGTCATTGTGTTAATTGCTTTCTTGAACATTGTGAATACAGTAAGTACGAATCTCATTCTTCGTACGAAAGAGTTTGCAGTTCTCAAGGCTATCGGCATGACCCAGCATGAAGTGAGGAAAATGATTATTTTAGAAGGCATATTTTATGGTCTGTTTGCCGCCGTGATCGGGACTATCATTGGGACGGCTCTGGATTATGGCATACATGATCTCTTCGCAGGTGCGTTGGATACAGCTTGGGTGATCCCGTGGTACAGTATCGGCATTGCTTTTGCAGGTTCGATTATTACTACGCTTGTCGCAACGATTTGGCCGATGTACAGGTTAAATAAAGTAAATATCGTAGATGCTCTTCGGATGGAAAATTAGGGTAAACTAGCTGAAAAAGGTCCCATAAATTTCGAAATGACCATCGAGTTTTAGACAGAGATCCCCGCTCAATCAAAATGGTTAGAATAGGAGTAACACAGGAGAGCTGCGGCTTAAGCTCGTGTCGGGGGACAAGAGCATACCTCATTAGAACCGCGTACTACGCGGTTCTTTCATTTTATGGGAGCAAGTTCTTGTACTGACATAAGGAAAAGAAACTTTAATACCCGGTAGCTCATACCTAACGGGCACGTTAGTTTAATCGAACAGGCTGCAAATTTAACATTTATTACTCATAAAATGAACTTTCCTGACGACATGGAATGTAACTTACATTTATATCCAAATGTTTGCGGGTGATGTCAGCTACGCTGGTATTACCCCGGAACGTGATCAAAGAAAATAAAGTCCTAGACTGAAAAATAGAGTATGAGACCGAAGAAAAAAATAATTAGACTTGAAAAATAGAGTTGTATACTATCACATTTGGTTGTTGGGCGGCCAGCGGACGTTCAGGCCGGCACCGCGCAGCGGGCCTGAGCTGCAGCTCGGTATTCCCGCGTTCTCCGGACGCGGCCGGGCGGAACGATCGGCGCCGCCGGTGAAGCCCGGTCAGCTCCTGCAGCTGCTCCGCATTCCTAGTGCTTCCGGACGCAGTCGGGCGGAATGATCGGCGACCGCCGGCGAAGCACAGCCAGCTCCTGCAGCTGCTCCGCATTCCTGGTGCTTCCGGACGCGGCCGGGTGAAACGATCGGCGCCGCCGGCGAAGCGCGGCCAGTTCCTGAAGTCTGATACTTTTTCCGAATCCAATTTGTCGAAGGCCTCATTTTTATGCTTAGTCTAATAATTATTTTTCATTAGCTAATGATTTTTCGAGTATGGAACCCCATCAAATCAACTGCTTGGGTCTAATGCTTTCTTTATTTTCTTTTAACACCAGGGGCGTCCAGCGGAGCGATCGGCATGTGCTGGCACCGCGCGACGGACTCGAACATTCTAAGACTTTAGTTCTCCGATCCGGTTAGTTTGTTGGTTCTTTTTGATTTACAGTCTAATTTCTTATTACCTGTGGTTACTTAAATATTGCGCTGAATGAACATCTGCCGTCAAAAGCTTTATTTTCCCCATTCAGATGTACGGCTCGCACGGGGAAAAGCAGCATCCGTTGCAACCCAGCTTCTGTCGCTCAATCCCCCCCGCTGCGGCACCTGCGGTTCAGCATCGGTATACGACCAACTTCTTGTCGCCCAACTGTCTTGCCACGTTCGGCACGTGTCGGCTACACAGCCGGGTAGACAACTACATCTCCAATTCAGTTTCAATACTCTACCTAGTAAATGGCGTCATATCAACATCTCCATTCCATCAAAACCGGATGCATTAAAGCGTCGTCCGCTGTGGACCTGCTCAACCGCTCGTTAGGAATTTTAATGATACGCACCAAAGGAGTTCAGAGTTTTTATACAATTTTTTGTACTAACCGATGCATAATGGTGTATTTTTTGTGCTAAAATGATGTTAGATAACATAGAGCATAAGATAGATGACATCTAGAACATAATTATGCTACTTATTATGGAGGTGGGATCATGGCCAAAGTGCTACAGCTCCCTCAAACAGGACCTCAAGCAGCAACTAAAGTAAATGCTGCTGCAGAAGCCGCCATGCGAAACATAGAAAAACGAATGGGTGTCTCATTTTTTGACTACATGGCGCTAAACGGTAAACGTTCGGAAGAAGTACAGAGTAAAATTAATCGTTCACTTCGAAAAGAAACTATGCAGCTTGATTCGAAAATTATAGAATGCTAAGAAAATCCACTCCTAATTTAAACTGTCCCCCATGTAAAGGACATTTTAATCAAGAGTGGTTTTTACGTACTTAGCCACACCTTGCTGTGGCGTACTGTTGTCTGTCCGGCAGTTTTTCCCCGCTCCTTTCGACTAAATGACTGTTTTTCGATTTAACTTTATCTTTCCGACGATCTAATCGGTTGAGTGTGTCAAGGAGTAGGCGTGCAGCCGTTTATCTAGAAGGGGGCGAACGTCCAAAGTCACATCAGCCGTCCCGAAGCTCAGGACCTAATTCGAGGTAGCGCCCATGTTAGACTCTTCCAAAGTGATTTTTAAGATGATAATGTTGTTGTGGGTTTATACATATGATAATATGAACGTGTATCTGTTATTACTTTGATCGATTTTTCGATCTTGACATCAAGCATTAAGCCCTATGGGTGGTATTATTTTGGATTCCGTTTTTCGGACCAATTTGAGGCCGCCTGTAGGGCTTTTTTTGTTGAAAAAAAGGAGGAGATTAAATGACAGTTGTCAGTAAACAACAGAAGACCAAGCAAACGATAACCATCACCAATTTGGAGAAGTTCACAAAAATGATTCAGCAGGCAGCATCTGTAGCATGCAGCAAAGGAATCATACCAATCCTGTCGTGTCTAAAGTTAGATATGAAGGGTGGTAAGATGGTCGTTATGGGCGGTGACTCGACTAAGACTATATGTCTTGGTGCCACCAACATCGCAACTTCTTCGGGGGATGTTAGTCTTGCAATCCCTGCTAAGACATTTGCTAATTTGCTTAGTAAGCTGTCTACAGAAGAGTTTAAGTTAGAAATTAACGATCGGATAATGACAATAAGGTCAAAAAAAGCGAAGTATCAGATCTCACTTGAAGATGTTAACCTGTACCCAGAGTTAAGGACGGAATCTACAAAAAGCATAAGAGTCGAAATCTCTACTGTCGATCTTAGGAGCGGGTTGGAGAAGACACTATATGCATGTGCTGTGGATGATTGCCTGACCATATTGAATGGGATTAATTTTAATATGGGAGAGAAGGGGCTCATTTTGACGTCAACGGATAGATTTCGCTTATCCTCGGTATGTATTCCTGATATCGAGTGTAATCCGTTTAATACGACTATCGACGAGAATGCTTGCAAAGATATAATCGATTTCTTGAAGAATACAAACAGTGAAAAAGTGACTATGATCATTACTGAATCGCTATTCACGATTACTTCTGCAGGGGCTATCTTGATTGCTAGCTCATTAGAGGGTATCTTTCCAGATGTCCGTACGTTACTGCCTAAAGAAGTAAATCATAAAGTGACCTTTAACAAATCTGATGTATTGGATTCTCTGTCAAGAATAATCTTATTTGATAGAGAAAGAGAGAAAAAGAAAGCTAGAGTCTATGTTGATATTGGTAACGATATGAAGTTAAGCAGTTCAACACAAATTGGAGCTGCACTAGAAACGATAGCGATAGAACGAGAGGGCGAAGATATTCGATTAGCATTATCTTTGCCCTTTATGATCGATACACTGAAGCATATTCCTTCAGACCGGATAAGGATGGATATTGAAGGCCCACTGCGAGCTGTTCGATTTCTTCCGGTTAGTGACAATGCGATTGATACATTTGGCCTGGTTATTCCAATGCGGTTAGAAGAAGGGTGAGCTGAATGATGAGCTGTTCAAATTTATATAAATGCATTAAGAAGGCTGAGCGCAAGTATAACAGTTTCAAACGAAGCCAAAAAATTGCAGATAAGATACACGACGAATTTCGAGAGAAGCTGATAGAGGGAGAGGCCACCTTAGTAGCCTCTTTTCATTCTCATCAACGCTTAGTAGATAGACTCTACTCCAATCGAGACATAGCCTCAACTGTTGAAAATGGATGGGTTATTTCTGCATCGCAGAATGATAAAGGGAGAAGATTACTCACGTTGATGTCCTATGTAAGTGTAGGCAGCCGTACGTACCGCCCTATTCACATTGTGATTGAAGTGGTTGAACCATCAGTGTGGAAGGTAATAACCGTAATGGATCCATCAGAGAGGCCGTGGAAATGGAATGAGTCTTATGAAAAGCAGATCTGTTTTTGTGAGTTTTCTATGAAATAATAATTTTTGTCGTGCAAAAAATAATCATTCTGGATATAATATAGGAGAAGATAGGGAAGGAGTGCAGCTAATGGGAAGAAAACCAGGGCGGCCAGAATCCGATAACCCAAAATCCTGTATTATTCCTGAGACGCGAGTGACGAGGGAGGAATATTGGATGATACAGTTCAAAGCTGCTTTATTCACCGGCGGTAACGTTGCAGAATTCATAAGACGAGCTGCAAATAATTATGTTGGGGATTTTAAACTTATGGCTTGTGCAGAATGTAACAGCGACATGACAATGAGCCCGCAAGACGAATCATATCATATGTCAGTGTCAGGTAAACAATTACAAGTTAAGGTTCATGGTGTTCCTACTTATGTTTGTTCACATTGTGAGGAACAGATAGTTGATGTTAAACTTTCTGCCAAAATTGAAGAGTATATAGAAGAAGAGGTTTTATACCGATTAAACGGACATGATACTATTCCGACAGATATATACTTCAATCAATTAATAGGACAACAAATATGATTTCTGTGCAGGGAAGAGCTGAAGATTCTAAGCTCTTCCTGATTTTTATATATAGGAAGAACTTCAATCTATCCGAGATTATGTTGATCCTGAAAGAGGAAAAGAATATTAACAAATAGAAGAATATAAAGGAAAACATAAGAATATCGCGTTGCTGCAATATCAGGAGGGGGACTATGAAACCGGAAAATGATGATGAAGTACGGGAGCTGCTTGGAAATTCCACTTATATTCCATTTCTTCATAGAATCAAGGAGAGCTGGCTGTCTTTAGGTATCAAGTGGGTGGTCAACTTTATAATTGCTGTAGTAGATTTTATTAATCTGCCGGCATTTGTATTTGCTTTCTTATTCTTCTTCGAGCAAGTCATACAACAGATCATAGACAAAAGGTTTACGTTAGACATTAGTCTGGAGTTAATTCTTTGGTTTTTTGGTGCCTGGCTACTCCTAAGATTCTTAATGGAGAAAACAAGAAAAAATATAGTTTCGCCTACACTATTTCCAATATGGTTTATGAATTCTAAAGGCATTTTACGAAACTGGTTTTTCTCTATTGAAATGGCAAATAAGTACAATACGGATCTTGACACTTATGTAAAGAAGCAAGCTGATGAATATATTAGGCAGCGCACCATGGAGCTCGAGAATCACAATCTAAAGCTGCAGGATCTCACTCTAAGATTATCTGAGCTACATAACTTCCCAAATGAGGCATATGAAGCTTTTGGCCGCTGCGCAGAGATGTTGTCTGATTTTGTAATCGCTCCCGCAGAAGCAAGAAATGATTTCGACAACGTATTAGACCGAATACTTGTTCAACTGGTTAACACGAAACCGATTCAGAGATATATTAAACAAGCCTCTATACTTCTTTACGATGAAGGTGCTGGAGAGTTAACAATAGCTGGCCAGTTTAATATTTCGAATAGTGTTGTGAGGACTAAAGTCATCAAATATGGTGAACGTTTCGCGGGAAAAGTGATTCAAGAAAACAAAGTTGTTTGGATAAGAGACGTTAATAGCGATGAGGCCAAGGAAGCATATGATTTTTCGGATGATGTAAATCGATCGTACATCGGAATTGTTGGATATCCTTTTGGAATAGAGAATCGAGTTCCTTACGGAATAATTTGTCTTCATTTTATTGATGTCGAGTTTGATGAGACCGAGAAAATCGTCATGACTAAAACATTGGAGGCATTCTCGCAATTTGTTATCGCTTCTATAAATATTAAGGATAATGGCTTTATTTGAGAGAAAAATCTGATATAATTAGGAGACTAGAAGAGGAGGTGCTTAGCAATGATGACAGCTATTAAGAACACACTGTTCAAACAAAACAAAAAATCTCTCGCTAAACCTGAAATTGTTAAGTATCCTATTGGAACGAGAGTACCACCAGAGAAGAAATGGGACAAAGAAATTAGCCAAGTTTTCTCAAAGCATGCGATCGGATTAAATAAGTAATCAGGTTCTAGGAAAGCATCGTTAAATCGATGCTTTTTCTATTTGTCAAAATTTTTCGATTGAAGTACATTCGGGAATCGGATAGCTTCCATGAAGCTACCAGGATTCAGACTCTTCTGGCACGGCATGCAAAGTTCAATGTCAGATCAAGTCGTAAAAAACAAAATTCCAAAGATTCATAGGTATATTTCCCCCTTCGGTAGGAAAAAAAGGTACTAACAAGAGAAGGGGGATTCATATGAGGTTATTCAATCGAATAAAGGATAAGCTGGCAGGAAAACCTATCATCACCAAGAATCCGACCAAAGTTATTGTTCCTAAAGAAAAGAAATGGAATAAAGAGATTAGTAAATACATATCCAAAAAGAATAAGTGATCGATGTTAAAAGAAAATAAAGTTATAGACTAAGGTGTGGACCGCGCCACGTTCGGGGCGCGCAAGCGCCGGCCGCTGTGAGGACGGCTGCAGTTCCCGCTCCTTTTAATGAACGCTGAAAGCTGTCAAACGTCTGTGAGAATGTCACTTTAACTGTGCTATTTAACTGTGCTATGAAAATGTCACTTGTGTGATCAGAGGTCAGCCTTACCAGGTGCCTCTGCATAGCTATTATGCTGTGAATACATTGCATCTTGGAACGAACTGCTTTTTGTGGTACGCATATTTCTAGTCGTATCATGCGTGGTTTTCCACGGATGATTCTGGGCGGGTTTGCGTGGCGACGCAGAACTCGCCTTTTTTGATGCAGCCGGTTTGCGCTGAGGCTTCTGCGTTTCTTTCAGTTCCCAAGGCTGATCCTGTTGCCACAACAATATTTCCCCAGTTAGCGTTCTCTCGTACTTCAACCGTCGTTTTCGCCTCCAAACGAAGGGAAGCAGGCTGGGCAAGGGTTATAGCACTTTCCGTTGTACGAGAGGGTGTTGCCAGTCCCAAGTTGCCGATAATGGCGAAGCGTGAACACATGATGTAAATCGATGGACGGATCAAGCTTCAGGTAAGCCAATTCCGCTATTTTAGGCTGGATGGCAAATTTGTCATTGTGCTTCTGCAATAAGCCGGGCAAAGCCGCGTTAGCCTCTTTCAGCGTCTTGATGCCAAGAAGCCGCAGTTCGATCACCAAGCGATCCTGGAACGTTTGCCAGAGACGTTCCACCCGTCCCTTGGCTTGCGGTGTAATTGCCTTGATGTGCTCAATATGCAAGTCAGCCATCGCTTTGCCGAAGTGGGAGAGCGGTTTTCTCTCCCCAGCGAGCTCTTGCTCGAGCGTCAGCTTTTCGTTAGGCGACCGGAAAATCGTATGCCGATCACTGTAAAGCCCCAGGGGAACCCCGTATTTTTCTATCCCTTGCTGCATGACAAGGGAATAGGCCTCCCGGCATTCGTTCGGACGAAAGACGGCACCGACAACCGTACCTGTTGCATCGTCAATCGCAGCATGCAGCGTAAAGGACGGAGCCCGATCCTCCAACCATGCATAAGGAGTTGCGTCAATCTGCCACAGCATGCCGGCTTGCGGTTTGCGTTCCCGTGGCGGATGGGCTTTACTGCGACGCCGCTGCTTGGCTTGCTTGAGCCCACTAGCCAGAAGGATACGTCTCACGCTGGAAGCGCTCAGTGTCAACGATTCATGCTCCTCAAGAAGCTCTGCGAAGTGACAGCAATTGCTTCCGTAATACTTGGCTGTGTAAAGTTCAACGATTCGTTCCTTCACTTCATTGGGAAGGGCGTGATAAGGCTGTTTCCCCCGATTCTTGTGTATAAGTTCTTGTGCTCCTTTTCCGGATTGGTATTTCTTCTTCAGTCGAATGACTTGGCGTTCTGATAAACCAAGCGCTGCCGCTCCCTCCCTATTGGTCATCCGCCCATCTATGATTTTCTCCACCACGAGTACCTTCTTCATTTCTGCTTTCGTCAATGTCATTATCTCCTGAACCATAGTGACATTATCTCAGAACAGTTATAGGGTGACATTATCACAGACGAATAACATAATGAACGCTGAAAGCTTGAAAATGAGTGAGGATTCAGATATATTGGTAATAGATTATTTTTCTATTTGATAAACAGTTGTTTATCCTGATCACAAGCACATGCCCTAAGGGTAGAATGAGTTTTTCTCATGTCTATCTTTAGGGCTTTTTTTATTCTGAAGATGGGAGATGAGACAAACAGATGCGGAAACAATCAGCAGAACGAGAAGAGAAGAAAGCGAAATTTTCTAGGATCAGTCGAGTTACGCTGGACGAAATAAACTCACTTGACATACTTGAGTTTGCTCAGCGGATGGGTGACACATTCCAGAAAAGTGGAAGGAATTACTTCACTTATCGCAATGGGAACGAAGATACACCTTCCCTGTGCATAAGTCCGTATAAAAACATATGGTCAGATTTTGGTGGCAGTGATGCTGGGAATAGTGCATTAACCTATTACGCCTATAGGATATTTAACAGCACTGACTTAGGTGGAAGATTATTTGAGCAGGCTGTATTAGCTGTAGCAAGTCTTTCTGGCATCGATGTTGTATATGAGAATGGTAAAGTTGTGAAGCCGGCTGAAATTGCCGTGGTTCCAGTTTGGGATGGGTCTAGGATGATTGACGAGATTCCTAAAGCGACAGCAGAGCGGATTCATGATGTCTATACCAAGTGGTCCTCATTACTTGAACTTTCGGATGACCACATGAAGCATTTTATTCATGAACGTAAATTCTCAGCAGGAGAAGTGAGAGCAAGAAGGTATCGGACATTGGTTCCAGAAAAGAAGAAGCGGCTTGCACAGACCAAACAGCTGGTTCGAGAAGTCGGACAATTAGACGGCATACCAGGCTTTTCATTATGTAAGGGTACTCATGAAGAATTCTGGACTGTTCTGCAAGGGGCGGGTTTCTTAATTCCTTATCGATCAATTACGAACCAAATAAAAGGTTGGCAAATCCGTTTCGACAATCCGCCGCCACTTGTTTCTTTTGAGGGGAATTTAAAAGTTCGGGCTAATGCATATAAGGTTCAGGTCATCTCATCCTCAACTGGTGAGATCTTATGGGAGGGGTCGAAGAAGCAGCTTCCCATTGAGCTACCAGATGGACGGGTATTTCTTAAACCAGGTGCTAAATATAAATGGCTCGCAAGCGATGTGTTTAAGGAAAGAGGAATTCTAAAGGGAACCCTACTAGGGACACCATCTCCTTATCATGCTGCAGTACCATCGTCTATTCTTAAGAAGTGGGCGCCAGGAACTCCATTAAACCAGCTCATGGATACTCGGTCCATATGTTGGGGAGAGGGTGCGTTGAAAGGTGACCGGGCTTCTGAAGTTACGGGAAAACTGCACTTACAGGCAGCAGGTGTCAGCTCTTGGAGAGTATTACTTGAACCTACACTGGAGCTGAAGCCAGAAGAAGTGATTTTCACCTTTGACGCAGATTCTCAAAATGACTCAAAGAATGTAGGTAAAAGCGTACTGAGTTGTATTGAAGAAGTCCGACCCATCTTCCGAGAGCAGAACATTCGATTGAAGATATGGTTATGGCCGGAGGATTTAGGGAAGGGGATCGATGATTTATTTAATCGGGGCTATAGAGGCCAAGAGTTTGAACTGTAAGTTGAGGATATTCACATTTGGAACATAAGGAAGACTGAACACACTATGTGGCAGTCTTCCTTTTTATTTTAAGGAGGACTCATCATGACGTTAGCTTTTATTCAATCATTGAAACAAAACAGGTTGCCTAGACCCAAAAAGATAAAAAGAGAAGCGTACATTGCCAAAACAAAGTTAATGAAACCAGGCTATCCCCCGAACCTGTTGTTTACCAGTGAAACAAAGCGATGTTTTGGGCTGCTTTATGTCTCGCAAGTAGGTAATTATGCGGAATATCACCTGATTGAAGCGGGTTCGTTATGGGACTTTGATTTCAACGAAATGATTAGAGCCCACAAAAAAGATAGTCACTGGATTTTTCAATATGAAGGCGAACAGTTCAAATCTGAAGAGATAAAAACGCGTTTCAACTGATTGCCCAATAATATGAATTTATAGGAGGAATTCAAATGCAAAAGGAAGTCAATTTTGAAAAAGCGACTCCGGAGGAAGCTAAGAAAAAAGGATACAAGAAATTTAATGGTTGCATGCATTACCTTGTCGATATGTCTCATTTGACTCCAAAAGATGAGGCTGATTGGATGAATACGATATCGATTAAGTTGCCAAATGATCGGTATGTCACAGTATGTGTGATGCAACCAGGACTTGATCAAAGCTGCTTAGACATTTTCTTTCATACAGATGAAAATCATGAGGATAATGTCCGAGCCATTTGTTTGGCTAAGGGAAAGTTTCAAAAAATAGAAGGCAAAGGTCTCTATACCATTATCATTGAAGGAAATATGCAAAACTAAAGAAGTATGAGATGTCCATGTATGAGCATGGACATCTTTTTAGTTTGTTGATATAATGGGCACATTAAATCTAATGAATGCTCATAAGAGCCTGTTTTCAAGCGTCAAACCCTAAGGGTATCATGTGATTATCGATTTCATCGACATGAGGCGTCTTGTAAACGGGCTTTTTTTGCGTTCGCAAGATTATATAGGAACCTTTGAAGCTAACTCAGTGGGTTAGAAACAAAGGTTCCTTATTTATTTTAAGGAGGCGAATTTTATGTTATTGGGTATTTTTCTGATCCTGTTAGCCAATTTTCTCTTCTTCTTGATCTTTTGTGCTATCAAATGGTCCGTGTCAAAACTAATATCTAAATTGACTAAAGATGAAGAAATCATTGCATTTTTTGAGGAAGATGGTGATTCCATATGGCACGCTTAGGTTCTGAATCAAAAGCAGGCTATTTCGCAACGCCAATGGAAGAACTCTCTCTGTTATGCAGTAAACTCAAGTGCGAAGTGGATCAAGAACACGAAAGAATAAGGATATTGGATCCCTGTTGTGGGGAAGGTACAGCATTGCGCCTTCTCCATTCTCGTTTTAGGGAGATAGACGTCTGGACTGAAACATACGGGGTAGAACTAGAAAAATCCCGTTATGAGGCTGCTTCACAAACGGAAATTGATGTGGTGATCCACGATGGATATGAAAATTTGAGGACAGAACCGAAGTTCTCTTTACTTTGGTTGAACCCACCGTACCAGGACGGTTTCGGAGAGAGGGCTGAGCTTACTTTTTTGCGAAGATTAACAAGTGCAAAGTATGGTGTTCTGCAGAAAGACGGAATTCTTATGTTCTGTATCCCGCAGTATGTACTGAAGGATACGGCGAGCATATTGAGTGGTAGATTCCGTAATTTTAGAGTCTACCGTTTTACAGATGGAAATTATGATGTATTCAAACAAATTGTAGTCATTGCCACGTTAGGTAAAGGACCAGACAGCAAAGAGAATTATAAGCTGCTGAAATCTATCGGTGAAGGGACTAAAGAAATCCTTCCTACATTCGCTGAGATAGAACAGGACATTATCATTCCCGCTTCGACTGAGGATCTGATGGTTTTCCGTGCCGGTCGTTTACATCCTGATGAACTAAAGACAGATTTAAAAAATTCGTCAGTATTCCATGAAGTTGAGAAGAGGTTTATGCATCAGTGTCAAGATATCGAAATGAAGAGACCGATGCTGCCGTTAAAACCAACACATATGGGAGTAGCCATTGCTGCTGGTGCAGTCGGAGGAAATTTAGGAAGCCATATTGTTTCCGGTCTGACTAAACAGAGAAATGAAAACTCAAACGTCTATGATGATGATGGTAATTTATCGGGTCAACGAACAACCTATTATTTTAAAAGTGTTGTTCGAGTTTTTACACCTGATAATGTCTATGATCTCGAATAACGAAGCACATCAAGCGGGGGTAACATCCTCGCTTTATTATTTTTATGGAGGATTGCAACTATGAACAGTCAAAAACTGATGATGTGGGATACTCAAAGAAATTTTGAGGTTGATTTACACTTGATGGTCACGGATATGGATAAGAGAGGCGAGGGATGGGGGATCGTATTAGCCTCTTATGTAGGTATTCCCGATGCTGTTTCTGCCATAAGTGCAGGTATTCTAGAGGGGCGCACGCTTTCATATCAATCGGATCGTTTTGAACGAACCACGGAGAAATATAAACGGTTGGAAAAAAAGATTGGTATGGGCGATGTAGCCCATGGTGTAGTGTACAACAATATGCTTACCATAGATGGTGTTGAATCCATTTCTGGAGACAAGGGATCCGATTCCGCGTACATCTTTGCAGCGGACGGTGATATCGATACAGCCCTCTCCTTACATGTGATTGAGCGCTTTGGTTTCCCTTCGGAATGGATAAATCACTATCCAACTCTGTTTAAAAGCCGTATTCGTGAGCTTAAAATATTTCGGAATGAACTTTTTACTCATTGGGAACAAGCAAAATGTATTGAATTCAGGTGCTCGGAAGATGAAGCCATTGAGCTGATAAGGACAGCATTGCGAAGTGGGCAACTATGTATTCCTTCCAGCGATGTAATAGGTGAGTTTGAGTACGGGTGGGATCTCAAAACCTATATGCTCAGGAACGCGGAGCATCTAGCGCGTAAACTCGAACAAAAACAGCCGCGTCATACATTGGACTCACCGGTAGATCCAGCAATAGCGGATATGAAGCGGATTCCATTTCCGATTCAAGCCCACATGATCCAAGCGATTATCAATACAATATATGAAGAAAGTTGCATATGTGGCGGCGATATGGGGACGGGTAAATCGATTGTCGCATGTGGTGTATCGCATGTGATGCATGAGACAAAGAAACGGAGAAAAGCGAAGAAGGGAACGTCTATTTTACTTTCAGCACCGGGAATTACTTTACCGAAATGGAAGGACAAAGAGATAGCACTCACAATTCCTCATGCAAAGGTAAGGATCCTCCGTAACAGTGAGGATGTCCTCAAAATGTACCGAGAAGTGAAAAGTGGGTATCGTCCTGATCCTAACTCACTTGAATTTACTCTTGTAGGCATTGACCGAGCTAAATTAGACGGTGAAAAAGTCTTCTCAGGCATTTGGAAAAGACTAAAGGGGAAAAAGTCATATGCTTGGCATTGTCCGGATTGTGGCCAGCCATTGTATGTAAAAAATGATATCGGTGATTATGTTGAATCTAGCTGGGAGGATGCTGCAGCAGGCCTCGAACCTTCCGAGGAAGATATATTCGCAGCTTTAGCAAGCCATACCATGCAGCCGAATGGGATTCCATTATCACATAAAGTTTCCTTCCATAAGAAGCGGCTTATGTTAAAGTGTAATGCTCATGAAGCTGCTGAAGAAGCAAAGGAAGGTAACGATGATGAACAACGTAACTTGAAATGTAGCACCCCATTATGGCGGCCGGCACTGAAACAGCGTGCAGAGACTAGAAGGAAACCGAGGGTTTGCATCGCTCATGTGCTGAAGAAAATGAACAAATATTTTGACCTCTATATCTGCGACGAAGCTCATCAGTGCAAGGCGGAAGACTCTGGACGAGGTTATGCTTTTGCACAGATGGTTGCTGCGTCCAAACATGTCCTCATGCTCACAGGGACCGTCACGAACGGAAAATCGACTTCAATTAAGGAATTGCTATGGAGAACGGATGCTAAGTCACTTCTTCAGGCTGGGATAACGTACGAGTCGGGCGTCCAAGAGTGGGCATCCCGCTTCGGCAAACTTGAAAAGGTTGTATCGGTTGAAGAAGGTGACGAAGGGGTCATCACCAAGCGCAAACGGAGGGGGCAACAAGTAAGGGAAGCTGCAGGTATTGCTCCACAGCTTACGGCTAATTTCTTGCTTCATAAGAGTGGTTTCTTGGAGCTCAGCGATCTAGGATTGCCCTTGGTGAAATTAAAGGAAATACCAGTCTTTATCGACATGGACGAGGAGCATAAGCAGAAGTACATGTTTTTTCACAAACGCTTATATGATACATGCAAAAGTGTTTCTTCTGGAAGAGATAGCGTTGGTGTATGGTCAAAGTTTAATCCATCTACGATCATGTACGGTGATCGACCGGATTTAGGGGCTAAGGTGGTGATAGGCGAGGAATGTATCATAGCTCCCGCCTTAGAAGGAGAACTCCATGCCAAAGAGAGATGGTTAGTAGATTTGGTACGAAAGGAGCTAAATGAGAACAGAAGGGTAACGATTTATAATAACTTCACGGGTGGTTATGAAATGAATCAGCGCCTGCATGATATATTAACCCGGAGCGGGATAAGGTGCTGTATTCTAGATGAGCCAAATACCGAATTAAGACAGGAGCGTTTGTATGAGTTGGAATCAGACGAAGTACCTGTCATTATTACGAATATGAAACTCGTTGAAGTTGGACTAGACCTTATGTATTGGAATACGATTATTTTTTATCAATTAAATTATGAAGTATCTACGGTAAGACAGTCCTCAAGACGGGCTTGGCGAATAGGGCAAGAAAAGGAATGCCGGGTCTATTATCCTGTCTACAATGGTACTCAACAAATGACTCAATTTGTTCATGTCATGCACGCCCGTGGACACGCCCTAATGGTCGAGGGACGTTTGGACAAGTCGGACTTAGCAGAGTTTTCGCGCGATTCCCAATCCGCATTGGCCAGTGATCTAGCCAGCTGCTTTGCATCCAATAACCTGGTAGACACATGGAACAGACTGGCTACTAAAGACTTAGAAGGCATTGAAATGGTTGAAGAAGCTGAATTTGCAGCTATCCTGAAGGATCGTATGAAGGAACTCACGAATCAAACTTTGCTATTATGTGGTGTTGATATCAGTAAGAGACATGATACGGAGCAGAAAACGGCTGCGGACGAAAATATTTTTGGAACCATATTTGCTGAAGAGAGTATGGAGCGTATTTTCCCGGACATACAGCCTGAAGTGATTCCTGTGTTCGGGAATAAGTGTAAGCAGCCTGATAATGTAATTGAAATAAAGAACTTAAAAGATCAGAAAAAACTAAAAAAACGCGTGAATGAGGATCAACTGTGCTGGAACTTTTAAAATAGGATTTCAACTTGGCAGCACGACCAAACTTTGTTAATATAGGAGCATAACGATTTATTTTTGCTCTATACAGAGCCTTATCTCAAGCGATAAACCCTATGGGTGGTACGAATCATACAAGATCTTTCTTGTATGGATGACCTCCCGTAGGGTTTTTTTGTTACCTAAAAATGAAGGGGGTTATGAATTGAAAGGGAATATGGTAGATACCATTATGAGTGCTTGTGTGTGCGAGAATCACGTGAATGTAGTAGAGGGAAAATTAATGGCTATGCATTTAGTTGCATACTCGAATGAGTGTGGATTAATCGAGTTGCCAAATCATCTGGATTCATCACTTCTGATTTCAGCGTTTGAGGAGTTTTACAACTACGAATCAGATGAGTATGGAAGTGAAGACACAGATTATTTTAATGAAGGGCAAAGTATTATTGAAGTAAATCGGGCTTCTGATTTCAAGCGTATATTCACTGACATTCGGCCTGAAAAAAAGAGGTTTTTCTAGTGAGGGTACTTTTTCTGACTTATGATACCATGCAGAGGTATTTGGGTACTCTGGACACTTTGATATGTTTAACGAAGCTTATGGAGAACGGTTATGCCTTGAATTCCAGTATGCCTTTCCGCTGCGATTACCCAGGGGATTATATGGAAGAGGTATTAAGCGTTCTTTTTCGTTTCTGTCAGGTAATGAAAACTGATAACGTCCTTGAATATCAGATTTCATTAACGGCTGAATCTAAAAAGAAATTGTCGGGTTGTGTACAACACAAAGTACTCAGTTGTGAATACACAGGGCAAGTGATGACGGTAGAGACTAACGAAAAGGGATTAGTAATCCATTTTGAGCAAGAGTGGGATCTTTTTCTCCACTCTTTTATTGATGAACTAATGAGAATTAGCCAATTTCTATTTCATGTGGAGGATGAGGAATGCAATGAGGAAGGTAAGACTGGAGATCGGTGAACCAACGGAGCTGATAAAAGTTGAAGAAACCGTTAACGATCTAATCGTAAATCAACGGAAGATAAAGATGACGGATTTCACAACTGTCATTCTCAAACATTTGGATACGCATTTTCTCATGGATGCACTCTTGGAGGAAGAGGATTGGGATGAGATCATTCGGTCATTGTTGCACCGTACAGGTAGCTTAGGGATACGTCCCGATGAGTTGTTTGGGACTTTGTTGGATGCGGTGAACTTATATGAACACAATGGGTTAGCGTCTAAATTGTTTAGGGAACTAGGAAGCAGCATTAACCTGGAAGAGCTCGATTCTAAACTATGGACAAACATCTTAAATGGTTTACTAGAGAGAGTTACCCATGTGAAAGATATAAAGATTATCGAAGAGCTATTGTCCGCTCTAATTCGTAAATCAGAGCTATTTACGAATAAAGAAATGTTCTACCCAAAGCTGTTTAAGGCCATAACTTTAAATCTGCAAAAGGAGCAAGAGGAACTTGGTGCTTATGTAACAACTGCACTTGAAGCTCTGGATGTTAAAAAACTAAACCAGATCATTAGCCATTTTAGTTTGGATAGGAGCATCAGTTCACCTATCTTACCTAAAAACTGTGTGTTCTACCAGGAGGGGAAAAATCGAAGAGTTGTCGGAATAGAACACGAGAAATGTTTACATGATGTGGTATTAGAGGGTCACCAAGGTGGAGAACCAAGTCTATATAAAAACGTAGGGCACCCTAATTTGCTATTCTGGTTTGCTCAAATGAAGAATAGAGTGCTGGCAAAAGTCGCTGCTTATAAAGATGTCATTCTGAATGAAGAGACGAAATTGTACCACTATCCCTATTCAAATGTTAATACTGAGGGATCAATATGTTGGTCTACTTTAAATCAAGTAGGCTATAAAGATCTGAGGCAACTGGAGTCTTTACCCTATCGTTTTTTAAGGGCTCCCAAAAATTTTGACTTATATCAAAGAGATTATACGGGGAAAGACTTGCGATCATTATTGATCAGTATGCAAGACACTCCGTTCGATGAAGAGTTGTTAGTCCCTATGGGATTGAAAGTAGCAGATATTTTATACAATTAGGAGGTTTTATTTTTATGAGCTTTGACACTTTTATTCAATTAGGACTGTTTGAGGAAAGTGAAGTTACGAAGAAGAAAGAAGTAAAACAAAATAAAACAGTGAAGAAGCCGAAGTCTGCTGATACAGCTGCAGCTATGCAAAAGAAAAGCTCTAAGTATGCAAGTATGTCCAGAAAAGACCAAAATATCGAAGTGGATATGGATTTTACAGTCCACTACGCGAGCAGGTCGTTCCTCGTTTCCGATCTCATTGAGGAAGTTCCGGAGTCAGGGAAGGTTACGCTTGACCAGGTTCGAGAAGGTCTATTTCGGGAATATTATGAATTTACAGCTTCGAGAACGAAGTGGGACTACGATCTAGACCAGAAGAGATTATATCCTTTTGTCTTTATGGAGAAGATGGGCTCTTTACCATCAGCGATTCGAAGTTTCCACTGGACATTAGATGACTACGAAGAAAACAAGCTCGAGAAACCCGTACAGATTATTGCATCAAGAAATGGGGATCTCATCGAATGTCGAGAAACGGAGTACGTCAAAGTGAAAAGAAAGGCCCGTCAAATACGCGAGCTTGACCTGATAAATGAAGGGGTAGAGTTAAAATTAAAGAAGATTCCAATAAGGCTACTTAACCAAATTGTATCCTTTTTCAGGGTATACTCGGAAAAGAGTTTAGAAGTTCTGGTTTATCTTTTGTTCGATCACAGTACAGAAGCATACGAGGTGTTTGTTCCTTGCCAGGAGATATCTACATATGAAGTCAGAAGCTATGTTTCTCCTGATGAGCTCCTGTATAAAGACATTGTAATGGTGATTCACTCACATCATCAAATGGAGGCTAAGTTTTCGGAAATTGACGATATAAATGATCAAGCACTCCGAATCAGTGGAGTCATTGGTCATTTAACTCATGATAAGCCAAGTGTTCAATTCAGAACCGGATTTAACGGGACTTTCTTCTCGATACGGATAGAAGATTTGTTTGAGGACGACGGCAGTACTCTAGATCATCGTTTTCCGAGTGCTTGGACCAGAAGAATTATATCTAACTAAATAGAAACAAAAGAGGCTTTGCACACAGCATTGCCTCTTTTTATTAGGAGGAGCCAAGATGAATACAGTCCAGATTGATGGCATCGGGAAAGGTCTATATATCAATTTCTATCTAATCGGAGCGGGAGCCAATGGTTCGCATTTCTTCCGAAGCTTATGCCAGGATATACGAACATATATGGATGCGGACTCATTCCATTTATTCTTTGATGAAATCTTGCTAATTGATGGAGATATAGTGGAGAAGAAGAATTTAGGAAACCAATTATTTGATGAAGAAGATGTATCAAAGTATAAAGTGCATTCGCTAGCGGACCGATATGGTGGACATTATCATTTAAACATAAAAGCTTATGCGGATTATATTAAGGATGTTGCCATTATACAAAGGCTTATATGTCCGACGGCTTACGATGAGAGTCAGATTATTTTTATCCCCTTTGTTATTGCAATGGTTGACAACAATAAGACCAGACAAATCTTGCATGAACTCTTTATGAGCGATGAAACACCTAATTTATTGTACTTAGATGCAGGGGTTGAGGCAGTTTCAAAAGATAAAGATGAAACAAGCGGTTTTGGTGGCCAGGTGGTGCTTGGGTTCAAATTAGATAATCAGGTCATTCTGGAGCCGGTCGCGACTGTTTTTCCGGATGTCTTTGAAGAAGATGAAATCCCGATGCCCGGATGCGGAGCTACAACCTTATCAGCTCCACAACGAGCTACTACAAACAAGTTTGCGGCACAAATCTCCAATAATGTAGTAAATAATATATTGCACAATCATACAATTTACACGCATGTAATCAATTTTAATGCACAGGTAGCAGGCAGTAGAGCTCAGATGATCAGTCATGAACAGGTTAAAGCCTTTACGGAAGCTATTGAAGGGATGGGACTATGATGAGGAAGGCGAGATGGCTGAAGGAGGACAAAGATGTTATTATACTCAGTGAAGATAGCAAAAGCTTATATAGTCCCCAAGTCAGAATTAGAGATGGGATAAATGTTTACTATGTTCCTCGAAAAGAGCTACTCTATCTTGAAGATGAGGAATTGCTTGAGCGATTGAAAGAGATGCTCATATTAAAAAACCCGTCTAAACACCCTCAATACTTTTCAACTGTTAAACAGTTATTAAGAAGTGGTGCACCAATGGGATCATATCTTAGGAGTAAAACAGAAACAAAAAGAAAAAATGTATCAGGCGACCTCATGTTATTTTAAAAGATAAATACTGTTTGATTTCGATCAAACAGTATTTTTTCTTTGCTATAATCCATGAATTTGATATAATGAACATGTATTTATTTTTGGTATGCTCACTTTATTTTTATAAAGAAGAGCCTGAGCTCAAGAGTTTAAGCCCTATAGGGTGGTATGTAAAAGAGCGATTTATTTGTAGAACCAAATTTTCTACAAATAAATTCGCTCTACATCCCTCTATAGGGCTTTTTTGCGTGGATCTAAAAGGAGGGATTAACGGTGGTATACATTTTGGCCGTGATAAGTATCGTTTTGATGATTCTTTATGTGAAAGAAAAGGCAAAAGTAGCTTATTTTGAAGGGAAATTTTATGACTTTAAACAACGGGAACAGAGACTCCTAAATCGAATAGGGTCCCTAATCTACGCTGGGGAAGAGAATGAATTGGATAGCACTAAAATGTTAGTGGGTGAGAGGGAAAATGGAATGGAGGCTTCCAGCGATTTAGCGCCTTGTTTCGAAACATTAGAGGCGGCTCCGATGCCAGAGTTTTCAAGTAATTTTTTAAAGGCTTTAGGCATTAAGTCAGCTGATATTATCTTGGAGAATCAATCTAATGCTGAAATGCCAACAGAATCTGTTCCTGAGGATAATCACCTTGATATTGATGAAATAAATCTAAAAATTGATGTGCATGAGAGTGCCTTGGATAAAGACGGCTATCATTTTTGGGATTGTCAATTAAGTTCGAAGTTTAGTGAAGATCTTGTCTTACTATCAGACGGATTTACGCAGCATTATTTATCCCATCTAAAATTTCATGAAATAGACGAAGGGGACTGGATTAAGGTCCAAATTCGTCACAAAAATGGCAAGAAAGAGGTTTTAAACCTCTGGAAATTAGATAACGAAATTGCGATTTGACTAGGTCATACTTTTGACCTAGTCCCTTTTACTCTGGCTATACGCGTAAATTGTTGGATAATTCATATAATACAATAATTTACCTTGACATATATGAAATATGGACTATATTATTATTCTATATAAATGATACGTATCTAATTTATTATAAGAAAATACATAAAATTATTTACTTATCTGATACATAGAGGTGGCAGAATTGGAAATAAGAAAAGTAAACGAATTTATGGAATTAGTTAGAAAGTCGATAACTCACTATTGCCCCGAAATCACAAATAATGGTTCGAGAGGTTCGTTCACTTTACATTTCAACCCCAAGACCTCGGCTCGATTTGAATACAATACGTTTGAAACAATTGGGGTAGACGGAAAAGGGGCTCGTACCAAAAAAGTTAATTTAGATACAGATAACTTTGACAATATCTGTGACGTTGTTGAATTTAAGTTGCACACAAGTGACTTAAGATCGGGTCAACTTTGTTTCTTTTGTAAAGATGGCACAATCAAAACGATAAAAATAAAAGGGGGGGTCATTAAAAGTGATTTTGTCTAAAAGGCTCTCCCTTCCTAGATTTAGCGACGGTGATGATATGCTGCCGGCACTGCCTACGCCTGAGGCGATAGAAGACTGGATGTTTAGCGGATTAGCTATTCTTCAGAAATACGGGGTGTTACTGACTCTGATCCTTTCTCTCATGTTTCTAATTTTTAACCGACTCGCTAAAGCTAAAAAAAACCCGCAAGTAGCTCGTTTTTGGTCTTTATTAGCTTGGGGAATGATTTTCCTCACAATCCTATTTAGTATACTTCCTTACATGATATTGCATTTTTATTAACTGGAGGCGAATGATTATGGGTGTCGTTGTTCCTTTTAAGAGAAAAAAATCACCCGGTATAAGGGATCTATTTGATGGAATTTCGATAGATAAATATTACCAACACTTTGAAAGTGCCAATGAATGGCTGGAACATAAAAAGGAAATAACTACTTATTTCGGGTACCCTGAGAAACCACCAATAGCTCCTCCAAGAAAAGATATGAATTGGTATGTGGACGTTGAGAGAAATTTCGGGGTGTGGGTGTTAAACACTTCAAAAAAACCTTTGATTGCAAATCACAATCTGGTATGGGGATGGAGTCCTTTTATTAGAAAAACAACAGCGCCGGTCCATGAACCGTTACACCTTGAAAATGCAGAATCACGGGTTTACATTGCATGGATTGTTGATAAGGATGGATACGGGCAATACGGAACGGTGGACAAATTGGGTCAAGTCTGGATTCCTCATCCGAGGCCGCATAATTGGATAGACCATAATCATGTAAAATGAGCGGCTAGGGCCGCTTTTATTATATGAAAAGGGGGACCTACTATGATTCAAGCAAGGTTGAGTAATGGACATATTGTTTTAGCATCTGACGATTCTGAATTCGGGGAAACTCCTATATTCTGTTTTGATGCATCATGTGGAGCTGAGGTTATTTTCGTACCCTCAACGGGAATGAAGTCAGCACATTTTAAGACAACCGGTAAGTCAGAATCTTCTCGACACCGTCCATGCTGCGCTTTTTATCGACCTTTATCCATACCTGAAATGATTTCAAAAATAGCCGACTTTCAGAATGAACCAGACATTTTAAATTCCGCTAAGAATGTAATTAACCTCAACCTACGTAGCCTTAACCCGGAATACGAGAAAAAAAGTGTTGATCGTACACCAGCAGATAATAAGAAAAAAAATGAACCAAAGATAAAGGAGCCTAATGCATCTCCTAAATCGATTACTTCATTAAAGGGTGTAGTTAATTTACTTACTATGAACGAACCTGACCTTCTTTCCTCCATACACTTTAATATTGGTCGTGGGATAGAGGTACCCTTATCATCTGTTATCGTATCTCAAGATAAAGCACATGAGCTTTTATGGAGTGATCAAATACTGCCATTAACAGGCTACTTTGTTCATGGCCAGATAGAAAAGGTTTGGAAGGGGGAAAAAGTCATGCTCTTACAGTTTGCTGAAGTAAAAAACACGTCATTTAAGGTTGTTATATTTGAAAAGGATTATTGCCACTTTACATATAAGGCATCACAACTGGAGGGGCGGAATGTTGTTGCTTATGGACACTTACGAAAAAATGAATACAAAGGAAATATTAGTACTGAAATGATTATTAGATCGAATAAGTATCTTGAATTTGTCAAGTAAGATTGGAAGATAATATTGCCATATTGATTATAAAGAAGGTGGACCGTGTTGTACAAAATTGAATTCGTATCTAAACGAGTAAAGAAAGAAATACAAAGCCTAAATTTTAATGAACAACAAATCGTATCAGTGATATTAGATGCACTGAAAAAAAATGATGGAAATCTAGTCTCTGAAAAATTAAATAAATTTCCGGATATAAAAAGAACGAAGAAACATCGTGTAAGAATATTCTACAAAATTGATAACGATCATAAGCGAATATTGATTGGAAAAGTCTGTATAAGGGATTCGTCCTCATATAATCATGACATGAGAGAGTGGTTTAAGCATTGTGCTTAAAGAAGCTTCTTAATTATGGTTTCTTCTAGCCCGCGCAATGGTCATCTTCCGGCCATTTTTTCATCTTTGGCAGGATTTCGAGTGAAGGTAGGTGAAATGGCCACATGAATAATAGGGTATCGATAGGATTGTATGGATACTTGCTGTGTTGGACATTTGAACTACGCATAATACCATCAAAATTTAACTCGCAACAGAATGTACCTTCTCTTGTGAAAAGAGGTAGGACGAAACTTCACATTAAAAAACACATCACGGAATGTTCCTTCTGTGACGTGAATATGCTATAATGGATTTATGGAAAAATATTGATTCATTGATGGAACTGGCGTTATGCGTGATTGGGGGAAATAGGAAGTGGGACAAAACACGTCACAGAAGGTGGTTAAGCTGCCAAATGTGGCAGATGACTCGTTAATTTTTTGGAAGGAACGATTTATGCATGAAGAGATCATCGGAGTAAGGGATCGTGATATTGAAAAAAAGATTGATCTGCAGCTGCAGCGATTTCTTGTTTTCTATCAGGAGAGATATGGCCATGATCGAGTCTCAACCATAACAAAGCGTGATGTCGAAGCTTGGATGGATCATTTATATCCAGATGATCCGGATGCGCCCCATCCATTTGATGCATCGACGGCTAATAACCATAAGGCGCATTTGTCTAAGTTTATAGGTTGGGTGAAGGGGAAGGCCCCTCATCTGTTGCCTAAAGATCCTACAAAGGGGGTCAAAGACTTTAAGCTGCCGGCTCCGGAAGCAAGAGCGCTAAATGATGATCAGATTATCTCTTTACTCAATATTTGCGATCGGCTGGAACGGTTTCACCAGCTGAAGGGTCGAAGATGGAAAGGCAAGCAGGCACCATTGAAAAAGAATGCTCGACCGAAGCGAGATCGAGCTATTGTATTCATGTTATTAGATACCGGTATAAGAAGGGAAATGATTGTTAATCTAAACTTGGATCAATTAGATCCAAATGAACCTGATAAGCTTCGAAAGTCAAGAAAGGCCAAGTTGTTAAATGTTCAAGGGAAGGGAATGACACTCGTTAATAAGAGTCTGAGTTCTGATCTTCGAAAAGCATTGGCCGATTACATTGAGCATGAACGTGTCCGAGATACAGATGAAAACAGCAAAGCGCTCTTTCTTACAGCTTTATCTATACCAGAGCGAAGACCTGGAGGGAGGATGCATGTGCGGAGTATAAACCGTATTCTCCAAAAAATCGGGGAATGGCACGATGCAGAGCAAAATGATCCGGAACGAAAGATTTCACCGCTGCATCCGCATAGCTTGCGTCACACATTTGCCTTCGATCTATCCAGGCGGACGCAGGGAAATCCTTTTGTGTTGCAGGAGGAATTGGGGCATCGTAATGAAAGGTACATTTCGACTTATACCAGGAGTCCAGAAAAGGAAAAGGAACGTTATGGCGGGCTGCTGAACAGTGATGATTAGAAAGGGTGTACGACTTATGTTTGGATTCGGTGTTGGTGTTTGTAAAGTTTGTGGCTGTATAGAAGAGCATGCTTGTGTGACCGAAAATGGTCCCTGTTCATGGGCTAATGAGGATGAAGATCTTTGTAGTGCATGCGTCCCTGTAGTTGATTTTTATCCCCAAATGCATTTTTATCAATGTTCCAGTTGCAAGATTACATTTGGAATTGATGCGAGGTTGGAGGAACAGTCATCAGCTAATTGTCCGATTTGCCTCAGTGATGTAGACATTAATGATGCCGGCTCCGGTTATGTTTCCCTAACGCGGATTCCACTGGAACAGGTTGATCATCAAGAAGATATCATTGGAGAACACGAAGATGAAGCTTCGTAAGAGATGCAATTGAGGAGAGTTAATCTTAAAGGAGAGTGTGAGAAGTATGGAGTTTTCGATCAGGACTGTAGAAGATAGGAAGTGAACATGTTGAAAATCGATGATCGAGTGAGGTTTACCAAAGATGTAACCACTTGGAACGGAAAAGCGCGGCGTGCTAAAGTTGGGGATCAAGGTAGAATATTATGGGTTTTCAATAAGGCTGCCATAGTCCGAATTGACGGAAAGGCCCATGTTGTTCGTGATGTTCCAGCTTCTTCGCTCGAAGTAATTCAATGAATAGGGAGTTTGGAGGTTGGAACAGTATGACAGACGAGCAAAGGAAAAAGGCAAACACTGAACGAACAGCTGCTAATATGCGGCGACAGCAAAAAGCCAAAGAGGAACGCAAGAAAGCGAAAGCACGGCAGGAATTAAATGCTATTAATAACATTGTAGCGCCACAGTCTGCGACTGCAAACAAGAAAGAATCCGCACAGAAGGAACGGATTCGCAAAAGCGAAAACGCGAAGTGGAAACAAAAGCGATATGAACGTTACCAAAAACGCGTCTGGCCGGGTTGGAGGACGTCGGCACGACCGGGGAAAATCGTAAAATACAATATCAATGATGCGTCGCAAAACAAGGAAGATGAAGAAATGAATAGGAGAGTGGTGCGATTTGTTCTGCTATAACTGCTACACAGCAGGAAAAGCAGGGGTTCAA